>NZ_VDFW01000014.1 GCF_006152065.1 Amycolatopsis alkalitolerans
GCAAAGACAACAAGATCACGAAACACTAGTTGGCACCCTGACAGTTCACGCAGAGGTGTCACTTGTGCACAAAACTCGCTCGGAACTGCGCGGAGTGACCGGTTGGCGATCGTCCGCACGCGGCCCGCTGCGGCAAATGGGGGATCTATCCCAGTTCTCTTGTTGAAATATGGACTGCCGAACACGCACCGCTTACGATTACGCTCAGTCGTCTCAGGGGCGGGTCGGCAGGGACCAAATGGGAGTGTCCGCTCACTGAGGGTGACAGACGTGGGACCCCGGCAGCGACCGGTCGAGGGTCGTCGTTGTCGTTGGGGAGTCGACCATGAGAACCGAAGTCCCACCGGGTGCCACCATGCCTGCCCAAGAGCCGGTGCCTGGATTCACCACTCCGCAGTCGTTTCCGCGCGGTTCCGCGCAACGGCTGACCAAGGAAGAGCTCGACCCGGTCGTCAAGGAAGCGGCCACCGGGGAACCCGGCGCCGTCGCGAAACTGATCGGCATGATCACGCCGGTCGCCGTGCGGTACTGCCGGGCCCGGCTCGGCGGCCGTGACCTGTCCTACCTCTCCGCCGACGACGTCGCGCAAGAGGTCTGCCTGGCGGTCCTGCACGCGTTGCCGAACTACCAGGACCGTGGCGGCTCGTTTCTGTACCTCGTCCACGCCATCGCCTCGAACAAGGTCGCCGACGCGTACCGGCTGGTCTCGCGAGACCGCTCGGATCCGGTCGCCGAACTGCCCGAGCGACCGCTGGCGGACAACGAGCCGGAAAAGAACGCCCTCGACCTGGATCTCGGCGAGCGGCTGAACAAGCTGGTCGCGACGCTGCCGTCGCTGCAGCAGGAGATCCTGACCCTGCGGCTGGTCGTCGGACTGTCCGCGGGCGAGACCGCCGAGGCGCTCGGCATCTCCCCCGGCAATGTGCGGGTCACCCAGCACCGGGCGCTCACCAAACTGCGCGCGATGATCACACGCGAGGGCGATCTCGTTCAGCCGTAACCTTTTCGAGCGCGGGCAGCAGATCCGACGAGGCGAACTCGAAGAAGCCGTCCTGCTGCTCGCCGCCGATCTGCACCAGGGCGACGTCGGTGAACCCGGCATCGGCGAACGGCTTTGCCGCTTCGACGATCGCACCGGGGTCCGGTCCGCACGGGATCGCCTGCGCCACGTCGGCTCGCGTGACGAACTTGGTCGCATCGGCGAACGCCGGCGTGCCGGGCAACTCGGCGTTGACCTTCCAGCCCCCACCGAACCAGCGGAACTGTTCGTGCGCCCGGCGTTTCGGCGGCCCGGCGATCGGGATCGAACGAAACGGGCAGCTGCGCGAACTTGCGCGTGGTGTCCTCACCGACCTGCTCCCGTTCCGCGTCCCAGGCACGGATCAGCCCGGGTCGGGTTCGGTGGTGATCATGGCGTCGGCGGCGGGCGCGAACCGCTCCACCGACTGCCGTCCGGAGACCGCGACCGCCATCGGCGTCCGCCGCCGGGGCAGGTCCCACAGCCTCGCCGAGTCGACCCGGTAGTGCTGCCCGGCGAAGTTGACGTAGCCACCGTCGAACAGTTCGCCGATGATCTCCACGGCCTCGCTGAGCATTTCATGCCGCACGTTCGCCGGAGGCCAGCCGCGGCCGACGACATGCTCGTTGAGGTTCTCCCCGGCCCCCAGGCCCAGGATGAACCGGTCGTCGGAGAGCAGGGACATCGTCGCCGCCTTCTGCGCGACGATCGCCGGGTGGTACCGCATGGTCGGGCAGGTCACGAAACTGAGCAGCTCCGCCCGCTCCGTGACCTGCGAGGCGGCGCCCAGCACGCTCCACGCGTACGGCGCGTGCCCCTGCTCGTCGAGCCACGGCGAATAGTGGTCGCTACAGACCTCGAAGCCGAAACCGCATTTCTCGGCGGCCTTCGCGAACCGGACGAGATCCTTCGGCCCGGCCTGCTCGGTCATCAGGGTGTAGCCGAAACGCACTTCTTGCCGTCCTGGAGCAGATGCTTGCGGCGCACGATCGCGGCCCGGCGCTCGGTCTCGTCGAGTCCTCCCCAGACCCCGAACGGCTCCTCGGCGGTCAGCGCGTGATGACGGCACTCGACGATCACGGGGCAGGACATGCAGACTCGCTTGGCCCTGGCCACCCGGTCCGCGCGCGCGAACCCGCGTTCGCCGTCGGGGTGGAAGAAGACCGAGCTGTCGAGGTTGCGGCAATTCCCGTTGCGTTGCCATTCCCAGGTTTCGGCGACCGGGGTGGGCAGCCGTGACGTGTCCGCCATGATGAGCCTCCCTCGCGACGTGCTGTCGCGCCCGGACTACCCCGCTTCACGCGCTGCTACACCTGGCCGGCTCAGAGGGCGAACAGGAGGGCAGCGCTGACGAGGACGGCGACGGCCGTGGCGAAGTGGATGCCGAACGCGACCGCTTTGGTGCCACCGTGACGGAGCACGACGACGGTGTCGCCCAGCGGGACGAGCGCCACGATCAGCATGAACCAGGCCTCGGCTTGTGCGCCGGCGAAGGCCAGCAGGGCTAGGCCGACCAGACCGTAGCTGCCGTCGCGCAAGCCTTTGATCGTCAGGTAGGCCGGGTCGCCGTCGGTTTTCGCCGGCACGCCGTAGCCGGCCGCCGCGGGGCGAGGCACGAGCAGGAAGCGGGCCCCGATGAACAGGATCATCAGGTTCAGCAGGATGGCGAGCCCGTAGGCGATGGGGGTGAGCATCTCGACTTCGATCTAGCGTTGCTAGGAACGGTAACGAAGCTATCCGAACAGCGGCACGATGTCTAGCACTGCTAGGATCGAGAGCATGTCAATTCAGGCGCGCCGGGAGCGCGAGCGTGCGGAACGGGAGAAGCTGATCGTCACGGCCGCTCGTGAACTGGCCGAAGCCGAAGGCTGGGATGCGGTGACGACCCGGCGGCTTGCCGAGCAGGTCGAGTACAGCCAGCCGGTGCTCTACAGCCATTTCAAGGGCAAGGGCGCGATCGTGGCCGCGGTCGCCGTCGAGGGCTTCGCCGAACTGGCCGGGCAAATGCACGCCGCCAGGGCGGAGGCCGCGGACGCCGGTGCGGCCCTCGAGGCTGTCGCCAGGGCCTACCTCGCTTTCGCCGACCGGCACCCGGCCCTCTACGACGCGATGTTCAGCCAGTCCGTCGAGCTGCCGTTCGCCACCCCGCACGCCCCGCTCGCGCTGCACGCGGGGTTCAACGAACTCGCCGAGGTGGTCCAGCCGCAGACCACCGCCGACGACGTGGGCGTGCTCGCGGAGACGTTCTGGGCCGCCCTGCACGGCCTGGTCACGCTCACCCGGGGCGGCCGGCTCCCCCGCGAGGCGAGCGACGAGCGGCTCGCTCTGCTCCTCGCGCGGTTCGGTGCCCGTTAAAGCGCTTTCTCGAAGTAGTGGTCGGCGTAGCGCCGCTCCCCGTAGGGCTCGACCTCTCGGTACCCGCGCCGCGCGTACAGGGCCCGCGCCTCCACGAGATCCCTTCTGGTGTCCAGGCGCATGGCGCGCGCACCGGCCTCGCGGGCGGCGTCCTCGGCCGCCCGCAGGAGGCGCGAGGCCCAGCCACGCCCGCGCGCACTCGCCTTGACGAACATGCGCGTCAACTCGGCGGCGGGTTCGGCGAGGTGCACCCCGACACAGCCGACCACCTGATCCCCTTCGCGGGCAACGAAGAACGGGGCGATGTGCTCACTCGGCTCGTCGGCCTGGGCCTTGTCGATCTCCTCCGCCGTGGCCGGCCTGCCGTGGTACCGGCTCACGATGTCGTCGAAGTACTCGCGCAGCACCGCCACCGCATCCGGATGGCCGACCGGCACTCGCGTGATCATCTGCGGAGCACGAAGTTCAGGGCGACGGCGGAGAAGACGACCTCGTCGTTCTGGTTGAGGACTTCGATCAGGCTCCGCAGCAACCCACGGTCCGGCTTCGACTTCGAGGGACGTGCCTCGAGCACCCTGACCCGGATGCGCAGCTCGTCACCGGGACGCACCGGTTTGGCCCAGCGCAGCTCGTCGATACCGGGGCTGCCGAGGCTGGACACCGGGGACAGGTAGTTCTCCGCGAGCAGCTTCATCATCAGGCTCCCGGTGTGCCAGCCGCTCGCGATCAGGCCGCCGAACGGGCCGTCGGCCGCGGTGGCCGGGTCGACGTGGAACGGCTGCGGGTCGTACTTCGTGGCGAACTCGATGATCTCCGCCTCGGTCACCTTGACGCTGCCGAACTCCTGCGTCGAATCCTGGACGTAGTCCTCGAAGAAACGATCAGTCATGCCCAGCAGCATCGCACATACTCCCGGTATGGTGAGGTCATTATGGGAGAGCAACACGGCTTCGACCTGGTCCTGTTCGGCGCGACCGGGTTCACCGGCGAACTGACCGCCCGCTACCTCGCACGCCATCTGCCCGAAGGCGGGCGCTGGGCGCTTGCCGGACGCAACCGCGCGAAACTCGAAGCGGTACGCGATCGCCTCGGGGCCTCGGTGCCGCTCCTGCACGCCGATGTGACCGATCCGGCTTCACTGCGGGAGATCGCGGAAGCCACGAAGGTCGTGATCACCACGGTCGGCCCGTATCTGCTTTACGGCGCGCCGCTGGTCGCGGCGTGCGCCGAGGTGGGCACGGACTACGTGGACCTCACCGGCGAACCGGAGTTCTTCGACCGGACGTACCTGCGTCACCACGAGACGGCCGAGCGGACCGGGGCACGGATCGTGCACGCGTGCGGCTTCGACTCGGTCCCCCATGACCTGGGCGTCTACTACACGGTCAAGCAACTGCCGTCCGGCGTGCCACTACGGATCTCCGGCCGTCTGCGGACCGGCGCGACGTTCTCCGGCGGCACCTATTCGAGCGCGCTGACGGCGTTCTCCCGGCTGCTGCCGATGGCGCGGGCCGCCCGCGAACGCGCCCGGGCCGAGCCGAGGCCCGCGCGGAAGGTGCGCACCGAGATCGGCGTCCCCCATCGCGACCCGGAGACCGGGCGCTGGCTGGTGCCACTGACCACGATCGACCCGCAGATCGTCGGGCTGTCGGGACGGCTGCTGGCGTCCTACGGACCGGACTTCCACTACCGGCACTACGCCTCGTTCGGCAGCCTCCCGACGGTCGTGGGCGCCGCCATGGGCCTGGGCGCGCTGGTGGCGCTCGCGCAGATCCCGCCCGTGCGCAAGGCGTTGTCGAACCTGCGGAAGCCGGGGACGGGGCCCAGCGAAGACCAGCGCGCCCGGTCGTGGTTCACGGTGCGGTTCACCGGTGAGGGCGGCGGGAAGCGGGTCGTCACGGAGGTCGCGGGCGGTGACCCCGGCTACGACGAAACGGCGAAGATGCTCGCGGAATCGGCGCTGTGCCTGGCGTTCGACGAGCTTCCGGATACCTCGGGGCAGGTGACGACGGCCGCCGCGTTGGGGGACGCGTTGCTGGCGCGGCTGGTGGAGGCGGGATTGGTGTTCCGCGTCGTCACCGGCGGCACGGTGCGTTCCTGAACCACCGCGGCATCCGTCACACGCCGTGGAGTTCCACGTCGGTCAGGCGGCCCTTCGCGATCCGCGCCGTCAGGTAGGTGCATCGCGGCTGGCGGCGGCGATCGGTCGGTGAACCGGGGTTGAGCAGGCGCATCCCGTTGCCCGCCACGGTGTCCCACGGGATGTGGCTGTGCCCGAACACGAGCACGTCGGTGTCCGGGAAGGCGGCCGCGCACCGCTGTTCCCGGCCTTTCGCCGCGCCCGTCTCGTGCACGACCGCGAGGCGCAGCCCGTCCAGTTCGGCGCGGGCGACGGCGGGTAGCCGCGCACGCAGGTCCTCCCCGTCGTTGTTGCCGTACACGGCGATCAGCCGTTTGCCGCGCTCCTCCAGCTCGTCGAGCAGGCCCGCCTCGACCCAGTCACCCGCGTGCACCACGACGTCGGCCTCGCCGACCGCCTGCCAGACCCGCGCCGGGAGGGCGCGCGCCCGCTTGGGTACGTGGGTGTCGGCGAGGATCACGAGCCGCATGCCTCAGCTGTACACACCCCCCGTCCGTCGCGCCACCGGCCGCCCGTAACCTTTCTCCCTGTTGTCCGGATTTCGCCCTTTCTCAGTGAAAGGTGACCGACCCTTGCCGCAGGAACCCGTGTGGCCGACCGAGCAGACCACCTTCATCGAGCCGCCTACCGAGGTCATCCCCGCGGCACAGCCGCCAGGAAGGCCTCGCCGGATGCTGCGGCGCGCCGGATTCGTCGCCGGCGCCGTGCTGGGCGTGCTCGTCGCGCTGTACGCGGTGGACCTGCTGGTGAGCCAGGGCGACGTCCCGCGAGGCGTGACCGTCGCGGGCGTCGAGGTCGGCGGGCTCAGCCGCGCGGACGCCGAAGAGCGCCTGCGGTCGGAGATCGAGCCACGGCTGGTCAAACCGGTGCCCGTGCGCGCCGGTGACCTCAACGCGGCGGTCGATCCCGTCCGGGCCGGGCTCAGCCTCAACTGGGCATCGACGCTGGACCAGGCGGGCGCGCAACCGGTCAATCCGTTCACCCGGCTGGCCTCGTTCTTCACCAGCCGGGAAGTCGGCGTGGTGACGCAGGCGGACCGGGCACAGCTGATCAACACGCTGGAGAACCTGCGCTCCCGGATCGACCGCGAGCCGGCTGAGGGCACGATCCGGTTCGAGGGCGCGACGCCCGTCCCCGTGACACCGAAACAGGGTCAGCAGCTCCAGGTCCAGGACGCGGCGAACGCGGTGCTGGCGGGCTGGGCGTCCGGGCAGCCGGTGACGCTGCCGGTTCGCGAGACCCCGGTGCGCGTGTCGGCCGAGGCGGTCCAGACCGCGCTCACACAACTGGCGCAGCCGGCGGTGTCCGGTCCGGTGGTCATCCGCGGCGACGGCGCGAACGCGACCGTGCCCCCGGAGGCGATCGCGGCGGCCCTGCGCTTCGAGGCGGGCGAAAACGGCGCGCTGGCGATGAAGGTGGACAACACGAAGATCGTCGAGTCGGCGGGGCCGCAGCTGAAGTCCACGGAAAAGCAGGGCAAGGACGCGCAGATCGTCTTCTCCGGCGGGCGGCCCGCGGTCGACCCGTCGGTCGACGGCCGCGGCGTGGACTGGAACCCGACCCTCGAGCCGCTGCCGGACCTGCTCAAGCGCACCGGTCAGCGTGAACTGGTGGCGAAGTACGTGGACGCGCCCGCGAAGGTGACCACGGATCAGGCGAACCGGCTGGGGATCTCCGAAGTGATCGGTGAATTCACCACCACCGGGTTCGCGAGCGACTCGGGCGTCAACATCCGCACGGTGGCGGCGGAGGTCGACGGGGCGATCGTGAAGCCGGGAGAAACGTTCAGCCTCAACGGCTTCACCGGTCCGCGGGGCAAGCCGCAGGGGTACGTCGAGGCCGGGGTGATCGAGAACGGCGCGCCGGCGCGCGAAGTCGGCGGCGGGATCTCGCAGTTCGCGACGACGCTGTACAACGCGTCGTACTTCGCCGGGATGAAGGACGCCGGGCACCGCGAGCACAGCTACTACATCAGCCGGTACCCGGCGGCACGCGAAGCGACGGTGTTCCAGAACCCGGACGGGTCCAGCGTCATCGACCTCAAGTTCACCAACGATGCGGACACCGGGGTGGCGATCCAGACGATCTGGACACCGTCGTCGATCACGGTGAAGCTGTGGGGCACGAAGCGGTACAACGTCGAGTCCGTGCCGGGCGAGCGGACCGACTTCGTCGACCCCACACCGAAACCGGGCCCGCCGGAGAACTGTCACCCGTCGAACGGGGCGCCGGGCTTCACCACGTCCGACACGCGCGTGCTGCGTGACCTCTCGGGGCGGGTCGTGCGCTCGGACAAGCGCACGGTGCACTACAACCCGCAGCCGAAGATCATGTGCGGCGGATGACCTCGAGCCTCGCCTCGGCGCCGTCGAGACACCGATCGACCGAGTAGTCGAAGACGTCCGCGAAGTAGCTGTCGCGGCGCACGGGGTCCGACGCGACGGCATGAACGGACGCGCTCAGCGCGGCGAGCCCGGGCATCGTCGTGTCGTCCCGGTGGCTGCCCCATGCAGTCAGATTGCGTGCCCGCACCTCGGTGAGCCGGGTCTGTTCGTCCTCGACGGAGATGAAGTTGCAGATGACGTTCGACAGGAACTGGTAGATGTCGGGGCTCTCGTCACCGAAGCCCGCCGCCTGCAGCAGGCGCACGCCGCGGTCGATCGAGGGAGCGGCGGCCCAGACCGTCACGCCGTGCACGGAGATCCGCCGCGCGACGCCTGGATAGCGGGTCAGGACCGTGCGCAGTTCGATGGCGAGGCGGCGGAACCACTCGCGCCAGTGCAGATCCTCCGGGGGGAGCGGGAACATGCCGATGACCCGGTTGACGACGGCGCTGACCACGGCCTCGCGGTCGCCGACGTGGTGATAGACCACGGCGGGATAGGCCTGCACCGCGGCCGCGAGCTGGCGCAGGGTCCAGTTGTCGAGCCCATGGCAGGCGGTCAGCTCCAGCGCCGCGGCCACGATCCCGTCCGGGGTGACGGCAGGAAGGCCCGCCGCGTCCCGGGAGCGGGGCCGGCCGGGTACCGCAGCAGAGTTCGCCATGGCGTTACCCTAGCGGGCCCCTCCGGCGTTACTGGCAGCCTGCCAGTTTCTCCCGCGAGTCGGCTCTCGCTACACCAGAGTCGGGCTTTCGTCAGGGCGTCAGGATCGTCCGCAACCGGCCCACTTCGGACATCCGCCGTTCGGCCAGCCGGTCGGCGGCCGTGGCCGGCGGCACGCCTTCCGCCGCCGCGAGCGCGAACACCGCCAGCGTCGTGTCGAAGATCGACGCGGCCTTGCGCTTGGCGCGGGCGAAGTCGAAACCGTGCAGCTCGTCGCTGACCTGGAAGACGCCACCGGCGTTCACCAGATAGTCCGGGGCGTACAGGATCCCGCGCTCCTCCAGCTGCTTTTCGATGTCCGGGGTCGCCAGCTGGTTGTTCGCCGCGCCGCAGACGATCTCCGCGCGCAGCGCCGGTACCGTCCGGGCGTTCAGCGCGCCGCCGAGCGCGCACGGGGCGAAGACGTCCAGCGGGGAGGCCGCCAGCGCGTCCGCGTCCTGGGCGACCTCGACCTCCGGATGCGCCGCCCGCACCCGTTCGATCGCCGCCGGGGACACGTCGCTGATCATCACGCGCGCCCCGGCCTCGAGTAGATGCTCGACGAGGATGTGCCCGACCTTGCCGACCCCGGCGACGCCGACCCGCCGCCCGGCCAGCTCGGCCGAACCCCACCGGTGCGAAGCGCACGCGCGCATCCCCTGGTACACACCGAAAGCCGTCAGCACCGACGAGTCACCGGCACCACCGTCGTCCGCCGAGCGGCCGGTCACGAACCGGGTTTCCCGCGCGACGACATCCATGTCGTGGACGTACGTCCCCACATCGCACGCCGTGATGTACCGCCCGCCTAGCGATTGCACGAAGCGCCCGTACGCCCGCAGCAGCGCCTCGGTCTTGGCCGTCGCCGGATCACCGATGATGACGGCCTTCCCGCCGCCGAGATCGAGCCCGGCGAGAGCGTTCTTGTAGGCCATCCCCTTCGACAGGGCCAGCACGTCGGCGAGCGCGGCTTCCTCTGTCTCGTAGGGGTAGAACCGGGTGCCGCCGAGCGCGGGGCCCAGTGCGGTGGAGTAGATCGCGATGATCGCCTTCAGGCCGCTCGCCCGGTCCTGGCAGAACACGACCTGTTCGTGGCCGCTCTCGCGGCCGAATATCCCGTCGGTCACGGTGGTGACTCCTCATCAACGGCCGGCCGCTCGTGGCGCCGGTTCGGTTGTGGTCGGGCGGGAAGGTCCTTCCCCGCCCTACCAGCAACCTAGCGGTCCGGCCCGCCGGCGACTAGAGATCACGCCGGATGGCCCACAGCTCGGGGAACACGGGGTGGAACAGGGTGCCGCGGAGGTACGCGGCGCCGGACGAGCCGCCGGTGCCCGCCTTGTCTCCGATCGTGCGCTCGACCATCTTCACGTGCCGGTAGCGCCACTCCTGCATGCCTTCGTCGAGGTCGACGAGGTGTTCCGCGACCACCGCCTGGCCGCCGTCGTCGGCGTAGACCCGCGGGAGGTCGTCCTCGTAGCCCTGAGTCTTCAGGTACGCGAGGAACGACTCCCACAGCGACGGGCGGGACATCGCTTCCGCGATCCGCCGCCGGCCCGCGCTGCCCTCCGGGTAGTGCTCGACCGCCCGCTCGTCGCGCCGGCCCAGCACCGCCTCCAGCTCCCGGAACTGGGCCGACTGGAACCCGCTGGACTCGTCGAGCCGTGCCCGGAAGCTGGTGAACTGGCTGGGCGTCATCGTCTCCAGCACGTCGATCTGCGCGACCACGACCTTCAGTACGGTCAGGATGCGCCGCAGCGTGCGGATCGCGCGCGCCGTGTCACCGGCTTCGAGCCGTTCTTGCAGGTACGCCAGTTCGTGCAGCAATTGCTTGAACCACAGCTCGTAAACCTGGTGGATGACGATGAACAGCATCTCGTCGTGTTCTTCCGAGCGCGGCCGTTGCGCGCCGAGGATCTCGTCGAGCGCGAGGTAGGACGTGTACGTCAGCGAGGCGTCTTGTGCCATGCCTCAGACTAAAGGCTCGCGCTCGTCGAGTCCGGCCACGAACCGGTCCAGCCTGGCGGCGATCCGGCCGGGTACCTCCAGCGGCGACAGGTGCCCGGGCCCGCCGAGGACGGCCATGGTCGCGGTGGGCAGGACCGGCAGCAGGCGCTGGGCCAGCACCGCGGGCGGATCGACCCGGTCGTGCTCGCGCCAGCCTGGCACCCGGCGCGTTCGCGGAGTCGGTGCGCGGCTAGCGGCCGTCCGGATCGTCCGCCAGTGCCGCGGTCACGTCCAGTTCGACCAGTTGCCCTGGAAATCCCAGGCAGGCCACCCCGAGCAGGGTGCTCGCCGTGCTGAACGCGGGGCCCAGTTTCGACGCCGTCAGCCTGTCCCACACCGCCGACAGGTCCGCGCGGTCATTGCTCACCACGTAGATCACCGTGCGGACGACGTCCTCGGGCGTCGCCCCGGCGGCTGTCAACGCGAGAAAAGTATTGTTGACAATCTGGTCAGCCTGGTCCAGCAAACCCGGGGCGATCGACCCGCCCGGGTCGAGCGGACTCTGGCCGGCGAGGAACACCATCCGTCGCGCCTCGACCGTCGTGACATGGTGGTAGCCCGGAGTCGCGTGCAATCCGGGTGGGTTGCGGCGTTCAATGGTCACGAACGGGACTGTGCCAGGAGGCGGGCCATGCGCCGAACGATTAACTGGGCGGGCGACGCGATCGAGATCATCGACCAGCGCGCGCTGCCCGGTGTCTACCGCACACTGCGCTTGTCGACAATCGACGAACTGATCGACGCGATCCGCACCCTCGCCGTCCGCGGGGCGCCCGCACTCGGCGCCGCGGGCGCGCTCGGGGTGGCGTTGTCCGCGCTCATCCACGACGGCGACGAGAACGCGGTCCGCGCCGACGCGAAAAGGATCGCGGACGCGCGGCCGACGGCGGTGAACCTGAGCTGGGGTGTCCGCCGCGCGCTCGCCTTTCTCCCGGACGGCCACGAATTGGTGCTCGCCGGGGCAATGGCTCTTCTGGACGAGGACGAACGGGTGAATCGGAAGGCATCCGAACGGGCGGCCGAATTCGTTCTCGACCGCTGCGGACGCCGCCCGCTGCGCCTGCTCACGCACTGCAACGCGGGGCGACTGGCGACCGTCGGCTGGGGGACCGCGCTCGGCGTGGTGTGGCACCTGCGGGCGGCCGGGCACCTGGATCACGTGTTCGCCGACGAGACCCGCCCGCTGCTGCAGGGCGCCCGGCTGACCGCCTGGGAACTGGCCGAGGCGGGCGTGCCCTACCGGCTCCTCCCCGACTCCGCCGCGGCCTCGGCCATCGCGCGGGACCTGGTCGACTGCGTGGTCGTGGGGGCCGACCGGATCGCCGCGAACGGCGACGTGGCCAACAAGGTCGGCACGTATCCCCTGGCACTCGCCGCGGCCAGGCACCGGGTGCCCTTCGTCGTCGTCGCCCCGATGTCCACAGTGGACCCAGAGATCCCCGACGGTGGCGGTATCGTCATCGAGGAGCGCCCGGCCGGCGAGGTCACGGAGTTCGCCGGGCACCGGGTGGCCCCGGCGAACGCGGCCGTGTTCAACCCCGCCTTCGATGTCACACCAGCCGAACTGATCACCGCGATCGTGACCGAAGAGGGTTTTTACCCTTTCGGGTGAAATGACCGGTTCCCGACGATGTGTGGGAAACAGACTTTTTCCCTGTTGTGCAATTTTTCCTTCCCCTGGCCGGTTTTCGCATCTAATCTCTGCGCAGTTCCGCCTTTCACGGAAGAGGGGAAGTCCGTAGTGCGAAGAGCTCTCACCCTGGCCGTTTCACTCGCCCTCGCGGGTGGCGCGGCCGCCGCGATCCCGGCGACGGCCGCCGCGCAGGGGCGTGCGGTGATCCCGCTGTCCCACCCACAATGGGCCACGCCGCAGTCCAAGGTCGCCGACACCACGTCGTCCTCGAAGCTGGACTTCCGCGTGTACCTGTCGATGCGCGACCAGGCCGGCGCGGAAGCCACCGCGCGGGCGGTCAGCGACCCGTCGAGCAAGACCTACCGCCAGTACCTCAGCCCGGAACAGGTCCGCGACCGGTTCGGCGCGAGCGACGCGACTGTGAACTCGGTGCACGACTGGCTCTCCGGTAGCGGCTTCTCGATCGGGGCCGTGCCGTCGAACAAGGCGTACGTCGAGGCCACCGGTACCGCCGACCAGGTTGAAAAGGCCTTCGCGGTCGACCTGGGCAAGTACAAGGTCGAAGGCCAGGTCCTGCGCGCGGCCGACCGGGAGCTTTCGGTGCCGACGTCGCTCGCGAGCGACGTGCTCGGCGTGGTCGGGGTGGACCAGGCCGACCAGTTGCTCAAGCCCGACCACACCACCGGCAGCCCTGGCGATGTCCCACCGTCGGCCGGTTTCCGCAACGCCCCGCCGTGCGGCAGCTACTACGGCCAGAAGGTGGACACCACCGACCCGGCCTACGGCGGCAAGAACCTGCCGTATGCCCCGTGCGGGTACACGCCCGCCCAACTGCGGTCGGCCTACGGGATCGACAAGGCGCACGCGGACGGCAGCGGCACGACCGTCGCCATCGTGGACGCCTTCGCTTCGCCGACGCTGTACGCGGACGCGGCCGAGTACGCCAAGCGCAACGACCCGGCGCACCCGCTGGCGAAGTCGCAGTTCTCGGAGAAGATCTTCCCGACCAACCCGGCGCAGGAGCCGCCGAACCAGTGTGACGCCGCCGGCTGGTACGGCGAGCAGACACTGGACGTCGAGGCCGTGCACGCGATGGCGCCCGGCGCGCACATCCTCTACGTGGGCGGTTCCGACTGCCAGGACGCGTCACTGGACCAGGCGCTGAACTGGATCGTCGCCGGCCACACCGCCGACGTCATCAGCAACTCCTACGGCGACGCGGGCGAGGACATCCCCGCTTCCGAGGTGCGGGTCTGGAACCAGATCGCCATCCAGGCCGCGGCCGAGGGCATCAGCGTCCTGTTCTCCTCCGGTGACAGCGGCGACGAGGCCGCCCGGCTGGGCACCCCGTCTGCCGACTTCCCCGCCTCCGACCCGTGGGTCACCGCGGTCGGCGGGACCAGCCTCGCCATCGGCCAGAACGGCCAGAAGCTGTTCGAAACCGGTTGGGAGACCGGCAAGAGCACCCTCACCAACGGCGCCTGGGTGCCCGGCCCGCCGGGGAGCTACGTCTACGGTTCGGGTGGCGGCACCAGCGTGCTGTTCGGCCAGCCCTTCTACCAGCAGGGTGTCGTGCCGGACGCGCTGTCCACACAGAACCAGCACGGTAAGCACAAGGGCCGCGTCGTACCCGACATCTCGGCGATCGGTGATCCCAACACCGGTTTCCTGATCGGCCAGACGCAGACCTTCCCGGACGGCGTGTACTACGACCAGTACCGCATCGGCGGCACGAGCCTCGCGTCGCCTGTCCTGGCCGGGATCGTGGCGGTGTCGGACAGCCTCACCCACTACTCCCACGGGTTCCTCAACCCGCTGGAGTACACGGTCGCGGCCCGGACGCCGGCGATCACCGACGTCGGGCACGTCGACGGCGGGGTGACCCGGGTGGACTACGCCAACTCGGTGGACAGTTCGGACGGGGTGATCGTCTCGGAGCGGACGTTCGACTACCCGAACCTGACGATCCACACCACGGGTGGCTACGACAACGTCACCGGTCTCGGTTCGCCCAACGGGATGGCATTCCTGCTGATGCCGTAAGTTCCCCGGAAGAAAAGGGCCGGCTTCCCGCTCGGGAGGCCGGCCCTTTTCCTTACCAGGCAACGGGCATCGTGCGCGGGCCGCAGCACCGGTTCACGTCACCGACCTTGACGTCCTCAGCTAACCGTGCCTGAGCGCGTCCCGGACCAGCTCCGCCAGGTGGACGGGCGAACGTCGCGACTCCTGCGCGATCTGCGTGCGGCAACTGAAGCCGTCGGAGATGACGACGGTTTCCGGCGCAGCTTCGCGGATCGCGGGCAGCATCCGGTCCTCGGCCACCGCCTTCGACACCTCGTAGTGCCCGCGCTCGAAACCGAAGTTGCCGGCGAGACCGCAGCAACCGGAGTCCAATGTGGAGTTCCGGATACCCGCCCTGGCCATGAGTTTCTCGTCGGCGGAAAAGCCGAGCTCGGCGTGCTGGTGGCAGTGCACCTGGGTGATGGCGTCGATGTCCAGTTCCCGCAACGGAAGTTCGGCTTGCTCGAGAAGCTCGGCGAACGTGCGCGTGCGCTCGGCGAGCAGCACGGCCGTTTTGTCGCCGGGCATCAGGTGCCCGAGATCACCGCGGAACAGGGCCGTGCAGCTGGGTTCGAGTCCGACGACCTCGTACCCGGCGTCGAGATACGGTTCGAGCACCGCGAGAGTCCGCCCCAGCACGCGTTTCGCCATGCCCAGCTGACCGGTGGAGACCCAGGTCAGTCCACAACAGACGTTCTTCTCCGGCACCACGACCTGGTACCCGGCGGCTTCGAGAACCTCGGTCGCCGCGTGCAGGACCTGTGGAGTGAGGTAGTTGTTGAACGAGTCCGGCCACAGCACGACCGGTTTGCCGCCCTCACGCGGCTTTCGCGACCGCGTGTACGGCCTTTCGGCGAAAGTGGGCAGCTGACGTTCCGGCGCTATCCCGCCGAGACGCTTGGCGAGCGCGGCGATCCGCGGCCTGCGCAGCGCGGCATTGGCGAGTTTCGGCGCCAGCGCGGAGACGCGAAGCCACAGCGGCAGCCAGCCCATCGAGTAATGCGACAGCGGGCGGATCCGGCCCTTGTAGTGCTGGTGCTGAAACTCGGCCTTGTAAGTCGCCATATCGACATCGACCGGGCAGTCCGAGAGGCATCCCTTGCAGGACAGGCACAGGTCGAGCGCGTCGCGCACCTCTTCCGAGCGAAAGCCGTCCGTGATCAGCTCGCCATTGACCATCTCGGCGAGCAGGTGCGCGCGGCCGCGCGTGGAGTGCCTCTCCTCGCGAGTGGCCCGGTAGCTCGGGCACATCACGCCGCCGCCGCTGGTGTTCCGGCATTTCCCGACGCCGACGCACCTCCGAATCGCCTCGCCAAAGCTGCCGTGGTCGCGCGGATATCCCAGCGTCACGGGGACATTCGGCGCCCGGAGGCGCAGGTCCGCGTCAAATCGCCGCGGCCGGACGAGTACGCCCGGGTTCATCCGGCCGTCCGGATCGAAGATCCCCTTGAACCGCTCGAACAGCGTCATCATCTCGGCGCTGTACATCCGCGGCAGCAGTTCGGAACGGGCCTGCCCGTCTCCGTGCTCTCCCGACAACGACCCGCCATGGGCGGCGACCAGATCGGCGGCGTCTTCCATGAACGACCGGAAGTTCGCGATGCCGGCCGTGGTCAGCAGGTCGAAGTCGATGCGCATGTGGAGGCAACCTTCACCGAAATGGCCGTACACCACGGTTTTCCGACCGTGCTGGGCGAGTAGCCGCTTGAGCTCGCGCAGGTACGCGCCGAGCCGCTCGGGCGGTACCGCCGCGTCCTCCCAGCCCGGCCACGCTTCCGAGCCGTCGGTCATCCGGGTCGCGAGGCCCGCGCCTTCCTCACGGATACGCCACAACCGGCGCTGTGCCGCGGGATCGGTCAGCACCCCGTGCGGGCGGCGCAGTTCGCGCGCCAGTTCCTCGGCGCGCTGCCGCGCGTCTTCACCGGACAGCTCCACCATGAGCCAGGCATTGCCTTCGGGCAGGCCGGAATCGCGCGCGCCGGGCAGCCCGATGTCGATTCCTTCGACGGTGAGCGGGTTCCTGACCAGGATGGCGGGAACGGCGTCGGCGGCGTCGATGTCGCTGCCGAAGCCGAACACGGCCAGCACCCGGGATTTCGGCAGGTCGACCAGGCTGACGGTCGCGTCGAGGACCGTGACACAGGTACCTTCGCTGCCGACCAGTGCGCGGGCCACGTTGAACCCGTTCTCCGGCAACAGATGTTCGAGCCCGTAACCGGAGACCCGGCGGCCCCAGGCCGGCAGTTCCTTACGCAGCAGGCCGAGATTGCCGTCCACGAGGTCGCGAAGCTCGCGGAATACTCGGCCTTCGGTGCCAGGCAAGGCGGCTCGACGGTCCACTTCGGAACGGGAGGTCGCGCCGACGTCCATCCGGGTGCCGTCGTAGAGCAGCACTTCCATGCTCTCCACGTTGTCGGCCGTGCGTCCCCACGCGACGGAATGCGAACCGCATGCGTTGTTGCCGATCATGCCGCCGATCGTGCAGCGGCTGTGGGTGGACGGATCCGGGCCGAACCGCAGACCGGACGGTGCGGCGACGGCCTGCAGGTCGTCGAGCACGGTCCCGGGGGCGACGCGGGCGCGACGGCCTGCCATCTCGTGCACACCGCTGAAGTAGCGGGAGGTGTCCAGGATCAGGCCGGGACCGGCGGCGTTGCCCGCGATGCTGGTGCCGCCGCCGCGGGCGATCACCGGCGCACCGGCCGCCCGGCACGCGGCGACGCCCGCGATGACGTCTTCGGCCGTCCGCGGCAGGACCACGCCCAGCGGTGCGTGGCGGTAGTTCGACGCGTCGGTGGTGTACAGCGCTAGGCTGCCCGCGTCGAATGCCGCGTCTTGCCCGGTCAGGAGCTCACGAAGGGTGTCGCGCACCCGTCCATTGAAACACCTCGCGTGTCCCGCCCACCGGCACGGCGGTCTTGCCCGCGCGACCGCGCTGGGTTTAGCTGGGGTCATGGAAACCTCAGCGGTGCGAGACGCCGCCGCGCGGTTGCTGCTCGCGTACGACAAGGGCGAGCCCACCGCTCCGGTGATCGAGTCGTTCCCCGAGGCGACGGTCGCCGACGCCTACCGGATCCAGCAGGAACAGGTCCGGACGTGGGTCGAACGCGGCGACGTGATCAAGGGGCACAAGGTCGGGCTCGCGTCGAAGGCCATGCAGCAGCAGATGGGCGTCGACCAGCCCGACTACGGTCACCTGCTGGCGGGGATGTTCCACCTCGAGCACCAGCCGATCAGCACGGCGTCGTTCCTGCAGCCACGGGTCGAGCCGGAGATCGGTTTCGTGCTGGGCGAGCGCTTGCGCGGGCCCGGCGTCACGGTCGCGGACGCGATCCGCGCCGTGGATTTCGTGGTACCGGCGCTGGAGATCGTGGCGTCACGGATCACGGACTGGAAGATCTCGATCGTCGACACCATCGCTGACAACGCGTCCTCGGGCGGGGTCGTACTGGGGAGCAAGCCGACGGCTCTGTCCGATGTGGACCTTCGGCTGGTGGGCTGCACGCTGCAGATCGGCGGTGATCTCGTGGCGACGGGTGCGGGCGCCGCGGTCCTCGGCTCGCCCGTCAACTCGCTCGTGTGGCTGGCGAACACGGTCGGCCCGCTGGGCGTCGACCTCGAGCCCGGGCACGTCATCCTGCCCGGTTCGATGACCCGGGCCTACCCGGTCCAGGCAGGCGACACGGCCTTCGCCGACATGGGCCCCCTGGGCACCGTCACCGCGATCTTCACCCCCTGACCCGCACCGCACCCCCACCCCGCTCGAGAGGGTTCGGCGTCTCGAAGGTAGATCTCAGTGGGGGGTGGGGTGGCCTAGTTTGGTGAGCCAGAGGCGGAAGAGGCGGTGCAGGGATTCGGCGCCGACGAGGGCGCCCGGGGGTTCGAACTCCTGCGGGTAGATCAGGAACGCCCGCTCCTGCGGGCCGCCGAAACCGCCGTGCGAACCGACATGCGGCTCGAACGGGGACGCCTCGTCGGTCTCCGGATCGTACCGGCTGTTGATCATGACGTCCGCGCAGTGTGGGTACGAGTCCACCCGCTTCATCAGCTCGGCGGCGTGCGGCCCCAGCGGCGGCAGCGGGTCGTCGCCCACGACGAACCCGCTGTCCAGCCTGTGCAACCCGTCGCGCCCCAGCACCACGGGGCCGAACTCCTTGCTGCGCACCAGCATGAACCCGACCCCGGGGTGATCGACCAGCGTGGGCAGCAACTCCGGGTACTCCCGCTCGATCGTCTCCAGCTCGACGCGGCCTTCGTGGTCGGTGAACGAGACCATCGCGACATGCCCGGACACCGTGACGACGACGCCCGGCGCCACCCGGTTCACCTCGGTCCGCCCGTCCGCCCGCAGCCGGTGCTCGATCCGCCCCGCGCGCGTCGCCCGGTCCCGCAGCCGTTGCGCGATCGGCCCGCCGCCGGAAACCTCCTCCACCGGACCGCCACACAGTCGCCCGATGAGGTCCTCGACCGGCTCGCCGAACCGGTCGGCGAACGCCCAGCCCTGTGTCTGCCCGTGATCGGACAGCACCACGAGGTGGTACTGCCGGGGCGCGAGCTTCGCCGCCCGGTACAGCCGCCCGATCTGCTGGTCGATCGCGCGGAGTACCGCCAGTGAATCGAACCGCTCGATCCCGGAATGGTGCGCGACCTCGTCGTAGCCGAGGAAGTCCGCGTACACCACCGAACGCCCGGCGAGCATGTCCTCCAGCACGGCCGAAACGACGACGTCCCGCGCGATCACCGTGGTGCCCGGCCGCGCGAACGGGTAGATACCGCCTCGCTTGACCCTGGGCCGCACGCCGGCCCGGCGCTGCTTCGCCGCTGCCGACAGTTCGCGCCCCACGTCCATCAGTGCCGCCCCGAGGGTGTGCACGGCGTTCACCGGGTTCGCGAAGTACGTGTAGTAGCCGGCGCCGACCCGGTCGTCCCGCCGGCGCCGTAACCCCTTGGGCAGCAGCACCGAAACCGCGCTCATGGTGAGGCTGAAATGCGGCGCGTCCCCGGTGAACAGGTTGCCGTGGCTCGCGCCGTCGACCGCGAGCAGACCCCGCCCGTCGGAGTGCCGGCGCTCGATCTCCGCCGCGTCCCGCGGGTGCGCGCAGGCCATCACGTGGTCGCGGTCCTTTTCGTACCAGCGGAAACCGAGGATGTCGTGGTTCGAGCCGTGCAGGATGCCGCTCACGCTCGAGCCGGTCTGCGAGCTCCAGTCGGTCCGCCACATCGACAGCTTGTGGCTGCCGGCCGCGAGCCACCGCGCGAGCGTCGGCATGTCCCCGTCACGCACGGCGCGACGCACCACGTCGTAGCCCAGCCCGTCGACCTGCAGGAAGATCACCCCCGGTGGCTGATCGGCGAGGTGGCCGGGGCCGCGCCGGCTGCGGCGGATCGCGCGGCGGAAGAAGATCTCGTCCTCGTCGATCGCGAGCACGCTGCTGACGATCGCGTTCACCACGGAAATCCCGAGCACGACAAGGATCCCCGTGCGCGGGCTGGCCACCTCGACCCCGGGCACCGCGGCGAGCGCGGCGAACGCGCCGGCGCCCAGCAACAGGAAACTGCCGATACCGAGCGTGAACAACGCGATCGGCAGCGCGACCCGCAGCACCAGCGGCCATACGACACTGGTCAGCAGGGACAGCAGCAGGGCGCACACGATCGGCTGCCACCACTGCGGCATGTCGAACCCGGCGAGCAGGAGATCCAGGCCGTGCAGGGCGAGCGCGACGGTCAGCAGCACGAGTGCCATGCGGGCGGCGGTGCGTCCACGCCGCAGCAGGCGCCCCCGTTCCGCTTCCGTCATGACTCCACCTTCGACCGGTTCCGGCGCCACTTCGCGACCAGGTTCACCACGGCCGTCACCACCAGCACCAGCACCGCGGCCAGCACGGTGGCGATCAGCGGCGAGTCGAAGATGCCTCCGCTCATCACCCCGAGCAGCGCGTACGCGACCGCCCACAAAACACAAGCCGCGAGCGTCGCCGGCAGCAACCGCCGCCACGGGTAGGCCACCGTGCCCGCCGCGAGCAGCACCGGGATCCGGCCGGCCGGGACGAGCCTGCCGATCACGACCAGCTGCCAGCCCCGCCGGTCGAACCGTTCCCGGGCGCTGATCAGCCGTTCGGGCCGCTGCCCGCGGGCGAGCCACCGGACCGCCGCGTCGCTGCCCAGCCGCGCGACCGCGAACGTGGTGACATCCCCCGCTCCCGCGCCGGCCGTGGCGAACATGAGCACCAGCGGCAGCGACAGGTGCGGGGTCGTCATCGCGACCGCGGCCGCGGCGCCGACGAGCGCCCCGGTGGGCACGATCGGCACGATCGATCCGATCAGGACACCGAAAAAGAGGGTGGGATATCCGATCGACGACATGTTCGACCAGTCGAGCGCGAGCGTCACCCGGTCACCTCGGCCAGTTCGACGCGCGCGCCGGGCCGGGTGACGAGCACCTCGGTATGCGCCGCCGCCGCGTCCGCGAACCGCCGGGGCGGCTCGGCGAGCAGGCGGCGCATCTTCGATGTCCGGGCCAGACCCGGCACCGCGAGCGTGCCCCAGTGCACCGGGACGGTCACGCCGGGTTTGATCAGGCCGGTCGCTTCGGCCGCGCGCTCGGGATCGAGATGCCCGGGCCCGAGACTCGGCCCCCAGCCCCAAACGGGCAGGAGCGCGACGTCGATCGGCGGCAGTTCCCCCATGCCCTGGTGCAGATCCGTGTCCCCGGCGACGTAGACGCGGCGCGCACCGGACTCGACGACATGCCCGACCGCAGGCGCGTGCGGACCGTGCGTGAACCGTGGCCCCCAGCGATGCGCGGCGTGATCCGCGTGCACCGCGGTGACCGTCAGTTCACCGTCTTCGAGCCGTTCCCCGGCGCCCAGCTCGTCCACCCGCCGGAAACCCCGGCGCCGCAACCAGTCCCCGGCCCCGCGCGGCACCACGATCCGCACGTCCGGGCCGAGCATGCGGAGCGAGGGCAGGTGCAGATGGTCACCGTGCAGATGCGAAATGAGCACCAACTCGGTGCCTGCCCAGGATTCGGGCGGCAACGGCGGCACGACGCGCTTGAGACCGCCCACCTTCGGTGTCAGCACCGGGTCGGTGAGCACCACCCGGCCCGCTGTCTCCAGACGGACTGTCGAGTGGCCGAGAAAGCGCATGCCGAGTCCGTCCACTCCGTCATTATCCACAACCCGGACACGGCCACGGGGTGAGCGCGAGCGGGAACGGACGGTGGCTTGAGTAACACTACGGTTACTGGATCACTCGGCCACCCGGGTGGATCAAGGCCCTCTCCCACCCCCGGTTACGGGGCGTTTGCGCTGGTCACGCGGGGTACTTCAGGGGCGAAAGGAAACCGGGGCGATCGTCAACGCTTGCGTGGCATTTCCCACGTGGCGACATCGACGTATGTCGATAACAGCCAATTCACACTACTGTCATAAGACCCGGCGAACCCGGGGGTAACAACGCGCCGTGGAAACGGGTCGACCACACCCGGCTTTCCGCGCCCAAAACCGACGCCCGACGACGTGCACGACCGATGACGACCATGCGGCCACTCGCTGATGTGTGGCCGGGCGGTGAACGCTGCGCAGACCTCTGCCGCCCGCTCTCTCCGCCCGTAATCCCCTCTCGACTGACCATCGCGGCCCGGGACCACGCCGTTAACCAGGTCTGCCTAGACCTGCCCAATCGGGTGAACTCGTGCCGCCGACGCCCAAGGAGGCGGCCAGCCGTGACCCGCCACAGTTCGACCAGGCCGGAAGGCCTTTACGACGCGCAGTACGAGCACGACGCCTGCGGCGTCGCCTTCGTCGCCGATCTCGCCGGCCGTCGAGATCACGAGATCGTGCGGCAGGCTCTCGTCGCACTGCGCAACCTCGAACACCGTGGCGCCAGAGGAGCGGAGCCCGATACCGGTGACGGGGCGGGCATCCTGATCCAGGTCCCGGACGCGTTCTACCGCGAGGTCGTGGACTTCGCGCTGCCGGACGCGGGCGGATACGCGGTGGGCACGGTGTTCTTGCCGACCGACGCCCTGCGCCGCGGCCGCGCGATGAGCGCGATCGAAAGCATCGCCGCGGAAGAGGGCATGTCGGCGCTCGGCTGGCGTGAGCTGCCGGTGGACACCGAGCATGTGGGGCCGACGGCGAAGAGCGTGATGCCGCATTTCAGCCAGGTCTTCCTGGCGCCGCGCGAAGAGGGCGTGACGGGGCTGGAACTCGAGCGCATCGCCTTCTGCGTACGTAAGCGGGCCGAGCACGCGCTCGAGTCCGAGGACGTGTACTTCCCCAGCCTGTCCTCGCGGACGATCGTCTACAAGGGAATGCTGACCGAGCCGCAGGTCGCGCGGTTCTTCCCCGACCTGACCGACGAACGCGTGGTGAGCGCGATCGGGCTCGTGCACTCCCGCTTCTCCACCAACACGTTCCCGTCGTGGCCGCTCGCGCACCCCTACCGGTTCGTGGCGCACAACGGCGAGATCAACACGTTGCGCGGCAACCGGAACTGGATGGACGCGCGCGAGTCGATGCTCGCGACCGACCTCATTCCCGGTGACCTCAAGCGGATCTACCCGGTCATCACGCGCGGCGCGAGTGACTCCGCCACGTTCGACGAGGTCCTGGAGATGCTGCACCTGGGCGGGCGCAGCCTGCCGCACGCGGTGCTGATGATGATCCCCGAGGCGTGGGAAAACCACGAGGAGATGGAGCCCGCGCGCCGCGCGTTCTACGAGTACCACTCCGCGCTGATGGAGCCGTGGGACGGCCCCGCGCTGGTGTCGTTCACCGACGGCACGCAGATCGGCGCGGTGCTGGACCGCAACGGCCTGCGCCCGGCGCGGTACTGGGTGACCGAAGACGGGCTCGTCGTGCTCGCCAGCGAGGTCGGCGTGCTGGAACTGGACCCGGCGAGCATCGTGCGCAAGGGCAGGCTCGAGCCGGGCCGGATGTTCCTCGTCGACACCGCGAAGGGGCGGATCATCGACGACGAGGAGATCAAGGGCGAACTGGCCGCGCACCACCCGTACGGCGATTGGGTCGGCAACGGCCTGGTACGGCTGGAAGAGCTGCCCGAGCGTGAGCGCGAGGTGCCGACGCACGCGTCGCTCGTGCGGCGGCAGCAGTCCTTCGGCTACACCGAAGAAGAGCTGGAGACGCTGCTCGAACCGATGGCCCGCACCTCCGCGGAACCGATCGGCTCGATGGGCAACGATTCGCCGCTCGCGCCGCTGTCGAGCCGGCCGCGGTCGATCTTCGACTACTTCACCCAGTTGTTCGCGCAGGTGACGAACCCGCCGCTGGACGCGATCCGCGAGGAGCTGGTGACCTCGCTCGGCACGCAACTGGGCGCCGAGCCGAACCTGCTGGACGCCGGACCGGAGCACTGCCGCAAGATCGTGCTGCCGTTCCCGGTGCTCGACAACGACGAGCTGGCGAAGCTCGTGCACATCAACGACGACGGCGATCTGCCCGAGTTCCAGGCCGTGACCGTGCTGGGCCGGTACGAGGTCGACGGTGGCGGCAAGGCGCTCGTGGCGCGGCTCAACGAGATCTGCGCCGAGGTGTCCGAGGCGATCGAGGACGGCGCGCGGCTGATCGTGCTGTCCGACCGCGGTGTGGATGGGAAGCATGCGGCGATCCCGTCGCTGCTGCTCACCGGTGCGGTGCACCACCATCTGGTCCGCCAGAAGACGCGGACGCAGGTCGGTCTCGTCGTGGAGTCCGGCGACGCGCGCGAAGTGCACCACATCGCGCTGCTGATCGGGTACGGGGTCGCCGCGGTGAACCCGTACCTCGCGATGGCGACCGTCGAAGAGCTCGCGCATCAGGGCAAGATCCCCGGTGTCACCCCGCACCAGGCCACGCGGAACCTCATCAAGGCACTCGGCAAGGGCGTGCGCAAGACGATGTCGAAGATGGGAGTGTCCACTGTGGCCTCCTACACCGGCGCCCAGATCTTCGAGGCGATCGGGCTCGGCGAGGAGGTCATCGACACCTGCTTCGCGGGCACCACTTCGCGGCTGGGCGGGGTCGGGTTCGACACGCTCGCACTCGAGGTTTCGAAACGGCACGAGCGCGCGTTCCCCCGTGACGACATCCGGCCCTCGCATCGCGAGCTGGAGACCGGCGCGGACTACCAGTGGCGCCGCGAGGGCGAACCGCACCTGTTCAACCCCCATACGGTGTTCAAGCTGCAGCACTCGACGCGGACCGGGAAGTACGAGATCTTCAAGGAGTACACGCAGGCGGTCGACGACCAGGCCGAACGGCTGATGACCTTGCGTGGCCTGTTCGACTTCCGCGAAGGCGTGCGGCCGCCGGTGCCCATCGAGGAGGTCGAACCGGTCTCCGAGATCGTCAAGCGGTTCGCCACGGGCGCGATCTCCTACGGTTCGATCTCGCAGGAGATGCACCAGACGCTGGCCATCGCGATGAACCGGCTCGGCGGCAAGTCCAACACCGGTGAGGGCGGCGAGGATCCGGAGCGGCTCTACGATCCGCAGCGGCGATCGGCGGTCAAGCAGGTCGCGAGTGGACGGTTCGGCGTGACGAGCGAGTACCTCGTGAACGCAGACGACATCCAGATCAAGATGGCGCAGGGCGCGAAGCCCGGTGAGGGCGGGCAGTTGCCCGGCGCGAAGGTGTACCCGTGGATCGCGAAGACGCGGTACTCCACGCCGGGGGTGGGGCTGATCTCCCCGCCGCCGCACCACGACATCTACTCGATCGAGGACCTGGCGCAGCTGATCCACGACCTCAAGAACGCCAACCCGGCCGCCCGGATCCACGTGAAGCTGGTGTCGGAGGTCGGTGTCGGCACGGTGGCCGCGGGTGTGTCCAAGGCGCACGCGGACGTCGTGCTCATCTCCGGGCACGACGGCGGTACCGGCGCGTCGCCGCTGTCGTCGATCAAGCACGCGGGCGGGCCGTGGGAGCTGGGTCTGGCCGAAACGCAGCAGACGTTGCTGGCCAACAGGTTGCGCGACCGGATCGTGGTGCAGACCGACGGGCAGCTCAAAACCGGCCGCGACGTGATGATCGCGGCCCTGCTGGGCGCCGAGGAGTTCGGCTTCGCGACCGCGCCGCTGGTGGTTTCGGGCTGCATCATGATGCGGGTCTGCCACCTCGACACCTGCCCGGTCGGCGTCGCGACGCAGAACCCGAAGCTGCGCGAGAAGTTCTCCGGCCGCGCCGAATACGTAGTCAATTTCTTCCAGTTCATCGCACAGGAGGTGCGGGAGTACCTGGCGCGACTGGGTTTCCGGTCCATCGAGGAGGCCGTCGGCCACGCCGAACTGCTGGACAAGCGGCGCGCGATCGAGCACTGGAAGGGCGCCGGTCTCGACCTGACGCCGATCTTCCACGTGCCCGAACTGCCGCCGCGGACCGCCCGGCACCAGGTGGTCGCCCAGGACCACGGGCTCGAAAAGGCACTCGACAACACGCTCATCCAGCTGGCCGAGGGGTCGCTGTCCTCCGGCGATCACGTCAAGCTGGAGCTGCCGGTGCGCAACGTGAACCGGACCGTGGGCACGATGCTCGGTTCGGATCTGACGCGGCGCTGGGGCGGCGAGGGCCTGCCCGACGACACGATCGACGTGACCTTCACCGGCACGGCTGGCCAGTCGTTCGGCGCGTTCGTACCGCGGGGCATCACGTTGCGGCTGTTCGGGGACGCGAACGACTACGTGGCCAAGGGCCTGTCCGGCGGGCGGATCGTCATCCGGCCGCCGCACGAGTCGCAGTTCGCGGCGGAGGACCACATCATCGCCGGGAACGTGATCTGCTACGGCGCGACCGGCGGTGAGATCTTCCTGCGCGGCAAGGTCGGCGAGCGGTTCTGCGTGCGCAACTCGGGCGCGCTGGCCGTGGTGGAAGGCGTCGGCGACCATGGCTGCGAGTACATGACCGGCGGGCGCGTGGTCGTGCTCGGCCCGGTCGGGCGGAACTTCGCGGCCGGGATGTCCGGTGGGGTCGCGTATGTGCTGGATCTGCCGGCGCTGCGGATCAACCGCGAGATGGTGGACCTCGATCCGCTCGACGACGAGGACACCGAGTTCCTGCGCGACGCGGTCGAACGCCATTACGCCGAAACGGATTCGGTGGTGGCACACGATCTGCTGGCCGACTGGGATGTCGCGGTAGAACGGTTCGGCAAGGTCATGCCGAAGGACTACAAGCGGGTTTTGCAGGCTCAGGCCGCGGCGGAACGGGACGGCCGCGACGTGAACGAGGCTATTATGGAGGCCGCACATGGCTGACCCAAAAGGGTTTCTCACCACTGGGCGGGAAACCCCGAAGAGCCGGCCGGTCGACATCCGGATCACGGACTGGCGTGAGGTCTACGAGGACTTCCATTCGACGAAACTGGAAAAACAGGCCGGGCGCTGTATGGACTGCGGGATCCCGTTCTGCCACCAGGGTTGCCCGCTGGCGAACCTGATTCCCGAGTGGAACACCCTGGTGTGGCGGGAAGACTGGCAGGACGCCATCGAGCGGCTGCACGCGACGAACAACTTCCCGGAGTTCACCGGCACCCTGTGCCCGGCGCCGTGCGAGACCGCGTGCGTGCTCGGTATCAACGACGATCCGGTGACCATCAAGCGCGTGGAGATCTCCATTGTGGACCGTGCGTGGGAGGAAGGCTGGGTCACGCCGCAGCCGCCCAAAACCCGCACCGGCAAGAAGGTGGCGGTCGTCGGCTCGGGCCCGTCGGGGCTCGCGGCGGCGCAGCAGCTGACGCGCGCGGGGCACGACGTGGTCGTGTTCGAGCGGGCGGACGCGATCGGGGGGCTGCTGCGCTACGGGATCCCGGCGTTCAAGATGGAGAAGTGGCGGCTCGACCGCCGTCTGGACCAGATGCGCGCGGAGGGCACGGAGTTCCGCGCGGGCGTGCACGTCGGCGTCGACGTCACCGCGGAGGAGCTGCGTTCGTCCTACGACGCGGTGGTGCTGTCCGGCGGCGCGACGGCGTGGCGCGACCTGCCGATCCCCGGCCGCGAGGTGCCCGGTGTGTACCAGGCGATGGAGTACCTGCCGCCGGCGAACCGGGTCGCCGCGGGCACGCTCGAGTCGACGCCGATCTCCGCCGAGGGCAAGCATGTGGTGGTGATCGGCGGCGGTGACACGGGTGCGGACTGCGTCGGCACCGCGCACCGGCAGGGCGCGGCTTCGGTGACGCAGCTGGAGATCATGCCGCGGCCGCCGCAGTCGCGTTCGGACGCTCACCCGTGGCCGACGTACCCGATGATCTACCGGGTTTCCTCGGCTCACGAGGAAGGCGGCGAGCGGCTGTACTCGGTGAACACGCAGGAATTCCTCGCCGACGCCGACGGGAACCTGCGGGCGCTGCGCCTGGTCGAGGTACGCAACGAGGGCGGCAGGTTCGTCCCGGTCGAGGGGACGGACCAGGAGCTGCCGGCCCAGCTCGTGCTGCTGGCGATGGGTTTCGTCGGCCCGCAGCGCGAGGGTCTGCTCTCCGACCTCGGCGTCGAACTGGACGCTCGCGGCAACGTCGCCCGTGATCAGGCGTTCCGCACCAGTCTGGACAACGTGTTCGTGGCGGGCGACATGGGCCGCGGCCAGTCCCTGATCGTATGGGCGATCGCGGAAGGCCGTTCCGCCGCCGCGGCCGTGGACCGGTTCCTCGTCCCGGAGCGGGACGTGCTGCCGGCGCCGATCGCGCCTACGGACCGGCCGATCACGTGAGCGCGTAGCAACCGTCGGGCGGGCGCCCGGGTCCGTGCCGTGGCGAGGTCACGGACCCCGCCCGGCGGTTCCGGCACGTCACGCAGGACATAGGACGTTCGACGCGTCGGCTCGACCCCCGGCTTGTGCGGCGCCGTTGTCGATTGTTGACACGAGTTGTCCACGATCGACAAGCGGATCGAGGATGGTGCAGTCGCCGAAGCGCGGCGATCGTGCCGGTCTCCCCTTCGAGGCGCATCGGCTGGTCCACGCCGCAGCCAGGCCACGACCCGATCCAGCGCGGTGGCATGCGTCGGCCAGAACACGCCCGGCGGCCCACCCTGCAGGCCGGTCAGTGAACCGCCGCTGCGACATCCGGGTGAACGTGGCGCCCGGACGCATCTGCGCGAACCATCGCCGCCACTTAGGGGGACAGGCACGTTCCTCAAGGAGGGGGTTCCCATGGCCGTTGACCTGTCCACCCCGCTGTCCTGGAAGTCCGCCACCGGCGACGCCGCGACCATGCTGGACGAATTGCAGCCCAACATCGTCAAGGCGCACGTGCGCGATCACCTGTCGGTGCTGTTCCTCGGTTTCGGTGACGCCGGGGAGGCGAAGGCCTTCCTCAGGGCGCTCGCCGGGCTGATGAAGTCCGCGAAACAGCACCTCGAGGAGGTCGAGGCGTTCAAAGCCGGCCAGGGCGGCGGCAGGCCGTACGTCGGTGCCGGGTTGAGTTCGGCGGGGTACGCGAAGCTGGGAATCACCGCCGTGCCGGGGGATCCGTCGTTCCAGGGCGGCGCGAAGAACGCCGTGGAGAACCTGACCGATCCGCCGGTCGGGTCCTGGGAGCAGCCGTACCAGCAGGCGATCGACGCCGTGGTGCTGATCGGTGACGCAAATGCCGCGGCGGCGGAGGCGACGCGGGCGGAGGTGCTGGGCCTGCTTCCGCCGTCGGTCACCGTGCTGGGCGAGGAAACCGGAACCGGGCGCGTCAACGCCAACGGCGACGGGATCGAGCACTTCGGTTACGTGGACGGGCGCAGCCAGCCGCTGTTCCTCACCGAGGAGATCGAAACCGAGCGTGACACCACCGACGGTATCAACGAATGGAATCCCTCGGCCTCGTTGAGCCAGATCCTCGTGCCCGATCCCGCCGCGCCCGATCCGGGCGTGCATTTCGGCAGCTATCTCGTTTTCCGGAAACTCGAACAGAATGTGCGGCTGTTCAAGCAGGCGGAACAGCATCTGGCCGAGCAACTGGCACTGACCGGCGAAGACGCCGAACGGGCCGGCGCCATGCTGATCGGCCGTTTCGAGGACGGGACGCCGCTCGTCGTGCAGAGCGCAGCCGGTGCGCACAGCCCGGTCGAGAACGATTTCAGCTACGACAGCGACAAGCTCGCGCAGAAATGCCCCTTCCAGGCGCACATCCGCAAGACGAACCCGCGCGGATCGGGCGGCGCCGAGCCGCCGGAAGCCGAGCGTGCGCACCTGATGGCGCGGCGAGGGCAGACCTACGGGCAGCGCACCGACGACCCGAACGGCGACGTGCCGCCGGAGTACCGGCCGGAAAACGGCGTCGGGCTGCTGTTCATGGCCTTCAACAGCAGTCTGGGCAACCAGTTCGAGTTCACGCAGCGGTTGTGGGCGAACAACGCCGGCTTCCCGGTCACCCCGGACGGTTCGCGGCCTGGTCTGGACCCGGTCATCGGCCAGGGCGAGCGGCCCGGTTCGAACTATTCCCGCGATTGGGGGCACAACGATTTCCAGGCCGTCGATCCGATACCCCAGGCGGTCACGCTCCTGGGCGGAGAATACTTCTTCGCGCCGTCGCTTGCCTTCCTTCGCGGTCTGTGAGTAAACGGCCAACCGGACACCGATTTCCTTTCTGCGGGAGAGACGGGTAGTAGTTAGACGTGGACCGGCACGAGCGCCTGAACGCGTTGCTGGAAATGGTCGGGCAGCGCGCCAGAATAGACGTCGAAGAAAGCGCGAGAGAACTCCGGGTTTCTCCCGCGACGATCCGGCGCGACCTCGATCATCTGGCCGGCCGGCAATTGCTGACCCGGACGCGCGGCGGGGCCACGGCGAGCAATGTCGCCTATGATCTGCCGTTACGCCAGAAAACGGCGGGTCATGCCGCGCAGAAGCACCGGATCGGGCTGGCGGCGGCGCGCCTGGCGCACCGCGGAATGGTCATCGGCATCGCCGGGGGCACCACCGCGACCGAGGTCAGCCGGGCGCTGGCCACCCGGCCGGAGTTCAACGAGGGGGACGCCACGCTCACGGTGGTCACGAACGCGCTGAACATCGCGCACGAACTGACGCTGCGGCCGAGCATCAAGGTCGTGACCACCGGTGGCGTCGCCCGTACCCGGTCGTTCGAACTGACCGGCCCGCTGGCGGCGCCGGTACTGAACGAGCTCAGCCTGGACCTGGTGTTCATCGGCGCCGGTGCGGTCGACCCCGTGCGTGGCCTCTACGCCGGCCACGAAGCGGAGGCCAGCGTCAACCGCCTGTTCACCAGGCACGCGCAGAAGGTCGTCGCGGTCGCGGACAGCTCGAAACTCGGCGCATTCGCGTTCGCCCGGATCTGCGGGCCGGCGGACATCCAGACACTGATCACCGACACCGACGCGGATCCCGCGCAGGTGGCCGCCTTCGAGCGGGCGGGCGTCGAGGTGATCAGGGCGTGACGACCGCCCCGAATGTGACGATTTCCGCGCATTGACCCAGATTCGCGCGTGGTTTACTTTGAAACGGCAAGGCGATGGCGACCGGAAGCGGTGAGAATCCGCACGGACGCGCCACTGTGGACCGGCCGGTGAGACGGCCGGGAAGTCAGACCCGGACCATCGCGCACCCCGGACAGGCCGCGCAAGCCCAAAGGAGGCCCAAGCATGACCGCTCCCGCCATGCCAGCACAGATTCCCGTTCGTATCCCCGTTCGCCAGATCCTGCCGTGGGCGGTCCTCATCGGACTCCTTGGCCTCGTCGCGCTGTATTTCGTCTCCACCGAGCAGGGCGCCACGGCGCTGATCGCGAACTCCTACCTGCACGAGTTCCTGCACGACGGCCGGCACCTGCTCGCCTTCCCCTGTCACTGACATGATGAGGACACTGCTGGTCCGCGGCATGACCGCGGGCCTGGTCGCCGGTGTGCTGGCGACGGTGTTCGCGTACCTGGCCGGCGAACCGCCGGTGACCGTCGCGATCGGATTCGAGGAGTCCACGGCGCATGAGCACGGGCCCGAACTCGTCAGCCGGTCGATCCAGAGCACGCTCGGGTTGTTCACCGGCGTCGCGGTCTACGGGATCGCGATCGGCGGCCTGCTCGCGCTGACCTTTGCGTTCGCCTACGGGCGGGTCGGCACGCTCCGGCCGAGGAGCACCGCACTGCTGACCACCGCGGCCGCGTTCACCGTCGTCGTGCTGGTGCCGTTCCTGAAGTACCCGGCGAACCCGCCCGCGGTCGGGCGGGAGGGCACGATCCAGGATCGCACCGGGCTGTACTTCGCGTTCGTCGCACTGTCCATTGTGGCCGGCATCGCGGCCACGGTGCTCGGCAGACGGCTCGCGGACCGGAAAGGCGCCTGGGTGGGCGGGATCTCGGCCTGCCTCGGGTACCTCGTGGTCGTCGCGGTGTGCGCGTGGCTGCTGCCCATCGTGGACGAGGTGCCGGGCGACTTCCCCGCGGACACGCTGTGGACCTTCCGCGTCTCGTCGCTCGGTACGCACCTGACACTGTGGACGGTCTTCGGGCTCGTCTTCGCGACGCTCGCGGACCGCGCGTTCACAAGATCCGCGGCCCCGCGGGCGGTCCCGACCGGATGAGCCGCAGGAGCAACTCGGTGTCGAGGTGCTCCGCGACGGCGTCGGCCAGCCGGTCGAGCATCGACTCGCGCAAGGCCGCGAAACCCGGCGCGCCCGGGCTCGGGGACCACGTCACCCCGGCCTGGGCCGCCGCTTCGGTCAGCCATGCCCGGCGGAACCCGTCGTTGTCGAGGGTGCCGTGCCAGGTCGTGCCCCACACCGAGCCGGCGCGCCAGCCGTCCAGGAACGGTTCCGCCTCGCCGTCGGCGAGCGCGCTGCCGTGATGGATCTCGTACGCCTGCACCTGATGCCCCCGCCAGGTACCGGCCGGGCGGCCGAGCACCTTCTCCGTGGAGAACGAAACCTTCGTCGGTAACAGCCCGAGCCCGGCCACCGTACCGGCCCCGGACTCGACCTCGTCATGGATTTCCCGCGCCAGCATCTGGTATCCGCCGCAGATACCGAGTACCGGACGCCCTGCCGCGGCCCGGTCGGAAAGCGCTTCCGCGAGGCCACGGCTCCGCAGCCAGGCCAGATCGTCCACAGTAGACCGGCTGCCCGGAAGCACCACGATGTCGCTCGCCCGCACGGCATCCGGGTCGGCGGTCAACCGCACGCTGACCCCGGGTTCGGCGGCGAGCGCGTCCACATCGGTCGCGTTGGACGCGCGCGGGAACCGGACCACGGCGACGTTCAGCGTGCCGCCCTGCTCTTCGCGCGCCCACCCCGCGGCGGCGAGCGCGTCCTCCGAGTCGATCCACACACCGTCGAGCCACGGCAGCACACCGAGCACGGGGCGACCGGTCAGTTCCGCGATGCGGTCCAGTCCGGGGCGCAGCAAGCCGACATCGCCACGAAACTTGTTGACAATCCACCCGGCCAGCAACTCCTGGTCCTCGTGCGACAGCAACGCCTGCGTGCCATACATCGCGGCCAGCACCCCGCCACGGTCGATGTCGCCGACGACGAGCACCGGCAGCCCGAACCGCCGCGCCAGCCCCATGTTCACGTAGTCGCCCGCGCGCAGGTTGATCTCCGCTGGACTGCCCGCCCCCTCGCAGACGACCACGTCGAACCGGGTCCGCAACTCGGCGAGCGTGTCGAAGGCGATCCGCGCCAGCCCTTGCCTGCCGGTCGCGTACTCGCCCGCTTCGAGGGTGCCGAACGGTTTCCCGAGCGCGATCACGTGACTGCGGTGGTCACTACCGGGCTTCAGCAGCACCGGATTCATCGCGGCCTCGGGCTCCACCCCGGCGGCGCGCGCCTGAAGCCATTGCGCCCGCCCGATTTCCGATCCGTCGGCGCACACCATCGAGTTGTTGGACATGTTCTGCGCCTTGAACGGCGCGACCCGAAGGCCGCGGCGCGCGAGCCACCGGCACACACCCGCCGTGACGAGGCTCTTGCCCGCGTCCGAGGTCGTCCCGGCGATCAGCAGCCCGCTCATCGCGCCACCGCCGCGGCGAGCGCGGCCAGTCCCACGGCGCGGGACAACCGCACCGAGCGCCGCAGGTCCGCCGGACCGGGCGCGGGCCCGTCGCCGAGCGTGCCGCGATCCTCGGTCCGGCCGGCGTAGCTGTTCACCCCGCCGAGCCGGACGCCGAGTGCGCCCGCGAAGGCGGCCTCGACCTGACCGGCGTTGGGGCTCGGGTGGCGCGGAGCGTCGCGCCGCCACGCACGCCAGGCACGCCGCGGGTCGCCCTGGACGAGCGGCGCGCACAGGACGGTCGCCAGCGCACCGATCCGGGAGGGCACCAGGTTCGCCAGGTCGTCGGCACGCGCCGAAGCCCAGCCGAACCGTTCGTGGCGCGGCGAACGGTGACCGACCATCGCGTCCAAAGTGTTCAGCGCGCGGTAGCCCAGCAGCCCCGGCAACCCGGCCACCGCGCCCCACAGCAGCGGCGCCACCACGGCGTCCGAGGTGTTCTCGGCGATGGATTCGGTGGCGGCACGCGCGAGTTCCGTCGCGTCCAGGCCGGTCGCGTCCCGGCCGCACAGATGGGACAGCCGCCCGCGCGCGGCGGGCAGGTCGCCGGAATCAAGCAGCCCCGCCATCGCCAACCCCTCGCGTGCGAGCCCGCGCCCGCCGAGGACCGTCCACGTGGCAAGTGCCGTCGTCACGAACCGGGCCACCGGCCGCCGCCGGGTCGCGACTTGGGCGGCCAGGCCGAGCCCCGTCGCCACGCCCGCGCAAGCGCCCGCGTACGCGAGCCCGCGCGACCGCGAATCCGCCCAAGCCCGGCGTTCCAGTGCTGCGGCGGCGCGGCCGAACAGCGCCACCGGATGCCCGCGCCGAGGGTCGCCCAGCGCCGTGTCCAGGGCATATCCCGCGACGAGACCGAACCTGGTCAACGATCTTGCATCCACCACGCACGCGACGGTATCTCGTGCACGAGAATGCCGGGTATGACCAAGCTGACCCAGCGGCTCGCCGCCGCACTGGAGGTCACCGCCCGGCAACTGCGCCGGTTGTCCGGCCCCGAGGGCAAGGTGCTCGTGCTCGGCGGGGTGCGCTCAGGCAAATCCCGGCACGCCGAGCACCTGATGGCGTCGCACCCCGAGGTGGTCTACGTCGCGCCCGGCTACCCGGCCGCCGACGACGACCCCGAATGGGCGGCCCGGATCGCCCAGCACCAGGCGCGGCGCCCGGCGAACTGGCGCACGGAGGAGACCACGGACCTCGCGACGACCCTGCGCAAGGCTTCCCGACCGCTGCTCATCGACTGCCTCGGCACCTGGGTCAGCCGGGTGCTGGGCGAGGTCGGCGCGTGGGACCAGACCGCGGGCTGGGAACAGCGCCTCGATGAGCGGCTCGAGGACTTCCTAGCCGCCTGGGTGAGCGCGCATGTACCGATCGTGGCGGTCAGCAACGAGGTCGGCATGGGTGTCGTGCCCGCGACGTTTTCCGGCCGGGTCTTTCGTGACGTGCTGGGCGCGCTGAACAGCCGTGTCGCCGCCGAAGCGGACAGCGTCCAGCTTGTCGTGGCCGGACATGTCGTGCGGTTGACCGAAGACGCTCGCCGGTGATCTTGGTCGACGCGCTGCGGATGGCGACCGGGACGCTCACCGCGTTGCCGGTGCCGCCGCCACGAAGGATCGACCGCCGGGTGGCACGCGGCGCGATGCTGCTCGCCCCGGTCGCCGCCGTGCCGCTCGCGGCGCTCGCCGGCTTGGTCATGTATGGCGGCGAGACGCTCGGCCTGCCTTCGCTCGCGGTCGCCGCGGTGGCCGTGGGCGCGGTCGCGCTCGGCAGCCGGGGTCTGCATCTGGACGGGCTCGCCGACACCGCGGACGGGCTCGGCGCCTCGTACGACCGCGAGCGCGCGCTGGAGATCATGCGCCGTGGCGATTCCGGGCCGACCGGGGTCGCCGCGCTCGTGCTCGTGCTGATCGTCCAATGTGGAGCTCTTGCGGCGGGTGGGGTCACCACGGCGGTCGTCGGCGTGCTCGCCGGCCGGTGCGTGCTGTCGTTGTGCTGCGTGCGCGGGGTGCCCTCGGCGCGACCGGAAGGGCTCGGCGCGACCGTCGCGGGCTCGGTACCGGTTTCGCTGGCAGCGCTGGTCTTCCTGCTCGCGTGTGCGGCCGCCGGGTTCGCGCCCGGCCTGCCGTGGTGGCGTGGTCCGGCCGCGGTCGCCGCCGGTTACGCCGTCGCGGGCCTCCTGCTGTGGCGCTGCGTCCGCAGGCTCGGCGGGATCACCGGCGACGTGCTGGGCGCGTGCGTGGAAGCCGCGACCGCCGCGACGCTGCTCGCCCTAGTCTGACGCCTTGCCGACCGCGTGCCGCAGCGCGTGCTCGGTGATCCGGAAGTGCTCACCGGCGATCCGCGCGGCCGTGTCCGGGTCGCTGCCGGTGACGGCGTTGACGAGCGCGCGGTGTTGCGGCAGCGCCATCTCCCGCAGCGCCGGCGTGAACGGCTCGTGGGTGATGCCCAGGCTGACCTGCGCCAGCAACTGCCGGCTCAGGTCCGCGAGCAGCGGATTGTGCGCGGCGACGGCGATGTTCCGGTGCAGTTCGACGTCCGCCGATCGCGCGGCGACACCGTCGCGGGCCTCCTCATACCGTTGCAGCGCCCCGATGATCGCCGCGTCGTCCTCGAGCGTGTGGCGTTCGGCGGCCGTGCGCGCGATGAGCGACTCGATCAGCCGCCGCAGGTCGAACAACTGCTCGAGCTGAGCCCAGTCCGCGCCGAGCAGGTTGCGTACCGCCGTGGCCGTGCGCTCGCCCCAGTCCTGCCGGACGAACGAACCGCCGGTGCGGCCGCGGCGGATCTCGACGTAGCCCGCTTCGCGCAGGTCGGCGAGCGCGGCGCGGACGGTCACCCGGCTGACCGCGAGCATGTCCGCCAGGTCACGTTCGGCCGGGAGCCGTTCCCCGGCCGAGTAGTCCCCGACGGCGATCGCGGCAATCAGCCGGTCGGCGACGGCCTTGGCCGCGGACACCGGCTGCACGGGCGTCGACAACTCGCGCTCTTCGGTCACCGGCTCATCGTAAGTTCCTGATTAAAGGTATCTCAAATGTACCTTTTCGCGTCGGACGAGTTCTTCGTCATGGTGGACCTCATGCTGGAAGGAGGCGCGCGAGCGCGCGAAGAAAGCCCGTCGTCGTAGCCTCGTCGCGCACGGTGACGCGGAGGTGGTCGCCGTCCAGTCCGGGGAAGGTGTCGCCCCGGCGAACGGCATAACCCGCCGCCCGCAACCTGTCCCGGATCGCTTGCGCGCCGGGGATCCTGACGAGCACGAACGGCGCACGCGGAGTGCTCGGCAGCTCGACGCCGAGCGCTTCGAGCCCCGCGACGAGACGTTCGCGGTCGCGTTCCGCCTGCACGGCGAGCTTGTCGGCCTCGTCGAGCGCGGCCGGGCGGCAGCAGGCGACGACGGCCCGTGCGGCCAATGTGGACACCGACCATGGCGGCTGTACTTCCTTGAGCCGCGCCACGATCTCCGGTTCCGCCAGCAGGTAGCCCGCGCGCAGACCCGCGATCCCCCAGGTCTTGGTCAGGCTGCGGAGTACCACGAGACCGGGAAGCGCTTTCTCGGCAAGGGATTCCGGTTCACCGGGCACCGCGTCGAGGAACGCTTCGTCGACGACCAGGATCCGGCCGGGCCTGCACAATTTCTCGAGTGTGGCCGCGCGATGCAGCACGGAGGTCGGGTTCGTCGGGTTGCCGACGAACCCGAGTTCGGCGTCGCCGGGCACCAGATCCGGATCGAGTAGGTAGCCGGGCGGCAGGAGCACCCGCCGCGGTTCGTTTCCGGCCGCGCGCAGGGCGGCTTCGGGTTCCGTGAACTGGGGATGCACCACGACCGCGTTGCGGTCACGGAAAGCCGTTGCCAGCAGGGTGAACGCTTCCGCCGCGCCCGCGGTCACCAGCACTTCCCCGGCGTCGCGCCGGTGACGGGCGGCGACGGCTTCGGTGGCCGCTGTCGTGTCCGGATAGGCGGCGAGAGCGGAGAGCGCGCCGGCGAGTTCGCGGCGCAGCCAGTCGGGTGGTTCGGGCAGCCGGACGTTGACCGCGAGGTCGATCAGGCCCTCGCCCACCTCGCGATCGCCGTGATGGTGCAGGTCGTAGTCAGCCATACGCGTGCACCGCGTCCGCGAACCTTCGTGCCAGCCCGGGATGTCCGGCCCAGTGGACGTGCAGGTAGGACGCGTGCAGCGTCGGCGTGGCGAACCCCTCGCCCCCGCCGTCCCACTCCCAGGCGGGCGCCTTCCCGTGCCGCGGCAGGACTTCCGTGCGATGGAACTCGTGCCCGGTGACCGCCGTCCCGGCCTCGGCGAGCAGCTGCGTCGCGGGCGCGACGGCGTTGCGGTAGCCGAGCGCGCCGCGTTTCCTCATGCGCGCCACGGCGTCCAGCGCACCCACCATCGGCTGACCGTCCAGTTCCCGGCACAGGTACAGCAGCCCGGCGCACTCGGCGACCACGGGCATTCCCTTGTGGACGGCGGTGGCGATCTCCTCGCGCAGCGGGAGGTTCGCCGACAGCTCGTCGACATGCACCTCCGGGAACCCTCCCCCGAAGTACAACCCGGCGCATCCCTCGGGAAGTTCCTTGTCCCGCAAAGGATCCACGTCCACCACCTGGACCCCGTGCGCGGCCAGGAGTTCCGCAGTCTCGGTGTAGCGGAAGGTGAACGCCGGCCCGGCCGCCGCGGCGATGATCTTGCGCGGGCCGTCCCACGAAACCGGCGGCTCCCAAGGCTTTCCGCTCAATCGCGAAGCGCCCCGCACGACCCGGACGACCGCGTCGACGTCCACGCCTTCGGCGATCCAGGCCGCGAGCTTCGGCAGCAGCCGCTGGGATTCGGCGGCCCGCTCGGCGGCGGGAACCAGTCCGAGATGGCGGCTCGGTGCGTGGATGTCGTCATTGCGCCGCAACGCACCCAGCACCGGGATCCCGGTCGGCGCGAGCGCGGCGCGGATCTCGTCCTCATGCCGCGGTGAGCCCAGCTTGTTGAGGATGACCCCCGCCAGTTCGACCCGCGGATCGTAGTTCGCGAAGCCCAGAACGGTCGCGGCCACACTGCGGCTCGCCGCGCCGGCGTCGACCACGAGCACCACGGGCGCGTCGAGCAGCCGCGCGACGTGCGCCGTCGAAGCGAAGCCCTCGGTGCCGAGTGCTCCGTCGAACAGGCCCATCACACCCTCGATCACGGCGAGCTCACCGGCACCGTGCAGCAGCAGCGGGACGAGCAGATCTTCGCCCTGCAGGAAGGGATCCAGGTTGCGCGGCGGGCGCCCGGTGGCGAGCGCGTGATAGCTCGGGTCGATGAAGTCGGGGCCGACCTTGTGCCCGGAAACGTCCAGCCCCCGGGCGCGGAGCGCGGCCATCAGCCCGGTCGCGATCGTCGTCTTGCCGTGTCCCGAACCCGGTGCCGCGATGACGACCCGGGCTACCACTCGATCCCCCGCTGGCCTTTCTGCCCCTCGTCCATGGGGTGCTTGACCTTCGTCATCTCGACGACGAGATCGGCGGCCTCGATCAGCCCGGGCGGCGCGTCGCGGCCGGTGATGACGACGTGCTGGCGCCCTGGGCGGTCACGGATCGCTTGGACGACGTCGGAAACCTCGATCCAGCCCCATTTCAGCGGGTAGGTGAACTCGTCGAGGACGTAGAACTCGTGCCGTTCAGCGGCGAGCCGGCGCTTGACCTCCGCCCAGCCCTCCCGCGCGTTCGCGGCGTGGTCCTCTTCGGTCCCGGCCTTGCGCGACCAGCTCCAGCCCTCGCCCATCTTGTGCCATTCGACGGGGCCACCCTCACCGGTCCGCTCGTGCACCTCGCCCAGCGCGCGGAAAGCGCTTTCCTCGCCGACCCGCCATTTCGCGGACTTGACGAACTGGAACACGCCGACCGCCCAGCCCTGGTTCCACGCGCGCAGCGCCATCCCGAACGCCGCGGTGGACTTGCCCTTCATCGCTCCCGTGTGGACGGCGAAGATCGGCCGGTTGCGGCGCTGGCGCGTGGTGAGCCCGTCATCGGGGACGGTCTCCGGTTTGCCCTGCGGCATCAGGCCGCCCTCCGGTGCCTTGCGGGACACCCACACCCGGTCGGTCGGACTGAACGGGGCTTCGCCATTGTCATTCAGGCCGCCCTCCGAAGCCGGCTCTTCACGGCGCTGGTCAGCGAATCCGCCGCGACCTCACCCAGCGGCACGTGCTCGCCGCCGAGGCGTTGGGCCAGTTCCGCGGCGAGCCCGAGCCGCATGCGGCCGGTCTCGCAGTCCATCACCACCGACGTCACGTCCTGCAGCAACTCGGCTGCCTGCTGGGACCGGCGCACCGCGTCCGGTCCGCTCGTCGCGCGCCCGTCGGTCACCACGACGAGCAACGGGCGGCGGCGCGGATCCCGCAGCTCCTCGACCCGCAGAACCCTTGCCGCTTCGAGAAGCCCTTCGGCGAGCGGGGTACGACCGCCGGTCGGCAGGGCTTGCAGCCGGGCCGCGGCCGCCTCGACGCTGATCGTCGGCGGCAGCGACAGCAGCGCCTCGGCGGCCCGGAACGTGACCATCCCGACCTTGTCCCGGCGCTGGTAGGCGTCCATCAGCAGCGACAGCACCGCGGCCTTGACCTCACGCATCCGCGCCTTCGCCCCCATCGAACCGGAGGCGTCCACGCAGAACAGGACCAGGTTGCCCTCGTTGCCCTCTCGCCGCGCGTAGCGCAGATCTCCCTTGCGCAGCACCAAACCGGGCCCGGACCGGCCGCGTGCGCGTTGCCGCGGCGCGGCAGCCCGCAGCGTCGCGGTCAGGTGCGGCTTGCCCTTCTGCGGCTGTACGCCGACGGTCCGGCCCGAATCGGTCACCGCCCGCGAGCGGCGGCCACGCTCACCCTCGCCCACACCGGCGACGCGGAACACTCGCGCACGGAAAGGGTTTCCCGCACCGGTCCGCTCCTCACCGTTCCCGGCGCCGGGCTGCTGCTCGCGATCGGTCTGTGCCGAGTCCTCTTCGGACGGTTCCGCGCTGCCCGAACCCGGGCCGTCGTCGTCCGGCTCCGGCGGCTCGGCGTCGCGCAAAGCCTGGTCGAGCTGCTCCTCGTCGATACCGGGCGCGTCGAACGGGTTGCGGCGACGGCGATGCGGCAGCGCCAGCCGTGCGGCGACGCGAATGTCCTCCGCGGACACCTCGGTGCGCCCGGCCCACGCGGCATGCGCGAGCGCGGCACGAGCGGTCACGATATCCGCGCGCATCCCGTCCACTTCGAACGAAGCGCACACCTCGGCGATCTGCCGCAGCGCTTCGCCGGTCAGCACCACCGACGGCAGAAGCTGTTGCGCCGTCTCGATTTCCGCGGCCAGCGAGGCGTCCTCGGACTCGTACTTGGCCGCGAACGTCTCGGGATCGGCCTCGTACGCCAGCCGGCGGCGGATGACCTCCGCGCGCTCCTCCGGGTCACGACTCGAGGCGACCTCGACGGTGAGCCCGAACCGGTCGAGCAGCTGCGGCCGAAGCTCGCCTTCCTCCGGGTTCATCGTGCCGATCAGCACGAACCGCGCCGCGTGCGAGACCGAGACGCCCTCGCGCTCGACGGTCGCGCGGCCCATCGCGGCGGCATCGAGCAGGGTGTCGACGAGGTGGTCGTGCAGCAGGTTCACCTCGTCCACGTACAGCAGCCCGCGATGCGCCCCGGCGAGCAGGCCGGGCTGGTAGTCGGTGACGCCCTCGGTGAGGGCGCGCTCGAGGTTCAGCGAGCCCACGACCCGGTCCTCGGCCGCGCCGACCGGCAGTTCGACCAGGCGCGCGGGCCTGCGCACGCCCGGCCCGGTGTGCGGGCCGTCCGGGCAGGCCGGATCGGGCGCGACGGGGTCGCACGAGAACCGGCAGCCTTCGACGACCGAGACCTCGGGCAGCAGCCCGGCGAGCGCGCGGACCATCGTGGACTTCGCGGTGCCTTTCTCACCCCGGACCAGCACCCCGCCGATCGCGGGTGAGATCGCGGAAAGCACGAGCGCCAGGCGCAGCTCCCGCATGCCGACGACGGCAGTGAACGGATACGGCCTCAAGGAGACTCCTCATCCCACGTGCGGGTGTCCTCGCCCGCTCCTACAGGGGCACCGTGCCGCGAGGCACGCAACGGGCGCCGAAGCTCTGGCTGCCGGTCGAGCACGACCGGTCACAGTGGCGGGACCGCCCCGGATTCGCACCGGGTTCCACGACGACCGTCCCCGGCATCATCGCATACGTTGGCCAACGTGACGATCGTTGTCGTGGGCATCGGAGCGGACGGCTGGGGCGGGCTGCCCGAGCCGGCCAGAGCCGAGCTGGCCGGGTGCGACGTGCTGTTCGGCAGTGCCCGGCAACTGGCCCTCGTACCGCTGGACAAGCCGAAGACGCCCTGGCCGAGCCCGCTGCTCCCGGCGCTCGGCGAGCTGCTGTCCGGGCACTCCGGCCGCCGGTTCGGGGTGCTCGCGAGCGGTGACCCCCTCGTGTCGGGCATCGGGACCACCCTGGTCAAGCGGTTCGGCGACGTACGAATCGTGCCCGCGGTGTCCTCGCTCGCGCTCGCGCGGGCGAGGCTCGGCTGGCCGGCCGAGGAAACCGACGTGGTGAGCGTCGTCGGGCGGAACGTGCATCGCGTCGCCCGGGTGCTCACGCCGGGCGCGCGGCTGCTCGTGCTCAGCGCCGACGCGTCCACCCCGGCGGAGATCGCGAAACTGCTGACGGCACAAGGCTTCGGCGACAGCGCACTGACCGTCTTCGAGCAACTGGGCGCACCCGACGAGCGCCGGTTCGAAGGTCTCGCGCGGACGTGGTCGGCCGAGGTCGATCCGCTGAACCTGGTGGCGATCGGCTGCGCGGGCGGCCCCGGGCTGCCACTGACCGGGCTGCCGGACGACGCGTTCGAGCACGACGGGCAGCTGACCAAACGGGACCTGCGCGCACTCGCTCTCGCCCGGCTCGCGCCCATGCCGGGGCGGCTGCTGTGGGATGTCGGCGCGGGCGCGGGCAGCGTCGCGATCGAATGGTCACGGGCGAATCCGGCGAACCGTGCGATCGCGGTGGAACGCGACGCGTCGCGGGCCGCGCGGATCGCCCGGAACGCGGAACGCCTTGGCGTGCCTGATCTTCGCGTCGTCACGGGCTCCGCCCCGGACGCGCTTGCCGGGCTGCCCGCACCCGACGCGGTCTTCGCCGGCGGCGGTCTGGCCGCGCTGGACGGCTGCCGCGAAGCGCTGCGGCCCGGCGGCCGGCTCGTCGCCCACGCCGTGACCCTCGAATCCGAACAGGTCCTCGCGCAGGCCTACCGCGACCACGGCGGCGAGCTCATGCGCGTGGCCGTCGAGCACGCCGCCCCGCTCGGCGGGTTCACCGGCTGGACCCCGGCCCGGACCGTGACGCAATGGAGCTTCCTGAAATGACCGTGTTCTTCATCGGCGCCGGTCCCGGCGCGGCCGACCTCATCACCGTGCGCGGGCGCGATCTGCTCGCCCGCTGCCCGGTCTGCCTCTACCCCGGCAGCCTCACCCCGCCCGACCTGCTGACCCACTGCCCGCCGGGCGCGCGGTGCGTCGACACGGCCGGGCTGTCGCTGGAGGAGATCGCCGGTGAGCTCGTCGCCGCCGACCGGGCCGGGCACGACGTGGCGCGCCTGTGCTCGGGCGATCCGTCGATCTACAGCGCCGTGGCCGAGCAGACGCGGCGCCTCGACGCGGCCGGGGTGGCCTACCAGGTGGTGCCGGGCGTACCCGCGTTCGCCGCCGCGGCCGCGGAACTCGGGCGGGAGCTGACCGTGCCGACCGTCGGGCAGAGCCTCGTCATCACGCGCGTGCGTGCCCGGTCGACGGCCATGCCGCCCGGCGAGGAGCTGGCCGCGTTCGCCGCGACCGGGACGACTCTCGCGCTGCACCTGGCGATCAACCGCGTCGAGCAGGTCGTCGGCGAACTGCTGCCGCACTACGGCGCCGGCTGCCCGGTCGCCGTCGTGCACCTCGCGAGCCAGCCCGGCCAGCGGATCCTGCGCGGGACGCTCGGCGAAATCGCGCGGCAGGTGCGCGAAGCCGGGATCTCCCGGGCGGCGATCATCTTCGTCGGCCGGGTATTGGCGGCCGGAAACTTTCCGGACAGTTATCTCTACTCCGCGGCGCGCGACCGGTCGGCGAAGATCCGGGACAATGATTGAGTGCTAGGGTGGCGGTATAGTAATACCGCAATCCTGGGACGCGAGGTATCCGTGATCGAACTGAAGACGCCCGCGGAGATCGAGCGCATGCAGGTGGCCGGGCGGTTCGTCGCCGAGGTGCTCTCCGAGGTCGGCCGGCTCGCCGACGTGGGCGTCAACCTCCTGGACCTGGAGCGCCACGTGCGCGGCATGATCAAGCGGCGCGGCGCCGAGTCGTGCTACTGGGACTACGCCCCGTCCTTCGGCAAGGGCCCCTTCCGCAACGTCATCTGCCTGTCGGTCAACGACGCCGTCCTGCACGGCCTGCCCCATGAATACACGCTGCGCGACGGCGACGTGCTCAGCGCGGACCTCGCGGTCAGCATCGACGGCTGGGCGGCCGACTCGGCGCGCACGGTCGTCGTCGGCACTCCCGCCGAGGAGGACCTGCGGATCATCCGCGCCACCGAAGAAGCGCTGGAGGCGGGGATCGAGGCCGCGCGCCCTGGCAACCGCCTCGGCGACATCTCGGCGGCGATCTGGGCGGTGGCCCGCGACTACGGCTATCCGGTCAACACCGAGTTCGGCGGGCACGGCATCGGCCGCACGATGCACGAGGACCTCCACGTTTCCAACAGAGGCCAGGCGGGCCGCGGCCTGAAGCTCCGGCCGGGGCTGACCCTCGCGCTCGAACCCTGGTTCGCCCGCACGACCGACCGGATCGTCTACGACCCCGACGGCTGGACCATCCGGTCGGCCGACGGCTCACGCACGGCCCACTCCGAGCACACGGTAGCCATCACCGAAAACGGCCCATTGGTACTCACCCGGCGTTCATCCACAACGGAAACCTAAGCCCGTCCGACGATCGTGCCCGCACGGTCGATCACCACGACGTCCACGCGGACGGGCGCCGAGCCGATCACCTCGGTCGCGGTCGCGAGGGCACGCGCGGCCACCAGGTCGCCCAGTGGAATGCCCGCCGCCTGCGCCAGTTGCAACGCGTGCAGGGCCGTGTTCGCCGAAAGGATCTCCTCGCCGATCGCGGGGGCGAGCGAGGCCAGCAGCCGCAGATCCACTTGCGAGCGCTTCGAATGCAGGTCCAGATGCCCGGCCGCGAGCTTCGAGAACTTCGCGAACCCGCCCGCCAGCGTCAGCCGCGGCACCGGATGCCGGCGCAGGTATTTCAGCACCGCGCCCGCGAAGTCCCCCATGTCCAGCAGGGCACCCTCCGGCAGCCCGTACAGTTCGGCGACCACGCGCTCCGAAGTGCTCCCCGTCGCGCCCGCGACATGCGGGTAACCCATGGCCCTGGCCACGTCCACCCCGCGCCGGATGCTCTCGATCCAGGCCGAACACGAGTACGGCACCACGACACCGGTCGTGCCGAGGATCGACAGGCCGCCGACGATCCCGAGCCGCGGGTTCCAGGTCTGCCGCGCGATCTCCTCGCCGTCGGGGATCGAGATCTCCACCACCACATCGCCGGTCCCGCCGTGCGCGGCCGCCACCGTCGCGACCGCTTCCGTCATCAACCGCCGCGGCACCGGGTTGATCGCGGGCTCGCCCACCGCCAGCGGCAACCCCGGCCGCGTCACCGTGCCGACACCCTCGCCGGCGCGGAACGTCACGCCGCTGCCCGGCTCGCCGCGCGACACCGTGGACAGGATCAGCGCCCCATGCGTGACGTCCGGATCGTCGCCCGCGTCCTTGATCACCCCCGCCGTCGCCGAACCCGCCGCGAGCCGCTCGGTCGCGAGCGCGAACGCCGGCCGCCGGTCCTTCGGCAACCGCACCTCGACCGGGTCCGGGAACTCTCCGGTGAGCAGCGCCGTGTACGCGGCCGTCGTCGCCGCGGTCGCACATGCCCCGGTCGTCCACCCGTACCGCATCAACGGGGAGTATGACGGGCATGCGGACCGTTCTCGTGCTCGGCGGTACCGGGGAGGCCCGGGCGCTCGCCGCCGCGCTCACCGAACGCGGCGTCCGCGTCATCTCCTCGCTCGCCGGACGCGTCGCGAACCCACGGCTTCCGGTCGGCGAAGTGCGTATCGGCGGCTTCGGCGGCGCTGACGGACTTGCCCGCTATGTCACCGAAAACGATGTTGTCGCCGTTGTCGACGCGACCCATCCCTTTGCGCAACGGATCGGTGTTTCCGCCGTGAACGGCGCTTCCGCCGCCGGGGTTCCGCTGCTCCGCTTGGAGCGGCCCGGCTGGCAGGCCGGTCCCGGCGACGACTGGCATTGGGTCGCCACGCTCGAAGAAGCGGCGACGAAGATCACACACCTGGGCGAACGCATCTTCCTGACCAGCGGGCGCCAGGGCCTGGCCGCGTTCGCCGGTTGCACCGGGCAATGGTTTCTCGCCCGCTGTGTCGACCCGCCGGCGCCCCCGTTGCCGCCGAAGATCGAGATCCTGCTAGACCGCGGGCCCTACGACGTGCCCGGCGAGACAGCGATCCTGCGCGAGCACCGGATCGACGTGCTCGTCACGAAGGACAGCGGGGGCACGATGACCACCGCGAAGCTGGTCGCGGCCCGCCAGGCCGGCATCCCCGTGATCATCGTGCGGCGCCCTGCCCGTCCCGCCGCCGAGACGGTCCGGGAGGTGGCCGCCGCGGTGGCCTGGGTGTCCGCGTTCCCGCAGGTCTGATGCCCTGCCGGGGGGCTCAGCACCGCTCGGATGATCCGGCGAACCGGACGCCATGCATAATTCTTGCCCGATAGAACCCAAAGAACCTTCGACACAGTAGGGCGATAGCGTTCGTTCAATGTGGATGGCCAGCAGGACGCCGACCGTCACCTCCGACGAGGTGACCGATCCGGAGCAGCCACGCCCGGACACCACGACCACGAGGCCCCGAAAGGTGCTGTGGCGGTGGCTTTCCGTCGTGCTCGGCGTGTTCGCCGCGGCCTCGGCGATCGCGTACCCGCTGCTGCCGGTGGTGCAGGACACCGCCACCATCACCTGGCCGGTCGGCAGTGACACCCGCCCGGTGAACGCCCCGCTCACCGGCTACTGGGCCCAGGACATGCAGGTCGACCTGCCGTGCAGCACGGTCCAGGAGGTCAACAACCGGGCCCCGGGCGGCGCGCTGCTGTTCTCGACCGTGCCGGGCGCGCGCATCCCCAACGGCGCGGGCATGTTCATCCGGGTCGAAAACGGTGTTTTGACGGCGTTCAACCAGGGCCAGCAGGTCGCCCACCAGCCACTGCCCGCGACCGGCTGCGACGTCCACTTCGCCTCGAGCGCCACCCACACCACGCTCACCATCGGCGGCACCCCCGTCTACGACTCGGCCGGGGACGTCCGCCCACGGGTCATCGGGATCTACACCGACATCACCTCGGCGAAGGACCCGATCGCCGGGCTGCACGTGTCGATCACGCCGGACACCCGCTACCAGACCTCGCCGACAGGCTTCAAGGTCGGGATCGGTGTCTTCGGGGTGCTGTCGCTGATCGGCTGCCTGATCGCGGTGAACCGGCTCGACCGTGGCGGCGCGCGGCGCGCGCCTCGCTGGGCACCGATCGGCTGGTGGAAACTCACGCCGCGGGACCTCACCGTGTTCGGGGTGCTCGGCGCGTGGGTGTTCATCGGCCCGGTGACCTCCGACGACGGCTACATCTTCACCATGGCCAGAGTCGCCAACGCGGTCGGCTACCTCACCAACTACCACCGGTGGTTCGGCGTCGCCGAGGCGCCGTTCGGCTGGAACGACCAGATCTACGAGCTGATGGCGACGGTGTCGACGGCACCGACGTGGATCCGGCTGCCTTCGTTCCTGCTCGGCGTGATCAGCTGGCTGCTGATCAGCCGCGAAGTGATGCCCCGGCTGGGCACCCAGGTACGCAACAGCCGGGCCGCCAGCTGGGCCGCCGCGACGGTGTTCCTGGTCTGGTGGATGCCGTACAACAACGGTGTGCGGCCGGAGCCGTGGGCCGCGCTGGGCTCGCTGCTCGCGCTCTGCGCGGTCGAACGGGCCCTGGTCACCCGCCGGCTGCTGCCGCTGTGCCTCGGCCTGCTCGCCGCCGCCTTTGCACTCGCCGCGACCCCCACCGGGCTGATCGCCGTGGCGCCGTTCCTGGTCGCGGCGCGCCCGCTGTTCCAGATGCTGCGGGCCAGAGCGCGGGAGGAGGGCTGGGCTTCGGTGCTCGCGCCGATCGCGGGCGCCGGGTTCATCATCCTGGTCGTGGTCTTCGCGGACCAGACCTTCGCCTCGATCATGGAGGCGACCCGGCTGCGCAGCAACGTCGGCCCGAACCTGCCCTGGTACGACGAACTGTCCCGGTACGAGCTGCTGTTCGCCGACAGCGCCGACGGTTCGATGACCCGCCGGTTCCCGGTGCTGCTGCTCATCCTGTCCACGGGTGCGTGCCTGGTCGTACTGCTGCGCCGCGGCCGCATCCAGGGCGCCGCGCTCGGCCCGGCACGGCGGCTGATCGGCACCACAGCCCTGTTCTTCCTGCTGCTCGCGCTGACGCCGACCAAGTGGACGCACCACTTCGGGGCGTTCGCCGCGGTCGGCTCCGCGATGGCCGCGCTCACCGCGCTCGCGACCAGCTCGACGGTGCTGCGCTCGAAACGCAACCGGGCGGCGTTCACCGCCGGGCTGCTCGCGGTCGCCGCGCTGGCCGCGACCGGGCCGAACGCGTACTGGTTCGTCTCCGGGATCGGCGTGCCGTGGTTCGACAAGGCGCCGTCCATTCACGGCTACCACCTCTCGACCCTGCTGCTGCTCGCGGCCGCCGTCGCCGCGGTGATCGCGTTCGTGGAGAACGTCAAGGCGCAGCGGCCCGGTCTGCAGCCACCGCCGACACCGGAACGGCGGCTGCGCGCCCTGCGCCTCGGCTCGATGTCGCTGGTCGTGGTGTGCGGCATGGTCGTGGCGTTCGAGTTCGCCAGCATGGGCAAGGCGATCCAGAAGCAGGCGCACAGCTACAGCCTCGGCGCCGCGAACGTGTCGGCGCTGTTCGGCCAGAACACCTGCAACCTGTCCGATCACGTGATGGTCGAGCAGAACCCGGTGGCGAGCGTGCTCAAGCCCGTCACGGCGCAGACGGTGCCGGCGCAGCAGAAGCCGCAGACCACCGGCTTGCCGCCGACGGACGAGGACAACGGCCCGACCCAGGCGGGCTTCCACACCACGGCGGAGGGCAACGACGATCCGCTCGGCGGCCCGCCGCACGGGTTCACCACGAGCACGGTGCCGATGTGGAGCAGCTACCACGAGAAGGCGGGTGAATCACCGACCGGCCGCCTGCGCACCGACTGGTACGCGCTCCCGAAGAACCACGCCGACGCGCAGGTGGTGGTCGCCGTCGCCGCCAAGAAGAGCAAGGCGACCAGCGTGTCGCTCGAGTTCGGCACCCAGACCCCGGCGGGCGTCAAGATCGTCAAGTCCGATCAGGTGCTGGCCCCGGGCGTGGGCACGACCTCGGGGAACAGCAACGACACCGAGACCGGCAAATGGGCCGACCAGCGGGTCCAGATCGGTGATCTGCCCGCGGACATCACCGTGGTGCGCGTGGTCGCCAAGGACGACGACGTGACCGACGACGGGTGGGTCGCGGTGAGCGCCCCGCGGGTTCCGACGTTCACCACGCTGACTCAGCGGGTCGGCAACGCGCCGGTGTACATGGACTGGCCCGCGGCCTTCGTGTATCCGTGCATGCAGCCCGTGACCTCGCACGACGGCATCTCCCAGCTGCCGGCGTACCGGATCACCGCCGGCACACTGGCCCCGGAGGCCGGGATCGCCGACAGCATCGGCGGCGGGCCGCTCGGCTGGCTGGAGGAGGTCGCGAGCGAGCCCGAGGTGCCGAGTTACCTGCAGGGCGATCCCGGGCAGTCGTGGGGTCAGCTGATGCAGATCGAGCCGTACACCCAGGGCACGACGCCGCACGTCGAACACGGTGAGAAGACCGTGTGGGGCTGGTGGTCGCCGGGCCCGGGCCCGCAGCAGCCGAACGGTTCGACGCCGACCCACTAGGATTGTTCGCCCAGTGTTGGGCTGAATGTCTGGTTTCGGTAGCGAAAGCCAGTTTGTATTCCCTGGTCGTACTTGCGTGTTTTGACCAGGGAGGTCGCAAATGGCATTGACCAGACGGGATCTGTTGCGCACGGGCGCGCTGGGGATCGTGGTCGCCGGCAGTGTGGAGGCGATCGCCGCGCCCGTGGCGGTGGCTCAGACCCGGCGCCAGGCAGGCTACGGCGCCCTCGTCGACGACCCGGCCGGTTTGCTGGCGCTGCCGAAGGGCTTCTCCTACCGCGTGGTCGCCGAGGCCGGGGTCACGAAGCTGGACAGCGGTGAGCCGACGCCCAGCGACCCCGACGGCACGGCCTGCTTCGGCGATCGCCATGGCTTCGTGCTGGTGAACAACCACGAGATCGGCGGCAGCGAACCGTACCGGGTACCGGCGCTGTCCGGGCTCACCTACGACCCGGGCGCCGGCGGCGGGACCACGAACATCGTCGTCGACCAGTCGGGCAAGCGCGTGCGCGAGTACGTGAGCCTCGCCGGGACGCACAACAACTGCGCGGGCGGGCGTACCCCGTGGGACACGTGGCTGACCTGCGAGGAGACCGAGCAGCGCGCGGGCGGGGTGTACCAGAAGGACCACGGGTACGTGTTCGAGGTGGACCCGTTCGACCACCACGCGAACCAGCACCCGGTCGCGTTGAGGTTCCTCGGCCGCTACTCGCACGAAGCCGTCGCGGTCGATCCGCGTGGCTCGTCGATCTACCTGACCGAGGACGCGAACGGCCCGCATGGCCTGTACTACCGGTGGACCCCGCCGAAGGGCTTCGGCGGCGGCAAGGGCGCGCTGAAGCACCTGCAGGAGACGGCAGGCGACAACGCGGGCCGGCTGCAGGCGATGAGCTGTTTCAAGGGCGACCGGCATATCGCGGATCTGTCGGAGGCGACCCAGCCCGGCACGAAGTACCGGGTGAAGTGGGTCGACGTGCCCGACCGGCAGGCCGCGACGGTGTCCGTGCGCAAGCAGTTCGCGGACGGCGAGGTGACGGGCAGCCGGAAGCTGGAAGGAGCCTACTGGGGCGACGGCGGGGCGTATTTCGTGGCGAGCTTCGCGCGGGCGTCCGACGGGAGCGTCAACGAGCACGACGGCCAGGTGTGGTTCTACGACCCGCGCTCGGAGACGGTCGAACTCAAGACGATCTTCGGTGTGAACCCGGACCCGGACGCGGACACGAACTACGACGGTCCGGACAACATCACGGTCTCGCCCGACGGCGGCCTGATCCTCGCCGAGGACGGTGACGGCGTGCAGCATCTGGTGGGCGTGACCCGCAAGGGCGCGACCTACCCGATGGCGCGGAACGACCTGAACGGCAGCGAGTTCACCGGCCCGACCTTCAGCCAGGACGGCCGCATCCTGTTCGCCAACATCCAGGGCCCCGGCCACGTCTTCGCGATCACCGGCCCCTGGGAAACCTGCCGCTGACCGTGCTCACCGGCGTGTTTGCCCCTCCCGTCGGCGTGTCTGCCCCGTCCGTCGGTGTGTTTGCTCCGTCCGTCGGTGTGTTTGCCCCGTCCGTCGGCGTGTTTGCCCCGTCCGGCGCCAATTCGCCGACGCGGGAAGCCAACTCGGTGACGCGGGGAGCCAACTCGGTGACCGGGAGGGCAAACACGCCGATGTGGCGGGGCAGTGTGCGTTAGTAGGTGCGGGGGGTCCAGACCTGGCCGTGGGTGCGGCGGGTACGGGTGGAGCCGACGATCAGCAGGCAGCGCATGTCTACTGTGGATGGATCCAGGTCGCCGAGGGTGGTGACGCGGACATCCTCTTCCGGGCCGCCGACGTCCCGGGCGACCACCACGGGAGTCTCCGGGGTGCGGTGCCGGAGCAGGATCTCCTGCGCCTGTGCCAGTTGGGTCGTCCGGGAACGGGAGGCCGGGTTGTAGATCGCGATCACCAGATCCGCCGCGCCAGCCGCGTCCAGGCGCTTCTCGATGATCTCCCAGGGCTTCAGCCGGTCCGAAAGCGAAAGCACGCAGTAGTCGTGCCCCAGCGGCGCGCCGACCCGTGACGCCGCCGCCTGCGCCGCCGTCAGGCCGGGCAGCACCCGCACCGGAACCGGCTCCTTCAGCAGCGAAGCCTGTTCCAGCACCGCGGAAGCCATCGCGAAGACGCCCGGATCCCCCGAGGAGATCACGGCGACACGAGCCCCGGCCCGAGCGAGAGAAAGCGCTTCCCGGGCACGGTCGGCCTCGACCCGGTTGCCCGAGGCATGGCGCTGCTGCCCGGCCCGCTGCGGAACCTTCGCCAGGTACGGCCCATACCCGACGAGATGCTCGGCCGCTGCCAGGGCTTCCGCGGCTTCCGGCGTCAGCCACTGTGGACCGGCCGGGCCGAGACCCACGACCACGACCTCGCCGCCTGCCGACGGCTCCTCCACCACGGAAGCACCGGATTTCCTTGCCGCATAAGCAGGACTCGGCACCAGCGCCAGCGAGAAGTACGGCACCGACCCGGGTTCGACCTCCGCGAACGGCTCCACCCGTTGCGCCTGACACGTCGCCCGCTCGACGTAGTACGCCTCGTCCAACCGGCCTGCCTCCGCAAGCGCCGAACGCACGGAACCGAAGGTGCGCCCCAGCTTCAGTACCGCCGCCGCCTCAGTATCGGCCAGCCGTCGCGCCAGTTCCGGGGCGGGCAGCGTGCCCGGCAGGACCGTCAGCACCTCGTCGCGCTGCACCAGCGGACGGCCCAGCACGGCCGAAGCGGCGCTGACCGAAGTCACGCCCGGCACGGCCTCCGCCTCGTACCGGTCACAAAGGCGCTCGTGCATGTACATGTACGAGCCGTAGAAGAACGGATCCCCCTCGCACAGCAGGACGACGTCCCGCCCGGCATCGAGATGTTCCGCCAGCCGTTTCGCGCTCAGCTCGTAGAACTCCGCGATCGCGCCCTCGTACCCGCCGGGGTGGTCGGTGGTCTCCGTCGTCACCGGGTAGACCAGCCGCTCCTCGAGCTGCCCCTCCCGCAGGTACGGTTCGGCGACCGAGCGCGCGATGCTCCGGCCGTGCCGCGCGCTGTGGTAGGCGATCACCTGCGCCTCGCCGATCAGCCTGGCGGCCTTGACGGTCAGCAGTTCGGAGTCACCGGGGCCGAGCCCGACACCCCACAGTTTCCCGGTCATTCGGCTTCGCTCGCCAGCGCGTTCACCGCGGCGACCGCCATCGCGCTGCCGCCCCGCCGGCCGTGCACCACGAGATACGGCGCCGGAGCCCGCTTCGCGAGTTCCACTTTGGACTCCGCGGCGCCGACGAACCCCACGGGCACCCCGATGATCGCCGCCGGCACCCCCGCGCCTTCTTCGAGCATCTCCAGCAACCGGAACAGCGCGGTGGGCGCGTTCCCGATGGCCACCACGGACCCGGCCAGCCGGTCGCGCCACAGTTCCAGCGCCGCGGCCGAGCGTGTCGTACCCAGGCGCTCGGCGAGGCCGGGCACCTGCTGATCGGACAGCGTGCACACCACGTCGTTGTCCGCCGGCAGCCGCCGCCGCGTGACACCGCTCGCGATCATCTGCGCGTCGCACAGCACGGGCGCACCCGCGCGCAGCGCCGCTCGCGCCGATTCGACGATCTCCAGCGAGTACGCGAGATCGTCGATCAGGTCGACCATGCCGCATGAGTGGATCATGCGTACCGCGACCGGTTCGAGGTCCGCCGGCAGGATCGCGACGTCGGCTTCGTCGCGGATCGTGGCGAACGAATGGCGGTAGATCTCCGCCCCGTCCTTGAGATAGTCGGTCACCGGTTTCCCTTCTGTGCCAGCACATCCGCCAGCGCCTCGACGGGCACCCAGTCGCCGTCGACCAGGTAGCCGCGGTCCGCCGCCACCACGTCCACCGCGTCGCGTGGTTTACCGCACCGCCGCTCACATCCCGAAAAATGTGCTCGCGCGCTGACCGGCCGGGCGTCGGCCCGCACGTCCGCGCGCGACTTCGCACAGCCTGGCCGCCCGATGCACGCGGTCACACCGGTGCCACTCGACAACGCCAGCAACCCGGCCCGGAACTCGGGCACGACCACGCTCCGCCACGGCGTGACCACGACATCGCAGCCGAAAGAGCGCACCTGCGCCGCGGTCAACTGCCCGAACAGCGGCGCCACGCACAACCCGCGCCCGCCGTCGTCCCGCCCGAACGCCCCCACCGGGACCGGCCGGCTCGGCCGCCGGACACCCGAAAACCCGGGCAATTCACGCATCCGCCACGCGCTGCCGCGAATCTCGGTGAACCGCAACGCTTCGGACACCAGCATCTCGACCGCTTCGCCTGGTGGCACCCGGACGCCCGGCTCACCCGCACGCAGCAGCACGCCGTCCCGCGAACCGGTCGCCTGCCAGCACAGGTCGGCGTCCTCCGCCGCGACATCGCCCCGGCCGTCGTCGAGCGCGAACAGGAACCGCCCCGGCAGCCGCGCGAGCGCGGGTTCGGCGCGGACCGCGGTGTCCAGTTCTGCCACCAGCGGGCGCACGTCCACGAGCCCCCCGGCAAGCCCGGACAGCGGCGACGCGAGGAAGTTCCGCACTCGCTCATGCGAAGGCGCGGGCAGCAACCCCGCTTCGGAGAGGCGCCCGGCCAGCTCCCCGGTCTCCGGCGGGAGCCCGCGCAACTGCACGTTTCCCCGCGAGGTCAGGTGCACCGAGCCGTCACCGAAGTCCTCCGCGCACGCCGCCAGGACCTCCAGTTGCGCCGCCGTGACCTGACCACCCGGCAACCGCACCCGGACCAGCGCCCCGTCCGCGGCGTCGTGCGCCGCGAGGACACCGGGACACGCGTCGGGGCGGGCGCGGACAGACATGGCCTTTACGGTAGCTCTTGGATCGAATGCAGTAGACCTGCTACATTTCAATGTAGGATCTCTACATTGGGGAGAAGATCTATGACTGTCATGAACGGGGCACGGGGGGTCGTGCAACCGGTGAGACCTGCCGTCGAGAACGCGGTTCTCGACGTGCGCGACCTGTGGATGCGGTACGGCACCACGGATGTGCTGAAGGGGGTGGACTTCACCGCCCAGCGCGGTGAAGTGCTGGCGCTGCTGGGTCCGAACGGCGCGGGCAAGACCACGACGATCGAGATCCTCGAGGGCTTCCGCATGCGTTCGGCCGGAGAGGTCCGCGTGCTGGGCGCGGACCCGGCGCGCGGGGACGAGGCATGGCGCGCGCGGCTCGGCGTGGTGCTGCAGTCCTGGCGTGACCACGCGAAGTGGCGCGTCCGTGAGCTGCTGCAGCATCTCGGCTCGTACTACCGCGACTACTCGACCGACCGGATCCGGCGCCCGTGGGACGTCGACGAGCTGATCGCGACCGTCGGCCTGACCGCGCACGCGCAGAAACGCGCCGGATCCCTGTCCGGCGGGCAGCGGCGGCGGCTCGACGTGGCGATCGGCATCGTCGGGCGCCCTGAGCTGCTGTTCCTCGACGAGCCGACCGCCGGTTTCGACCCGGAGGCCCGCCGCGAGTTCCACGATCTCGTGCACCGGCTCTCCGATGACGACGACACCACGATCCTGCTCACCACGCACGACCTCGACGAGGCCGAGAAGCTCGCCGACCGGATCCTCATCCTGGCCGGTGGCGAGATCATCGCGAACGGCTCCGCCGACGAGCTTTCCCGCCGCATGTCCACCGAAGCGGAGGTCAAGTGGACCCGGGACGGCCAGCGGTTCGTGCATTCGACCGTCGAGGCGACGAAGTTCGTGCACGAACTCTTCCTGCAGCATGGCGACGCGATCGGCGACCTCGAAGTCCGCCGGGCGAGCCTCGAGGACACCTACATGGCACTGGTCCGGCAATTCGAGGTGACGAAATGAGCGCGCTCGTGACCGCCGGGCGAGCCGGCTTCGTCCGTGGCCGCATCGAACTCCGGCAGACCTTCACCAACGCCCAAGACCTGTGGGCCTACCTGTTCCCCGCCGTCATCCTGACGGTCGTCATGACGTTCATGCGCAACGCGGGCGTACCGGGCATGAACTTCTCGCTCGGCTCGGTGACGCTGCCCGGCGTGCTCGGCATGAACATCGCGTTCGGCGGCTTGGTCAACCTGTCGCAACAGCTGGTCACCGAACGCGAGGACGGCACGTTGCTGCGGGCGAAGGCGGTGCCGAACGGGATGGTCGGCTACCTCATCGGCAAGATCGTCCAGGTGTCCGGGATGTCACTGGTCGCGTGCGCGCTGGTGCTGATCCCCGGATTGTTCGTGCTGCACGGGCTCGACCTGGGCGGCACCGGGTGGCTGGCGCTGCTCGGCGTGATCGTGCTGGGGCTCGTCGCGACGATGCCGCTGGGCGCGATCCTCGGCTCGCTGATGTCCAGTCCCCGCAGTATGGGCCTGGTGATGCTGCCGATCATGGGCATGGTCGGTATCTCCGGGATCTTCTACCCCATCACCAGCCTGCCGAGCTGGGTGCAGGGCTTCGGCCAGGTGTTCCCGATCTACTGGCTGGGCCTCGGCATGCGCTCGGCGATGCTGCCGGACGCGCTGTCGGCGGTCGAGATCGGACATTCGTGGCGGCATCTGGAGACGGTCGGCGTACTGGGCGCGTGGGCGGTGGCCGGGCTGATCCTGGCGCCGATGGTGTTGCGCAGGATGGCCCGCCGCGAGTCCGGCTCCGCCGTGGCCGCTCGCCGGGAGAAAGCGCTGCAGCGGATGCCACGATGAGCGAGACGATCTACAACCGGATCGCGATGCTGCGCGCCGAGCGCGGGATTTCGCGGCGCCAGCTGGCCGAGGCGCTCGGTGTGCACTACCAGACGATCGGCTACCTCGAACGCGGTGAGTACAGCCCGAGCCTTTACCTGGCACTGAAGATCGCGAAGCACTTCGAGGTCGGCGTGGAGGTGATCTTCTCCACAGAGCCGTTCCCGCGGCTGGGCGAGCGGTCGGCCTGAGTCACCTACAGTGAGAGGCGACGAAGGAGGCCCCGCGTGATCCTGTTGTTGTCCACTTCGGACACCGATCTGCTGTGTGCGCGTGCCAGTGCGGCCGGTTATCGGTTGGGGAATCCGGCGCGGTTGGGTGTGGGTGAGTTGCCCGCGTTGCTGGAGGGGGTGCGGGTGGTGGTGGTGCGCATTCTGGGTTCGGCGCGGACGTGGGGGGAGGGCCTGGATGCGGTGCGGGCGTGTGGGGCGCAGGTGGTGGTGCTGGGTGGGGAGCAGGTGCCGGATGCGGAGTTGATGGGGTTGTCCACGGTGCCGGCCGGGATCGCGACGCAGGCGCATGCGTATCTGGCGCAGGGTGGGCCGGAGAATCTGACCCAGTTGCACCGGTTCCTGGCCGATACGTTGTTGTTGACCGGGGAGGGTTTCGACCCGCCCACACCGCAGCCGGTGTGGGGGGCGCTCGACCGGGAGCCGCGGCGTAGCGAGGGCCCGGTGGTGGGGATCGTGTATTACCGGGCGCATCACCTGTCGGGCAATACCGGGTTCGTCGAGGCGCTCGCGGCCGCGGTGGAGGACGCGGGCGGGCAGGCGATGCCGGTGTATTGCGCCTCGTTGCGGGCGCGGGAGCCGGAGATGATGGCCGCCTTGGGCGGGGTCGACGCGCTTTTGGTCACGGTGCTCGCGGCGGGCGGTACCCGGCCCTCGACGGTGGGGGCCGGTGGGGACGAGCAGGCGTGGGACGTGGCGGAGATGGCGGCCCTGGACATCCCGATCCTGCAGGCACTGTGTTTGACCAGCGACCGCGCGACCTGGGCGGGCAACGATGAGGGGCTGTCCCCGTTGGACGCCGGGAACCAGATGGCGGTGCCCGAGTTCGACGGCCGGATCATCACCGTCCCGTTCTCCTTCAAAGAACTCGACCCCGACGGGCTACCCCGCTATGTGCCCGACGCCGAACGCGCGGCGCGGGTGGCACGCATCGCCGTCGCGCACGCCCGGCTGCGCCACACCCCACCGCCCCACCGTCGCGTCGCGCTGATGCTCTCGGCCTACCCGACCAAGCATTCCCGCGTGGGCAACGCCGTGGGCCTGGACACCCCCGCGTCGGCGGTGGCCCTGCTGCGCCGCATGACTTCCGCGGGCTACGACCTCGGCGAATCATTCCCCGGGGTGGCCTGCGGGGACGGGGACGAGCTGATCCACGCCCTGATCGCGGCGGGCGGGCAGGACCCAGACTGGCTGACCGAGGAACAACTTGCCGCCAACCCGATCCGGGTCCCCACCGCCCGCTACCGAGACTGGTTCGCCGCGCTACCGCAGGATCTGCGCGGGGACATGGAACGGCACTGGGGCCCGCCACCCGGGTCGCTGTATGTCGACGACGGGGACATCGTGCTCGCCTGCCTGCGGGCCGGGAACGTGGTGCTGATGATCCAACCGCCCCGCGGGTTCGGGGAGAACCCGATCGCGATCTACCACAACCCCGATCTGCCACCCAGCCACCACTACCTGGCCGCCTACCGGTGGCTGGAAGAGGAGTTCGGCGCGCACGCGATCGTGCACCTGGGCAAACACGGCTCCCTGGAATGGCTACCGGGCAAGACCGCGGGCCTGTCCGCCTCCTGCGCCCCCGACGCCGTACTCGGGAACCTCCCGCTGATCTACCCGTTCCTGATCAACGACCCCGGCGAGGGCGCGCAGGCCAAACGCCGCGCGCACGCCACCATCATCGACCACCTCATCCCGCCGATGGCCCGCGCCGAGTCCTACGGCGACCTCGCCCGCCTGGAACAACTGATGGACGAGCACGCGAACATCGCCGCGATGGACCCCGCCAAACTGCCCGCGATCCGCGCCCAGATCTGGACCCTCATCCAGGCCGCGAAACTCGACCACGACCTCGGTATCGCACAGCGCCCGCACGACGCGGAATTCGATGAGTTCCTGCTACACATCGACGGCTGGCTCTGCGAAATCAAAGACGCCCAAATCCGCGACGGCCTGCACATCCTCGGCCACGCCCCCACCGGGCAAGCCCGGGTGAACCTCGTGCTCGCGATGCTACGCGCCCAGCAAATGTGGGGCGGGCACACCGGCGCCATCCCCGGGCTCCGCTCCGCCCTCGGCCTCAAAGACGACGCACCCCTGTCCGAAGTGGACGCCATCGAGCAGACCGCGCGCGACCTGGTGCTGGGCATGGAGGCCGCCGACTGGTCACCCGAGGCGATCACCGCCGACGAGCCCGTCGCCACGGTGCTGCGGTTCGCCGCCACCGAGATCGTGCCCCGGCTCGCAGGCACCAGCGGGGAACTCGACGCCGTCCTGCACGCCCTCGACGGCGGCTACACCCCCGCCGGGCCCAGCGGATCACCCCTGCGCGGCCTGATCAACGTGCTCCCCACCGGCCGCAACTTCTACACCGTCGACCCCCGCGCCATCCCCAGCCGCCTCGCCTGGGAAACCGGCCACACCCTCGCCGACTCCCTGCTACGCCGCTACCGCGACGACACCGGGGACTGGCCCCGCTCGGTCGGCCTCTCCGTCTGGGGCACCTCCGCCATGCGCACCGGCGGCGACGACGCCGCCGAAATCCTCGCCCTGCTCGGCATACAACCCCTCTGGGACGACGCCTCCCGCCGCGTCACCGGCCTGCAACCCATCCCCCTGCCCGAACTGGGCCGCCCCCGCATCGACGTCACCGTGCGGATCTCCGGATTCTTCCGCGACGCCTTCCCCCACGTCATCGACCTGCTCGACGACGCCGTCCGCCTCGCCGCCACCCTCGACGAACCCGTCACGGACAACTACGTCCGCGCCCACTACCTGTCCGACCTGCACGACCACGGCGACCAACGCCGCGCCACCACCAGGATCTTCGGCTCCAAACCCGGTGCCTACGGGGCCGGCCTGCTGCCCCTGATGGACTCCGGCACCTGGCGCGACGACACCGACCTCGCCGAGGTCTACGCCACCTGGGGCGGCTACGCCTACGGCCGCGACCTCGACGGCACACCCGCCCGGGAGGACATGGAAACCACCTACCGCCGCATCACCATCGCCGCGAAAAACACCGACACCCGCGAACACGACATCGCCGACTCCGACGACTACTACCAATACCACGGCGGCATGATCGCCTTCACCCGCGCCCTCACCGGCCACACCCCCGCCTCCTACATCGGCGACTCCACCAACCCCAACACCATCCGAACACGATCACTCCACGAGGAAACCACCCGCGTCTTCCGCGCCCGCGTCATCAACCCCCGCTGGCTCGCCGCCATGCGCAAACACGGCTACAAAGGCGCCTTCGAACTCGCCGCCACCGTCGACTACCTCTTCGGCTTCGACGCCACCACCGGAGTCGTCGACGACTGGATGTACCAGAAACTGTCCGAAACCTACGTGCTCGACCAGGAAAACCAGGAATTCCTCACGAAATCCAACCCCTGGGCGCTACGCGGCATCATCGAACGCCTCACCGAAGCCGCCGACCGCGGCCTCTGGGCCCAACCCGACCCCGAACTACTCGACCAACTACGCCAGATCTACCTATGCACCGAAGGAAACCTCGAGGGCGACTAGGACCGCGGGATGGGTCACATGACTCCGAACGACTATGACAGTTTCGCCGAGGCTTACACGGCCGAGAACGAGACCAGCATCGTCAACGCCCACTACGAGCGGCCCGCGATGCTGGACCTCGCCGGGGACGTGGCCGGCAGGCGGATCCTCGACGCCGGCTGCGGCTCGGGCCCGTTGTTCGCGGCTCTGCGCGACCGAGGTGCAATCGTGACCGGCATCGACGTGAGCGCGCGGATGCTGGAGTTCGCCCGGCGGAGGCTTGGCGCCGGGGCGGACCTGCGGATCGCCGACCTGGCCGAACCGCTGCCCTTGCCCGACGGCGCGTTCGACGACGTCGTCGCGTCCCTGGTTCTGCACTACCTGAAGGACTGGGGGCCGCCGCTCACCGAGCTACGGCGCGTGCTGGCGCCCGGCGGCCGGCTCATCGTCTCCGTCGACCATCCGTTTGTCAGCTATGCCATCCAGCGCGAGACCAGCTATTTCGAGACCTACCAGTGGACCTTCGAATGGACCATGGGCGACCGGACGGTCCCGATGAGTTTCTGGAACCGGCCGCTGCACGCGATGATCGACGCCTTCACGGCCGCCGGCTTCCGCATCGCCGTCACCAGCGAACCGCAGCCCGTGCCGGCCGCGCGTGAGCTGTCGCCCGAGGAGTTCCGCAGGCTCTCGACCGGCCCGTGCTTCCTGTTCTTCGTCCTGCAGCGGGATGGTTAGGTCCTGACCCACAGGCAGAACGGGTGCCCCGCTGGGTCGAGGTAGACACGGGTGTCGTCCTGCGGCTGGAATTCCGCGAGAACCGCGCCCGCCGCCTCGACGATCGCCCCGGTGGCTTCGAGATCGTCCACTTCGAAGTCGAGGTGGAGTTGCATCTGTTGCTCGTCCGGGCGCGAGGGCCAGATCGGCGGACTGTAGCGCGGTTCGAGCTGGAACGACAGGCCGGCGCCGCCGCCCTCGGGCCGCAGCGTGACCCAGGTGGGGTCCTCGCTGGCGACCGGCCAGCCGAGGAACGCGCGATAGAACTCGGCGAGCCCGCGCGGGTCGGGAGTGTCCAGGACGGTGGAGGTCAGGTTGAACCGTGTGCTCACGGTTCGTAGCGTAAGCCGTGCCGCGGCAGCGTGATGGTGAAAGCCGCGCCGCCCTCCGGCGCGGGGCCCGCGGTGATCGTGCCGCCCATCCGGGTCACCAGGCCGTGCGCCAGCGCCAGCCCGATCCCCGAGCCGACCGGGCGCCGACCGCGGTACTTCGCGTTCAGGGCGCCGCGTTCGAAGGCCACCGCGTAGTCTTCCGGCGCCAGGCCGGGCCCGCCGTCTCGCACCTGGAGGACTCCCGCAGCGCTCAGCGACAAGGTGAGGGCTGGCGCGACGCGCAGGGCGTTTTCCGCCAGCCCGTCCAGTACCTGGCGCAACCGCCGCGCGTCGGCCACCGCGAAGACCGGGTGCGGCGGAAGCTCGAGCCGGAACGCCGCCCCGGCCCGCTCACACCGCGCCCGCCACACGTCGGCGCAGCGTCGCACCGTGTCGGTCAGGTCGATCTCCGCGAGGTCGAGGCGGAACTCGTCCGCACCGAGCCGCGCCAGGTCCAGCAGATCGCTCACCAGCCGCTCCAGCCGCTGCGACTCGCGCTGGATCGTCTGCCCCGCCTGCCGCGCCTCGTCCCCCGAAACGACGCCGTCGGCCAGCGACTCGGCGAATCCGTGCACGGCGGTCAGCGGAGTCCGCAGCTCGTGGGAAACCGACAGCAGGAACTCCCGCTGCCGCGACTCACTCTGTTGCAGCGCCGCGGAAAGCTCGTTGACCGCGGTCGCCACCTCGGCCACCTCCGCCGGCCCCTCGACGGGCGCCCGCAGGTCTCGCCGCCCCTGCCGCATCGTCGCCGCGACACTCGCGGTCCGGCGCAGCGGCCGCGCGAGCAGCCGCCCCAGCACGAGCCCGGCCGCGGCCGCGACCAGCAGCCCGGCCCCGAGCGCGAACAGGATGTTGCGCACCAGCGCGCGTTGCGTGGCCGCGCCCATTCGCACCGGTTCCACGAGCGCGAACCCCGATCCCTCGCCGGCTCCGCGCGCTTCGACGAGGTACTCCTGCCCAGCCACGCTCCGGGTCACCGAGATCGACTGGCCCGGCGCGATCCCGGTCAACCCCGCGTCGGTGGCGGCCCGGACCGCGAGCGGGTCACCCGTGGTCAGTCGCGGCCGCATCAGCACGACGGAAATCCCTTGCCCCCGAACCACATCGGCGGCCTTCGCGAGCCCGACGCGCGAACCGAGCCCGGTTTCGCCAATCTGGCTGGCGAGCACATTCGCCTGCGCCGCAAGGGAGTTCCGCAACACGTCCGTCCCGGTGCGCCGGACGAGCCCCGCCGCGACGAGACCGGCGACGAGCACCGCGATCCCGGCGACCGCGAGACACACCACGGTGATCCGGAACGCGAGCGAGCGCCGCATCACGCACCGTCCGCCGCGTAGCCGACTCCGCGCACCGTCCTGATCGGACTCATTTCGCCGAGTTTGGCACGCAGCTGCGCGATGTGCACGTCCACCGTCCGGGTCCCCGCCGAGGCCGCGTAACCCCAGACGGCACTGAGCAACTGCCCGCGCTCGAACACCCGTCCCGGCTGCCGCAGCAGCTGAGCCAGCAGGTCGAACTCGGTCGAGGTCAGCGCGACCTCCCGATCGCCCGCCCAGGCCCGCCGCTGCCCGATGTCCAGCCGCACCTGGCCGGCGGTCAGCACCTCCGCCGGCCCGCCCGCACCCCGGCGGAGCACCGTCCGGACCCGCAGCGCCAGCTCGCGCGGGCTGAACGGTTTCGTCACGTAGTCGTCGGCGCCGAGTTCGAGCCCGAGCAGCCGGTCGACCTCGTCGTCGCGGGCGGTCACGAACAGCACCGGTGTCCAGTCACCGCCCGCGCGCATGGTCCGGCAGACTTCCACACCGTCCTTACCGGACAGTCCAATGTCGAGCACGACGGCGACCGGCCGCAGCCTGCGCACGGCCGCGAGCGCCGCGTCCCCATCGGACTCGGTGTGCACGCCGAACCCGTCGCGCCGCAGGTAGAGCGCGATGAGCTCGGCGATCGCGGTCTCGTCCTCGACGACCAGCACGAGACCAGTCATGGCTCTCCCGGGCTCACGGCGAAGCGTCGCTCGCCATCTCCGAATCGATCGCGTCCAGCGTAGTCCGGATCTGGCTCAGTTCATCCTGTGGCCGCGGCGGAACCGGGGCAGCGTGGTCCTGGCAGCCGGCGCAGCCGAGGCCCACCGCGAGCAGCGCGAACCCGGTCGCGAATGCCTTGCGCCCGATCATTTCGCCACGCAGTGCGTGTTCTTGAAGTCGGTGAGCCGGTCCTGGATGGACTTCAGGTCCCCGACCCGTCCGGCGCGGCGGTCCGCACGCTGATCGAGCCGGTCGGCGATCCTCGGATGCCCCTCGGCCCGCTGCTTGCCGACCTGGGCGCGAAGCCACGCGACCGAACCCTTGGTGTTCGCGTCGCCGTTGATCCGCGCGGTGAGCTTCGTGGTCCGGTCGACGAGCCTCGGCAGCAGGTCGGCGCACAGCTGCTGGGATTCCTCGGGGCTCAGCGTCACCTGGCCGTAGCTGGGCGGCGGGGTGGTCGTCTCGGCGGACGCCGCGGACACACCGGCGGCGAGCGCGGCGAGCACGCCGCCCCCGGCGATCGCGGCCCGGATCGAATTGCGCATGTCTCCTCCTTCGGTCGGCGTCGACTCTGAAGGACGAGGATTCGAAGACGGTGCGCGCTTTGTTCGGGGTTCGTAAAGATCACCAGCGCAGCGGCAGGTGCGTGATCCCGTTGATGAAGTTCGAGGTCAGATGCCGCACCTCACCGTCGAGGCGGACCTCGGGCAACTGGAGGAACTCGCGGAAGAACACGCGCAGCTGCAACCGCCCGAAATGCGCGCCGAGGCACAGGTGCGGGCCCTGCCCGAACGCGAGATGGTCGTTCGGCTCACGGCTCAGATCGAACCGGTACGGATCGGGGAAGGCCCGCTCGTCGAAATGGGCCGACGCGAAGTAGACGACGACCTTGTCCCCCGCGCGGATGCGCTGCCCGCCCAGTTCGGCGTCCTGGGCCGCCGTGCGGCGGAACGTCAGCACCGGCGGATGCCAGCGCAGCATCTCTTCGATCGCGCTGGGCAGCAGCGCCGGATCGCCCCGTAACCGCCGGTACTCATCGGGGTGCTCGACGAGCGCGAGCACCCCGCCCGGCAACGCGCTGCGCACCGTGTCGTTACCGGCGACGACCACCAGGAAGAAGAACATCTGGAGCTCGGCGTCGTCGAGGGCGCGGCCGTCCACCGACGCCTCGACGAGCGCGGTCATCAGGTCTTCGCCCGGGTTCTTCCGTTTCTCCTCCGCGAGCCCGAGCGCGTAGGCGAACATGTCGGCGAGCATCGCGGGCGAGCGCGGGTTGACCGGCCGGCCGTTGGCGTCCCGCACGACCTCCGCGTGCTCGGGATCCTGGTAGCCGATCACACGGTTCGTCCACTTCAGCAGCAGCCCGCGGTCCTCCGGCGGCACGCCGAGCAGGTCCGCGAGGTTGAGCAGCGGGAAGTCGTCGGTCACCTCGACCGGAAGATCGGCGTAGCCGCGCGGCGCGACCTGCCCGATCAGCTGCCGGGCCCGCTCCGCGATCCGGTCGGCGGTGCGTTCCAGCCGCCGCCGGGTGAACACCGCCGAGACGATCCGCCGCAGCCGGTTGTGCTCCGGCGGATCCATGTTGAGGATCATGCGGCGGATGAAGGCGAGATCTTCCGGTTCGGGATCGCGGATCTGCGTGGCGCCGAGCCAGGACGAGTACACCTCGGGCGTCCGCAGTACGTGCCGGACGTCGGCGTAGCGGGTCACCGCCCAGTACCCCGGCCCGGACGGCCAGCCGAGCACCTCGCGTTCTTCCTGCCAGGCAACCGGTTCCGCGTCTCGCAGGTGGCGGAAGTCCTCGTGCGGGAGGCCGCGCGCGAACACCCGCGGGTCGAAGACGTCAGTGCTCATCAAGGAACACTTCTATCGCGTTGGCGAGCGTCACGGGCACCTCGTCGGCCGCGTAGTGACCCGCGTCCGGCAGCACCTCGAGTTCGAGCTTCGGGTACCACTGGGCGAAGGTCGCGAGCATGGTCTGCTCGCCCAGCGCCGGATCGTGCTCGCCGGCGAACACCTTGATCGGCACCTCGGCCCCGGCGATGCGGTCGTGGAAATCGGTGCGTGCCCAGGCGTCCAGGTACGCCGCGAAAGCGCTCTTGTCGGAGTTCTCCTCGGAATGCCGCACCATCTCGTCGAGCCAGCCGCCGTGATGGCGATGCCCGGTGGTGAAGTCGATGATCGCCCGGCGGTTGCCCGGGTTCTCGGCCGCGCCGGCGAACAGCTGCCAGGTCTCCTCGTCGAACGGCACCCCGCTCGCGGGCACGGGCGAAACGCCGACGAGCGAGCGGACGCGTTCCGGCGCGTCGGCGTAGACCCACTGCATGACGCTGCCGCCCATCGAGTGGCCGACCAGGGAGAACCGGCTCGCACCGAGCTCATCGGCGAGAGCGAGGACGTCGGACGCGACTTCGGCGATGGTGTGCTCGCCCGGTTCACCCTTGCGGGCGCCATACCCCCGGTTGTTGGCGAAGACGTAGGTGAACCGCCCGGTGTCCAGGTGAGGGATCAGGTTGTCCCAGGCGTTCGCGGAACCGAACCATCCGTGCAGCACGAGAACGACGTGCTCGCCGGTGCCGGTGCGTTCATAGGTGCTCACTGTGCCTCCTCGTCGAGTGCGCCTCCGAGCTTCGCACAGTGAGACCGGGTTCGCGTACCTATCAACCAGTGACCGTCCGGTAGTGCCGGAACGGCCACTGGTGCACGGGCCGGGCCAGCAGGTCCTCCGGCGGCTCCGGCAGCCTTTCGGCGCCTCGCACGATGACCACGATCCGCTCCTCGCCACCGAGGTAGATATCGGCGTCACGGTCGACTGCCGACTCCACCCAGCGGAGCAGTTCGTCACGGCGGCCGGGGGTCGCGCGGACCTCCCACATCAGGGTGTCTCGTCCATCGGTCACGCCATCAGGTGTACCTCAAGCCATCGCGGGTGCCCACAGCGCATCGATCTCCCGCTCCGCCGCCGCGCGGCTCTCCCCGGCCAGCGGCAGCTCCGCGGTGGTGATGAACCGCGGCTCGAGCCCGGCCAGCGAAAGGCCGTGCGGCAACCACGGTCCGGCGTGGTCCCAGCCCTCACGTGGCGCCCTCTCACAGCCCCAGCAGGACCGTGTCCGCCTGCTCGATCTCCTCGATCAACGGCTCCGCGGCGAGGTCGCGGTGCTTCACCGTGCCCTCCGGGTGCGCGGCCCGCCAGACCGTGGCCGCCCGCGGTGCGGCGCGCTGCTCGACCGGGTCTCGAGGGCGATCCGGCTGCGCTCGGAATCCGTGCTCGCCCCGCTGGGCCTTCGGCCTGCTCAACGACCTCGAAGCCGACCACCTCGTCGAACGCCGTCGCTCGCCGGGGGACCGGCGGCGGCACGTCGTGGATCTCTCCGAGGTGGGCCGCAAGAAGCTCGCAAAGGCCGAGTTCACAGCTGTACTCGCCGCTCCAGCAGGCCACGGGCAGCCCGGTCAGCTGTGCCGAGGCCGTGCGGGACTGCTAAGGACCCGGCAGTTCGTGCTGCTGCCACAACAGCGCGCGATGCATCGCCGCCAGCAGCCGCTCGTCGTCCTCCTCCGAGGGGTCCTCACCGAAGGGCACCCAGCGCTGCCACACCTGTTCCCCGTCCTCGATCCCGGTCAGCAGGATTCCGGGATACGAAAGGGAAACCTCCCGGTCCCCAGCGTTCACCGTGACCTGCCTCAACTGCACCGTGACGTGCACCGCCCGATCGGACATGCGCACCTGCCGAGGGTTCCGCGACCGTCGATACCACACAGTCGCGCGACACGGCTCTTTGGTTACTGGACGGCCCCGTCGCGCTCGGCGACCCTGTCCGGGCACAATGCAAGCCGGACTTTCGACCAGGGAGTGGATCAGGAACGTGACAGGCAGCTTGGCCAGCACCGTGCAGTCGATCGAGCAGCGGATCGCCGGGGAACTCGGCGTGCGCGAGGGGCAGGTCAAGGCGGCCGTCGAGCTCCTCGACGGCGGTTCGACAGTGCCGTTCATCGCGCGCTACCGCAAGGAAGTCACCGGCATGCTCGACGACGCGCAACTGCGCACCCTCGAGGAACGGCTGCGGTACCTGCGTGAACTCGACGAGCGGCGCGAGGCCATCGTCGACTCGATCCGCACCCAGGGCAAGCTCACGCCCGAACTGGAGGAGCAGATCCGGCTCGCCGAGACGAAGGCTCGCCTCGAGGACATCTACCTGCCGTACAAGCCGAAGCGGCGCACCAAGGCGCAGATAGCGCGAGAGGCGGGGCTCGAACCGCTGGCTGACGGCCTGCTGAACGACCCGTCGACCGAACCGCTGGCGGCGGCCGCGGTGTTCGTCGACGCCGAGAAGGGTGTGGCCGACGCGCAGGCCGCGCTCGACGGTGCGCGCGCGATCCTCGTCGAGCGGTTCGGCGAGGACGCCGACCTGCTGGGCGAGCTGCGCGAGAAGATGTGGTCGCAAGGGCGGCTCGCGTCGAAGGTGCGCGCGGGCAAGGAGACCGAGGGCGCGAAGTTCTTCGACTACTTCGACTTTTCCGAGCCGTTCACGAAGATGCCCTCGCACCGCGTGCTGGCGATGTTCCGCGGGGAGAAGGAAGACGTCCTCGATCTGACGCTGGAGCCGGAAGAGCCTTCGGACGAGCCGCGCGTCGGCCCGACCGAGTACGAGCAGCGGATCGCCCAGCGTTTCGGCGTCGCCGGCCAGGGCCGCCCGGCCGACAAATGGCTGCTCGACACCGTTCGCTGGGCCTGGCGTACGAAGATCCTGCTGCACCTGGGCATCGATCTGCGGCTGCGGCTGCGCCAGGCGGCCGAGGACGACGCCGTGCACGTGTTCGCGGCCAACCTGCGTGACCTGCTGCTGGCCGCACCGGCCGGCACCCGCGCGACGCTGGGCCTCGACCCGGGCTTCCGCACCGGGGTCAAGGTGGCGGTCGTCGACGCGACCGGCAAGGTCGTGGCCACCTCGACGATCTACCCGCACCAGCCGGCCAACCGGTGGGACGAGTCGATCGCGCAACTGGCGAAACTCGCCGCCGAGCACAAGGTCGAGCTGATCGCGATCGGCAACGGCACGGCGTCGCGCGAGACCGACAAGCTGGCGCTCGAACTGATCAAGAAGCATCCGGAACTGAAGCTCACCAAGGCGGTCGTGTCCGAGGCCGGCGCGTCGGTGTACTCGGCTTCGGCGTTCGCCTCGCAGGAGCTGCCCGGGATGGACGTTTCCTTGCGTGGCGCGGTTTCCATCGCCCGGCGGCTGCAGGATCCGCTGGCCGAGCTGGTCAAGATCGACCCGAAGTCCATCGGGGTCGGGCAGTACCAGCACGACGTGTCCGAGGTTTCGCTGTCCCGGTCGCTCGACGCGGTGGTCGAGGACTGCGTGAACGCCGTCGGGGTCGACGTGAACACGGCCTCGGCGCCGCTGCTGACCCGCGTTTCGGGAATCACCGCCTCACTGGCGGAGAACATCGTGAGCCACCGCGACTCGAACGGCCCGTTCAGTTCGCGCGAGGTACTCAAGCAGGTGCCCCGGCTGGGGCCGAAGGCGTTCGAGCAGTGCGCGGGCTTCCTGCGCATCCGCGGCGGCGACGATCCGCTGGACTTCTCGGCCGTGCACCCGGAGTCCTATCCGGTCGTGCGGCGGATCCTGTCCATGACGGGCAAGGAACTGCGTGAGCTGATCGGCAACGAGCGGGTGCTGAAGTCCGTGCGGCCCGAGCAGTTCGTGGACGACTCTGTGGGTCTGCCGACGGTCACGGACATCCTCTCCGAACTGGAGAAGCCGGGCCGTGACCCGCGTCCCGCGTTCAAGACCGCGACGTTCGCCGAGGGCGTGGAGAAGATCGCGGACCTCAAGCCGGGGATGCGGCTGGAGGGCGTCGTGACGAACGTGGCGGCGTTCGGCGCGTTCATCGACATCGGCGTGCACCAGGACGGGCTCGCCCACGTGTCGGCGCTGTCGAAGAATTTCGTCAAGGACCCGCGGGACGTGGTGAAGCCGGGCGACATCGTCAAGGTGAAGGTGCTCGACGTGGACATCCCGAGGAAGCGGATTTCGCTGACGCTGCGGCTCGACGACGAGGTCGGCGGTGGCGCCAAGCAGCCAAGGGAGAAGAAGGGCGAGCGGCAGGGCCAGCGCAAGGGCGGCGGGCAGTCAGGTGGGCGGCGGAACACCGGTAACGCCGCGGGCGGCGCCATGGCGGACGCGCTGCGCAAGGCCGGCTACGGGCGTTGACCGCGATCACGCTCCGTCAACGGCCGGTGGGACAGCACCCGCCTATCGGGCGGAACAATCGGCGGCTGGGTGGCGCAACGGCAGGCATCGGCCCATCATCTGTCCATGGGCTGGGCCGATAATCTGGCGGACCGATCCGCCCGGCGCTGGTTCGACGGGCTCGCCGGGCGGCTCGAGCCGGGCTGGTCGGCCTTGGCGACGGATCCCGTGCTGTGGCCCGTGTACGAACGTCATCTCGTGGCCGTGTCCGACGCGGTGCGGTGTGAGGACGAACTGGTGGGCCGGCAGGAGCCGGTGAGCGATCTGGTACTGATCGCGTCCCACGCCCACGACGTCTGGACCGAGGCCGATGAGTCGGGCTGGTCTCCGCCCGGGGACGCTTCCCGCTGGACCACCGAGGAGCGGGCGGGCCTGCGCCTGCTGGCCTGCTTCCGCCTGGCGGCGGCGGAACCGCACGGCCCGAAACTCCCGCGCACCGCCCCCTCCCGCGCCCCCGCCAGCCCACCCCGGACCCACCCCCGCCCCCGAGACCTACGTTCAGGACGCTGAGTCCGACACTCACGCCCCTCGCCATCGCCGCCGCGGCGGACGTTCCACGCAAGCCGTGCCAGCCTGCGCCCATTGACCCGTAACTTGATCAAGGCCATCCTGTCCCCACAACGCAAGTCGGGGAGGCACCGATGAGCAGCTTCGTGGTGGTCGGCGGCACCGGGCGGACGGGGCGCCGGATCGTCGACCGGCTCACCGATGGTGGGCACAGGGCCGTGGTCGCGAGCCGTGAGGGTTCGGCGCATCTGGACCTCGCCGAGCCGGATCCGGCGGTGTTCGCGGGCGCCGAGGGGGTCGTGATCTGCGTCGAACCGCCGAAGGACACGGCCGGGATGGAGGCGGTGATGCACGAGGGTGTCGCGGGGATCGCGGCCATCGCCGCGCGGGAGGACATCCCGGTGGTGCTGGTGTCGCAGATCTACGTGACACGCGCGGCGGAACATCCCGAGATGACCGCGCGGATCGAGGCGCGGGCGCGCGGCGAGCAGGCCTTGCGCGACAGCGGCGCCCAGTACACGATCATCCGCCCGAGCTGGCTGCACGACCTGGCGGCGGACGGCGTCCGGATCGAACAGGGGGACACCGGCGAAGGCCGGATCAGCCGCGACGCGGTCGCCGCGGCGGCGGTGGCTGCCCTCTTCGACCCGTCCGCTTCGGGCAAGACCTTCGAGCTGTACGACGACCCGGAGTCCTCGGTTCCGGACTGGGCAACGGTTTTCGCCGCGCTCAGCCCGGATCCCGAAGCCGCGAACGCCTAGCTGATCGCCCCGTCCGGCAGGACGGCGTGCACGCCCCAGGTCCCGTTGGCGACCTGGGTGACCCGCAGATCCACCACCGGGCTGGCGAGCGCGAGCGCCGTCGCCTTGTCGAGGTCATACAGCGACTGAAGCCAGATCACCATCGCGTCGAGCGCGTCGCCCATCGCCTCGTTGAGGTTTTCGTTGAAACCAAAGGTGATCCGGCCGCCGGGAGTCTCCGCGTGAATACCGGGAACGACCGCCTCGGTCACCACGTCGAGCACCACCTCGGTCGTCATCGGGCATTCGATCGCCGTCCCGCTGACCTCGCCGTCCCCCTGCGCCGCATGCCCGTCGCCGAGTAGCAGATGCGCGCCGGGCACGGTGACCGGCAGGTACAGCGTGGACCCGGCGACCAGTTCCCGGCAGTCGATGTTGCCGCCGCCTGCCGTGCGCGGCGGAACGGTGGAATGCTCACCGGACTCGGCCGGCGGCAGGCCCATCACCCCGAGGAACGGCGCGAGACGCACCACCTGCCCACGGTCGTTGGTACCGGTGTCGCCGTCGAGTTCCCACAGCAGCCACGACGGCGGGCCGTCCGCGACGCCCAGCCGCCGGGTCAGCCAGTTGTCCTTCGCGGCGGCCACCGTCCACCCCCACTCTCCCGGGGTGAGCGACTTCAGGTGCACGGCGAGCACCGTGCCCGGCTCGGCGCCGCGCACGTCGATCGGGCCGGTGAGGCAGTGCCCGCGGCGGACCTCGAACATCTTCGGCCGGTCATCGCCCGGTTTCCGGTGCCGCTCGAGGAATCCGTGGGCGTCAAGCGATCCCACGACCACCGTGTCGCCCGGTTCGGCCACAAGGACGGCCGGGGTCTCGCGGCTGAAGACGTCGACGGTGGTGGCGGGGGTGGGATCGATCCGGTGCCTGGTCACCTGATCATATTGCCAGACGGCCGGTGTTCCAGTCAGTGATCCGGCAACGGTTCCAGCACCGGTTTGCGCAGGTGCTGGTAGATGATCGAGGTGCGGAACCCGACGATCTCGCGGCGGCTGGTGAACCGGTCGAGCAGGAACGCGTGCAGGTGATCGATGTCCTGCGCCGTCACGTGCACGAGGAAGTCGTCACTGCCCGCCATCGTGTACATCGACAGGACCTCGGGCAGCGCGGCCACCGAATGTTCGAATGATTCGACGACGCGTCGGCTCAGCGGCCGGACCTGCACCGCGACCATCGCCTGCACGCCCCGGTTCAGCGAGGGCAGATCGACTTCCGCGTGATACCCCCGGATCACGCCGCGCTCCCGCAGCAGGCGGGTGCGCTCGAGGCAGGTCGACGGCGCGATGCCGAGCTTGCGGGCGACGTCACGGTTGGACTGCCGCGCATCCTCTTGCAGATTCCGGACGATCGCCGAATCAAGTTCGTCCATGGCCGAGCTCACCCCTCAATTGCCGAATGATGTTCGGCGTCAAGCCTGTTTTCTTGGTCACCAGGCTAGCGTTTCACGCATGGAGCATGAGGAAGTGACGATCCGCCGGGGGCGGCGGTCGGGCCTGACGATGATCATCGCGATACATTCACGAGCGCTCGGACCGGCGGTCGGAGGCGTGCGGCTGCGCCGGTATCCCGGCTGGCGCGACGGTCTGGAAGACGCGCTACGCCTGTCCGAGGCGATGACCTGCAAATGCGCGGCCGCCGGATTGCCCTTTGGTGGCGCGAAAAGCGTGCTCGCGCTCGACGGGGAGACACCACTGACCCCAGCCCTGCGGCAGGCGGCGCTCGAGGACCTCGGTGAATTCATCCAATCATTCGATGGTTCGTACCTGGCAGGGCCGGACGTCGGCACCGGTCCGGCGGACATGGTGGTACTGCGGCAGCGGACTCCACATGCGTTCTGCCTGCCGGAGGAGTACGGCGGCACCGGCACGTCGAGCATCCCCACCGCGGTCGGGGTACTCGCCGCGCTACGAGCCGGGGTCCGGCACCTCTTCGGCACCGGCACGGACGGTCTCACCGTGGTCATCAGCGGGATGGGCTCAGTGGGTTCCCTTATCGCACAAGGATTGCCCGGAGCGCGGATCCTCGTGTCTGATGTAGACGAGTCCAAACGGGATGACCGGTTCGAATGGGTCCCGCCAGAGAAAGCGTTCACCACCAAGGCGGACGTCCTCGTCCCGGCGGCCGTCGGCGGAGTACTGGGCCCGGACACGGAGATCAACGCCCGGCTCGTGGTCGGCCCCGCCAACAACCAGCTCACCACTGACGCGGTCGCGGATGAGCTGGCCGCGAAGGGAATCGTGTGGATCCCGGATTTCGTGGCGAGCGCGGGCGGGGTCGTCTACACGCTCGGCCGCGAGATCGAAGCGCTCAGCCACGACGAGGCGATGGCCCGCGTCGAGGCGATCGGCGACACCGTCGCGGCCCTCCTCGCCGCGGACACCACCCCGCTCGCCGCCGCCAAGGAGCTGGCGGCGGCGCGGCTCAAGCCCCGCTGAACACGTGGTCAGGCGCCGATGGCTCGTTCATCCTCCTCGGCCCGGGCAGGCTTGTCGGACAGGCCTTTCTTCACCGAATCGAGGATCGCCAGCCCCTGACCGACCAGCCCGGACGCCAGCTCGCCCAGCCCGTCGGCGCCGTTGAGGATGTTGACGTTCGCGCCGGACAGGCCGTGCGCCGCCTCCTTGACGATCTGCGGCAGCTGGTCGATGAGCATCCGGTCGAGCGCGACGCGGTTGTTCGACGCCGCCGCCTCGGCCTGGATGCGCATCTTCTCCGCCTCGGCCTGCGCGAGGATCCGCACGCGCTCCGCCTCCGCGTCGGCCGGCTTGACCACCTCCGCGACGAGCTGCTGCTGCCGCAACTCCGCCTCGCGCTGCGCCAGTTCCGTCTGCATCGCGATCACCTCGCGCTGCGACTGCGCCTGCGCGAGCGGCCCGGCCTGCGAAGCCTCCGCCTGCGCCCGGTCGACCTCCGCCTTGTACTGCGCCTGCACGATCGCGGTCTGCCGCGCGTACTCGGCCTGGCGCCGCTGCGACTCCTGCTCCGCCTCGGCCGCCGCCTGGTTCGCCTGCGCCTGCGCGATCTGCGCCTGCCGCTGGATCGCCGCGTTGTGCGGGGCCGCCATCGCCGCGATGTAGCCGAGCTTCATGTCATCTATCGACTGGATCTGGAGCGAGTCGACGGTAAGCCCGATCTTCGCCATTTCGGACTTGGACCCGTCGAGCACCTCGGTGGCCAGCTTCTGCCGTTCGGTGACGATCTCCTCGACCGTCATCGAGCCGACGATCGAACGCAGGTGCCCGGCGAAGATTCGGCCGGTCAGTACCGACATCTGGTCCTGATCGGACAGGAAGCGCTGCCCGGCGTTGACGATGCTCTCCTCGTCGTTGCCGACCTTGAACGCGATCACGGCACGCACGTTGAGCGCGATGCCCTGCTTCGTCACGCACGCCTCGGCCACCTCGGCCTCACACATCGCGAGCGTGAGGAAGCGGACTTTCCGGAAGAACGGCATGACGAAACTGCCGTGCCCCGTCACCACCCGGAACGGGGTATCGCTCCGGCCGCCTTTGCCACCCGAGATCAGCATCGCCTCGTCGGGCGCGGGCACGTGATAGCCGAACATGTTTTCGCAGTCTCCTCGTCAATGAGCGCCGGGAAGATCCGACCAGGGCACGACATCGACGGTCCGCGCACCACGCGATCCGACGACGAGCACCGCAGTGCCCGGTGGGAGCGGTTCCTCGGACCAGGCCAGATAGATCTCCGTGCCACCGCGAATCCGCACCCGCACCTCGCCGGGACCGTCTGGGCCCCGGGTCGCATGGACCAGCTCGCCTACCCGGCCCACGACGGAGGAATCGCCGTTCACAGCGCAGAATCTACGCTGAGGCGATCCGATTCCGCAGGAGAATCCGTGATCCGGGCAAACCGGTCGTCCAAATAGGACCTCTCACAGCTTGCGGGCAAGCTCGTCCAGCCCGGCCGCGAACGCGTCGCCGATCTCCTCGAGCTGCTCGGCCTGGATCGTCAGCGGCGGCGAGACAGCGAGCGCCTTGCCGAGCGGCCGCAGCAGCACCCCGCGCTGGCGCACCAGCACCTGCAGGTCGGCCACCGCCGAAGGCAGCCGCCGCAGCAGGTCCGGGGACAGCTCGACCGCGCCGAGCAGACCGATCCCGGCCCGGACCTCGGCGACGAGCTCATGCGATTCGAGCGGGCGCAAGGCCGATTCGAGCACGCCCTCCATCGTGCGGCCGCGCTCGACGAGCCCGTCGCGTTCGAGCAGGTCGATATTGACCAGACCGGCGGCGCAGCAGGCCGGATGACCGGAGTACGTGCTGCCGTGCCGCAGCGGGTTGCCGGCCCGCGACCAGAACGGCTCGGCTACCCGGCCGTGCGCCACGACGCCACCGAGCGGCAGGTACCCGCTCGTCACGCCCTTCGCGAAGGTGATCAGATCGGGCACCGCGTCCCAGCGCTCGACGCCGAACCACGTGCCGAGCCGGCCGAACCCGCAGATCACCGCGTCCGCGATGACGAGCACCCCGTACTCGTGGCAGACCTCGATCACGTCCCGCACGTACCCCTCGGGCGGCAGCAGCACCCCGCCGGCGCCGATCACCGGCTCGAACAGGAAGGCCGCGACCTTCTCCGGCCCCACCCGCAGGATCTCGGCACGCAGCGCGTCGACCGAATCGAACGGCACGCGCGAGGACGACGGCAGGATCTCGCCGAAGCCGCTGCGGTTGGCCTCGATGCCCGCCACACCGGTGCCGATCCCGTTGGTGCCGTGGTAGGAGTTCACCCGGCTGATCACGTGGACGCGAGAGGACTCGCCCTGCGCGTCGTGGTAACGGCGGGCGATCTTGACCGCCGAATCGATGGCCTCGCCGCCGCCGGTGGTGAAGAAGACCTTGGCGTCCGGCATCGGCGCGAGCCCCGCGATCCGGGCGGCGAGCGCGCGGGCGGGTTCGTTCGTGAAATCGCCGAAGATCGAGTAGCCGGCGAGCTTGCGCATCTGATCGGCCGCGGCTTCGGCGATCTCCGCCCGCCCGTGGCCGACGTTCACGTACCACAGGCTGGCCGTGGCGTCGAGGTACCGGTTGCCGTCGGTGTCGTGAACCCAGACGTCTTCACCGCGCTCGACGACGAACTCGCCCTCGCGTACGGCCGCCATGTCCGAAAACGGGTGCCACAGTGCTGTCTCCATGCGTTCAGGATGGCGTCCGGCGGATCACTTTGCCAGGATTGAGGATGCCGCGCGGGTCGAAGGCCTGCTTGACCGCCTGGTGCACCGACAGCCCGACCTCGCCCAACTCGGTCTCGAGCCACGGCTGCTTGAGCGTGCCGACGCCATGCTCGCCGGTGATCGTGCCGCCGAGCCGCAGGCCCAGCGCCATGATCGCGTCGAAAGCCGCCTGCCCGCGCCGCACCGAATCCGGGTCGGCGGCGTCGAAGATGACCACGGGGTGCATGTTGCCGTCACCGGCGTGCCCGCAGCAGGGCACCTGCACGCCGTGCTCGCGCCCGATCGCGGCGACCCCTTCGACCAGTTCCGCGAGCCGCGACCTGGGCACGCACACGTCATCGGTCAGCCGGTCGCCGAGCTTCTCCAGCGCGATCCCGACCAGCCGCCGCGCCTCGATCAACAGTTCGGCCTCGGCGTGGTCGGTCGCGACGAACACGTCCATCGCCCCGTGGTCGCGAGCGATCTTCGCGAACGCGTCGAGATCGTCGGCCGCGGCCGGGCCCCGGTCGGACTGCGCGATGAGAACCGCGCCGACGTCTTCGGGGAAGCCGAGGTCGCGGTAGGCGGACACGGCGTCGACACACGCCTTGTCCATCAACTCCAGCACCGAGGGCCGCCATCCGCTGCTCAGGTACTCGCTGACGACCTCGCACGCCACGGCCGGGGCGGCGAAGAACGCGACCGCGGTCAACGGCTTCTCGGCCGCGGGCCGGAGCGCGACCGTCACCTCGGTGACCACGCCGAGCGTGCCCTCGGATCCGGTGAACAGGTGCACAAGGTCGTAGCCCGCGACGCCCTTCGCGGTGCGGCGGCCGGTGCGCAGGATCCGCCCGTCCGCGAGCACGACCTCCAGCTCACGGACGAAATCGCTGGTCACGCCGTATTTGACGCAGCAGAGCCCGCCCGCGTTGGTGGCCACGTTTCCGCCGATCGTGGAGATCTCCCACGAGCCGGGATCCGGCGGGTAGTACAGGCCCTTCTCGGCGGCCGCGGCGGACAACACGGAGTTGATCACGCCAGGCTGCGCGGTCGCGGTGTGGTTGACCTCGTCGACGGCGAGGATCCGGTCCATCCGTTCGAGCGACAGCAGGATCGCGCCCTCGACCGCCGTGGCCCCGCCGGACATCCCGCTGCGCGCGCCTTGCGGGACGACGGGAATCCGGCGTTCGTGCGCGTACCGGAGGATGCGCACGACCTCGGCGGTCTCCTTCGGCCTCGCGAGGGCGACCGGCCGGCCGGCGGTCACGAAACTGGCCCTGTCGTGGCGGTATGCCTCCAGCAGGTCGGGGTCGGTCGTGACGTAGTCGGCCTCGATCATGCGTGCTCCCCTCGTCGGGCTCCCCCGACGATAACCACTACCCAGCGCGAGTCGGAACTCACGACCGGTGAATCCGGCTCTCACGGACACGGCGCGCGCCGGAAGCCCAACTCACCCGCACCCAAAGCCCAACTCGCGGGGTCAGCTGGGGGCTTTGGCCGGTTCCTTCCGGGGTGCGGGCACGATGCCGTCCGGGGACGGGGGTTCGACCTCGAGCATCGGGGCCGCTTCGGCGAGCAGCTTCTGGATCGCGTGCAGCTCACCGATCGTGCGGCCGCGCTGCGCATCGACCGAATCGGCCGCACGTTGTGCCTCTTCGAGCAGTTCGCGCGCGTTCTTCTGGGCCTCGGCGGTCAGCCGCTCCCGCTCGGCCGCCGCCTGTTTGTCCTGCTCGGCGATCGCCGCCGTCGCGTCCTCGCGGCGGACCCGCATCGCCTCGGCGAAGTCCTTCTCGGCCCGATCGCGGCGCCGCGCGGCCTGCTCGTCCAGCCGCTGCCGCTGCTGGGCCGCCTCGCCGGTCAGCTCCTCGATCTCCGCCCGCGTGCGCCGGACCTGCTCCTCATGCTCGGCGGCCGCCTCTGTCCGCCGCGCCTCCACCTCCGCGACCAGGCGTTCGTGCCGCTCACGCATACGTTGCCCGGCCTGCTCGGCCGCCGCCCAGCTGCGCTCGGCCGCCGCCCGCGCCCGTTCGGTGATCTCGGTGGCCTCCTCCTCGGCCAGGTCGACCATCCGGAACAGCCGGTCGGACAGCCCGTCCGCCTCGATCGGGACCCGGCTGATCCGGTCGATCTTGGCGCGCAGCCGGTCGTTCTCGCTGCGCAGTTCTTCCAGCTGCCGCGCGAGGTTCTCGGCGCTCGCGGCGGCCGCGTCGCGATCCGCGACCAGCAGCCGCAGGTCGGCCTCGACCCGCTCCACGTACTCCCGCACCTGGCGCGCGTCGTACCCGCGCCAGGACCGGTCGAAATCCGTGCGGAGTGGACCAAGGTCCTCGCGAGAGTCAACGCCAGCCATCAGCACCTCCCGAAGCGACAGTCCTTAGTGGACGCGCGAGCCGGAAACCTCTTACTGTCGAGCATCCTCTTTCCGGCGCCGTCCGTCCACCAGCTTGGCTGGATCGGCGTAATCTCCCAGTGTGACACGGGCGGCCTTCCCCTGCAGATCGCCGGTCAGCACGGATCGCCACGGCCCGGCGAGCATCAGTTTCGTCATCTGGTTGCCTGCCCAGATCATCGCCCGTCCCTTCGGCAGGAACAAGTTTTTCCCGCCTGGCATGGGTTTCTTGTTCGCCTCGACGTAACCCGACAGCACCTGCCGGTAACGCGCGAACGCCCGCACGTGATCACCGCCGGCCGCCGCGAGTTCGCCCGCGAGCACATACGCGCCGACCACCGCCATGCTCGTGCCCATCCCGACCGAACCGCCGAACGCCGCGTCGCCCAGCAACGCCACCCGGCCTCTCGACCAGTGGTCGATGGTGACCAGTGACTCCCGGTCGAAGTAGAAATCCGTTGTCTCCCACATGGATTCGAGCATCCGCGGCACCTGCCAGCCCTGGCCGGCCATCGCCCCGGCGACGAGGTGTTTCTGGGACGTAACATCGCGGCGGTCGTAGTCGATCTCTGGACCGGCGAAGAAGAACATACCGCGCGTCCGCCCGCCCCGCACCGGGTAGAGGCTCGCCCGCCGCCGCCCGGGCATCACGTACATCAACTGCCAGCCGGCGAGCGGTATGTCCGCTTCCGTCGCGAAGATGGCTTTGTAAAACCCCTGGTCCCGCACGAAATCCGGCTCAGGTCCGAAGGCCAGGCGCCGCACGTTCGAGTGCAACCCGTCCGCGCCGACGACGAGATCGAAGGTGCGCGACATCCCGCCGGCGAACGTCACGTCCACCCCGTCGGGGTGCTCGCGCAGCGCGGTGATCGAGTCGTCGAAGAGGTACTCGACGCCTTCACGCGAGGCGTCGAACAGGATCCGCCCGAGGTCGGCGCGCAGGATTTCGAGGTCCGCGATGATGCCGCCGGAATGGCCGCTCAGCTCACTTCCCCAGTTCCACAGCCGCCGGTTCTCCCGGTCGACCGCGCTCATCCCGACGACGCCGGTGTGGTGGGCACGGACCTCGTCCAGCAGGCCCATGCGCTCGATCACCTCGCGGGCCGAGCCGCGCAGGTCGACCGCCTGCCCGCCCTCTCGCAGCCTCGGTGCCCGCTCGACGACGGTCACGGTGAAGCCGTGGCGGCGCAGCCAGTAGGCCAGCGCCGGTCCGGCAACGCTTGCTCCGGAGATCAGTACGCTCATCATGCGTACATCGTACAAACACTACGAGTACGGCGTAAAGCTTCCTAGTGCACCACTTATTAAGTGTGGTAAGTTGATAGAGCGCACTAGTACACCGAGAGGCCGGGAAATGACGCACCCGTACGCCAGGATCGTCGCGGAACTGCAGCGGAGGATCGCGTCCGGCGAGCTGCGGCCGGGCGACCGCGTGCCCTCGACGCGCCAGCTGACCCAGGAGTGGGGCGTCGCGATGGCGACCGCGACGAAGGCGTTGTCGACCCTGCGGCAGCAAGGTCTGGTGCGCGCGGTGCAGGGCGTCGGCACGGTCGTCGCGGACGGGCGGCGGGTGCAGCGTGCCGAGCCGGGCCACGACCTGACCCGCGAGCGCATCGTCCGCGCCGCCATCGAAATCGCCGACGCCGAGGGGCTCTCGACGGTGTCGATGCGGCGTATCGCGACCGGGCTGGGCGTCGCGACGATGTCGCTGTACCGGCACATCCCCGGCAAGGAAGAGCTCGTCGTGCTGATGGTCGACGCCGCGACCGCCGAGGAGAGCCTGCCCGAGACAGCGCCGCCGGGCTGGCGCGAACGGCTGGAGCTCTCCAGCCGGCTGCAGTGGCGGCTCTACCGCAAGCACACCTGGCTCGCGCCCGCGATCTCGATCACCAGGCCGCAGGTCCTGCCGAACGCGGTCAAGCACACCGAATGGTCGCTGCGGGCGCTGGCCGGCCTGCCGCCGACGGCCAAGCTCTACGCGTACCTGACGGTGTTCGGCTTCGTGCGCGGTATGGCGATGAGCCTGGAGGCCGAGGCGCGGGCCGAGCAGGACACCGGCCTCGGCCCGGACGAATGGATGGACACCCAGCACGACGTGCTACCTCGGATTCTCGGTGAATCGGAGCTGCCCGCGTTCCGCGAACTCGTCGCGCACGACATCGACTTCGACCTCGACGCGCTCTTCGAATTCGGACTCGCGCGAGTCCTCGACGGCCTGGAGAACCTGGTCACACGCGAGGCCGTAACCTGACTGGGTGATGGGGACGGACCACGAAAGACGTCTGATCGCCGGCCGCTACCGGCTGGAGCGCCGCATCGGCGGCGGAGCGATGGGGGTGGTGTGGCTCGCCGACGACGAACTGCTCGACCGGACCGTCGCGGTCAAACAGCTCGTGCTCGCCGCGGGGTTGAGCGAGAAGGAGGCCGAACAGGCGCGCAAACGCTCGGCGCGTGAGGCCCGGCTCGCCGCGCGGTTGCAGCACCGGTACGCCATCACGGTCTTCGACGTCGCCGACGACGACGGGATGCCCGTCCTGGTGATGGAGTACCTGCCGTCGCAGAGTCTCGCCGAGGTGCGTGCCGCGCGTGGCGCGCTGCCGCCGGCGGAGGTCGCACGGATCGGCGCGCACGCCGCGTCCGCGCTCGCCGCCGCCCACGCCGCCGGGATCGTGCACCGCGACGTGAAGCCCGGCAACATCCTGCTCGGTGAGGACGGCACCGCGAAGATCACCGACTTCGGCATCTCACACGCCGCTGATGACGGGACCTTGACCGGCAGCGGCAGCTTCGCGGGCACGCCCGCGTTCCTCTCGCCCGAGGCCGCGCGCGGCGAGAAGCCCACCGCGGCTTCGGACGTCTTCTCCCTCGGCGCGACGCTGTACGCGATCGTCGAGGGCCGCTTTCCCTACGGCGACACCGAAAACCAGATGGCCTTGCTGTACGCCGCCGCGGCCGGGCGCTTCACCCCGCCGCAGCAGGCCGGGCCGCTGACCGGCCTGCTGGACCGGATGATGCGGCTGACGCCGAGCGAACGGCCGGCCATGGCCGAAGTCGCCGCGGAACTCGAGAAGCTCGCGGTGCCCGCCACCGAGCGGCGCCGGAACCGCGCAGTCCTGTGGTCCTCGGCCGCCGCCGTCGTGCTCGCCGCCGCGGTGGTCGGCGCGGTGCTGCTGCTCAACAACCGATCCGACGCGCAGACCGCGTCGCCGCCGGCACCGCAGCCGAGCTCGGCGGCACGACAGCCCACAGCCAGCCCGACCCACGCCCCGGCCTCGTCATCCTCGGCCACACCGCCGCCGACGTCGTCGGCGCCCTCCGCCGGCACGGTCGACTACGTCCAGTTCGTCAGGGACTACTACGCGATGATGCCCGGTGGGACCACGGTCGGCTGGACCAAGCTGAGCCCGGCGATGCAGCAGAACGTCGGGCACGCCTACTACCTGCGGTACTGGGGCGGGATGTCGAAGTTCGAGGTCGCGGTGGCACCGCACCAGACCGGCCCGACCACCGTCGAGTCCGTACTCGACTTCGTGCAGGACGGCATCCACTATCGCGAACTGCACCGGCTGACGCTGAGCACGGTCAACGGCCAGATCCTGATCGACTCCGACAGCTCCTCGAACGCGTAGTGTCTCGTGATCTTGTTGTCTTTACGCGCGGGTGTGTTTGCTTGCCAGTACATCGAGATGGCCCCTGGCGCCGCCGAGTTGGCGCGGGGCGTCACCGAGTTGGCCCATCCCTGCAGCCGAGGGCAAACTCGGGCACCGGACCAGCCAACTCACCACCACAACGGGCAAACTCGCCGACCGCACAGGCAAACATCTCGGCGGCTAGGGGTGGGTGGGGGTGCATAGGAAGGCGTGCGGGGAGCGGCCGATGCGGGTGAGCACGACCGTGGCCTCGCGCGGGCCGCGCGGTTTGAGCCGCCTGCGCAGGGCGTCCGGGTCGAGGTCCAGACCGCGGACGAGGATCTCCAGCCGCCCGATCTCATAGCGCTTCAGCAAGGAACGTAAGGACTTTTCCTGATACGGACCATGTTCGAGAATCCGGAACGCGCGCAACCCGGGCGGCGGCTCGTCGCCGGTGAGGTACGCGATGCGCTCGTCGAGCTGCCACAGCCCGTGCCGCGCGCCGTAGTGCTTGACCAGCCCGGCCCGCACCACCGCACCGTCGGGGTCAATGATCCACTGGCCCGGCTCACCGGCCCCGATATCGTCGGGTTCGGCCGAAGTGATCGTCCACGACGGTCCCCCGGAACGCAGGACCGTCGCGCGGCGGGCGTCCGTCGCCAGCCCACCGGTCCACAGGCAGGCCTCCCGCACCTGCCCGTCGAACGACACCAGTTCGACCTCGTCCGCCCAGGTCAGCGAAGCGAAATCCAGCCCCGGGGACACCTTGACCGCCAGCTCGCGCCCGGCGTAGACCTCGGCGAGCCGGCCCAACGGCGGGGCGAAATCCTCCGGTCGCCACCGCCGCCCGCGCGCGTCGCGGCGGGCCGGATCGGCGACGACCACCGCATCCCGGGTCACCGGACGCAAAGCGTCCGCCCGCACCAACGGCACGTCCGGGCAGTTGTGCCGGGCCATGGCGAGCCGCACACTGTCCACATCGGACCCCACCGCCCGGCGCGCGACCTTCGCCAGTTCCGCGAGGTCGGCGCCGATGGAGCAGGTGACGTCGTGCACGTCGCGCCCGGCCAAGCGCGAGGCGCGGTGCCGGGCCACCGCCGACGCGCTCGCCTGCTGGAGCGCGTCGCCGGTGAACAGCCAGCCCCCGGGGTCCAGCTTCCCCCGGGCCTTCCGGCGCAACGCCACGGTCTCCAGCACCGCCGCGGCCCGCTCACCGGCGATCCGCCGCGCGGCCTCGACATCCGCGATCCGCGTGGGGTCGAGCGCGGCGCACTCGGCCAGGACGTCCTCGGCCGAGCGCAGGAACGCGACGTCTTCGGGTGAGAACGCGTACGCCACCTACGGCCGCTTGGTGCCCGTGATCATCACGTTGTAGAACAGCTCGCGCGGCAGCACCTTCGCCAGCAGCTTCTTGTCCAGCGCGGAAAGCCGCAGCCACAGGTGGTACGCGAACAGCCGCCAGCGCACCGTCAGCTTCTCGGCCGGTACCGCGGCCTCGAACGTGCGGATCGGCCAGCCGGCCAGCGCGGCGGCGAACTCCTCGGTGACCGCGCGAACCTCCCGCGCCCCGGCCCCGCGCGCCATCCGCTCCAGGTCGCCGGGGTCGAACGTGTGGATGTCGACCACGGCTTCCAGCGCTGCCGCGCGCGAGGACTCGTCGAGCTCTTCCTGCGGGCGGCGCCAGGCCGAAAGCGGGCCGAGTTTGGTCACGTTCGTGGTCAGCCACCAGGTGAACTGGCCCAGCTTGCGGGCGTAGAAGTCGCCGATCTTCGTCGGCTCACCGGCGAACACGAACCGCCCGCCCGGTTTGAGCACCCGCAGCACCTCGGCGAACGCGGCGGGCACGTCCGGGATGTGGTGCAGCACCGCGTGCCCGACGACGAGGTCGAACGTGTCGTCCGGGTACGGGATCCGCTCCGCGTCGGCGACCCGGCCGTCGACGTCGAGGCCCAGCTTCTCGGCGTTGCGCAGCGCCACCCGCACCATGCCCGGCGACAGGTCGGTGACCGAACCCTTCTTGATCACCCCGCCCTGCATGAGGTTCAGCAGGAAGAACCCGGTGCCGCTGCCCAGCTCCATCGCCGTCGGGTACGGCTGCCCCTCTTCGCCCGCGGCGGCGTTGAACACGTCGGTGGCGTAGGAGATGCAGCGCTCGTCGTACGAGATCGACCATTTCTCGTCGTACGTGCCCGCTTCCCAGTCGTGGTACAGGACGTTGGCCAGCTTCGGGTCGTCGTAGGCCGCCCTGACCTGCTCGGCCGTGGCGTGCGGGTTCGGCGCGGGGTCCGTCACGTCGTCATTTCCCCTCGAAGGTGGCCTTGCCGGGACCGTTGTCGATGAACGACCGCATCCCGTTCTTCTGGTCCTCGGTCGCCCACAGCGAGGTGAACAGGTACGTCTCCAGTTTGAGCCCGCTGGCGACGTCGCCGTCGAGACCGCCGTCGATCGCGGCCTTCGCGTTCGCCAGCGCGACCGCCGGCCCGTTCACGAACTGCGCCGCCCACTTGCGCGCGGTCGCGTACACGTCGTCCGCGCCGACCAGTTCGTCCACGATGCCCAGGCCCAGCGCCTCTTCCGCACCCGCGAACCGGCCGGTGAACACGAGATCCTTGGCCTTGCTCGGACCGGCCAGCCGGGCGAGCCGCTGCGTACCGCCGGCGCCCGGGATGATGCCGAGCAGGATCTCGGGCTGACCGACCTTGACGTTGTCGCCGGCGATCCGCCGGTCCGCGGCCAGCGCCAGCTCCAGCCCGCCGCCGAGCGCGTACCCGGTGATCGCGGCGACGACCGGCTTCGGGATCGTGGCCACCGAGGCGACGGTGTTCTGCAGAGCGGTCCCGAAGGAGCGCATCTCCGCGTACGACCGGGCGGCCATCTCCTTCACGTCGGCGCCACCGCAGAAGGTCTTCTCGCCGCCGTAGAGGATCACCGCGCGGACGTCGGCCCGGCCGGTCGCCTCCTTCGCCACCTCGCCCAGCTCCACCTGTACCTGGTTGTTGATGGCGTTGACCGGCGGCCGCTCGAGCCGGATCGTGCCGATACCGCCGTCCACCTCGAGCCGTACGAACTCGCCCACGCTGGCATCCTCCTCGAACTTGCGCTGTGTTGATCGGTACCAATCCGACCGGCAGCCACGCCGATCTGCCTTGCGTAGGTCGACCTCCCGTTGATCAGGTCGGCCTACTTCAGGTCGGATTGCTACTGGCCGGTACCCTACCGCCGTCGCGCGAAGAACCGGTCGCCCGAGCGTTCGAGCAGCAGGTCCTGATCGAAGGTCTTCGACAGGTTCTCCGCCGTCAGCACATCCTCGATCAGCCCGGCCACCACCGCGCGGCCGTCGCGGAGCAGGAGCGCGTGCGTGAACCCGGGCGGGATCTCCTCGACGTGATGCGTCACCAGCACGGTGGCCGGGGCGTCGGGATCCAGTGCCAGCGCGGACAACCGCGCCACCAGGTCCTCGCGGCCGCCCAGGTCCAGACCTGCGGCCGGCTCGTCGAGCAGGAGCATCTCCGGGTCTGTCATCAGCGCGCGGGCGATCAGCACCCGCTTGCGCTCGCCCTCGGACAGGGTGCCGAACGTGCGGTCCGCGAGATACGTCACACCCATCGCCGCGAGCAGTTCCAGCGCACGGTCGGTGTCGATCGTGTCGTACTCCTCGCGCCAGCGGCCGACGACCGCGTACCCCGCGCTGACCACCACATCACGCACGAGTTCCTCGCCGGGGACACGGTTCGCGAACGCGCCGGAGGTGAAGCCGATGCGCGGCCGCAGTTCGAAGACGCTGACCTTGCCGATGCGCTCGCCCAGCAGGTCCACGGTGCCCACCGTGGGATGCAACTCGGCGGCCGCCAGGCGCAGCAACGTCGTCTTGCCCGCCCCGTTCGGGCCGAGCACCACCCAGCGTTCGTCCAGCTCGACGGCCCAATCCAGGCCCGCGAGCAGATCGTTGCGGTTACGGCGGACCCCCACGCCCGACATCCGCACCACGAGGTCGTCAAGGTTGTCCGTCTCGCTCACGAGCCCATTGTGGTGGTCGTAGGCTGCCTTCGTGGCAGCGGGCCCGTACCAGATCGTGAGACGTCACCAGGCGTAGCGGCGCGCCCTGGAACGATGCGCTGTGTGAGCACGCCAGCCGCCGTCGCGTCTACTGTGGACTCCACCTGTTCGCCGCCGGCGGCCATACTCGAACGATGACGATCGACGAGATCCTCGCGGAGGCCCGCGCCCGGCTGGACCGGGTCGGCCCGGCGGGGGCGCGGGCGCTGCAGGAAACGGGCGCGCTGATCGTGGACATCAGGCCGTCGGCCGACCGCGCGGCCGAGGGCGAGATCCCCGGCTCGGTCCCAGTCGAACGTATCCGTCTGGAATGGCGCCTCGACCCGGCCGGTACGCACCGCCTGCCCGGGGTGCACGCCGACCGGCCGGTCGTCGTGGTGTGCAACGAGGGTTACGCCTCGAGCCTCGCCGCCGCCGACCTGTTGCGCCTCGGCCTGCGGGCGACGGACCTCGACGGCGGTTTCCGGGCGTGGGTGGCGGCGGGCCTGCCGACCCGCCCCGGCCCGACGCCTGCCGTGCCCTGACTTCGCGTCCCCGCGCTCGACACCCGGCGTGTTTGCCCGCCAGGTCGCTGAGTTGGCCCGCCACGTCGGCGTGTTTGCCGTTCGGGGTGCCCGCGCACCCGGCGACGGCCAAATCACCGTCATGTCCGGCAAACTCAGCGACGCGGGCGGCAAACACGCTGGGAGCGTTTTCGGGCCGCGCGGAGTGACGCTCAGGAGGCCAGCACCACCTTGCCCAGCTCGGCCGAGGTCGCCAGCAGCGGATGCTTCGGCACCACCCGGACCGTGTAGCCGAGCGAACCCGCGTGCGGCAGGCGGAGCGTCGCGGTGAACAGCCCGACACCGGCCTGGGTCATCGGCACGGCGACCGGTTCGGACAGGTCGTCGGTGTCACCGACCCGGCCCACCACAGCCTGGACGTCCACTTCGGACTCGTCGAGACCGGCCAGGTCGATCCGGGCCTCCACCCGCACCTCGCTGCCCACGACGAGCTTCTCCGCGGTGAGCTCGCTGTCGAAGATCTTCACCTGCGACCACACGCTGTCGATCCGCTTGCGGTACTCCGAGAGTGACTTGGCTCCCTCGAAGGAGTTCCGGGTCGCGGCGGCGACCGTCGTCGCGGCCGGGTGATAGCAGCTCTCGACGTACTCGCGCACCATCCGGGACGCCTGCACGCGCGGGCCGAGGGTGTCGAGCGTGTGCCACACCATCGACATCCAGCCCTTCGGCACGCCCCCGGCGTCGCGGTCGTAGAACAGCGGCGCGACCTGCTGGCCGAGCAGGTCATACAGCGCGGCCGACTCCAGCTCGTCACGCCGCAGCGGATCCCGGATGCCGTCGGCGGTCGGGATCGCCCAGCCGTTGCTGCCGTCGTAGCACTCGTCCCACCAGCCGTCCCGGATGGACAGGTTGAGCCCGCCGTTGAGCGCCGACTTCATCCCCGAGGTGCCGCACGCCTCCAACGGCCGCGTCGGATTGTTGAGCCACACGTCGCAACCACGGTAGAGATAGCGCGCCATCGACATGTCGTAGTCCGGCAGGAACACCATCCGGCGCCGGACCGCGGGGTCGTCGACGAACCGGACGATCTGCTGGATCAGCTGCTTCCCGCCCTCGTCGGCCGGATGCGATTTGCCCGCCACGACGATCTGGATCGGCCGGTCCTCGTCGAGCAGGAGCGCGCGCAACCGCTCCGGGTCACGCAGCATCAGGGTCAGCCGCTTGTAGGTGGGGACCCGGCGGGCGAACCCGACGGTCAGCACGTCCGGGTCGAACACCGTGGTGATCCACCCCAGTTCGAGCGCCGACGCGCCTCGCTGCAGCCACGACTCGCGCACGCGCCGCCGTACTTCGGCGACCAGCTTCTGCCGCAGGTCCCGCCGCAGCGCCCACAGCTCCTCGTCGCTGACCCCCTGCCGGCTCGGCAACTGGCTGGCATCGTCGCTGCGGCCCCATACCGCGTTTCCTCTGTGCTTCCCGCCGAGCAGCGCCGTCAGCTCGCGGGCCACCCACGTCGGGCCGTGCACGCCGTTGGTGACCGAGGTGATCGGCACCTCGTCCTCGTCGAACCCGGACCACAGCCGCGCGAACATGCGCCGGGACACGCGGCCGTGCAGCCGCGAAACCCCGTTCGCGCGCTGGGCCAGCCGGAGGCCCATGTGGGCCATGTTGAACATGCCCGGGTTGTCCTCCGCGCCGAGCGCCAGCACGCGCTGCGTCTCGATACCGGGAAGCAGCCGGCCGTCGCCGAAGTAGTGCTGCACGAGGTCCACCGGGAACCGGTCGATACCGGCGGGCACCGGGGTGTGCGTGGTGAACACCGTGCCCGCGCGGACGGCCGAGAGCACCTCGTCGAACCCGAAGCCGTGCTCGTCGATGAGCTCACGAGCCCGCTCCAGGCCGAGGAACCCGGCGTGCCCTTCGTTGGTGTGGAACACCTCCGGCTGCGGGTGCCCGGCCAGCTCGCAGTACCGCCGCACCGCGCGCATCCCGCCGATACCGGCGAGGATCTCCTGCCGGATCCGGTGGTCGGCGTCGCCGCCGTAAAGGCGGTCGGTGACGCGGCGGAGGTCCTCGTCGTTGGCGTCCACGTCGGTGTCGAGCAGCAGCAGCGGGACGCGCCCGACGCGCGCCTGCCACACCTGCGCGTACAGATCGCGGCCGCCGGGCATCGCGACGTCGACCAGAACGGGCTCGTCGGCATCGTCGGTCAGCAGCTCCAGCGGCAACCCGTTCGGGTCAATCACCGGATAGTGCTCGAGCTGCCAGCCGTCCAGCGACAGGCCCTGGCGGAAGTAGCCCGCGCGGTAGAGCGGGCCGACGCCGATCACCGGAACGCCCAGGTCGGAAGCGGCCTTCAGATGGTCGCCGGCGAGCACGCCGAGACCGCCGGAGTAGTTCGGGAGCGCCTCGTGCACGCCGAACTCCATGCAGAAGTAGGCGATCGCGCGCGGCCCGTCGGCCTGCTGCTGCTGATACCAGCGGTCCTCGGTGAGGTACCGCTCGAGATCCTCCGTCGCCACCCGCGCCCTGGCGAGGAAGTCCTCGTCGGCGGCCAGTTGCTCGAGCCGCGCCGGAGGGACCGCCAGGAGCATCCGCAGCGGGTCCTTGACGCGGCGGAACAGGTCGGCGTCCATCGAGGCGAACAGGTCGCGCGTCGGCGGATGCCAGGTCCAGCGCAGGTTGGTCGCCAGGGACCGCAGGCCCGCCAACGGTTCCGGCAGGCTCGCGCGAACGGTGAACCGACGGATCGCTCTCATGAGAAGCGACAATATCGGTTACTGTCCGAGCACCGAAGCCGATCAGGGAGCTGGTGGATGCGCGCAGGGGGACTCGTAGCCGCGATGGCCGGGGTGCTGGTGGTCAGCCTCACGGCCTGCGGCGGCAACGACGGTGGCACGGCCGCGGCCTCGGTCGACGGCCTGCCGATCACGCATTTCGAGAGCGGGTTGCGCCCGGACGCACCGCCCCCGGACGTCCAGGTGCGGAACGTCAGCGACGACCAGGCCGACCAGCTCGCGATGGCGACCATCGCCGACGTGGAGACGTACTGGTCGAAGCAGCTGCCCGGCGACTTCGGCGTCGCGTTCAAGCCGGTGAGCGCACTGCTGTCCTACGACTCGGACGGCCCGGACCAGCAGAACGGCTGCGGCGACCTGAAAGGCATCGAGAACGCGTTCTACTGCGGCGCGGACGATTCGATCGCGTGGGACCGCGGCGTGCTCCTGCCGACGATGATCAAGCAGTTCGGCCCGCTGTCGGTGGTCACGGTGCTCGCGCACGAGTTCGGGCACGCCGTGCAGTACCGCCTCGGGAAGCAGGCCGGCATCACCCGCACCACGCCCACGATCGTCAAAGAGCAGCAGGCGGACTGCTTCGCCGGCGGGTACTACCACTGGGTGGTCGCAGGCGACAGCAGGTATTTCGCAGTGTCGACGGCCGAGGGACTGGACGCGGCGCTTCTGTCGCTGTTCGGGGTGCGCGACGAGGCTGGCACGTCAGCCACCGCCCGCGGCGCGCACGGGACCGGGTTCGACCGGATCTTCGCGTTCCAGCTCGGTTTCGAGCAGGGGCCGAAGGCGTGCGCGGGGATCAACGAGGACAACCTGAAAGCCCGCGTGGCGGAACGCCCGTTCGACCCGGGCGACAAGAACGAGGGCAACATCGACATCGACGATCACGCCATCGAGTTGCTCAAGCAGAGCCTGGACGCCGCCTTCGCCGGCGCGAAGGCGAGCCCGCCCAAGATCGTCGACGGCAGCGGCCGATGCCAGGGTGGTCCCTCGACGCCTCCCGCGTCGTACTGCCCGGGGGACAACACGGTGGATATCGACCTGCCCGCGCTCGCGGCACTCGGCCAGCCGGTGGACCTGGAGGCCGAGCAGAGCGGGCAGCCGAGCGAGGGGCGCGGCGACTTCGCGGCGCTGTCGGAGGTCGCTTCGCGGTACGCGCTGGGCATCGAGAAGGGCGTCGGCGCGTCGATCGACAACGCCAACGCCGGCCTGCGGACCGCTTGTCTCGTGGGCGCCTGGGCCGGCGCGGTGAACAAGCTGACGAACACCGAGCTGCGCCTGTCCGCGGGCGACCTCGACGAGGCGATCTCCGACCTGCTGCGCCCGGACAGCCTCATCGCTTCGGACGTCAACGGGCAGCGGGTGGCCGCCGGCTTCACCCGGGTCGAGGCGATGCGGACCGGCTACCTGCAGGGCTCCGCTCCCTGCAGCAAGAACTACGCCTGACCCCAGCATCCGGCACCTTGCCGTGAGGGACCCCCTCACGGCAAATAAGGGCATGAGGGGGCCCCTCACGGCACGGCAAGGGCGGGTCAGAACAGGGCCGAGGCCAGGTCCCGCCGGGCTTTGGCGACGCGCTCGTCCGCGGCGTCGAACAGTTCGAACAGGCTCACCAGGTGCTCCCGCACACGGTTGCGGTCTTCGCCGAACGTGCGGCGGATCGTGCCGATCAGCCTGCCGAAGGCGTCCTCGACCTTGTTCTGGGCCACCTCGAAGTCCGCCGCCGCGAGCTGGGCGGCCAGGTCCGACGGGTCCGCGTCGGCGCGGGCGACGGCCGACGGATCGGCCACCTCCGCCCTCGCGGCGAAGCGAACCTGGGTCAGCGCGGCCTTCGCCTGCTCGTTCGCCGGTTCGACGTCGAGGATGCGCTTGTAAGCGGCCTCCGCCTCGGCGTAGTCACCCTTCTCGAACGCCTCCTCGGCCTCTGTGAAGCGCGGGTCCTCCGGCTCCTCGACCTCGACGGGCTGCGCGTCCCGGATCCCGGGCAGCTTGTCCTTGAGCGCGTCCAGCAAGGCGTTGAGCCACTTCTTGATCTCCGGCTCCGGCAACGCCCCGGCGAACGCGTCGACCGGCTGGCCACCGGCGATCGCGACCACCGTCGGGATGGACTGCGCGCCGAACAGCTGCGCGATCCTCGGGTTCGCGTCGACGTCGACCTTGGCGAGCACCCAGGCACCACCGGCCTGCCCCGCCAGCCGTTCGAGCACCGGGCTGAGCTGCTTGCACGGGCCGCACCAGTCCGCCCACAGGTCCACGACCACGAGCTGCTGCAGGGACCGTTCGACGACGTCGGCCTGGAACGACGACTCGGTGACCTCGATGACGTTGGCACCGCCCGGCGCGCCTTGCGGCGGAGCCCCCGGCGGCGGGGTGGCCGGCTGCTGGCGCACGGCGTCCGCGCGCGCTTTCAGCGCGGACAGATCGACCGCACCCGACAGCGCGGCTGACATGGCTGCTGAGTTCGCTGCTGATCCGCGTGGATTCGTCACGGTTCCATCCTGGCACGCGCGGCCGCGGGAATCACCGCAGGTGCTGTTCGACCCGCTCCACCTTCGCCTCGAGCTGACCGGTGTAGCCCGGCCGGATATCGGCCTTGAGCACGAGCGACACCCGTGCGGCGCCCTCACCTGCGGCTTCGACGGCGCGTTTGACCACGTCCATCACCTCGTCCCAGTCGCCCTCGACGTTGGTGAACATCGCGTTCGTGGAATTGGGCAGTCCCGAGTCCCGGACCACCTTCACCGCCCGCGCGACGGCCTCGCTGACTCCTCCGTCCGGGTCCCCGCCGGACGGGCTGACGCTGAATGCGACGAGCATCGGTGTTCCCTTCTCCTGGTTCCGGCACCACCCTGCCCCATCGGGCGATTACGCGCTGGTAGCTTCCCAGCTCATGAACCGCCCACTGCCGTTCGACCCGATCGCCCGCGCCGCCCAGCTGTGGGAGGACCGCGTCGGACCCTCCGGCACGATGGCCGCGGTGACCGGGTTGATGCGCGTCCAGCAGATCATCCAGTCGGCCGTGGACGGCGCGCTGAAACCCCACGGGCTCACCTTCGCGCGCTACGAGGCGCTCGTGCTGCTGAGCTTCGCCCGCCGCTCGAGCCTGCCGATGCGGGTCATGGGTGAGCGCCTGCAACTGCATCCGACGAGCGTGACGAACATCGTCGACCGGCTCGAGCGGGACGGACTCGTGAAGCGCGTCCCGCATCCGACCGATCGTCGTACGACGCTCGTCGAGATCACCGACGGCGGCCGTGCCCGGCACGCCGAGGCGACCAAGGCGGTCACGGCCATCGACTTCGGCCTGGTCGGCCTGACCCCGGCTCAAACCACTCAGCTCACGGATCTGCTCACCAAGATCCGCAAAGCCACCGGCGACTTCATCGACTAACGGGTCAGGCGGCGGCGGTTTCGGTCTCGCGGACGAACAGGCCGGTGCCGCCGTGGGTGAGCCGCTCCGGGCCGTCGAGCTTGCCGGTGCGCAGCGCCCACTTCTCGAACCACCACGTGAACAGCGGCGGGATGCTGGCCAGCAATGCGATCACGAGCGTCTTCGGCTTCCACGCGAGAGGCTTGAACACGGCGAGCGTCACCACCACATAGCTGATGAAGATCACTCCGTGCACCATGCCCAGCACCGGAACGCCACCCTCGTCGGACGCGGAGAAGCCGTACTTCAGGATCATCCCGATCACCAGACCCGCCCAGGACAGGGCCTCGGCGACTGCGGCCACGCGGAACACGAGAGCGGCCTTGCTGGACACTACTTTCCTCCTCATTGGATACACACAAAAAACCGTCCGGCAACGGGACTCGTAAGGGGCGATTCCCTTACGTCAACCGCGCTGTCGGACGTTTCGGTGTCCAGTGTGCGCCGTGACGCTGCTCACGGGAACACCGGGGGTCGTGATCATTCTCACGACCCCCGGTGCTCACCCGTCAGCTCGCGCGGGGTGGTCGCCCACGTGGCCTGCGTCCCGTCGGAGGTCAGCCGGAAGTCCAAGATGGACCAGCGCCTCCGCGGCTCCAGCCGGGTGCCCGGTATGCCCGGTCTTCCAGGCAGCCCGGCGCGGGAACCGGCGCCATCAGGAACGCCTTTTTCATTGCTGCGCGGCGAATCCGATAGCGAAGACGTGCAACTGTCCACCCGAGACGCTCGACGGCAACGTGACACTTTGGACCGTCTTGCCCGCGCTGAGCGTGATCGGCGTGCTCGCGAACACGTAGGTGTTGATCTGCTGCGGGTCGCCGCCGACGCTGTTGCGGTACGACGTGGTGAACGCCTTCTGGTTGCCGAACGCCGGCTGCGCGCCACCACCGCCGAGTGTCCAGTCCGAGAACCCGAGGCTCGCGGCGGTGGTACTGCCGTCGGTGTAAGTGATCGTCACCGTGCCGGAGGCGTTCCCGTTCGAGCCGGCGCCGAGGAAGGCCAGCTGACCGCTGCCGGACACGTTCACCGTCTGCCCCTGTGCGATCACGTTGTCCGGCGAACCGGCCGGGTAGGCCGGCCAGGTGTAGGAGAATCCGTTGACCGTCACCGTACTGCCCGCCTTGGCACCGGCCGCGGCGAGCGCGTCGGCGGAGTAGCTGTAGCCGACCCCGTCGAAGTTCGCCGCGGCGGGCTTGGCATCTGGTGAGATCCCCGCGTTGTTCACGGTCGCGAGCCAGCTACCCGGTTGCGCGACCAGCACACCCAGCGTTGTGGACAGTTGCTGCCCGCCGCCGGTCAGCGTGATCGGCACCTGGTACGAACCTTCGGCCGTCCCGCCGGCGACGGCGACCGCGACGTTCGCCTGAGCCTTGCCACCGGCCGGAACCGTGAGATCACCGGAGGACGGGGTGACCGTGATCCCCGCCGGCGGCGCGGCGGCCCAGTGCCAGGTCCGGGCGGTGCCGGACAGGTCCTGCGCGCCGATCGCCGCGGTGCCGCCGGCCCCATCCGGCACCACCATCCGCGCCGGATCCACAAAGGACACCGCAGGCGTCTCACCTTCGCGGAACGAAGGCGGTGCGTCGGCGGCAGCAGAACCCCAGGAGGTGTCGGGCGTGCTGGACAGGGTGTAGTCGAGCGTGCCTCCGTTGGCCACGAACGACTCCGGCAGCCAGGGCTTGGCCGAGGTGATGCCGTCCACCTTCAGCCCGGTCACGTACTGGCCGGAACCCGAGGCGTTGATCGTGATCTTCTTGCCCAGCCCCGTGGTCAGCACGATCTTCGAGAACAGGGGCGAGCCGAGCACGAGTTCCGCACGCCCCGGGATCTCCGGGTACATGCCCAGGGCGGACCACACGTACCACGACGACATCTGGCCGAGATCGTCGTTGCCGACCAGGCCCTCCGGGTTCGGGTTGTACAGCTCGGTCATTGCCCGCCGCACGATCAACTGCGTCTTGTAGGGCGCGCCGGCGAAGTCGTACAGCCACGGCGAGTTCGCGTTCGGCTCGTTGCCCAGGAACGCATGCGGGTCCCGGGTTCCGGCGTTGAGCTCGGTGAAGAACTCGTCCAAACGCGACTGGACGGCCTGGTTCCCGCCGAACGCCGTGATCAGCCCGGCCACGTCGTAGGGCACCATCCAGCTGTACTGCGCGCCGTTGCCCTCGACCCAGCCCGAGGAACTGCCCGGGTTGTACGGGGTCGTGAACGTGCCGTCCGCCTGGCGCGGCTGCAGGTAGCCGGTCGCGGGGTTGTACAGGTTCTGCCAGTACTGGGCCCGTTTCATGAAGTTCTGGTAAGTCGAGGAGTCGCCGAGCCGCCGCGCCAGTTGCGCGATGGAGAAGTCGGCGCTGGTGTACTCCAGCGTGTCCGCGCCGGCGCCCGGCACGTACCCGAGGGTCTGGTAGTCCTGCAGACCCGGCCGCTCGGTGTAGCCCTGCGTGGTCGGCTGAGTCGCGCCGCGGATCATCGACAGCAGGGCGTTGTTCGCGTCGAAGTCCTTGGCGCCGAAGGCATACGCGCTGGACACGATGATGTGGTACGGGTCGCCGTTCATCACGCCGGTGTAGTCGTTCGCCACGGTCCAGCGGTCCCACGCCCCGCCCTGTGCGGCATAGGCGATCATCGACCGCGCGATATCGGAGGTTTCCCTCGGCGCCAGCAAGGCCAGCAGCTGGATCTCCGAGCGGTAGATGTCCCAGCCCGAGAAGTTCGTGTACATCGCGTGCCCGCGGTCGGCGGTGTGCACGCGGCCGTCGAACCCGGTGTAGCGACCGTCCACATCGGAGAACACGTTCGGCTGGATCAGCGAGTGATACAGCGCGGTGTAGAACGTGGTCTTGTCGGCGTCCGAGCCGCCGGTGACCTGGATCTGACCGAGCCGGTCGTTCCACGCCTCGCGCGCCGCGGCCGCGACGTCGTCGAACGAGCGGTGGTTGTTCTCCACCCTGAGGTTCGCCTGCGCGCCATCGCTGGACACAAAGGACAGTCCGACCTGGACGTTCACCTTCGAGCCCGGCGCGAACGTGACGTAGCCGCCGCTGCCGGGGCCACTGACGGTCGTGTCGGCCGGCCTCGCCGACTGCGAGCGCGCCACCGTCGTCTGCGGGGCGACCTTCGCCAGGGCACCACCGTTCTCGGCGGCCTTGTTCGGGGTGACGGTCCCGTTACGCCAGGTGCCGATCGAGGCGAACGGGATGTCGAACTTCGCGTAGAAGTAGACGCGGTAATGCGAGTTCGTGCCGCAGAACCGGCCGCTGGAGGCCCAGCCGCTGACGCTGTCGCGGCCGATGGTGATCTGCGCGTCGTCGGTGCCCATGATCGAGCCCGAGGTGTTGATCAGCAGCGTCGCGGGACTGTTCTGCGGGTAGCTGAACCGGCCCGACCCGGTGCGCTGGGTCGCGGTCAGGTCGACCTGCACGCCGCTGTCCAGTTTGACGCTGTACTTGCCCGCGCTCGCCTGCTCGTTGGCATGCGAGAACGGCATCGTGTACCGGCCGGGGTCGGTCGCGGACGAGGTGGTGACCTCCCCGGCGTAAGGGATGAACGGGATGTCCTCGTAGGTGTCACAACCGGCGCCCGAGAGGTGCGTCAGGCTGAATCCCTTGAGCGCGGTGCTGTCGTAGTAGTAGCCGCCGTGCTGTTCGGTGACGGTGTCCGGACTCCACTGGACCATCCCGAACGGCACCACCGCGCCCGGGAACGTGTTCCCGGCGCCGCCACCGGTGCCCTGGTCCGCGCCGCCCGGGCGGGTGCCGACGAAGGGGTTCACCCACTTCGCCAGATCCTGGGCAGGCACCGCGTCCGCCTGAACGACGGGCATGACGCTAGAGGTAACCACGAGACCGGCGACGAGCGCCAGCCCTCTTCTGACCCACAAAAGTCTCATCGGCCCTCCTGACAACCTTGTCGTGGCGAATCACTTTCGTTAGCGGCTGACAAGCCGGTCAAGGAACCTGGCGAATCCTGTCTCATTACAGACAGGGGATACTCCATACGTCGCAGGGGATACGGCGGACATATCATCCGGACCATTGACAACCGGGTGCGCACGGTGTGGAATCCGCAGTACTATGACAACGTTGTCGGACGGTACCCATCGCCCGGCGAGCAGGCGGGCGACGATGAGCGACGTCGCCCGGCTGGCGGGGGTCAGTATCAAGACCGTGTCGCGCGTAGTGAACGACGAGCCCGCGGTGCATCCGGAGACCGCCCGGCGCGTGCTGGCCGCGATCGAGCAGCTGGGCTTCCGGCGCAATCTCGGCGCCCGCAACCTCCGCCGCGGCTCCACCACGGGCACCATCGGCCTGGTCGTGGAGGATGTCGGCAACCCCTTCTATTCGGAGCTCAACCGGGGTGTGGAGAAGATCGCGGTCGCCTACGGCCGGCATGTGCTGACCGGTTCCTCGGACGAGGACTCGGAGCGCGAACGCGAACTGGCGCTGGAGTTCTGCTCGCGCCGGGTCGACGGGTTGCTGCTGGTGCCTGCGGGCGAGCAGCATCACTACCTGGTGCCGGAGATGCGCGCGGGCACCCCGGTGGTGTTCGTCGACCGTCCCGCCGGCGATCTTTCGGCCGACACCGTGCTGGTCGACAACCTCGGGGGCACCATCGAGGCGGTCGCGCATCTGGCCCGGCACGGCCACCGTCGCATCGCGTTCCTCGGCGACCGGCCGGATATCTTCACCGCGGCCGAGCGGCTCCAGGGTTTCCGTGAAGGCTGCGTTCGCGCCGGTCTGCGCTACGACGAGCGGCTCGCCCAACTGGGCACGCCGACCCGGGAGCACGTGGTCGGCGCGGTGGACCGCCTGCTGACCGGCCCCGATCGCGCGACCGCCGTCATCGCGGGGAACAACCGGGTCGCCGTGCATGTGCTGCGCGCGCTGGCCCACGTCACCCCGCGCCCCGCGCTCGTGAGCTTCGACGACTTCGAGCTCGCGGACCTGCTCGACCCGCCCGTCACGGTGATCGCCCACGACGTGGAACGGCTCGGCAAGGCGGCGGCCGAGTTGCTGTTCGCCCGGATCCACGGCGAGGAATCCCCGCCGAGAAAGGTAGTTCTGCCCGTGCACCTCGTACCCCGCGGCTCCGGCGAGGTCTCGCCGTGACCGCGCCCGTCAAGCTCCCGGCGAACCAGCCACCGCAGTTCTACCGCGGGGGCGCGGCGATCGCGGCGCTTCGCGGCGCGGACTCCGGCAATGAGTTCGGTCCCGAAGACTGGGTCGCCTCGACCACCACCCTGTTCGGCCAGGCGGAAACGGGCTTGTCGAGACTGCCCGACGGCCGCCTGCTGCGGGACGCGGTACGGGCCGACCCCGAGTCGTGGCTGGGGGCCAAGCACGTGTCGGCGTTCGCCGACTCCACCGGGCTGCTGGTCAAGCTGCTCGACGCGGGGCAGCGGCTGCCGGTGCACTTCCACCCGTCGAATGCCTTCGCGCAAGCGCATTTCGACTCGCATTTCGGCAAGACCGAAGCGTGGATCGTGGTGGGCACGAGCGGCGACGACCCGCGCGTCTACCCTGGCTTCCGCGAACACGTGCCGCCGGCGACGGTCGGCGAATGGGTGCGCGAACAGGACACCGAAGCGATGCTCGGGGCGCTCAACAGCGTGCCGGTCAAGCCCGGGGACAATGTGTATATCCCGGCCGGCCTGCCACACGCGATCGGCGAGGGCGTGTTCGTGGTCGAGTTACAGCAGCCGACCGACTTCTCGCTCACCATCGAATGGCGGGATTTCCTAGCCAGCCCGGAAAAAGGGCATCTCGGCATCGGCTTCGACACCGCGCTGCAGGCGCTGGACACCTCGGCCCGCGACCCGGAATCGATCATCACGCGCACCGCGGATCTCGACGAGTCCGTTGTGGAGCTTCTGGTACCCGGTGCGGCGGAGTTCTTCCGCGCCGACCGGCTGCGTCCGGACCCGTCGCTCGCGCTCGACCCGTCGTTCACCGTGTTCGTGGTGCTCGCCGGCCAGGGCACACTGAAGACCGAGCACGGCGGCGGTCTGGAACTGTCCAAAGGCGACACTATCGTGCTGCCGTACGCCGCGGGGCAGGCCGAGGTCTCCGGCGAGCTGACCATCATCCGTTGCCGACCCCCAGTGCCGGGAGCCTGAGATGAACGACTCCGTCCTGCTCGACGCCCAGGAAATCGTGAAGCACTACGGTTCGGTCGAGGCGCTGCGCGGCGCGTCGTTCCAGGCCAGGGCGGGCGAGGTGACCGCGCTGATCGGCGACAACGGTGCCGGGAAGTCGACGCTGATCAAATGCCTTTCCGGTGCCGAACAGCCGACCTCGGGCAGGATCCTCCTGGACGGCAAGGAGGTTCATTTCGATTCGCCCACCACCGCACGGCGGCTGGGCATCGAGACCGTCTACCAGGACCTCGCGGTCGCACCGGAGCTCGACCCGGCCGCGAACCTGTTCCTGGGCCGGGAGATCCACCGCCGCGGCATCCTCGGCAAGCTCGGCATGATCGACAAGGCGGAGATGCGCCGGCGGGCGGTCGAGGAGTTCAAACGGCTCGGCGTGACCCTGCAGAGCACCGACGTGCCGATCGGCTCGCTGTCCGGCGGGCAACGGCAGAGCGTCGCGGTGGCGCGGTCGGTCGTCTGGGCCAGCAAGGTCGTGTTCATGGACGAACCGACGGCCGCACTCGGTGTGGTGCAACGGGAACGCGTGCTCGACGTGATCCGGCGGGTGCGCGACGAGGGTATCGCCGTGGTGCTGATCAGCCACAACATGCCCGAGGTGCTGTCGGTCTCGGACCGGATCGAGGTGCTGCGGCTCGGCGCCAGGGTGGCCCGGTTCGCCGCGGCCGACACGAAACTGGAGGACCTCGTCGCGGCTATGACGGGCGCGCTCACCCAGGAGGAAGCCGCATGACCGCCACCAAGGAGATCCAGTCCACTGTAGATGGCGGCTTCGGGAAGCGCTCGCTCGGCCAGCGGCTCATCGGCGCGAACACGTTCTGGATCGCGCTCGTGCTGATCGCCCTGATCGCCGTGTTCATCGTGCTCAAACCGGGCGAGTTCGGCACCCTGTTCACCTTCCAGACGCTGCTGATCGAGACTTCGGTGCTGCTGGTGCTCTCCGTCGGGATGACGTTCGTGATCATCACGTCCGGCATCGACCTGTCCGTCGGCTCGGTGCTGATCTTCGCCGGGATGGTGTGCGGCAAGACGATGGAAGCGCTTTCCGGCGGCAACGCCAGCGCCGCCGGCTGGGGTGTGATCGGCATCGGGCTGGTGGCGGCGGTCCTGTCCGGCACGATCTGGGGCCTGATCAACGGGTTTCTCATCGCGGTGGCGAAGATCCCGCCGCTGATCGTCACGCTCGGCACGATGGGCGCGGCGCTCGGCGCGGCGTACCTGCTCAACAACGGCTCCGACGTGCGCAGCGTGCCGACCGTGCTGAACAAGACGCTCGGCTACGGCACCTCGTTCGGCGGGATCCCGAACCTGGTGCTGGTCGCGGTGGTCATCACGCTGATCGGCGCGTGGCTGCTGCACACCACGAAGTTCGGCCGCTACACCTACGCGGTCGGGTCGAACGCCGAGGCCGCGCGCCGGGCCGGGATCGGCGTCACCGCCCACCTGCTGAAGGTGTACCTGCTGACCGGTTTCCTCGCCGGGATCGCCGGGTTCATGTCGCTCGCGTACTACGCCTCGACCACGATCACCGCGCACACCACGGACAACCTCAACGCGATCGCGGCGACGGTGATGGGCGGCACGAGCCTGTTCGGCGGGGTCGGTTCGGTGCTCGGCACGGTGATCGGCGTGTTCATCCCGGCCGTGCTGAAGAAGGGTTTCAACATCACGCAGGTGCAGGACTTCTGGCAGATGATCGCGGTCGGCGGGGTGCTCATCGCCGCCGTCTGGTTCGACCAGCGCCGCCGACGGCAGCGCAATTCCCGGTAACTACGATGAAGTAGGAGACAACGGATGAAGAAGGTGCTCAACGTCGGCACTGCCGTGGCCGCGGCGCTCGTGCTCGCGGCGTGTGGCTCCGGCCAGGTCGGCGGATCCGGTGGCAACAACGTCCAGAACAACAAGCAGCTCGCGCTGATCCCCGGGGTGCAGGCCGAGCCGTTCTACATCTCGATGCAGTGCGGTGCGCAAGCGGAGGCGCAGAAGCTCGGCTACACGCTCACCACTTCGGCGCCGCAGAAGTTCGACGCGGCCCTGCAAACGGAGAAGGTCAACGCGCTGGGCTCGAACCCGCCGGCCGCCCTGCTGATCGCGCCGACCGACGACACGGCGATGCTCGCGCCGATCCAGCAGGTCGCCAACCGGGGCACCAAGATCGTCCAGGTGGACACGGCGCTGAAGGACTCCAGCCTCGCGGTTTCGTCGATCTCGTCGGACAACGTCGCGGGCGGCAAACTCGCCGCGCAGACGCTCGCGCAGCTGGTGGGCGGCAAGTCCGGTTCGGTGCTGGTGCTCGACACCATCGCCGGTACCTCGACCACGGCCGCACGGGCGCAGGGTTTCACCGACGAGCTGAAGAACCACCCGAACCTCAAGTCGATCGGCATCCAGTTCACCCAGAACGAGCCGGAGCAGGCGGCTGCGAAGGTCACCGCGGCGCTCGCGTCCACTCCGGACCTGATCGGCATCTTCGCCACGAACCTCAACACCGGTGAGGGCGCGGCGACCGGCCTGCGCAACGCGGGCAAGATCGGTCAGGTCAACCTGGTCGGCTTCGACGCCAGCCCGTCCGAAGTGGACGGTCTGCGCAGCGGCGAGTACCAGGCGCTCATCGCGCAGGACCCGGCGATGATCGGCCGGCAGGGCGTCGACCAGGCCGTCGCGGCCCTGGAAAACAAGCCGGTGACCAAGACCCTGACCGCTCCCCTGCACTCCCTCACCAAGGCGAACATGGACGCCAACTCCGCGTACTTCTACAAGCAGCAGTGCTGACCCCCTCGCGCTGAGATCTACGTTCAGAGGGTCTTGAGATGCCCGGCGAGCCAGGTGCGGGTGTCTCGCCACAGACGCGCGCCCATCGAAACCCTGGCCACGCCGAGGGAAGCGAGGTCGGTACCCGGTATGCGGTTCCCGTTGACCGCGGCCGGGTGCACGGCCTTGACGAACTCCCCGAGAACGTCCGGCGAGCGGATGAGGATCGGGTAAACGCAATCCGCCCCCGCGGCGAGATAAGCCTTCGCCCGCTCGATCCCCTCCGGCAGCGCCTCGCGCTGATCCCCTCGCAGGAAGACGTCGACACGCGCGTTGATCACCAACGCGTCGCCCGCCGCCTCGCGTATCGCCGCGAGCCGCTCGGCCTGCTCGGCGACCGGGCGGATCCCACCACGAGCGTGGTCGGTGTCCTCCAGGTTGCAGCCCACCGCACCGGTCGCGAGCAACCGGTCGGCGAAATCGCGCGGCGGGAACCCGTAGCCCGACTCCGCGTCAACAGTCACCGGCACGCTGACGGCCCGCGCGATCCGCGCGGCGGCGGCGAACATCTCGTCCGCGGGTGCCCGTTCCCCGTCCGGGTAACCGAGCGAGGCCGCGACGGCGCCCGAACTCGTTGCCACAACGGGAAAACCGGCCTCCTCGACGAGCCGGGCACTGTCGGCGTCCCAGACGTTCGGCAACAGCACCGGCTTCCCGGGCACGTGTAGCACGCGAAGCGCGGCCGCGGTCATCGCGGCTCCCCCGGCAGCGGCTTGTGGCTGGTGACTCCCGGGCGGTTCACGTCGTTGATCAGCGTCGCCGCCCCGGCCGTCAGCTGGATCCTGGTCATTTCGCCGCCGGCACGGGGGTGCGGCTGGTGACGTTGAGCCGGTTGAAAGCGTTGATCACGGTCACCGCCCAGCCGAGCACCGTGTACTGGTCCCTGGTGAACACCGCGGTCGCCTGCTGGTACACGTCGTCTGGCACGTCCTGCGTCTCGGACAGCCTGGTCATCGCGTCGGTCAGCGCGAGCGCCGCGCGCTCCTGCTCGTTGTACACGTTGGCCTCGCGCCACACGCCGAGCAGGTACACCCGCTGCTCGGTCTCGCCGAGGTCGCGGACGTCCTTGATGTGCATGTCGAGGCAGAACGCGCAGCCGTTGAGCTGCGAGGCCCGGATCTTGCACAGTTCGAGGATCAGCGGGTCGAGGCCCGCGTCGGCGGCGGCCTTCTTGATCGAGTCGTTCAGCGCGATGAGCTGCTTCAACTGTTCCGGACGCTTGAGCGGAATTCGTGGGCTCATGTCCTTGACGTTAGCCCGAACTGGCACACGAGTATGGTCCAGTTTCATGACGGATTCATGGTCCAGTTGGGATGTGCACCTCGACTGGCGGCCCGAGACGGGACGGGAAGGCCTCGCGGACGCCCTGCGCCGGGCAATCCGCGACGGGCGGCTCGCTCCCGGCATGGTGGTGCCGTCGACCCGGGCGCTGGCGAACGATCTCGGCATCGCTCGCGGCACGGTCACCCGGGTGTATGCCGACCTGACCGCCGAGGGCTACCTGCGTACGAACCAGGGCGCACCGACGCGGGTCGCCGCGGTGAGCCCGTCGCCCCCGGTTGCGGAACGGCCCCGCTCGCGGGCCGCGCCCTGGGTGCCGGACGCACGGTGGGATCTCTACCCGGGGCGTCCGGACCTGTCGTCCTTTCCGCGTGACGCCTGGCTTTCCGTCACCAGGCGAGTGCTGCACGAGGCGCCGGCGAACGTGTTCGACTACGGCGGCGAGCAGGGCTCTCTCGTCCTCCGGGAAGCGCTTTCACGGTACCTCTCGCGCAGCCGTGGTGTGCTCGCCGAACCCGACCGGATCGTGGTCTGCGCGGGGTTCACCCACGGGCTGACCGTGCTCGCCCGCGTCCTCCACGCTCGCGGCGACACCGAATTGGCGTTCGAAAACCCTTCGCTGCCAGACTTTCGCGCGCGTGCGCGGGGGCCACGCATCGTGGGCGTCCCGGTCGACGAGAACGGCCTACGGGTGTCCGATCTGGACAGTCCAGCGGTGGTGGTGACCCCGGCGCACCAGTATCCGCTCGGCGTGACGCTCGCCCCGGAGCGGCGAACGGCGCTCGCCCGGTGGGCGACCACCACCGGCGGCCTGGTGATCGAGGACGACTACGACGGCGAGTTCCGCTTCGACCGCCAGCCCGTGGGCGCGCTGCAAGCCCTTGCGCCGGAACGGATCGTGTACGCGGGGACGGTCAGCAAGACGCTTGCGCCCGCGATCAGGATCGGTTGGCTCGTGCTGCCGCGCTTTCTCGTCGAACCGGTACGCGCCGAACTCGCCGCGACGGGCTGGCGCCCGCCGGTCGTGGACCACCTGGTGCTCGCGGAGATGCTGAGCTCAGGGGCGTACGACCGGCATGTCCGGCAGCGGCGGGCCGCCTACCGCAGGCGCCGCGACCGGCTGTTGTCCCTGCTACCGCGCGAGATCACGCCGGTCGGCATCTCGGCGGGCCTGCACGTGCTGCTGCCGTTGCCGACCGGGCTGTCGGAGGAGGAGGTGATCCGAGCGGCCTTACGCGAGTCCGTCGCGGTCGACGGCCTCGGGCGGCACTGGATCGGCGAGCCGCAGGCCCAGGGGATCGTGCTCGGCTACGCGACCCCGGCCGACTCGGCGTTCGGACCGGCGATCGAAGCGCTGTTGAAGGTCATCACGCCGTGAGCCGGTCGGGCTCCGGAACGTCGAACTCAGCGTCCTGGAGGTAGATCTCGCGGGCCCGGGTGGGCCAGGTCCGGGGGCATCGGCTTGTTCGGCGCGTACGCGGGCGGGTGCCCGTCGGCGAGCGCGGCCGCCGAGTCGACCAGCCCGAAGCGGTCGCGCACCCTCCCCAGGAAATCCGGTTCCGACAGCCGCACCAGCTTCGAGCGCTTCGGCGCGCCATAGACGCTGATCCAGTCGCCCGGATCCAGCACGCCCCGCAACTGCCCGTCGACGCTGACCGCGACCTGGCCCGAGTGTTCGAGCACCAGGATGCCGACCTGCTGCGAACTGTCGAGCACGACCGTGCGGTTGAACACCATGTGCGGGGCCACCGGCGTGAACACGAGCGCGTCCAGCTTCGGCGACACGATCGGACCACCGGCGGCGAAGCTGTAGGCCGTCGAGCCGGTGGACGAAGCGACGATCAGCGCGTCCGCCGAGTACGACGCGAACAGCTTCCCGCCGACGTACACCGCCAGGCTCGCCTGCCGGTCGCGGGCGAGCTTCTCCACCACGATGTCGTTGAGCGCCAGCACATCCAGCGGTACGCCCCAGCCGGCCTCGCTCTTCATCCCCGGCCGCACGCGCGGGGGCGGCAGCATCGGCCCGCGCCCGTACCGCAGCATCGCCTCGATGCCTTCCGGGATCTCCAGCGGCCGCGACGACCGCATGGTCAGCGTCATCCGCGCGTCGACGGTCATCTCACCGCGATGGACCGCGTCGAGCGCGGCGCGCAGGTCTTCCGTGCCGACCTCGGTGAGGAACCCGACGCGCCCGACGTTCACCCCCAGCACGAGCGCGCTGACCGGCCCGGCCACCCGAACCCCGCGCAGGAACGTGCCGTCCCCGCCGACCGTGACGATGAGGTCCGGGTTCCCGGCGCGCGCCGCTTCTTCGCGCGCGTTGAGCCGGCTGTCGTCCCATACGTCGATATCGGCGCACGGGATCCCGTGTGATGCGGCCCATCGCCGCACTTCCCCCGCCGCCGCGAGGGCCGCCTCCTTACCGGCGTGGACGACGAGACCGACGCGCTCGACAGGCACCATGCAACCTATTGTCCAGACCGGAGCGCGGCCAGCAGCGCGTCGGCCGCCGCATACGGGTCCAGCCTGCGGTCGACGACCTGCCCGGCCAGTTCGTCCAGCCGGCCGGTGTGAAAGTCCGTGGCCCGCAGCCGCCGCAACGCGATCGCCTCGACCTCGCTCGCCGCGCGCCGCCTACGCCGCCGCGAGAGCTCACCGCACGCTTCGAGCCGGTCGCGGTGCTCGCCGAGCGCGCGCACCAGGTCCTCCGCGCCCTGGCCCCGGGTGGCCACCGTGCGCACGATCGGCTTCTCCTCGTGCGCCATCGCCATCATCTGCTTCAGGTTCCGCACGACCGTCTCGGCCCCCTCGCGGTCGGCCTTGTTCACCACGAACACGTCCGCGATCTCGAGTATCCCCGCCTTCGCCGCCTGAACCCCGTCGCCCATGCCCGGCGCGAGCAGGACCACGGTGGTGTCCGCGAGCCGCACGACGTCCACTTCGGACTGTCCGACACCGACGGTCTCGATGAGCACGACGTCGAACCCCGCCGCGTCGAGCACCCGGACGGCCTGCGGCGTCGCCCAGGCGAGACCGCCAAGGTGCCCCCTGGTGGCCATCGAGCGGATGAACACGCCGGGGTCGGTCGCGTGCTCGGTCATCCGGATGCGGTCACCGAGCAGCGCGCCGCCGGAAAACGGCGAGGACGGGTCGATCGCCAGCACGCCGACCCGCTTGCCTTCCTTGCGCAGCGCGGAAAGCAGCATCGAAGTGGACGAGGACTTGCCGACCCCGGGCGGACCGGTCAGCCCGATGACACGCGCGCGCCCGGTGTGCGGGGTGAGCGCGGCGGCGACCTCCCGAAGGCTGGGATGCGCGTCCTCGACCAGCGAGATCAGCTTGGCGACCGCGCGCGGCTGCCCCTCCCGCGCTTGGCCGACCAGGTCAGAAATGTTCATCCAGACGGTGAGCTTGGCCGGACTAGGACACCCGCAGCAGCAGCGCGTCGCCCTGCCCGCCGCCGCCACACAGCGCCGCAGCGCCGAGACCACCACCCCGGCGTTGCAACTCGTGGATCAGGTGCACGGCCAGCCGCGCGCCCGAAGCGCCGATGGGGTGCCCGAGCGCGATCGCGCCGCCGTTGACGTTCACCTTGTCCGGGCCGAGGCCCAGCTTCTCGCTGGAGACGACCCCGACCGCCGCGAAGGCTTCGTTGATCTCGACCAGATCCAGCGCGCTCACGTCGAGATCCGCCTTGGCCAGTGCCTTCCGGATCGCGTTCGACGGCTGCTCGTGCAGGCTCGCGTCCGGGCCGGCGACGACGCCGTGCGCGCCGATCTCGGCGAGCGGGGTGATGCCCAGCTCCTCGGCCTTCTCGCGGCTGGCCACGACGACCGCCGCCGCGCCGTCGGAGATCTGCGAGGCCGAGCCCGCCGTGATGGTGCCGTCCGACGCGAACGCGGGACGCAGCTTCGCCAGGCTCTCGGCCGTGGTTTCGCCGCGGACCCCTTCGTCGGTGTCGAAAGCGATCGGTTCGCCCTTGCGTTGCGGAATCGTGACGGGGGCGATCTCCGCCTTGAACGCCCCGGACGCGATCGCCGCCGCGGCGCGCTGGTGCGAACGCGCGGAGAATTCGTCCTGCTGCTCGCGGGTGATCCCGTAGCGGGAGTTGTACTTCTCGGTGGAGGCGCCCATGGCGACCTGATCGAAGGCGCAGTAGAGGCCGTCGTGCGCCATGTGGTCGAGCATCGTCACGTCGCCGTACTTGAATCCGGAGCGCGATTTCGGCAGGAGGTGCGGCGCCTGGGTCATCGACTCCTGCCCGCCCGCGACGACCAGGTCGAACTCGCCGGCGCGGATCAGCTGGTCGGCCAGCGCGATGGCGTCGAGGCCGGACAGGCACACCTTGTTGACGGTCAGCGCCGGGACGTCCATCGGAATCCCCGCGGCGACCGCGGCCTGCCGGGCCGGGATCTGGCCGGCACCCGCGGTGAGCACCTGGCCCATGATCGTGTACTGCACCGCCTCGGGCGCGACCCCGGCGCGTTCGAGCGCCGCCTTGATGGCCACCCCGCCCAGCTGAGCTCCGGAAAAGTCCTTCAGCGAACCCAGCAGTCGACCGATCGGGGTGCGGGCGGCACCCAGGATCACCGAACCGGACACGGCAGCCTCCAAAACGCGAACAACGGCGGTCTCCTTGACGATACCCGGCGGCCCCCGCTGGTACAGGTGTGAGCCGTGGCACGAGTTCGGGGTGGACGCCGCCTCTATGCTCCGGATATGAACGACGCGCTCAACACGCTCGTGACCACCATCGATCACGTGGGCGTCGCCGTGCCCGACCTCGATGCCGCGATCGCGTTCTACGCCGAGAACTTCGGCCTGCGCGCCACGCATGAAGAGGTCAACGAGGAGCAGGGCGTCCGTGAGGCGATGCTCCACGCGCCGGGCGACGAGACCGGCCCCGCGGTCCAACTGCTCGCGCCGCTGCGCCCGGACTCCACGATCGCGAAGTTCCTCGACAGCAGGGGCCCGGGCCTGCAGCAGGTCGCCTACCGGGTGGAAGACGTCGAAGCGGCCGCGGAATCCTTGCGCGCCAAGGGTTTGCGGCTGCTCTATGACGAGGCGAAACGAGGCACGGCGAACAGCAGGGTCAACTTCGTGCACCCGAAGGACGCCGGCGGCGTGCTCGTGGAACTTGTCGAACCGGCTAAGTGACCGGGTGCGCCATCAGCGCCCCGGCGATGAAGTTCAGCTCCGCCTCCATCAGGCTCGGCGGCTCTTCCTCATGCCGGGCCACGGAGTGGCGGTAGCTCACGGCGAGCGCGAGCAGACCGGCCGCGCTGTCCACATCGGCGACCGCGACGCCGCCCTCGCCCGCCGCGAGTATCACCGCCCGCACCTGCCGCACCAGCTGCTGGAACCGGTCGTTCAGCGCGGTACGCACCGCGCGGTGCGTATCCGCCTCACGCCACAGCAGATGCGACAGCATCCGTGAGCGGGCGAGCCGGGCGTCCAGTTCGGAAACCAGGCGCCGCAAGCTCTCTGCGATGTCCCCCGGCACCACGACCAGCGCGGGGTCGATCTGCTCGTCGGGCAACCGCTTGATCAGCGCGCCCAGCAGATCGGCCTTGCGCCGGAAGTAGTAGTGCACCAACCCTTTCGGCACCTTGGCGCGCTCCGCGATGCGGGAGGTGGGTGTCGCGTCGAAACCTGATTCGGCGAACAACTCCTCAGCCGCGAGAAGGATGCGCTCCTTTGCCGGGGGCTCTTCCTGTTTCAGTGTTGACCTGCCATCCGTCCGTGAACGGCGTTCGCGACCGGCAGCGCCGCAGCGCCCGCCAGCAGGGTCAGCCCGCCGATGATCCAGGCGGACAGCGAAGCACCGGTCAGATCCGTGTAGCTCATCACCCAAGGCGAGATGACCAGAAGCGCGCCGAGCACGATCTGGAGACCCTCACCGTAGACGAGTCCCGGCATCGCCAGGGACACCAAACCATCCAGCGCGATGAGCGCGCCCAGCACGATCATCGTCCACAACGCGGCGTTGCTGGTGTCCACCCACAGGAACGACAGCACCGCCACCACCCCGAGAACCACCTCGGCCCAGTCATATGGACGCGTCCAAGCACGTGTCGAGGTTTCGGCCATTGTGATCACCTCCTGCAAAGAACCTTTGCCTGCTCTTTAATTATCAGCCTTGATTGGCCGGCCGGTCAAGAACTAGCGGTGGCGTTCTTGGTTACCGGCCAGTAATCTCACCCTCTACCTACGCACGGAAAGGCCCGCCGATGACGCTGAAGGCCATCAGGGAAGCGATCCTGTCCGGCGATCTCGCCGCGGTCGGTTCGCTCGACCTGCCGGAGTCCTACCGCGGCGTGACCGTGCACGCCGACGAGGCGGGGATGTTCGAGGGGCTGGCGAGCCGCGACAAGGACCCGCGCAAGTCACTGCACGTGGACGAGGTGCCGCTGCCCGAACTGGGACCCGGCGAGGCGCTCGTCGCGGTGATGGCCAGCGCCATCAACTACAACACGGTGTGGACTTCGATCTTCGAACCGTTGCCGACCTTCAAGTTCCTGCAGCGATACGGCAAGCTCTCCCCGCTATCCAAGCGGCATGACCTGCCCTACCACGTGGTCGGCTCGGACGCGGCCGGCGTCGTCCTGCGCACCGGGCCAGGTGTCCACCGGTGGAAGGCGGGCGACGAGGTCGTCGCGCACTGCCTCAACGTCGAGCTCGAAGGTCCAGACGGGCACAACGACACGATGCTCGACTCCGAGCAGCGCATCTGGGGCTTCGAGACCAACTTCGGCGGGCTCGCGGAGATCGCGCTGGTGAAGGCCAACCAGCTGATGCCGAAGCCCGCGCACCTGACCTGGGAGGAGGCGGCCTGCCCCGGTCTGGTCAACTCGACGGCCTACCGGCAACTCGTCTCCCGCAACGGCGCCGACATGAAACAGGGCGACGTCGTGCTGATCTGGGGCGCGTCCGGTGGGCTCGGCTCCTACGCGACGCAGTACGCCATCAACGGGGGCGCGATCCCGGTGTGCGTCGTGTCGAGCCCGGAGAAAGCGGACATCTGCCGCAGACTCGGCGCCGAGCTGGTGATCGACCGCAGCGCGGAGGGTTACCGGTTCTGGAAGGACGAGGAGACCCAGGATCCCAAGGAGTGGCAACGCTTCGGTGCCCGCATCCGCGAGCTGACCGGCGGTGAGGATCCGGACATCGTGTTCGAGCACCCCGGCCGCGAGACGTTCGGCGCATCGGTCTACGCCGCCCGCCGCGGCGGCACCATCGTCACCTGCGCGTCCACCTCCGGGTACCTGCACCAGTACGACAACCGGTACCTGTGGATGAACCTCAAGCGGATCATCGGCTCCCATTTCGCGAACTACCGGGAATCGTGGGAGGCGAACCGGTTGATCGCCAAAGGCCTGATTCACCCGACCCTGTCGAAGACCTACCCGCTGGAGGAAACCGGGCAAGCCGCCCTCGACGTGCACCGCAACGCCCATCAGGGCAAAGTCGGCGTGCTCTGCCTGGCTCCCGAAGAAGGTCTCGGTGTTCGTGACGGTAGCCTTCGCGAGCGGCATCTGGCTCGTATCAACTCGTTCCGGGGAGCCTGACGGGCCTGAACCGTCACACAACGCGTCGCGACTACCGCCGGCCCCTCGCCCACCGCCACCCTCAGCGGAGACGCTCCGCGTCACGGCTACCCTCATGACATGAGCCTTGGCGACGAACGGGAGCTTGTACCGCTGGGCGCCGGCTTCGATCTGGCGAAGCGCGGCTACGACCGGCATCAGGTGGACGAGCACCTGGAACGGCTCGACGGTGACCTCAAGATGCTCGCCGCCGACCGGGATGCCGCGATCACCCAGGCCGGCGACCTCGCGCGGCAACTGGAAGCGGCGCGCGGCGAGATCGACAACCTGCGCGGCCAGGTGGAGCGGCTCGGCCAGCCGCCGACCACCGTCGAGGGGCTGTCCGAGCGTCTGCAGCGGATGCTCCGGCTGGCGCAGGACGAAGCGGCGGACACCCGGGCGCGCGCGGAAGCCGAAGCCGGGCACATCCGGGCGAAGGCGGAATCCGACGCGAGCGCCATGCGGGCGCGCTACGAGCAGTTGCTGTCCGAACTCGACACGCGGCGCAAGGAGATGGAGGCCGAGCACCGGAACGTGCTCGAGACCGCCCGCGGCGAGGCCGAGTCGATCAAGCAGCGGGCCAAACAGGAGCGCGACCGTCTCGACGCCGAGGCCGAGCAGCGCCGGACCAAGGTCGAAGAGGACTTCGAGATCGCCATGGCGGCGCGGCGCACGGAGGCCATGCGTGCGCTCGCCGAGCAGGAGGCCGCCAGCAAGGCCGAGGCCGAGCGCCGGGTCCGGGAAGCCACCGAGGAGGCCACCGAGATCCGCACGAAGGTCGCCGAGGAGGAGAGGACGACCAACGAGGAGCTCGAACGCCGCCGCCGCGAGTCGCTCGAGGACGCCAACCGCCGCAAGCAGGCGTCGATCACCGAAGCCAACGCCCGGCTCGCCGAAGCGACCGACGAGGCCCGGCGCCGGGTCCGCGAGGCGACCGAGGAGTCGAACAAGCGGATCAACGCCGCCGCCGAGCGGGTCGAAGCCCTGCGGTCGTTGCGTGCGGGCATCGCCGAGCAGGTCAAGGCGGCGAGGACCGTGCTCACGGAGGCGACCTCGGTGCTCACCGACGCGGCTCCCGCGGTCGAGCCGCTGCCGGAGGAGCAGCCCACCAAGCCGGCCACCCCGCGCCCGGCACCGCATCCGAAAAATGCTAACCCGAACGGGGCTGCGAGCAAACCGACTGGCGAGTAACCTTCAGCCACGCGGTTCGGCGTGCATGGCCCGGAGGGACTCGGATGACGGCTTATCACACTGTTGTCGTAGGGACGGACGGTTCGGATTCGTCCTTTCGCGCGGTCGACCGGGCCGCGTCGGTGACGGCCGATGCGGAAGCGCGGCTGGTGATCGTCTGCGCCTACTACCCGGCGAGCCAGAGCGAGGTCGAAAAGGCGCAGGACGTCCTGCGTGACGAGGCCTACCAGGTGGTCGGCTCCGCGCCGGCCGAGGACACGCTGCAGTCCGCCCGGGACCGCGCGGTGAAGCAGGGCGCGACGAACGTCGAGACGGCGGCGGTCGTCGGCGATCCGGTGGAGGCGCTGCGGAAGGTCGTGTCACAGCGGTCGGCGGACCTGCTCGTCGTCGGCAACCGGGGGCTCAACACGCTGGCCGGGCGGATCCTCGGCTCGGTCCCGTCGGAGGTCGCGCGCAAGTCCGGGGTCGATGTGCTGATCGTGCACACGACCTGAGCCTGGATCTCGCGTGGACCCCGAGCGGTTGGAGCGCATCCTCCTCGGCGGCGAGCGCCGGTACACGCGGCTACAGGTCGCGGAGAAGGCGGGCGTGGGCATCGAGCGGGCGGCGCGACTGTGGCGGGCGCTCGGCTTCGCGACGGTCTCGGACGAGGAAGTCGTGTTCACCGACGCCGACGTCGAAGCGGTGCGGACAGCGGATCAGCTGATCTCCTCCGGCCTGCTGGACGCACCGCTGGAGACGGCCGTGACCAGGGCACTCGGTCAGCATCTGTCGCGGTTGGCCGAGTGGCAGGTGCACATGCTGTGGACGCTGATCACGGAGAACGAGGAGCTCCTGCGCGATGACCGGAAGGTGGAGCTCCTGGTCGCGCGGCTGGTGCCCGAACTGGAGCGGGTGCAGGACTTCGTCTGGCGACGGCATCTGGCGGCGTTCGCCGGCCGGGCCATGGTGTCCACGGACGACGATCCCGGCGCGCGCACCGAAGTGGCGGGATTCGTCGACATGGTCGGGTACACGCGGCTGACCAGGCGTATCGGCGAGACGGAGTTGAGCGAGATCCTCGAACGCTTCGAGGCGCTGGCGACGGAGGTCGTGGCCGAGCACCACGGCCGGATCGTGAAAATGATCGGTGACGAGGTCCTCTTCGTCGCCGACAGCCCGGTGGACGCCGCCGAGATCGCCCTGACGCTGACGGAACGGACCTCGGCGGATCCGGGCTCGCCGGATGTGCGGGCGGGCATGGCGGCCGGCCGGATCCTGAGCCGCCTCGGCGATGTGTACGGGTCGGTGGTGAACCTGGCCGCCCGCCTGACCTCGATCGCCCGCCCGGGCACGATCCTCGTCGACCGGGAGCTGGCGAGGGACCTGGCTTCGGCACGCGGGTACTCGGTCCGGCCACGCCGCCCAGCCGCTGTGCGCGGTTACGCGCGACTACGGCCGTACGCGCTCCGGCGCGGCTGAGGACTTTAGGCCGGCAGCACCGCGTACTGGCGCACGTAGAGGTCCTTGTACGTGACCGGGCCACGCGGGCCGGGCACCTTGTCCAGTACCCGCTCCGGCACAGCCGAGAACCTCAGGCCGGCAGCACCGCGAACTGGCGCACGTAAAGATCCTTGTACGTGACCGGGCCACGCGGGCCGGGCACTTTGTCCAGGTTGATACCGGTCTCGGGCACGGCCAGGAGCTTGAACCCGTCGAGCAGCCGGGTCGGGGCGTTCCAGAAGACACCGGTGCCGGTGTAGCCGTCGAAGAAGGCCTCCGCGGCGGCGCTGTCTTCGGTCGCGATTCCGGCTGCCAGACCCGAGGTCTGCTCGTTCGCGATCCGCACGGCTTCCGTCAGCGTTTCCACCCGCGCGACGGTGACCGTTGCCTCACGGTCGGAGTCCAGCGCCCACTCGTAGCCGATCGCATGGTCATGCGGCGCGAGCGAAGGCATCACCTTCCGCTCCGCCAGCGCCTCGGCGATCACCGGCCAGACCCGGTCGTACACCGCCGAGTGGATCAGCAGGAGGTTCAGCCTGTTGCACACGCCAAGCCGGTCCAGGCTGGTGAACACCAGGGACCGGACCTTTTCGGCGTCCGCGGCCACGTCGACGTACAGCACGCCGCCACCGTCGGCATGGGCCAGCGTGCGAACACCGTGCGTCGCGGCCTCGGTGGCCAGCGACCTGGTGCTCTCGCCGCTGCCACGCAGAATCACCAGCGGAACCAGATTCGGCAGCTGGACCAGCGCACCCGCTGCCTCACGCTCCACGCGCGGCACGAGTTGGATGACGTCGGAGTCGATCCCGGCCTCGGCGAGCGCGGGCGCGATCACGACGTCCAGCAGGCGCTGCGCCGACCCCAGCGCGGCCGATCCGGTGCGCAGCACGCCCGCGTTCCGCGACTTCACCAGCTGCGAGGCCACATCGACCGTGACGTTCGGCCGCGCCTCGTAGTTCGCGCCGATCACGCCGACCGGGCGCCGCCGCTCGACGAGCCGCAGCCCGCCGTCCAAAGTGGACACCGGGATGGACCGCTCCTGATGCGGCGCGCCCGCGAGCAGTCGCAGCTGCTCGGCCATTCCGGTCAGCCGTTCGCCGGTGATGGTGAGCCTGTCCAACAGTCCCGCGCTCATGCCGTCCTCGCGGGCCTTCGCGACGTCGGCACGGTTGGCCTCGAGCACCGTCTCGCGATTCTCCAGCAGCAGGCGCGCCATCGCCTTCAGTGCGCTGTCGATCGCCTCGTCCGGTGCCGTGGCCAGCGCCGGCGCCGCCACCTTGGCCGCCCGCGCGCATTCCTCGACCGCCTTGGCCACCTCGTCGGGCACAGCGCACCTTCCTTTCCCCGCTTTCGCGGACTCCAGTGTGCCGTACCGGCAGCTCACCGCTGCAGCGCGGGCTCCAGCAGCCACGCACCGCCGATCAGGAGGCAGCCGACCGTGATGACGACGAGCATCAGCACCCACAGGGCCGCCGGCGTGCCGGTCAGCCTCGCGAGCTGATCCGCGTCGGAATCGCGGGCCGCGCCGCGACGCCGCTTGCTCTGCAGCTCGAACACCGGCCGGATGCCGCCGAACAGCAGGAACCACGTGATCAGGTACACGAACCAGGCCTGCACCTGAGGCCCGGCGACGAGCGCCACCGCGGCGAGCCCGCTCGCCGTGAGCACGACGGACAGCACGCCATAAGCGTTGCGCACCATCACCAGCACGCCGAGCAGCAGCATCGCGGCGATGGCGAGCAGCACCGTGACGCGATCGGCGGCGACCAGCGCCGCGAACCCCAGCCCGAGCACGGCCGGCGCGGGGTATCCGCCGAGTGAGGTCAGCACCATGCCCGGCCCGGACGGACGGCCGCGCGAGAGCGTCACCCCGGACGTGTCCGAGTGCAGCTTGATGCCCTGCAGGCGCCTGCCCGCCAGCACGGCGACCAACGCGTGCCCGGCCTCGTGCACGATCGTGATGATGTTGCGCGCGAGCCGCCACGGAGCGCCCGACAGCACCAGCAGTAACGCGAGGCCGCCGGTCACGAGCGGCACCCACACCGCCGGATTCGGCTGCGCGCCGAAGATCCCGACCGGCGAGACGAGATCACCTGTGTCCGCGAGATGCACGGGCGCAGCTCACCACATCGGATGTCGGGCCTCTGTTATCACCCCCGCCCGGACGTAGGCCGACACGATCGACAGGAGGCCAACCTCCATGCCATGGCTGTTGCTGCGGCCAGCCGTAGCCGTGACTGTGGCCGTGCCGTGACTGCGGCTGCGGCCGTGCCCTGGCCGGGGCCGCACCGTGGCTGCGGCGGTGACCGTGCTCTGGCCGTCTCTGGGCGTGGCCGCGACCGTGAACGCAACCGTGGCTGTGGCCGCGCCATGGCCGGGGCTGGGCTGCGGCCACGGCGTGGTCTGGCGGTGGCCACGACAGACGGTCGGCTCGGCATCGGCTCGGCATCGATCGGCGCGGTATCACCTCCGCTCGTTTGGCATCACCCCTGTCCGACGCTCAGGCGCGCCGTTCAGGACTGCTCGGCCAGGCGGGCCTCCCGGTGACTCCGGAACAGCAGCGCGACCCAACTTCGGTACGGGCGCCAGCCGTCCGCGACCGCGGCTAGATCGGCCGCCGTGGCCGCCGGCAAGGCGTACAGCTCGCGCATTTCCTCATGCAGCCGCTGCTCCTTGTCGGGGAAGACATCGGGGTGGCCCGCGCCGCGGACGAGGATCAGCTGCGCGGAGAACGGCCCGATACCCGGCAACTGTTGGAGGCGCTCTAACGCTTCCCCGGGGTCGAAGGCGCGCAGGGACTCCGCCTCGAGCAGCCCTTCCTGCGCAGCGCGGGCGATCGCGCGCAACCGTTCGATCTTCACCTCCGGCAGGCCCATCGGTTGCTCGATCGCCTGCAATGCCCGGGGCTCGGGGAACGACGCGAGCCGCTGGCCACCGACCTCGACGGCCTCGCCGTGGCGTTCGGCGATGCGCTGTTTGATGCGCGCCGCCTGGGACATCCGGATCCGATTCCCGATGATCGTCCAGCATGCCGCCTCGTACGGCGAATGGAACAGCACCGGGCGCAACCCCGGATACCGCGCCTGCAGCCGCCCCACCACGGGATCTCGCTCACCGGCCGCGAGGAAGCCCTCGCCGTCCACATCCAGCGAGAGGATCCGCCGCACCTGACGGACCACCGCCTCGGCCTCCTCTTCCCCCGCCACAACGGAAACCTCGACGCTGCCGAGCGTTCTTTGCCGCACCAGCGCACCAGCATGCCGCCAGCTCCCCTCGACTGGGAACGCGAGCCTCAGCACGCCCGGCTCGCCCGCCGCGTCAGGCCTCGCCGCGGGCGTGAACCCTTCGAGGAAGCGTGCGGACGCAGCGAGATCGAACGGGCCCTCGGCGTGCAGTACGGCGGGCTGGTGCAGGGTGCTCGTCATCAGGAACCTCCATGGTCGGATCGGATGCGGTCACCATAACGACGACCACCGACAATTCCGGACGGCCCGAAAACCGGTTGCCCCGGTTGCTAGCGTCGAGGCCATGGGAACGTTGTGGGAGTCCTGCGTGGTGTGCGCCCGGCCCCGGCCGCGGCTCGCCTGAACGCAGCGGCTTTCTCGCAGCCTTCGGCCCGGCCGCTGCGTCATGAGCTCTCCTTCCCTTCTCATGACGTGGAGTCTTCATGCCAGCGGCACCCCGTGCCCGGCATTCCGGTGGTGTGCATTTCCTTGCCGTGCCCCGGATCGCCCGCAAACTCGTCCAGTCCTGCCCACTCGATCACACCGATCTCGTCGTCGAGTTCGGCGCCGGTCAAGGCGCCATCACCACTCATCTGGCGGAAACCGGCGCGCGCATCCTCGCGGTCGAACGAGATCCCGAATTCATCCGAAAGCTGCACAACCGGTTCGCTCAGCGTGACAACGTCCGGGTAATCCAGGCCGACGCACGACAGGTTCCTTTGCCGCACAAGCGGTTCTCGGTCGTCGCGAGCATTCCGTATGCTCTCTCGACCGCCCTGCTCCGGCGCCTGCTCGGCTCGCGGCGCACGACGCTGACGCGGGCCGCGCTGATCGTCGAATGGGGCTTCGCCAGGCGGCTGGCCGCCACGGTCCCGCGAGATCTCGAGCAAGCCTGGTGGGCCGCGCGCTTCGAAATCCGGATCGCCTCGCGGATATCTGCGCACTGTTTCTCCCCACCACCGCGCGTCGATTCTGCGCACATCGTGGTCACCCGAGGGAAGCCGGTGCCGGAAAGACCACTGTGGACACTGTTGGCGACCGCGTACCGAGACCCGCACCAACCGGTTCGCCGAGTCGTCGCGCGCCCGCGAACCCTGCGTGCGGCCGGAATCGATCCCACCAGGCCGGCGGGCCTCGTGGCGCCGACCGCCTGGGCCGAACTCGCCCGGCACCTCGCCGCGGACCGCGGCCTGCACTGGCCGCCGTTGCCCCGAAGAATCCGCTGAGAATTCTCAGGAAATTCTTCTCAGCTATTTTCCAGGTTGTTCCACAGGTATTTCACAACAACCAGTCCGAAGCTGGATGCCATGAGCGAGAACGACTTCCGGCCGGGCCACGCGGACGGGTACCAGCCGCAGCAGCAGAGCTACCCGTACTACTACGCCCACCAGCCCACCCCGGCCGGGCCCGCCCTCGCACCCCCGCCCCGCAAGAAGAAGCGGGTCGCGGCGCTGGTCAGCGCTACCGCGGTCGCGGCGGCGCTGGTCGGCGGCGCCAGCGGTGCCGCCATCGTCGGCCTCGAGGGTGGCTCGTCCGCGGGATCGAACTCCACCGCGGCCGCCACCGCGGTCTCCGGGACCACCAGCACCGACGTCAGCGCGGCCGCCGCGAAGGTGCTGCCGAGCGTCGTTCAGGTGAACGTCACCACCAGTCAGGGTGAAGCCATCGGCTCGGGCGTGATCCTCAGTGCCGACGGCAAGATCCTGACCAACGCGCATGTCGTGTCCGGCGCGGTCGGCAACGTCACGATCACCCTGTCCGACGGCACGAAGTACCAGGTGAGCGTGCTCGGCGCCGACACCAAGGCGGATATCGCCGTCCTGCAGGCGAAAGGCGCGAGCGGCCTCACCGCCGCCACGCTGGGAAACTCGAGCCAGCTGCAGGTCGGGCAGGAGGTCGTCGCCATCGGATCGCCGGCCGGGCTGCAGAACACCGTCACGTCCGGCATCGTCAGCGCGCTCAACCGGCAGCTGTCGGACATCGGCACGGGCGGGCAGCAGTCCTCACCGTTCGATCAGACGTCCGCCCGGTCGGGCGACTCGCCCAGCTACACCGCCATCCAGACCGACGCCGCGATCAACCAGGGCAACTCGGGTGGCGCGTTGGTCAATATGGCCGGCCAGGTGATCGGCATCAACTCGGCGCTCTACAGCCCGTCGTCGTCCGCGGGATCGGTCGGCATCGGGTTCGCGATCCCGATCAACGACGCGAAGACCATCGTGAACCAGATCGAGAACGGCTGAGCGGGTCGGGGAACAGCGGAACGGGCCGTGGTCGGGGGCGGCCCGTTCCGCTGTGTCGTGTCACCTGCGGGCACCCGGGCGCGTTAAGGTTTTTCGGTGACCGACCGTCTTGTCTGGATCGACTGCGAGATGACGGGGCTCGACCTCGCCAAGGATGCGTTGATCGAAATCGCCGTCCTGGTGACCGACGCCGAGCTGACCGTCCTCGGCGACGGCCTCGACCTCGTCATCCACGCCGACGACGAGATGCTGGCCAGCATGCCCGACGTCGTCCGCGAGATGCACGCCAAGTCCGGGCTCACCGACGAGGTCCGCCGCTCGGCGATCACCCTCGAAGAAGCGGAGCAGCAGGTCCTCGCCTACGTCCGCCGGTACGTGCCGGACGCCAGGAGCGCGCCGCTGGCGGGCAACTCCATCGCGACCGACCGCGGGTTCATCGCCCGCGACATGCCGGCCCTCGACGCCCACCTGCACTACCGGATGGTGGACGTGTCCTCGGTCAAGGAGCTGGTCCGGCGCTGGTACCCGCGGATCTACTACGCCAAGCCCGAGAAAGGCCTCGCCCACCGGGCCCTCGCGGACATCCGCGAGTCCATCGGCGAGCTCGACTACTACCGGCGGACGGCGTTCGTGCCGCAGCCGGGGCCGACCAGCGACCAGGCTCGCTCCGCGGCCGCTGAGGTGCAGCGGCAGCATGGTGGATAACCCCGTGCGCACCCGCCGGAGCGGCACGCTACGATATCCCGGCTGAGGTTGACCGGCGCCGGTTCCTCGCATGGTGGGTGTAGCTCAGATGGTAGAGCACCTGGTTGTGGTCCAGGATGTCGCGGGTTCGAGTCCCGTCACTCACCCCATGGCCCCACCACGCTCGCCGCTTGTTGCGGCTTCGCGTGGTGGGGTTCGTTGTATTTCCCGGTGGCCGAGCCCCCGGAGCCCCGCGGTGCGGCTTGTTGCGTGGGCGTGCGCTGGGGGCGTTCCGTGAGGACCAGCATTGGGTTGGGCCGGTGGGGACCCTCCGTGAAGGCGGGTGTCCGGGCGTGCTAACCTTTTCCTCGTCGCTGAGGGGAAAACTCCTCGCGGGCGCCATTAGCTCAATTGGCAGAGCAGCTGACTCTTAATCAGCGGGTTCGGGGTTCGAGTCCCTGATGGCGCACTCTTTCCCCAGGTCACAGGCCTGGGGTTTTTGCTTTCAAGGTCACGGCCAACCGAAACCCAACCCTTCCCCGCTGACTACGTACCCAAGCCCTCCCGAAAACGTCCGCAGCGGCGGGGTTGGCGACCTTCCGGCCCACGTACACGTCCTGGGTTAGCGAGGGCCACGCTACTGGGCGTGAGATCCCAGTCCAGCTTTGCGAGCCGTCGCCTACGGCGGAGCATGTTCACGGCGAACGCAGGCAGCGGGAGCGTCCGTTCGCCGCTGTCGGTCTTCGGCGGCGTCGGGCGGCCAGGCCCATGATCCCGGAGAAGACACTACGCACCGTTTTCGTCGTGGACGCGGTCCGCCGCTTGCGGATCGTCTTGAGCAGCGTGTCCACGCGCGGCGTATCGACCTGCTCCAGCGAGTTCGGCGCTATCTCCCTCGCGTCCACTGAGTCCTGCAGCTCCGTCAACCGGAGGTCCGCGACCACGGAGGACTTGCTGTCTGCCGTGATCGTCGCTCCCGTCGAGGCGCCTGCCCGGTCACGAAGTGCGGTGAGCAGGTTGTTGGTCGCCGCCGACTCGCTGGCTCCGGTACGACATCAGGCGGTGGATCAGTCCGGAGGTTGCGACCCCACCACGGCTAACGATGTCCATCGCGTCGCACGTGCACCGCCACTCGCACTCGGGATCGACCCGATCTGCAACTCTGTCGACAGTGACGTACCGCTCGGCTGTGATGCTTTGCTGAGTACGCGGCAGACGACGATGATTAGCGGCTACTCCGGCGGCAGGTCAACGGCGGGGGTCGCGAACAGTCTCGAAGTAGGCTCGAATGCTGTCCGTTTCCCTTTCTGCTCGAGAACCCGGAAGCCGCTTAGGCTTGATAGGCGCCCCGAGTGACCTAATCCGGAGTTGTTTCCCGTCGTTCAGTTTTAGTACCGGGCCGTACAGGGAACGGCCAGTGCGACCCGTTGCGCCGACCCAACCGAGTTCCACGGACTCCACTTGATCCCACGTGACGTGCTTGCGACGTGTCCAGCCTTGTTCGGTGACGCCCGTCTCATCGAGGGTGACGCCCCTGAAGCAGGCAGCGAAAAGCTGCCACAGCCCCGAGACGAGCCAAACTCCGAACCACAGACGTTCGAATATCGGGGCACCTTCCATGAAGGCGCCCAGGCCGATGAGAACGAACACCAGCCCAAGTGGCACGCCAATGACCCGACTGCCCGCAGGCCGCATTCGCACAGCGTCCAACATACGTCCGACGCGCGGCCAGAAGGTACCGGAGACGCGTAACGGTTTATCGCGTCAGCATGACGCACGGTTCGTCCACAACGGGGACATGGCTTTCTTGTTCGCCGATCGGCGGTATTGTCGTTTGACACGGCGAATTGGGGTCTCAGATGAAGCTGAAATGGTGGAAACGGGACAAAACGGCCACGCGAAAAGTTGCACTCCAAGCTATGAAGGCTATCCGTCGGCAGCAACGGTCCAGCGGCCCTCTCGGACGCCGGGATCCATACCACTCCCCCATCGACAGCCCAAACTTCTCTGGAGGCGTCTCCGGGGGCAACAATCTTCCCGGTTGACGGGCCCCGCCAACCGAAAGCCAGTAGTCACTAGCGCTGACGGAGCGTTACGGCAAACATGAGTGTCCGTGGTCGAGGGAGTCCCGCTCAGGACACCGGCATCGACGGGGCCGCTGTCCTCGGGTCGCGGGAAAGGCGGTGATGGCGATCAAGCGGATGACCTTCTTCGACCTACGAGCGGTACCTCACGGCGAACGAGCGGTCGCCGGTCTCAGCATGGTTGGTCGTCTCTTGGCACCGGCCGAAACGCCTCTTACGCTCTAGCCGACGAACGGCTCGGCAACCGAAACGCCTTCGCTCCCCCGCGAACGACGGCCGAGTTTCTGTGCGCACGGCAGAGAGGAAGTGTGGGAACCATGGAGTCCGCTGCATCCCCGGCGTGGGAGACCCCCGAGTTCGACGAGGTCGCGGTCGCGCCTGAGGTGACGATGTACCTCGGCAGTCTGGAGGACTAGCAGGTTGGGGCGGAGGTCGGAGAATGTGGTTGCGGGTACTGGGTTCCGCGGCGGGCGGAGGCTTCCCCCAGTGGAACTGTGACTGCCCGGGCTGCCGCGCCGCGCGCGACGGTTCCCGGCCCTGCCGCCCCCGGACGCAGTCTTCGATCGCGGTGAGCGCCGACTACCGCCACTGGTTCTTGTTCAACGCCTCTCCCGACATCCGGGCCCAGATCGAATCGTTTCCCGCCCTGCATCCGCGGGACGGCAGGGAAACCCCGGTCGAGGCGGTACTGCTCACCGACGCCGAACTGGACCACACACTCGGACTGCTGCTCCTGCGGGAAGGGCGCGGAATACCGCTCTACACCACGGAAGCAGCGCGGCAGACACTCGAGTCCGGGTCCGGGATATCGCGCACTCTCGAACGGTATTGCCCGGTCGATTGGCGACCCGTCGTCCCCGGCGTCGAGGAACCGCTCGGCGGCGGGTTGTCCTACCGGGCCTTCGATGTGCCCACCACCAAACGGGCCCGCTTCGGCACCACAAGCGATGTGGTCGGGTATCGCCTGACCGATCGGCGTACCGGCCGGGCCGCCGTGTACCTGCCCGGAATGCAGCAGCTCACCCCGGACGTGCTGGCACAGCTTGACGATTGCGCGTGCCTGCTCATCGACGGGACCTGCTGGAGCGACGACGAGATGAGCGAACTCGGCCTGGCCGGCAAGACCGCGCGGGCGATGGGACATCTCCCGATCGACGGCCCCGACGGGAGCCTCCGGCAGCTGTCCTCGCTACCCATCGAGCGGAAGGTCTACCTGCACGTCAACAACACGAATCCCATCCTGCTGGAGGATTCGCCGGAGCGACGGCTCGTCGAGAAACAAGGAATGGAAGTCGCGGTGGACGGGCTTGAGATCGAGGTGCGATGACGATGACCACTACGGTGACGGCGACGGACAGCTTCATCGACGCGCTGCGCTCCCACGCGCGGCGGTACCACGACCACCACCCGTTCCACGTCGCGATGAACGAGGGGCGGCTCAGCCCGCCGCAGATCCGGGGCTGGGTGGCGAATCGCTTCTACTACCAGCAGAACATCCCCCGCAAGGACGCCGCGATCCTGTCCAACTGCCCCGACCGTGAAGTACGGCGAAGGTGGATCCGGCGCATCGTCGATCACGACGGCACGGTCGGCGGTGAGGGCGGCATCGAGGCATGGCTGCGCTTGGGCGAGGCGGTCGGCCTGGCCCGCGAAGAAGTCGAAGACGGCCGGCACGTGGTGCCCGGGGTGCGGTTCGCCGTCGATGCCTACGTGACGTTCGCGCGCACCCGGCCGTGGGTCGAGGCAGTGGCGTCCTCGCTGACCGAACTCTTCGCGCCGGATCTGATGGCCGAGCGACTGGCCGCGTTCGAGCGCTACTACACCTGGATCGACGGCAGCGGCCTGGCGTACTTCCGCGCCCGGCTGCGGCAGGCGCCTCGCGATTCCGAACACGCCCTCGAGGTGGTGACCGAGTACTGCCGGTCGGCGGAGGAGCAGGCGCGGGCCGTGGCGGCGCTGTCGTTCAAATGCGACGTGCTGTGGAGCATGATGGACGCGATCGACCGGGCCTACGTGGAGTGACGATGGGGACGGCGATCGCCGCGGCCGACCCGTCGAGCCGGCCCAAACTCAGCAGGCATGTGCGGTTGCGGTTCGATCGCGCGCGCGACCGGCATGTGCTGCTGGGGCCGGAAACCGTCGTGGTGCTGAACCGGACGGGCGCGGACATCGTCGGCCTGTGCGACGGCGATCGCACGGCGGCCGAAATCGTGGCGGACCTGAGGGCGCGCTACGACCACGTCGTCGGGGACGACGTGCTGCGGTTCCTCGCGCGTCTCGCCGCTCGACGATGTCTGGAGCTCACTGATGGATAGACCGTTCGGCCTGGTCGCGGAGCTCACCTACCGGTGCCCCCTCGCCTGCGCCTACTGCTCCAACCCGGTCAACCTGGCCGACTACGCGGACGAGTTGAGCACGGATCAATGGCTGCGCGTGCTCGCGGAGGCGGCCGAACTCGGCGTCCTGCAATGCCACCTGTCCGGCGGTGAACCGCTTCTCCGCCGCGACCTGGTGGACCTCGTGGCGACCGCGAACGAACTCGGCCTGTACACGAACCTCGTGACGAGCGCGATCGGTTTGTCGCGGCCCCGCGCGGAACAGTTGCGCGCGGCGGGTCTCGATCACGTGCAGATCAGCATCCAGGCCGACGAACCCGCGCTGTCCGACCGGATCGCGGGTACGCCGTCGTTCGAGCGGAAGATCGAGGCGGCTCATGTCGTGAAGGAACTGGGCTGGCCGCTGACGCTGAACGTCGTGCTGCACCGGAAGAACATCGATCGCATCGCGGAGGTCGTGCGGTGCGCCGAACGGCTGGAGGCCGACCGCCTCGAACTGGCCAACACCCAGTACTACGGCTGGGCCTGGCGCAACCGCGCCGCGCTGCTGCCGAGCAGGGCGCAACTGGAGCAGGCCGAGGAAGTGGTGCGCGCCGCCCGCGCGCGCCTGGCGGGGACCATGGACATCCTCTACGTCCTTCCCGACTACTACAGCCGGTACCCGAAGCCTTGCATGGGTGGTTGGGGAGCGCGCCAACTCATCGTGGCGCCCAACGGCGACGTCCTGCCCTGCCTTGCCGCCCACTCGCTCGGGCTGCCGCGCGCGAGCGTGCACGAGGATTCCCTGGCCTCGATCTGGACGGATTCACCGCTGTTCCAACGGTTCCGGGGCACGGACTGGATGCCGGATCCCTGCCGGAGTTGCGACCGCCGCGACATCGACTTCGGCGGCTGCCGGTGCCAGGCGTTCCAGCTCACCGGCGACGCGGCTCGCACGGATCCGGTCTGCCATCTCTCACCGGACCATGGGATCGTCACCGAGGCGGTGCGCGCGGCCAACGAAAGGACGCACGAAGACCTGCTGACCGCTCGGCCTCATCGGGGCTAGGAGGTAGTGACGTGGCGCTCGGCATCATTCCGCTGCTGGCCCTGGCGTTCGGTCTCAGCCTGGACAATTTCCGGTCCTCGATCGCCCTTGGCACAATTCCCTTCGGATGGCCTCGCGCCTTGCAGATCGCGGTCACGTTCGGGGTTTGGGACGCACTGGCGCCACTGGTCGGCGGATTCGCCGGGCATTACCTCGGGAAGGCGATCAATCCGGTCGCGGATTACGTGGGACCGGCCGCGATGGGCCTGTACGGGCTCTACCTCCTGATCGGAACCTTGCGGAAACCGGAACCGGACGAGGTGGATCACCCGTGGGTGACGCTGTTCGGCATGCCGCTGTCGCTGAGCGTCGACAACCTCATCGCCGGCACCACGCTAGGATTCCTCGGGATTTCCCTGGCGATTCCGGTCGTGGTTTTCGGGACGGTGACGGCGGTCATGTCGTTCGCCGGATTGTGCGTCGGACGGATGGCGACCCGCGTGATTCGCATCCGGTCCGATCTGTTCAGCGGGATCTCGCTCATCGGCGCGGCGATCATCTTTCCGCTGGTGTTCACGTAGCCTGAAGGGCGCCGAACGCACGTCCGGCGCCCTTCGGACCTCGCTCGTCAGTCGTCCAACCGGGCGACGTACATCGTCACCTCAGGCGCCACTTCGACCTCGTCGAATTCGGGCGCCTCCCACGCGGCGAGCTGAGACTCCAACGGATCCACCTCCTCTCTGTCGCTTTTGGACGGGCGCCCCTAGTCGGGAAGGGCGAACACGACCAGCGCGCTTCCGTGGCCGGCGCCGAGCATGCCGGGCAGGAACCCCTCGATCCAGCCGCCCCAGCCGACCGGCACGGCGACATACTGCTTACCGTCGACCTGGTAGGTGATCGGGCTGCCGTGGTGGCCGCTTCCGCACTGGAACTGCCACAGCTGCTCCCCGGTGCGGGCGTCGATCGCGTTGAACTCTCCGGACGGCTCACCGGCGAAGACCAGATCGCCACCCGTGGCCAGTAGGGACGCGCACATCGGAAGTTCGTTGCGCCAGCGCCATTTCTCTTCGCCTCCTGCGTCGAAGGCGCTGACCGAACCGGTCATGTCCTCGGCGTCCACCTGAACGCCCGCGCCCCAGTACGGGATGCTTTCCTTGAACTCCCGGCGCCGCCGGGTGGCGGTGGCGCCGACATCCTGCACCGGCACGTAGAACAGTCCGGTCTTCGGGCTGTAGGCGGCGTGTGTCCATTCCTTGGCCCCGGCCGGTCCCGGGTAGAAGTGCACCGGCTCCCCCTCCTGGTCCGGGTACCTCCTGGGGGTGACCTTGCCGTCCCGCGTGATCACGCCCCAGTCGATCCGGTCCACGAAGGGGGTGATCTGGACGAGTTCGCCGTTCGTGCGGTCCACGACGAAGAAGTAGCCGTTCTTGTCGAAATGCCCGAGCAGCTTGCGCCCGCCCGACTCGAACAGGATGCACTCCGAAATGCTGTCGTAGTCCCATACGTCGTGCGGTGTGCACTGGTAGTGCCAGCGGATCTGGCCCGCGTCGACGTCCACCGCGATGATGCTGTCGGTGAAGAGGTTGTCGCCCTCGCGCACCGCACCGTCGAAGTCGGGCGCCGGGTTCCCGGTACCCACGTACAGCAGGTTGGTCTCCGGGTCGAAGGTGCCGGTGACCCAGCAGTTCGCGCCGCCGCGCGCCCACGCCTCGCCGTCCGACGGCCAGGTCTCGGAGCCGGGTTCCCCCGGCTTGGGCACGGTGTAGCAACGCCAGGAGTGCTCTCCGGTGTCGATGTCGAAGGCGTCCAGGTGCCCGCGCACACCGAACTCCCCGCCGGAGCTGCCGACGATGACCAGGTTCTTGACGACCAGCGGGGCGACCGTGGCGCTCTCCCCCGCCCGCACGTCTCCGTACGTCCTGTCCCAGACCCGCTTACCCGTGGTGGCGTCCAGCGCGAGCAGGTGGGCGTTCCCGGTGACCATGAAGACCTTCCCCTTGGCCACGGCGACGCCGCGGTTCACGTTCCCGCAGCACAGCGAGACGTCATAGGGGACCGCGTGCTTGTACCGCCAGATCTCCTGGCCGGTCTTCGCGTCGAGTGCCCAGAGCCAGCCGTCCCAGCCGGAGACGAACATGACGCCGTCGACGACGATCGGAGTGGCCTCGAACGCATACGTCGACGCACCCGCGATGATGCCGCTGGTGCCGGCCTGGAACATCCAGGCGGGTCCGATCCGCTTGACGTTTTCGGTGTTGATCTGGTCCAGCGGGCTGTACCGCTGCCCGTTGTACGCGCCGTAGTAGGTCAGCCAGTTCTGCGGCTCCGAACGGGCATCGAGAATCCGCTCGTAGGTGACGTTGGAAACCACGGCCGGTGCCGTCCCGGTCTTGCCGCTCAGCGTTCCCTGGTCGATGGCGACACCCGCATCGACGTAATCGACGGTCATTGACTACTCCTTTCCTACGGCCGCGGCTGGTCGGGACGGTCGAGGCGGGCTTCCGGCGGAACGTCTCCGAGCACGACGATGGCGCCGGTCAGCCCGCGGCCTTCGTCGTTCCCGGTGGGCGAGCTGTACCAGTAGTAGCCGGGCCCGTCCAGGTTGAGGGTCGCCTTTCCCTTCGAATGGTTCACCAGCCAGATGAACTTCCTGTCGCCGTTGCTCGGCAACAGCGCGCAATGCGTGTTCAGGTCGTCGTTGATGAGTTCCAGTTCGAGATCACCCCCGTGTGGCATCACGAGAATCGCCGGGTCCCAGGCGATTTCGTCGGGCTGGATGCGGATTGTCGCGGACATCCGGCCATCGGCGCTCTCCGTGGCCCTGGCGACATTTCCGGTCCCCAGTACTCGGCCGATCGCTGCCCTGTTCTGCTCGTCCAACCCGATCTCGCTCAGCAGGTCGGCTCGTTCCTTCGCGCTCGTCGTCATGGGACTTCACCTCCTTGTGGCTGGTCGGTACAGCTTCCGCTCCTGGCGGCGATTCCGGACCGGCGTCCCGTTCGTCCGCCCCGGGCTACCGTTCGTGCCTGGCAGGCAACCGCTACCGACCGAGGTTCATGACCTTGTCCCACGCGGCCACGAAATCGCGCACGAACTTTATCGAGCAGATTCACGAAGAAGTCGTTGGTCAGCGACCCCGGCGTCGAGGTGAAGACGCCGAGCGGGGACTGCTTGTGGTTGGCGTCCAGCACGCGCAGGCCGCCGACGAGCACGGTCATCTCGGGCGCGCTCAGGGTCAGCAGGTTCGCCCGGTCGACCAGCAGGTACTCGGGCGGCAGCCGGTTGCCCTTGATGGGGTCGGCGAGCGAGATCCTCGTGGCTCCGGCCTGGGAGTCGTTGAAGCGCTCCTGGATCCGCTCCAGGGTGCTGAGCACCTTCGCGAGCGTGCCGGGCTCGTTGACTTCCCAGTTCCACTGGGGCTCCAGGCGGATACGCGCTCCGTTCGCCCCGCCACGCTTGTCGCTGTTCCGGAAGGTGGTGGCGGTCGCCCACGCGGTCGAAACGAGCTCGGGACCCGGCTCCTCGATCGGGGCGGCCTCGGGTTCGGGGCCCAGGTGCGGCGGAAGGTGTCGCGGATGTCCCGGGCCGCGGTGAGCGGATCCGGGCCCCAGTAGACATCGTCATCGGGGTGGCCGAAGTCGGCCGGCCACCAGTCGCGGCCGTACCCGCCCGCGGCGGGATGCGCGCGGCGCCGGACCACGTGGTGGGCGCCGGCGGTCTGGTCGTAGTTCCTTCCGTAACCGGCGTCAGGACTCTCCGGCACGGAACTGCCCTCAAATGTCCAGCGCCCGGCGTACGGCCGGGGCGTTCCGCCGGGACACGGGCACCATCTTGGTCGCCTCGCCGTCCATGATCAGGAACAGCTCACCCTTGAGCCGCCGCTCGACCTCCCGGATGCGGCTGAGGTTGACCACATACCGGCGGTGCACCCGCAGGAAACCGGCATCCGCCAGCTCGCTGTCGAGCTTGTCCAGGCCCGGCGAGGCGGCCCGCAGCTGCCCCTGATCGGTGGCCAGCCAGACGTCGTTGCCCTCCGATTCGGCGAAGGAGACCTCCGACAGCCGCAGGAGCACCATCCGGTTGTCGCGCGTCGCGACCACCCGGCGCGGCTGCGCCGGGGAGTGCGGGGCGCCCTCCGGCTGCGGGAGCTGCTCCCCGTCGGACACCCCGAACGAGACCAGATGCCCGACCAGGTGCCCGGACAGGAAGACGGGCCGGATGCCGATCGGTGTCGGCTCGTCAGCCAGATGGGTGAAGATCTGGGTCGAGCCGATCCAGTCGGGGTTGCGGGCCGCCTGCGTGCTGGCGTACCGGGCGGCTCCGATCAGTTCCGGCAGGCCGGGTTTCCAGCGCACCGTCGGATCGACCGCCGGTGTGGAGCCCGGGACGCCGAGAAGCACGCTCGTCGTGTCGTCGGCGATCACGACCTTGCCGGCGGTGTCCACGGCGGCAAGCGGTGCGCTGGAGCGTGCCCTGGCGTTGTTGTACGCGGCGACCAGTTCGGCCCCACCGTCGCGAGCGCGTCTCGTCAGCGTGCACTGGGTCTTCCTGGCGGCGTTCATCAGCCACGCGCCCACGGACGCGGGAAGCTGGCTGCGCCAGCAGGAGATGTTCAGCACCGCGATCGGTTCCCTGGTCACCACGTCACGCACCGCGACGCCCGCGCAGGCCCAGCTGTGGAACGCCTGGCACCAGTGCTCCGCACCCCGGACCATCACCGGGGCGTGCGCCTCGAGCGCCGTGCCCATGCCGTTCGTCCCGGCCGCGTACTCGGACCAGCAGTACCAGGGCGCCAGGTTGCAGTCGGCGGCGATGGTGCGCGTGGCCTGGTCACCCCATTCGGCGAGGATCCGGCCGGTCGCGTCGGTGACGGTCACGATGCCCCCGGCGTTGCCTACTTCATGCGCCACGGAGGCGGCGCGAAAACCCAGCTCGGCGAAGACGACATCGTGTTCGGGCGTATGGTCGACCTCCGCGACGGCCACCGGAGCTTCGGTCAGGTACGGGTCGACCCGGTACTGCTCGCGGCACCGGTGCCAGGAAATCGCCACCTCGGGCCGCACGCCGTGCACGTCGTCCTCGCCGTGCACGAAACGTTCCCATGCCGAGTACACCGTGCCCTTACCCGGGCCGTCCGACTTCGGCCCGCCTCGATACCGTTCCCGCATGTGCCGACCGCCTTTGGTCCGTCATCGACGCCGGACGGCAAAGCCGGCCCCGCGCCGGTGACCACTCACGCACGTGTAGCTTCCTGATCCGGCGCACGTTCGACGCCGGAATACCGGGTGGTTTAACGAATGTAGAGGTTCACGATCGCTCTCAGCAAGCGTCCGCGGCAAGTCTTGCGGCCGCCGAACGGGCGAACGGCCCGCAATGCTTGAGAAGGCGCGAACGGGGTATCAGGTGGGTGACAGAGAGCAGCCGACGAGGGGTAACCATGACTCCTAGACGAAACTGTCCCGCCGAGCCCGGCGTTCCGGAAGCGTCTCGGCGGGGCGTAGCGGTGAACCTTTACTACCGCAAGGTAACCTCAGCGGTCCGGCCTTTCGTCGCCGGCGGCCAGGAAAACGTGTGGTGCGAGGACACCGGTGAATGGTGGCCTTTCACAGCCGACGCCATCGGCTTGTTCACCTTGCGGATCGAAGCCGGCGATCGCGCGCTCTGCGCGGCACCCGGCCAGTAGTGCGGGCGCGCAGCAGTCCATTTTAGACACTCCGGGACCGGCCCCGAGCCAGGGGCGTAAGACCCCGGCGCTCCCGGACTTTGGCCCCTGTGCCCGGGCCGCCTGGTTGGCACGCTGGCCGTATGAACGCCGCCGACGATGTCTTCGAGCGTGCGGCCCGCGATCCGGGGCACGCCGCGTTCGCCCGCAAGATCGATGGCACCTGGCAGACCGTCACGTCGCGGGAGTTCGCCGAGCAGGTCGCCGGGCTCGCGGCCGGGCTGATCGCGGCGGGCATCAAGCCGGGGGATCGGGTCGGGGTCATGTCGGGCACCAGCTACGCCTGGGTGCTCTGCGACCTCGCGATCCTGACCGCGGGCGCGGTGACCGTGCCGGTGTACGAGACCTCCTCCGCCGCGCAGGTGGCGTGGGTGCTCGCGGATTCCGGCGCGACCGCGGTGTTCACCGGGGACGAGCACTGCCGCGCGATCGTCGAGCAGGCGAACGTCTCCTCCGTGGGGCGAGTCTGGCCGATGGACCCCGGCACCCTGGACCGGCTCGGAGCCGAAGGCGCCTCGGTGCCGGGCGAAGCGGTACGGCAGCGGCGGCTCGCGGTCACTCCTGACTCACTGGCCACAGTGGTCTATACCTCTGGGACGACCGGGCGCCCGAAGGGATGCCTGCTCAGCCACGGCAACCTGGCGGGCGAGGTGGGTGCGGTCGCGGTCGCCGACGGGATCAGCGACCAGGTGCTGACCGAGCGCGCGTCGCTCCTGCTCTTCCTGCCGCTGGCGCATATCCTCGCCAGGGTCGTGCAGTTCGCCGCGATCCACAACGGTGCGCTGACCGCGCACACCAGCGACGTGAAGAACATCGCCGCCGAACTGGAGACCTTCCGCCCGTCGCTGGTGCTGGCGGTACCGAGAGTGTTCGAGAAGCTGCACAACGCGGCTGCACGCAAGGCCGCGAAGGCCCGGAGCGCCGGCCTGTTCCGCGTGGCGGAGGAGACCGCGATCGCCTACAGCCGCGCGCTGGAACACGGCCGCCCCGGGCCCTGGTCGCGCATCGTGCACCGGCTGTTCGACCGGCTCGTGTACGCGAAACTGCGAGCGGCGATGGGCGGCAGGGTGACCTTCGCGGTCAGCGGCGGCGCACCGCTGTCCCCCCGGCTGGCGCACTTCCTGCGCGGCGCCGGGGTCAACATCCTCGAGGGGTACGGGCTGACCGAAACCACCGCCGGGGTCACCCTGAACCTGCCCGCGAGCCAGCGAATCGGCACTGTGGGCCGGCCGCTTCCGGGCTGGGACGTGCGCATCGCCGCCGACGGCGAGGTCCTGGTCCGTGGCCCCGGCGTGTTCGGCGGGTACCGGCGCGACGAGCGGTCCACCCGCGAGGCGTTCGACGAGGACGGCTGGCTGCGCACCGGTGATCTCGGCCGACTCGACGACGGGTACCTGACGATCAGCGGCCGCAAGAAGGACCTGATCGTCACCGCCACGGGCAAGAACGTCGCGCCGGCCAGGTTCGAAGACCGACTGCGCGGGCACTGGCTGATCGAGGAGTGCATGCTGGTCGGTGACCGGCGGCCGTACGTCGGCGCACTCGTCACCCTCGATCCCAACGGGTTCGCCGACTGGAAGCAGGACCACCGGAAACCGGCCTCCGCCACCGTCGCCGACCTGCGCCACGATCGCGATCTCGTCGCGACCGTCCAGAGCGCGGTCGACGAGATCAACCAGACCGTGTCACACGCCGAGGCGGTCAAGCGGTTCGAGATCGTGCCCGCACGGTTCGACGTCAGCGAGGAACTGACCCCGACGCAGAAGGTCCGGCGCGAGTACGTGCTGGCCAAGTACGCCGACGACGTCGCCGCCCTCTACGCCGCGGAGTCGTGAACTCGCGGTCAGAACTCGACGCGGGCGCCCAGCACCGCCGCGGCGACGGCGGGCTCACCGTCGATGTCGACCGCCGGCCGGCCGTCGCGACCGGAGAGATGCCACAGGTAGTCGAGGGCGCCGGCCCGCACCACCGCGACCGGCTCGCCCGCCCCCAGCGCCCACGTTCCGCCGTTCGCCCCGGTCAGCGTCAGGGTGAGCGAAGGCCCGGCCCATGTCCCGGCAAGGTCGCGCAGCACCTGGGCGACGATGCCGCGGTCGTGCTCGCCCGTGGTGAACGTCCGGCCGGTGGCCCGCGCGATTTCGAGCCGGTGCAGCCAAGTGTCCCGATTGGACAGAACATCGAAGAGGTAGGCGAAGCGCAGGTCCGGCAGGTGCTCTTCGGGGAACAGCCGCGCGAAGCTTCTTCGCCGGATGAACCCCGGCGCGCGCTTGCGGGCGCGAACCGCCTTCGGCCCGAACCGCACCAGCAAGGCCCTCAACTCGCCGGGCGTCCGGTCGCCGTATTCGAGAAGCTGCAAGGCATTGTGCGCCTCCAGCGCGGTGCGGCCGGGGAACCGGCGGCGAGCCCGCCGTAGCTTGCCGGGAATCGTCCACGGCCGGGCCGATTCGACGTGCTGGCCCGCCAGGTGGGCGACCACGTCGCGCACCGTCCAGCCCGCGCTGGCGGTGGCCTTGCCCCAGTCGTCGGCGGAAAGCTCGGCGAGCAGCGCGTTCAACGCCTCGACCTCCGCCAGCCCTTCGACCGCCGCCTCCTGGGGTGTCATGGCTGCTCCTCAGCCTTCGGCGCGAAGTACTGGACGAACATGGCGAAGGCGCGCGGCAGCAGCGAACTGAACCGACCGGCTTCGTAGCCGGCGTCGGGCTCGTTGGCCAGTTGCTGGGTCAGCGCACCCGAAACGAGGATCGACACGAGCGCGACCCCGTCGTCGGAGTCCGCCGCGGGATCGAGTTCACCGGCGGCGACCGCGTCCCGCAGCGTTGCCCGCACGATCTCCACCATCTCGATACTGGGCCGGAACGCCTCCTCGGACGGCGTGAAATCCGGCACGGGCCGCCATGACAACAACTGCGCGACCACCGGATTCGCCATCGCGAGCCGCCCGATCGCCTCGATCGCGGCCAGGAGCGCGGTCAGCCCGGGCGCGCTCCCCCGCACCGCCCGGGCCACCGCGTCCCGCTGGTGCTCCGCCCCCTCACGGAACACCTCGTCGTAAACCGCGTGCAATGACGCGAAATGCTTGTAGAGCGACGGCTGCCGGATGCCGACCCGCCGCGCCACCTCGGACAGGCTCAGCCCGGCGACCCCGCGCTCGGCCATCACCTCGACCGCGACGTCGAGAATCTGTCGCCGCGTACCGACCCGGCGGCGCCGCTCGACCGTCCCCGTCATCCACGCACCCCCAAGCTATAGCTTCTAGCTTTGGCTAGAGGTTATAGCTTTTCGGGTGCGCGGGCAAGCGCCGCGGTGGTTTCAGAATCCGATGGCTTCACGCAGCAGCAGGACGGTGGCGCGTCCGGGGTGCGGCTCGGCGTTGAGCACGAGAAGGCGGTTGACGGCACTGGGTTGCCCGTAGACCGCTCGCGCGCGGGCGTCTTCCAGCGGGAGCGCGTGCTCTTCGACTCGGCGGAGCGCGGCGGCCAGATCGGGCACCACCTTCTGCGCCCCGACGATCCAGAGCGCGCGGGCGGCGCCGCCGGCGTAGGAGGGGATCTGACTCCCGCTGCCCGAGGCGGCCACGAGGGAGCCGGTTTCGGTGACCGCGGCGACGCTGCCCATGACGACGTCCGGGGCGGCGATCAGGCACCGGATCTCGTCGGCCTGCGTGGCGCGGTCCATGGCCACGACACGCGGCCTGATCGCCTGGTACCGGCCACTGGTGTTGATGTCCTCCTCGATCCCGGACAGGCGAAGGGTCTCGCTGGCCCCGGTGAACACGCTCGCGCCCTCGGGGATCAGATCCCGCACGCGGCTGCGCGCGGCGGCGGCGTCGGCGAGGATTTCGACCATGAAACCGTGCGCCTCGAGCGCGGCGGCCACCCGCTCCAGGCGCTCGGCGGGGGCCGGGTCGGTGAACGAGGTCGCGGAGCCGGGTGCCGAGCCGGTGAGCGGCGTCGTGTCGAGGTACCTCATCTCGTAGACCCGCTCGGCGAACTTCCAGCCGTCGCCGGTGCGCCGGTAGCGGTCGTGGTAGATGGCGAAGTTCAGCCCTTCACGGCCGTCGCGAGTGCGGGCGAGTTCCTGCAGGTAGGCCCGACCGGTCGCGGTGTCGCCGGCCACCTCGATCGTGCCCGGGTGGGTGGTCTGTACGAAGAAGTCCCATTGCGCCTGCAGTCGCTTGGCCCCGGTGCGGATCTCGTCCCGCCCGGCGAATTCGGCGGGGATGTCGGGCATCCGCAGCGCGCCGTCCGGCGTGAACAGCGACGCGAGACGGTCGCGATCGCGCATCATCACCGCGTCGGTGAACTCGCCGCGCAGCGCCTCGATCTCGACGCGGTCCGCGATCGCCTGGAAGTCGTTCATCGGGTTCCCTCCTCGTCACATCCGAGCCGGTGTGTCCGTCTCACCAGTACGACAGGGCGGCGCCCGGAAATGTGAGGCCTCACAGTTCGGGGCGCCGTTCCGTCGAACCGGTGAGAGCAGCCGCGAACGAGGGAGCCGGTGCACCATGACCACCCGACCAGGGCCGGAGCCCGGCCTGACCGCGATCATGAGCGAGCGGCGCCGGCTGATCAATCTCGCCTACCGGCTCCTCGGCTCGCTGACCGAGGCCGAGGACGCCGTCCAGGACACCTACACCCGCTGGTACGCGATGTCCCGGGAGCGGCAGGAGGCCATCGAATCCCCCGGCGCCTGGCTGACCACGGTCGCCAGCCGCATCTGCCTCGACCTGCTCGGTTCGGCTCGGGCCCGGCGCGAGACCTACACCGGCGAATGGCTGCCGGAGCCGCTGCCCGAACACCCGGACGGCGACCCCGCCGACCGGGTCACCCTCGACGAGTCGATCAGCATGGCGTTCCTCGTCGTGCTCGAATCGATGACCCCGGCCGAACGCGTCGCGTTCGTCCTCCACGATGTCTTCCGCTACCCGTTCGCCGAAGTCGCCCGGATCGTCGGCCGCACACCCGCGGCCTGCCGCCAGCTGGCCTCCTCCGCACGCCGCCGCATCCGCGCCTCGCGGGTTCCGACGGCGCCGGCGGCCGAACAGGCCGCCATCGTGCGGGAGTTCAAGCAGGCGTGGGAAGCCAGGGACATCGACGCCCTCATCGGCCTCCTCGATCCCGACGCCACGACCATCGCCGACGGCGGTGGGCTCGCCGCCGCCTACCTCCACCCGATCGAGGGCGGTGACCGGATCGCCCGTTACCTGACCGACCTCACCAGCCGGGCAGGCGAGCTGACGCTGCTGGAGCGCATGGTCAACGGGCAGCCCGGACTGGTCGCGCGGTACCAGGGCGTCACCGCGACGGTGTTCGCGTTCCACGTCGCCGGCGGGCGGATCACGCGCATCTGGGCGATGCGCAACCCCGAGAAGCTCCGCCCCTGGACGGCGGGCTGACGCTCGCCCGTCGTGCCGGCCCACACGCGCGGGGTCGGTAAGGGCGGCCGGGCACGGACTCGCGAGAACCTGGACGTTTTCGGCTTCACAGCGGCGCGGGCCGATCTCGACCGGCTGTCCACTTTGGACTGCGGTGGGTGAACGGGGCCGGACCCCGACACGATGAACGTCGCGTGAACCGGTTGTGATCTGGCTCCGTGAGCCAATACCGTGCGGGAGTGGCCACCGATCAGCTGCTGTCGCAGGCAACGGCCGCGAGCCGGGCTGACCTCACCGAGGCAGCCAGGCTCGCGGCCGTTCGCCGTTACGACATCCTCGACACCCCGCCCGACGGGGCGTTCGACCGGATCGCGAAGCTCGCGGCCCGCCTGCTCGGCACGCCCATCGGCACGGTGTCCCTGGTGGATACGGACCGGATCTGGTTCAAGGCGACCAGCGGCCTCGCCGTGCGGCAGATCGGCCGCGACCCCGGGCTGTGCTCGTCGGCGATCACGTCCGACGTGCCCTACGTGGTGCGCAACGCGCTCACCGACCCGCGCACGGTGAACAACCCGCTGGTCCACGGCGATCTGGGCATCCGGTTCTACGCGGCCGCGCCGGTCATCACCGCCGACGGCCACCGCCTCGGCACGGTGAACGTGCTGGACACCAAGCCCCGCGAGACCGGGCCGGTCGACACGGCGACGCTCGAAGATCTCGCCGCTGTCGTCATGGACGAGCTCGAGCTGAGGCTTTCCGCGCTTGCCACCCTGCGCCAGGAGCGTGAGCAGCGGGAACGCAGTGACGAGCACCGCGCCACGGTCACCGCGATCGCCTCGACCCTGCGGCAGACGGTGCTGCCGCCGGCCCTGCCCCGGGTGCCCGGACTCGAGCTGGCCTGCCACTATCACTCGGCGACGCCGGGCGACGTGACCGGCGATTTCTACGACGTGCTTTTCCTCGGCGAACGCCAGTGGGCGTTCTTCGTCGGGGACGTAGCCGGTCACGGCGCGCCCGCGGCGGCGGTGACCTCCCTCGCCCGCTACACGCTGCGGTCGGCCCTGTTCCGCGGGCTCACCCCGGCAGACGCGCTCGCGGAACTGAACGACGCCCTCCTCCGGGACGAGCATCTGCGCGAATGCTGCACGCTGCTGGTCGGGTGGTACGCCGAGGACTTCGCGAAGGTCACGCTGGCCGGCGGCGGTCACTGCCCGGCGTTGTGGCTGGGCGAGGGCGAAGTGCGCCAGGTCTGGCCCGAGGGCGGGATGCTGGTCGGCGCGCTGCGCGACGCCACCTTCGTCACCAGGACGCTGCACCTGGCGGAAGGGCAAACGCTCCTGCTGCACACCGACGGCCTGATCGAGGCGCGCCCGGACGGGGCGCCGTTCGGCGAGGAGGGACTGCACGCCTTCCTCGGCGAGGCGAACCCCCGGGGCGCCCGCGAGACTGTCGACGCGCTCACCGACCTGATCGCCGGCTTCGACCCCGCCCCGACCGACGACGTGGCCCTGCTGGCGCTCAGCCGGACAGCGCGTCCTCCCGAGTAGCGAACACCGGGATCTCCTGATCCAGACCCGTCAGCTGCAGCGGGCGCGCGGTGGCGCTGCTCGGCGCGACCACCCGGAGCCTGGTGTGCGTGCCGGCCTCCTGGCGCGCGGCGACCAGCGCGGTCAGCCCGGCGGAGCCGAGGAACTCCACCCCGCCGAGATCCACGACCAGCGTGCGCGGACGGTCACGCAGCGCCGACCGCAGATGTTTCTCGAAGTCCGGGGCGGTCACCATGTCGATATCGCCGGACACCACCAGCACCGTGGCCGCGTCGTGTCTTTCCACTGTGACACGGACCGTCTGCCCGTTCGGGGGCTCGGCTTGCGGTTCTGGCTCGACGGGGTTCACAGCGCAAATATCTCACAGCTGCAGGGAAAGCACAGGGTGTCTACCGCTGGCAAGAGAAAGCCCGCTGACCTCGGTTCCGGGTCAGCGGGCCTTCGGCGAAGCGTGCTCAAGCGGCGTCCGCACGCGTACGGCGAACCAGCTTCCGCCGCTCCGTGTCGGTCATACCGCCGAAGATGCCGTGGTCCAAGCCGGTGTCCAGGGCGTACTCGAGACACTCGGCGCGGACCGGACAGCGTGCGCAGACGGCTTTCGCCCGCGCGACCTGCCGGGCACCCGGGCCCATCTCGGACACGGGGAAGAACAGTTCGGGGTCCTCGTCCCGGCAGGCGGCTCGCTCCTGCCAGTCGCCCTGATATGGCATTTCCTTGCCGCCTCCTCTCCATCGTGTGTCAGGCATGGCTCGACCCGCTCCGCGTTCGGTGAGGGTGCACGAGACGTGCCAACCAGCCGCCTCCTCAACGTGCGCAGACCGGGGTTTCTTCCCGGCCCGTGGCTGTGGTGTTCCGCACCCTGCGGCCGCACCCCTGCATAGTGGCTCTGACGTGCTAAGTTGGAATTCAAGACGAGGAGGAGCGGATGCCCGCACGGAAGTGCTCGATCGCGAACGCGCTCGAGGTGATCGGCGAGCGGTGGACGCTCGTCGCGCTGCGCGAGGTGCTGCTGGGGCAACGGCGGTTCGACCAGATCGCGGCGAACACGGGCGCGAGCCGCGACATCCTGGCGACCCGGCTGCGCAAGCTCGTCGAGCACGGCGTGCTGACGAAGGAACGGTACGAAGAGCACCCGCCCCGCTACGAATACGTGCCGACGGAGGCGGGCCGCGCGCTGGGCCCGATCCTGCACGACCTCATGCAGTGGGGCGACGAGTACGTGACCGAGGGCCCTGCGCCGACGGTGTGGGAACACTCGTGCGGCGCCGAACTGCACACGAAACCCGTCTGCGCGCACTGCGGCGCCCCAGTCGAGCCCGGCCAGTCAAAACTAACCCGCCTAGGCGGCGTCCCCCAGTAACCCCACCCTCCGCCGGCCGAGGGTGGTGGTTAGGAGGCTGTTGTTGGGGCGAGGTTGCGGTAGGCGGTCAGGTCGGGCTTCGCGGTGCGACGGTGGTATTCCCAGACGAGCCCGGGCCAGTTGGTCGAGATCCGGCCGCTCTCGTCGCGGTACCAACTCTGGCAGCCGCTCCACACGCTGCGCGAAAGCCGGCGCTGCACCTCGGCGTCGAAGGACTCGGCGACCTCACGCCGGACGTCCACGACGGACGCGCGGCCGGCGGCGATCTGCTCCAGGATCTGCAGGACGTACCGGCACTGGTGCTCCATCATGTAGATGATCGAGTTACCGCCGAGGTTCGTGTTCGGACCATAGATCAGGAACATGTTGGGAAAGCCGGGCACGCTGATACCGAGGTACGCGTGCGCGCCGCCGGCCCATTCGCCGGCCAGTTCGCGCCCGCCGGCGCCGCGGATCCGCATCGGCGCCAGGAATTCGGTCGCCTTGAAGCCGGTGCCGTAGATGATCACGTCGGCCGCGTGCTCGGCCGCCCCGGTGCGCACGCCGTCCGGAGTGATCCCGGTGATCCGGTCGGTCACCACGTCCACATTGGACTTCGTCAGCGCCGGGAACCACTCGGTGGAGAACAGCACCCGCTTGCACCCGGCCCGGTAGTCCGGGATCAGCCGGGCCCGCAGCCGCGCGTCGGGCACCTGCAGCCGCAGCTGGGTCCGGAACAGCAGCTCGACGATCTTTCCCAGTGGCTGGGCCGAAGTCAGCGCCATGGTCAGGAACTCGCCGCTGGTCCAGACGCCGAGACGCCCGGCCAGCTGGGTGACCGGCAGCGCCCGGAACAGGCGGTGGTGCCACTCGCGATACGCCCGGTCGGGCTTCGGGATCACGTACGGCGCGGACCGCTGGAACACCGTCAGGTGCGCGACCTCCGGCTGGATCCGCGGCACGAACTGGATCGCGCTCGCCCCGGTGCCGATCACGGCCACGCGCTTACCGCTCAGGTCCACGTCGTGACGCCACCGTGCCGAGTGGAAGATCTCCCCGGTGAACGTGCCGGCGCCCGGGATGTCCGGCATCGCCGGCCGCGAGAGCTGGCCGACCGCGGGGATCAGCACATCCGCCTCGACCGTCTCGCCGTCGCCCGTCTCGATCCGCCAGCGTCCGGTCTCCTCGTCGAACTCGGCGCCGGTGACCTCGGTGTTCAGCCGCACCCGGTCCAGCACGCCCGCGTCCTTCGCAGTCCGGCGGAGGTAGTCGAGGATGTCCGGTTGCTCCGAGTACCGGCGGGACCAGGTGGGGTTGGGCGCGAACGAGTACGAGTACAGCGGAGACGGCACGTCGCAGGCCGCGCCCGGGTAGGTGTTCTCACGCCACACCCCGCCGATGTCGCCGGCCCGCTCGAAGACCGTGAAGTCGGTGAAACCGGCCCGGTCCAGCATGACGGCCATGCCGAGCCCGCCGAACCCGGCGCCGATGATGGCGACCTTCGGCCTCCGGGCGGACCCCGTCGTCGCGTTCACATGCAGGACGGTAAGCGTTCGCCCACCCCCCGGCCAAGACAACAGCGGACAGCCGATCCATAATTCCGGCCATGACGCAGCTGGCCGAGCCGGTCGTCCGGCACTGGGACTTCCCGCGCGGGATCGCGAGCGTCCGCCTGCTCACGCGGTTCGCGGGCGAACGGGGTCTCGGCATGGACGAGGTCCTGGCCGGCAGCGGGCTGACCCCGGCCCGGCTCCAGGACTCCGCCGCCGAGGTCGAAGCGCGCCAGGAACTGGGGGTCGTGCGCAACCTCGCCGCGGCGCTGCCCGACGCCGGGCTCGCGCTCGGCCGCGAGTACCACGCCGCGACGTTCGGCATCTTCGGTTTCGCGTTCCTGAGCAGCCCGACCGTACGCGACGCGGTCAACCTCGCGTTCCGCTACCTCGACCTGAGCTTCGCGTTCAGCATGCCGCGAGCGGTCGTGGCCGGGGACCGGGTGCAAATGGAACTCGACGACACCGCGCTACCCGACGACGTCGCGCGCTTCCTCGTCGAGCGGGACCTGGCCGCGATCCACACGATGCTCGCCGAACTCCTGCCGACGCCAGTTCCGTTGCTGTCACTGAATCTCCGCTATCCCGAACCCTCCACTGTGGAGGAATATACGGCGATCTTCGGAGTGCGGCCCCGGTTCGCGCAGCCGGGCAACGTGGGCACCTTCGACGCCACGTTCCTCGACGCGCCACTGCCACTCGCGAACCCGCAGACCGTCGCGCTGTGCGAGTCGCAGTGCCGCACGCTCGTGTCGCAACGGCGCAGCCGGGCCGGGATCGCGGACGAGGTCCGCGCGCGGCTCACCCGGTTCGGCGCGCTGGCGGGCGGCATGCCCGCGGTCGCCCGCGAACTGGGCATGAGCACGCGGACGCTGCGCCGGAAGCTCGACGAGTCGGGCACGAGCTTCCGCACGCTGCTCGACGAAGTCCGGATGGCACTCGCCGAGGAGATGCTGACGACCGGGGCGCTGTCCATCGAGGACGTGGCGATCCGGCTCGGTTACGCGGAGGCGTCCAGCTTCATCCACGCGTTCAAACGCTGGAAGGGCACCACCCCGGCGGCCTACGGGCGCCGCGTTTGAGGTTCCGGAAGGCATCGGCCCCGGAGACCTGGACAACGTTCGCCGGTTCGCGGTCGCAACACCCGGCCGGGGTTTTTCGGCCGACGCCGCGGTAACGGGTGGCGGGTGGAACGCGACTACCAGCTGAAACAGGTTTGACGGCCACGCTTGTGGGCACTCCGGTACAGGTCGGAACCGGGAGGAACGATGGCCAGACACAGCTTCGAAGAAAACGACAACGACGAGAAGTGGGGCGGTCCGGAACTGGCCGAGAAGCACGAGGGCCAGCCGCAGAGCCATCGCCGCGAACGCGACAAGGCGAAGAGGCTCGAAAAGGACGGCAATCAGACCGAACGGTCCCGCTGACACGTTTCGCCCATCCCCCGATTAGGTCGCCACTGACCATGACCGTCGTCGTGGCCGGGCAGATCGCCCATGAGACGGCCGGCGCAGGCATGGAAGCCGCCGCGTCGACCGTGCAGCACGCGGGCGGGCGCCCCTGGTTGTCCGGCCGATGGACGGCGCTCCTCCGGTTAGGCTTGGCCGGTAGCCGTATGGAGAGGGGCAGCAAGTGCCGGTCAACACCCGATGGTGGCGCAGCGCGGCGATCTACCAGATCTACATCCGGAGCCTGACCGACGCGAGCGGCGACGGGGTCGGCGATCTCGCGGGTATCCGCGCACGCCTGCCGTACCTGCGCGACCTGGGTGTGGACGCGGTGTGGATCACGCCGTGGTACCCGTCCCCGATGGCCGACGGCGGTTACGACGTGGCCGACTACCGCGACATCGATCCGCTGTTCGGCACGCTGGCCGAGGCGGAAGCGCTGATCGCCGAAGCACATGAGCACGGCCTGCGCCTGATCATCGACCTTGTGCCCAACCACACGTCGTCGGCGCATCCGTGGTTCGCCGAGGCGCTGGCCGCGGGGCCAGGTTCGCCGGCGCGCGAACGCTACATCTTCCGCCACGGCAAGGAATCCGGTGCGCCGCCGAACGACTGGAAGAGCGTGTTCGGCGGTCCGGCGTGGACCCGGGTGCCCGACGGCGAGTGGTACCTGCACCTGTTCGACTCGAGCCAGCCGGACCTGAACTGGGAACTGCCCGAAGTCCGCACGGAGTTCGAAGCCGTGCTGCGGTTCTGGCTCGACCGCGGGGTCGACGGGTTCCGCATCGACGTCGCGCATGGGCTGATCAAGCAGCCCGACCTGCCCGATCTGGGCATCGACCACGAGGAGATCACCGGCCCCCCGGACCGGGCGAACCATCCCCACTGGGACCGCGACGGCGTGCACGAGATCTATCGCTCATGGCGCCGGGTCGTCGAAGAATACGGCGAGGACAGGATCTTCGTCGCGGAGGCGTGGGTGGCCAATCCCGAACGACTCGCCCGGTATGTCCGCCCCGGCGAGCTGCACAGCGCGTTCAACTTCGACTTCCTGCGTGCCGCCTGGGATCCGGTGAAGCTGCGCGAGGTGATCGACTCCAGCATCGGCGCGCTGCACGCCGTCGGCGCCCCGGCGACCTGGGTACTGTCCAATCACGACGTCGTCCGGCACGTGACACGCTACGGTCGGCCGGATCCCGGGCAGCCGTCGGATCTTGAGGTCGGGCGCCGCCGTGCCCGCGCCGCGTTGTTGCTGATGCACGCCCTGCCCGGCGGCGTTTACGTCTATCAGGGCGAGGAACTCGGGCTCGAAGAAGTCGAGGACCTGCCCGAAGCGGTCCTGCAGGACCCGACCTGGGAACGGTCCGGCCATACCGAACGCGGCCGCGACGGATGCCGGGTTCCGTTGCCCTGGCGGGGAACCGAGCCGCCGTTCGGCTTCGGCCCTCACGGATCGTGGCTGCCCCAGCCGGGACATTGGAGCGCCCTGACCGCGGAAGCCCAGCTGCGCGACGAGGATTCGATGCTTTCCTTGTATCGCAAGGCTCTGCATCTGCGGCGCCGGCATCCCGCACTCGGCGAAGGCGAACTGTCCTGGTTGGACTCCCCCGCCGACGTGCTGCTGTTCAGCCGTGAACCGGGTTTCGTGTGCGCGGTGAACCTTTCCCCCACGCCGGTTCCCTTGCCACCGCACGAGCGAGTGCTGCTGACGAGCGAACCGTTACCGAACGGGAAGCTCCCCACCGACACGGCCGCCTGGCTGCAGGTTTAGAGGTGGGAGAAGGCCCGCCGCTGTGATCCGGGAGTCAGTCGGTTGAAGCCTCGTCCGGCTCTGGGTTGTCGGACACAACCTCTTCAACAGGAACTTTCCGATGCTCGCGCCGCTCTCGGACCTCGATGTTAGAGGCTGCGGGTTCAGGGCGCGTACGCGGCCAGACCGAACAGATCGAACAGCTGCTGCTGGGTCGCGTCGCGGGCGGTGAGGATGCGGCGCGTGCGCGGGCGGCCGCCGGTGGATGGGTAGCGCAGCACGGTCTCGCCGATGCGCGCCAGCTGGTCGAGCAGTTCACGCACGGACAGATCGAGCCCGGCGCGGTCGGCCTCGCGCCGCATCAGGTGGGTGACCGCCGTGGCGAGCGCGCTGACCAGCGAGTGCACGGCGATCCGATGCTCGCTCCAGTCCCATCGGGGCGCGGGCGCGGCGACGAACGAACCGTTCAGCATGCGGAAGGTCGAATCGAGGTGGTATCGCGCCCGGTACGCGGCGACGACGTCCGCGACCGGCCAGTCGTCGTGGTCGGTCACCAGTAGCTGCTTGCCGAAGAACTCCTCGTCGAGCCGGGCGCGCGCGGTCTGGTCGATGTGGGATTCCAGCCGGAGCTCGCCGGGCCGCGTGCCGGAAAGGCGCGCGCTCAGCACCCGGTCGACCCAGCGCACGCGGGTGATGCGCGCGATGTCGGTGAGCAGTTGCTCCCTCGGGCGCCGGTTCGAACCGGCGGCCAGCGCGAGCGCGAGCCCGTCCAGCTGGCGGGTCGCGCCGCTGAGCGCCTGCGCGAAACTCCGTGCCTGGGCCGCGTGCAGCCGCGCCGAATGGGTCAGCACCACGCGGCGGCTCGCGCCGAAGACCGTGGCGCGCGTGTCGAGCGCGGTCAGCCCGGGATAGCGGCCGGGATCCACCGCCCGCCGGGCCGAGGCAGGCCGCGTGAGCAGGTCCGGAAAGTCGCCGAGCGGCAGGGCACCCACGAAATGCGGTCCGGAGTCCAGGTCCAGCTGCGCATGCTGCCCGGTGTCGAACACGACCGTCACCTCCCCGGGCCGGCGCGCGCCCAGCCGCTCCACCGCGACGCCGAACGGCTCCACCCCGTGCCCACCGCGCAGGTACGCGCGGGACACGAGCGGGATCGCGCCGTCACGGCTGACGATCGCGCTGAGCCCGGCGAGCGTCGCGTCGGCGGTGTCCGATTCCGCGTAGGTCGCGAAGTTCGGCACGTCCACGGCGAGCGTGGTCGGGTCGGGCAGGTCGATCCGCGCGGAGACAGCGTCCTCGATGCGTTCCAGCTGGGGCCTCGTGAGCCGCCTGGTCACCCGCCAGAACTCTTCGTCACTCACGGCGCCCGCGGGAGGCCGTGGCCGGACGAACCGCGCCGCGGCGGCGCTTTTCCACCACTCGGCCAGCCCGGTGCACGACCCCGTCGCGCGATGCAGCACGGCGAGCGTCAGGTACATGGCGATCTTCGCGCGCCGCGGGCCGAGGGCACCCTCGATCGTGCGGCGCACCTGGAGTCGCTCCAGGGTGGACCACACCGCGGCGACATCACCGAACGTCAGATGCCTTGTGGATTCGGGCAATCCGGCCGCACCGTCGAGGGCCGCGGCCAGATCCTCGGCGGCGCCGAGGTAACGCTGGGACACGATCTTGGGCGCACCGTCCACGCGCTCGGACCGCACCAGGTAGTAGAAGGTCCGCCCGTTGATCCGCTTGCCCACGATCGACGCCATACTTTAGGTAATACCGCCCGCGAGCTGTCCCGGCAACCACAGCAACATCACTGAGCTGCGGAAACTCGTCGCGCTCCCGGCCGGCCGGCGGAATCACCTGCGCGGTCATGGAGATGGCTCACCCGGCGGACCTAGGTTGGGCCGTATGGCATCCGCTGAAGGGCAGGACCGTCCGACCGCGTCCGCGATGCGCCGCGCGCTGGCACGTGCGCGCGACGGGAAGACGCTGGACATCGCCGAAGCGACCGTGCTGCTGCACGCCCGTGACGAAGATCTCGCGGCGCTTTCGGAGCATGCTTCACGGGTCCGCGACGCGGGCCTCGCCGCAGCTGGGCGGCCGGGCGTGATCACCTACAGCCGCAAGGTGTTCATCCCGCTCACCCGCCTGTGCCGGGACCGGTGCGGGTACTGCACGTTCGCGACCGTGCCGGGCAGGGTGGACACGCCGTTCCTGTCCCCGGACGAGGTGCTGAAGATCGCGCGCGAGGGCGCGGCGGTGGGCTGCAAGGAAGCGCTGTTCACGCTCGGCGACCGGCCGGAAGACCGTTGGACGGCAGCGCGCGAATGGCTCGACGCGCATGGGTACGACGACACGCTGTCCTATGTGCGCGCGATGGCGATCCTCGTGCTGGAGGAGACCGGGCTGCTGCCCCACCTCAACCCGGGTGTGCTGACCTGGCAGGACCTGCAGCGGCTCAAACCCGTCGCGCCGTCGATGGGCATGATGCTGGAAACCACCGCGACCCGGCTGTGGAGTGAGCGCGGCGGGCCCCATTACGGCTCGCCGGACAAGGATCCCGCGGTGCGGCTACGGGTACTCGAGGACGCCGGGCGGCATTCGGTGCCGTTCACCACCGGAATCCTGATGGGAATCGGCGAAACCTACGCCGAGCGCGCGGACTCGTTGTTCGCGATCCGCGGCACGGCACGGGCCTACGGCGGGATCCAGGAAGTCATCGTGCAGAACTTCCGCGCGAAACCCGACACGAAGATGCGGGCCACGCCCGACGCGGATCTGCAGGAACTCGCGGCGGCGATCGCGGTCGCGCGGCTCGTGCTGGGCCCGAAGACGCGCATCCAGGCGCCGCCGAACCTGATCGGCAGCCAGTACGAACTGATGGTGCGCGCGGGGATCGACGACTGGGGCGGGGTTTCGCCGCTGACGCCGGATCACGTGAACCCGGAGCGCGCCTGGCCGCAGATCGGCGAGCTGGCGCGGCGCACCGCCGAGACCGGTTACGAACTGCGCGAGCGGCTGACGATCTATCCCGAGTACATCCTCGCCGGTGAGCCGTGGCTCGACCCTCGGGTCGCGGGCCACGTCGCCGCGCTGGCCGATCCCGAAACCGGGCTGGCGCGCGACGTGAAGCCCGTCGGCAGGCCGTGGCAGGAGCCCGAAGGCGGCTGGCAGGAGCAGGGGCGCACGGACCTGCACGTCGAGGTGGACACGGTCGGCCGCACGAGCGACCGGCGCGGCGACTTCGATTCCGTGTACGGGGACTGGAACGCGCTCAAGTCGAAGGTCCCCGCCACGGTTCGCCGGATGGACACGGACATCGCGTCCGCGTTGCGGCGCGCGGAAAAGGACCCGGCCGGACTGTCCGATGAGGACGCGTTGGCGCTGTTGCACGCCGACGGCGCGGACCTCGACGCGCTCGCCGAACTGGCCGACGGCCTGCGCCGCGACGCGGTGGGCGAAGACGTGACCTTTGTGGTGACGCGGAACATCAACTTCACCAACGTCTGCTACACCGGTTGCCGGTTCTGTGCCTTCGCCCAGCGCCGCACCGACGCCGACGCGTACACGCTGTCGCTGTCGCAGGTCGGTGATCGCGTGGACCAGGCTTGGGAAGCCGGGGCGACGGAGATCTGCATGCAGGGTGGGATCCACCCGGATCTGCCCGGTACCGCGTACTTCGATCTGGCGGCCGAGGTGAAGCGCCGCCAGCCGGAGATCCACGTGCATTCGTTCAGCCCGATGGAAGTCGTGAACGGCGCCTCGCGGACCAATCTGTCCATTCGGGACTGGCTGACGCGCGCGCACGAGTCCGGTGTGGACTCGTTGCCCGGTACGGCGGCGGAAATCCTCGACGACGACGTGCGGTGGGTGCTGACGAAGGGCAAACTCCCGACGTCGGCCTGGATCGAGGTGATCAGCACCGCGCATTCGCTCGGCATTCCCACCACTTCGACCATGATGTACGGGCATGTGGACACGCCGGAGCACTGGGTCGGACACCTCAAGCTGATCGCCCGGCTGCAACGGGAATCGCTGGAACGCAACGGGCGGCGCGGGTTCACCGAGTTCGTGCTGCTGCCGTTCATCCACCAGAACGCGCCGATCTACCTGGCGGGCCTCGCGCGCCCGGGCACGACGGTGCGGGAGAACCGGGCGGTGCACGCGCTCGCGCGGATCCTGCTGCACGGGCTGATCGACAACATCCAGTGCTCGTGGGTGAAGCTCGGCGAGGACACCTGCCAGGCGGTGCTGCGAGGCGGGGTCAACGACCTCGGCGGCACCCTGATGGAGGAGACGATCAGCCGCATGGCCGGGGCGGACAACGGTTCGTACAAGACGATCAGCTCGCTGGAGGCCATGGTCGAGCCGCTCGGCCGCCCGCTGGTGCAGCGCACGACGTCCTACGGCCGCCCGAGCGCCGAGCGCGTCGCCGCGGCCCGCCTGAGCGACGGCGTCGCGCAGGCGGTGCGGAACCCGCTGCCGATCGTCAGCTGATCCGCACCGTGCCGTCCGGCTCCACCCACCAGCCGGGGTTGTGGGCGATCTCCCAGATGATGCCGTTGGGGTCGCGCACGTGGGCGTGGAAGATCCCGCCGAACTCGCCGGACTGCGGTGGTTTCAGCACGGTCCCGCCCGCGGCCGCCATCTCGTCCACGACCGCCCGGACCGCGTCCTGGCTGTCCACGTTGTGCGAAAGCGTCGCTCCCGACACGGTGGCGTGGTCCGCCCCGTCGGCGAGGTCCTGGTTGAACTTGGCCGCGGTGAACAGGCCCAGCAGCACGCCCGGTGCGACCTGGAAGAAGATGATCTCGCCGGGCACGTCCGCCAGCGGCTGCCAGCCGAGGGCGTCGGCGTAGAACTTCCGCGCGGCATCGAGGTCGGCGGTGGCGAAGGTGATGAAGTGCACGTTCTGTCGCATGATGTCCCTTTCCCGCCCGGCGTGAGACGCTGAGCGCGTGGTGTACTCGGCCAGGCGCGGTGCCGTGACCGGGGCCGTGCTGTGGGAGGTGCGGGCCGCCGGCGAGCATCGTGTGCTGCCCGATGGCGCCCTCGACCTCATGTGGCACGAAGGCCGCCTCACGGTCGCCGGCCCCGACGCGACCGCGACGAGCGTGCGCGCCGAACCAGGGTCCCGCACGTTCGGCCTGCGGTTCCCGCCCGGGGTCGCGCCCTTGCTGCTCGGCGTACCGGCCGGGGACCTGGTCAACCGGCGGGTCGCGCTGGCGGACCTCGTCACGGGGACGCCCGGCGCCGGACCGGATCTGCTCGAACACGTATACGTCGACCTGTGGCGGAGGGCGGATCCCGACCCGGGACTGATCCGCCTGGCCGCCTTGCTCGACCGCGGCGCCCGCCGCGGTGTGCCCGTCGCCCGGCTGGCCGGCATGGTGGGGCTGACCGAGCGATCGCTGCGCCGGACGAGCCGCGACCTGTTCGGGTACGGGCTCAAAACCCTGAGTGGTATCCGCCGGTTCCAGCGCGCACACGAACTCGTGCAAGGCGGCGCGGCCCTCGCCGCCGCCGCGGCGGAAGCGGGGTACGCCGACCAGGCCCACATGACCCGGGAGATCACGCGGTTCGCGGGCATCACACCCGGACGGCTCCGTACGGCAAGCACGCGCTCACCCTAGGAAGCGTTCTCGAACCCCGTCTTGAACAAACCGGCGGGCGCCGGGCCAGACAGGGTCCTTCGGCCCTGGTCCGGGTCCCGGCGAGCAGGGAAGGTAAGAGACATCAGGAACTTCTCGGTCACGCCGGTCGCAGTGATCCGGGAACGGCCGGGGCGGCGACTCCCACACCTCCCTCGCTACCCCGGCCATCCTGACAGGAACTCAGCGGCGCGAAGCACGTCCGCATACCGCACGTACAACGACGCCAGCCCGAACCGCAGCACGTCGGGCGGGCGGAAGTCCCCGATGATGCCGGACTCGGTCATCGCGGCCATGACGCGTTTCGCGTCCGGCCACCGGACCGAGATCTGGTTGCCCCGCTTGTGGTCCCGCGGCGTGAGCACATCGGTACCCGGCACGAGTTCGTCCAGGCACCGCAGGAAGAACCCGCCCAGCGCGAGCCCTTTCGTGCGCACGTGCTCGATCGTCACGCCTTCCCACACGTCGAGCGCGGCGTCCAGCGCGAGCATCGACAGGATGTCCGGGGTGCCCGTCCTGGCGCGCGCGATACCCGGGGCGCTCGCGTAGCCCTCGGTCATGCCGAACGGGTCCGCGTGCCCGGCCCACCCGCTCAACGGCTGGTCGAAGCGCTCCTGCCATTTCGCTGGCACGTAAAGGAAAGCCGGTGCGCCCGGCCCGCCGTTGAGGAACTTGTAGGTGCAGCCCACGGCGAGGTCCACCCCGGCGGCATCCAGCCCGACCGGCACCGCGCCGGCGCTGTGGCACAGGTCCCACACGGCCAGCGCCCCCGACGCGTGCAGGCCGGCGGTGAGCGACGGGAGATCGTGCAGCAGGCCCGAGCGGTAGTCGACGTGGTTGATCAGCGCCGCCGCCGTCCGTTCCGACACCACGGCCGGGATCTCTTCCGGGACCACGCGGCGGATCTCGTGCCCGGTCAGGCGGGCCGCGCTCGCCGCGATGTAGCCGTCGGTCGGGAACGTGGTGGCGTCGACGAGGATCTCGGGCCGGTAGGGGTTCAGCCGGACCGCCGCGACCAGCGCCTTGAACAGGTTGACGCTCGTCGAGTCCCCGACGACGAGCTGGCCGGCGGCCGCACCGACCAGCGGCGCGATCCGGTCGCCGACCCGTTCCGGGGCCTGCCACCAGCCCTCGTCCCAGGACCTGATCAGCCGGCCCGCCCACTGTTTCCGGACCACCTCGTCCAGCCGGGCGGCTACCGAGCGTGGTGGTGCGCCGAGCGAATTCCCGTCCAAATAAGACATTTGTGACTCGAGTTCGAACTCCGCCCGCTTCCCCGCCAGCGGGTCACGGGCGTCGAGTCCGGCCGCCACCTGCGACAACGACATGCGAGTCCTTTCCAGCGCCGAGGGCTATCCCCCGTGTTCGCCGTCACATACAGTAGGTCCACCCGCGCCGAGCACAGGAGGTCAGCGGTGACCAACGAGACGTCCGTCGTCGACCGGGCCAAGGGCCAGACCATCGTCAAGCTACTTCGGCGCAACGCGGAAGAGTACGCCGACCTGCCCGCGCTGACCTCGCTCGACGCCGACGGCGAGCCGACCCTCACGTGGGCCGAAGTCCGGCGCGAAGTCGCGGTGCTGTCGCGGGGACTGGCGGATCTCGGGCTCACGCGCGGCGACCGGATGCTGATCATGGCACCGAGTTCGCCCGAGCATCTGATCGCCGACCTCGCGGCGGTGCATCTGGCCGCGATCCCGTGCACCGCCTACGCGACGCTGAGCGCGGACCAGATCCGTTATGTCGCCCGGCACAGCGGCGCCCCGGTCGTCGTGCTGCAGGGGATGGACGAACTCAAGCGCTGGCAGCAGGTGCTCGACGACCTGCCGAAGCTGCGCCACGTCGTGATGATCGAGAGCGAGGCGGTGCCGGCCGGCGACGACAGGTTCCTCAGCCTGGCTGAGCTGCGCCGGCGGGGCACGGAACTGCACGAGGCCGAACCCGGGGTGTTCGAGCGGGTGCAGGCGGGCATCCAGCCGTCCGATCCGCTTTCGATGATCTACACCTCGGGCACGACGGGTGAGCCGAAGGGCGTCGTGCTCACGCACGCCAACGCGATGCACGAGTCGTACGCGATCCAGGCCAGGCACGGCATGCCACTGCACGTCCCGAACATCGCCTACCTGCCGCTGGCGCATATCGCCGAGCGCGAGGTGTCGATCTACCTGCCGATCACCCTCGTCGGTCACGTGCACACGCTCGCCGACCCCACCGGGATCATGGCGGCGCTCGGCCGCGTACATCCGCAGGGCTTCTTCGCCGTGCCACGGGTGTGGGAGAAGATGGTGGCGGGCTTGAAGAACATGCTCGCGAACGCCCCGGAAGACCGGCGCATCGCGCTCACGCAGGCGAACGAGCTGCTGCAGCAGGGCTACAAGCTGCGGAACGCGGGCGAGCCCGTCCCGGCCGAGCTCGCCGAGAAGATCGCCGTGACCGACCGCACCGTGCTCGCGCCGGTCCGCCAGCTACTCGGCCTGGACAGGCTGGTCTTCTGCTCCAGCGGCGCCGCCGCGCTGCCGGTCGAGGTGCTGTACTTCCTCGCCGGGCTCGGCGTGGAGATCCACGAGGTGTGGGGGCTCTCGGAGACCACCGGCGCCGTCACGGCCAACAGCGCGAAGGAGTTCCGCGCCGGCACGGTGGGCAAACCGCTCGCCGGCACCGAGGTGAAGGTGGCCGGGGACGGCGAGTTGCTCGTGCGCGGGCCGCTGGTGTTCGCCGGCTACCTGCAGGACGACGGCTCGATCAAACCCGCCGTCGACGAGGACGGCTGGTACGCGACCGGTGACATCGGCGAGATCGACGAGGACGGGTACGTCACGATCACCGACCGCAAGAAGGAACTGATCATCACCTCCGGCGGCAAGAACATCGCGCCCACCCGGATCGAGGGGCTGCTCAAGGAGCATCCGCTGGTCGGCCAGGCGGTGGCGATCGGCAACGACCGGCCGTACGTGACCGCGCTGATCGTGCTCGACGACGAGATCCTGCCCGGCTGGGCCGCGGCACGCGGGATCGAGTACACCGACGCGACCGCGCTCGCGTCTCATCCGGCGGTGTGCCAGGAGATCGAGAGCGCGGTCGAGGCGGCGAACGCCAGGCTGGCACGGGCCGAGCAGATCAAGCGCCACCAGCTGTTCACGAAACCGTGGACGCCGGAATCGGGCGAGGTGACGCCGACGCTGAAGCTCAAGCGCCGGATCATCGACGACCGCTACGCGGCCGAAATCACCGCGCTGTATACGTGAGGCGTGCTCAGGCGGTCCGCAACGGGGTCGAACCCGTCCATTTCCGCAACCGCGGCGGCACGCGCTTTTCCAGGCCGTACGGCTCGAGGTGCGCGCTGAACACCTCGTCGAAAGCACGCCGGACCGTTTCGGTGTCCCAGGTCTGCCGTTCGAGAATCGGGGCCTTCAGGTAGGGCTGGCCGATGATGTGCAGCTGCGGTCCGTTGCAGCGCACGAGCTGGCCGGTGATGCCCTCGGCGTCGTCGGACAGCAGGAACAGCACGAGCGGCGCGATCCGCGAAGGCGTCCGATCGGGCGGGCAGTTTCGCAGGGAACGTTCGGACTTCCAGACCATCCGGGTGTGCGCCAGGGGGCATACCGCGTTCACCCGGATGCCGACCGACTCCAGGTCCAGCGCCCAGGAATAGGTCAGCGAGGCCACCGCGCCCTTGCTCGCGGCGTACACCCCGAGCTTGCGCTGCCCGAGCGAAGCGCCGGACGAGATGTTCACGATCGCGCCGCCGGTGCCCTGCTCGACCATGGCCCTGGTCGCCGCGATCCCGGTGTACATCACCCCGAGCACGTTGACTTCGACCAGCTCACGCACCTGATCGGGCTCTTCCTGCCAGGGAAGGGCCTCGTAGTTCAGCCCGGCGTTGTTGACCAGGCCGTCGATCGAGCCGAACTCGTCGACGCACGCCCGGACCATGGCCGCGGCCTGGTCCGGGTCGGCCACGTTGTGCCCGCTCGCCACGGCCCGGCCGCCGTGCTCGCGGATGTTCGCGGCGGTCCGCTCGGCAAGGTCGGCGTCGATGTCGTTCGCGACGACCCGGACGCCCGCCTGCGCGAGGTGGACCGCGAACGCCTCGCCGAGCCCGCGACCCGCGCCCGTCACCACCACCGCGCGGTCACGCAGACCCGCCAGTTCCATGCTCATCTCCCACTCCCGACTGGCCAGCCCCGACGCAGCCATCACCGGCTCCCACTGGCCCTGAGACCAGTCTTCGTCACCGTGACTCGAACGCCAGACGACCGACGACGAGCGGTTAGCAAGCTGCGCCGAACGAGTGATCGCTGACCAGCGGGACATACCGCCGCGGCTGTCAGCGGCACTGACCGTGTGCGCCGTTCGTCGTAATCCGAAGGTCGGGTATCAGGTCCGGATGGGGCCAAACCCGGGATACCGTCGTGCAGTGACTGTTCGCTTCCGCGCGGTAAGCGGCATACTGGCTGTTGTCTTTCCTGTCGCTTGGGTGAGTGCCCGTTCCCGGCGCCCCGCGGCGGACGAAAGAATGCGTGGGCGTGATCGCGTTCACCCGAAAGGGGGGAGCTAGCAGGATGGTGAGGACTCAGGCACGGCCGAGCATGCGCTCGACCCTGGCCAACGTCGAGTTCCGCACCGTGTGGCTGGCCGAAGCGCAGTCGACCGTCGGTGATCAGCTGACGATCGTGGCGCTCGCACTGATGGTCTACCAGCGCACCGGGTCCGCGCTGCTGTCCGCGATCGCGTATGCCCTGACCTTCCTGCCCGCGCTCGCGGGCGGGCTCGGCCTCGCCCAGCTGGCCGACCGGTTCCCGCGCCGGAGCGTCCTGGCCGTCTCGGCGGCGGTGCAGGCGGTCTTCGTCGGGGCGATGGCGATTCCCGGGATGCCACTGGTTCCGCTGTGCGTGCTGGTGGTGCTCGCCCGGCTCGCCGGCGCCCCGTCCAACGCCGCGCAGAACGCGCTGACCAGGGAGATCTTCAGCGACGACGAACGGTATCTGCGCAGCCAGGACATCCGCGGCATCACCACGAACACCGCGATGCTGCTGGGGCTGGCCTCCGGCGGCTTCCTCGTCACCGCCGCGGGCCCCTCGGTCGCGCTGGCCATCGACGCGGCGACCTTCGCGATCAGCGCGCTCGCGCTGGCGCGCTGGGTCTCTTCGCGTCCCGCCGCCGACAACGGCGACGGGAGCTGGTTCGGCGCGATCCGGTGGGTCGCCGGCCAGCATCGGCTCCGGGTGCTGCTGGGACTGTCCTGGCTCGTGGGCCTCGCGGTGATCCCGGAAGGGCTCGTGGCCCCGCTGGCCCGGGAGATCGGCGCACCCGATCAGGCCGTCGGCTGGCTACTGGCGGCGGACCCGCTCGGCTTCGTGCTCGGGGTGTTCCTGATGTCCCGCTACGTCTCCGCGCAGGCGCGGAAGCGGGCGCTGGGTGTGCTCGCGATCGTGCCGACCGCGTGCCTGCTCGTGTTCTCGGTCCGGCCGGACCTCGTCCTGTCCCTGGTCGCCCTCGCGGCCGCGGGTGCGGCCGGGGCGTACATCGTCACGGTGGGCGCCTCGTTCATCACGTGGGTGCCCAACGAACTCCGGGGCGGCGCGGGGGGTTTGTACCGCACCGGGCTTCGGGTGGCCCAGGGGCTTGGTGTCGCGGTGGGTGGTGCGGTGGCGCAGTGGCTCGGTTCGGCCACCACGGCGATCGCGGTCGCGGGCGCGGCGGGCGTTCTGCTCGGCATCCCGCTCGCTGTGTCGTGGGCCCGCCTGCAGCGGGACGAGACCGAAACAGCCGGGGCGTTATGAGCGAGCACACCGCCGGGCGGCATCAGAAGTCACGGTTCGACACGACCGGCTCACCTCCAGTTTTTGCGGACGAAACAAACGCGAAGCAGCACGGTCACGGATCAGAAGTCACGGTTCGACACGAAGAACACCCTCTCCCACGGCAGCGAAACAAACGAGTTTTCAAGTACGGCGATCAGAAGTCACGGTTCGCCACGGCGGGTCACCTCCATACCTCACGCACACAAACAACCACGTACAACTCTCCGCATCATCAGAAGTCGCGGTTGGACAAGAAGAACACCTCCGATCGGTGCTCGGCCGGGCATCGACGTACCACTGTGGACGAGGTCTTCGCCCGCGCGGTGCGATCGTATGCGGTGGGATGATACCTGTTGAAGGAAAGTACCCGGTGCGCTTCCGGGCACAGCAAAGTTACCTCGCGGCAGCGGGGTTCGTCGAGAGAAGGTGATCCAGTGCCACCGCCACACCCGCGGCCGGGATCGCCGACGCTGACGGGGCAAACGGGCATCCCGGCCGGCAATGGCCTGCCGCGCGTACCGGACCAGGCCACCGGCGGCCCCCCCGGGGTGGACACGTCGCGTGATTCGGTGAATACTCGCCGCTCGTACAGACCACAATATTGGGCTTTGTGGCGACGGCCCAAACCATTCATCGCATTCCTGGTGGTGGCCGAACTCGTCGCACTCGCCTGGTTCGTCCGCGTATTTCTGGATACGCCCGCACCCGATCGTCTCGATTTGTTGCGCTTCGGGATTCTGACCGCCGGGGCGACCGTGCACATCCAGATGACCCGGAGACAGGAAGAACGCCGGAGAAATCGTGTTCGCACGGTCCTGATCGACCTCACGGCGGTGTGGGTCTTTCCCGCCGCGATTATTCTTCCGGGCACGCTGACGATCGCGCTCGTCCTGCTGATTCGCATACAGCACTGGTTCGTCGCGCGCCGCCCCGCGCACAACTTCGTCTTTTCCTCCATCACGCACATGCTCGCCGCGACGGTGGCGCATCAGATGGTCGTGATACTCGGCGGGCCACAATGGGACTCGCTCACGGTGGCGGGCTCGCTGGGCGAATTCGGCAAGCTCCTGCTCGTCGGACTGGTCTACGAAGCCGTGCAGATCCTCTACGTCGGTAGCATCCTGAGCCTCGCCGCGCAGGCGAGGCCGACAATTCGCGGCGTGCTCGGCAGCAAGGCGGACAACCTACTGGAGGCGATCACGATCGGGCTCGGCGCGGTGACCGCCATCCTGCTCGTGATCCTCCCACCGACCGTCGCGATCATGGCCGTGGTGACGGTCGTGTTCAACCGCCTCGCCGAACTCGACCAGTTGCAGGACGACGTGCGCACCGACCCGAAGACCCAGGTCTACAACATGCGCGGCTGGACGGAGTCGGCCGAGCGCGCGCTCGCGCGGGCGACGAAGGCGGGCGACGGCCTCGGCATCCTGATGATCGACCTCGACTACTTCAAGTGGATCAACGACACCTACGGCCATCCGGCCGGTGACGACGTGCTCCGCAACCTCGCCCAGCTGCTGGACGAGGTGACCAGGCCGAGCGACGTAGTGGGCCGGTTCGGCGGCGAGGAGTTCCTCGTGCTGCTGCCCGAAACCGACCAGGCCGCGGCGACCGGCGCCGCCGAACGCATCAGGTCCGCGGTCGCCCGGCTGCGCATCGTCACCACCGACAAGCGCGGCGACCAGATCACGGTGTCCGACCGGACGGCGTCCATCGGCGTCGCGGTGTATCCCCATCACGGCGATTCTCTGGAGAAGCTCATGCAGGCCGCGGACGCCGCCGTGTACGAGGCCAAGGAAGGCGGCCGCAACCAGGTCCGGCTCGCCGAGCACCGGCGGCCGCACGGCGTGAAGCCGGCCCACTAGGGTACGTGCGGATCCTGGGGGTTTCCCCGGTGTTCGAAAGCCGTTGTCCCTGCCACCCTGGAGTTCATGATCGCCCGAGCCGAGACCGCACGGATGAGGCGGCGCCTGTCGACCTCGGCCTGGTTGCTGGTGCTGGCACTGGCCCTGCTGACGTTCGGCTTCGTCGCGTCGCGGCCGTCCTCACCGCCCTACCGCCCGCCGACCGGCGGGGCCGCCGCGGCACAGCGCGCGATCGAGGCGCTCACCCACCCCGGCGCCGAGCCGACCGCGCTGAGCCTGCTGCCGCCCGACTTCACCAAGGTGACCGGCGTCGTCCCCGGTGCACTGCGTGCACGCGACGGCACGGTCCGCGCGGTGCATGTGGACGGCGGGTGCTCGACGCCGTGGGGCGACGACAACACCAAATGGGACTACAGCGTGCCGTGCAAGGCGCACGACCTCGGCTACGACCTGCTCCGCTACGCGGACAAGATCGGCCAGCCGCTCGCGCCCGGCGTGCGCGCGTCACTGGACGCCCGGCTCTCGTTCGACATGCACAACGCGTGCCTGCTCAACCCGATGGGCTCGGCGCGCACCTGCCAGGTCGTCGCGTCCCTCTACTCCGCCGGCCTGGTGGTCAACTCGTGGCATCAGCGGTGGGGCCCGCCCGTCGGCGATCCGGTCGGGCCGATGCTCGCCGGGGTCACGGTGATCGGCTGCCTGCTGGCGTTCCGGCTGCGGGGCTGGCTCGGTGCCCGCCGCGCCCGCACCCCGCGCCGGGCACCGGCCCCCGCCCGCGCGCCAGCCTCGAGCTGGGTCACGCTCGGCGTCGCGAGCCTCGGTTTGCTGATCTTCGGCGAGTCGGTGATCCAGCTCGCGAGATGGGCGGGCGCGGGCGAGTCGTGGCTGTGGCCGCTGACCTGGCTCACGCAGCTGGCGCCGGTGTTCTTCTTCGCGGGCGGCCGGGCGAACGCGGCCGGCTGGCAGGCGGTGCTCGACGGCGGCGGCGGGTACCGGCAGTACCTCGCGCACCGCGCGAGCTGGCTGCTGCGGCCCGCGCTGATCTTCGTGGTGGTGACGCTCGTCGTACCGCTCGCGCTGGAGCTGCTGGGCATTCCGGACAGCACGAACGCGACGATCATGCGGGTCGCGCTGCACCCGTTGTGGTTGCTGGGCGTCTACCTGCTGACGATGGTGGCCGCTCCGGTCATGCTGACGCTGCACCGCCGCGCCCCGGTCGCGACCACGCTCACGGTGCTCGGGCTGGTCGTGCTGGCCGAGTTGAGCGCGGGGTGGTTCGGCGCGAGGATCCCGCACTATCTCGCCGCGTTCGGGCTCGCGCTACTCGCCCAGCAGGTCTCGTTCGGGCGCCTGGCCGGCCGCCGCTGGCTCGTGGGCGGAGCGCTCGCGGGGCTCTCCGGGCTGGTCCTGCTGACCACGGTCGGCGGCACGGACCCGAATCTGCTCGGCGCCCCGGGCGCGCCGCCCGCGCTGGCCGCGCCGGCGCTGCCGGTGCTGCTGCTCGGTGTGGCCCAGCTTTCCTTGCTGGGGCTGGGCGCACCTCTGCTGAACCGGCTGACCACGCGTCCCGTGCTGGTGAGGGTGGTCCGGTTCGCCTTGCGTGCCCCAATGAGCCTGTACCTCGGGTTCCTCGCCGCCGTCCTCCTGCTGGTGACGGTGGTGTACCTGCCCGTGCGGCCTTCGGACGCGCTCGCCTGGCTAGCCGGCCCGCGCCCGCTGATGGCGCTGGGGCTGCTGGCCGTACCGGCGGTGATCGTGTTCTGGTGGTTCGAACGGCACGGCGACGGTTCGGTGCCGCCGCATCAGGCACAGCCGACAGGCTGGCTCGCCCACGCGGCGACTGCGCTCGGCACCGGTTTCGCGACCATCGGCCTGTTCGGCTTCGCACTGACCCGGTTCGGCGGTGACACCGGCCATACGCTGCTCGGTCTCCCGCTCGACCCGATCCAGAACCTTATCCAGCTGCTGCTCGGGGTATACCTGCTCAACGCGGTCCGCACCGGGCTCAGCGCGGCCATGAGCACCTGGGTCGTCACGGCACTCGCGTGCGTCCCGCCGCTGCTCGAGGCGGCCGACGGGTTCGACGCGGACACGGTCACCCTGCTCGTCCACGGGCTCACCGCGATCTTCGCCGTGGCGGCCGCCGCGAGCACGCTGCTCCCAGCGAGGACGGTGGCTGAAAACACGTAAGCCGGGTGTTGTGAGCCACATCGGCTGATCGATATGCGACGCTACGGCAACCGGGTGATTCGACCGCGCGTCCACCGGGAGGCCGGTCGCGGGGAAAGGAGCGGGCGTGGAGTATCCGCCGCGGAACGAGCGCGGGGCGCCCCGCCGTCCGGCCCCGCGGCAGGGCCGCCCCGCCGACGCCCGCTACGCCGGCCCCGCCCGCCGCGGTGGACCGCCGCCGCC
>NZ_VDFW01000015.1 GCF_006152065.1 Amycolatopsis alkalitolerans
GGAGTGGCGTGCACGGTGCGGGACACGCGTGGTCAGGAGATCGCGGCGGCGTGCGGGCAGCTCGCCGCCGAAGGCTGAAGTGGACCTGCAGGCGCGGATCCCGCACCTGCCGGTACAGGTCGGGCCTGGGCGAATGTCCGCGAACTGAAGGGGCTACGGGGCGGATCGCGGAGCTAGGCTTCGCAGGTGGAGTTCGCCGATCGGGATGCCGGGATCAGCCTGGCCGAGCTACTGGCGGCGTTTTCGCTGGCGACAGACCTCGGGCTGGGCCAGCCGATGGAGCACGTCCTCCGGTCGTGGCGGATCGCGGCGCGGCTTGCCGCTTGTACCGGGCTGCCGGAGGACCAGCGGCCGTCGCTGTTCTACGTCTCGATGCTCGCCTGGGTCGGCTGTGTCGCCGACGCCCCGGAGGTGGCCGCGTCGTTCGGCGACGACATCGCCTTCCGCGCGGACAGCTTCCAGGTCGATCTCGCCGGACTGCCGGGGCTCGGGTTCTTCCTGAGCCATGCGGGCAGGGGAGGGCCGGTGTGGCACCGGGCGCGCGTCGTCACCACCATCCTGGCCAGCGGCGGCCAGAGCATCGTGCAGGGCATGCAGTCCCACTGTCTGACGACGTCGACGCTGGCGGAGCGGCTCGGACTCGGCACGGACGTGGTGACGGCGCTTCGCCAGTTCTTCACGCGCTGGGATGGGCGCGGTGTGCCGCAGGGCGTGGGCGGCACGGACATCGCGCCGGTCATCCGGCTGCTGCATCTCGCGGACGTCGTCGAGGTCCGGCACCGGACCGGCGGGATCGACGGCGCGCTCGAAGTCGCGAGGGCGCGCCGCGGCCGCCAGTTCGCCCCGGACGTGGTGGACGCGTTCGTCGCGCACGCCCCCGAGGTGCTGTCCGGCGTCGGCGCCGAGGCGGAGTCGACCGACGATCCGCAGCTGCGGTGCCCGCTGACGGAGGGTCGGCTGGACGCGGCGCTCGAGGCGCTGGCCGACTTCACCGACCTGCGCTGCGCGTCACGGGCCGGGCATTCCCGTGGGGTCGCGGAGCTGGTCGGAGAGGCGGCACGGGCGATCGGGCTGCCTCACGGGGACGTCGTCGCCACCCGGCGCGCGGGACTGCTGCACGACGTCGGGCTGCACGGTGTGCCGGTGACGATCCTCGACCGGCCGGGCCCGCTGTCGGCGACCGACTGGGAGCGCGTGCGGCTCAGTTCGTACTACACCGAGCGCGTGCTCGCGCGGCCCGCGGCGCTGGCCAGGCCGGGCGCGATCGCGGCGGTGGCCCACGAGCGCATGGACGGCAGCGGATACCACCGCGGCCTCAGCGGCGCCGCCGTGCCGATGACCGGGCGTCTGCTGGCCGCGGCGTGCATGTACCGGGCGATGGTGGAACCGAGGGCACACCGGCCGGCGCTGCACGGCAAGCAGGCCGCCGGGGTCGTGCGGGCCGGGGTCCGGGCCGGCACGCTCGACGGCGACGCGTCGGAGGCCGTCCTCTCCGCCGCGGGCAACGGCGGCAGGCGCCGGGTGTCGGGCCCGGCCGGGCTCACCCCGCGCGAAGTCGAGGTGCTGATCCTGATCTCGCGCGGCGCGCAGACCGGCGAAGTCGCCGCCCGGCTGGGGATCTCGCGCAAGACCGCCGGCACGCACATCGAGCGGATCTACACCAAGACCGGGGCCTCGTCACGCTCCACCGCGACGTTGTTTGCGCTGCGCAACGGCTTGCTCGACCCTCTCGATCTGTAGGGAGAACACCCGACGACACAGGCGCTTCCCGCTCCTAACGTCCCATCCGAAGACGAGCGGAAAGGAGCGGACCATGTCGAACAAGGCCGTCATCAGTCTGTCGACGGGACTCGAGGACCCGGAGAAGGTCACTGTCGCCTTCCTCGTCGCGGTCGGCGCCGCGGAGACGGGACACGAGACGCTGATGTTCCTGTCCAAGGAGGCGGTCCGCCTCTCCGCGCCGGGCACGGCCGTGGGCACCGCGTGCGCCGGCTGCCCGCCGCTGGCGGACCTCCTCGAGCGCTACGAGACGGCGGGCGGGCGGTACTACGTCTGCCCGATCTGCTTCAACGCCAAGGAACTCGACGCGGAGAACCTCATTCCCGGCGCGGAGCTGAACGGCACCGTCCCGCTGTGGAAATGGATCGGCGACGAGCCCGCGACCACATTCAGCTACTGAAGGAGCCGACGATGACCAGCACTACACACCGGCTCGACACCGCCGAGCTGGAAACCCGGGTCAAGGCCATGTACGAGCAGGTGGCGCTCGAACCCGGCCAGGAGTTCCACTTCGAGACCGGCCGTGCTCTCGCCGAGCGCCTCGGCTACCCGGCTTCGCACCTCGACGCCATCCCGGCCGCGGCGATCGAGTCGTTCGCGGGGGTGGGCTACTTCCTCGACCTGGCCGGCATCCGGCCGGGTGAGACCGTGCTCGACCTGGGCAGCGGCTCCGGCACCGACAGCTTCCTCGCCGCTTTGGCGACCGGGCCGGCCGGCCGGGTGATCGGCGTGGACATGACACCGGCGCAACTGGACAAGGCGGGCACGCTCGCCGCGGCGGCCGGGCTGGCGAACACCGTGTTCCGCGACGGCCACATCGAAGACCCGCCCGTCGCGGACAGGTCGGTGGACTGCGTCATTTCGAACGGGGTCATCAACCTCTCGCCGGACAAACCGGCGGTGTTCGCCGCCGCGGCGAGGGCGTTGCGCCCGGGCGGACGGCTGGCGATCGCCGACATCGTGACGGCCTCGCACCTCCCGGCGGGCGTCACGTGCGACGCCTCGCTGTGGGCGGCGTGCATCGGTGGCGCCGCGCAGCGCGACGACTACTTCGCCGACATCCACGCCGCCGGGTTCGAGATCGACACGGTCCGCGAGAACGACTACCGATTCCTCTCGGACCGGGCCGCCGGGGCCTCGGAGAAGTTCGGGGTCGCGAGCATCAGCCTGCTCGCCAGGCTGCGGCGCGACTAGCGGCGCCAGGCGGTGCGGCGCTTCTTGATGTCCACGAGCAGGGCGATCGCGATCCCGACCGCGGTACCCACCAGCCAGACGTTCTCGGTGTTGTTCTCGTGGTTGTTGTTGATCATTAGGAGCAGCACCACCACGGTGAGCCAGCCCGCGATGCGCGAGGCCTTGGGGAAACCCCCGTGCCAGCCCCACTCGGCCGAGGGCTCATCGCGCGGGTCCACCTTCGCCGGCTCGGACTTCTGCCGCTTGACGACCGCCTTGGTAGCCACGATCACTCCTCGAGAGCCTGCCATCACCTTCGTCACCGATGATCCCACATGCGCCGACACCATGCGTCAGGCGGTTCGGGACAATGGAGGTGATGAACACGACCCGCACCGTCCTCGTGCTCGGCTCGACCGGCTCGATCGGCACCCAGGCGCTGGACGTCGCCGCCCGCAACAAGGACCTGTTCCGCATCGCCGGGATCGCCGCCGGCGGCAGCGATCCGGCGGCGCTGGCCGCGCAGGCGCTCGCCCACCAGGTGGACGCGGTGGCCATCACGAAGGCCACCGCGGCCGAGGACCTGCAGCTCGCGCTCTACGCCGAGGCCCAGAAGCGCGGCTACGCCAGCGGCGACTTCAAGCTGCCCCGGATCTTCGCGGGCACCGGCGCGGTGGTCGAGCTGATCGGCGCCGTCCCGGTCGACGTGGTGCTCAACGGCCTCCCGGGCTCGCAGGGGCTCGAGCCGACGCTCCGCGCCCTCGAAACGGGCGCCACCCTGGCGCTGGCGAACAAGGAGTCCCTGATCGCCGGGGGCCCGCTCGTGCTGAAAGCGGCCAAGCCCGGTCAGCTGGTCCCGGTCGACTCCGAGCACTCCGCGATGGCCCAGGCCCTGCGCGGCGGGCGGGCCGACGAGGTGGACCGGCTCGTGCTGACCGCTTCGGGCGGCCCGTTCCGCGGCCGCGCCCGGAGCGACCTCGAGCATGTCTCCGTCGAGGAGGCGCTCAAGCATCCGACCTGGTCGATGGGCCGGCTGGTCACGATCAACTCCGCGACCCTGGTCAACAAGGGCCTCGAGCTCATCGAGGCGAAACTGCTGTTCGGCGTGCCGTGCGACCGGATCGACGTGGTCGTGCACCCCCAGTCGATCGTGCACTCGATGGTGACCTTCACCGACGGCTCGACGCTGGCCCAGGCGAGCCCGCCCGACATGCGCCTGCCGATCTCCCTCGCGCTGAACTGGCCGGATCGCGTGGCCGGGGCGGCGCACCCCTGCCGCTGGGACGAGGCCACCGCCTGGACGTTCGAACCGCTGGACGGCGCCGCTTTCCCGGCCGTCGAACTCGCGCGGCACGCCGGCACCGTCGGCGGTTGCCTGCCGGCGGTGTTCAACGCGGCGAACGAGGTGATGGTGGCGGCCTTCCTGGCGCAGAACGCCCGCTTCACGTCCATCGTGGACACTGTTGAACAGGTGGTCCTCGCGGCCGCCGAGTGGCACCGCGAACCGCGTGACCTGGAGGATGTATTCGCCGCGGAGCAGTGGGCGCGCGGTCGTGCCGCTGAGCTGAACTCAACCGAGAGGAAGTAGGGCTTGCTCGCCTACGTTTTCGGAGTCGTGTTGTTCGCGCTGGGCATCTGCGTGTCCGTCGCGCTGCACGAGGCAGGCCATATGGTCACTGCCAAAGCCTTCGGGATGAAGGTGCGGCGCTACTTCGTCGGCTTCGGGCCCAAGGTGTTCTCGTTCCGCCGCGGCGAGACCGAGTACGGCGTGAAGTGGATCCCGCTCGGCGGGTTCTGCGACATCGCCGGCATGACCGCGCTCGACGAGGTGACCCCGGAAGAGGCGCCGCGCGCGATGTGGCGGTTCAAGACCTGGAAGCGCACGGTCGTGATGGCCGCCGGGTCGGTGACGCATTTCATCCTCGGCTTCATCGTGCTCTACCTGATGGCCACGACGATGGGCCTGCCGAACCTGACCGGCACACCCAAGATCGCCTCGGTCTCCGACTGCGTGCGCGACGCGCGGACGGACCAGGAGTACGTCAACCCCGTGTGCCAGCCCGGCGATCCGGCCCCGGCCAAGCAGGGCGGCCTGCTTCCCGGCGACCAGATCGTGTCGGTGGCCGGGGTCAGCACGCCGACGTGGACCGACGTGACCGGCAGGATCCAGCAGCTGTCCGGACCGGTGGCGGTCGACGTCAAGCGGGACGGGCGGACGGTGCCGCTGACGATCGACGTCGTGCAGGTCGACCGCCCCGTCACCGACGCGACCAACCCGCAGGGGCCGGAGAAGATCGTCAAGGTGGGCTCGATCGGCGTCACCATGCTCACCAACTTCACCTACAACCCGATCACCGCGTTCGGCGGCGCGGGCCAGTTCACCGCGGACATGTTCGTGCAGACCTGGGACCGGCTGCTCGAGTTCCCCGAGCGCATCCCGGCGGTCGTGCACTCGATCTTCGGCGGCCAGCGTGACCCGAACACCCCGGTCAGCGTGGTCGGCGCGAGCCGGATCGGCGGCGAGGCCGTCGAGGCGGGCCTGTGGTCGCTGTTCCTGCTCCTGCTGGCGAGCCTGAACTTCTTCGTGGGCGTGTTCAACCTGCTGCCGCTGCTGCCGCTCGACGGCGGGCATATCGCGGTGACCTGGTACGAACGGGTCCGCGACTGGGTGCGCGGGCTGCGCGGAAAGGCCGCCGGCGGGCCGGTGGACTACACCAAGCTGTCGGCGATCACGATGGTGCTGGTGTTCCTCGGCGGGGCCGTAACGCTGCTCACCGTGACGGCGGACATCGTCAACCCGATCCGGCTGCAGTAGGTAGGCTGGGCCCGTACGCATCCCTTCGGAAGCCGTAGAGGATTCGATGAGCGTCGCGCTTGGTATGCCTGCCCTTCCGCCTCCCGTACTCGCCGATCGCCGTCCCACCCGCCAGCTGCAGGTCGGTTCGGTCGGGGTCGGCAGCGAGCATCCGATCTCCGTGCAGTCGATGACCACCACGCTGACCGCGGACGTCAACGCGACGCTGCAGCAGATCGCGGAGCTGACCGCGGCCGGCTGCGACATCGTGCGGGTCGCCTGCCCGTCGGCGGACGACGCCGAGGCGCTGCCTGCCATCGCGCGGAAGTCGAAGATCCCGGTCATCGCCGACATCCACTTCCAGCCCAAGTACGTGTTCGCCGCGATCGAGGCCGGCTGTGCCGCCGTGCGGGTGAACCCGGGCAACATCAAGAAGTTCGACGACAAGGTCAAGGAGATCGCGCAGGCGGCGAAGGACCACGGCACCCCGATCCGGATCGGGGTGAACGCCGGTTCGCTCGACCCGCGGATCATGCAGAAGCACGGGAAGGCCACCCCGGAGGCGCTCGCGGAGTCGGCGCTGTGGGAGGCGTCGCTGTTCGCCGAGCACGATTTCCACGACATCAAGATCTCGGTCAAGCACCACGATCCGGTGACGATGGTCCGGGCCTACGAGCTGCTCGCCGAGCAGTGCGACTACCCGCTGCACCTGGGCGTCACCGAGGCCGGCCCGGCTTTCCAGGGCACCGTCAAGTCGGCTGTCGCGTTCGGCGCGCTGCTGCGGCAGGGCATCGGGGACACGATCCGGGTGTCGCTGTCCGCGCCGCCGGTCGAGGAGGTCAAGGTCGGCACGCAGATCCTGCAGTCGCTGAACCTGCGTCCCCGCAAACTGGAGATCGTGTCCTGCCCGTCGTGCGGGCGGGCGCAGGTCGACGTCTACAAGCTGGCCGACGAGGTGACCGCGGGCCTGGAGGGCATGGAGGTGCCGCTGCGGGTCGCCGTGATGGGCTGCGTGGTCAACGGCCCCGGCGAGGCACGCGAGGCGGACCTCGGGGTGGCCAGCGGTAACGGCAAGGGCCAGATCTTCGTCCGGGGCGAGGTCATCAAGACCGTGCCCGAGCACCAGATCGTGGAGACCCTGATCGAAGAGGCGATGCGCATCGCGGAGGAGTCGGGGGAGGGCTCCGGCGAGCCCGTCGTGACCGTCAGCTGACGCGGAGCGCAGTGGAAGACCGCGGTCAGCGCCTGATCACGGGTGGTTAGTCTCGTTCCTGCCGAGGCATTTTACTAATCCGACCAAAAGTAGGCGGACCCCGAGCAATACGTAACCGTTGCTACGCAAGCCGGATAGCCGTGGCTGTGGTCGGATTAGTGGACGGCACCGCGTGCGCCTTCTGCCGCTATCCTTACGAGTAGTCGAGCGCAGGAACGGGGTGGGTCATGAGCACCGCATTCGCGGGTTCCATGCTGGACTGGAACTACCTTCTGGATACCTGGCGGGAGCTGGAAGTCCCCGAGGGGCGGCGGCCGGAGCTGACCGTCGAGGGGATCCAGATGACGCCACCACCGTGGGGACCGCACAACCTGATCGCCGGTTGGGTCAACAGAGCCCTGTTGCCCGCCGTACCGGACGGCTGCGAACTTTTCCAGACACAGGGCGTGGGTATCAAGCAGATCGGCGGCATCTAGGTGCCCGACTTCTGCGTGGCGCCGCGCGAAGCCATTCCACACAATTCCGATCCGGTTCCGGCGGAGCACGTGCTGCTCGCTGTCGAGATCACGTCGAAGAGCAACGCCGAGCACGACCGCAAGAAGAAGCGGTGGGCCTACGCGCATGGTCCGATCCCGCGCTACGTGTTGATCGACCAGTTCGACGATGACGGTCCCGCGGTCACCCTGTTCTCGAAGCCGAAGGAAGGCGTGTACAACCAGACCATCCGGGTTCCGTTCGGTGACCCCGTCGAGATCGGCGACCCGTTCGACCTCACGATGGACACGTCTCGGTTCTGACCGATGGTCACCGAGATGGCCGCCGGGCAGCCTCATCCAGGGTTGCGGCAGCTCGTCTCGCGCTACCTCGGCTACGCCCAAGACGACGTCCCGCTCGGCCTGCACCGGGGCCTGCCGTCGCGGCACGTGACGTTGATCATCAGCCTCGCCGAGCCCATCCGCCTCGTGGGCATGCCGCGGCCCGGCGAACCGCCGGCGGACCTCATGGCGCCAGTCGGCGGCATGCAGCTGAGCCCGGCGCTTATCCGCCAGGACCGGTTCCAGCGCGGCGTCCACGTCGAACTCGACCCGCTCGCCGTGCGGTCGCTGTTCGGGATACCCGCCGCCGAGTTGAGCGAACACGTCGTCGACCTGGCCGACCTGTCCCCGCGGCTCGAGCGGCTGCCCGAGCGGCTCGCCGAGGCCGGCTGCTGGGAGCGCCGCTTCGGCCTCCTCGACGAGTTTCTGCTGGCCGAGGCCGCGGAAGCCGAGTACTCCCCGGAGGTCGGCTGGGCGTGGCGGCGCCTGCGTGCGGCCGCCGGGCGGATCAGGGTCGGCACCCTCGCCGGTGAGGTCGGCTGGAGCCGCCGGCATTTCACCGAGCGGTTCCGCCGTGAGCTCGGGCTCTCCCCGAAACAGGCCGCCCGGGTCCTGCGGTTCGAGCGCGCCGGAGCTCTGCTCAGGCAGGGGCACGGTGACCTGGCCGGGCTGGCGACGGACTGCGGCTACTACGACCAGGCGCACCTGACCAACGAATGGCGCGCGCTGGCCGGCTGTCCGCCCGGCGTCTGGATCGCCGAGGAGCTCCCATTCCTCCAAGACGCGCCCCTGCCAGAAGACCCACGCTAGGGGCATGACACAACCCACAGTCTGGCCGGCCCTTCGCTACGACGACGCGCCGGCCGCGATCCGTTTCCTCGTTGACGTTTTCGGTTTCCGGGAAGCACTCGTGGTGCCCGACGAGCGGGGCGACATCAGGCACGCCGAGCTGCGCTGGCCCGAAGGCGGCGCCGTGATGCTCGGGAGCACCAAGCGCACCGAGAGCGTGCACGCCGAGATGAAGGCGGGCGTCACGTCGGTCTACGTGGTGACCGACGACGTCGACGGGGTGTACGCGCGGGTGCGGCGGGCCGGTTTCGAGCTTGCGGAAGACCTGCACGACACCGACTTCGGCTCCCACACGTTCACCACCCGTGATCCCGAGGGGAACCAGTGGACCTTCGGCACCTACCGGGGCGCGCCGTGACCACCCTCGGTTTCCCGTAACCGGGGTTCATCTGGCAATCTGGACGGTGTGTTGCGGCTTGCCGGTGCACGGCTGCTCGGTGATCGGGACTATCCCGCGGTTCATGCCGTTCTGGCGGCCGACCCGGTCGCCAGTTGCATGGTCAGCGCACGGGTCGAGGTCACAGGTCTCGACCCCTGGCGGCTCGGCGGGGAGCTGTGGGCGGCCGACCACCGTGCCGCCCGCTCCGGTCGCCTGGCCGGGCTGTGCTTCTCCGGCCCCAACCTGATCCCCTTGCGGGGCAACTCCTCCGCCCTGCGCTCGTTCGCCGACCGGGCCCTGCGCAAGCAGCGCATCTGCTCGTCCCTGGTCGGCCCGGCCGAGCAGGTGCTGGGGCTGTGGGACGAGCTCGAGCCGGAGTGGGGCCCGGCCCGTGAGATCCGCGGCGACCAGCCGCTCATGGCGACCGACCGCCAGCCCGCGGTGGCTCCGGACGCGTTCGTGCGGCCCGTCCGGCCCGACGAGCTCGAGCGGTACCTGCCCGCCGCCATCGCGATGTTCATCGAAGAGGTGGGCGTCGATCCCCGCGCGGGTGACGGGGGCGCGAGCTACCGCGCCCGGGTCGCCGAGCTGATCTCCGGCGGCCGGGCCTTCGCGCGGTTCGAGGGTGGCGAGGTCGTGTTCAAGGCGGAGATCGGCGCGCTTTCCCGCACGGTCGGCCAGATCCAGGGGGTGTGGGTGCACCCGGACCGCCGCGGTCACGGTCTCGGCACGGCGGGCACGGCGGCCGTGGTCAGCAGGCTCGTCAACGGGATGGGCCGCACGGCCAGCCTGTACGTCAACTCGTTCAACGCGCCCGCGCTCGCCGCCTACCGGCGGCTGGGGTTCAGCCAGGTCGGCCGCTACGCCACGGTCCTGTTCTGAGTCGTAGGCTGGGGTCCATGTCCCTGCGTGCTCCGCTGAAGCCCGGCGTCCAGACGCCGCGCCGTCTCGTTCCCGCCAGCATTCCGCGCCCCGAGTACGTGGACAAGCCGGCGCCGAAGCGGGACGGCGGTAACGGCGTGCGCACGCCCGAGGTCATCGAGGCCATGCGGGTCGCGTGCCGGATCGCGGCGCAGGCGCTGGACGAGGGTGGCAAGGCCGTCAAGCCGGGCAACACCACCGAAGACGTCGACAAGGTCGTGCACGAGTTCCTGCTCGACCACCAGGCGTACCCGTCGACGCTGGGTTACCGGAACTTCCCGAAGTCCTGCTGCACCTCGCTGAACGAGGTGATCTGCCACGGGATCCCGGACTCGACGGTGATCGAGGACGGTGACATCTGCAATATCGATGTCACGGCGTTCATCGGTGGCGTGCACGGCGACACGAACGCGACCTTCCTCGCCGGCGACGTGTCCGAGGATGCGCGGCTGCTCGTCGAACGCACGCGTGAGGCGACCATGCGCGCGATCAAGGCCGTCCGGCCAGGGCGCCAGCTCAACGTGATCGGCCGGGTGATCGAGTCCTACGCGAAGCGTTTCGGCTACGGCGTGGTGCGCGACTTCACCGGGCACGGGGTCGGCCCGGCCTTCCACACGGCGCCGACCGTGCTGCACTACGAGGACCCGTCGGTGACCACGGTCATCGAGGAGGGCATGACCTTCACGATCGAGCCGATGATCACGCTCGGCTCGATCGACTACGACATCTGGGACGACGACTGGACGGTCACCACGAAGGACAAGAGCTGGACGGCCCAGTTCGAGCACACCCTCGTGGTCACCGCGACCGGCGCGGAGATCCTGACCCTTCCCTGAGCAGCTGGTCGAGGAACCCGCCGGCCTCGGCCGCGGCGCGTGCCGGGTCGCGGTCGGCGATCGCCGCCAGCAGCCCGCTGTGCCCGATCTCGGCGCGGTCGTGCAGCGGGTCGCGCGAGGTCGCGGCGACGCTCGCGCTGACGGCCTCGGTGAGCCCTCGGTACAGCTCGGTCAGCAGCCGGTTGTGTCCACATCGGACGACGGTGAGGTGGAATTCGGTGTCCACGCGGACGAAGTCCTCGTGGCGTCCTTCGTCCCACGCGCGGTCGCGTTCGGCCAGCACCGCCCGCAGCTCGGCGAGATCCTCGTCGGTGCGCGCTTCGGCGGCCAGCCGGGCGCCCTCGACCTCCAGGCTGCGCCGCACCTGCAGCACTTCCCGCAGTTCGGTACCGCACAACCGGCGGATCGCTCCGGAGACCTCGCTCGTGGCGCGCACGTAGGTACCGTCGCCCTGGCGGACTTCGAGCAGTCCGCTGTGGGCGAGCGCGCGGATCGCCTCGCGGATCGTGTTCCGGCCCACGCCGAGCGTTTCGGCCAGCGCGGTCTCGGGCGGGATTCGCCCGCCCACCGGCCATTCGCCGCCGGAGATGGCCTCGCGCAGCTGGCCGATCACCTGGTCCACCAGACCCGCGCGGCGCGTTGTGGCTAGCGGCACGACAATTGTCCCTTCACCCAATCATCCTACGTCTGCGATAGTAGCGGGCGTGGTCGAAACCCCGGTGAAACAAACTCCCCGCGTGCTGATCGGCGGCGGGGTGCTCGGTGCGGCCGTCGTGCTCGCCGCGCTGAACCTGCGGCCCGCCGTGACGGCCACCGGGTCGGTGCTGGACGAGATGCGGGAGTCGCTCGGTGCGAGCGCGACCTGGGCGAGTGCGCTGACCACCGCGCCCGGCCTGTGCTTCGCGGCGGCGGGTTTGGCCGCGCCGTGGGTGGCGAAGCGGGTCGGGATCAGCGCCTCGGTGGCGGCCTCGCTCGTGTTGCTGACCGGCGGGATGATCCTGCGGGTACTCGACGGCCCGCTCGTGGTGCTCGGGGGCACGCTTGTCGCGACGGCGGGAATCGCGCTGGCCAACGTGCTGATCCCGGTCGTGGTGAAGGAGTCGTTCACCGCCAGGATCGGGCTCGTGACCGGCCTCTACACCGGGGCGTTGCAGGCCGGCGGCGCGCTGGGTTCGGCGGTGACCCCGGCGCTCTCCGGCGCCTTCGGCGGCTGGCGAGAGGGCTTGGTGAGCTGGGCCGTGCTGTCGGGTCTCGCGCTCGTCGTATGGCTGGCCGTCGCCCGGACCCGGCCGGCTTCGGGGCATGGTGCGGGCTCACCGGAGACCACCGAGCGGTCGCTGCTGCGCAACCGGCTTGCCTGGATCGTCACGATCTTCTTCGGCCTGCAGGCGTGCCTCGCGTACATCGTGATGGGCTGGCTGCCCGAGGTGTTCATCGACGCCGGCCTCAGCCGTGCCGACGCCGGGCTGCTGGTCGGCCTGGTCTCGATCATCGGGCTGCCGGTCAGCCTGATCGTGCCGCCGCTCGCCGCGCGTCAGGGCAGCCAGAGCTGGTGGATCCTGGCGCTCGGCGTCTTCGGGCTCACCGGCGTCGCCGGGACCATGGTCGCGCCCAGCGCCGCGCCGGTGCTGTGGGGCATCCTGATCGGACTGGGCATGTCCGTGTTCTCACTCGCGCTGACCACGATCGCCCTGCGGGCCCGCACCGGCGGTGACACGGCGCGGCTTTCCGGGATGGCCCAGGGGTTCGGCTACCTGTTCGCGGCCGCGGGCCCCTTCGTGTTCGGCGTGCTGCACGATCTCACCGGCGGCTGGACGGTGCCGTTCCTCATGCTGCTGGTGATCGTCGCGGTGCAGATGGTGTTCGGATTCCTGGCGGGTCGCCCGCGCTACGTCTAGGCAGCAAGAGCGGGGTGCCGAGCAGGAGGACGCCGGAGACGGTGATCGCGGTGAGCGGGCTGGTCAGTGTCGCGAGGATGCCCCAGAGCACCATGAGCGCCGCCTGCGTGAGCTTGCCGCTGATAGTCCACGCGCTGAGGACCCGCGCGGTCTGATCGGCGGGCGCGCGCCGCAGGCGTTCTGTCGCGTAGATGGGGTTGAAGATGCCCATGCAGGTGATCAGCAGGCCCTCGACGACGATGACCGTGAGAAGTCCGGGGATGGCTGGCCGGGTGAAGGCGAGGCCGAGCGGGAAGAGCGATCGCAGCCAGCCGGAGACGATCATGACCCGGTGCTGGCCGTAGCGGGCGACGAGGCGCGCGGACAAGCGGGAGCCGGCGAAGCCACCGACGGCGGGGATGCCGAAAGCGAGACCGTATTGCCAGGCCGGGAAATGGTACTGGCCCAGCAGGAGGACCGACAGGAGCGGGCCGGTGGCCATGATCAGGCCGCCGACCGTCAGGGAGTTGAAGAACAGGCGCCGTAGGACAGGGTCGCGGAGGATGCATCGCCAACCGCCCAGAAGGCCGGCCCCGCGCACCGTGCCGGCCCGGTCCCGGGGTGCCGCGACGTCTCCGCCACGGATGCGGAGGACCCCGAGCGCGGACAGCAGGTAGCTGACGGCGTCCGCGGCGACGGTGATGACCGGGCCGAGCAACCCGATCAGCGCGCCGCCCAGCGGCGGGCCCGCTGCGGTCGCCACCCACGCCGTGGCCCCGAGTCTGCCGTTCGCGGCAAGGAGGTGATCGCCGCGAACGAGGTGTTTCAGGTAAGCGCCGGACGCGGCGGTGAAGGCGATGCTCGCGGTGGTGCCGGTGACCGAGACCACCAGCAACTGGCCGTAGGACAGAAAACCGAGGGAGTAGGCGATCGGAATGCTCGCCATCGCGAGGAAGCGGACCACGTCCATCGCGATCATCACCGGGCGCTTGGACCGATGCTCGACCCACGGTCCGAGGAGGACCGCGACGATCGCCGCGACGGCGAGCCCGGCGGATTCGAGGAGCGACACGGCGAACGCGGGCGCATGCAGGACACGAACCGCGATGAGCGGGAACGCCCCGAAGGCGATCCACGTGCCGTAGGTGCTCACGGCGTAGGCCGACCACAGCCGGCGGAAGCCGGCCCCCAGCTTCACGTGCACAAGACTCCCTCACGACAACCAGCCGTTGGACCCCGCGAGCACAGCAGCGACCGCGGTGGCGGATCAAACAACCGCGCTCCCGGCGAGCCACAACGATCAGTTGGGCACCTAAGCTGCCCTCGATGGATACCGAAGCGGTGCGATCATTCGTCCGGGCAGCCGAGCTCGGACAGCTGCAACACGCCGCCGACGAGCTGGGCGTGACACAGCAGGCGGTTTCGAAGCGGATCGCCGCCCTCGAGCGCGAGCTGGAAATCCGCCTGTTCACCCGGACCGCCCGAGGGGTGGAGTTGACGCTCGACGGTCAGGCGTTCCTCCCACATGCGCGGAGCATCGTCACGGGTGTCGAGCGCGCCATCACCGCGATCAGGCCGAACTCACGGGCCTTGCGGATCGACGTCCTCGGGTTCCGAAGCGGCCAGGCCGTCATCCTCCACGACTACTGGCGGTCGCATCCCGGAACCGACCTCGACGTGGTGACCTTGAGAGCGGCGGACCCGCAGGTGGCGGTCGCCGCGATCCAAGCGGGCGACATCGACGCGTCGTTCCGCACGATCACCGACCCGGCCGCGCTGCCACGCGACGTCCGGATGGTCCACGTGCTCGACTTCCCGCTGGAGTTCCTCGCGGGCCCGAGGCATCCGCTGGCCGCCGCGCGAACGCTGACACCGGCCCAGCTGCGCGGGCACCGGATCTGGGTGCCGGGCATCGCACCCCGATGCGAATGGGGCGTGTTCTACGACCAGCTCGCCACCGAACTCGACCTCCGCATCGACGGGGCGGGCCCGAACTTCGGCGTCGAAGTCGTCCTCGACACCCTTGCGGACTCGGCCGACGTCGCCACCCTCGTCGGCAACCGCGACCGCCTCGTCTGGCCGGCCGGCTACGACCTTCGCCGCATCCCGGTCGTGAACCCGACGATCGCCTACCCGCTGTCGCTCCTCTTCCGCGCCACGGATCCACCACCCGGACTGCGCGGGATCATCGACTACTTCCGAAGCCTGGCAACACTTCCCGAGCCCGTCTGGCGTCCATTCTGGACACGACGTAGCGCCGCCTAGTGAGTCTGGCCCTCAAGCATCCGGTGCTCCGCCGCGGCTCCTTCGTCAGACGGGCAGGCTCGCGAGATAGGCGTCGAACCGGTCGAGGCTGGTGGCGAACCCGGCCCGCGCCTCGGCGCTGAGGTACGCGGCGGGCACGTTGGTCTGATGCGTGATCACCTCGGTACGGCCGTCGCCGAGGTCGTGAAAGGTGATCTCGGTGCGCATACCGCCCTCGACCTCCGGCTCGATCCATACGAGCAGTTCCGGGCGGCGCACCTCGGCGTAGACCGCCCGCATCGTGTAGGTGCCGCCGTCTTCGCCGACCATGGTCGTCTCGAACGCGCCGCCGGGGCGCAGGTCGACGACGATGTTCTCGACCGGCGTCGTCGTGCCCGCCGGGCCCCAGAAGTGGGCGAGGTGCTCGGGTTTGGTCATACAGTCGAACAGCAGCTCGCGCGAACCGTGGTGGACGCGCCGGATGGTGAGCTCACCGGTCTCGGTCATCGTTCGGCCTCCTCAAGGCGGCAAGGTGGGTGCCAAGGCGGTCGTGGCGATCGGCCCAGATCCGCCGGTGGCGCTCGATCCAGCCGGCGGCCGCCGCCAGGCGTTCCGTTTCGAGTACGCAGGGCCGCGATTGCGCGGCCCGGATACGTGAGATGAGCCGGGCCTGCTCGAGCACCTTCAGATGCTTGGAGATCGCCTGCTGGGTCATGCCGAACGGCTCGACCAGCTGGCCCACGGTCGCGTTGCCCCGGGCGAGCCGTTCCAGGATGGCGCGCCGGGTGGGATCCGCGAGCGCGGAGAACACCTGGCTCAACTCGTCTTCGGCCACTGGCATGCCCGGAACAGTACACACAACCGCAAGTTTGTACAACTATCTGGTTGTTGAAGCCGGGCGGCGGCCGGAAGGGGGACTCAGCCGAGGTCGAGGTTCAGCAGCGCGTTCTCGATCAGCTCCGGCAGCGCCGGATGGATCCAGTACTGGCCCCGCGCCATGCTTCGCGCGTCGAGGCCGAAGCTCATGGCCTGGACGAGCGGCTGGATCACGGTCGAGGCGTGCGGGCCGATGATGTGCGCGCCCAGCAGATGCCCGGTCTCCGGATCCGCCAGGAGTTTCGCGAACCCGGTGGTGTCCTCCATCGCCCAGCCGTAGGCGATCCCGGCGTAGTCCTGTTTGGACGTCACGTAGTTCAGGCCACGCCGGCGGGCCTGCTGCTCGGTCAGGCCGACGGAAGCGATCTGCGGTGAGCTGAACACCGCGTGCGGGACGAACCGGTGGTCCGCCTGGATTCGTTCGTCCGGATGCAGCAGATTGTGTTGCACCACATGGGCTTCGTGATTCGCGACGTGCTTGAGCTCATACGGCGAGGAGATGTCGCCGAGCGCGTAGACACCCTCGGCCGAGGTCTGCTGGTACGCGTCCACCACGACGTGTCCACTGTCCATTGTGGTCACACCGGTGGCGGCCACGTCGAGCAGATCGGAGTTGGGGCGCCGGCCGACCGCGACGAGCAGTTCGTCGGTCTCGATGACGTCCCCGCCGGCCAGTTCGACGGCGATACCCGATTCCGTCCGCCGTACCCGGCGCGGCCTGTGGTTGAGCCGGACGTCGAAACGCTCGCTCGCCAGTTCCGTGAACCGCGCGCTGACGTCCTCGTCCTCGCCGCGCAGGAGGGCGCCCGACCGCGCGACCACGGTGACGTCGACGCCGAACGACGAGAACACGTGCGCGAACTCCGCCCCGATGAACCCGCTGCCGATGATCACCAGCCGTGAGGGCAGCTTGTCGAGCCGCATCACGGTGTCGGAGGTGTGGTAGCCGACCTCGTCGAGGCCCTCGATGTCCGGGATGACCGGGCGCCCGCCCGCGGCGAGCACGAACCGGTCCGCGGTGATCGTCTCGGTGCCCTCGGCGAGGGAGACCGCCATCTCCTTGTGCCCGGTGAAGCGGCCTTCGCCCTCGTACACCGTGACGTTGGCGTTGTCCGCGTGGTTGATCCGGTAGTCGTGACCGCCGAGCGCGATCGGGTCGATACGGCCGAAAATGCGATCGCGGACGTCGCGCCACCGCACGTTGAGCAACTCCTCGTCCACGCCGAACCGGCTGCTGATCGCCGGGGTCGCGGCGAGGTCGGCCGTGTGCACGAACATCTTGGTCGGAATGCAGCCGACATTGAGGCAGGTACCGCCGAAAACGCCCTTTTCGACGATCGCCGTCTTCCAGTCCGCGAATCTCGGGTCGGGAATCGAGTTCCCGGAGCCGGTACCGACGATCACCAGGTCGTAGTGGGGCACGCTCTTCCTCCGCGGTCAGCTGGATCCTTTTCGGTGAACCCGCCGGGCGCGGATCTTGTTCCCGCGAGCCGCTCGTCGCCGGCTTGACAGGCCGCGGGGAGACCACCCGATCCAGTGACACCGCCTCGAATGTCGGTCGACTAGGGTTGCGACGGCCGCATCCTTACGCGCCGGAGTCCAGTGAATGCCGAGCGCGACGACATGCACAGGCCGCATCCGGTAGAGAGGGCAGATCCATGGCGAAGCACGCCCGGCGCGACCGCAAGTTCCGTTTCCTGCTCGCGGGCGCTGCCGCGGTCGCGGCGTCCTTACCCGTCGCCGCTGTCGCGGCCACCAGCGGCCCCGCCACGACTCCGCCCGCGCCGCAGGTGCAGCCGCGCATCGTCGGCGGCGACCAGGCCTCCATCGAGGACTATCCGTACGCGGTCTTCCTGACCGACGCCAAGGGAAACCAGTTCTGCGGCGGCGTGCTCGTCAGTTCCTCGGCCGTCGCGACGGCGGCACACTGCGCGTCGGCGGTGTCACAGTCGGATCTGCGCGTCGTGGCCGGCCGCGAGGAGAAGTCCGGTTCGGACGGGGTCGTCGCGCGCGTCGTGCGGGTCTGGACGGAGCCCGGGTTCACCGACCCCGGCAAGGGCGACGACGTCGCGGTGTTCAACCTGGACCGGCGGCTGCCGTACCAGCCGGTCAAACTGCCCAGCCAGTCCGACACCTCCCTGTACAACGCGGGCACGAACGCGACCGTGGTCGGCTGGGGGCGCACGAGCGACGGAGGCGCCCGCGCGACCTCGCTACGCAAGGCCGTCGTCCCGATCGTCAGCGATTCGAGCTGCCTGTCCAGCTACGGCAACTACGACGCGAAGAGCATGGTCTGCGCGGGCTATCCGCAGGGCGGGGTCGACGCCTGCCAGGGCGACTCGGGCGGCCCGCTCGTCGAGGGTGACACGCTGGTCGGCCTCGTCTCATGGGGCGACGGGTGCGCGAAGCCCGGTAAGCCCGGCGTGTACGCGCGCGTCGGCACCTACGCCGACGACATCAGGGCGCAGTCCCAGCAGCGCGGGCTTCTCTGGTAGCAAGGACCGGTGAACGTCACCGGAACCGAGCTGACCACGAGCCAGCTCTACGACCTGCTCCAACTGCGCGTCGACGTGTTCGTCGTCGAGCAGAACTGCCCCTATCCCGAGCTCGACGGCCGGGATCTGCTGCCGGGGACGCGGCATCTGTGGTTGTCCGGTGAACAGGGCGTCGAGTCGTACCTGCGGGTCCTGGACGAGGGTGGGCGCTACCGCATCGGGCGCGTGGTGACGGCGAAACGTGCCCGTGGCCGCGGCCTCGCCGCGCGCCTGATGACCGAAGCGCTCGAGATCGTCGGGGAAGCCGACAGCGTGCTCGACGCGCAGACGTACGCGCAGGGGTTCTACGCGAAGTTCGGGTACGTCCCCGAGGGTGAAGAATTCGACGAGGACGGTATCCCGCACATCAGGATGTGGCGGCGCGTGGCGGCGCGCACGCGCTGATCACCTTCACCGCGGTGTCCACATCGGACTCGCTGAGGTCCGCGCGCGCGGTCAGGCGAAGCCGGGAGATGCCGTCGGGCACCGATGGCGGCCGGAAGCAGCCGACTCGCACGCCCTGCTCGATGCAGCGCGCCGCCCAGCCGACGGCCTCGTCGGCCGAGGGGGCCTGCACCGACACGACGGCCGCGTCCGGCCGGCTGACCCGGAAGCCCGCGTCGGTGAGCTGTTCGGACAGCCGCGCCGCGTTCGCCAGCACCTTGCCGGCCAGGTCCGGTTCGGACTTGAGCACACCGAGCGCGGCCAGTGCGGCGGCGGCGCTGGCGGGCGCGAGACCGGTGTCGAAGATGAAACTGCGCGCGGTCTCCACGAGATGCTTGATGACACGGCGCGGCCCGAGTACCGCGCCTCCTTGCGCGCCAAGAGATTTCGACAACGTCACCGTGGTCACGACGTCGGGTTGACCGGCGAGGCCGGCTGCGTGCACCGCGCCACGGCCCCCTTCGCCGAGCACACCGAACCCGTGCGCGTCGTCGATGAGCAAGGCCGCGCCGTATTTGCGGCACGCCGTGGAGAGCTCGGTCAGCGGCGCGAGATCCCCGTCGACGGAGAACACCGAGTCGGTGACCACGAGCGCGCGGTCCGTACGCCGCGTCGCCAACGCATGCTCGACAGCGGCCGCATCGCTGTGCGCGACGGCGGCGATCCCGGCCCGGGAAAGGCGGCAGCCCTCGATGAGTGAGGCGTGGATGTACTTGTCGGTCACGATCGCCGATTCGGCGCCCGACAACGCCGTCACCGCGCCGAGGTTCGCGGTGAAGCCCGAGGAGAACACCAGCGCCGCCTGGAACCCGCAGAACCGCGCGAGTTCGTGCTCCAGTTCCGCGTGCAGTTCCGTGGAACCCGTGACCAGGCGCGAACCCGTGGCGCCCGCACCCCAGCGCAGCGCGGCCGCCGCGGCCGCTCCGGCCACCCGCTTGTCCCGTGCCAGACCGAGATAGTCGTTGCCGGCCAGGTCCAGTTCGGCGCTCGACGCAGGGCGCGGGTTGAGCCTGCGGGTCAGGCCCGCTTCAGCGCGCCGGTCCGCCTCCGCGTCCAGCCAGTCGAAAACCTGCTCGGGCGGTTTCTGGGCTGCATCCACCCCCGCAGTGTCTCAGGCCCGTCCCACGACGCGGTGGAGGCCACCGTCACACCTCGACGATGGCCTCCCTGAACTGCGCAGTCAGTCGCGCGTGCGGCGCGCCGGGCCGCGACCGTCGCGCCGCGGCGGACGGCCTTCGCGGAACCCGCCCTGACGGTGCCCACCGAAACCGCGGCCACGGCCGCCCTGGTGGCGGTTACCGCGCGGCCCGCCATCGCGGCGGGGCTGCGGCTCACGGCGCCGCTCGGGCACGGGCACGCCACTGGGCTCGCGGGCACCGGTGACCCGGGCGAGTTCCCGGTCCCCGGGGCGCACGACGGTCGACTCCGCGCGCACCCCGGCGCGCTCGGTCATCCGCCGCACCGTGCGGCGCTGGTCGTGCGTGACGAGCGTGACCACCGTGCCGGACGCCCCCGCGCGCGCCGTGCGGCCCGCGCGGTGCAGGTAGTCCTTGTGGTCGGCCGCCGGGTCGACATGCAGCACGAGGCTCACGTCGTCGACGTGGATACCGCGGGCCGCGACGTCGGTGGCGACCAGCACCGGGGTGTGGCCTTCCTTGAAGTCGGCGAGCACGCGGTTGCGCTGGCCCTGGGTCTTGCCACCGTGCAACGCACCGGCCGCGACACCCCTGGCACGCAGCCGCTCGGCCAGCCGGTCGACGTGGTGCTTCGTGCGCACGAACATGATCGTGCGGCCCTCGCGGGCGCCGATCTCGGTGACGATCGACTGCTTGTCCTGGTGCGACACCTGGAACACGTAGTGGTCCATCGTGTCCACGCTCGCGGTGACGGGCGCGACCGAATGCTCGACCGGGTCGGTCAGGTAGCGGTCGACGAGTTTCTTGACGTCCCCGTCGAGCGTCGCGGAGAACAGCAGGCGCTGCCCACCGGGCGGGGTCAGGTCGAGGATCTCCCGGACCTGCGGCAGGAAGCCCATGTCGGCCATCTGATCGGCTTCGTCGAGGGCGATGAAGTTCACATCCGACAGCACGCAGGTGCCCTGCCGCACGTGGTCCGAAAGCCGGCCGGGGGTGGCGATCAGCAGATCGACGCCCCGGTTGAGCACATCGGCCTGTCGCGTGAAGGCCATCCCGCCGACGACGGTGCGGCACCACAGGTTCATCGCCTTGGCCAGCGGGATGAGCGCGTCGGCGACCTGCATCGCCAGCTCACGGGTCGGGACCAGCACGAGCGCGCGCGGGTGCTTCGGACGGGCCTTGCCGCCGCCCAGCCGGCCCAGCAACGCCAGCCCGAACGCCAGGGTCTTGCCGGAACCGGTCTGCGCGCGGCCCAGCACGTCGCGCCCGGCGAGCGCGTCGGGCAGGGTGGCCGACTGGATCGGGAACGGGGAGGTCATCCCCTGCTCCCGCAGGGCGCCGAGCAGCGCCCGCGGAAGGTCGAGGTCTTCGAACGAGGTCACCGAGGTGGACTCGAAGGTGATGCTCACTAACTGCCTCTCGGACGTGGCACGTCGCAAGGAGGCCCAACCGCCCGCTTCGTTCGGGGCGCAGTGTTGTCCTGGGCGTTCACAGGGACGGACCCGGCGCATTAGGTGCGCCTTTGGTGGGTGGATTACCGCGAGCCACGAAAGCTGGCTTGGCCGCGAAGAACAACACTCCACGCCGCCGGTTGCGGTCTGTGATGAGTCTACCTGAAGGGCTGAACTCACCTGAGACCGGCCCGATCACGCAGCTTGGCGACGAGATCGGGCACATCGAGGTTCAGACCGCGTGAGCTGAACCACCCGGCGAGGTTCGCCGCGTCGCGGGCCAGATATTCGGCGCCGCCGGGGTTGGCGAACACATCGACCAGTTGCGGGGTGTCGATGAGCATCAGCCTGCTCTCGTGGACGAGGACGTTGTAGGCGGACAGGTCGCCGTGCGCGAGCCCCTCGGCGGCCAACTGCTCGAGCGCCTTCTCCGCCTGGAACCACAGGTCGGCCAGCTCGTCCTCGCCGGGCCGGAGCTGCGCGAGCCGCGGCGCGGCAGTCCCGTCCTCGTCACCGAGGAACTCCAGCAGCAGCTCGGTACCGTCGCGCTGCACGGGGTACGGCACCGGCAGCCCGGCCGTCCACAGGCGACCCAGCGCGGCGAACTCGGCCACCGCCCACTGCTCCGCGATGAGGTTGCGGCCGAACGAGGTCCGGTTGGCCATCGCCCGGTTCTCCCTCGAGCGGCGCATGCGGCGGCCCTCGAGATAGCCGGAGTCGCGGTGGAACTGGCGGTGTTCGCTCGAGCGGTAGCGCTTCGCGGCGAGCAGGCATTCGCGGGATCGGTCCGGCAGCCCGCGGCGCAGCAGATGCACGTCGGCTTCCTTGCCGGTCTTGAGGATGCCGAGTTCGGTGTCGACGGCGGCGAGGTCGGTGACGAGCCACTCCGGGTACGGCTGCGGGCCGCGCTCGCCGGTGTCCCAGGTCGAGTAACGGTCCCCGTCGCCGGGGAGATCCTGTTCGGGCGATTCGGCCAGCCGGGCACGTTCGTATTCGGTGAGGCGGCCACGACGGGTGTAGGTGTCGTTGTCGAAACGGTCGCGCTTGTCACGCACTGGTGGGTTCTCCTTGCGAGGGTGCCCCACCAGGCGTGACTTCAGCCGAGCGGGGCGAACGGATGGGAAAGGGCACGAGTCAGCACGGGAACAGCCATCGTGTGCCTCCTTTCGTCCGCCGGAACCGTGATGATCTGCTCGCGGCGGCTGCTGGCGCAACCGAATTACCAGTCCGGCCGAAGGCAGGCGGACACGGTCCGTGGCCGACCTGCTCGTGAACACCCGTGTCCGCCGTCGGGTTGGTAACGAACGGCACAGTCGCGGCAGACTGGCGATCGTGCGTGTTGTCGTCATCGGATCGGGAATCGCCGGCGCGAGCGCCGCCTACCAGCTCACGCGGCGGGACGTGGAAGTGGTCGTGGTCGATGCCGGCCGAAGCGGAGTCGCGACCGCGGCCGGCGCGGGCATCGTGTGCCCCTGGACCTCGCGCGGGCCAGAGGAGCACAACCGCGCCGCGTCGGTCGCCGCGGACTACTACCGGACGCTGGTCGCGGAGCTGGCCGACGACGGGGTGACCGGCTCGTCGTTCGAGGTCGTCGGCGGCATGGTCGTCTCGGCGGATCCTGGCGAGCTGGACGAGGCGCATGAGCGGGTGAGCCGGCGAGCGGCGGCGTCCGCGGTCGCGGGCGAAGTGCGGCGGCTCGATCGGGCACGCGAGTTGTTCCCGGCGCTGGCGCCCGAACTCGGAGCGGTGTACGTGGCAGGCGGCGCCCGCGTGGACGGCCGGCAGCTGCGGGAGGCGCTGCTCACGGCGGCGGCCAAGCGGGGCGCCGAGGTGGTGACCGGGGAGGCCCGGTTTACCGGCGGCGACGTGCACGTCAATGGTGCGACGGTGGCCGCGGACAAGATCGTCGTCGCCGCCGGGGCGTGGAGCGCGGACCTGGTCGAGCCGCTCGGCGTCTCCTTGGGGGTGGCGCCGCAGCGCGGGCAGATCAGCCACTTCGAACTGCCGGGTGTGGACACCGGCCCGTGGCCGGTCGTGCTGCCGGTGTCGAGCCACTATCTACTGGCGTTTCCCGGTTCCCGGGTGGTCGCGGGCGCGACGCGTGAGACGGGGTCCGGCTTCGACTACCGGATCACCGCGGCCGGGCAGCGTGAGGTGCTCGAGAACGCGCTCGCCGTGGCACCGGGGCTCGCCGACGCGACTCTGCTGGAGACCCGCGTCGGGTTCCGTCCGGCATCCGAGGACGGGCTGCCCCTGCTGGGGCCGCTGACCGAACGCCCCGACGTGCTGATCGCCACGGGTTTCGGCCCGAGCGGGCTGACGCTCGCCCCGTTCGCGGGAAGGCTGATCGCGGAGTTGGCGCTCGGGGCACGGCCGTCGCTCGATCTCGAGCCGTACCGGCCGGAGCGGTTCAGTGCACGATGACGAGGTCGATCTCGCGGTCGCCGGTGCGTTTGACCTCGAAGCCCGCCTTCGAGGCGGCGGACAGTACAGCCTCGACGGTGGACGGTGCGCGGCCGGTCTTCGCAAGCGCGGCGGCCAGCCTGCCCTTGTAGGCCTTGTTGTGATGGCTGATCGTCTTCCCGGTCGCCGTGACCACGCGCACCGTGACCGCGCCCGGGATACCGGCGAGTGCGGCGTAGGCGCCGGAACGCAGGTCGACGATCAGCTCGTCCATTCCCGCGAAGACCGGCTCGAGAACGGGGCGCCAGAGCGCGCGCAAGGAGCCGAGCGAGGGGAGTGAGCTGTCGCCGGAGAGCCGGTAGGCGGGGATGCGGTCGTCGGCGCGGGCGACGCCGAACAAAGCGGACGCGACGGCGAGGCGCCCGCGCGCCTTCGCGAGCTGGGCCTTGGTGAAACGGCCGATGTCGAGTGCGTCGTAGAGGACGCCGGTGTAGCGCTCGAGCGCGGGCAGCGTCGGCGACGACCACAGCGCGGCGTTGCGCGCGACCTCGTCCTCCTGCCGGCGGGTCAGGCCCAGCGCGCCGAGGCTCGCGGGTACGTCGGCGGCGAGGTCGACGAGCGCGTCGGCCAGCTTCCGGCGGACAGGGTTGAGCTCGGGGTGCGAGAGTTCGTCGAGGTTCAGCGGCGGGCCGTCCCCGCCGGGTGCCTTGGTCTCGGAAGGGGGCAGCAACATCAGCACCACAGCAGGTTAACCGCCCGTGGTCGCGCCGGGTTCGTGGTGGCCGGCCAGCCGATGATCTTGCTCGTGGCACCGTTCGCCGGTCAGCGGGGGTGACGCCGGTGCCGCGCCGGATCGCCCACTGCTTTACTTCACGTATGGAACCCAGTGGGCCACTGACGCTCCGGTATGCCTCTGCCACCGATGTCGGGCAGCGGCGGGATGCGAACGAGGACTCGGTCTTCACCAGTTCACGGCTGCTCGCGGTCGCCGACGGGATGGGCGGCCACGTGGCCGGCGAGGTCGCCAGCTCGGCGGCGGTCGCCGCTGTCACTGCGCTGGACGAGCGGCTCGAGACCCGTGACCTCGAGCCCGCGGAAGCGCTGCCGGAAATGGTGACCGATGCGGTCCGCCGGCTGACCGCGCTCACCGAGGAGGACCCGGCACTGCTCGGCATGGGTACAACCCTGACCGCGCTGCTGTGGGACGGCGCCCGGTTCACCCTGGCCCATGTCGGCGACTCGCGCGCCTACCGGCTGCGTGACGGTGAGCTCGAGCAGATCACCCGCGATCACACCGTGGTGCAGGAGCTGGTCGATCAGGGCCGGATCACGCGGGAGGTGGCCATGACCCACCCGAGCCGCTCGGTGCTCACGAGGGCGCTGCAAAGCGGTGGCCAGGCCGAGCCGGATGTGTTCGCGGTCGAGGTCAAGGCCGGGGACCGGTACCTGATCTGCTCGGACGGTCTTTCGGACGCGGTCCCGCCGGAGCTGCTGGAAGAGACCCTGGCCGCGACCAGCGACCCGGACGCCACCGTGCGCAAACTGGTCGAACTCGCCAACGCGGGCGGCGGCCCGGACAACATCACGTGCATAGTCGCCGACGTCGGCTGACCGGTCCGGGCGCGCTTGTACGGAGAGCGTGTGGAGGCAGCGCCAACCTGCCTCCACACGCTCCCTTCTCCGGCGGCCGCGAACCCGATCCGCTCAGACGGTCGGGAATCGGCGCTTTTCGCCCGGGCGGCTGCGAATCGGTGCCCTCTGCTCAGGCGGTCGGGATTCGGTGCCGTCCGCTCACGCGGTTGCGAATCGTTGTCCTCCCTTCGGGCGATCGGGATTCGGTGCCTTTCGTTCGGGTGGCCGCGAAGCGGTGCCTTTCGTTCGGGCGGTTGCGAGCCGGTGCCGTCCGCCGAGGCGGTCAGGATTCGGTGCCTTCCGTTCGGGTGGCCGGGAATCGCTGCTCTCCGCTCACCCCGGCCAGGAACCGTTGCCCTCCGCTCAGGCGGCCAGGAACCGTTGCCCTCCGCTCAGGCGGCCAGGAATCGGTGCCGTCCGCTCACGCGGTCAGGAACCGTTGCCCTCCGCTCGGGTGGCCGGGAACCGTTGCCCTCCGCTCAGGTGGCCGGGAACCTGATCCGCTCAGGCGCAGGAACCGTCGCCTTTCGCTCGGGCGGCCGCGAACCGGATCCGTCGTTTCTCGACGTCGATCTCCGCGGCCCGTACCGGGATGGTTGAGCCGACCTGCGGCTCGGTCGCGCCGGTGGAGTGCGGTAGCAACCCGTGGACTCCCGGCGCGACTTCGAGAAGTGCGCCGAACGGCAATACCTCGGTCACCTTCGCATTGACCACGCCGCCGTCGCCGTGCTCCGCGAGGAAGGCAAGCCATTGCGTGGACTGGGACATTTTTCACCTCCTCTCGTCACCCAGTCTGTAGGGGAAAGGGGAAGAGGCGGCGGGCCCCTGGCCCGCCGGAGATTCATCGAGCGGCCGGGAACCTTGTCCGCTCATGGCTTTGCGCCGACCCGGCAGTCACCGGAACACCATATCAACGACTCGCGGCCCGGCTCAACGGCTCGCTCGGACGTCGCCGGTTGCGTATCGTGCCGGTCGTGATCGACGTCGAACCCGAGCACGTCTGCCCGCGCCCGCAACTGGTCCGGCAGGGCTGGATCGACCTGTGCGGGCAATGGGACTTCGCCTTCGACGACGAGGATCGCGGACTGGCCGGCGGCTGGCATACCGACGTGGCGGCGCTCGACCGGCACATCATCGTGCCGTATCCGCCGGAGTCCGAGTTGTCGGGCGTGCACGATCCGGCGCCGCACGCGATCGTGTGGTACCACCGCGAGTTCGATATTCCGCCGCTGGCGCCCGGCTTCCGGTTCATCCTGCACTTCGCGGCGGCCGATTACTCCGCGTCGGTCTGGGTCAACGGGGTTCACGTGGGTGGGCACGTGGGCGGGCAGACTCCTTTCTCTTTCGACATCAGCGAAACGTTGCACGCGGTCCAGCAGTCCATTGTGGTCCGGGTGGAGGACCGGCCGGACGATCCCGCGCAACCCCGCGGCAAGCAGGACTGGCGCGCGGAACCCCACGACATCTGGTATCACCGCACCACCGGTATCTGGCAACCGGTCTGGGGTGAGGTCGTACCGGCGACGCACCTGCGCGATCTACATTGGACTCCCGACCTCGTGCACGCGACCGTCAGGTGCGAAGGTGAGTTGTCCGCCGCTGCCGCGACCGTGCGGGTCGTCCTTCGCCACGACGACGACGTCCTCGCCGACCAGTCGGTCCGGGTCGCCGGCACGAGGTTCAGCTTTGACGTCGCGATACCGGCCCTACGCCATGGCCAGGACAGGCTGCGGTTGTTGTGGTCGCCGGAACATTCGCGGCTGGTCGATGCCCTGGTCGAAGTGCACCCGGACGAGGGCCCGGCCGACGAGGTCACGAGCTACCTCGGACTGCGCGAGGTCGGCACGGCGGATGGCAGGTTCCTGCTCAACCACGTGCCGTACTTTCCCCGCCTGGTCCTCGAACAGGGGTACTGGCCACAGTCGCATCTGTCCGCACCGGACGCGCAGGCGCTCCGCCGCGAAGTCGAACTCGTCAAGGAACTCGGTTTCAACGGCGTGCGGATGCACCAGAAGGTCGAGGACCCGCGGTTCCTCCACTGGTGCGACCGCCTGGGCTTGCTCGTCTGGGGCGAAACCGCGAACGCCTACGAGTTCGGACCCGTCGCCGCCGAGCGGTTGACCCGCGAATGGCTCGAGATCCTCGCCCGGGACAGGAGCCACCCGTGCATCGTTACCTGGGTGCCGCTCAACGAAAGCTGGGGCGTCCCCGATATCGATTCGTCGCCCGCGCAGGCTCATTTCGCGCGGTCCCTCTATCACCTCACAAAGGCCATCGACCCCACTCGTCCTGTCATCGCCAATGATGGCTGGGAAATCGCCGAAGCGGATATCTACGGCGTCCACGACTACGCACCCACTGGCTCCTCCCTTCGCGCTCGGTACGGAAACGCTGACGTCATCTTGGAAACCCTGGCCACTGCCCGCCCCGGCGGCCGGAGGCTCGTCCTCGGTGACATCGATCCGGGCCGTCCGGTGATGCTGACGGAATTCGGTGGTCTCACCTACGGCCCCGCGGCGGGTGAGAAATGGTTCGGCTACTCGATCGTCGCGGGCGGGCCTGAGCTCGTGCGGAAGCTCGACGATCTGGTCAGTGCCCTGCTCGAATCTCCGGCGCTGGCAGGATTCTGTTATACGCAACTCACCGACACCGAACAGGAGCGCAACGGCCTGCTCGCCGAGGATCGCACACCGAAAGCCGACGCGGCGGCGATCAGGGCCGTCCTCACCAAACCGGCGAAAGCGCTGCCGGGCGACGAACTCCGCGCCGATCGCGACGAACAATCGGACTGACGGTGGGCGCCGCGTCCGTCCCGTGTGATCGAGCGGGAGGTCGGCTTTCGACCTGTAGAAGCGGACGTAGCCACAGCAGTTGGCGAGGGAGCGGTGAGCGGTAGGCGGCGCCGTTGAGCTCTTAGCAGATGTGAAGCCGCGTGCGGGCTCGCGGGCTTGGCGGTGGACGGGCCTTTCGTTGTGATCTTCTTGTGTCGTCGGTCCGTCCGTTCCTGTTGATGAGCGGCGCGTAGCTCGGTGTGGACGGTGTGTCGCTCGAGGATGAGGCGGCGGGCTTCGGGGAACGGTGATGTGGCTGCCGTCGGTGCCGGTGAGCTGGTAGCGCTCGCCCCGTCGCCGGCAGGCGGCGATGCGGTGAGCAGCGTTGCCGGGATGTGGTAAAGCGCGGAGTTGTGGTGCTTGCCGGAGGTAGTCACGAGCCGGTCGTGGTTCGCGAGGGTGGGATCGGTGCGGTTGGCTTGCGGGGCTACGGGAGGACCCGCGGGTGCACCGTGACAAATGGGGGGCGGAACGGTGCACCCGCGGGCGGGGCCGCGACAAGCGGCCCCAGGACGGCTCGGCCACCGGACTGTGAGTCCCCAGGAGCGGTGGCCGTCCGCCACAACCGGTCCCGCCGGCACGGCGGGTCAGGCGGCTAGTGTCTCGTGATCTTGTTGTCTTTACGCGCGGGCGTGTTTGCCTGCCAGGGCACCGAGTTGGCCCCTGGCGTCGCCGAATTGGCTCGGGGCGTCACCGAGTTGGCTGACCGCTGCGGCCGTGGGCAAACTCAGCGACCGGACCAGCAAACTCAGTGACGCAGCGGGCAAACTCACCGACCGCACGGGCAAACACGGCAACGTAAACCGGACAGGATCACGCAGCACTAGACCATGTCCCAGATCTTCACCGCCCGCACGACGAAAGGCGCTCGGGGAACGTACGTCCCGTGCCCCGGATACGTGATGAAATCACCTTCGGTACTGCATTCGGTGTCCTGATAGACCGTCACGTCCCGGTCCATCTGGTTGACGAACGACCGGGCCTCGATCTGTCCTGGCAGCACGAGACATTCCTCCGGATTGGCTGTTCTCAGATCGAGGCGCTGCACCGCGTCGGCATAGGACTCAGCGGCCCACGCGCAGAACTCGCCCTGCTCGCAGCCGTTGTCGGGACTGCCGGGATCGGCCTGTGCGATGCCGGATCCGGCAAGCAGTCCGAGCGCGGCGATGACGAAGATACGCGGCAGATATGTACGCAGGTTCATGTTTTTCTCTCCCCATGAAAATGGTGGCGCGGCCGGAATGCCGCGGCTCCCTCGTGAACTCAACAATGCCGGGTCGGCCAGGAAATGTCAGCACGAATTTCTACTTCTGTGGATAAGTAGATCCCCTTCGTCCGATCGGGCTACGGTTATCCACAACTTTCCGGAACCCGTTGTGCGCTCCGGGAGATTCTGCTACCGCACGGGCGCGGTCGATCCGCGCACGATCAGCTCGACGTCCAAAGTGGTCGGTGCCGGCGCGCGGCGGCCGGCGAGCAGGCGCAGGGCGAGTTCGCCGGCCAGCTTTCCCTTGCGCACCAAGTCTTGGTGCACCGTCGTGAGCGGCGGGTCCGACCAGTGCGCTCCTGGTGTATCGTCGAAGCCGACCACGGACAGGGCGCCGGGAACGGAGAGTCCACGTTCCTTGGCGACGGCCATGGCCGCCAGCGCGAGTTCGTCGGACATGCACAGCAAAGCCGTCGGTCGAGGGCCGCGGTCGAGCAGCCCGGCGGCACCGGTCATCGCCTCATCTCGCGAAACCCCCGACGCCTCCCAGATCGGCACCTCGCCGGGAGAAATTCCGGCCTCGGCGACGGTGTCGAGGTAACCGCGAAGCCGTTCCCGGTTGTCGCCGAACCGCGAGCGGGCAGCTTCTTCCGCGGACAGCGGTCCGCCGCGTGGGGTGGAAAGACATTGCGCAGAAAGGATTCCGAACCTCCGGTGCCCCAGGTCCAGCAGGTGCCGCGCGGCGGCGACAGCACCCGCCCGGTCGTCCGTGCTCACGCGCGCCGCTCCCGCGACGGCGGGCTGGTCGATGACGACCAGCGGCAGCCTCCGCTGCCGTACCGCGCGCAACGCGGGCGCCCGGTCGGCAAGCGAATACGCGACAGCGAGATCCACCTGCGCGGCCAGCACCCGGTCCGCACGCGGTCCCCCGTCGTCCCCGCCGGGCAGCAGGAGGAGTGCGAGCCCCTCGGGATCGACGGTCGCGGCGAGGGCATCGAGCGTGATCGACAGCGCCGGGTCGGAGAAGGCCGCGGACAGGCCGGTGTCGAGCATGAACGCGATCGCGCCGGTGCGTTTCGTCGCGAGGCTGCGCGCGATCGGGTTCGGACCCGGGTAGCCGAGCCGCTTCGCCGCGCGCAGCACCTCTTCGCGCAGGCGCGCGGAAAGCTGATCCGGGCGGTTGTATGCGTTCGACACGGTCGCCCGGGAGACGCCGACGGCGTCGGCGACGTCGTCCAGCGTCGGGGCTCGCCGGCCTGTCATCGGCACAGTGTAAACGGATGGACTTTCTGAAGCGCTTAAGCGATGGTGGGGTAAGGAGGTGTTGGGATGGTCGGGGACCGGGTCGCGGTGTTCGTGGTGTTCGCGCTGAACGGGGCCGCCTACGGCTCGTGGGCGCCTCGCGTGCCCGCGCTGGCCGAAAGGCTGCACGCCGCACCGGGTTCGTTGGGGCTGGCACTGCTGGGGGGCAGTATCGGGATGGTCGTCGCCGCGTCGATGTCCGGAAGGCTGGTCGAGCGGTTCGGCACCCGTACCGCGATCATCGCCTCGACGCTGCTGACCTGCGTGTTCCTGCCGTTCGTGGGTGCCGCGGGCTCGGTGCCCGCGCTGGGTTTTGTGATGTTCGGCCTCGGCGCCTCGGTCGGCGCGCTGGACGTTTCGATGAACATCGGCGCGGTCGGCGTGGAACGGCGGCTCGGTCGCGCGATCATGCCGTTCTTCCACGCCGGCTTCAGTTTCGGCGGCCTCATCGCGTCCTCGGCGGCGGGGCTCGCAGCCGCGCACCAGTGGTCCCCGTTCCGGCATCTGCTCGTCGCCGGCGCCGTCGTCCTGATCGCGTTGTTGCTGGTCCTGCCAGGCCTGCCGCGAGCGGCGCCGAGGGCCGAACGGGCGGCGCCGATCGCCCGTACCGCCCTGGTTCGCAGGCCCGTGCTGTGGTTGCTCGCGGCGATCGCCTTGTGCTCGGCCATCGCCGAAGGAGCCAGTTCGGACTGGTCGGCACTGCTGCTGGTCACCGCGCAGCACGTCGGACAGGCGGCGGCCGCGCTGGCGTTCGCGGTGTTCTCGCTGACGATGGCGGTGACCCGGCTCGGCGGCGCCTGGGCGCAGAACAGGTTCGGTCCGGTGCGGACGCTGGTCGCGGGGGCGGCGCTCGCCGGACTGGGGCTGGTCCTGGCGGCTGTGGTGCCGGTCGCCGGTCTCGCGTTCGCCGGGTTCGGTCTCGCGGGAGCGGGGCTGGCCGCGTCGTTCCCGATCGCGCTCAGTCTCGCGGGCGCGGCCGGCAAACGGGCCGATGGCAGCGGTGGGGAGCGTGAAATCGCGTTCGTCACGACCATCGCCTACAGCGGTTTCCTCGCCGGTCCGCCGGTCATCGGCGGTATCGCACAGCTGAGTTCGCTGCCGGTCTCCTTCGTCTTGGTCGGTTTCCTCGCCGCGCTCATCGCCCCCGCGGCCGTCGGCGCAGGTCGTGCACGTCACCGTGAACTCACCGCGGCCACGGCCGCCGTCTGAGGCGCGCATACCCTCGTAGCCGTGGAGTCCGAGGTTTCCTCCCGGCGCAAGACGAGCGTCCTTCCGCTGCTGACGATCAGTGTGGTCGTCGCGGCCGTACTCGCGGTCGCCCTGGTCGCGGTCACCGGTGGAGCGACATACGTGATCGAGGGTCTGCCCGATCCGGGCGCTCTCACGCACTACGGCGTCGGCGTGGTGCGCGTGCTGGCGGATGCCGCAGCGGTGGTCTGCGTCGGCTCACTCTTGCTCGCGTCGTTCCTGGTGCCGCCGCAGGCTTCGGGCACGGTCGCCCGCGACGGATATGCGGCGCTGCGCACGGCGGGATCCGCGGCCTGGGTCTGGTTCGCGGCGGCGCTGGCGTCGGTGTTCTTCAGCGCGGCCGACGGCGCCGGCAAGCCGGTCACCGAACTCTTCTCGCCGGTGGTGCTCCTGAATCTGGTCGACGCGATCGAGCAGCCGAAGGCATGGTTGGTCACCGCCGCGTTCACGCTCGTGCTGGCGATCAGTTGCCGGCTCGCGCTGTCGTGGGGCTGGACCACCGTGCTGTTCTTCGTCTCCGTCGCCGCGCTGATGCCGGTCGCGGTGACCGGTCACTCCGCGAGCGGCGGCTCGCACGATATTGCGACGAGCAGCCTCCTCTATCACCTCGTCGCCGCTTCGCTGTGGGTCGGCGGCCTGTTCGCGTTGCTCGCGCACGGCTGGCGGCGCGGCCGGCACCTGACGCTCGCCGCGACCCGGTTCTCGAAGCTGGCGCTCGTCTGCTGGATCACGATGGCGGTGTCCGGGGTGATCAACGCGCTCGTGCGGATCTCGCCGGGTGATCTGCTCACCACCGACTACGGCTTGCTGGTGATCGCGAAGATCGTGGGCCTGGCGATGCTCGGCGTCTTCGGGCAGCAACAGCGTTCGCGCGGCGTCCGGGCGCTGGTGGACGGTCGCGGCGGTGGGCAGTTGCTGCGGCTGGCTGCGGTCGAACTGCTGATCATGTTCGTCACGATCGGCCTCGCGACGGCCCTCGCGCGTACCCCGCCACCGGCCGACGCGGTGACTCAGCCGTCCGTTCTCGAACTGCTCATCGGCTACGACCTGCCCGGTGCGCCAACCGTGTCCCGGCTGCTCTTCGACTGGCGGTTCGACCTGATCTACGGCACGGCGGCGCTGGTACTGGCGGGGCTCTACCTCGCCGGTGTGCGGCGGTTACGGCGGCGCAGGGATTCGTGGCCGGTGGGCCGGACCGTCGCGTGGCTGGCCGGCTGCGCCGTGCTGCTCATCGCGACCTCATCGGGTCTCGGGCGCTACTCGTCGGCGATGTTCAGCGCCCATATGGGTGTGCACATGCTCCTGTCGATGGTCGTGCCGGTACTGCTCGTGCTGGGTGGTCCGGTGACGCTCGCCCTGCGGGCACTTCCGGTCGCGGGCAAGGACTCCCCGCCGGGTCCCCGTGAGTGGCTGCTCGCGTTCGTGCGGTCCCCGCTGGCGAAGGTTCTCACTCATCCGGTCGTAGCACTGCTGCTGTTCGTCAGCTCGTTCTACGTTCTGTATTTCTCCGGACTGTTCGACAGCGCGCTGGACTACCACTGGGCACACCTTCTGATGAATGCACATTTCCTGCTGTCGGGGTACGTCTTCTACTGGCCGGTGATCGGCGTCGACCCCGCGCCTCGCCGCCTCCCGCATCTCGGCCGGCTGGGCATGATGTTCGCCGCGATTCCGTTCCACGCGTTCTTCGGCGTGATCCTCATGTCGACCCAGACCGTGATCGGTGAGTCCTTCTACCGGTCGCTGAAACTGCCATGGGTCACGAATCTCCTTGCGGACCAACGACTCGGCGGGGGTATCGCCTGGGCTTCCGGTGAACTGCCGGTGCTGCTGGTGCTCATCGCGCTCCTCGTACAGTGGGCGCGGGCGGACGAGCGTGAGGCGAAGCGCAAGGATCGTCGCGAGGAGTTGACGGGCGACTCGGATCTGGCCGCCTACAACGCGATGCTCGAGCGGATGGCCGACGAGGGCAAGGCGCATTCCTAGCTCCGCCGTCCTGGTTATCCACATACCCCCGGTTGTCCACAGGAAGGTCAACTGCCTCTTCCCCGCGTGCCTCCTTACCGCCAGGCTTGGTGTCACGGCAGGAAGTTCCGACAGGGGAAGAGGTTGAGAGTGATGGCTCTGGGCGAGACGACGGTGGCCGTGGCCGGCATCGTGACGAGTGATCCGGAGTTCAAGCGGATCGGCGGGGCTCGCCGTGAACTGCTCACGTTCTGGCTGCGTAGCACGGAGCGGCGGTTCGACAAGGACAAGGGCGAATGGGTCGACGGGCGGCATCTGTCGGCCAAGGTGAAATGCTGGGGCCGCCACGCGCTGGCCGTGCGGTCCGCGTTCGTGAAGGGGGATCCGGTCCTGGTCACCGGCCGGATGTCGTGCGCCGAGCATGTCTCCGAGAGCAAGCAGTCTCGGTCTTTACTTGAGGTTGAGGCGACCGCGATCGGGCTGAATCTGATGCGGCGCATCGCGCCGGTCGATCGCGGCGAACGGCCCGACGCCCATATCTCGCACGAGGAAGGGAGGTCGCAACGGCAGGCATTGATCGAGAAGGTAGCTGTCGAGCAGGGCGCCGAACCGGTTCGAGCCGGCTGAGAGCCTGCTGGTGATCGGTGAGACTGCCGGACAAGGCGAGGTCAACGCGCCGCGACGAGTGATGTTCGAGCGGTGAGCAGCGGTTGACGCTGGGTCGTCGGATGGTGACCGCCGTACGGCCGGGTAACGCGCGGCTCTACGATCGACCTTATGGCCGAGTTCATCTACACCATGAAAAAGGTGCGCAAGACCGTCGGGGACAAGGTCATCCTCGATGACGTCAGCACCGCGTTCTACCCCGGAGCCAAGATCGGCGTCGTGGGTCCGAACGGTGCCGGCAAGTCCACCGTGCTGAAGATCATGGCCGGGCTCGATCAGCCGAGCAACGGGGAAGCCTTCCTCCAGCCCGGCGCATCGGTCGGCATCCTGCTGCAGGAGCCGCCGCTCAACGAGGACAAGACGGTCCGCGGCAATGTCGAGGAGGGCCTCGGCGACATCAAGGTCAAGCTCGACCGGTTCAACGAGATCGCCGAGCAGATGGCCACCGACTACAGCGACGCGCTAATGGAGGAGATGGGCCGGCTCCAGGAGGATCTGGACCATGCCGACGCCTGGGAACTGGACTCGCAGCTCGAGCAGGCCATGGACGCGCTGCGTTGCCCGCCTCCGGACGAGGCCGTCACTCACCTTTCCGGTGGCGAGCGGCGCCGGGTCGCGCTGTGCAAGCTGCTGCTGTCCAAGCCGGACCTGCTGCTGCTCGACGAACCCACCAACCACCTGGACGCCGAAAGCGTGCTGTGGCTGGAGCAGTTCCTCGCCAGCTACCCGGGCGCCGTCCTAGCGGTCACCCACGACAGGTACTTCCTGGACAACGTCGCCGAGTGGATCATGGAGCTCGACCGCGGGCACGTCGTCGGCTACGAGGGCAACTACTCGACCTACCTCGAGAAGAAGCGGGAACGATTGGAGGTGCAGGGCAAGAAGGACGCGAAGCTCGCGAAGCGGCTCAAGAACGAGCTCGACTGGGTTCGCTCCAACGCCAAAGCACGCCAGACCAAGTCCCGCGCCCGCCTCGACCGGTACGAGGAGATGGCCGCCGAGGCCGAGCGGAATCGCAAGCTCGACTTCGAAGAGATCCAGATCCCGCCCGGTCCGCGGCTGGGCAGCGTGGTGGTCGAGGTCGAGCACCTGCGTAAGGGCTTCGAAGACCGGCTCCTTATCGACGACTTGTCGTTCGACCTGCCGCGCAACGGCATTGTCGGTGTCATCGGCCCGAACGGCGTCGGCAAGACGACGCTGTTCAAGACGATCGTGGGGCTGGAGAACCCCGACTCGGGCGAGGTCAAGATCGGCGAAACGGTCAAGTTGTCCTATGTGGACCAGAACCGGGCCGGGATCGACCCCAAGAAGACGGTGTGGGAGGTCGTCTCCGACGGGCTGGACTACATCCACGTCGGCCAGACCGAAATGCCGTCGCGGGCGTATGTCTCCGCGTTCGGGTTCAAGGGGCCGGATCAGCAGAAGCCGGCCGGTGTGCTCTCCGGTGGTGAGCGCAACCGGCTGAACCTCGCGCTGACGCTGAAGCTGGGCGGGAACCTGATTCTGCTGGACGAGCCGACCAACGACCTGGACGTCGAAACCCTGGGCTCGCTGGAGAACGCACTCGAGCAGTTCCCCGGCTGCGCGGTGGTCATCTCGCACGACCGGTGGTTCCTCGACCGCGTGGCGACGCACATCCTGGCCTGGGAGGGCGACGACGCCAACCCCGCGAAGTGGTTCTGGTTCGAAGGCAACTTCGAGGGCTACGAGAAGAACAAGATCGACCGTCTGGGAGCGGAGGCGGCCCGGCCCCACCGGGTGACTCACCGCAAGTTGACGCGCGACTGAGCGCGTTCGCGAGCACGCTTGAGCCGACACTGAAGCGGAGTCCCCATTGGCAGCCACGAAGCACATCCGGTCCAGCCCGCCCGCGCTACGCGTCGGCGGCTGGAGCACGGGCGGTAGCGGTGAGCATCCGGCGATCGAGAGCCTGCTGCGGAACGCGGCGGGGCTCGGCCTGCGCGCACCGGAACTGACCGTGATCCTCGGCGAGCGCGCCGCGTCGCTCGCCGAGGCCGCGGGATCGGACAAGCTGTGGGCGCGGGCGGAGAGCCTGGTCGTCTCGGGCCGGGTCCGGTTGGGGCTGCGCGCGGACACCGTCGGACGTGCGGTCGCGGCGCTGCGTTCGGCCGAAGATCTCGGTGAAACGGCGCTGGCCGCCGGGTTGCGCAGCGAGCTGGCCGTCTGCTCGCGCAGTGTCGGCGTGCCGCTGACGGGGCTCGCCGTGCTGAGGCCGGTCCTCGGTGTCGACGCGCTCTCCGGTGCCGCCAAGGCGGCGGCGCTGTGCCAGCTGGTCGGGTGCCTGTCGCAGTTCGGCCGGAAACCGGAACTGGACCGGACGCTGACCGAGGCCGACCGGCTGTGCGCGTCGGACGACGATCTCGACGGGGACGAACGGTTGCTCGCCCGGGCGCTGGTCCGGGTCGCGATCTCCGGGCATCGGCGGCGTCACGCCGACGTGATGGGCGCGGCCGATGCCGCACGCACCGGGCTGGGCCTGCTCGAACAGCTCGAGGATCCGGGTTGCGACGGCGGTGTCGTCCGTGTCCGGCTGATCCTCCAGCTGGTGTGCTCGTTGCTCGACCGGGGCGACACCGAGAACGCCGCGGAGATCGCGGAATCGGTGCTGACCGACTCTCCGCGTGCGGCCGCGGTCGCACCGCTGGGCTGGCTGCGGATGGCCGTCGCGACGCGGGTTCTGCTTCCCTCCGGTTCGGTCGAGGCGGCGGCGGTCGTGCTGCGGGACGCGGTGCACAGCACCGAACGGCATGGCCTGTATTCGCTGACCGCGCGATTGTGGGCGGAACTCGCGTACGTCGAAGAAAGGCTGGGCCGGGCGTCGGAGGCCATCGAGTGCTTGCACCAGAGCCGCGCGGCCGAGCATGTGTATGCGCGGTCGCGCCGCCAGGCGATGGGGTTGCTGGCGGGCGCGTTCGGCACCGGCAGCCAGGCCGAGTTCGACCTTGACGACGTGCTAGCTCCCCGTGCACAGGCTCCCGGTGGTTCGGCGCGCCGGGCGGCTGACGCGGTCGCGGGGGGTTTGGGGGCCGCCTCAGACGTGCCTGGACTGAATGGGGCCGGCACGCACCTTGCCTCGCGTTCCGCGGCGCAGGCAGAGCAGAAGAGGCAGGCCGCGGCCGAGCAAACCGTGATCCTTCCGCGCATCATCGAGCCCAGCGACGAGCGGCGTTCAGCGAGGGTGGTGAGTGCTCCGAAGGCCGGAAAGCGGCGCGCGGAGGACAAAGCGGTTGCCGTCGCGACCGCGAAGGGCGGTGTGGATGCGACCGCACCACCGGTGAGGCTCACGCCGGTGCGGGTCGAGCATCCCGAGGTACCGGATCTGCCGCTCGCGCCGCCGCCTGCCGACGAGCCGGTCGCCGAGCGCAAGGCAGCCGGCCGGCCGGACGAGCCCGCCACGCGGAAGACCCGTCACGACGCCACGCACGGCTCGGTCACCGCGCGGTCCGTCCTGGACCGGCTGGGTATCTCGACCGGTTCCGGCGGTGGCCGCCGCCGCGCGGTGGACGAAACCGATGATTCCCAGCAGACCGCGAACGTCGCGCCGAACAAGGAGGCGGTGGGTCGCCAGGGTTCGGAAGGTCCCGCCTCGACAGGAGCCGCGGCGGGCCGCCAGGGCTCGCGGGAGCTCAGCTCGGCCGGAGGCGTGGCGGATTCCGCGCGCCAAGACGAGCAGTTGGCGGCTGGACGCGACGTCGAGCCCGCCGATTCCGCGCGGCATGACGGATCGGCGGTCGGTGGCTTGGTGGAGTCGGCGCGGCGTCAGGAGTCGGCAAACGGTGGCCCCGCAAACCTCGCGCAGCGTGACGGGTTGGCGGATGGCGGCCTGGCAAAGTCGGCGCGGCGTGATGGATCGGCGGACGGCGGCCTGGTGGGCTCCGCGCGGCGCCAGGAGTCGGCGGACGGCGGCCTCGCAAACCTCGCGCAGCGCGACGCATCGGCCGACGGTGGCCCGGTGGGCTCCGCGCAACCCGAGCCGAGCCCGGAGGCGGACGAGCCCGCATGGCTGCGCGAACTGGCGGACTCCCTGCGGAACGACGAATTGGCGGAGACCCGTGGGTCGGCGGAACCCTCGCGAGGCAAGGAAATCGCGGACTCGGCGCCAGGCGTGAACCGGGCCGAGGTGTCTCGGCACAGGGAGCCGGACGAGTCCACTCAGGACACGCAGACAGCGGACCAGGGCGACCACGGTGAGGAGACCGCGAAGAACCGGTCGAACGCTGGATCCGGCGAGTCCCCGTCCGGATCTCCGGAGCGATCGCTCGTCGTGAACGATCCGTGGTTGCCGCGGCTGAAGTTGCCGCCGTCACTCGAACCGTTCGAGAGCGTCGCAGACGACGTTCCGGCTTCGATGTCGGAGACCCATTTCACCAACACGCCAGTAATCGAGGACGACGGACTCGGCGAACCGTTCCGCGACGGGTACACCGGTTCGCCCGCATTGGAGGAGGACCTGCCTGCCGACGCCGGGCTGGCCGACCTGCTGGCGAGGGCCCTGGCGGAGCATCAGGCCGGCACCTCCAGCGCGGCCGCCCTGGTGAAACGCCTGGGCAATCAGGGCTCCGAGGAGCGGCGCACCCTCAACGGTCACGGTCGCAACGGCGAACCTCCGGCGAACGGCCGCCATCGCGGCGACCGCTGACGGGCGGATGTCGCGAGGCCGTCGCCGTGTCCGCCGGGGAGCCCGGGCTGATACGCCGGTGGGGTGGTCGCTGTTGCGGTGATCGGCCGGGGTGGATGTTGTGTGGGCGGCGCCGGGCTGGCCGTCGCCGTGTTGGCCGGGGAGTCCGCGCTGATACGCCGGTGGGGTGGTCGCTGTTGCGGTGATCGGCCGGGGTGGATGTTGTGTGGGCGGCGCCGGGCCGGCCGTCGCCGTGTTCGCCGGGGAGCCTGCGCTGAAATGCCGGCGAACGGCCGCCATTGCGGTGACCACTGACGGGCGGAAAACGCGAGGCGTCGCCGCGTCCGCCAGGGGGTCCGGGCCGAAACGCCGGTGCAACGGTCGCCGTCGCGGTGACCACGATAGGCGGACGTCCCGAAGGCCGCACCGGCTGTGTTCGCCAGTGAGCCCGCGCCGAAAGGCAGCCGAACGCCCGCCCCCACCGCCCGCGTGGGTGAAGTCCCATCACTAGCACTCGGAGGCGAGGATCGCTCCGTGGCCATAGCCGAAACGCCGCCGAAAGGTCGCACTATGGTGAGGCTGTTCGGCTTGATGGTGTGATCGCTGGCTCAGTGGAGAGTTGCCTGAAATGAGCTCGACAGGTGTTTCGTCCCGCCCTGGTGTGGCTTCCGGGCGGGAAACCGCGCAACGGCGGGCGGACAGTCCCGAGCAGATCCGGGACGAGCTGATCGAGGCCGCGGCCGTCGACGCGCCGGACATCGCGGGCCTCATCCGCCTCTACTACCGCCACCTCCCGGCCGAGGAGGTCGTCGGCGACGACTCGGTCGACCTCGTCGGCGCGGTCCGCTCCCATCGCCAGTTCGCCGCGCAGCGCGTTCCCGGTCGCCCCGGCATCCGCCTCCTCAACCCCACCACCGCGCAGGACGGCTGGACCCGCGAAGCGACCGTGGTGCAGATCGTCACCGACGACATGCCCTACCTCGTCGACTCCATCATCGCGAAGCTCGCGCGCGACGGCATCCAGGTGCACCGCCTCGTGCACCCCATCGTCGTGGTCAGCCGGGACATCACGGGCAAGCTCCTGGAGATCCACCCGTCCGCCGATGTCGGCCGCCCGCCGGCCGGCACCGCCGCCGAATCGTGGATGTACGTCGAGGTCGACCGGATCACCGACCCGAACCGCGCCCGCGAGCTCGAAACGCGACTGACGTCCGTGCTCGCCGACGTCCGCGAGGTCGTCGAGGACACCGACAAGATGGTGCAGTCCGCCCTCGATGTCGCCGCCGAGCTGGGCGAACACCAGAGCGCCGAGCTGCTTCGCTGGCTCGCCAACGGGCATTTCACGTTCCTGGGCTACCGCCGCTACGACCTGTTCGAAGGCGAGCCCGGCGACGACGGCCCGGCCCTGCGCCCCTCGATCGCGGCCGGGCTCGGGGTGCTCCGCGAGGACAACCTCGCCGCCCGCAGCCTCACCACCGGCCCCGACGCCGTCCTCGACGTCACCGAGCCGCTCGTTCTCACGCAGGCGAGCGCGCCCTCCACCGTGCACCGGCCGGTGTACCCGTACTACGTGGGTGTCCGGACGTTCGACGAGCACGGGGCACTGACCGGCGAGCACCGTTTCCTCGGCATGTTCACCACGAGCGCGCTCCACGAAGACGTGCTCGACATCCCGGTGGTGGCGCACAACGTGCGCGAGGTCATCCACCGCGCCGGCTACCCGATGGAGTCCTACTCGGGCCAGCGCATGCTCGAAGTCCTGCAGAACTGGCCGCGTGCCGATCTGTTCTCCGCGGACCGGGACTCGCTCTACTCGACCGCGGTCGGCGCCATCACCCTCTCCGACCGCCGCCGGCTGCGGCTGTTCCTGCGGCGCGACACCTACGGCCGCTTCTACTCCTGCCTGGTGTTCCTGCCGCGTGACCGGTACACGACCCGGTCGCGGCTGGCGATGCAGGAGGTTCTCCTGGCCGAGCTCGAGGGCACCCACCTCGAATACGGCACCCGCGTCGGCGAGACCGCGCTCGCGCAGGTCCACTTCACCGTCCACACCGACCCCAGCCGCAGTGCCGAACCTGACACCCTGCGCATCCAGGAACGCCTGAACGCGGCCGTGCGCAGCTGGGACGACCTGATGGTCGAAGCGATCCTCGCGGAACGGCGCGAAGCGGGCCGGGGCGCCGGCTCGTTCGGCGAGGAGTCCGCGGCCGAACTCGGCCAGCGGTACGCGGGCGTGTTCCCCGAGGCCTACAAGGAGGATTTCGATGCCGCCGAGGCGCTCGCGGACCTTCGGTGCCTGGAGTCGCTGCGTACCGAGCAGGACCTCACCATGTCGTTCTACCTGCCGGCGGGCGCCGAGGCGGGGGAGCGGCGGTTCAAGCTGTACCTCCTCGGCGAGGGCGTCACCCTCACCGCGGTGCTGCCGCTACTGCAGCGCATGGGCGTCGAGGTCGTGGACGAGCGGCCCTACGATCTGCGCCGCGAGGACGGAACCCGGTGGTGGATCTACGATTTCGGGCTCCGGATCAACCGCGAGGTCCTCGGTGAGCTGACCAGCGAGGCCGAGGAAGACCTGCGGGTGCGCTTCCAGGACGCCTTCGCCGCCACCTGGCGCGGGGACTGCGAGGTCGACGGCTACAACTCGCTGGTCCTGCGCGCGGGCCTGACATGGCGGCAGGCCGCGGTGCTACGCGCGTACTCGCGGTACCTGCGCCAGGCGCGCACGCCGTACTCGCAGGAGTACATCGAGGCCGCCGTGCTCGCGCACACCGACATCGCGACGAAGCTGGTCAACCTGTTCGAGCACCGGTTCGACCTGAGCACCGACCCGGAGTCCGACGCGCAGGCCGATCCGCTCATCGACGAGATCACCGCGATGATCGACGAGGTCACCAGCCTCGACGAGGACCGCATCCTCCGGCGCCTGCTCGCGGTCATCACCGCGACCCTGCGCACGAACTACCGCGTCACCGGCGCCGAGGGCGATCCGCGCCCGTTCCTCGCGTTCAAGCTCGATCCGAAGAGCGTGCCGGACCTGCCCGAGCCGCGGCCGCGGTTCGAGATCTTCGTGTACTCTCCGCGCGTCGAAGGCGTGCACCTGCGCTTCGGTGCCGTCGCCCGCGGCGGGCTGCGCTGGTCGGACCGCCGTGAGGACTTCCGCACCGAGATCCTGGGCCTGGTGAAGGCGCAGGCGGTGAAGAACGCGGTGATCGTGCCGGTCGGCGCGAAGGGCGGGTTCGTCGTCAAGCGGCCCCCGGCGCCGACCGGTGACCCGGCCGTGGACCGCGACGCGCAGCTGAACGAGGGCATCGCCTGCTACCGCATGTTCATCTCGGGCCTGCTGGACCTGACCGACAACCGCGTCGAAGGCCACACCTCCCCGGCGAAGGACGTGGTCCGCTACGACCCCGACGACACGTACCTGGTCGTCGCCGCGGACAAGGGCACCGCGACCTTCTCCGACATCGCGAACGACGTGTCGGCCAGTTACGAGTTCTGGCTCGGCGACGCGTTCGCCTCGGGCGGTTCGGTCGGCTACGACCACAAGGCCATGGGCATCACCGCGCGCGGCGCGTGGGAAAGTGTCAAGCGGCATTTCCGGGAACTGGGCGTGAACACCCAGCGCGAGGAGTTCACGGTCGTCGGTATCGGCGACATGGCCGGCGACGTGTTCGGGAACGGCATGCTGCTGTCCGAGCACATCCGGCTCGTGGCCGCCTTCAACCATATGCATGTCTTCCTCGACCCCGATCCCGACGCCTCGGCGACGTTCGCCGAGCGCAAGCGGTTGTTCGCGCTGCCACGGTCCTCATGGGACGACTACGACCGTTCGCTCATCAGTGAGGGCGGCGGGATCTACCCGCGTGCCGCGAAGACGATCACGATCACCCCGCAGGTGCGGCGTGCGCTCGGGCTCGGTGAGGACATCGAGCACCTGTCCCCGGCAGAACTGATCAAGGCGATCCTGCTCGCGCCCGTCGACCTGCTGTGGAACGGCGGTATCGGCACCTACGTCAAGGCCGGGGACGAGACGCACGCCGACGCGGGCGACAAGGCGAACGACGCCGTGCGCGTCAACGGCCGGGACCTGCGCGTGAAGGTCGTCGGCGAGGGCGGCAACCTCGGGCTCACCCAGGGTGGCCGGATCGAGTTCGCGCAGGCCGGCGGAAAGATCAATACCGACGCGCTGGATAACTCCGCCGGGGTGGACTGCTCCGACCACGAGGTCAACATCAAGATCTTCCTCGACCACCTGGTCGCCGCGGGGGAGCTGGACCGCGAGCACCGCAACGCCCTGCTGCACGAAATGACCGACGAGGTCGGAGAGCTCGTGCTCCGGGACAACTACCAGCAGAACGCGATGCTCGGGGTGGGCCGCTCGCACGCCCCGGCGATGCTGTCGGTGCACGAGCGGCAGATCGCCGCGCTGGAGGCCGACGGTGCGCTCGACCGCGAGCTGGAGTCGCTGCCGAACGAGGCCGAGTTCCGGGCGCGGGAAAAGGCGGGGGACGGGCTGACCTCGCCGGAGCTGGCGACCCTGCTCGCGCATGTCAAGCTGGATCTGAAGGACGAGCTGCTCGCGAGCGAACTGCCCGACGCCGAGGTCTTCGCCCGCCGCCTGCCCGAGTACTTCCCCGAACCGCTGCGGGAACGCTACGGCCACGAGGTCGGCGAACACCCGCTGCGCCGCCAGATCATCTCCACGATGCTCGTCAACGAGGTCGTGGACGGCGGCGGCGTGTCCTACGCCTACCGGCTGTCCGAGGAGATGAACGCGACGGCCACCGACGCCGTGCGGGCGTACACGGTGGTCACCCGGGCGTTCGGGCTCGACTCGCTCTGGCAGGCGATCAACGAGCTGGACAACGACGTGGACACGGCCATCACCGACGCGATGATGCTCGAGACGCGCCGCCTGCTGGACCGCGCCTCGCGCTGGTTCCTCGCCAACCGGCCGCAGCCGCTGGCCGTGGGCGCGGAGATCAGCCGGTTCGGCGAGGCCGTGGGGCAGCTCGCGCCGAAGATGCGCGGGCTGCTGCGCGGGCGCGAAGCCGAGGCGGTCTCGGAGCGGACGAAGAAGTTCCGCGGTGAGGGGTGCCCGCGCGAGCTGGCCGACCGGGTCGCGGTGCTACTCGACGCGTACGGCCTGCTGGACATCGTCGAGGTCACCGAACTCGCCGAGCGTGAGGCCCGGGTCGAGACCGAGCGCAGCGCGCAGGAGACCGCCGAGCTGTACTACGCGATGTCGGCGCACCTGAACGTCGACCAGCTGCTGACCTCGATCAGCGCACTCGAACGCGGCAACCGCTGGCACGCTCTCGCGCGGCTTTCCCTGCGTGACGACGTGTACTCGTCGCTGCGGGCGATCACGCTCGATGCCTTGCGCCACAGCGATTCCGAAGACAGCCCGGACGAGAAGATCGCGCAGTGGGAGAAGGCGAACGCCTCGCGGCTGGCGCGGGCCCGGGTCGCGCTCGACGAGATCGCCCGGTCGGGCAGGCTGGACCTGGCCACGCTGTCGGTCGCCGCGCGGCAGCTCAGGAGCACGGTGAGGTAGCGGGTGTACGTCGCGATGGTCCGGCCGCGATGGTCGGACATGGACGCGTTCGGGCACGGTACCGATCCGACCGAAAGTAGGCCGACCGTGATCAACCGGAAGCGGACCTACGCAAGGCGGATCGCCGTGGCTGCCGGTCGGATTGGTACCGATCGACACGGTAACCATGCGCGCATGGTGACCTTGCTCGAAGAGGCCCGCGTGCCGCTGCTGTTCGGCGACGCGGGCCGGGCCGGGGTGGGCGAGTTCGCCAAGGGGATGGTCGTGGTGCGGCTCACGGTCGACTACCGGGCGCCGGTCGTGGTGGACTCCCAGGAGCTGCGGGTCGAGGTGTCGTTGCGGGAGTTGAAGTTCGCCTCGGTCACGCTCGACTACACCGTCTACAGTGGACCCTCGGTCGAGGACCCGGTAGCCGTGGTGGCGGATACCGTGCTGGCGCCGTACGATCTCGCGACCAGGCGGCCCCGCCGGTTCATCGGCGCGGAGCGAGCGTTCTTGAAGGACAGGCTGGCTGATGACTGAAAGCACGAGAGCGCGCACGACCGAGCTGCGCGTGCCCGACGCGGCCGACCGGGAGACGTTGAGCGCGTTCGTCGCGCGGGCCGTCCGGCTCGACGGGCAGTGCGCGGTGCGGTTGCGCAACCGCGACGACCAGGTCGTCGAAGCGTGGGTGGTGACGCCGTTCGAGGTACTGGCCACCCGCGCGGTGCACGGGCAGGTCCAGCCGCGGGACGTCACGGTCTCCGGTAACGAGCTGCTCGCCGCGCTGACGGTCGCGCCGGGCGAGCGGATGGACCCCGGGCCCGCGCGGGATCTGTCGTGGCACGCGGAACTGCCGGTCGGCAGCGAGTGGCGGCCGGTGGACGAGCTGCCGGTCGAGGTCGTCGGTGAGCTGACCGACCGCGGCGTCGCGCTCGCGCGTGAGAACGTGGGCCCGCACGGCACGCCGCCCGCTTCGCTGATGGATCAGACGGTGCTCACGGTGACCGGTGGCGAGCTGACCGTCAAGATCCCGATGCGGTGCCTGTTCGCCCTGTCGGGTATGGGTTTTGCCGATTCGTCGATCGCCGGTGACGTGGTGCGGGTGACGGCGACGAGCTCCTGGTTCCGGCTCGACGCCCGGTATGGCGCGGTGCTGCGGCGCCGGCAGGCCCTCTTACCGCTCCTGTTCTGAGCGGCGGTGACCTTCGGCCCTTCTCCGCGAGTTGCGGTCACGAGCATCCTGTCGATCTCCGGGGTTCGCCATGGGAAGGGAAAGACTCACGGTGACCGACGCCGAGCGTGGGCTCAGCGCCGCCGAGGTGGCGAGCCGGTTCGCGGCCGGGCAGGTGAACGACGTCCCGGTGCGGGCGAGCCGCACGGTCGGCCAGATCGTCCGCGCGAACCTGCTGACCCGCATCAACGCGATCCTCGCCGTGCTGCTGGCGATCATCCTGCTGACCGGTTCCGTGCTGGACGCCATGTTCGGCCTGTTCATCGTGTTCAACAGCGGGGTCGGCATCGTCCAGGAGCTGCGGGCGAAGCGGACCCTGGACCGGCTGGCGATCGTGAGCAAGGCCCGGCCGCGGGTTCGCCGGGACGGGGCGGCCATGGAGATCGACGGGTCCGCGGTCGTGCTCGACGACGCGATCGAACTGGGTCCGGGTGAGCAGGTCATCGTGGACGGCGTCGTGCTCACCTCGGCGGGGCTCGAACTCGACGAATCGCTGCTCACCGGCGAGTCGGACCCGGTGCCGAAAGGGCCGGGTGATCAGGTGCTGTCGGGGAGCTTCGTGGCCGCGGGCAACGGCGTCTACCGCGCGAGCCGGGTCGGCCGCGACGCGTACGCGGCCAGGCTGGCCGAGGAAGCCGGGCGGTTCACCCTCGTCCATTCGGAACTGGCCGCCGGCGTCAACAGCATCATCCGGTTCATCACCTGGCTGCTCGTCCCGGCGGGCGCGCTGACCGTCTGGAACCAGCTGTCCGGGCACGATCCGCTGGACAGGGCGCTCGCCGGCATGGTCGGGGCGCTCGTGCAGATGGTGCCCGAGGGGCTGGTGCTGATGGTGGCGATCGCGTTCGCGGTCGGGGTGATCCGGCTCGGCCGCCGCCAGTGCCTCGTCCAGGAGCTACCCGCGATCGAGGGCCTCGCCCGGGTCGACGTCGTCTGCGCCGACAAGACCGGCACCCTGACCGAGAACAGGATGCGCGTGATCGAGGCGCGGGCGATCGCCGACGGCCCGGTGGCCGACGCACTGGGCGCGCTGGCCGCTGCCGATCCGATGCCGAACCCGAGCATGCGGGCCCTGCGCGAGGCGTATCCCGAGGTGCCGGACTGGCAGGTCGAGGCGGTCGCCCCGTTCTCGTCCGCGCGCAAGTGGAGCGGCGCGAGCTTCACCGGCCACGGCAGCTGGGTTCTGGGCGCGCCGGACGTGTTGCTGGCGGACGGCGACGCGGAGCGGGCCGAAGCGGAGCGGATCGGGGCGCGGGGGCTGCGGGTGATGCTGCTCGCCCGCACACCCGGCCCGTTGACCGCCCCGGGCCCGCTCCCGGAGCTCAAACCCGCCGCACTCGTGGTGCTCGAACAGCAGGTCCGGCCGGACGCCCGCGAGACGCTGAAGTTCTTCGCCGACGAGGACATGTCCGTGAAGGTGATCTCCGGTGACAACGCCGTGTCGGTGGGCGCGGTGGCCGCCTCACTGGACTTGCCGGGTGCCGATCATGCGGTCGACGCGCGCGCCCTGCCCGCCGACGCCGCCCGGTTCGCGGACGCCGTCGAGACCGGCACGGTGTTCGGCCGGGTGACTCCCGCGCGGAAGCGGGAGATGGTCGGCGCGCTGCGGTCACGCGGGCACACGGTCGCGATGACCGGCGACGGGGTGAACGACGTGCTCGCGCTCAAGGATGCCGATATCGGCGTGGCGATGGGCACCGGCAGCCCCGCGGCGCGCAGCGTGGCGCAGATCGTGTTGCTGGACAACAAGTTCGCCACCTTGCCGCACGTGGTCGCCGAGGGCAGGCGGGTGATCGGCAATATCGAACGGGTCGCGACCCTCTTCCTCACCAAGACCGTGTACGCGGTGCTGCTTGCGCTGATCTTCGTCATTCCCGGGCTGATCGGGCTGGAGAAGCTGACCTACCCCTTCCTGCCGCGCCACATCACGATGATCTCGTGGTTCACGATCGGCGTGCCCGCGTTCGTGCTTTCGCTGGCCCCGAACCACGAACGGGCGCGCGGCGGTTTCGTGCCCAGGGTGATGCGCTCGGCCGTGCCGGCGGGCGTCATCGTCGCGGCCGCCACGTTCACCGCCTACCAACTGGTGTCCGATGTGGACAAAACGAAGTCGGCGACGACGGCACTGATCACGCTGATCACGGTCTCGCTGTGGATCGTGGCGATCGTCGCCCGCCCCTACACGTGGTGGAAAGCGCTTCTCGTCGCGACCATGGCCGGGCTGTCGGCTCTGATGTTCATCCTTCCGCTCAGCAAGGCGCTGTTCGTCCTGGACCCGAGTGACACCCGGGGCACGCTGACAGGTCTGGCCTGCGCCGCCGCCGGGATAGTCCTGATCGAAACGGCTCGCTGGTTCGATCGCCGGCTCAGGGCCAGAGCAGCCGCTCGTCCCGGTCCGGATCGCCGACGGCGCGGCCGACCTCGCCACGACCGTCCGCGATCGTGATCTTCACGGAGCGGCGCTTTCAGCCCCAGCTGTTCATCATGCTGTTCGCGGCCATTTCGAGGTACGCCCACAGCTGCCGGTCGAGTTCCGGAGGCAGCTCCGCCTCGTCGACCGCGATCCGCATCAGGCGCAGCCACGCGTCGCGTTCGATGGGGCCGATCTTGAACGGCGCGTGCCGCATCCGCAGCCGCGGGTGACCGCGGCGGTCGGAGTAGGTGTGCGGGCCGCCCCAGTACTGCATCAGGAACAGCCGCAGCCGTTCCTCGGCCGGGCCGAGGTCTTGTTCGGGGTACAACGGGCGCAGGATTTCGTCCTCGGCGACCTCGGCGTAGAACCTGGCGACGATCTTGTGGAACGTCGGTTCGCCACCTACGGCGTCGAAGAAGGACTGCGGTTCGGGTTCGGACACGCCTCCATTGTGCCGTTAGCGGTTAGGCGAGGAACCGGCCGAGGGGTGGTTCGAAGCCTGCCTCCTCGAGCCCGGACATCACGCGGGCCCGGAGCGCGCGCTGGACCGACCACTGTTTTCCGGGCCGGACCTTGACCATCAGCCGCATCGTGATGCCCTCCGGGGTCACGCTCTCCACGCCGAGGACCTCCGGCGGCTCCAGCACGTCGGCCGACAGCGGCTCCGAGGCCACCGCGGCGTTCGCGATCGTCGCGAGCACGTGGAGGGCTCGCTCGACGTCCGCCGTGTAGCTCAGCGGCACGTCCACGACGGCGTTCGCGAAGCCCTGGCTCGAGTTGCCGACGCGCAGCACCTCGCCGTTGCGGACGTACCAGACGGTGCCCTTCAGGTCACGCAACGTCGTGATGCGCAGCCCGACCGCCTCGACGGTGCCGCTGGCTTCGCCGACGTCCACGACGTCGCCGACGCCGTACTGGTCTTCGATCATCATGAACATCCCGGACAGGAAGTCCTTGACCAGGTTCTGCGCACCGAACCCGAGCGCGACCCCGACGATCCCCGCCGAGGCGATGATCGGGCCGAGGTTGATGCCGAGTTCGCCGAGCACCTGGATGAACGCGAGCCCGTAGACGATGAACGAGGTCAGCGATTTGAGCACCGAGCCGATCGTCTTCGCGCGCTGCCGCCGCCGCTCGATCACGGTCGGGCCGAGCAGATCCGGCGCGCGCTCCCGCAGCGGGCGCAGCAGCGCCGGCATCCGGCGGTTGTTGCCGCTGGGGATCTCGGTGACCCGGTCGATGATCTTCCGCAGCACCAGCCGGATCAGGAACGCGACGATCAGGATCAGCAGGATCTTGACGGGCGTGGCCACGAGCCAGCCGGCCGAGGCCGACAGCCACTCGTTGTGCGTCACCTGATACACCTGGTAACACCAGCTGCCCTGGTCGTTCACGCATTGCGGGGTTTCGGTCAGCAACGGGTTCACGGAGCTACGTGGTCCCTTTCTCGCCTCGTGTGCCCTGGTTCACGTGAACGTCCGGCGGATGTCACAGGACACGTCTTCGAACACAGGTGCATTTCCGGGGTGATCTGTGGTCTGCTATGGCTGCACCGGTGGAGGTGGTCGAGTGCCAGACCGACAACCGAACCCTCCCGGCGCCGACGACCACAATCCCGTGGCCGGGCCGGCGCCGGAGGTAGTCCTGTGTGCCTATCCGGGTGGGGCCGCCCCCAGCGGCCACCATGCCAGTGGGCCGCCTTCGCGCGGCGGAGGGCGAAACGCCCGTCCGCCCGGACAGCGTAGAGGCCGGGACCCGGCGGTCGGCATGGCCCCCATGAGCTGGGGGCGAAGGCGGGTCCTCCTGCTCAACGCCACCTACGAGCCGCTCACGGCATTGCCGCTGCGGCGGGCCGTGGTGCTGGTGATGTGCGGGAAGGCCGACGTGGTGCACGGCGATCCCGCGGGCCTGACGCTGCACGCGGCGACGGTGTCGCTGCCGGTGCCTTCGGTGATTCGGCTCTCCAGCTACGTCCGGGTGCCCTACCGCGCGCAGGTGCCGCTCACCCGGGCCGGGCTCATGCACCGGGACCGTTACCGCTGCGCGTACTGCGGTGGCCGGGCGGACACGATCGACCACGTCATCCCGCGCAGCCGTGGCGGCCCCCACAGCTGGCAGAACTGCGTGGCCTGCTGCGCGAAGTGCAATCACCGCAAGGCCGATCGGCTCCTGACGGAACTGGGCTGGCATCTGCGGATCGTGCCGACGGCGCCGCACGGCCCGCATTGGCGGCTGCTCGTGCACAGCGGGGAGGCCGACCCGTTGTGGAAGCCATATCTCGGCGTCGCCGCCTAGCGCACACCGAAGCCCCGGGCCGGGAAGCGGCCCGGGGCTTTCTGGTGCCCGGAGTCCGGAGTGTGCGTTCAGGAAGCGGTGACGCGGGTGCCACAGGTCACGCGCGTCCCGCGGGTGACCCTGGTGCCGCGCGTCACACGGGTGCCGGCGGTGACGCGCGTGCCACGGGTGACCCTGGTGCCTCGCGTGACCCTCGTACCGGCGGTGACCCGCGTGCCACGGGTGACCCGCGTGCCACGGGTGACCCGGGTACCCCGGGTGACGCGCGTGCCGGCGGTGACCCTCGTCCCACGGGTGACCCGGGTGCCCCGGCTCTGGAACGTGTCGATCAGTGACTGAGAGTGGTCGGCGTTGGGCTGAGCGGGGGTAATTACGAGGTTCATGTTCTGTCCTCCGGGGACCCAGTGCGTTACTTTGCGGGTAGGGGAGCTGGGCGCAAGGCCCGTACAGGTGAAAAACTACGAGGATTCCCCGGCGGGGACAACCCGATAGCGTTGAGTGCGGCCAGCCGTACGGTGAGTTGCAACCATTCGCGTAAACCCCTTACGGCCCATCGCGCGAACCCAAGAGCGGCACACGGCGGACGGCAGCCTTCGCGCGATGAACGGTCCCGCCGTCCGGCGAAGCGGCATCAGCTAAGGTGACCGCGTGAGCATCGTCCAGACATTCCTGGTCTTCGCGCTGATCCCGGGAGGCGTTTACGGGGTGGTCGCGCTTCTGACTTTGCGCTCGAAGTTCGCCGCCACCCCGCGGTACCGGCCTGGCCAGGCCTGGGACTACCCGCCGATGTGGTGGAGCGGCAACCCCGAGGGCATCGGCGCGCACCGGCAGGTGAGCTCCGGCGAAACGTCGCTGACGGCAGTGGGAGGTGCCCGTGGCAGCTGGTGAGATGGTCGAGCAGAGTCAGGCTCAGGCTGGGGAACCGGAGTTCGGCGTCGGAATCCTGCCGACCGGGCGGCGCTCGGTCGCCAGGATGTACGAGTCGGCAACGCCGGCGAGCCCGTTCAGCGTCCAGCAGTTGGCGCGTCTCGACGAGGCGCTGACGCTGGCGAGCCGCGAGACGGGCATCGACTTCAGCGTGTACCTGGGCGACCTGGGCGCCGACTCGCGGGCGGGGGCCGAGAAGCTCCACGGGTCCATCGGCACGGCCGCACCCGGCTCGGTGCTGATCGCGGTGTCGCCCGGTGAGCGCGTCGTGGAGATCGTCACCGGCACGGACGCGCTCCAGCGCGTGCCCGACCGGGCTGCGAAGCTCGCGGTGATGAGCATGGTCGCCTCGTTCAAGGAGGGCGACCTCATCGGCGGCCTGGTCTCCGGCCTGCGCATGCTGGCCGATCAGGCGGGCTCCGCGCCCGCCTGACGGTTCGACCCGATGCCGTGAGGGGCCCCCTCATGCCCTTATGGGCTGTGAGGGGGCCCCTCACGGCATTTCAGCTCTCGTCGAACTCCCGGGCCGCGAGCGCCCGGACGATGCCCGCGCGGCCCTCCGACACCAGCCGTCGCAGCGCCGCCGGGCGTTCTCCGGCCAGCCACGTGTCGGAAGCGTCCACCGTGGCCGCATCGACCGCCCACGCCGGGAACAGCCCGACCACGACAGGCTGCGCCCGTTCGCTCGAACGCCGCTGCCACACCTCGTCGATCACCTCGAAGTACTTCTCGACGTACTCGCCCAGCAGGTGCTTCTGGCCCGGATGCGAGAAGCCGCCGATGATCGCGTTGCTCACCGCGTTGGGCAGTTCGTCGTCGTAGACCGCGCGCCGCCACGCGTCCGCCTTCGCCTCCGCCGTCGGCAGCAGGGCACGGGCGCTCTCGGCGCGCCGCCGGCCCGTTGCCGTGTCGTCACGTGCCAGCTCGGCGTCGATCTCGGCGGCACCAGCCCTTCCGTGCGCCACCAAGGCGCTCAGCAGCCGCCACCGCAGATCCGCGTCGACCGTCAGCCCGGCCAACGGCGCCGAACCGTCGAGCCAGCCCGCGAGCAAGTCGAGCTTCTCGCCGTCGAGCACTGAACCGGCGAGCGAGTTGGCGAACGCCAGCTGGTGGTCCGAGCCCGGCTCGGCCGACCGCGCCAGCTCGAGCAGCCGGGCCGTGAGCTCCGGCCAGCCCCGTTCGGTCGCCCAAGCCCGTTCCGCGTAGGAGTTCAGCGCCGTCTGTGCTTGCAGCAGCAGCCGCTGCACGACCCCGACCTCGGTCTCGGCGTGGATCCCGTGCGAGACGATCGCGACGAAGTCCCGCGCCTTCAGCTCGGCCTCCCGCGTCATCTCCCACGCCGCCGACCAGCACAGCGTGCGCGGCAGCGGTTCGGTGACGTCGGCGATCCGGTCGACGAGCGTGGTGAGCGAACCGGTGTCCAGGCGCATCGTGCAGTAGGTCAGGTCGTCGTCGTTGACCAGGACGAGCTTCCCGGCCGCGGCGCCGACGAGCTCGGGCACCTCGGTGACCTCGCTCGCGACGTCCAGTTCCACCCGCTTGATTCGAACGAGCTTCCCGGCTGTGTCTTTGCCGTCGTCGTAGACGCCGACCGCGATCCGGTGCGTGCGCAGCTCACCCGCGCCTGGCTTCGCGCCTGTCTGCACGACCGAGAACGACGTGAACTTCCCTTCGCCGTCGGTTTCGAAGCGCGGGCGCAGCGAGTTCAGGCCTGTGGTCTCCAGCCACTGCGCGCTCCAGCCGGACAGATCCCGGCCCGACGCCTGCTCCAGCGCCGCGAGCAGATCGGCCAGCGTGGCGTTGCCCCACGCGTGCTTGCCGAAATACACCCGCAGCCCGGCGAGGAAGTTGTCCAGCCCGACGTAGGACACCAGTTGCTTGAGCACGCTCGCGCCCTTGGCGTAGGTGATCCCGTCGAAGTTCACCTCGACCGCCTGCAGGTCGACGATGTCCGCTGCGATCGGATGCGTCGAAGGCAGCTGGTCCTGCCGGTAGGCCCACGACTTCTCGATGTTCGCGAAGCTCGTCCACGCGTGCTCGTACTCGGTCGCCTCGGCCTGCGCCAGCACGCTCGCGAACGTCGCGAACGACTCGTTCAGCCACAGGTCGTCCCACCAGCGCATGGTGACCAGATCGCCGAACCACATGTGCGCCATCTCGTGCAGCAGGGTCTCGGCGCGGCGCTCGTAGGAGTAGCGGGTGACCCGGCTGCGGAACACGTAGTCCTCGAGGAACGTGACCGCACCGGCGTTCTCCATCGCGCCCGCGTTGAACTCGGGCACGAACAGCTGGTCGTACTTGGAGAACGGGTACGGCGTGTCGAAAGCCTTGTGGTAGAAGCCGAAACCCTGCTTGGTCTCGGTGAACAGGCGCTCGGCGTCCATATGCTCGGCGAGCGAGGCGCGGCAGTAGATGCCCAGCGGGATGGTGCCGTGCTCGTCGCCGTACTGGTCGTGCCACTCGGTGTACGGGCCCGCGACGAGCGCCACCAGGTACGTCGAGATGCGCTCCGAGGTCGCGAACACGGTCTTCGTGGCGCCTTCCGGCGTCTTCTCCGTGGATTCGATCTTCGCGTTCGAGACGACCTTCCAGTCGCTGGGCGCGATCACGGTCATCCGGTAGACGGCCTTGAGGTCCGGCTGGTCGAAGCAGGCGAACATGCGCTTGGCGTCGGCGGTCTCGAACTGGGTGTAGAGGTAGACCGCGTCGTCCACCGGGTCCACGAACCGGTGCAGGCCCTCGCCGGTGTTCATATAGCGGCAGTCCGCGCGCACGACGAGTTCGTTGGCTCCGGCCAGTTCCGGAAGTGCGACACCGTCGTCCTCGACGTAGCCCGACACGTCCAGCTCGCGTCCGTTGAGGTTCGCGGCGCGCACCCGCGCGGCCACGACGTCCACCCATGAGGCGGCCCCGGCGCGGGCGGTGAACCGGATCGTGGTGGTCGAGTCGAACGTCTTCTCGCCGGGACGGCCGTTACCGTCGGTGAGATCGAGAACGATGTCGTAGGACTCGACTTCCAGCAGGTCCGCGCGCTGTTTTGCTTGGTCGCGGGTCAGGTTAGGGGCGGGCACAGGCACCTCATAGCACTAGCGGTGGTCGATCGATGTGTCTTGCCATCCAATCACGGATGCCGGGGGGAACAAGCGCAATGGGACAGCTGTTGGGGAAGTTGAACGCCGAACTACAGGGAGAGACACCGATGCCCGATCGCACACGCGTCGACTTCTACTTCGACCCGGTCTGCCCGTTCGCCTGGATCACCTCGCGGTGGATCCTGGAAGTGGACAAGCAGCGCGACCTCGACCTGAACTTCAAGGTGATGAGCCTCGCGATCCTCAACTCAGGGCGTGACCTGCCCGAGCAGTACCAGGAACTGATGGAGAAGGCCTGGGGCCCGGTCCGCGTCGCCACCGCGCTCGCCCAGACCGCGGACCAGAAGTCGGTGCGCGAGTTCTACACCGAGTTCGGCACCCGTTACCACAACCAGAACGACAAGGACATCCCGACGGTCCTCAAGCAGGCGCTCGAGGCTGTCGGCGCGTCCTCGGATCTCGCCGCGGTGGCCGAGTCGGCCGAGTACGACGAGGCGCTGGAGGAGAGTCACCACGAGGGCATGGACCCGGTCGGCATGGACGTGGGCACCCCCACGATCCACATCGACGGCGTCGCCTTCTTCGGCCCGGTGCTGTCTTCGATCCCGCGAGGCGAGGAGGCGCTGAAGATGTTCGACGGTGCCGTCGCGATGGCGACCTACCCCGACTTCTTCGAGTTGAAGCGCACGCGTACCGGCGAGCTCAACTTCTCCTGAGTTCATCGCGTTGGCGCCGCACGAATGCGGCGTCAACGGGTTCGCCGTGCCCGGGCACGACGGTCGCCGGGTCCCGCGCGAGCAGCCCGTCGAGCGCGTGCGGCCAGTCCTCGACGTGCGAGTCCGGGCCGATTGACGGCGGGGCGCCCTGCTCGACGAGATCGCCCGCGAAGAGGACCTGCGCGTCGGGCACGTCCACGGCCACGTCGTGGTCGGTGTGGCCGGGCCCGGGGTGCAGGAGCGTCACCTTGCGGCCGCCGAGATCGAGGGACACCTCGCCGGTGAGCACGTGCGTCGGCGGCACGAGTTCCGCTTCGAGAAGCCGTTGGGCCCGCTCGTGTTCGTGCTGGCGGCGGAAGTTCGCGACCCAGGTGGCACGGTCGGCGCCCATGGCTGGCCCGCACCGCTCATGCGCCCAGACCGGGCACGGCTGGAACGGTTTCGTGCCGAAGTGATGGTCGAAATGCGCATGCGTGAGCACGACCAGCCACGGCGCCGTGGTGATCTCCCGGATCGCGGCGGCGAACTCCGCACCCTGGACCTCGTCGCCACCGGTGTCGACGACGAGGCAGCGTTCCGCGCCGACGACAAGCCCGAGTGTCTGGTCGAGGTGCTCGTAGCGCCGCGCGAAGACTCCTTCGCCGAGCTCAATCCACCGCATGAGGGCCAAAGGTAGCCGCCCGCAGCATCGGCGCCACCCCACTGACTCCGGGCTTTGCCGTGAGGGACCCCCTCATGCCCTTATGTGCCGTGAGGGGGTCCCTCACGGCACGCCGGCAGGGATGGCAGACTCCAGGCGTGCGTGTCTACTTGGGATCCGACCATGCCGGTTTCGAGCTGAAGAACCACCTCGTGGCCTACCTGAAGGGGCAGGGGCACGAGGTCACCGACATCGGCCCCGCCGTCTACGACGCGGCCGACGACTACCCGGCGTTCTGCATCGAGACCGCCCGGCGGGTGGTGGCCGACGAGGGCAGTCTCGGCATCGTCGTCGGCGGTTCGGGCAACGGCGAGCAGATCGCGGCGAACAAGGTGCCGGGGGCCCGCGCGGCGCTGGCCTGGAAGCCGGAGATCGCGCAGCTCGCGCGCGAGCACAACCACGCCCAGCTGATCGGCATCGGCGCGCGGATGCACACGGCCGACGAGGCCACCGCGATCGTCGACACCTTCCTCGCGACCCCGGTGTCGCCGGAGGAGCGGCACGCCCGGCGCGTGCAGCAGTTGCTGGACTACGAGCGCACCGGCACCCCGCCCGCCCTCCCGGCCTGATGCCCGAAGGCCACACCCTCCACCGGCTCGCCCGGCTGCACCAGCGGCGCTACGCGGGCAAGCCGGTGGCGGTGAGCAGCCCGCAGGGCAAGTTCACCGATGCATCCACTGTGGATGGTCACGTCCTGGTCCGGGCGGAGGCGTACGGCAAGCATCTGTTCCACCGGTACGAGGCCGGCACCGTGCACGTCCACCTGGGCCTGTACGGCACGTTCAGCGAGGCCAAGCTGCCGGTGCTCCCGCCGGTCGGGCAGGTGCGGATGCGGCTCGCCGGAAGTACACATTGGACGGACCTGCGCGGGCCGAACCGGTGTGAGCTGCTGAGCCCGGACCAGGTCGACGCGATCAAGGCCCGCCTCGGGGCGGACCCGTTGCGCCGGGACGCCAGGCCGGAGCAGGCCTTCGAGCGGATCTCGGCGTCGAGGACGGCGATCGCCGCGCTGCTGATGGACCAGGCGGTCGTCGCTGGCGTCGGCAACGTGTACCGCGCGGAGTTGCTGTTCCGGCACGGTGTCGCGCCGATGCTGCCCGGCCGGGCGCTGGATCCGGTGCTGTGGAAGGAAATGTGGGCGGACCTGGGCACGCTCATGCGCCACGGCGTGCGGACCGGCCGGATCGACACGGTCGCCGACGAGCATATGCCGGAGGTCACCGGCCGGGCGCCGCGCGAGGACCGGCACGGCGGCGAGGTGTACGTCTACCGCCGCGCGGGCCTGCCCTGCCTGGTCTGCGGTACGCCGGTCGCGCACCAGGAACTGGCCGGCCGGAACCTGTACTGGTGCCCGGCCTGCCAGCCCGGTTAGAAGTCGAAGCCCCCGCCGAAGTCGCCCCCGCCGAAGTCCCCGCCACCGAAGTCTCCGCCCATGTCGCCACCGGCGTCTCCGCCCATGTCGCCGCCGTCACCACCGGCGTCGGCCATCGCGTCCTCCTGGCCGGCGTCGTACCCGGACTCCCAGGCCTGGGCGCTCGCGATCCCGCTCATCCCGGAGAACATCGTGCTGAACAGCAGCATCGAGCCCAGCCCCCAGGCACCGGCGACCAGCGCCGGCTTCCACCACGGCTCGCTGTACCAGCCCTGCGGGACCGGCCTGCCCGCGACGCGGCCGCCGGGGTAGTAGTACGGCGTGTTCGAGCCCGGGTCGGGGGAGGCCTCGTAGCTATGGCCCTCGACGTCGACCGTGCGGTGCTCGGTGACCTTGCCGGCGCGCTCGCGCTCCAGTTCCTCCGGCAGCTTCGGGCCCGGGTCGATGCCCATGGCCGTCCTCGCCGCGCGGACGTAGTAGAGGCCCTCGAGCGCGGTCTCCTTCACCAGCTTCGCCTGCTCGGCCGTGCGCGCCTGCTCTATCTGCGAGCCGGCCGCGTTGTAGCGCTCGGCCGCGTCCGCCAGCGCCTGCTGGGACGCGGTGTCGGTGCCGGTCAGGTTCAGGACCTGTCCGCCGAGCCGTTCGACGAGGCGGCGCGCGTCCGCCTTGGCGTCGTCCAGTTCCCGCTGCCGCCTGGCCGCCTGTGACCTGGCGAAATACGCCACGGCGGCGATGATGATCAGGAGGAGCACGATCAACGTGACCGCGGTGCCCATCGGTTACTCCCGGAGGTTCGGTGTCTTGAACCGGACAACGCGGACACTACGCCGAGAGTTCCCTCGACGAAAACTAGAACACGTTATAGTCTCGCGGGTATGAAGTTCAGCCTCTCGGTCGCGATGAACCCCCTGGACCAGTTCGCGGAACTCGCTCGCACGGCCGAGGAGTGCGGCTTCTCCTCGATCGTGCTGCCGGACTCGCTGTTCTATTCGGAGTCCGTCTCGGCGGAGTACCCGTACACCCCCGACGGCAGCCGCTTCTGGAACGCCGAAACCCCGTGGGCGGATCCTCTCGTCGCCGTCGCCTCGATGGGCGCGGTGACCAGCGGAATCGAGTTCTACACGTCGGTGATCAAACTCGGCTCGCGTAACCCGGTCCTGCTCGCGCGGCAGGTCGGTTCGGTCGCGGTACTGACCGGCAACCGGTTCGGGCTCGGCCTCGGCGTCGGCTGGTCGCCCGAGGAGTTCGAGTGGTGCGGCGCGCCGTACGCGAACCGCGGCAAGCGCGTCGACGAGGCGATCGATGTGCTGCGGCTGATCCTCGACGGCGGGATGGTCGAGTATCACGGCAAGTTCTTCGATTTCGACAAGCTGCAGATGAGCCCGGCGCCGTCGAAACGGGTGCCGTTCTACATCGGCGGGCACACGGAGGTCGCCCTGCGCCGGGCCGCGCGGGCCGCGGACGGCTGGTCGAGCGCGATGATGAAACTCGACGACCTCCGTACCACGATCGACCGGCTGGCGACGTTGCGCGCGGAGTACGGGCGGGCCGACGTGCCGTTCGAGATCCAGGCGGTGTGCATCGACAGCTTCGGGGTAGACGGGTATCGCCGCCAGGGTGAGATCGGGGTGACCGACATCGTGACCCAGCCCTGGGTGTTCGACGGGATCGGGTTCGGGGCCCCGGTCGGGCCGAAGAAGGACGCGATCAGGAAGTTCGCCGACGAGATCATCGCGAAGGTGTGATAGCCGTGAGCGTCGAGGTTTGCTGGGACACCGAAGCGGAGCAGCCGCCGGCGCGGCTGGCGGCGTGGCGGTCGATGAACGCCGTGGTCCGGGGTGAGAAGGAGGAATGGCTGGGCCTGTTCGCATCCGACGGCGTCATCGAGGATCCGGTGGGGCCCTCGATGTTCGATCCCGATGGCAAGGGACACCACGGGCGTGCGGGCATCAGCGCGTTCTGGGAGTTGACGATCGGGAAGGTCGAGCGGTTCGAGTTCACGATCCGGGACTCGTTCGTGGCGGGCAGCGAGGTCGCCAACTACGGCACGATCACGACGTTCCTGCCGGGCGGGTACCGGGTCGACACGGAAGGCGTTTACGTCTACCGGGTGAACGAGGCCGGGCTGGTGACCTCGATGCGGGCATTCTGGGAGACCGAGCGCGCGATGGCGACCGCTCGTCAGGTCGGGTAAACATCGCGCGCTCGTTCGTAAGCGGTGTGTTACCACCGGAGCGTCTCGGGGATGCGAGGCGGTGCGCGGCCGGACCATGCCGCGCATGCATGGTGATCTCCTCGCGTGCTGGGGATGGCTACCCGACAGCGACGCGGCGGCGACGCACTGGGTGCCGCCGGCGCGCGACTACCACCCGCGCGTCGGGTTGCGGTCGCGCTGCGGCCGGCGGTGCATCCCGTCGGAGCCCACGCACCACTGGCGGAAGCTGCCGCGGTGCGCGGACTGCGTGGGAGCGCTCCATCGGCCGCGGGCTCAGCCGGCGTGAGCTTTCTCGATCGCGGCGATGTCGAGTTTCTTCATGGCGTACATGGCCTCGGTCGCGCGCGCGGCCTTGACGGTGTCGGCGTCGCCGATCAGTTCGATGACGCGGTTGGGGACGACCTGCCAGGACAGGCCGAACTTGTCCTTGAGCCAGCCACAGGGGCCTTCCTCGCCACCGTCGGCGGTGAGTTTCGCCCAGTAGTAGTCGACTTCTTCCTGGTTCTCGCACGGGATCTGGAACGAGACGGCCTCGTTGAACTTGAACTGCGGGCCGCCGTTGAGGGCGATGAACTTCTGCCCGTTGAGTTCGAACTCGACCACCATGACCGCGCCGGGCGTGCCGTGTTCCCCTTCGACGTACCGCCCGATCCGGCCGATCTTGGCGTCGTCGAAGACGCTCGCGTAGAAGTTCGCGGCCTCCTCCCCGTTGCCGTCGAACCAGAGGCAGGTGGTGAGCGCCTTGTCGGTCATTGTTCCTCCTTCGAGATGGGTGATCTCAGTGCTGACCGGGCGGGGCGCGAAAACTCATCGGTGGGTCGCGGCGAGGGCGGCGACATAGATGGCGGCGGGGTTGCCCGGCGGCCAGCCCGGCAGGGGATCGATCGTGTCGAGGTGGACGAAGCCGCGTCGTTCCCAGAACGCCCGCGTGGCGACGTAGGGCTCGTAGCCGGCGCTGGCGTCCTGGGTTTTGACCTCCACGACCTGAACCCCGCTCTCGGCAAGGTCGCGGAAGACGTGTTCGAGTAGCAGCGTGCCGACGCCACCGCCCCGCCGCGAGGCGGTGACGGCCATCCACAGGACCTCCGCGCCCCGCGCCGCCCGGCGGTCCACGATCGCGAACCCGGCGAGGTCGTCATCGGTCGTGGCCACCCACGCCGGATGGATTTCCAGGTCCGCGCCGACCTTCCCGGGCACATCACTGGTGAAGAAGTCAGGCGAGTCCCGCACGATCGCCACACACCCACTGACATCGGCGGGCGTCGCCCTGCGGATGACAAGCATGCCGTGATGCTCGCAGCTGTTGGCCGGCGTCACCAACTCGTTTACCGGCGGGCTGGTGGTTTCGTACTGGAGCGGGCGACGGGAATCGAACCCGCGTAGCCAGTTTGGAAGACTGGGGCTCTACCATTGAGCTACGCCCGCACGCGGCCGGTTGAGGCTGGGGCCGCGCGTCCAGTTTAGCGGGTCGGGTTAGAGTGATCGCAGCGCCCCGCCGGGGCGACCGGGATGTGGCGCAGCTTGGTAGCGCATCCGCTTTGGGAGCGGAGGGTCGCAGGTTCAAATCCTGTCATCCCGACCGGCTGGACCTTTTTGACCGATGGAAGCGCGGAGGGCGGCGCCCTCCGCGTCCCAGTCTCTAGTGGCGGTGCCGTTTCCGGCGTGGTCTAGTCCGGCCGCTTCGGCGTTCCCACAAGCCTGAGAGTGGCGCCGGTCAGCCGGGTGTCGACGTCGTCGACCTTGCCATGGAGGAGATCGAGCAGCACGGCCCCATGATGGCGAGGACAGGTGTCCCAAGCTGTGCCGAGCAGATCAACGGCGTAGAGGCTCGCCGGCACGCCGCAGCGGACGCACTCTCTCCCGTCCGGGTGCTCCGGATCGACGAGCCCGCTGCCGAGTTCCCGCAGCAGCGCGGGTTCAACGGGGTCCTCGGGCATGGGCGATCTCCTCGCGTGCCGGCCGCTCGGCGACGTACGTGCCTTTCGACCGGACAGTAACGACCAGCCCGCGATACCGCAGGAGCCGGGTCGCGTGGCGCGCCGAGCCGAGCGACACACCGTACTCGTGGGCGAGCCGCCGCTCGGATGGCAACGGCTCGTCCGGCTTCAGCTCACCGGTCTCGATACGGGCCGCGATGTGCTGCGCCACCGCCTCGTAGACCAGTTCGGTGGGTTTCGGTTGGAAGTCAGGATGCATGCTCATATGCCCCTCCACCGGCTCGATCCTGGACTCAAACGCGACATTTGGCGACAAGAGTATATGAGCGCGTCTGATCGCGATAAGCCGCTCTGTTTGCGGTGAATCGCGTCACCCGGGTGGACTAACGCGACATTCGCAGGCAACAGTACGTAAGTGCCCAGCGATCTTGTTCCCACCGCTGACGCGGCGAAGGCCATCGGTGTGGACCGCCGCACCCTGCAGCGGTGGGTCAAAGAGGGCCGAGTGAAGCCCACGCTGACTACTGCGGGTGGTCATCACCGCTGGGACGTCGAGGACCTCAAACGTCAGCTCCGCGAGATGAAGCGCCGGTAGGGCGAGGCGTGGCCACGTGACGTCCCCTACCATGACCCGATGACCCGTTACCGGTTCCTCGACGGCATGGGCGACGTCATGGACGAGCGTGACTTTCCCGACAACGCCGCGGCCCTGTCTTGGGCTCAGGACGAGGAGGAACTCGACGACGAGGTGCAACGCGTGGAGTACCTGGGGCCCGAGGGCGACTGGCGCTGGGCCGGCGCCCTCGAAGGCTGACGCAGGCTCACGCCGGCCAGGCGACACCCTCGCAATCGTCGATGCCATGCAGTGCGTAGTCGTGCCCGCCGCACAGTTTGAAGCCCAGCGTCGCCGAAGAATGCATGAGGTGCGAGAACTGCAGGCTCGCCTCGAATTCCTTGATCTTGAAGCCGACGCTGTACTTCTTGATATCTTCCTGTTCGTAGGTGTACTCGTACTCCGAAATCGCTCCAGGTGAATCTCCGGCCAGCGAGTACGTTTCCTTGAGGGCGCCGATGTGAGGGCTGTAATCGGAGTCGAGAAGGAGTGAACCCGGCGCGGAATAGTGAAGGCCGCGGGTGGAGGGGTCTACCCGGTAACCGCGCCCGATCTCGCGCCCGCCTTCCGTGATCCTTACTCTTTCGATGCCGACGGTCACTGGCAGAAAGATGAGCTTGTTCTCGCCGTTACTCGCCGAAAACGACGAGGTCACCGTGGCCATGACGGCGCGCCCCCCGCCGATGCCGCTGCCCAGAATCTTCACCTCCCACTCGACCTTGCGGGCCCGCTGTTCCGCGATCTTCACGGACGCTGCGCACGTCTCGATCTTGGGTGCCGACAGCACGAACAGCGGTATGCGGACAGCGACGTCCTGCCTCGCCTCGACGAGAATCTTGCGGGCATCCCACCAGTCGCGCAACCGTTGCCCGAACGTGACCGCTGCGGCGCCGCCGCTCACGTGCCCGCCCACAGAATCGGCGTAATCGATATGCGAAAACCTCGTTGGCGACGAGAATTCCTTCAAATCCTTTTCGGCCTCGTCGCGAAGCCGCAGCCCTTGTCTCACCACGCCGTGGTCGAGTCCCAGCAGCCGCAAGTCTTTCGCGAACTTGGCGCGATCGTCGAGCGCGGTCCTTACCCAATCCTGACTCGACAGGTCCGCCGAGTGCCCCTCCAGGCTTTCTTCCTCGCCCCGCACCCACTCGAGCCCGGAAATCACGACCGAGTTCCCCATCTCGTCCTCCAGGTGATGCGATTGATCCCGCAGGCTTCCAGGGCAACTCGCCGCGGACCAAACGCACAGAGGCGATAGTCACCAGTGCGCGGGCCGATCTGCTCGCGCCCGGCATCGCGACCTGCGCTGATCATCCCCGCGTGACCGGGGGCAGGTCGTGCAGGACTCGCTGTTCGGGGTCGGCGAACTATTCGCCTTCGTGAGCTGAGGGCCGGACACGGCCCCGTACCTCACCGAAGCCGAGGCGGGTGCGGTCGGCCGCGGGTGCCGTCGCGGTGATCACGACTTCGTCGCCGTCGAGGAGGAAGCTGCGGGGCTCGCCGTTGACTTCGACCGGATCCTGGCCACCCCAGGTCAGTTCGATGAACGCGCCCCGCTGGTCCTTCGCCGGGCCGGAGATGGTGCCCGAGGCGTACAGGTCGCCGGTGCGGCTCGTCGCGCCGTTGACCGTCATATGCGCCAGCATCTGCGCCGGCGACCAGTACATCTCGCGGTAGGGCGGCCGAGTCACCTCCTGGCCGTTCCACGAGACGGCCAAGTCGATGTCCAGCCCCCACGGTTCGCTCTCCCGCAGGTACGGCAGCGGCGCCGGATCCTGGACCGGGGTCGGCACGCGTGCTGCTTCCAGCGCGGCCAGCGGCACGACCCACGGGGAGATCGAGGTCGCGAAGCTCTTGCCGAGGAACGGGCCCAGCGGCACGTACTCCCACGCCTGGATGTCACGCGCGGACCAGTCGTTGACCAGCACGGCACCGAAGACGTGGTGCCGGAAGTCCGAAGTGGACACTCCTGCGCCGAGGCGGGAACCGGCGCCGACGATGAATCCCAGCTCCGCCTCGATGTCCAGCCGCCGGCACGCACCGAACGTCGGCGCGGGCTCGTCCGGTGCCTTCCGCTGACCGCATGGGCGCACGATGTCCGTGCCCGAGACCACGACCGTGCCCGCGCGCCCGTGATACCCGATCGGCAGATGCTTCCAGTTCGGCGTGAGTGGTTGCGGAGCGTCCGGCCGGAACAGCCTGCCGAGGTTCGCCGCATGGTGTTCCGAGGCGTAGAAATCGACGTAGTCGGCGACTTCGACCGGCAGGTGCAGGGTCACCGCGTCGATCGCGTGCACCGCCTCGCCGGGCACCTCGCCGGACACCAGGTCGGTCACCTGCCGCCGCACCTGCGCCCAGCGCTCGTATCCCTGCGCCATGAACGGGTTCAGGCTCGGCTGGGCGAACACCTCGTCGTCGAGCGCGCGGGCGAGGTCGACGACGGAGTCACCGAGGCGGACCCCGGCCCGTGGCGGGGTGCCGGGTGCCGAGAACACGCCGTAGGGCAAGTTCGCGAGACCGAACAGGGATCCTTCGGGGATCTCGATCCTCACGCGGTTACTCCTTCCGGGACCAGGCCCAGTGCCACTAGTTCGGTCAGTGGCTCGAGGATGCTGCAGGTGCCGAACGAGCGGAACGCCGATCGTACCGTGGTGTCCAAAGTGGATACCCGGGCGGTCAGCGCGCCGGGATCGCGCAGCGCCAGCAGGTCCGCCAGTTCGCGCGGCCCGGCCCCGCCCATCGCGGCACCGGCCGCGGCGAGCAGGTTGAGGTAGCCGTGCTGTTCGAAGCCGGTGGCCGGATCGGTGTTGCGGACCGCGTGATGCAGCCCGGCGGTGGCCTTGAACGGCACTCCCGCGTCGACGACGCGACGGACCGCGTGGGCCAGTTCGGCCTCGTCCGGATACCGGTCCGCGGTCACGCCGCCGGTGCGGAATTTCGCCGCGCGCCCGGTCTTCGCGCAGATCGCGATGACTTCCGCGCGGCGCTCGTCCCGCGGGATCTCGACGAAGACGGGCACGTCCACCGGTTCGAGCGCGGTGAAGAACTCGGCGGGCTTCATCGCCGCCGGGATCGCGACGTCCAGTGCGGTGAGCCGGTTTCCCGCCAGGGCGAGCACGCCGGGCACCTGCGCGGGCCCGCCCGGCGCGGTCACGGCGAGCGCCACGTCGGCGTCCCCGAGTTCGGCCAGCATGGGAGCGGCGAGCACGAAGGGTCCGACGATGTCCGCGTACGGCGCGGCGAGATGCCGCGCGTGCGCGGGCACAGCGTCGGCCAGTGGCATCGAACCCGGCGGGAAGACCGCGGCGTCGTCGAGCAGTCCCTTGAACAGTGCCGGGATCACGCGTCCGCCTCCTCGCCTCGCTTTAATCAATGTATTGACTAAATCGGCCGGGCACAAGGGTCAGTTCCGGCCGCGCACCTCGAACCGCTTGTTGGTGATCAGCTTGTCCAGCAGCAGCACGAGGATCCGCTGCTCGGCCTCGGTGAGCACGCTCACCCATTCGTACTCGCGCTCGTTCTGCGCGCGGAAGACCTCGACCATCTCGCGCTGCCCCGCTTCGGTGAGCGACAGCAGGACGGAACGGCCGTCGTGCTCGCCCGGCGTGCGCGCGAGCAACCCGTCCGCGACGAGGGTCTTGGTCAGGTTCGACACCGCGGCGCGGCTCATCCCGGTCAGCTCGGCGGCCTTCTTCGCTTCGAGCGGGCCGGCGAGCCAGGTGACGAACAGCAGCCGGAACCCCGACCACGACCGCCCGCGCGGCCGGTGCACGCTCGCCTCGAGGTCGTAGGTGACGATGCTCGAGGCGCGGTTGAGCCGCAGCAGCACCTGGGTGGCCAGCTGGTGGGAGAAGCCGAACTCGCCGGAGAGGCGCTTGTTGGCCAGCTCGACGAAAGACCAGAAATCGAGCTCCTCGGCCGCCATACCCGCCCTTCGCGTAGAACTGGTCAACTTGTGAACTAATTCTACGCCCGGTATCCGGTATCAGCGCACGCCCGGCTGGTACCCCGCCCACTGCCGGTCGCCGAGTCGCATCAGGTATTCGAGCAAGGTCGCGAGCACCTTCTTGCCCAGCTCGCGGCGGCGGGCGTCGCACAGCACCACGGGGGTATCGGGGTCCAGGTCGAGGGCGTCACGCACTTCTTCGGCGCGGTAGACCGGCGCCTGGTCGAAGCAGTTGACGCCCACCACGAACGGCACTCCTCGGCGTTCGAAGAAGTCCACGGCGGCGAAGCTGCCGTCGAGGCGCCGGGTGTCGGCCAGCACGACCGCGCCGAGCGAGCCGCGGGCCAGTTCGTCCCACATGAACCAGAACCGTTGCTGGCCCGGGGTGCCGAACAGGTACAGCACCAGATCGGGACTGATCGTGATGCGGCCGAAGTCGATCGCGACGGTCGTGGTGGTCTTGGCGTCGAGACCGGACACGTCATCCACCCCGACCCCGGCGTCGCTCAGGACCTCTTCGGTGCGCAGCGGCCGGATCTCGCTGACCGCGCCGACCATCGTCGTCTTGCCGACCCCGAACCCGCCGGCCACGAGGATCTTCACCGCCGTGGCCAGCGACGGGGTGGTGCGCTCAGAGCCTTCGGATGCCATCAAGGACCGCCTGGAGTAGTTCTTGGCTCGGGATCTCGGTGGCCGGCGGGGACCGGTGGATCAGGTACCCGCGGTCGATCAGGTCGCTCAGCAGCACCTTCACCACCATCAACGGCAGGTTGGTCAGCGCCGAGACCTCCGCGACCGAGCACGGCCGCGCGCAGATGCGCACGATCTCCGCGTGTTCGGGACTGACCCGTTCGCGGATCTCGTCGGTCACCGAAACCACCAACGTGATCATCTCCAGGTCGGCGCGCGCGGGGCGGCTGCGGCCGCCGGCCAGAAAGTACGGCCGGACCATCGGCCCGTCGTATCCGGTGCCTTCCATCGAACTCACCGCCGGTCATCGAGCCTGCCGTTCGCGGCCTCCACCGGACGCGGCGGCGCGGACATGCTCACACCGACTCGCGCGACGAGGCGGTTCATTTCGTAAGCGACGAGCCCCAGGTCGGCGTCGCGGGCGGCGAGGGTGGCCAGGCACGCTCCCCGTCCCGCCGCCATCACGAACAGGAAGGCGTTGTCCATCTCGACCATCGTTTGCCGCACGCCGCCGCCGTCGAAATGTCGTGCGGCGCCGCGGGAAAGGCTCTGGAACGCCGACGCCATCGCGGACAGGTGTTCACCGTCCTCTTCGGACAATCCGCGCGACCGGCCCATGAGCAGCCCGTCGGCGGATAGCAGAACCGCCCTGTCGACGGTCACCACCCGCTCGACGAAATCCTCGAGCAGCCAGTTCAGGTCCGTTTTCCGTGTTGTGTGTTCCACAGGATCCTCGTCTCAGCCGTGCCATGTCTCGTCTTCGGCACGGCCACGGCGCGTACCGTCCTGGAAGGCCGCCATCAGATTCCGCGCTCCCATGGCGGTCGCCTCCTCGTCGGCCGCGGCGGGGGCGGGCGCCGCCGCTTCGGGCATCTCGTGCAGGCCGGGCGCGAGGCTCGCCTGGCGCCGTCGTTTCGGCAGCCGCGGCCGGTCATCCGTCGGAGAGGGTGCCGGCCACGCCGGGGTGGCCTCGGGCAGCATCATCACCGTGGCTCGGTGCTTGTTCGCCTTCCCGTTGGCAGGCGGGCTTTCCGGCGCCGGACCGGTCTGCGCGGGCACGGCGTTGAACCAGTCCGTGTGGTCCGGGTCTGCGGGTTCGATGCGCTTGGCCGCCACGAGCGCGTCGTTGGGAATGACCACCACGGCGCGGATGCCACCATAGGACGATTCCAAAAGGGACACCCGGATACCTTGGTGGCGCGCCAGCCTCGCCACGACGAAGAAACCGATCCGCGAGTCACCGGTCAGGGCCAGCACGCCGGAGTCGGCCGGATCCTCGAACATGGCATTGACCCGCTCGCGCTCCTCGTCCGGCATGCCGAGACCCTGGTCTTCGATTTCGATCACCGCACCCCTGCCGACGGGGTTGCCGCGCACCTCGATGCGGGATTCCGGTGGGGAGAAGGCGATCGCGTTGTCGACCAGTTCGGCGAGCAGGTGCATCAGGTCGGCCACCGCGCGCTCGGTGACCTGCACCTGCGGGATGCGCCCGAAGGTGACCCGGTTGTACTGCTCGGTTTCGGCGACCGCGCTGCGGACGATGTCGAGCAGGTTCACCGGGGCCCGCCACTGGCGGGTCAGCCGCCCGCCGCCGAGCACGATCAGGTTCTCCGCGTTGCGGCGTTCGCGGGTGCTCAGGTGGTCCAGCTGGTAGAGCAGGTCGACCTGGTCCGGATCGTCGGCCGAGCGCTCGGCGCGGTCGAGCACCTGCAGCTGCCGGTGCACGACGGCCTGGCTGCGCCGGGCGATGTTGAGGAACACGGTGTTCATGCCCTCGCGAAGCTCGGCCTCCTGCACCGCCGCGGCGACGGCCGCCTGCTGTGCCTTGGAAAACGCGTCGGCCACTTCGCCGATTTCGTCGCTTCCGTAGTCCAGCGCGGGTACTTCGCGGCCGACGTCGACCCGCTCACCCTGCCGGACGCGGTTTACCACGTCGGGCAGCCGCTGATCGGCTTCAAGGGTGTCGGCCCGCAGCCGGTGCAGGCGGCGGACCAGATCGTTGCCCATGCGCAGCGCCAGAAACAGGACGATGACGGCCAGTACGAGGCTCGCGGCCGCGATGATGATCGAGCGGCTCAGGGTGTCGTCGGCGGACTGTTTCTCCGCCGCGGCCGCCGCACTGCCCAGATCGCCGAGGCCCAGGCTGCTGATCGTGCCCGAAACCTGTCGCACGGCGTCCTGCCACTGCTGTACCGTGACCGGCAGGGACGGCACGGCGCCGCGGGAGAGCGGGCGCGGGTCGTAACCCTGGCGCACCACGGCGTCCTCCACCGTGCCGAGCAGGTTCCAGTCCGGAGAGGACTCGAGCTGGTCGATTTTCTGTTGCTGGGCCGAGGGAAGCTGTGGCTGGAGACCTGTCAGGTCGGCCCGGTAGGCACGGGCCAGCGAGTCGAAGGCGGCCAGTTCGTCGCCGGTCAGCCCGCCGTTCTGGTAGGCGGCGAGCGCGAGCGCGTTGCCGCGGTCGACCCAGTCCGACACGCGCATGAGGTCCGCGGCCCGGGAACGCAGCAGTGCCACGTCCTTGTCGGTGGAGTCACGTCCGATGGCGCCGGCCGCGACGATCATCGCGTCGGCGATCGAGTTGTAGGTGTCGTAGACGGCGAGGGGGCGGGCCTGGCCGTTGTCGATCTGCTGGCGAATGCCCGGCAGCTGCCCCATCGACTGGACGAAGTGGTTGATCGCGGCGCGGGAGTCGGGCGGCATCGCGGCGGCTACCTGCCCCGAAACGGCGCCGAACTCGCCGAGCAGCTGGTTGAACCCGGCGCGGGCCTGCTCGAGGTCCGCCTTGTTGGCCGGTGACGGATCGGCGGCGACCGCGATGCTCGCACGGCGTTCTTGCGTCATCGCCGGCATGAACGGCACTGCCAGGCCGTAGCCCCGGGTCAGCAGGACCGCGGTGTCGCGTTTCTGGACCGCGGCCGTGATCAAGTACGTGTTGATCCCCACCCCGGCCGCGAGCAGCACGGAACTCGGAATCAGGGCGATCGCGAGCACGCGGGTGCGCAGCGAAATCTTCGAACCGCGCGGCGCGTGGTTCGAAGATCCTGTTGGCGTAACTGTTTTTCTGAGTAGCTTGGGCACTTGTTGCCTTCCGACAAGAGCGCTATCCGCGGTGGTGCTCTCGTGCGATCGGAGGGGTACGACGACTGGACGGGTACACAATTAACCCAAGAAGGTGCCCGCGTCTAGACCGTTCCGATGTTTCAGGCAACTACGTTGAGCGACCGGGACTCAGCCGTTCGGAGTATTCCCGGCTAGGCGGATCTGCCCTAGATTTCACCTGCCGCCAGCCGACCACCGAGCCACGGTGGATCTTGCGACCGGGCGGGGACCAGGAGATGTGGTGTCTGAAATCGGTCGGACGATCGAATCGAGCGAGTGGCCCGGAAATCGCCCTTACCGGGCGTCGTTTCGTGGAACGCGCAGCTGGTACCCGATCCCGCGTACCGTGCGTAGCAGGCGCGGTTCGGTCGTGTCGATCTTGCGCCGGAGGTAGGACACGTAGGACTCGAGCACGCTGTCGCGCCCGCCGAAGTCGCACTCCCACACGTCCTCGAGCAGCCGCTTCTTCGACAGCACACGACCGGCGTTGAGCAGGAAATACCGCAGCAGCCGGAATTCCGTCGGCGACAGATCGACAATGCGGCCCGCCTTGAACACCTCGTGCGTGCTTTCGTCGAGTTCGATATCCGCGACCGACAGCCTGCCCCGGCGCAGCGTCACGTCGATCTCGCTGACCAGGGCATCCAGTGTGCACGGCGCGCCGACGGCGAGGACGGGCACATGCAGCCCGCCGGCGCGCAGCCGCCGCGCCAGACCGGGCATCGAGCCGCCGAGCACGACCAGATCCGGCCGGCGCACCCGGGCGCCCGTCACGGCTGACGCGGATTCCGCCGTGCTCACGTCGAACCCGGCGAAGCGCAGGCTGCCCGCGAGAAGCTCGACCGTGCCCGGCTCGTCACCGACGACCAGCAACCGCACCACGTTCCGGCTCCTTCCGTTCGGCACCGTAAGCGTGAACGGGGAAGGTCACAACCGGATGAGCGCGAGCTGTGAGCTGGCTGTGAACTACTGCTGGTAGTGCTCGACCTCGCTGGTGGGGCGGACCTCGGCCGCGCCCTCGTCCTCGCCGAACTCCCGGCGGGCGCGGCGCTGGCGCAGCAGGTCCCAGCACTGGTCGAGCTGCTCTTCGAGCTGGCGGATCCGGGTGCGGTCGGGCTCCTCGAGGCCGGCACCGGTGGCCTTCTCACGCAGCTTGTGCTCCTCGGCGATGAGCTCGTCGATGCTGCCGATGATGTCCTTGTCGGTCACCGCAACACCGTACCTCGCACCCCGGATCACGGCCGGAAACACCCGCCGCCGTCGTAGAGCGGGCCGGGGGCGACGGGCAGCCAGGGCGGGGGAGACACCAGGTAGGAGCGCGTCCCCTGCGCGCCGAGCCGCGCTTCACACGTCCGGATGCCGTCGTCGAGCGCCGAGCCCGTCCACAGCTCGATATGCGTGCCGCCGCACGAGGCGCACAGATCCTCGAGCACGAAGTAACGCCGCAGATCCGGTACGTAGATCCGGGTGCCGGGAGCGAACGCGCCCGGCGCCGCCGCGAAGGTCACCGGATCGTCGTAGGTGCCGCTGCCGCCCGCGAGCCCGTGCAGGATCGTCGGGAACGCGATCAGCAGGGTGCCCAGCGGGCTCTTGTCGACCGACGAGTAGAAGCTGACCGTGCCGGACATCTGTTCCGGCGCGGCAGGCGCCGACGTGGCCGGCGGCGCGGTCGTGCCGCCCGGCGGCGGGCTCACCGGTGCCGCGGTGACCGTCCTGGTCGTGACCGGGCGGCGCACGGTGATGGTCTTCGTCGGCGGGGGTGTCGTCGGCGGCCGGCTCGGCAGCACGTACCGGACGGTCGGCGGCGTCTCGGGGGTCAGTGCCACCACCGGCAGCACCCCGCCGCCGCTCGCACCACAGGCGGTCAGCAGGACGCCCGGAAGCAGCGCGAACACCACCCAGAATCGCGATCTCATCCTCGCCTTTCTCCGCCCGGCCGGAAAGGTAGCCGAACCGGGGAGCGAAGGCAAAGGGTGAACACTTGTTTTCCGGCGGCGCGTTATCCCGTCAGGAAATCATTTCACGCGGATTCACGGATCCGGAGAGAAACCGGCAGCACCCGCCTTCGCGGCCGGACGGCCTGCCCGGCCAGCAGGGCGGTCAGGGTCGCGACCATCTGCTGGACCTGCGCCGCCGGATCCTGGTGCACCGTCGTCAACGGCGGGTGCATCGCGGTGGCGAGCGCGGGATGGTCGTCGAACCCGATCACCGCCACGTCCTCGGGAACCCGGCGGCCCGCTTCGTGCAGGGCGCGCAGCGCGCCCGCGGCCATCAGGTCGCTCGCGACGAACACTCCGTCGAGATCGGGTGCCCGTTCCAGCAACCGGGCCATCGCGGCGTGGCCACCGTCCAAAGTGAAATCGGCCTCTTCGGACAGTCCCGTCGGGTCGAGCCCGGCACCGGTGACCCGCTGCCGCCAGCCGGACAGGCGGTGCACCGCCGCGGTCTGGTCCTGCGGGCCCGCGACCGTGGCTATCCGCCGCCTTCCCTTGGCCAGCAGGTGTTCCACGGCCTGCCGCGCGCCGTCGGAATTGTCGAAGTCCACGACGTGCACCCCGCGCGCGAGGTTACCGGCCTGCCCGCCGAACACGACGGGCAGCCGCAGCAGCCGCAGCGCCCGGGGGAGCGGGTCGGCCCGGTGCGGGGCGAACACGAGCGCACCGTCGACGTGCCCGCCGTCGAGGAAGTGAAGCGTGCGCGCGTGATCCTCCCGGCCGTCGTTGAACATCAACACCATCTGGCTGCCCGACGAGGCAAGCTCCCGGTATCCCGCGCGCATGACAGCGGTACGGTACGGATCGGCCAGCACGACCTCTTCAGGCTCCGAGAGCACGACGGCGACGGCCCCGGTGCGCCGGGTGACGAGTGAGCGCGCGGCCTGGTTGGGGGAGTAGCCGAGATCGCGCGCGGCCGCCAGGACGGCGTCTTTAGCCCGGTTGCTGACGTTCGCGTCGCCGTTGAGGGCGCGCGAGGCCGTCGAGCGGGACACCCCGGCGAAGGCCGCGACGTCCTCCAGAGTCGGCCTGTCGTCGTGGCTGTGGGTCACGGGAGGTGTCCTTCCTGTGGGAGCGCTCTCAACCATAACGCATCTTGACACCAACCGTGGCAAGGAACACACTCCTGTCATGTTCTGGGAGCGCTCCCAGTTTGGAACCCAGAACCCAGACAAGGGGTTGACGTGCGACACCTTCACAAGGGCGTGAGCTTCGCGATCGGACTGGCGGTGCTGGGCGCGAGCCTGGCGGCGTGTGGCGGTGGGGGCTCCTCGGGCGGGTCAGGTGGGCAGATCGAGCTCACCATCGGCACGTTCACCGAGTTCGGCTACGAGTCCCTGCTGCCCGAGTACGAGAAGCTGCACCCCGACATCAAGATCACTCATCACAAGACCGGAGAGGGCGGTCCGTACCACCAGAACCTCATCACCAAGCTCGCGGCGGGCTCCGGGCTCGAGGACGTCGTCGCGGTCGAGGAAGGCCACTTCTCCGACATCGTCGACAAGGGCGGCAAGTTCAACGACCTGACCGAGATCGGGCCGAAGGACGTCACGCCTGAGCGCTGGCTGAAGTGGAAGTACGACGCCGGAAAGGACTCCGACGGGCGCCTGATCGGCTACGGCACGGACATCGGTCCGCTCGCCATGTGCTACCGCAGGGACCTGCTGCAGCAGGCGGGCCTGCCCTCGGATCCCGAGGGCGTCAAGGCGTTGTTCTCGAGCTGGGACAGCTACTTCGCGGCCGGCCAGAGCTACACGCGGAAGACCGGCAAGCCCTGGTTCGACGCGTCTTCGCAGCTGTACAACTCGATGATCAACCAGTTGGACGTGGGCTACTTCGACCACGACAACAAGCTGACGGTCGAATCGAATCCAGGTGTCAAGGCGGCCTGGGACCGGGTGACCACCGCGATCGGCCAGGGGCAGTCGGCCAAGCTCGTCGCGTTCGGCAACGAGTGGAAGACCGGATTCGCCCAGGGTGCGTTCGCCACGACCGTGTGCCCGTCGTGGATGCTCGGGGTGATCAAGGAGGACGCCGGTCCCGGCAACGCGGGGAAGTGGGTGGTCAGCGACACCTTCCCGAACGGCGGCGGCAACTGGGGCGGTTCCTACCTGACGGTGCCCAAGCAGAGCCAGCACCCGAAGGAGGCCGCCGAACTGGCCGCCTGGCTCACGGCGCCCGAGCAGCAGCTGAAAGCGTTCCAGGCCAAGGGGAACTTCCCGAGCCAGACGCAGGCGCTGACCTCGCCGGAACTGCTGAACCAGACCGACCCGTACTTCGGGGACGTCAAGATCGGCCAGCTGTACGCGGAGCAGGCCCGCAAGGTGACCAAGGCGCAGTACAAGGGCCCGGGTGACGGCCAGATCCAGGAGAACGTCACGAGCCCGGCGCTGCAGGCCGTCGAACAGGGCAAGTCGCCGGCCGAGGCCTGGCAGCAGGTCGTTGACGGCGCCAAGAAGATCGCGAAGTAGGAGCAGGGGGAACAGGTCGATGACGACGACTACCGCGCGCCAACCGCGCCAGCGGTCTCCGCGCGGGCAACCGGTCAGGCCGACGCTGCGCGAACGGATCGCGAAGTGGGACGTGAAGGCGTCGCCCTATCTGTACATCGCGCCGTTCTTCGTGGTGTTCGGCATCGCCGGCCTGTTCCCCTTGCTGTACACGGCCTATGTGTCGTTGTTCGACTGGGAGGTCGGTGACGACCACCCGAAGTTCCTGGGGCTGAAGAACTACGTCGAACTCTTCGGCGACGGGCAGTTCTGGAACGCGCTGGTGAACACGTTGTCGATCTTCGTGCTCTCCAGCGGCCCCCAGATCGTGATCGCCGTGCTGCTCGCCGCGCTGCTCAACACGAGGCTGCGCGGGCCGACGGGCTGGCACGTCGGCGTCCTGCTGCCCTACGCCGCCAGCCTGGTGGCGATCGGGATCATCTTCTCGAACCTGTTCGGCCCCAACTACGGCCTGGTCAATTCGGTTTTCGAGACCCTCGGGCTCGACCGGATCAACTGGCAGGCCAACCGGTTCGCCAGCCATCTCGCGATCGCGGCGATGGTCAACTGGCGCTGGACGGGCTACAACGCGCTGATCGTGCTCGCGGCGATGCAGGCGTTGCCGAAGGACGTGATCGAGGCGGCGATCGTCGACGGGGCCGGGGCGGTGCGCCGGTTCGTCAGCGTCACGCTGCCCATGCTGCGGCCCACGCTGATATTCGTGGTGATCACCTCGACGATCGGCGGGCTGCAGATCTTCACCGAGCCCAAGCTGTTCGACGCGATGCCGGGGTCGAACAACGGCGGTTCCACCCACCAGTTCCAGACGGTGACGCTGTACCTGTACCAATCCGGGTTCGAAGGGTTCGACCTCGGCTACGCCTCGGCGATCGCCTGGGTGCTGTTCGTGCTCATCGTGCTCATCGCGGTGCTCAACTTCCTGCTCACCCGCCGGATGGGACGGGTCCGATGAACTCTCGCCTCGGCCGCCCGAACGTGTTCGTCTACGCGACGCTGATCGTGTTCGTGGTGGTGTCCTTCTTCCCGTTCTACTGGCAGTTCCTGGTGGCCAGCCGGGATTCGTCGATGCTGGCGGAGCACATCCCGCCGCTGTTGCCGGGCGGGAACTTCTTCCGCAACGCGGTGCGCGTGTTCGACGTGGTCGCGTTCTGGAAGGCGCTCGGCAACAGCGTCATCGTGTCCAGCACGGTCACGCTGACCACGGTGCTGTTCTCCTCGCTCGCCGGTTTCGCGTTCGCGAAGCTGCGGTTCCGCGGCAGCAACCCGCTGTTCCTGTTCATCGTGGTGACGCTCGCGGTACCCACCCAGCTCGGCATCATCCCGCTGTTCATCGCGATGGCGAAGTTCGGCTGGGCCGGGCACCTGCAGGCGGTGATCGTGCCGAACCTGGTGACGGCGTTCGGCGTGTTCTGGATGCGGCAGTACATTGTGGACGCGGTACCGTACGAGCTGATCGAGGCCGCCAGGGTGGACGGCTGCAGCGTGTTCCGCATCTTCCTCAACGTGTGCATGCCCGCCGTGCGGCCGGCGGCGGCGGTGCTCGCGATGTTCACGTTCATGATGTCCTGGAACGACTTCCTGTGGCCGCTGATCGTGCTCAACGCGGACAATCCGACCGTCCAGCTCGCGCTGGAGCGGCTGCAGAGCGGGTATTACGTCGACTATTCGCTGGTGCTGGCCGGCACGACACTGGCCACCATTCCCATTCTGATCGTCTTCCTGCTGCTCGGCCGCCAGATCGTGGCCGGGATCATGCAGGGCGCAGTGAAAGGCTGAGCATGTCCGTACTCGGTGAAGAGGTCGCCGCGGGGCTGGAATTCCCCACCGGTTTCCTGTGGGGAGCGAGCACCGCCGCATTCCAGATCGAGGGAGCGACCACAGTGGACGGTCGCGCCGATTCGATCTGGGACGCGTTCTGCCGGCGGCCCGGCGCGGTCGCCGGCGGGGACACCGGCGAACCCGCGGCCGATCACTACCACCGGTTTCGCGAGGATGTGGCGATCATGCGCGACCTCGGCTTCGGGGCCTACCGCTTCTCGATCGCCTGGTCACGCGTGCGTCCCGGCGGCGGCGCGGCGAATCCGGGCGGCCTGGACTTCTACGACCGGCTCGTCGACGAGTTGCTGGAGAACCGGATCCGGCCCTGGGCGACGCTGTACCATTTCGACCTGCCACAGGCGCTGGAGGAAAAGGGCGGCTGGGCGAACCGCGACACCGCGTACCGGTTCGCCGAATTCGCCGCGACGGCAGCGGAAGGGCTCGGTGACCGCATCCCTTTCTGGTCCACTTTGAACGAGCCGTGGTGCTCGGCCTTTCTCGGCTACGCCTCGGGGATCCACGCGCCGGGCCGGCAGGATCCGGTCGCCGCGGCGGCGGCCGCGCACCACCTGTTGCTGGCACACGGGCTCGCGATGCCGGAGTTGCGCCGGTTCGCGCCGTCGGCGCAGTCGGGCATCACGCTCAACCTGTATCCGGTGGAGGGGCCCGATCCCGAGGCGGTGCGCAAGATCGACGGCCTGCAGAACCGGCTGTTCCTGGATCCGGTGCTGCTCGGGCGGTACCCGGAGGACGTGCTCGAGGATCTGGCGCCGTTCGGGTTCCCGGTGCGCGATGGCGATCTGGAGGTCATCTCGGCCCCGATCGATCTGCTGGGGATCAACTACTACCGTGGTTATGTCGTGACCCGCTCGCCCTCGGTGGACGCCGAACCGGCCGGGCCCGAGTGGATCGGTGCCCGGGAGGTCCGGTTCGTCCCCGACCCGCACGCGGCGCGGACGGCGTCCGGCTGGCAGGTGGAACCGGAGAAGCTGACCGGGATGCTGCTGCGGGTACACGGAGAGTACCCGCATATCCCGTTGTATGTCACGGAAAACGGGGCCGCCTATCCGGATCCGGTGACCGCGGACGGGGCGATCGTCGACGGTGACCGGATCGAGTTCTTGGCCGCGCACCTGCGCGCGGCCCACGCGGCGCTGGCCCGGGGCGCGGACCTGCGGGGCTTCTTCTACTGGTCCCTTTTGGACAACTTCGAATGGGCCGAAGGCTACGCGAAACGCTTCGGCCTGGTCCACGTCGACTACGAGACCCAGCGCCGCACCCCCAAACACTCCGCCCACTGGTACGCCAAAGTCATCGCCTCCAACACCGTCCCCTAATCCCCACCTCCGCCCCCCACGAGATCTACGTTGAGGACGGTGAGTTGGGCTTTCGGCGAGGCCACAACTACAGGAAAGGGACCAAACCGGACCCGAGCGTCGAATTCGGTGTCTGGAAGGTAGCTCTCGGGGGTGTGGGGGTGAATTCGACGAAGGTGGCGGTGGCGTTGTCGGCGCCGCCTGCGGCGATGGCGGCTTCGGTGAGCGCGACGGCCGAGTTCACCGGGTGCCGCAGCAACTCCGCCATCGCGGCCATGGTCAGCACCTTGTGCACGCCGTCGCTGGTGAGCAGGAGACCGGCGGCGGAGCGGACCTCGGCGTGCCCGAACTCGGTCGCGCCGGCGGTGCGCACGCTCGTGGTCACCATGTGCTCCATATGGGGTCTGGGCGTGGCACCGTGGTCGCGGAAGTATTGAGCGAGCGTGTGGTCCGTGGTGAGCTGGGCCAGGCGATCGCCGCTCCAGGCGTAGGCACGCGCGTCGCCGACCCAGCCGACGCGGTAGCCGTCGCCGGACGGCATCGCCACGACGAGGACGCAGTCACCGGCCGTGGGCTCGGCGGCGACGGCGTCCTGCGCGGCCAGCAGCGCCCCGACCGTGCCTTCGCCGGCCGGGGCGCGCACCGCGGCCGCCGCCGCGAGCCGGGCCGCGTGGGCGGCGCTGGGGGTGTCGCCCACGCCGTCCGCCAGCGCGAACACGGCCTGCCCCGTGCCGGGGTCGCGATAGGCGTCCGTCGCGTCGGCGTTGACCGTGCGAGGACCCTGTGCGCTGGCGGTCTGCCAGACTGGAGTCAGCGTGGGGGTCACCGTTTCCCCTCCTTTGCCAGGTGCACTCCAGTCTGGCCCGTCCGGCTGTGATCCGGCTGAGGAACGGGTGAAACAGCGCTAAGCAGTCAGGTCGTAGACGGTCGTGCCGTCCACCGTGGTCGCGGTGAAGTGCTGCGCGACCCAGTCGGCGATCTGCTGCGCGTCGTCGCTGCCCGACGTGCCGCGCATCGACGAGCCGGTGCCGATGAAGTAGTGGATCTTCCCGCTCCGCACGTACGCCTGGAACTGGGCCAGCGTCGGCGCGGGGTCGGTGCCGTTGAATCCGCCGACAGCCATCACCGGCACGTCCGCCGCCAGCTGGTAGCTCGCCGCCGGGTTCGAGCCGACTGTCGCCACTGCCCAGGTATAGGCGTCACTGTCCGTTCGGAGCATGGAGACCAGGTCCTGACCGGGAGCAGAGGTGCCGAGCAGGCCGCCGATCCCACCGCGCATCCCGCCGCCGCCCGGGACGGTACCGCGCGGCATCCCGCCGCCGAAAGCGCTTCCCCGAGGCCCGGCCGACGGGATCGCCCCGGAATGCGGTGTCGCCGCGGTGGCCACCGTGTACGCGCCCGTCCCGATCATCGACGCGACCAGCGCGAGCGCCGCCACGCCACGCGCCGCGGGCCGGGGCAGCTGGTCGCCCACCAGCAGCAGAGCCGCCGCGCAAAGGCCCGACACGAGGACGACGTACTTGAGCCACGGCTGCCAGCTCGATTCCTGCTGCAGCACGAAGAACGCGGTCAGGGCGGTTAGCGCGACGCCGCTGGAGAGCAGCCCTGCCGCGACGGGATCGGCGCGCAGCCGCCACAGCCGGCTCGCGCCCATCCCCACCAGCGCGGCCACCGCGGGCGCCAGCGCGATCGTGTAGTACGGGTGGATGATCCCGCTCATGTAGCTGAACACGGCGCCCGTGACGAGCAGCCAGCCGCCCCACACGATCGCGGCCGCCCGCGTGCGGTCCGTGCGCGGCGCGCGCCAGGTCAGCCAGATCAGCGCGCCCAGCGCGAGCACGGCCGCGGGCAGCAGCCACGCGATCCCGCCGGCCATCTCGCTGCCGAACAGCCGCGCCCAGCTCCCGCTGCTCTGCGCCCCGCCGAGACTGCCCACCTCGTCGCCGGTGATACGGCCGAAACCGTTGTAGCCGAAGGCGAGTTCGAGGACGCTGTTGGTCTGCGAACCACCGATGTACGGGCGGCTGCTCGCCGGCCACAGTTGCACCACGGCGACGTACCAGCCGGCCGAGACGACCACCGCGGCGAGCGCGCCGAGCAGGTGGAGAAAGCGCTTCCCGAGCGACGTGGGCGCGGCGACCAGATAGGCGAGCGCGAATGCCGGCAGCACCAGGAACGCCTGCAACATCTTCGCCAGGAACCCGAATCCGATCGCGACACCGGCGAGTGCGATCCACAGTGGACTCGCTTTCTCCACCGCGCGGATGGTGCCGTAGGCACCGGCGATCAGCAGCAGCACCAGCAGCGCGTCCGGGTTGTTGAAGCGGAACATCAGCGCGGCAACCGGGGTCAGCGCGAGCGCCGCGCCGGCGAGCAGTCCGGCGCCGGGCCCGCTGACCCGCCGCACGGTGACGTACAGCAGCGCGACGGACCCGATACCGAGCAGCGCCTCCGGCACCAGGACGCTCCACGAGCTCAGCCCGAAGATCCGCACCGACAGGCTCATCAGCCACAGCGCGGCCGGCGTCTTGTCGACGGTGATCGCGTTCGCCGGATCACTCGAGCCGAAGAACAGGGCCTTCCAGCTCTCACCGCCCGCCTGCGCGGCGGCGGAGTAGAACGCGTTCGCCCAGCCGGACGCGCTCAGACCCCACAGGTAGAGCACCGCCGTCACGGCGAGGAGCCCGGCGAGCCCGGGCTTGACCCAACGCGGGTCACCGGAGCGGCGATCGGACCTGGGCACGCTGGCGGGCACGGCGGTGATCGTCATGAATTCACCTTCTCGGCCCGACCTTGGTCATTGTTGTGCCGTTCCTGTGAGAACCCTGTGCGCGGCAGGCGGACCTCGAACTCGGTCCGCCCCGGCCGGCTCCGGACGTCGACCTGCCCGTGGTGGGCGCTCACGACGGCGGCGACGATCGCCATGCCGAGTCCCGTGCTGCCGGCCGCGCGCGAACGCGACGAATCCCCGCGGGCGAAGCGCTCGAACACGTGGGGCACCAACTCGGGCGCCACGCCGGGACCGTTGTCGGCGACGGTCACCATCGCGTAGCCGCCGGACACGCCGAGCCGCGCGGTCACGGTGGTACCTGGGGGCGTGTGGGTGCGGCCGTTGGCCAGGAGGTTCGCGAGGACCTGGTGCAGCCGCTGCGCGTCGCCGGTCACGACGACCGGCTGGTCGGGGAGTTCGAGCCGCCACCGGTGCAGCGGGCCCGCGATATGCGCGTCGCCGACGGCGTCCGCGACCAGCCTGCTCAGGTCCACTTCGGACTGTTCGAGCGGGCGGCCCGCGTCGAGCCGCGCCAGCAGCAGGAGATCGTCGACGAGCGTGCCCATCCTGGCCGCCTCGGCCTCGACGCGGCTCATCGCGTGTGCGATGTCGGGGGGCACGCGCCCGCCGGAGCGCCGGGTCAATTCGGCGTATCCCCGGATCGCGGCCAGCGGCGTGCGCAGTTCGTGGCTCGCGTCCGCGACGAACCGGCGAACCCGCATCTCGCTCGCCTGGCGCGCGTCGAGCGCCTTGTCGATGTGGACGAGCATCTGGTTGAGCGCGTGCCCGACCTGCCCCACCTCGGTGGACGGATCGGTGTCGGGCATCGGAACACGTACGGACAGCGCGACGTCGCCGCGGTCCAGCGGCAGTTCGGTGACCTTCGAGGCCGCCGCCGCGACCCGGTCGAGCGGGCGCAGCGTGCGCCGCACGACGAGCGCGCCCACGATGCCCGCGCCGAGCACGGCGGCCGCCGCGACCCCACCGAGGATGAGCCCGACGGTCAGCAGTGTCGCGTTCGCCTGCGCCATGGGCAGCCCGAAGACTTCGACACCGTCGCCGGTGGTCACCGCGAGCACGCGGTACGAGCCGTACGACAGAGACACGGTCTCCGCAGCACCGGTGACCGGCACGGTCGCGAGCACGTCCAGGTCCCCGGCACTGAGCGGCTGGGGGACCGGCACATGCGAACCGGGCCCGGTGGCCAGGATCTCGCCATGCGGGTCCGCACCGGTGACCCACCCGTGCACCGTCCCGGTGGTGGTTCCCGAAGCCTCGAGCGGATCGCGAACGTCCCCACGGGAGAACATCTGCGAGCGCGTCGTGGTGTCGTGCAGTTGCTCGTCGACCTGCCGGGTCAGGAAGGCGCCGAGCGCCAGCTCGCTGATCACGCCGATCACCAGGCACACCACCGCGAGCAGGGCGACCAGCGCCGCGATCAGCTTGGTCCGCAGCGGGCGGACGCGGGGCCCGCGGACGGACTTCGGCAGGTTCACACCTCGACCATCGTCGCTATACGTGTGGCGTGCTTGTGTGCGTCCTGTGAAGCTGCTGTGCGATCCGGTTACCACAGCAAGACCCCATGCCTTCCACAGGAATCCCACAGCATGCGGTTGAAAACTGAACCGTACGACGAACGAAACCCTGATGGAAGGCAGCTGGGACATGGGCATCCGCGAAACGGGCCTGCGGCGGGTCACGCTGGTGACCACGGGCATCGCCGTGGCCGGAGTGGCGGGCGCGACGATCGTCGCCTACACCGTCACGGACACGGTGCAGACCACCACTGACAGTAGTAACATTCAATCGTCTACTTCGGACAATGCGACGGTGCCGGATTACAGCGGCGGCGGGCTGTTCCCCGGTGGGGGGCAGGCGCACGGCCACTCAGGAGGCTCCTGATGACCGCCTTGCTCACGGGTGACACCGTCGCGCAGTGGCCCGTGTGGAGCACGACGGCGCGCGTCGTGGTCACCGACCCGGTGGCGCTGGCCGACGCGCGAGCGCTCGTCGAGGCCGAGCTGGCTGCGGTGGACGCGGCGTGCAGCCGCTTCCGGCCGGATTCGGAGCTGGGCCGCGTCGAAGGTGCCGGCACGGTCGGGGTCAGCGAGCTCCTGGCCGGGCTGGTGGACGCCGCGCTCGTCGCCGCCCGCCGGACGGACGGCGACGTCGATCCGACGCTGGGCGACGCGCTCGCCCGGCTCGGCTACGACCGTGACCTGCCCCAGGTCACGCTCGACGGGCCCGCGATCCCCGTGCAGGTCCGGCCGGCGCCCGGCTGGTGGCGGGTCACCCTCGACGGCCGGCGGCTGACCGTGCCACCCGGCGTCCACCTGGACCTCGGCGCGACCGCGAAGGCGTGGACGGCCGACCGCTGCGCGCGGCGCGCCGCCGGTGCACTGGGCACAGGTGTGCTCGTCGAGCTGGGCGGTGACCTCGCGACGGCGGGCGCGGGGCCGGCCGGTGGCTGGCAGGTGCTCGTGGCCGATCAGCCGGGCGATCCCGCGTGCGTGGTCGCCGTGCCGAGCGGTACGGCGATGGCGACGTCGAGCACGAACAGCCGCACCTGGCGTCGTGGCGACCGGTTGCTCCACCACGTCCTCGACCCGCGCAGCTGCCAGCCCGTGCCGCGAGTGTGGCGCAGCGTCACGGTGGTCGCGGACCGGTGCGTCGACGCCAACACGCTCACGACGGCGTCTCTGGTGCGCGGCGAGGACGCGCTGCCGTGGCTGGCCGAGCGCGGCGTACCCGCCCGGCTGGTCGACTCGTCCGGCCGCGTGCACGCGCTCGGCGGCTGGCCGGAGGACTTACTGATCCGACCAGAAGTAGGCAGACCTCGAGCACTACGTAACCGTTGCTACACAAGCCGGACAGCCGTGGCTGTGGTCGGATCAGTAACGAACGGCACAGTGTGAGCACCGCGCTGTGGGACTTCGGTCGCGGCAGTGGCGTTGTCGCGCTTGTGCTGCTCACCGTGTCGACGGTGCTCGGCGTCGCGACACGGTCGGGCCGCCCGGCGCCGTGGCTACCGCGGTTCGCGGTCACCGAGGTGCATCGCAACGTCAGCCTGCTGGCCACCGTTTTCCTTGCCCTGCATGTGGGCCTGCTGCTGTTCGACCCGCACGCGATGCTGCGGCTGTTCGACCTGGTGGTGCCGTTCGTGGGCGACTACCGGCCGTTCTGGCAGGGCCTTGGCACCGTCGCGCTCGACCTGCTCCTCGCGCTCGTCGCGACGAGCCTGCTGCGACACCGCATCGGCCGGCGGAGCTGGCGCGCGATCCATTGGGCCGCCTACGGTCTCTGGCCGGTCGCACTGTTCCACGCGCTCGGCACCGGCACCGACAGCTTCACCCCCTGGTTCCTGACGCTTGCCGTGGTCTGCGCCGTGAGCGTGTGCGGCGCGCTGTGCTGGCGCCTGTCCGCCCGCTTCGCCCAGCCGCGCCTGGAGGCTCGCGTATGACCGCCACCGTCGACAAGGTCACCGGGCTGCTCGACGCGGCCGCCCCGGATCTGGCCACCCACCTCGCGCGCAACGGCCGGGTGCCGTGGCGCCGCCAGGCGGGAGCGCTCATCACCGACCTCCGTGCCGCCGGGCTCACCGGCCGTGGCGGTGCTGGATTTCCGGTCTGGCGCAAGCTCGCGACGGTCGCCGAAGGACGCTGGGCGGTCGTGATCGGTAACGGAGCCGAGGGGGAGCCCGCGAGCAGCAAGGACCACACGCTGCTGGTCCGCGCGCCACACCTCGTGCTCGACGGGTTGCAGCTAGCCGCCGAGACCGTGTGTGCCGCCGAGGCGTACTTGTACGTACCCGCCGGTGCCGCGGCCGATGCCGTCCGCGCCGCGCTCGCCGAACGCGCGGGATGGGACGCCCTGCCGGTGACCGTCGTGACCGCGCCCGGCTACTTCGTCGCGGGCCAGGAATCGGCCGTCGTCGCCGCGGTCGAAGGCCGTCCTGCCCTTCCGGCAGACCGGCTGGAGCTGACCGCGCGGGCCGGTGTGCACGGCCGCCCGACGCTCGTGCAGAACGTCGAAACCCTGGCGCATATCGCGCAGATCGCCCGGTACGGCCCCGGCTGGTTCCGGCAGCGCGGCACCGCTGGCGAGCCGGGCACCTTCCTCGCCACGGTCAGCGGCGCCGTGGGCGCGGGCGGCGTGCACGAGGTGCCGATCGGCGTCCCGCTCACCGAACTGCTCGATAAGGCGGGCCGCGTGCGGGAGCTGCGTGCGGTGCTGATCGGCGGCTATCACGGCACCTGGGTGTCGGACCTGTCGGTTCCCCTGTCCCGCAAGGGACTAGCGCCCGTAGGCGGTTCGGTCGGCGCGGGTGTCGTGATCGCGCTTGACACGGTCCACTGTGGATTGAAGACCGCCGCCGAGGTGATGAGGTACCTGGCCGGCCAGAGCGCGCGCCAGTGCGGGCCGTGCCTGAACGGCCTGCCCGCGATGGCGGCCGCGATGACCGCGATCGCCGGGACCGCGCCGCCGGAGGAGGCGTGGCAGCTGGTGAGCCTCGTCGAACGCCGTGGTGCCTGCAACCACCCGGACGGCGCGGCCCGGTTCGTGCGCAGCAGCCTCGCCATGTTCGAAGACGAGATCGCGCGGCACCGGCACGGCCGCTGTGTGGCAGGGAGGGCGCGATGAAACTGCACATCGACTGGACGGCGTGCCAGCGGCGTGGCCTGTGCACGGAGCTGGTGCCGGAGGTGCTCGACAGTGACCCGTGGGGCTTCCCGCTCGCCCGCGACGGCTCACGCGAACCGGCGATCCGTCCCGAACTGAAGGCGCATGCCGAACGCGCCGTCCGGCTCTGCCCAACGCTCGCCCTCCGGCTGCGGGGGTAGGTCGCAGAACCGCTCGCTGAGAATCCCGTCAGCGGGCACGCCGTGGTCGGCCAGCTGGGCGCGCACCAGGCCCGCGATGTCCACCGGCGCGCAGACGAGCCATTCGTCGATTTTCGCCGGATGCAGCCGGCAGTCCAACAGCGACCGGAGCCGCGCGGCGTCGAGGGGGCCGGAGTGATAGCGCTCGTCCGAGATCGCCAGCGCCGACGCGATGCGGTCGAACGGTGCGCGGCCCTGCCGCAGCTCGGGATCGCGTTCGTCGGTGCGGAAGTGCTCGACCCGCAGTCGCCCTTCGAACCGCCGCACCAGTGCGCTGAGCTCGCCGGCGTAGATCGTGTCGGCGCCGCTTCGGTTGACGTACAACAACGTCGCGCGAGCGCGAGGTGAGGTCGCGAGCGCATGGGAAAGCATCGGCAGCACGGGCGCGATCCCGACCCCGGCGGCAATCGCGACCACCGTCCGCGCCGGGCCCAGCGTGAACTGTCCCGAAGGCGGCAGCACGTCGAGCCGGTCGCTCGCGCGCACCCGCGTCGTCAAGAACGTCGACATCCGCCCGCCCGGTACCTGCTTGACCGCCACGCGAAGCTCCCCAGAGCAGGAGCTGACCGCGTACGCGCGCTGGACCTGTTCACCGTCGATCACCGCCCGCAGCACGACATGCTGTCCGGGCGTGAACTCGAACTCCTCGCGCAAATGCTCCGGCACGGCGAAGCCGACTTCGACGGCGTCGCCGGTCAGCGGTCGTAGGCGGGCGACAGGCAGCGAGTGGAACACGTCCGGCGAAGCCGGCGGGGACGCGCTGACGGGGCACGCCGAACGGTCGGCGCGACGGGCCTCCGTGTACCGGTAGAACGGCAGGCTCGGATACCGGCTGTGCACGCCGTGATAACTGAACGCGTCCTCGGGCAGATGCCGCGGGAACCAGTCGAACCACCACGCGCTCAGCGCGAGCATGAGCCGTTGCGGCAGCAGGTAGACGACGACCAGTTCCCAGCCGTGGCCCGTCGCGATCACCGCGGCGAGCGTGCCCGGCACGAGCACGAGCATGCCCAGCGCCTCGGCCACCTCCGCCTGCGGCCGCTCAGCGGTGCGCTTCAGGTACGTCCCGACGTGCCAGAGATCGTTGAACACCCAGCGCAGCGGGAGCTGCCAGGCAGGCCGTCGCAGGTTCCGCGGCGTCAGGTGGCTTTCGCCGGCGCGCCGATGCTGTTCCAGATGCAGGTAGCGTCCGGCGGGAAACGCGCACAACGCCGTCAGGAACGGGGTCGCGAGCCGGCCGAGCACGTCGTTGAACCAGGTCACCCGCCCCGCGGCGTGATGGCCGCAGTCATGCGCCACGACGAACATGCCGAACATCGCCGCGACGTGCAACGGGATCGTCACCAGTGGTGAGGCGAGGCGATCGAGCGCCAGCCAGGTGGCGAACCCGCCGAGCGCGAGCGAAGCGGCGAACAGCACGAGCGTCGGCACCACCACGGCCGGCACCCGTACCCGGAGCCTGGGCAGGACCGGCGACGCCGCGGGAGCCCGCACCGCCTGTACTCCAGCCACGACCGGCTCCTCGCCGAAAGGGGACCTGCTGCAGCAAGAAGGTAGACAAAACCAGTCTGAATGTAAACTTCGAGCCTGGTGAGCAGGCCCAGGACCGGCGTGTCAAGACGCTGGCCTAGACTCGGACATCGGGTATGCGCGCCCTGGTGGCGTGTGCCCGTCATCCACCCCTGTACGGCTCGAGGAGAACACGTTGAAGAGCACCGTCGAGCAGCTCAGCCCGACGCGAGTCAAGATCAATGTCGAGGTGCCGTTCGACGAACTCAAACCGAACTTCGACCGCGCCTACCGCAAGATCGCCCAGCAGGTGCGCATCCCGGGCTTCCGGCCCGGCAAGGCGCCCGCTCGCGTCCTGGAAAGCCGGATCGGCCGCGCGCCGGTGCTCGATGAGGTCGTCAACGAGGCCATCCCGGCCAAGTACCTGGAGGCGGTGCGCACCGGCGACGTGCGCACGCTCGGCCAGCCGGACTTCGAGGTCACCAAGCTCGAGGACCGCGAGGTGCTGGAGTTCACCGCCGAGGTGGACATCCGCCCGGAGATCGCGCTGCCCGAGCTGGACGGCCTGACGGTGAGCGTCGACGACGTCGAGGTGACCGACGAGGAGGTCACGACCGAACTCGACCAGCTGCGTGCCCGCTTCGGCACGCTCACCGGCGTCGAGCGGCCGGCCAAGGACGGCGACTTCGTGTCGATCGACCTGTCGGCCGCCGTCGACGGTGAGGAGGTCGAGGAGGCCTCCACCACGGGGCTGTCCTACGAGATCGGCTCCGGTCAGCTCGTCGACGGCATCGACGAAGCGATCATCGGCGCGAACGCGGGCGAGACCAAGACGTTCACCACGCAGCTGGTGGCCGGCGAGTACGCCGGGCGCGAAGCCGAGGTCTCGGTCACCCTGGAGAGCGTCAAGGAGCGTGAGCTGCCCGAGGCCGACGACGAGTTCGCCCAGCTGGCGAGCGAGTTCGACACCATCGAGGAGCTCGAGGCCGATCTGCGCGAGCGGCTCGGCAGGATGAAGAAGGTCCAGCAGGGTGTGCAGGCCAGGGACAAGATCCTGGACGAGCTGCTGGAGACCGTCGAGGTGCCGCTGCCGGAGAAGGTCGTCGAGGCCGAGGTGGAAAGCCGCAAGCACGACGCGGTCCACGACCTCGACCACAACGAAGAGGCGCTCGCGAAGGTGCTGGAGTCCCAGGGCACGACGCTCGAGGAGTTCAACACCGAGCTGCGGACCGACGCGGAGAAGGCGGTGCGCACCCAGCTGCTGCTGGACACCATCGCCGACGCGGAGCAGACCAGCGTCAGCGACGCGGAGCTCACCGAGCGGATCATCTACCAGGCGCAGCGGTTCGGGGTCAGCCCGGACGAGTACGTGCAGCGCGCCCAGCAGTCCGGCCAGCTCACGGCCATCTACGCGGACGTGCGCCGCGGCAAGGCGCTGGCTTCGGTCGTGCGCCGCGCGACGGTGACCGACGAGTCCGGCGCGGCCGTCGATCTGGACGAGCTGTTCGGTCCGGAGCAGGCCGAGGAGGCTCCGGCGGTGGTCGAGGCCGAGGCGACTGAGACCGAGGTCACCGAGGCGGCGGGCGCTTCCGGCGAAAAGTAAAGCTCTCAGCGAACTCGGGCGGTGTCAGGACTTCTGCGCCGCCCGCGTTCGTTAGGCTCGATTGCAAGATCTCAATCTTTTACGAGTCCACAGTGGATCTTCAGGGCAGGAGGTCCACGGCGGCGAAAAGGCAGGCAGACGTGACGCAGCACAAGCCCGAGGCGCGGACCACCACCGCGGGGCTCAACCTGACCGACTCGGTGTACGAGCGGCTGCTCCAGGAGCGCATCGTCGTGCTCGGTTCCGAGGTCAACGACGAGGTCGCGAACCGGATCACCGCGCAGCTGTTGCTGCTGGCCGCGGAGGACTCCGAGTCCGACATCCGCTTCTACATCAACTCGCCCGGCGGCTCGGTGACCTCGGGCTTCGCCATCTACGACACGATGCAGCTCATCGAGCCGGACGTGGCGACGTACGCGATGGGCCTGGCGGCCTCGATGGGGCAGTTCCTGCTGTCGTCGGGCACCCCGGGCAAGCGGTACGCGCTGCCGCACGCGCGGATCCTGATGCACCAGCCCTCCGCGGGCGTCGGGGGCACCGCGTCGGATATCGCGATCCAGGCCGAGGTGTTCGGCAAGTGGAAGCAGGAGCTGGCGCGGATCACCGCCGACCAGACCGGGCAGAGCATCGAGCAGATCATCGCCGACGGTGACCGGGACCGCTGGTTCACCGCCGAGGAAGCCCGTGAGTACGGCTTCGTCGACCACGTCCTCAGCCGGGAGAACCAGCTTCCCTCGCCCAACGGCAGCCGCTGACCGGGCGTGGACAAGGAGACAAGGACAATGAGCGAATTCCACCTTCCGCAGTCCCGGTACATCCTGCCCTCGTACGTCGAGCGCACGAGCTACGGGGTCAAGGAATCAAACCCGTACAACAAGCTCTACGAAGAGCGGCAGATCATGCTCGGCGTCCAGGTGGACGACGCGTCGGCGAACGACGTGATGGCGCAGCTGCTGCACCTCGAGCACGAGGACCCGGACCGCGACATCACGATCTACATCAACTCCCCGGGTGGCTCGTTCACCGCGCTGATGGCGATCTACGACACGATGCAGTTCGTCCGTCCCGAGATCCAGACCGTCGTGCTGGGCCAGGCCGCCTCCGCGGCGGCGGTCCTGCTCGCGGCCGGCACCAAGGGCAAGCGTCTCGCGCTCCCCAACGCCCGCGTGCTGATCCACCAGCCGGCCACCGAGGGCACCTACGGCCAGGTGTCGGACCTGGAGATCCAGGCGAACGAGATCCAGCGTGTCCGCCGCCTGATGGAGTCCACCCTGGCCAAGCACACCGGCAAGAGCGAGGAGGAGGTCCGCCGCGACGTCGAGCGCGACAAGATCCTCACCGCCGAGCAGGCCAAGGACTACGGGATCATCGACGAGGTGCTGCCGTACCGCAAGGGCTCCGGCAACTGAGACCCGGCCGGACCGGCGCGTGTCGGGCTGACGCGCGCCGGTCCAGCCGCACTACAGTCCGTTGGGCGTGCCTTGGTGGCCAAGGGTCCTCCCGCCGGGAGCCTGAGGCGGGTACCGTCAGGGGCGAGGTAGAGCAGGCTAGTCGGACAGGGCGCCAGCCGGCGTTCCGGAGGGGACAGGTCAACGGTCATGGCACGGATCGGCGACGGCGGGGACCTGCTGAAGTGCTCTTTCTGCGGGAAGAGCCAGAAACAGGTGAAGAAGCTCATTGCCGGCCCCGGCGTGTACATCTGCGATGAGTGCATCGACCTGTGCAACGAGATCATCGAAGAGGAGCTGGCCGAAGCCGGCGACGTGAAGCTCGACGAGCTGCCGAAGCCGTACGACATCCACGAGTTCCTCGACCAGTACGTCATCGGCCAGGGCGACGCCAAGCGCACGCTGGCCGTGGCCGTGTACAACCACTACAAGCGCATCCAGTCCGACGACAAGACCGGCCCCAAGGACGCGAAGGACGAGCCGGTCGAGCTCGCCAAGTCCAATATCCTGCTGCTCGGGCCCACCGGCTGCGGCAAGACCTACCTCGCGCAGACACTCGCGAAGATGCTGAACGTGCCGTTCGCCATCGCCGACGCGACGGCGCTGACCGAGGCCGGGTATGTCGGCGAGGACGTCGAGAACATCCTGCTCAAGCTGATCCAGGCCGCCGACTACGACGTCAAGCGCGCCGAGACGGGCATCATCTACATCGACGAGGTCGACAAGATCGCCCGCAAGTCGGAGAACCCGTCGATCACCCGTGACGTGTCCGGCGAGGGCGTGCAGCAGGCGTTGCTGAAGATCCTCGAGGGCACCACGGCGAGCGTGCCGCCGCAGGGCGGCCGCAAGCACCCGCACCAGGAGTTCATCCAGATCGACACGACGAACGTGCTGTTCATCGTGGCGGGCGCGTTCGCCGGCCTGGAGAAGATCATCAACGATCGGATCGGCAAGCGCGGGATCGGCTTCGGCTCGGACATCCGCACCCGCACCGAGATCGAGGAGAGCGACGTCTTCTCGGACACGATGCCGGAGGACCTGATCAAGTTCGGGCTGATCCCGGAGTTCATCGGCCGGCTCCCGATCGTCGCGAACGTGACCCATCTCGACAAGGACTCGCTCGTGCAGATCCTGACCGAGCCGCGGAACGCGCTGGTCAAGCAGTACAAGAAGCTGTTCGAGATGGACAACGTGGAGCTCGAGTTCACCAAGACCGCGCTCGAGGCCATCGCCGACCAGGCGGTGCTGCGCGGGACCGGTGCCCGTGGGCTGCGCGCCATCATGGAAGAGGTCCTGCAGCCGGTGATGTACGACATCCCGAGCCGCAACGACGTCGCCAAGGTGGTCATCACCGAGCAAACCGTGCGTGAGAACGTCAACCCCACGATCGTGTCGCGCCAGCCGTCCCGTCGCCGCAGCACCGAGCGGGGCGAAAAGACGGCTTGATTACGAGTTGGGCATGACGGCCCGTTGCCCGAAAGGGTTACGGCCGGGGTCGATAAGCTGTGCCCATGAGCGTCGAGGGGGCGGGCCCCGGTCAGGGTGCCGAAACCGCCACGGCCGCCACCGCGGACACGGTGGTTCCGGAAGGCCGCGGGGATGTGCGGGGGATCAGTGATCTCACCTACCGGATCCTCACGCCGTACCTGAGTCACACACTGGTGCACCGCGTCATGCGGATCGTGCTGATCACGCTCACCGTGATCTGTCTCGTCGCGACCGGCGTGCGCCTTTCGCCGCTGCCGCTGCTCCCGATCCCGCTGTTCGGGTTCGGCTACTACTGCCTGCGCCGCGTCCGCGCCGCGGGCGACGACGACCGCACCCTGCTCGTCTGGTTCTCGCTGCTGATGGCGGGCCTGCTGGTGGGGTTCTGGATCCTCTCCGTGGCGGGGAACCACGTCGGCTGACCAGCCTGTCGCTTTCCGTTAGCCGGTGGTTGCGGAGAGTGGCGACTTCGACATCTCGCACAATGCGAACCGGCCAGGGGCCACGCGCGATCCGGCCCAGGAGGTCTTCCACGCAGCGGCAGTACCACTTCTACGCCGCCCTCCTCGTCGCCGGGCTGATCGGTGGCCTGCTGCTGATCTGGCTGCTCGCCGCCCGCTAGACGTTCCGGCCCAGGAAGCCGATCACGCTCGGCACCACGGTCCGGTTGAACGAGTCCCCGTGCTTCCCGTGCGCGGTGTAGGCCACCGCCGGATGCGTCGCGGCCACGAACCGCTGCACACCACGGATGAACGGATCCTCGGTGCCGCACCAGACACCGGTCGGCACAGCCTCCGTCGCGGAGAGGTGCTTCAGCGGGTCCTGCGAGGCCCAGTCGGCCGCGTCGCGGAAAGCGTGCCGTGTCGCCATTTCTCCCCACGAAAGCATCAGCGCCGGTGCCAGCAGCGCCAGCGCGCGTACCGGCTGCCGCCGTTCGCCCCGCCGTCGCGCGTAGAGCAGCCCGCCGAACCCGCCCATCGACATCCCCAGCACCCCGAACGGCGGCTCACCGAGCCCGCGCTGCCGCAGCCACCGCGGCACCTCCTCCAGGAGCATCGCCATCGGGTTGTCACCGGGATGGGCCTCGTGCCAGTAGTTGTCGCCACCGTCGACCGCGACCAGCCCGAACGGCGGCACCGCGCGACGCGCTGTCTGGCGGGCCAGTTCGGCGAGCGTGCCGGTGGGCACGGCGGCCCGGGCACGGCCGTGCAACCCGTGCAGTACCAGCACCATCGGCAGGTTCGGGGCCGGTGAGGCCTCCGGCAGCAGAGTCACGAAATCGACCTGCCGGTTGCGCGCGGCCGACCACACCCGTTCGATGCTCGCGACACCGCGGTTGGCCACCCGGGTGACCCCAAGCGTATGCCGTGCTTCGGCCACCGCGCCCACGGCGAAAGCAGCCACGCTCAGCCCGGATGCGCCGGCGACGAGCATCGACCGGCGGCTGACACGGGGCCTGTTCATCGCCGTTCCCAGGCGGTCTCCGGGCTCAGACCGCGACGGGCTCGAGCACCCGCTGCTCTCCGGTGTAGAGGTTCATGCTCGCGCCCCGCAGGAACCCGACGAGCGTCATCCCGTTCTCTTCGGCCAGTTCGACCGCGAGCGAGGACGGCGCGGAAACCGCTGCCAGCAACGGGATCCCGGCCATCGCGGCCTTCTGGACGAGCTCGAACGACGCCCTCCCGGACACCAGCAGCCCGACGTCGCTCAGCGGCACCCGGCCCTCCAGCAGCGCCCAGCCGAGCACCTTGTCCACGGCGTTGTGCCGCCCGACGTCCTCCCGCACGGCCAGCAGCGTGCCGTCGGCGCGGAACAGGCCTGCCGCGTGCAGGCCGCCCGTGCTCGCGAACACCTTCTGCTTCTGCCGCAAGGTGTCCGGCAGCCCGGAAAGCACCTCGGGGGTGACCGAGAACCTCGACTGGCCGGGCGCGAACCGGGTCTTGAGTTTCACCGCGTCGAGCGCCGCCTTGCCGCACACCCCGCACGACGAAGTGGTGTAGAAGTTGCGTTCCACGCCGGTCTCCGGCGGCGCCACTCCTTCGGCGAGCGTCACGTCGAGCACGTTGTAGGTATTGCGGCCCTGATCGTCGACGCCGTCGCAGTAACGAGCGCCGTAGACGTCGGCCGCGGAGCCCACCACCCCTTCCGACAGCAGGAACCCGTGCGCGAGTTCGACGTCGTGCCCCGGGGTGCGCATCGTCACCACCAGCGCCTTCCCGCCGACCCGGATCTCCAGCGGTTCCTCGGCGGCGAGTGAGTCCGGGCGCCGCCGCTGCCCGCTCTCGGACAGCATCCGCACCGGTCGCCGCACGGTCACTCGGCCCATGATCCGCTCTCCCACCAACTCTGTCAGAAAGTTCCAAGGTTGGGTAATGCGCCGACAAACTTTCAGTAGTAGATTGCGCTCTCAACAACCAGCCTAGGGGAGCGCCACCGTGGCCGTCACCTTTCTCGACCGTTCCCGTACGGTCGCACCCGCGAACTGGAGCCGCTGGCTCATCCCACCTGCCGCACTGTCGGTGCACCTCGCCATCGGTCAAGTCTACGCGTGGAGCGTGTTCAAACCGCCGCTGGAAAAGGCGCTGCACCTGTCGGGCACGCTCAGCGCCCTGCCGTTCCAGCTCGGCATCGTGATGCTGGGCCTGTCCGCGGCGTTCGGCGGCACCCTGGTCGAGAAGAACGGCCCCCGCTGGGCGATGTTCGTCTCGATGAGCTGCTTCTCGGTCGGGTTCCTGGTCTCCGCGCTCGGCGCGACGACCTCGCAGTACTGGCTCGTCGTCCTCGGTTACGGCGTCATCGGCGGGGTCGGGCTCGGGATCGGGTACATCTCGCCGGTCTCGACGCTCATCAAGTGGTTCCCGGACCGGCCGGGGATGGCGACCGGTATCGCGATCATGGGCTTCGGCGGTGGCGCGCTCATCGCCTCGCCGTGGTCGAGCCAGATGCTGCAGTCCTTCGGCGCCACCCCGGGCGGGATCGGCGCGTCGTTCCTGATCCACGGCCTGGCCTATGCCGCGTTCATGTCGCTGGGCGTGCTCCTGATCCGGGTGCCCGCCGACGGCTGGCGCCCCAAGGGCTGGGAACCGCCGGCCGCGGGCGGCAACTCGATGATCACCGCCGCGCAGGTCTCGGCCGCGAACGCGCTGAAGACCCCGCAGTTCTGGTGCCTGTGGATCGTGCTGTGCTTCAACGTCACCGCGGGTATCGGCATCCTGGAGAAGGCTTCGCCGATGATCACGGACTTCTTCCGGAACACCGCGGTGCCGGTCGGCGCGGCGGCGGCCGCCGGGTTCGTGGGATTGCTGTCGCTGACGAACATGCTCGGCCGGTTCGTCTGGTCGTCCACTTCGGACTTCGTGGGGCGCAAGAACATCTACCGCGGCTACCTCGGTATCGGGGCGGTCCTGTACCTCGTCATCGCGCTCACCGGCAACTCGTCGAAGCTCGTCTTCATCCTCTGCGCGATGGTCATCCTTTCCTTCTACGGCGCGGGTTTCGCGACGCTGCCGGCGTACCTGAAGGACCTGTTCGGCACCTACCAGGTAGGCGCGATCCACGGCCGCCTGCTCACCGCGTGGTCCGCCGCCGGCGTGGCCGGCCCGCTGATCGTCAACGCGATCGCCGACAGCCAGAAGCAGGCGGGGAAGCAGGGCCCGGACCCGTACACGACGTCGTTCTACATCATGATCGCGTTGCTGCTCCTCGGCTTCATCGCCAACGAGTTCGTGCGCCCGGTCAAGGCGAAACACCATGAACCGGCCACCTCCCGGACCGGGGTGGCGGCCCGGAAGGAAGCGGCATGAACACCGGTCGGCGTCCCTGGCTGTTGACACTGGCCTGGCTGTGGGTCGGGCTGCCGTTCGCTTACGGCGTGTACGAACTGATCCTCAAGGTGATTCAGCTCTTCGGCGGCTGAGCGAGCCCTTCGAGCAGGGCCCGCCGCGCGGAGTGCACATGCTCTTCGGCGGCGGCCCCGAGCCGATCGGTCTCGCCGGCGCGGATGAGTGTGGCCAGCTCGTGGTGCTCGCCCCAGGCGCGCGCCCGGTAACGTTCGCGGCCGACGCGGATGCGGTGCGACTGGAAGAGCCGCACCTGGGACCGCACGGCGTACCAGGCGTCGAGCAGGCGCCGGTTGCCGGCCGCGCGGTAGATGGCCTCGTGGAACTCCAGATCCAGCGCGAGTACCCGCGTCCCGTCGGTCTCCTTGGCCATCCGGTCGACCAGGTGATCCAGTTCGTCGAGCTGGCCGGCGGACGCGCGTGCCGCCGCGCTTGTGGCGGCGAGCCGGTCGAGCGCGCCGCGGACGGCGTAGACCTCGTCGATGTCGGACTCGGTGAGCCCGATGACGTGCGTGCCCCGGTGCCACACGCTCTGCACGAGCCCTTCGCGTTCCAGCACCGCCAGCCCTTCGCGCACCGAGCCGCGGCTGACCTGCAGGGAGGCGGCGAGTTCGGCCTCGCGCAGCGCGCTGCCCGGGGCGAACCGCCCGGCGAAGATCTCGTCCCGGATCCGGTCGGCCGCTTCGTCGGCGAGGCCACGACGCTGCGCTGGCTGCATGTCCGAATGTTGACATTCGGAGGTTACGAAGGTCAAGCTTGGAAACGATGACCTCGAAGGAGTTGCCGATGACCCGCCCCGGTTTCCATCTCGCCATCCCGGTGGACGATCTGTCCCGTGCCCGCGAGTTCTACGGAGGAGTTCTCGGGTTGCCGGAGGGCCGGTCGGACACCCGCTGGGTCGACTGGAACTTCCACGGGCACCAGGTGGTGACGCATGTGGTTCCGGGTGCGCGCACCGAGTCCGGCCGCAACCCCGTTGACGGGCATGACGTGCCCGTCCCGCACTTCGGCCTGATCCTGTCCATTGAGGACTTCCACGAGCTGGCCGGGAAGCTGCGCGCCGCCGGGACGGAGTTCGTCATCGAGCCATACCAGCGGTTCGCGGGCGGGCCGGGGGAGCAGTGGACGATGTTCCTGCACGATCCCGCCGGAAACGCCCTGGAGTTCAAGGCTTTCCGCGACGAGTCGCAGCTGTTCGCCAAATGAGCCACGGGGAGGCCCCGCGCGGCGGGCGTGACGGGGGAGGGTTTGTGCGGCAGGACCGAGCGGATGCGGGTGTCTCGCGAAGGCGCGGCGTTCTCGTCACCGGTGCGGCGTCCGGGCTGGGGCGAGCGGTCGCGCTCGCGTTCGCCGAGTGGGGCGACCGCGTGGCGGTGCACTACAACTCGAACCGAACCGAGGCCGAGGCGACGTTGAAGTCCTTGCCGGGCAACGGGCATGCCCTCATCCAGGGTGACATCACCGTGGCCGCGCGCGAGATCGCGGACACGGCCGAACAGGTGCTCGGCGGCGTGGACGTGCTGGTGAACAACGCGGCGGTGGTGACCACGACCGCCACCGCGCACCCGCTCGCCGAGACGTCCTTCGAGCACTGGCAACAGATGTGGCGCGATTCGGTCGAGGTCAACCTGCTCGGTGCCGCCGACCTGACCTACTGGGTGGCGCGGCACATGATCGAGCGCGGCGCCGCGGGGCACGTCGTCAACGTCGGTTCGCGCGGGGCGTTCCGCGGTGAACCGGATCACCCGGCGTACGGCGCGACCAAGGCGGCGCTGCACTCGATGGGCCAGTCGCTCGCGGTTTCCCTCGCGCCGTACGGGATCTCGGTCGCCTCGGTGGCGCCGGGATTCATCGCCACCGAACGCGTGGCCGACTGGCTCACCGGCGAGCGCGGAGCGGAACTCAGGGCGCAGAGCCCGTTCGGCCGGGTGGCCGAACCCCGCGAGATCGCCGCCGCCATCGTGCATCTCGCGGGCTCGCAATGGGCTTCCGGCGCCATCCTCGACCTGAACGGCGCCTCGTACCTGAGGACCTGACCGCTCAGTCGCGGCGTGCCAGCCGCACGACGATCGCTTTGGACACCGGGGTGTTGGACTTCTTCGCCACGGAGTCCAGCGGTACCAAGGCGTTCGCCTCGGGGAAGTACGCCGCCGCGCAGCCGCGCGCCGTCGGGTACGCCACGATGCGGAAGCTCTCCGCGCGCCGGTCGCCGTCCTCCCACTCCGAGACCAGATCGACGATCTCGCCATCGGTGAAGCCGAGTTCGGCGATGTCCTTGGCGTGCACCAGAACCACGCGCCGCGCGTCCTCGATCCCGCGGTAGCGGTCGGAAAGGCCGTAGATCGTGGTGTTGTACTGGTCGTGGCTGCGCAGCGTCTGCAACAGCAGGCGCCCCGGGGGCACCTCCGGGAACTCCAGTTCGCTGGTGGTGAAGTTCGCCTTGCCCGTGCCGGTCTGGAACTCCCGCGAGTCACGCGGCGGGTGGGGAAGCACGAACCCGTCCGGCTGCCGCACCCGGGCGTTGTAGTCCTCGCATCCTGGCACCACGCGGGCGATCCGGTCGCGGATCAGGTCGTAGTTCCGCTCGAACTCCGCCCACGGCACCGCGTGCTCGTCGCCGAGCACCGCCCGGGCCAGGCGGCAGATGATCGCGACCTCCGAGAGCAGGTGCCGGCTCGCGGGCTGCAGCCGGCCGTGCGAAGAGTGTACGGAGGACATCGAATCCTCGACCGTGACGAACTGGTGCCCGCTCGCCTGCGTGTCGCGTTCCGTGCGGCCGAGGGTGGGCAGGATCAGCGCGGTCCTGCCGTGTACCACGTGCGAGCGGTTGAGCTTCGTGGACACGTGGACGGTCAGCTCACACGCGGACAGCGCGCGTTCGGTCAGTTCCGAATCGGGGCTGGCGGCGGCGAAGTTCCCGCCCATTCCGAGGAAGGCCTTGCCCTTGCCGGCCCGCATCGCGCGGATCGCGTCGACGGTGTCGAGCCCGTGCTTGCGCGGTACCGGGATGCCGAACTCCGACTCGAGGCGCGCCAGGAAGTCCTCGGGCATCTTTTCCCAGACGCCCATCGTCCGGTCGCCTTGCACGTTCGAGTGGCCGCGGACCGGGCACAGACCCGCGCCCGGCTTGCCGATCATGCCGCGCAGCAGCGCGACGTTGGTGATCTCCTGGATCGTGGCGACCGCGTGCCGGTGCTGGGTCACGCCCATCGCCCAGCAGTACACGGTGCGCTGCGAATCGCAGATCATCCGCGCGATCCGGACGATCTGCCGCCGCTCGAGTCCGGTCGCCTTGTCGATCGCGGCCCAGTCGATCTCGCGCAGGTTCTTCGCGAACTCCTCGAAACCGTGCGAGGAACCGTCGATGAAGTCATGGTCGAGCACGGTGCCCGGCGCGGCGTCCTCCCAGGACAGCAGCAGGTGCCCGATCGCCTGGAACAGCGCGAGGTCGCCGCCGAGGCGGACCTGGGCGAACTCGTCGGCCAGTGAGGTGCCCTTGCCGACCACGCCGCGCGGGGACTGCGGGTTCTTGAACCGCATCAACCCGGCCTCCGGCAACGGGTTCACGGCGATGATCTTGGCGCCGCCCGCCTTGGCCTCTTCGAGCGCGGAGAGCATGCGGGGATGATTCGTACCGGGGTTCTGCCCGACGACCACGATCAGATCGGCGTGGTGGACGTCGGCCAGGCTCACCGAACCCTTGCCGATGCCCGTCGCTTCCGACAGCGCGGCGCCGGAGGACTCGTGACACATGTTGGAACAGTCCGGCAGGTTGTTGGTGCCGAACGAGCGGACCAGCAACTGGTACAGGAATGCGGCCTCGTTGCTGGTGCGGCCCGAGGTGTAGAACACGGCTTCGTCCGGTGAGGACAGTGCGCCCAGCTTCTCGGCGACGAGGGAGAACGCGCCGTCCCAGCTGATCGGCTCGTAGTGGCTCGCGCCTTCGCGCAGCACCATCGGCTCGGTCAGCCGGCCCTGCTGGCCGAGCCAGTAGTCCGATTTGGCCGCAAGATCCGAAACCGGGTGCGCCGCGAAGAACTCCGGGCCCACGCGGCGTTTCGTGGCCTCCTCGGCGACCGCCTTCGCGCCGTTCTCGCAGAACTCCGCGAGTTTGCGGTGTTCACCGTCGGCCTGCTGCGGCTCCGGCCAGGCGCAGCCGGGACAGTCGAATCCTTGCTGCTGGTTCACCATCCGCAGCGCGCGGACGGTGCGGCCGGTGCCCATCTGCTCGACGCTTCGCAGCAGCGACACGGCAACGCCGGGCACTCCGGCGGCCCACTGCTTCGGTTTGTGGATCTCAAGCTTGGCCTCGTCGATGTCGGCCTTCGGCGCGTTACGTGTCACCTCGTCATTTTCCGGCCTCGAGCGGTTGCTGACGAACGTGGTCGCGTTTGAGGACCCGATCGGTGACCGTCAGGACGAACAGAATCGCCCCGACACCGAGCAGCGCCCACGCGAGGTGGTGCAGACCAGTGGACGTCGTCCGCTCGCCGAAACACAGCGCTATCAGGGTGGATGAGACGATCGCGCCGAGGTACTGGGCAGTACGGAACAGTCCGCTGGCGGTGCCCATCTGGTCCGCGGGGGCCTGGCCGTAAAGCGCTGTTTGATTGGTCACACTGGTCAGTCCCTGGCCGAGACCGAACACCGCGGCCATCGCGACGAGGGCGACGAGCCAGGTGTTCGAGCTCACGAAAGTCAGCAGCGCGGACCCGGCGAGCAGCGCGAGCGAGTTCGTGATCAGGCGGGCGCGCAGGCCGCTCGGCTTGGCGGAGGCGGCCGAGGCGACGACCGCCACCGCCGACATCGGCAACAGCAGCAAGCCCGCGTCCTCCTCGCTCAGCCCTCGTGCCGTTTCGAGCCACTGGACGTAACCGAACATGATCGAATACACGACGAGGAAGGCCAGCGCCTGGCGCAGGTAGGTGCGCACCAGCGGACCGTTGCCCGCGAGCATGCGCAGGTCGATGAACGGGCGCCGGGCGCGCAGTTCGAACCAGGTGAACCCGGCGCCCAGCACGGCGGCGACCCCGAGCAGGTACAGGTCGTCGAGCGCCGGTTCCATCACGAACAGCAGCACCGCGAGCAGGGTGACCGCGAACAGCGCGATGCCCGCGTAGTCGATGCGCTCGCGGGTGAGCGCCGCCGGATCGTCGCGCGGGACCCAGAACAGCGCCAGCAGCAGGGACGCGGCGCCGAGCGGGATGTTCACCGCGAAGATCGCCGGCCAGCCGAACAGCGCGATCAGCACGCCGCCGAGCGTCGGGCCGATCACCATGACCGTCTGGGAGGACATCGCGAGCACGGACAGGACTCGGCTCGGCACGCCCTGTCCCGCCGCGTCGGCGCGCTTTCGCAACACGGCCATCGCCGCCGGGAACCCCGCGCAGGTGCCGACCCCGAGCACCGCGCGGACCGCGATCAGCCAGTCGAGCGAGAAGGCCAGCAGCCCGCCGATCCCGGCGAGCATCACGATCAGGGCGCCGACCAGCAGCACCCGCCGCGCGCCGAACCGGTCGACGAACAGGCCGATGACCGGCTGCCCGACCGCGGTGGCCAGGTACAGCGAAGTGATGAGCCACGCGGTCTGTTCCGGCCGGGCGCCGAACGCCTGCCCGATGGGCACCAGCGCGACCGCGATGAGGGTGGAGTTGATCGGGTTGAGCACGGCGCTCGCGATCAGCGGGCTGACCAGTTTCGGGGTGAAGACGGACCGGGTCGCGGTCTGCGTACTCGTAGTCACCACTCCCCGCTCTGCGCGACCCGCTCGAGGAGCGGGAGTGCCTGCTCGATTCGCTCGCGTTCGGCGGGGGTGAACCGGGAAAGTGCCGTGGCGAGCCACTCCTCGCGGTGCTGGTGCACGCCCTGCACCGTCTTGCTGCCCAGACCGGACAGGGAGATCACGACGCGCCTGCCGTCGCGGGGGTCACGCGCGCGCTCGATATAGCCCAGTTCGTCCAGCGCGCCCAGGGTCGCCCCCATGGACTGCTGGCGGACGTGTTCGGCCGCCGCGAGCTGGGCCTGAGTCGCCGGACCTTTCCGGTGCAGCCGGGCGAGCACCGCGGACTGCGACGGGGTCAGCACGCCGGCGTTGTCCACCTGGCGCAACCGCCGGTGCAGGTGCCCGACCACCCCGCGCAGCGCGCCGGCCAGCCGAGCGGCTTCGTTCGGAACGCGAGTCATATGCACAGTCTAGACTGTGCAGTCCAGACTGTGCGACTTCAGTGGCAGTTGTCTCCGGTCGGCATGGGTTTGGCCGGGTCGAACCGGCCTGGTTCGGCGGAGAGCGACGCGGCGGTGACGTTCGTCTCACTGAACTCCGGTGCGACGAGGCCGTTCTTGCTGGCCGCGCACGCGACGTCGGTGTTGTAGAAGTCGAGGTTGTCCAGCCAGAGGCCGCGGCTGGTGCTCCTCCATCCCGATCCCGAACGCAGCACGTAGTCCGCCTGGACCCGGATGAAGGGTTCGAGGTCGGCCGGTCCGGTGATCAGGTGGCTGCCGGGGTCGAACGCGTAGGCGACGATGTAGTCCGCGTGGATGTCGAGTTCGCCCGCCTTCCCGGGGTGCACGGTGAGGCTGCCGTTCATCCGTGGTGGCACGGGAAGCAGGTGATAGCCGTCCGCGAAGCGCACCACGTAGCCGTCCGGGTGGGCATGCGCATCCGGTTGCTGGTCCGGAGCGAGTACGGCGACGTACTTGGCGGTGTCGTGCCGCTCGAGCACGTCGAGGTCCAGCGAGGAGAGCGCGATGGCCTGCTTGACCTGGTCCAGGGCGGAGCGCGTCTCCGCTGTCGCGGCCGATGGGAGGCGCAGGCCCGCGATGCCCTCGGCCCAGTTCTGGGCGGGAGTGTTGTCGAACGGGCGGGACAGGTCGACACGCGCGACGTCCGGCAGGTCCGTGGGTGCGGTCGTGGTCGGTGGGGCCGCATTCGCCGAGTCAGGCGCGTACTGCTCGGAGGCCGCCTTCCCCCATCGATACAGCCCGACGACGGCCGCGACGACCAGCACGGCGGCCACCCCGAAGAACGACAGCCGCCTGCGTCTGCTCGCCCGGCGCCGGTCGCGGCGGAAGTCGACCCAGGCCTCCTTCTCGGCGTGCCGCTGCCAGTCCGGATCCATCAGATCCGGATGGTTCTCGATCCCGTCGTCGTCCACCGTGTACCGCCTTGTCCGTTGATCTTGCATCCGGAGGTCGGCGGCTCCGGCAAGGCGTTACGGCGAAACCACATCCGCAACCAATTCGAGATGTGAGACGTGCGGGCAGCGGCCGCCGGGGATCTCGACCGCCTCGACCCCGCGCTCGCGCCGCCGCAACTCGCCGGTCAGCCTCCGGTCAGCGTGCGCCTCAGCGCAACTCCGCGTAGACGATTCTCGCCAGGCCCGTCTCTCCGGCGAGGTTCGGGTGGTAGGGCGCGGCGGTGAGCTTGACGTCCTTGCCGTTGATCCACGCGTCGTGCCCGGCGCACGCGTCGTGCCCGAGCGACGGCGTGAAGGTGTCCACATAGGACGTATCGCCGTCGGCGGCCGCGGCACCGGCGATCGCGCCGTTGAGCGCCTCCTCGACGCTGTTGAGCCACGCGTAGTCACCGTCGGCGAACGGCAGGATGTCCGGGCAGGTCCCGGTCGGGGGCGCGATCCGCGGGTAGCCGATGGCGAGCACCTTCGCCTTCGGTGCTCGCTCGTGGATTTCCGCGAGCACGGCGGTGATGTTGGCTTGCGTCCGCGTCAGTTGCTGCTTGATCACGTCGACGCCGTCGACGGTGAAATGCCGCTGGCACGGGTTCCCGGTCGGATCCGAGTCGCGCAGGCCGGGGCAGGTGCCGGTGAGCGTGCCGAACACGCCGTAGTCGTTGCCGCCGATACCGATCGTGACCAGGTCGGTGTTGTGCCGCAGCGCGTCGAGTTGCGGCGGGTTCGAACCGAGCGGCACCGCCTGCGCGCTCGTCATGTCGGTGGTGTCGGCGCCGCTGCAGCTCACGTCGACGTACGACTTCGGCAGCAGCCGCAGTGCCAGTTGCGCCGGGTAGTTCGAGGTCGACCGGAAGCAGCCGACCGGATCGAGCCGCTGCAGCGGGATCAGCGGCCCCGCGGTGTAGGAGTCACCGAGCGCCACATACCGCTCGTACCACCGCTCGCCGGCCGAGGCGGAGAACCCCGATACCAGCAGGGTGCAGACGGCGACCACGGCGATGATCAGACCCCGGCGAGCGCGCATGCTTCTTTCCTAGCTCGCGTCGCCCGGATGTGGCGCCGCCGTTCGGGTGGTGTCCGCGCAGTTCACCCGGTCTGGTGGAGCGCTTCACCCAATGAGCAGAGCAACGCCTCCTGGCCGCGCCGGGCGATGAGCTGGGCCCCGGCCGGCAACCCGGCCGCGGTGAGTCCGGCCGGGACGGTCAGGGCGGGATGCCCGCTGACCGCGGCGAGCGCGGTGAGCCGGTAGTAGGCGGTCTCGATCTGTTCGGTGCGCCCACCGACCTCGACGGTGTCTTCGTCTTGCCGGGCCGCGGTGACCGGCACGGTCGGCAGCAGCAGCGCGTCGACCGTTTCGAGTGTCGCGTCGACCTCGTCGCGGATCTTCCCGCTGAGCTCCAGCGCGCGCTCGTAGTCCGATGTGGACACTTCCGACCCGGCGCGCAGCTGGCCGATGGCGCGCCCGGAAAGCCCGTCCGGATGCCGCAGGTACTCGGCCCACCACTGCCGGGCGGACTCGAAGAGCATGATCGTGTACCCGGTTCCGCGCGCGTGGCGCTGGGACAGGGGCAGTTCCACGTCGACGATCCCGGCACCTGCGGCGCGGAGTGTCCCGGCCGCCTTTTCGACCAGCCCGAGCACTTGCGCGTCGATCCGGTCGCCCCAGAGCCCGCGCGGCCAGCCCAGGCGCAGACCCGGGACCGGCCTGATCTCGGCGGTCTGCCCGGTGAGCAAGCCGTGGATGGCCAGGCATTCCCGTGGCGTGCGCGTGATCGGGCCGACGGTGTCCATCGACGGGGCGATCGGGGTGATCCCGTCCATCGGCACCGAACCGTGCGTCGGGCGCAGGCCCACGACGCCGCACAGCGCGGCCGGAATCCGGATCGAGCCGCCGGTGTCCGTGCCGAGCGCGACCGGGGCCGCGCCGGTCGCGACCGCGACGGCCGAACCGCCGCTCGACCCGCCGGCGTCGCGTGCCGGGTCGTACGGGTTTCCGCAGCCGGGAGTGCGGACCGACCACGCCAGTTCGGGCACCGTCGTGCGTCCGGTCACGACGTAGCCGGCGGCGCGCAGCCGCGCCACGACCGTGGCGTCCTTCGCCGCGACGCGGTGCCCGAGCCCGGGCGTGCCGTTACGCACGGTCTGGCCCGCGACGTCGATGAGGTCCTTGACCGCGAGGCCCGGGTATGTCTCCACGAATGCGCCCGTCATGTCCTGTTCATAGCAGGCCCGCGGTAGAGGAGCAGGTATCGCCAGAACAACAGCGGGCGGACGGTGCTCCCCGGCAGCAGCCGGGCCGATTCGCGGCGGACCTCGGTCATCGTCATCGTTTCGCCGCGCACGCGCGGGGCGATCGTCTGATCCGGACCACCGTTGAGGCGTTCGCCCGCGGCGATGATCGCCCGGGCGGCGAGGTTCACCGGCGGTCCGAGCACGAGCCATTTGCCGAGGTCGGCGGCCGAACGGGGCTTTCCGAGGCCGAGCACGGCGAGCACCCCGCCCGGCGCGAGCGCCTGCCGGAGCTTGGTCACCGTGGCGAACGGGACGTGGTGGAGCGAGGCGAGGCAGGAGATGAAGTCGTAGTGCCCTTCGCGCAGGTCGGCGGTCGTGACGTCCGCCTGCCGGTAGCCGACGCCGCCGCCGAGCGCACGAGCGGCGGAGATGACCGCCGGATCCGGGTCGATACCGTCCACGGCCAGCCCGGTCGCCGCGAGGTGCCGGGCGAACCTGCCGGTACCGCAGCCGACGTCCAGCGCGGTGCGCGCGCCGCCGGGCACCTGGCGCAGGAGCAGGGGGTGGTAGTGGTTGAAGGGCATGAAGCCAAACCGCCAGCCCCTCTCCCGACCACCGCCCCCAGCGGAGCGCTTCGCGCCCAATATATTGGACTGTGTGGAAGAGGAGTATCCCGCCGAGCTGTCGACCGGCGACAACTTCGTGGCCGGGCCTCTGCCCGACGATCCCGAGGACGTCGAGCAGGTCGACGTCGCGGAGGTCGAGCGCCGGGCGCGCCAGGAACTGCTGAAGGTCGAGGCCGAGCTCAACACACGCTGGCCCGAGACGAAGATCGAGCCGTCGCTCGGCCGGATCGCCGCGCTGGTCAACGTCCTCGGCGAGCCGCAGAAGTCGTATCCGGTGATCCAGGTCGCGGGGACGAACGGCAAGGGCTCGACGGCCCGCATGATCGACGCCCTGCTGACCCGGATGGGCCTGCGCACCGGCCGCTACACGAGCCCTCACCTGCAGATCGTCACCGAGCGCATCGCGCTGGACGGCGTGCCGATCCCCGCGTCGAAGTACGTGGAGGTCTACCGCGACATCCGCCCGTACGTGGAGATGGTCGACAGCGCGGGCGGGCCGCCGATGAGCAAGTTCGAGGTGCTGACCGGGATGGCGTTCGCGGCGTTCGCGGACGCGCCGGTCGAGGTCGCGGTGGTCGAGGTCGGCCTCGGCGGCACCTGGGACGCGACGAACGTGGCGGACGCGCAGGTCGCCGTGGTCGCGCCGGTCGGGATCGACCACGTCGAGTTCCTCGGCGGGGATCTGGCGGGGATCGCGCGGGAGAAGGCCGGGATCATCAAGCCCGGGAGCGTCGCGGTGCTCGCCGAGCAGGATCCGGTCGCGCAGCGGGCGCTGCTGGAGCGCGCGGTGGAGGTCGACGCGACCGTGGCGCGCGCGGGCAGTGAGTTCGCGGTGCTGCGGCGCGAGGTCGCGGTCGGCGGGCAGTTGCTCACGCTGCAGGGGCTCGGCGGCGTGTACGACGAGATCTTCCTGCCCCTGCACGGTGCGCATCAGGCCGCGAACGCGGCACTCGCGCTGGCGGCGGTCGAGGCGTTCTTCGGCGCGGGCAAGGACAGGCAACTGGTGGTCGAGGCCGTGCGGGAGGCGTTCGCCGAGGTACAGACGCCCGGACGGCTCGAACGCGTGCGCGCGGCGCCGGTCGTCCTGCTCGACGCGGCGCACAACCCGCTCGGTGCCCGCGCCCTCGCCTCGGCGATCAACGAGGAGTTCGCGTTCCGGCGGCTCGTCGCGGTCGTCGGCGTGCTGGGGGACAAGGATTCGCGCGGCATTCTGGAGGAGCTGGAGCCGGTGGTTTCGGAGATCGTGGTGACGCGCAACAGTTCCCCGCGCGCGATGCCGCTGGACGAGCTGAACGATCTGGCGCTGTCGATCTTCGGTGAGGACAGGGTGGTGGCCGAGCCGAGCCTGGACGCCGCGATCGAGACCGCGGTCGCGCTCGCCGAGGAGAGTGACGAGCCGGGGGAGCCGCTGTCCGGCGGTGGCGTGCTGGTGACCGGCTCGGTCGTGACGGCCGGTGAGGCGCGCGCGCTGTTCGGGAAGGAGCCGGTATGAGTTCGCCCGAGCAGCCCGCCGTCAAGCCCCCGGCGAAGGATCCGATGAAGTCGTTCCGCGGTGTGATGGCGGGCGCGCTGATCCTGGAGGCGATCACCGTCGCGCTCGCGTTGCCGGTGATCGCGCGGCTCGGCGGGGGTGTGGGCTCCAGCAAGGGCTGGACGGTGATCGCCGTCGCGGTCGCACTCGTGCTGTGCTGCGGGGTGCTGCGGCGGTCGTGGACCGTGCCGGTGATCCTCGCGCTGCAGGTCGTGCTGATCGCGTTCCTGTTCTGGATCACCGCGATCGGCGTGATCGGCGTGCTGTTCCTGGCGTTCTGGCTGTGGGCGCTGTGGCTGCGCCGCGATGTCGCCCGCCGGATGGCCGCGGGCACGTTGCCGAGCCAGCAGCAGTAGCGCTCAGGCGGCCCACTTTCGCAGTGCCTCGTCGAGACCGCGGCCCCCGGCCCAGGCGACGTAACCGTCGGGCCGGATGAGCACGGCGGGCGCGGGCGGCTCGGGAGTCGTGGCGCGGACCGGCTCGTACTCGGGCGGGACCTCGCCGGTGAAGTCCACCAGCACCGGACGGCCCGCGCGCGTCAGTTCCCCTACTCGCGTGCCGGGTCGCAAGGGCAGGTCCGGCATCCACCGGCCCAGCAGTGGCCGCGGCTCGGCGGGCGCCATGTCGTAACGCACGTCGGCGCCGGCGAGCAGATCCGCGATCCGGCGCCGCACCGCGTCCTCGTCGAGCAAGCTGCCGAACAGTTCGCGCAGCGGGCCGACGTCCTCACCGGGGGAGAGCAGCGTGACCTGCGCGCGGGTATGCGACAGCACGCGCCGCCCCACCGGGTGCCGTTCGCTCTCGTAGGTGTCCAGCAGGCCTTCGGAAGCGCGGCCCTGGATCGTGGCGGCGAGCTTCCAGCCGAGGTTGGCCGCGTCCTGCAATCCCAGGTTGAGCCCCGGGCCGCCGAACGACGGGTGCACATGCGCGGCGTCACCCAGCAGCAGCACCCGGCCTTCGCGGTAGCGGTCGGCCTGCCGCGCGTTGGTGCCGATGTTCCGCCGTCCGGCGAAGTCGGGCGCGGCGTCCATCGGTACGTCTCGACCGGCCACCCGGCGAACGGCCGCGCGCAGTTCGTCCAGCGTCAACGGCTCCTCACCGGTGCCAGGCTGATCCCATTCGGCGGTGCTGAGCAGGAACGGCCCGGGCCCGAACCGCGCGAAGGCGATCACGCCGCGCGGTGTGCGGTTCCACCTGAACGGCCGCAGCCTGCCCTCACCGGGCACGTCGATCTCGCCGGTGCCGGGCACGAACGCCGGGTCCGGGATGAGGACACGCCCGGAGCGGGTCAGGAACCGGTTGTCGGTGGTGCCGGGGAACCCGATCCCGGCCTGCTTGCGCACGATGCTGTGCGCGCCGTCCGCGCCCACCAGGTACCCGGTGCGGATGCGCTGCCTGCCTTGTGCCCCTTCGACTTCCAGCGTGACCCCGGCTTCGTCCCGGTCGACCGAGACGACTTCGGACCCGCGCCGGATCTCGATGCCCAGTTCGAGGGCGTACTCGGTGAGCCGCGCCTCCAGGACCCGCTGGGGCAGCGGCAGCGTGTACAGCGGATGCTCGCCCACTCCGCGCAGATCGAGCCCGAACCCGGCGAACTGGTACGCCGGTGCCGGCCGCGGGGCGCCGTCGAGCCCGGAGAGCCGGTGGTAGAGGCCGCGATAGTCGAGCAACTGGACGACGCGGCCGACAAGCCCGTTCGCCTTCGGCTGCGTCGCCGGTTCCGGAAGCCGTTCCAGGACAAGGGGTTTCACCCCGGTGCGGCGAAGCTCACAAGCGAGGAACAAGCCGTTGGGACCGGCTCCGGCGATGACGACTTCGGGGTTCATGAAGGCTCCTCGGTCAGGCCGCGGCGAAGCTCGGCGAGCGCGCGGCGCAGATGCGTTTCGATGGGCAGCGGCGGATCGGCGCGCAGCCAGTGCTCGGTCGCCACCCGCTGCGCGAGACCAACCGCCCCGGCGACCAGACGCGGGAGCATCTCGTGCTCGCCGGCCCCGGTGCGTTCGGCGACGGCGGCGGCCAGCTCGAGCTCTGCGGAGTGGTGGCTCTTGAGTACTTCTCCTTGGAGCGCCGGGTTCTTCAGCAGTTGCCGAACACCGGCCAGCCAGGGTTCGCTCGGCGCTCCGGCGTCGAGGTAGGGCGCCAGGACGGCGTTGGTCATGGCCTCCCACAACGGTTCACCGGCCGGGCGAGCGCGCAGCCGGTCCGCGGCGCCCGCCGTCCGCTGGGCCGTGCGCCAGACGATCGCCTCCTGCTTGCTGGAGAAGTAGTTGTTGAAGGTGCGCGGCGAGACGTCGGCAGCCGCCGCGATGTCCTCCACCAGCACGTGCTCCAGCCCGCGGTCGACCGCCAGGCGCAGCGCCGCGTCGCTCAGCGCCTGGCGGGTCTGGTCCTTCTTCCGTTCGCGCAACCCCATGTCCGCGAGCGTACCCAAAGTTTGCGTAACGCGCAGTTTTTCTTCCTCTGCAATATGCGAGCACTGCTCTTGACAATGGGCACCGATCGATGGAAGCTGTAGTCACAAAAGAGAGCACTGCTCTCGACGTAGATCGGAGACGAGAAATGCGCGCCGCGACCCGGACCGCCAACGGCATCCTCGGCCTGTTCCTGCTGGCCTTCGCGATCTTCGAGGCGGTCAAGCACGGCGGCTGGGCCGTCCCGATGCTGCTCGCCGGGCTGATCGGGCCGGACCTGACCTTCCTGATCGGCATCGGCGCCCAGGCCGGGCACGGCGTCCTGCCCCGGCGGGTGGTGCCGTTCTACAACGTCGCGCACCTGTGGCCGTTGCCGGTGCTCGCCCTCGTCTTCTTCACCCTGCTGGTCGGCTCCGTCCCTGGCTTCACGCTCGGTCTCGCCTGGCTGGCCCACATCTGCCTCGATCGCGCGCTCGGCTACGGCCTCCGCGCCCGGGACGGCACCCAGCGCGCTGCGCGGCGTGCCCGTGGGGCGTGAGGCCGAACTCACCGTGGCCCATCACTATTCGCCGGATCGAGCCGCATTCCGCGATTTCGCGCAGTTCCGGGAATTCGTCACCGGCCCGCTGCATGCCGGTGCGCTCACCGTGGATCTGCGCGGCGGGAAGGGGGTTTCGCTCTGGTCGACGACCCTGCGGCCCGAGCGCCGGTGAGCCAAGTATTCTGCGCACACCGTCACTTGTTCATTTAGAGGAGTAACAGAGTCGTGACTGAACGCACGCTGGTTCTGGTGAAGCCCGATGGTGTGCAGCGCGGACTGATCGGCGAAGTCATTTCGCGGATCGAGCGCAAGGGCCTGAAGCTGATCGCACTGGAACTGCGCACGGTCCAGAACGTGGTCGCCGAGGAACACTACGCTGAGCACAAGGAAAAGCCGTTCTTCGGTGATCTGCTGGAGTTCATCACCTCCGGCCCGGTCGTGGCGATCGCGGTCGAGGGGCCGCGGGCGATCACGGCCTTCCGGCAGCTCGCGGGTGGTACCGACCCGGTCGAGAAGGCCACTCCGGGCACCCTGCGCGGCGACTTCGCGCTGGAGACCCAGTTCAACCTGGTGCACGGTTCGGACTCGCCCGAGTCCGCCGAGCGCGAGCTGAAGCTGTGGTTCCCGGACCTGTGAGCTGAGCACCCGGCCCGGGACGGATCTTGCGCCCCGGGCCGGTTCCGGTACACGATCAACCCCATGACAGCCGGTGTGGGCGAGGTGCCGAAATCCGTGCTGGCGCGTGGGCTGATGCTCCTCGACGCCTTCGCCACCGCCGACTCCGAACTCACGCTCGCCGAACTGGCGCACCGCACGGGGCTGCCCAAGGCGACCGCGCACCGGCTGGTCGCGGAACTGGTCCGCTGGGGCGGGCTGGAGCGCAGCGGGCACGCCTACCGGCTCGGCATCAAGCTCTTCGAGCTCGGGCAGCGGGCCCCGCGTCGGCGTGACCTGCGGGAAGCCGCCCTTCCGTACCTGCAGGACCTGTACGAGTCGACGCACGAGAACATCCATCTCGCCGTGCCGGACGGGGTCAGCACCCTGTTTCTGGAGAAGGTCACCGGTCACCGCTCGACGCCGATCCTGTCGCGGGTCGGCTCGCGGATGCCGATGCACTGCACGGCGACGGGCAAGATCTTCCTCGCACTGGGGCCGCCCGGGTACTTCCACCAGATCGCCGCGGCCGGTCTCGCCCGCCGGACCGCGCGCACGATCGTCGCGCCCGGCCTCCTCCGCAAGGAACTCGACCGCGCATTCGAGCAGGGCTACGGCGTGAACCGCGAGGAGTCCGAAGTCGGCGTGGCCGCGGTCGCCGCACCGGTCTACGACGCGCGGAAAAGGCTGCTCGCGGCGATCTCGATCACCGGCAGCGCGGAGCGGCTCGACCTCGCCCGGCTTGCGCCCGCGGTGCGCACGGCGGCTTTCGCGCTGTCGCGGTCGCTGGCGCGGTAAAGCGGTCGAAAACTGTCGGTGCCTCGTCCTAGTGTTCATGACGTGGACGACGAACCGACCATGGTCCAGGCCAAAGCGCTCACGAAGCGGTTCGGCGAGTTCGAGGCCGTCCGGGGGATCGACGTCGAGGTCCGCCGCGGTGAGGCTTTCGGCTTCCTCGGCCCCAACGGCGCCGGGAAGTCCTCGACCATGCGCATGATCGCGTGCGTCTCCCCGCGCACCGACGGCGATCTGAAGGTGCTGGGGCTGGATCCGGACAAGCAAGGCCCGCGCATCCGGGCGCGGCTGGGCGTGGTGCCCCAGCAGGACAACCTGGACAACGAGCTGACCGTCCGGCAGAACCTGCAGGTCTACGGCCGGTACTTCGGGCTGTCGCGGGCGCAGGTCCGGCGCAGGGCGGGGGAGTTGCTGGAGTTCGCGCAGCTGTCCGACCGCGCGGACGCCGAAGTGGAACCGCTGTCCGGCGGCATGAAACGCCGCCTGACGATCGCCCGCTCGCTGGTCAACGACCCGGAGCTGCTGCTGCTGGACGAACCGACCACGGGGCTCGATCCGCAGGCGCGGCATCTGTTGTGGGACAGGCTGTTCCGGCTCAAGGCCCAGGGCGTCACGCTGATCGTCACCACGCACTACATGGACGAGGCGGAGCAGCTGTGCGACAGGCTCGTGGTCATGGACGGCGGCCGCATCGTGGCGGAGGGCTCGCCGGCGGAGCTGATCACGCGCTACTCCACGCGGGAGGTGCTGGAGCTGCGATTCCCGCCGGGGCAGGTGATCCCGGCCGAACGGCTCGCCGATCTGGCCGAGCGGACAGAGGTGCTGCCGGACCGGATCCTGCTGTACGCGGGCGCGGGTGAGGCGGCGCTGGAACAGGTGCACGCGCGCGGGCTGCGGCCGCTGTCGAGCCTGGTCCGGCGCAGCACGCTGGAGGACGTGTTCCTCCGGCTGACCGGGCGGACGCTGGTGGACTGATGGTCGTTTCCACGGGACGGGTGGTCGGTTCCTGGCGCGCGGCCTGGTTGCGGGTCGAGGGCAGCTGGGCCTGGTACCGGCGGTACTGGAAATCCAATCTGTACTCCTCGGGCCTGCAACCCCTGCTGTTCCTCGTCGCGATGGGGCTGGGGTTCGGCTCCCAGGTCAAGGCGGGGCCGGCGACGGGCGGGTTGCCGTATCTGGAGTACATCGCGCCCGCGCTGCTGGTGTCGGCTTCGATGCAGAGCGCGGTGAGCGAGTCGACCTATCCGGTGCTGTCGGGATTCAAATGGCAGAAGGACTATCTCGCGGTGACGGCCACCCCGGTCACGCCGGGACAGTTGCTGGGCGGGCATTTCCTGTGGGTCTCCCTGCGGCTGCTGCTGTCCGGCGTGGTGTACGCCCTGATCGCACTGGCCTTCGGTGCCTGGCTCAACGCCGGGGCGATCCTGGTGGTGCTCGCGGCCGTGCTCACCGGGGTCGCGTGCGCCGCGCCGGTGACGGCGTTCGCGGCGACGACATATGACGAGGGCACCCGGTTCAACGGGCTGTTCCGGTTCGGGGTGATCCCGATGACCCTGTTCGCGGGTACGTTCTTCCCGATCGAGCAGATCCCGCTCGCGTTGCGGTGGCTGGCCTGGATCTCCCCGCTGTGGCACGGGAACCAGCTTGCGCGCGGGGTCACGCTCGGCGGGGTGAGCCCGCTCGCGATGCTCGGGCACCTCGGCGTTCTGGTGGCCTTGTTCGCGGTAGGGGTCTTCTTCGCCCGCAAGTACTTCTACCGGCGGCTGGTGATCTGATGGCGACGGTTCTCGATCGGCGGCCCGGGCTGCTGCTGCGCATCCTGCCCCCGGGGCTGTACGCGGGCCGGGCGAGCAAGCTCATCGAGCGCTCGATGCTCGCCTACTCCCGGATGTGGCTCGTGTTCCTCTCGGGCGCGTTCGAGCCGCTGTTCTACCTCCTCGCGTTCCAGGTCGGTTTCGGCAAGCTCGTCAGCGAGGTCGCCGGCCCCGGCGGCCGCCCGATGAGCTACGTCGCGTTCGTCGCGCCCGCGCTGCTGGCCTCGTCCGCGATGAACGGCGCGATCTTCGACAGCACGTTCAACGTGTTCTTCAAGTTCCGCTACGCCAAGACCTACGACGCGATGCTCGCCACCCCGATCGGCCCGCTGGACGTCGCGATCGGGGAGATCTCGTGGGCCGTGCTGCGCGGCGGCCTGTACTCCGTCGCGTTCTTCGGCGTGATGCTCGCGATGGGCCTGGTCGCCTCGCCGTGGGCGGTCCTGCTGATCCCGGTCGCGCTGCTCGTGGCGTTCGCGTTCGCCGCCATCGGCATGGCGTGCTCGACCTTCCTGCGGTCCCCGTCACAGTTCGACTTCATCCAGCTCGCCGTGATGCCGATGTTCCTGTTCTCCACGACGTTCTACCCGCTGTCGGTGTACCCGGACGCGCTGCGGATCGTGGTGCAGTGCTTCCCGCTGTACCACGGTGTCGAGCTGATGCGGGAGCTGTCCGTCGGCGCGCTGAACTGGGGCATGCTCGGCCACCTCGGGTATTTGGCCGCGCTCGCGGTCGTCGGGGTCTGGGGCGCCGCGCGGCGGCTCACGCACCTGCTGCTGCGGTGAGCGCGCCGTCGGCGTCCACCATGCCGTGGCCGTAGAAGCCGTTGTACCCGGTGTATCCGGCGCAGAACGCGTCCTGATGCCCGTCGCCGTCGAGGTCGTAGTCGTCTGGGCAGGGCATCGGCCGGGCGCCCTGGTAGAGCGCGGCTCGCAGCCCTCGAACGGAAATCCCCGGGTGCGCCGAGACGACCAGCGCGGCGACACCCGCAACATGCGACGCCGCCATCGAGGTCCCGCACATCGGCGCGTAGCCGCCCGGCACCGTCGAAACCACGCAGTCGCCCCGGTCGCCGCCCGGCGCGGCGAGGTCCACGACCCCGAGCCCGTAGGAGCTGTAGCCGGCCTTGACCTGGTCGGGCCCGACAGCGGACACCGTCACCGCGTCCCGTAGCGCCGCGGGCAGCTCCTCACAATCCGAGGAGCCCGGCGACACGCCCGAACGCGGCGAGGGAGTCAGATTCACCGCTTCGTTGGTCGCCGCGGCGACATCGAGCGTGCCGTGCGAGGTCGCATACTCGACGGCGCGGGCGATCGCCTCGTGCACGACCGCGTAACCCTCGCGCGGGGCGCACGACCCACCCCACGGGTTGACGTCGAAACTGGTGTTGACCACCGGCAGGTGCCGCGCCGCCGCCCACATCAGCCCACATACGGCGGCCTCGGGGGCCACATAGCCGTCGTCGTCGATGACCTTGACCGACGCCACCCGCACACCGGGCGCGACCCCGGTGGTCCCCTCGCCGTCGTCGGCCGCGGCGATGATTCCCGCCACATGCGTGCCATGGGCGGAGGCGGTGGCCCCCCACGCGTCCGCCGACCGGTCCGGTGCGCCGGTCAGGCAGCCCGCGGAATCCCTCGCGTCGATCGCTCCGGCCAGGTCCGGATGGGTGGCGTCGATCCCGGAGTCCAGCACTCCGACCACGACGCCGGCATCGCCGTGGAAGCCGCCCGCGCCGACCGCGTTCAGGCCCCACTGCTCACCGGCGAGGTTCGCGCCCGAAATCTGGTGCGCGGTGAGCCGCGCCGCGGGCAGCCGCGTCTTCCCGCGGCGAAGCTCTTGCGCGCTGAACGTGCGGCCGGGACCGAACTCCTCCGCGAAGTCGGGATCGGTCGAGGTCACGACGCCTACACTGAGCTGTGGGTAGTAGATGGCGGTCTGCCCGCATGCGGCGGTGACCTGGCCGTCGGCCTCCTGCTCGGGCGTACCCCGGTCGAGCACCACGAGGTAGCGCACGGTCCGCCCGTTGTCGCCGCAGCCCTGGTCGGCGTACGCGGCAGGGGCCGGCGCGGCGGCCAGCACCAGGGCACATGCGCCGAGTGCGAGTGACCGTCCGAGCCCGGACAATGCGGGAACCTCCAGGGGACCAGCGATACAGGCGAACGCTAGGACACGGCCGGACGCGCGACAAGCCGAGCGCCCAAGTTCGCCCGGGAGGGCAGTGCCGGACGGTGAGCGCGCGGCCGTCGGCGGCTCGTGTGGGATACTCGGGGTGGCCGCCGAGCCGGGACGCCCGTCAAGCGCGGTGCGAACCGGCGCCGATGGCCCGGTGACGTGCGGGAAGAGCGCCAGGTCGTCGCCGCCCGGAGCGGGTGGCTCGGACGATGTGGGAGGCGGTGCGGGAAGCCGCCGGCCCAGCCGGCACGTGATCGTGCGGACCTGCCGTCGACGGCTGCGCCGTCACGGTGAAGAGGCACAGGATTCCCGCTCGCGGTGACCACCGCGGCGGAACAGACAGGAAGGGGCCCCTGCGCGGCCGCGTCCTTCCGGCAGACAGCCGGCAGACGCGCCCGGGGGCGGAGGAGACAGATGACGAACGCGGAAACACCCGCCGAGAACACCGGCGGGGGCACCGCCGCACCCACCAGTCCGCTGGGCGAACTGCCGGACCGGGTCCGGGTGCACGCGTTGGCGAAGCTGCTCGGCTCGAACAGCAAGGACGTGCTCGCGAAGCTGACCGAGCTTGGTGAGGCGGCCCGCAGCCCGCAGTCGAGCGTGCCGCGGGAAGTGGCGATCAAGGTGGCCGAGGCTCTCGCGGGTCCGGCCGAATCCGCCGCGACCGAGGTCGCGGCGGTGCCCGAGCCTGAACCTGAACCCGAACCCGTGCGGCCGAGCGCCCACGTGCCGGTGTTCTCGGCTCCCTCACCGGTGTTCCTGCCGCCGGAGCCGGCGCCCAAGGCGCAGGAGGAGCCCGCCGAGCGTGAGCCGGAACCGGTCGCCCAGGCGCCCGAGCGTGACACGGATGAGGAAGGCGACGAGCTCGGCGGCCGGCGCCGCCGCCGTCGTGGCCGTCGTGGCCGTGGCCGGGGCAAGGGCGGCGACGAGGGCGCCGCCGACGAGAACGCCGAACAGGCCGACGAGGCCAAAGCGGAAGACGAGCGCAAAGCCGAAGCCGAGCCCGACGAGGACGACTCGGACGAGAGCGAAGGCGCCAGCCGTCGCCGCCGTCGCCGTCGCCGTCGCAAGGGCGGGGACGAGGAGCCGGGCGAGACGTCCACGGGCGACGACCCGCCGAACACCGTGGTGCACGTCCGCGAAGCCAAGGCCGAGGAGAAGAACGGCAAGGAAGCCAAGCCCGACAAGGGTGACGGGGTGCGCAGCGTGCGCGGCTCCACCCGGCTGGAGGCCAAGCGCCAGCGCCGCCGTGACGGCCGGGAAGCCGGCCGCCGCCGCGCCCCGATCCTGTCCGAGGCCGAGTTCCTGGCCCGCCGCGAAGCGGTCGAGCGCACCATGGTCGTGGCCGAGCGCGGTGACCACACGCAGATCGGCGTCCTCGAGGACGGTGTGCTGGTCGAGCACTTCGTGACCTCGGCGGGCACGGGCTCGATCGTCGGCAACGTCTACCTCGGCCGCGTGCAGAACGTGCTGCCCTCGATGGAGGCCGCGTTCGTCGACATCGGCCGCGGCCGCAACGCGGTGCTCTACGCCGGTGAGGTCGACTGGGACGCCGCCGGCCTGGAGGGCAAGTCCCGCAAGATCGAGCAGGCCCTGTCCACCGGCGACAACGTGCTCGTCCAGGTCACCAAGGACCCGGTCGGTCACAAGGGCGCCCGGCTGACCACGCAGATCTCGCTGCCCGGCCGGTTCCTGGTGTACGTGCCGGCCGGTGGCGCGACCGGGATCTCGCGCAAGCTGCCGGAGAACGAGCGCCGCCGGCTCAAGGACATCCTCAAGCGGATCGTGCCGGAGGACGCGGGCGTCATCATCCGCACCGCTTCGGAGGGCATCAGCGAGGAGGAGCTCGAGCGCGACGTCCGCCGCCTGAAGGCCCAATGGGAGGTCATCAAGGAGAAGGCGGGCACGGCGGCCGGCGGCAAGAAGTCCTCCGCGCCGACCATGCTGTACGAGGAGCCGGACCTGCTGGTGAAGGTCGTTCGCGACCTGTTCACCGAGGACTTCGCGAAGCTCGAGGTCCAGGGCGGCACCGCCTGGGAGACGATCAACGCCTACGTCGGGCACGTCGCGCCGGATCTCGCCGCCCGGCTCAAGCGCTACGTCGGCAACAGCGACGTGTTCACCGACTACCGCATCGACGAGCAGATCACCAAGGCGCTCGACCGGAAGGTGTGGCTGCCCTCGGGCGGGTACCTGGTCATCGACCGCACCGAGGCGATGACGGTCATCGACGTCAACACCGGCAAGTTCACCGGCTCCGGGGGCAACCTCGAGGAGACGGTGACCCGCAACAACCTCGAGTCCGCCGAGGAGATCGTGCGCCAGCTGCGGCTGCGCGACGTCGGCGGCATCATCGTGATCGACTTCATCGACATGGTGCTGGAGTCCAACCGCGAGCTGGTCCTGCGGCGGCTCACCGAATGCCTCGGGCGTGACCGCACCCGGCATCAGGTCGCCGAGGTGACCTCGCTGGGCCTGGTGCAGATGACCAGGAAGAAGGTCGGCACCGGTCTCCTGGAGGCGTTCTCCACGCCGTGCGAGCACTGCAAGGGCCGCGGGGTGGTCGTCTCGACCGAGCTGCCGAAGGCCTCGAACGGCTCGGGCTCCGGCTCCGCCAGCAACGGCGGGGGTTCCCGCCGGCGCGGGCGCGGCAAGGCGGAGGAGCCGCAGGAGTCCGGGCGCACGCCTGAGCAGCGCGAATCGGTGGTTTCGGCCGTCCAGGCGATGGCGAACGCCGCGAAGGTGGCTTCCTCAGGCAAGCCCGAGGCGGAGGCCGGGAAGCCCGCCGAGGCGGCGGCGCTCGAGGGCAGCCACAGGCCGGACACTCCGGCGGAGGGCGCCCCCGAGACCGCACCGGAGGCCGCTGCCGCGGTGGAGGCTGAGATCGCGCCGCCGACCGGGGCGTCGGAGTCCGCTGACGAAGCCTCGCGGGCCGCGCAGTCCTCGGCCGAGGCGCTGGAGACCGCTGGGGAAGCAGCCGCGTCTGGGCGGCTCGCCGCCGAGGCGCCGGAGTCTGGTAGGGACACTGCGCCGGCCGAGCCGGCCTCCCTCGACGCGCCGGAGACCGCTGGGGATGCCGCCGCACCCGCCGGGCAGCTCTCGGCTGAGGCGTCGGAGTCCGCCGCGGAAGCCGCACGCGCCGGGCAGCCGTCCGCCTACGCGGCAGAGCGCCTGGAGGAAGCCGCCTCGGCAGGGCACACGTCCGCCGGGCCCGCCTCCACCAGCACGTGGGCGGCCCAGCCCGAGCCCGCGGAGAGTAAGACCGAGCCCTCGCCCGCCGAGGCGCCGGTGGCGTCCGGCGGCGCGGAGCAGGCCCCGGCCGAGCCCGCCGCGGCGGCGCAGCAGGCTCCCGCAGAGCGCGAGAGCGGCGTCGACGTGCCGACCCCGGCCGTGCGCACCGCCCGGCGGCGACCCCGTCGCGCGGCGTCGCGGCCCGCGGGTCCGCCGGTGCACGCCTCGGACCAGAGCTGAGCAGCCAAGAGCACCCCGGTGTGCACCAGCACCGGGATGCCACGTAACCTATAGGACGGCCCGCGGGTGCGCGGGCCATGGCGCGACCCTCGGATCGCCCGGCGGTCCGGGTCGCAAGCCCTCACCCATTGTCGAGTAAGCAGGAGACTTCCGTGTCGGCGTACGCGATCGTCAAGACCGGCGGCAAGCAGTACAAGGTGGCTGTCGGCGACGTCGTCGAGGTCGAGAAGCTCGAGGGAGAGCCGGGCACCGAGCACACCTTCCCCGCCGTGCTGTACGTCGACGGCGGCGAGGTCACCACGGACGCCGACGCGTTGGCGAAGATCTCGGTCACCGGCAAGGTCGTCGAGCAGACCAAGGGTCCCAAGATCCAAATCCACAAGTTCAAGAACAAGACTGGCTACCACAAGCGCCAGGGTCACCGGCAGAAGCTGACCCGCGTCGAGGTCACCGGTATCAGCAAGTAAGGAGCTGAGCACTTATGGCACACAAGAAGGGTGCTTCCAGCTCCCGCAACGGGCGTGACTCGAACCCCCAGTACCTCGGCGTGAAGCGCTACGGCGGCCAGGTCGTCAAGGCGGGCGAGATCCTCATCCGCCAGCGGGGCACCAAGTTCCACCCCGGCGTCAACGTCGGCCGCGGCGGTGACGACACGCTGTTCGCGCTCGCCGCCGGTGCGGTCGAGTTCGGCGTCAAGCGTGGCCGCAAGACGGTCAACATCGTCCCGCGTGAGGCCTGAGAGGCCCGGCGAGACACGCAGCACCTCCGACGAGGGGCGGGCCCGGAACAGATCTGGGTCCGCCCCTCGTTTTCTTGTTCAGGTTGTCCTGAGTAGACAGAAAGGCCCGTCATGGCGTCCCGGTTCGTCGACCGCGCGGTGATCCAGGTGGCCGCCGGCAACGGCGGGAACGGCTGCGCCTCGGTCCATCGCGAGAAGTTCAAGCCCCTCGGCGGCCCCGACGGGGGCAACGGCGGCGACGGCGGCGACGTGCTGCTGGTCGTCGACCAGAACGTGCACACGCTGCTCGACTTCCACTTCCGTCCCCACGCGACCGCGGGCAACGGTAAGCAGGGCCAGGGGAGTCATCGCGCCGGCGCGGCGGGGGAGACGCTTGAGCTCAAGGTCCCGGCCGGCACCGTCGTGCTGGACGAGGACGGCGACGTGGTGGCCGATCTGACCGGCCCCGGCACAGCCTTCGTCGCCGCCCAAGGCGGCCGGGGCGGTCTCGGCAACGCGGCGCTCGCCTCGCGGGTGCGTAAGGCGCCCGGCTTCGCCTTGTTCGGGGAGCCGGGGGAGGCCCGCTCGCTTGTGCTGGAGCTTCGCTCGGTGGCGGATGTCGGGCTGGTCGGGTTCCCCTCGGCGGGCAAGTCCTCCCTGATCTCGGTGCTGTCGGCGGCGAAACCGAAGATCGCGGACTACCCGTTCACCACGCTCGTGCCGAATCTCGGCGTGGTGACCGCCGGGGAGACGGTGTTCACGATGGCCGACGTACCCGGCCTCATCCCGGGTGCCAGCGAGGGCAAGGGGCTGGGCCTGGACTTCCTGCGCCACATCGAACGGTGCGCCGTGCTGGTGCACGTCGTCGACTGCGCCACGTTCGAGCCCGGCCGCGACCCGGTGTCCGATGTGGACGCGCTGGAAGCGGAGCTCGCCCGCTACACGCCGGCGCTGGGCGGTGAACTCGCGGACCGGCCGCGGGTGATCGTGCTGAACAAGATCGACGTGCCCGACGCCGCCGAGCTCGCCGAGATGATCCGTCCGGAGTTCGAGGCGCGCGGGCTGCCGGTGTTCGAGATCTCGACGGCGACCAGGCAGGGCCTGCGGGAGCTGACCTACGCGCTCGGCGCCATCGTGGAGACGTTCCGCGCGGAGCAGCCGGCCCCGATCGCGGAGCGCATCGTGCTGCGACCGCAGGCGGTCGACGACGCGGGCTTCACCATCGAGGCCGACCCGGAGGAGCCCGGTGGCTTCATCATCCGGGGCGCCCGTCCGGAGCGCTGGATCCGGCAGACCGACTTCGGCAACGATGAGGCCGTCGGCTACCTCGCCGACCGGCTCAACCGGCTCGGGGTGGAGGAGCAGCTCGCCCGCATGGGCGCCGAGCCGGGCTGCCCGGTCACGATCGGCGGCGTCACGTTCGACTGGCAGCCGTCCACACCGGGCACGATCCAGCACCTTTCCGGGCGCGGCACCGACATCCGGCTTGAGGATCGCAGCCGCGTCAGCGCCGCGCAGCGCAAGGAGGCCCGCCGCATCCGCCGGGACGGCGTGCCCGAGTCCGAACCGGACGACCGGTGAGCGTCACTCGCAAGGCCGTCGCCGGTGCCGAGCGGCTGGTCGTCAAGGTCGGTTCGTCGGCGCTCACGACCGCCGGAAGCGGTCTGGACGCCGCCCGGCTCGACGCGCTGGTGGACGCCATCGTCGGCCGGATCGAGCAGGGCAGCCAGCTCGTCCTGGTGTCCTCGGGCGCGATCGGCGCCGGGCTGGCACCCCTGACGCTGGGCAAACGGCCTCGCGACCTGGCGACGCAGCAGGCCGCCGCGAGCGTCGGCCAGCTTCAGTTGGCCCACGCGTACGCGGAGTCGTTCGGCCGGTACTCGCTCACAGTCGGCCAGGTCCTGCTGACCTCGGACGATGTCGTCCGCCGTGCGCACTATCGCAACGCGCAGCGGACCTTTTCGCGATTGCTCACGCTGGGCGCGGTTCCGGTGGTGAACGAGAACGACACGGTCGCCACCGAAGAGATCCGCTTCGGCGACAACGACCGGTTGGCCACTCTCGTCGCCCATCTCATCGGTGCCGACGCGCTCGTTCTGCTGTCCGATGTGGACGGCCTGTACGACGGTGACCCGCGCGACGGTGCGACACGCAAGATCGCCGAGGTCACCAGCGACGCCGACATCGACGGCCTCGCCGTCGGCATGTCCAGTTCGGGCCTGGGCACCGGCGGCATGGTCTCGAAGCTCGCCGCGGCCCGCACGGCCGCGGCCGCCGGGATTCCGGTGCTGCTGGCGGCGGCCGCAGAAGCGTCACGCGCGCTGACCGCCGCCGACGTCGGCACCGCGTTCGCCGCCGCGGACTCGCGCTTGTCGGCCCGCCGGTTCTGGCTCGGTTACGCCGCCGGCACGACCGGTCGCCTGCAGCTCGACGACGGTGCCGTGGCGGCCGTCGTGCGGCGCCGCCGCTCGCTGCTGGCGGCCGGGATCACGGGGGTGAGCGGGGATTTCCAGGCAGGGGACGTCGTCGAACTGGTGGATGGCGCGCAGCGGGTGGTGGCACGCGGGGTGGTCGCGTTCGACGCCGGCGAGCTGCCCGAGCTGATCGGCCGGTCCAGCCACGAACTGCCCGCCGAGCAACGCCGGGAAGTCGTCCACGCCGACGATCTCGTGCCGCTTCGGCGCTGAGCCGTTACCGCAGTTCGCTCCCCCTGGTTTCGGGAAGGGTGAGGAGCACGACGAACGTGATCACCGCGGCGACCGCGACGTACCAGAAGAACGCGATCGACGCGTTCGCCGCCGCGAGCGCGCTGATCACCAGTGGCGCGGTGCCGCCGAACACGGCGACGGTCAGGTTGTACCAGGCGCCGATGCCGAGCCCGCGCAGCGACGTCGGGAACAGCTCGCTCATGATCGCCGGCGCGAGCGAGGACAACGCCGCGTACAGGCCGAGCCCGACACAGAACACCACCAGCAGCCCGCCCAGCCCCGGCTTGACCAACGTGGACAGCGGCACGATCAGGATCGCCATCGCCGCCGACCAGCCGTACAGCTGTGGCTTGCGGCCGACACGGTCGGACAGCATGCCGAACGGGTACTGCAGCGCGACGAACAACGCGGTGCCCACCGACAATGCCAGGAACACGTCCACATCGCTGACGTGCCGGGTCTTGACCGCGAACGGCGTCAGTGCGCTGAAGAACGTGTAATAGCACAGCGTCGAGAGCATGGTGATGCCGACGAGTTGCCCCACCGCCTTCGGATGGTGCCGCAGTGTCGAGAGCAACGGCCTGCGCACCTGCTGGGCCGACGTCTTGTTCTGGTGGAACTGTTCGGTCTCGCTCAGGCTCCGCCGCAGCCACAGCCCGATCACGCCGAGCACCCCGCCGAGCAGGAACGGGATCCGCCAGCCGTAGGCGTTCAGGGCCGCCTTGTCCATCGTCCGCGCCAGCACGAACCCGAGCACCGAGGCCAGCAACACCGCCGAACCCGTCGAGATGTAGAAGAACGACGAGTAGCGGCCCCGCCACTTCGGCGGCGCGATCTCCCCGAGATACGCCGACGCGTTCGACACCTCGCCACCCAGCGACAGCCCCTGCGCGATCCGGGCGAGCAGCAGCAGGATCGGCGCGAGCCACCCGACGAGGGAGAAGCTCGGCAGGATGCCGATCACCACTGAGCCTCCGGCCATCAGGCTGATGGTCAGGATCATCGCCGGCTTGCGCCCGCGGACGTCCGCGAACCGGCCGAGCAGGAACCCGCCCAGGGGCCGGAAGAAGAACGCGAGCGCGTAGGTGGCGAACGTGTTGATCTGCGCCAGTGTGTCGTTGCCCGAGGGGAAGAAGGCGGTCGCGAAGTAGATGCTGAACGTGGCGTAGATCGTCCAGTCGAACCACTCCAGCGCGTTGCCGATGCTCGCGGCGAACAGCGTGCGGACCGGCAACCGGTGGCGCGCCACGGACTCGATCTTCGGCTCGACCATGGCTGCCTCCACCCGATCCGGCGATTGGTGGAGATTGCCATACGAATGGCCGCTTCGGAAGGTCTCTCACGAAGATCGCGCGCGTAGCCGCCCAACGGACCAGTCGCTCTTCCATTCGGCGGAGCTACGTGGTGGCCGCGAGGGCGAATGGCAGGACCGCCGGTGCACCTCCTTTCCGGAGCAGCCGGGTGGCGAGTGTCATCGTCCACCCCGAGTCCACGAGATCGTCCACCAGCAGCACCGGACCATCCACCGTGGACAACTCGGCGGCCAGTTCCTCCGGCAGGACAAGGTGCCGCCACAGGTCCGCCACCCGCTGCGCGCTGTTGGCTCGCCGCGGCGCCGGGCTGGCGGCGCCCAGGGTGCCGAGCAGCCGCAAACGCCCGACCTCGGCGAACCGCGCCGCGAGACTGTGCACCAGCCGCGGGCGCGTACTCGACGGCATGGCCACCACGGCCACCGGGCGCCGCGCCCAATCCCAGGCCGTGAGGACCGACACGCAGGCCTGGAACACCGCGGCCGGCACCTCGGTGTCCTGCGCCGTCGCGCCGACCAGTTCGCGTAACCGGTTGCCCCAGCCCAGATCGGTGAGCCGGCCGAGCGTCCGGCCTGGCTCGGCCTGCTCGTCCTTCGCTATGCGGCCGGACAGCGGCACGTCGAGCGTGCCGAGCCCGGTCGGCCACTGACGCCGCGGGCTCAGCTCGACACCCGGGCGCTGCAGCCGGGTGCCGGTTTCCGCCACGACCTCGGCCGAGACCGTCGCGCTCCGGTGCTCGCCGGTGCAGTTGTCACACCTTCCGCACGGTTGCGCATAGGGATCATCGAGCTGGCGCAACAGGAACTCCATCCGGCAGCCCTCGGTCGCCTGGTACTCCAGCATCGCCCGCTGCTCCGCGCCGCGGGCCTCGTTCACCCTGCCGTAGCGCCCGGCGTCGTACTGCCAGGGCTGGCCCGTCGGCTCCCAGCCGCCGCGGACCCGCCGGACCGCGCCGTCCACGTCGAGCACCTTGAGCACCATCTCCAGCCTGGTGCGGGACAACTCCACCACCGGCTCCAGCGCCACTGTCGACAATGGACGGTCGGCCGTGGCGAGCGCGTCCAGCACCTGCGTCACCCGCCCCTCGTCGGGGAACGCCAGTGAGCTGAAGTAGTTCCAGATTTCCCGGTCTTCCTTGCCGGGCAAGAGGATCACCTCGGCCCGGCGAACCCCGCGCCCCGCGCGGCCGACATGCTGGTAGTACGCGATCGGGGAGGACGGCGCACCGAGATGCACGACGAAACCGAGATCGGGCTTGTCGAAGCCCATGCCCAGCGCCGACGTGGCGACGAGGGCTTTGACCCGGTTGGCCAGCAGATCGTCCTCCGCGGCCTCGCGCTCCGCGGGATCCGTCTTGCCCGTGTAAGCCGCGACCTGGTACCCGCGCTCGCGCAGCAACCCGGCCACGTCATGGGCCGCCGCGACGGTGAGCGTGTAGATGATGCCCGATCCCGGCAGTTCGGCGAGGTGCTCGGCCAGCCAGGCGATGCGCTCCTGCGGCGTGGGCAGTCCGGCCACCGACAGGTGCAGGCTCTCGCGGTCGAGCGGGCCACGCAGGACCAGCGTTCCTTCCGCGGCGCCGAGCCCGAGTTGCTCGGCCACGTCGGTCACCACGCGGTTGTTCGCGGTGGCCGTCGTGGCGAGCACCGGCACGCCTTCCGGCAGGTCCGCCAGCAGCGTGCGCAGCCGCCGGTAGTCGGGCCGGAAGTCGTGACCCCAGTCGGAGACACAATGCGCCTCGTCGACCACGAGCAGCCCGGCGCCCGCGGTCAGCTTGGGCAGCACGGTGTCCCGGAAATCGGGGTTGTTGAGCCTTTCCGGGCTCACGAGCAGCACGTCGATCTCGCCGGCCGCGATCCGTGCCTGTACCTCGTCCCACTCCTGCGGGTTCGCGGAGTTCATCGTCGCCGCCGCTATCCCGGCCCTGGCGGCGGCCGAGATCTGGTTGCGCATCAGCGCGAGCAGCGGCGAGATGATCACCGTGGGCCCCGCGCCGCGCTCCCGCAGCAGCGCGGTGGCCAGGAAGTACACCGCGGATTTGCCCCAGCCGGTGCGTTGCACGACAAGCGCTCGCCGGCGTTCGGCGACGAGCGCGTGGATCGCGGTCCACTGGTCTTCGCGCAGCGTCGCGCCCTCGCCGGCGAGGGCGCGCAGCAGCGAATCGGCACGTGCGCGGAGTTCCTGGATGTTCACGGGTCCACGTCTACCGCATGCCACCGACAGAAGCCCGCCGGAACCTCACGAGTGGGCCACTCGTGAGGTTTGTGGCGCCGAACACCCGGTGCGATCGCGTCAGCCGGCGGCTTCGGCGCGGTCTCCCCATCGTCACCGGAGGTTCCCCTCGGATCGCCGGCGGCGCGAAAAGTGTGTGGGCCGCCCCGCAGGCGGCCCATTCACTCGCGGTTGGTCTATACGCTGCTCGTATGTCACACCGGCGTATCGGGGTCATGGGCGGTACCTTCGATCCCATCCACCACGGGCACCTCGTCGCCGCCAGCGAGGTCCAGGCCCGGTTCGGGCTCGACGAGGTCATCTTCGTGCCGACCGGGCAGCCGTGGCAGAAGGTCGGCCGCGTGGTCACGCGCGCGGAGGACCGCTACCTGATGACCGTGATCGCGACGGCCTCCAACCCCGTGTTCTCCGTCAGCCGGGTCGACATCGACCGCGGCGGCGAGACCTACACCGTGGACACGCTGCGTGATCTGTACCGCGAGTACCCGGACGCCGACCTGTTCTTCATCACCGGCGCCGACGCGCTCGAACAGATCCTGACCTGGCACAACGCCGACGAACTGTTCACCTATGCACATTTCATCGGCGTCACGCGGCCCGGCTACCGGCTCAACGACCACCATCTGCCCAGCGGCAAGGTGAGCCTCGTCGAGGTCACCGCGATGGCGATCTCGTCGACCGCATGCCGGGAGCGGGTCGAAAACGCCGAGCCGATCTGGTACCTGGTGCCCGACGGTGTCGTGCGATACATCGACAAGCGCAAGCTGTACCGCAAGCCGGAGTGAGCGACCGCCGGGCCGCTGACCGGGACGACCTGGCCGATCTGGAACGTCCCGTGGAAGCCGTCGCGAACCGGACACCCGCCAGGCCAGGTACCCTCGGTGCGCCGGCAGATGCCCAGCCATGAGGGAGCAAGAGTGGCAGCAACGTCCCAGGCCCGTGAGATCGCGACCGTGGCCGCCCACGCGGCGGCCGACAAGAAGGCCACCGATGTCGTGGTGCTGGACGTCTCGGAACAGCTCGTGATCACCGACATCTTCGTGATCGCGTCCGCGCCGAACGAGCGCCAGGTCGGCGCCATCGTCGACGAGGTCGAGGAGAAGCTGAGGCTGGCCGGTCACAAGCCCGTCCGCCGCGAAGGCGCGCGCGAAGGTCGCTGGGTGCTGCTCGACTACGTCGATGTCGTGGTGCACGTCCAGCATGACGAGGAACGTTCGTTCTACGGCCTGGAGCGGCTGTGGAAGGACTGCCCGCGGATCGAGGTCCCCGAGCTGTCCGAAGCCGGAGATGCGCGGTGAGTTTGCGGCGCCTCGTGCTCTGGCGGCACGGGGAGACCGACTACAACGCGGCCGGCCGGATGCAGGGCCATCTCGACTCGTCGCTGACCGAGGTCGGCTGGAATCAGGCCCGCTTCGCGGTCCCGGCCCTCGCGAAGTTCGGTCCCGATCTGGTCATCGCCTCCGACCTGCGCCGCGCGACCGACACCGCGACGGTGTTCACCGAGGCCATGGGGGTGCCGCTCCGGATCGACAAACGGCTGCGCGAGACGCATCTCGGCGAATGGCAGGGGCGGACCGGGGCGGAGGTCGACGCGGGCTGGCCGGGCGAACGGGACCGCTGGCGGGTAGACGCGACGTGGGCCCCACCCGGCGGAGAATCCCGGGTCGAGGTCGCGGAGCGGGCCGGCGAGGTCGTCAACGACCTGCTATCGGAGACCGAGCGGCAGGAGACCGTCCTGCTGGCCGCGCACGGCGGCCTCATCACGGCGCTCACCGCGGGACTGCTCGGACTGCCGGTCGAGGTGTGGCCCCAGCTGGGTGGTATCCGCAACTGCCACTGGGTCGAGCTCGGCCGTCGCGACGGCGCGTGGCGGCTGGCCGCGTACAACGCGGGGATGTACGGCTGACCGTGCCCCGGCTGCTCGTCTTCGGTGATTCACTGAGTTTCCACGGCCCGGACGGCCCGTGCGCCGCCGATGAACCGCGCCTGTGGCTGAACGTCACCGCCGCGGCGCTGGGCGGCAACGCGGACCTGATCGCGGGCTTCGGGTGGACGGCGCGCGACCTGTGGTGGTCCCTCATCGGCGATCCCCGGGTCTGGGCGGATCTGCAGCATGTCGACGCGGTCGTGCTGGCGATCGGCAGTATGGACACCGTCCCCTCGCCGCTCCCGACGTATCTGCGCACGGGCCTGCGTTACCTGCGCCCCGACGGGCTCCGCCGAGCCGCCCGCAAGGCGTACCTCGCCGCACAGCCGCGTCTTGCTGTCGCGTTACGCGGCCGTCCCACCGCGCTCCCCGCGAAACTGACCGTCCACTACCTGGACACGGCCGTCCGGGCTCTGCGGATTCTCCGGCCGGAGCTGCCCATCGCCGGGGTCCTTCCGAGCGTGCATCGCGCCGACTCCTACGGGCGCGTGCACGCGGCTCGCCCCGGTGCCGCGGCGGCGATGGCAGCCTGGGCGCGGCGGACCGGCGTGCCGTTGCTGGACCTGCCGGCCATCGTCGGTGAGCACGTGCTCAGCGGCCGCGGGAATCCGGACGGGATGCACTGGGGGTGGGAAGGGCACGCGTCGGTGGGCAAGGCGATGGCCGCGCTGCTCGGTCCGCTGCTCGCCCCGGACGCGGGGCCCGGCGACCCGTAGGCTGGCGGCGTGCCGGTCGCCGTCATCACCGACTCCACCGCCCACCTGCCCGAGGGCTTCGCCGAGCGGTTCTCCATCCGGGTGGTCCCGCTGCACGTCCTGATCGACGGCGAAGCGGCGCTGGACGGCGTCGATGTCGGTCCGGCCGCGCTTGCGGAGGCATTGGCCCAGAAGCGGATTGTGACGACGTCGAGGCCCACACCGGGCGAGTTCGTGAAGACGTTCCGCGCGGCGCTGGCCGAGGGCGCCGACGCAGTGGTGTCGCTGCACTTGTCGAGCCAGATCTCAGGCACCTGGGAGTCCGCAGTGCTGGCTGCGCAGGAGGTCGGCCCGGATGTGGTGCGGGTGGTCGACTCGCGCGGCACCGCGATGGGGCTCGGCTTCGCCGCGTTGCACGCCGCGACGGCGGCTTCGGCCGGCGCCACGCCGGAGGAGGTCGAGAAGGCCGCGATGGCGGCCGTACGGTCGTCGAAGACGGTGTTCGTCGTGGAAACACTCGAGTACCTGCGCCGGGGCGGGCGCATCGGTGCCGCGGCCGCGCTGCTGGGGACCGCGCTGGCGGTGAAACCGTTGCTGCACATCGAAGACGGGCGTATCGAGCCGCTGGAGAAGGTCCGGACCATGCATCGCGCGATGGCGCGGCTGGTGGACGTGGCGGAGGAGGCGGCGAGAGGGGAGCCGGTGGAGGTCGCGGTGCACCATCTCGCCTCGGCGGAGCGTGCCGCCGAACTGGCCAACCGGCTGGAGGAGCGGCTGCGGATCCCGGAAGGCTGCCTGGTGTCCGAACTTGGCGCGGTGATCGGTGCGCATACCGGGCCCGGTGTCATCGGCGTGGTGGTTCAGCGGGATCCGAGCGAAAGCCGTGAACGCGGGCGGTGAAGTGGTTGCGCGGCACGGGATCCGCGTCTCGCGGCTGACTTGTCCACATACCCCCACTTGTCCACAGCGGCACCGATTCCCACTGTCCTACCCGTACCATCTCCCCGTACGGTCGATCGTGTGTTCGAGCAGAAATTTCCCCAGCCACCGGTCCTCCAGGCGCGCGAGCGGCTCCGCCAGCTTGCCGATCAGGCGCTGGCCGCCGGGCGCGAACCGCCGCTCGCGGGACGGCTCGTCGAACGGTGGGTGCCACCGGCGCTCACCCGAAGTCCGGCCCGTCGCCGGCTCACGGTGGTCCTCGCCGTGTTCGCCGTCGTGGCCGTCCTTGTCGGTGGCTCGGTCCTGCTGCTCGGTGGCGGTCCGCCGAAGGAACACGCCCCACTGCTGCCGGCCGCGCGGGAAAAGCCGGCGGCCCCGTCGAAGGCGGCCTCGAGTTCCTTGGTGGTCAGCGTCGTCGGCAAGGTGCGTTCGCCTGGCCTGGTAACCATCCCGGCCGGTGCCCGCGTGGCCGACGCGCTGGGCGCGGCGGGTGGGGCCCTGGACGGCACCGACCTCACCACGCTCAATCTGGCCAGGAAGCTGTCCGACGGCGAGCAGCTTTACGTCGGCGTTCCCGCGCCGCCGCAAGCCGTGCCCCAGCAGGCCGGCGGCGCTGCGGCGCCGGGGAAGGTCAACCTGAACACTGCGTCGGCCGAGCAACTCGACTCGCTGCCGGGTGTCGGCGAGGTCACCGCGAAACGAATCATCGACTGGCGGACGGAGCACGGTTCGTTCAGTTCGATCGACCAGCTTCAGGAGGTCGACGGCATCGGCGCGGCCAAGTTCGCGCGGCTGCGTGACGAGGTGACGGTCTGATGCGGATCGAGGTCAAACCGCCGGTATGGCAGGATTTCCGGCTCGTCCCGTCGGCGCTCGTGCTCTGGCTCGGCGTACTGACCGGGCTGCTGTGGAACTGGTGGGTCGCGCTGGCCGGCGGCCTGGCCGCATTCGCCGTCGCGGTGGTACTGGCGTGGCGGTGGCGGGCGAGCAATCGGCGGTGGTTCGCCGGCGCCGGTGCGCTGATGGTCGCGGGCCTGGTGCTCGCGGGCCCGCTCGCTGTCCGCCTGTGCCAGGCGCAGCACGATCCACTGTCCACATTGGCCGCTCGAAACATGACGGCCACGGTGCGCGCCACTGTGGACGAACGCCCGAAGCCCATCGAGTCAGCCGGTTACGCGGGCCAGCAGGCAGGGCCCCGGTCCGTCGTCGTCAAGGCGACGGTTCGCCTGGCCGAGTCGGCGGGTGAGCCCGTCGCGACGAGGGGCCGTGTCGTCCTGCTCGCGCCTTTCCAGTCGTGGTCGAAGCTGCTGCCGGGGCAGGACGTGACAGCCATGGGCTCGCTCGCCTTACCCCGTGACGCGGACCTGACGGTCGCCGCCGTCTACGTTCGTGGGCCGCCGGTCGCAGTGACGGATCCGTCCTGGTGGCAACGGGCGGCCGAGTCCACACGCGAAGCGCTCCGGCGGGCATGTTCGGTTCTGTCCGAGGACGCGGCAGGGTTGGTGCCAGGGCTCGTCGTCGGTGACACCAGCGGGGTGCCGGTGCAGGTCCAGCGCGAGTTCACCGATGCCGGGCTGTCCCACCTGATGGCGGTCAGTGGCAGCAACCTGGCGGTGGTGGCGGGCGCGGTGCTGCTGCTACTCCGCGCGTTGCGGGTGGGGCCGAGGCTGTCCGCGATGGTGGCAGGTCTCGTGGTTGTCGGCTTCGTCGTCCTCACCGGCGGTGAGCCCAGCGTCCTGCGGGCCGGTGCGATGGGCGTGGTCGGTCTGCTGGCCTTGGCACTAGGGCGGCGACGGTCGGCCTTGCCCGCGTTGGCCGCGGCGGTATGCGTGCTGGTGGTCTACGACCCGGCGATGGCGGTGAGCTTCGGCTTCGCGCTGTCGGTTGTCGCGACCTCAGGGCTCGTGCTGCTGGCGCCGCGCTGGGTCGACACGATGACCAGGCGCGGGATGCCGCCCGGGCTGGCGGAAGGGCTCGCCATCCCGCTGGCCGCCTTCCTGGTGACCGCACCGGTGATCGCGGGGATGGCGGGCCAGGTCAGCGTGGTGTCGATCGCGGCCAACGTGCTGGCCGCACCGGTGGTCGCCCCGGCAACGGTCCTGGGCGTGCTGACCGCACTGATCGCCACGTTCTGGCCGGCCGCCGCGACGCTGCCCGCCCTCGCCGCGGGCCCCGAGGCTCATTGGCTGCTGCTCGTGGCTCGCCATGCGTCCCGGGTTCCCGGTGCGGTCCTGCCTTGGCCCGGCGGCTGGTGGGGCGGGTTGCTGGCGCTCGTCGCCGTGGCGGTGCTGGTCGTCGTCCTCCGGCGGCCACGGTTTCGGGTCGGCCTGGCGCTGGCGCTGGTGTGCGTGCTGCTGATCGTCGTCCCGGTGCGGATGATCAGACCCGGTTGGCCGCCGGCGGGCTGGGCCATGGTCGCGTGCGACGTCGGCCAAGGCGACGCGGAAGTGCTCGCGACGGCCGAGCCCGGGCGGGCGATCGTCGTGGACACCGGGCCCGAGCCAGGGCCGGTGGACGAATGCCTGGCCCGGCTGGACGTCGACCGGGTGCCGCTGGTGGTGCTGAGCCACCTGCACGCCGACCACATCAGCGGGCTGGAATCGGTGTTCGACGGGCGTTCGGTCGGTGCGGTGGCCGTCGGCCCGGGACGGATGCCCGAATGGGCGTGGCGGCAGGTGAGGCAGGTCGCCGATCGGCACGGCGTGCCGTTGCTGGAACTCGAACTCGGTCAGCGACTCGACTGGCCCGGACTGTCCATGGAGGTGATCGGACCGCGGCACATCGGTTCCCAGCAGCACGATGACGCGGACGGAACGAACATCAACAACGCGTCGGTCGTGGTGCGCGCGCGGACGCCCGCCGGCCGCGTGCTGCTCACCGGTGACGTCGAACTGCTGGCGCAAGGCGATTTGCTCGACGGCGGCGCGGATCTCCACGCGGAGGTGCTGAAGGTTCCCCACCACGGAAGCCGCTTCTCCAATCCGCGGTTCCTCGCCGCCGTGGCTCCGAGGCTCGCGCTCATCAGCGTCGGCGCGGGCAACGACTACGGCCATCCGAGCAAGTCCACTGTGGACGCGCTTGTCACCGATGGCGCGCTGGTCACCCGTACCGACACCGACGGCGACACGGCGGTCGTCGCCGACAACGGAGAACCGGCGGTGGTGCGCAGGGGAAAGTGAGCTCAGCCTTCGAGGACGGCGCGCACCGCGTCCGTGGACGGTGGGACCGTCGCCTTCGGACCGATCCGGCCTTCCACCGCGTCGAGTGTCTTCAGCCCGTCACCGGTGATGAGCAGAACGGTCTCGGCCTCCGGATCGAGCTTGCCGGTCTCGATGAGCTTCTTCGTGGTCGCGACGGTGACGCCGCCGGCGGTCTCGGTGAAGATGCCCTCGGTGCGGGCCAGCAGCTGGATGCCCTCGACGATCTCCTCGTCGGAGACGTCCTCGATCGCGCCGCCGGTGCGGGTGACGGTGTCCAGGACGTACGGGCCGTCCGCGGGGTTGCCGATGGCGAGCGAACGCGCGATGGTGTCGGGCTTGACCGGCTGGACCACGTCGTGGCCGTTGCGGAAGGCGGTCGAGACGGGGGAGCAGCCGGTGGCCTGCGCGCCGAACACCTTGTACGGGGTCGGCTCGACCAGGCCGAGCTGACCGAACTCGCGGAAGCCCTTGTCCACCTTGGTCAGCTGCGAACCCGAGGCGATCGGCACCACGATCTGCTCCGGCAGGCGCCAGCCCAGCTGCTCGGCGACCTCGAAACCGAGTGTCTTCGAGCCCTCCGAGTAGTACGGGCGGACGTTGACGTTCACGAACGCCCAGGTCTCGTGCTCGGCAGCGAGTTCGGTCGCGAGGCGGTTCACGTCGTCGTAGTTGCCGTCGACGGCGATCAGGTTGCCGTCATATACGGCGGTGGTGAGGACCTTGGCACGTTCGAGAGAGGAGGGAATGAGCACGACCGACTGCCAGCCGGCGCGGGCCGCCGCGGCGGCGACGGCGTTGGCGAGGTTGCCCGTGGACGGGCAGGCGAGGGTGTCGAAGCCGAACTCGCGGGCCGCGGCGAGCGCGACCGCGACCACCCGGTCCTTGAACGAGTGGGTGGGGTTGCCGGTGTCGTCCTTGACCCAGACCCGCTTGAGGCCCAGGGCTTTGGCGAGGCGGTCGGCGCGCACCAGCCTGGTACAGCCCGGCTCGGTGTTCGGGATCTCCTCGACGTTCGAAGGGACCGGCAGCAGCTTCTTGTACCGCCAGATGCTCCGCGGCCCGGCTTCGATGTCTTCACGGCGGACTCGGCCGAAGTCGTAGGCGACCTCGAGCGGGGAGAAGTCCTCGATGCAGACGAACTCGGGGGCCAAGGGTTGGCGGTGCCCCTCCTCCTTGGAGACGAGCTCCACGGCGGGGCCGAGGTCCAGCGTGCGCTTGGTGGTACTCAGAGCTGCAGTCATCGCGAGGTCCTTTCCTCATCTGTCCCGCTCTCGCAGGCCGGAATTGGCACCGTGGTCGTCAGCTACCTCGCGGAATCGAGATGACAGGCTGACGCCGGTTGCCGGGGCTTCATCGGGCCGTTCCCTCTGCCCCTCTGGATGAGCTGTATTCGGTTGTCGGCGCGCCACCGAGGGCAACGCGGCCGTAACAAACATACGACATGGACCGCGGTCCACGCCATGCCCCCTTGCTGGCAGCGGCACCGTGGCAGGATCGAGGGGTGACCGCGCCAGCCACCACCACGTCGCCGCTGCACCTCGTCCTGGGCGAGGAAGAACTGCTCGTCGAGCGGGCCGTGCGCGCCGCGCTGGACTCCGCGCGGCTGGTCGACCCTGCCGCCGAGATGACCAGGGTGCGCGTGTCCGATCTCACCGCGCCGGCGCTCGCCGAGCTCGTGAGCCCGTCGCTGTTCAGTGAGGGGCGCGTCATCGTGCTCGACTCCGCACAGGACATCGCGCAGGAGCTGGCCGACGCCGTGCTGGCGTACCTGAAGTCGCCGGCCGACGGTGTCGTCCTGGTCGTCGTGCACAGCGGTGGTGGCCGGAGCAAGGCCGCCAAGGCGCTGCCGGCGGCGTTGCGCAAGGCCGGTGCCCAGATCGCGGACTGCCCGAAGATCACCAAGCCTGCAGAGCGGGAAGCGTTCGTACGCAACGAGATCCGGCAGGCGGGCGGCCGGATCGACGCGGCGGCCGTCGCCGCGCTCATCGACGCGGTCGGCTCCAACCTGCGGGAACTCGCGTCCGCCGCGGCGCAGCTCGTCGCCGACTCGGGTGGCAAGGTCGATCAGGACGCGGTGCGCCGCTACCACCGCGGCCGCGCCGACGTGACCGGCTTCGTGGTGGCCGAGAACGCCGTCGCCGGGGCCCGGTCCGCCGCGCTCGAGTCGCTGCGGTGGGCCGAGCAGATCGGTGTGCCGCACGTCCTGGTGGCCGACGCGCTCGCCGACGCGGTCCGGACCATTGCGCGCGTTTCCGCCGCCGGCCGCGGCAACCCGAACCAGATGGCGGGCGAGCTGGGCATGCCGCCCTGGAAGATCCGCAAGGCGCAGGGACAGTCACGAGGCTGGGGCGCGGCCGGGCTCAACCAGGCCATGGCGATCGTCGCCCGGGTGAACGCCGAGGTCAAAGGCGCCGCCGCCGATCCGGCCTACGCGCTGGAACGGGCGATCCTCGACCTCGCCAACGCCCGCGACCTGCGCTGACCGCGTCCCGCATTGGCCGCGGCCTCGTCAATGCCTGTGGCCTGCGCTGGTCGCGACTTGCGCCAAGTGTGGGCTCGCCAGCACCCGCGACCTGCGCCAACGCCCGCGGCCTGCGCTGATCGCGACGTGCGCCCAGTGCGGCATGCGCCAACTGCGACCTGCGTTGGCCGCGCCTCGTCAATGCCTGTCGCCTGCGCTGATCGCGACGTCCGCCAAGTGCGGGCTCGCTAACGCCCGCGACCTGCGCCAACGCCCCGGGGCTTCGCCAACGCCTGCGGCCTGCGCCAACTGCGGCGTCGCCAACACCCTGCGACCTCGGCAACGCCCGCGACCTGCGTCGATCGCCGTCTGCGCCAACGGCGGCCTGCGCCAACACCCCGGGGCTTCGCCAACGCTCGCGACTTGCGCCAACGGCGGCCTGCGTCGGCCGCGGCCTCGCCAACGCCCGCGGCCTGCGCCAACACCCCGCAGCCTCGCCGACGCCCGCGACCTCCGCTGGCCGCACAGCACGAGGCCCACCACGCTGGGCGCGGTGGGCCTCGGGAAGCGAAAGTGGATCAGAGTTCGTTCGCGCGCTTGGCCATCGCCGACTTCTTGTTGGCGGCCTGGTTGCGGTGGATGACGCCCTTGCTGGCGGCCTTGTCCAGCTGCCGGGACGCGGCACGCTGCAGCTCGATCGCCTTCTCCTTGTCGCCCGAGTCAGCGGCCTCGCGGAACTTGCGGATCGCGGTCTTCACCGAGGACCTGACCGACTGGTTGCGCTGGCGCGCCTTCTCGTTGGTCGCGATGCGCTTGATCTGGGACTTGATGTTGGCCACGCGGGCGCTCCTTGATCGTTTCGGCTTGCTCGCCGCCGCGTTTTCGTGGCTCCGGCGAACCGGGCTTCCTCCCTGGCGGAATGCCACACGGCAACGACCGACAAGGTTACCAGCAGGTGTACCCTCGCCTGCGTAGTGCCTAGGGTTCCGCTGCCGCCCCGCGCTCACCCACCCACAACCAGGGGCGGCGGGCCTGGTCCGAGCGGCACCGGCCCGCCGGGGACGGCACCCGGCCGGTACACCTGACGGGACAAAAGCCTAGAGGGCCTGAACCTTCCGTGCCCGCGGAAAGGTGGAAAGGCCCCTGTGAACGGCACCGCCCTGTCCCTCGTCCTCACCGCCGCGGTCATCCACGCGGGGTGGAACCTCGCTGCCAAGCGGGTTCCCGGTGGAGGCGCGCGATTCGTCTGTCTCTACTACACCGTCAGCGCCGTTGTGTGCCTTCCCGTCGCCGCCGTGGCGCTCACCGTCGAAGCGCAACGGCCACGGTGGACCTGGCTGCTCGCGGCCATCCTCACCGCGATTTTCCATGTCCTGTACGGAATCGTGCTGCAACGCGGGTACGCCGTCGGCGATCTGTCCGTGGTGTACCCGCTCGCACGGGGCAGCGGTCCGCTGCTGTCGGTCGTCGCGGCCGTCGTGCTTCTCGGTGAACGGCCGGGCCTGCTGGGACTCGCGGGGGCACTGCTCGTGATCGCCGGTGTCCTGGTGATCGGCTCGGGCCGATCCACGGCCCATCCGCGCGCTCGCCGGGCCGGCATCGCCTACGGCCTGCTCACCGGCGCGACCATCGCCGCCTACACGTTGTGGGACGACCATTCCGTTACCGCGCTCGCCGTCCCGCCACTGGTCTACTTCAGCACCGGTGCACTGCTGCAGAGCGCCCTGCTCGCCCCGGTCGCCGTGCGGCAGCGGGATCTCACGGCGCTCTGGCGCGGGCACTGGCGCGAAATCCTCCTCGTCGGGGTGCTCTCGCCCGTGGCGTACGTACTCGTCCTCTATGCGATGCGCCTCGCGCCGGTCAGCCTGGTCGCGCCATCCCGCGAAATCAGCATCGTCCTTGGCGGGATCGCCGCCTGGCGCGTGCTCGGCGAGGCCCACCCCGGCCGCCGCCTGTTCGGCTCGTGCGTGGTGCTCACCGGAATCGCCGCGATTGCCGTGTCGTGAGCGGTGCGGTACGGAGGAGACATGGAGGTGCTGAGCAGCCGGATCCTGATCCGGCCCACCGACCCGGACGCATCGACCGCGTTCTACCGCGACGTGCTCGGGCTCGCGATCTACCGGACCTTCCCCGGCGGCACGGTCTTCTTCCTCGGCCAGGGCCTGCTCGAAGTCTCCGCTCGCGGCGACGGCACCGCTTCGCCGAACGTCGCCGTGTGGATGCAGGTGCGCGACCTGGCCGCGGCCGTCGAGGAACTCGCCGGGGCCGGGGTCACCCCCGAGCGCGGTCCCCAACTCGAACCGTGGGGCCTGCGGGAAGCCTGGATCCGCGACCCCGACGGGCTCCCGATCGTGCTCGTCGAGGTGCCCGAGGACCACCCGATACGCACCGACGTCCGGGACCAGCGGCACTAGGCAACCCGGGCGCGTAGCTGCGCGGCCATCGCACCGAAACCGGGCGGCTCCCAGGTCCAGGTCTGCAGATCGGTGAACCCGGCGGCGGTGACCTCGCCGGCCAGCACGTGGCGCGGCACGGGAAGCCATCTCTCGTGTGCCGAAAGCACGAGACGGCCGCCGGGGCGCAGCACGCGGCGCAGTTCGGCGAACGCCGCGTCCCGGTCTTCCCACAGTTGCACGTTGTTGACGCTCAGCACGACGTCGACGGACTCATCCGGCTGCCCGGTCCGCTCGGCTGTGCCGAGCCGTAGCTCGGCCTCCGGGCACCGGCCCCGCGAGAGCGCCAGCATCCCTTCCGACGGATCGACACCGATGATCGTGCGCCCTTCTCCGGCGGCGGCACGCAGCCCGACCCCGGGGCCGGGTCCGATGACGAGGACCGTCTCACCGGGCGTGAGTCTCGCCACGCTCACCACATGGCGCTCGGTCGCGGCATTGCCACACGCCATCACCGCGCCGCCGATCCTGCCCAGCAGGCCGCGTGGATGGCCGAAGGCCCGGTCCAGCACCTGGGTGTATGTACCGCTCATACCTCCAGGTCAGCACGTGCGCCTCGCGGACGGCATCGGGGATGACCCGGAAATCCCCCGCCACCGGGCATGGGACACTGGTAGGGCACCCGACGACCGAGCCGAGGAATTCAGTGACGTTCGCCGACACCACGTTCACGCCACCGGAGCTGATCCGGAACTTCTGCATCATCGCGCATATCGACCACGGCAAGTCCACCCTGGCCGACCGGATGCTGCAGCTCACCGGCGTGGTCGAGGAACGGGCCATGCGCGCCCAGTACCTCGACCGGATGGACATCGAGCGCGAGCGCGGCATCACGATCAAGGCGCAGAACGTGCGCCTGCCGTGGCAGGTCGAGGGGCGCGACCATGTGCTGCACCTGATCGACACGCCGGGGCACGTCGACTTCACCTACGAGGTCTCGCGGGCGCTGGAGGCGTGCGAGGGCGCGATCCTGCTGGTCGACGCCGCGCAGGGGATCGAGGCGCAGACCCTGGCGAACCTCTACCTCGCGCTCGAGAAGGACCTGCACATCATCCCGGTGCTCAACAAGATCGACCTGCCCGCGGCCGAGCCGGACAAGTACGCCGCCGAACTCGCGCACATCATCGGCTGCGAACCCTCGGACGTGCTGCGCGTCTCGGCCAAGACCGGTGAAGGCGTCCGCGAACTGCTCGACGAGGTGGTCCGCCAGGTGCCGCCGCCGGAGGGCGACGCGGACGCGCCGGCCCGCGCGATGATCTTCGACTCCGTGTACGACACCTACCGCGGCGTGGTGACCTACATCCGCGTGGTGGACGGGCAGATCACCCCGCGCGAGCGCATCCGGATGATGTCCACCGGCGCCACCCACGAGCTGCTGGAGGTCGGCATCATCTCGCCGGAACCCAAGCCCAGCAAGGGACTCGGCGTCGGCGAGGTGGGCTACCTGATCACCGGGGTGAAGGACGTCCGCCAGTCCCGCGTCGGTGACACGGTGACGTCCGAGCGCAAGGGCGCGACGAAGCCGTTGACCGGGTACCGCGAGCCGAAGCCGATGGTCTACTCGGGTCTGTACCCGCTGGACGGTTCGGACTATCCCGAGCTGCGTGAGGCGCTCGACAAGCTCCAGCTCAACGACGCGGCCCTGACCTTCGAGCCGGAGACGTCGGTCGCGCTGGGTTTCGGGTTCCGCTGTGGCTTCCTCGGGCTGCTGCATCTGGAGATCACCCGCGACCGGCTCGAGCGCGAGTTCGGGCTGGACCTGATCTCGACCGCGCCGAACGTGGTGTACCAGGTGGTGCTCGAGGACGGCAGCGAGCACACCGTGACCAACCCGTCGGACTGGCCGACCGGGTACAAGATCGCCGAGGTGCACGAGCCGCTGTCGAAGGTCACCGTGATCGCGCCGGCCGAGTTCATCGGGGCGATCATGGAGCTGTGCCAGGGCAAGCGCGGGCAGCTGCTCGGCATGGACTACCTGTCCGAGGACCGCGTCGAGCTGCGCTACCACCTGCCGCTCGCGGAGATCATCTTCGATTTCTTCGACTCGCTGAAGTCCCGCACCCGCGGCTACGCCTCGCTGGACTACGAGGAGGCCGGGACCCAGGTCGCCGACCTGGTCAAGGTGGACATCCTGCTGCAGGGCGAACCGGTGGACGCCTTCTCCGCGATCGTGCACAAGGACGCGGCCTTCTCCTACGGCAACAAGATGGCCACCCGGCTGCGCGAGCTGATCCCGCGGCAGCAGTTCGAGGTGCCCATCCAGGCCGCCGTCGGCTCCCGCATCATCGCGCGCGAAACGATCCGCGCGATCCGCAAGGACGTGCTCGCCAAATGCTACGGCGGTGACATCTCGCGGAAGCGGAAACTGCTGGAGAAGCAGAAGGAAGGCAAGAAGCGGATGAAGAACATCGGGCGGGTCGAGGTCCCGCAGGAGGCCTTCGTCGCGGCGCTGTCGACCACCGAACCCGCGGAAAAGGGCAAGAAGAAGTAGCTGTCACAGGCTGCCGAAGATCCGCTCCGCGGCGATGAAGACCGCGCAGCGGCGTTCGGCGGCCATGACCCGGTCGTACTCGTCCCAGTCGTCGTGGGAGCCGGTCGCGGCGATGAACACGTCGCGCAGCAGGCGCGGGAGCGCGGCCGGGTCGAAGGCGGAGTCGGGGTCGTCCGGCCCGATCAGCCGCACCGGGCCCTGTACCGAAGCCCAGGACCAGCCGCGGCGGAACGTGATCGTCCCGTTTGCCCGCTCGCGCAGCAGGGCGAGCTTGCGCGTGCCGCCGCGGGCGACGAAGCCGACGCTCGCCTGGGCGGAGACCGGGTCGTCGATGAGGCCGGCGTTCACCACCGACGAGTGCACCGTCCCGTTCGAGCGGGCGACGGAGATGGTGGCGAGGCCGTGCTCGTCGAGCGCGAGTTCGCGGACGCGTGACAAATCAGCCATGCCGTGACCGTAGCCGGTTTCTACCCTGAAGACATGTTCGAAGACTTGTGCTTCCCGGTCCTCGTCGCGCCGATGGCCGGCGGGCCGACCACCCCCGAACTCGTCGCCGCGGTGGTGGAGGCCGGCGGGTCCGGCTTCCTCGCGGCCGGGTATCTGAAGGCCGGCGCGCTGGACGATCGCATCGAGAGAACGCGCGCGCTCACGAACGGCCGGTTCGGCGTCAACCTGTTCGTGCCGGGTGCGGAGTCCACCGAGGACTTGAGCGGCTACGTGCGCCGGATCGAGGCGGAGGCCGAGCGGTACGGCACCGAACCCGGCCACCCGCACTGGGATGACGACGACTATCGGGCGAAGCTGGACCTCGTCGCCTCACAGCGGTTGCCGTTCGTCTCGTTCACCTTCGACCTGCCCTCACCTCACGACGTGGCGCGGCTGCACGAGGCCGGGAGCAAGGTGATCGTCACCGTGACGAACCCGGTGGAAGCGGTCCAGGCGGCCGTCGCCGGAGCGGATGCCTTGTGCGTACAGGGTTTCGAGGCCGGGGCACATCGTGGGCTGTTCGCCGACGATCCGCGCGACCCGGCCGGCGGCGCGACCTTCGGCCTGCTTGCCTTGCTGCGGCTGGTGTCCGCCGAGGTGGACCTGCCGTTGATCGCGGCGGGCGGGCTCGTGCACGGCGCGGACATCGCCGCGGTGCTGACCGCCGGAGCGGTCGCGGCGCAACTCGGCACGGCGTTCCTGCGCGCGGACGAGGCCGGTACCCAGCCCGTGCACCGGCAGGCCCTGGCGGACGCCGGTCGCGCGACCGAGTTCACCAGGGCGTTCAGCGGCCGCCCGGCGCGCGGGCTGGTGAACCGGTTCCTCACCGAGAACTCGGGCTTCGCCCCGGCCGCCTACCCGCAGATCCACCACCTGACCCGGCCGGTGCGGGCGGCGGCGAGCACGGCGGGGGATCCCGAGGCGATGAACCTATGGGCCGGGCAGACCTATCCGCTGGCGACCTCGGGCCCGGCGGCCGGGATCATCGCGCGGCTGCGCGAACAGGCGCGAGCCGCGGCCGGACAGGTGAAGTTCTAACCCGCTTCGGCGAGCGGCTCGGACTTCACGCCGCGACGTCTGCGCTTGCGGGTCGCGCCCGCGGTGAAGTAGGCCATGAGCTCGGCGAGCGTCGCCGGGTCGTCCAGCTGCGGGCAGTGACCCCAGTCCTCGCGGACGAGCAGGCGGCTGTGCGGGACGAGCGAGTGCAGCCGCCGCCCCGAAGCGGCCGTGACCAGCCGATCCTTACCGCAGGCGATGACCAGGAGCGGTGTCGCGAGCTGATCGAGACCGTCGTAGGCCTCGGCGAGCTCTTCGACCAGCTGACGTGCTTGGTCGAGCCGGGTCGTGGCGGCGCGGTAGTCGGGGAACAGGCTGGTGAAACGGCGGACATGCTCGTCCGCGGCGACATCGTGGTCGGCGTACAGCAGTCGCGGTACGACGTACTCCGCCACGCCGCGCACCACGAACTTCGGGACCGGCAGCGGCAGCGCGGCCCACAGCCGCAACGGATAGGTGCCGACCGCGCGGACCAGCCACGAGTCGACGAACCCCGGCGCCGCGATCGAGATGACACCCGCGACACGGCGCCGTGAACCGTAGGCGGCGCGCAGGCCCATGGTGCCGCCGAGCGAGTTGCCGGCCAGTACGACCTTGCCGTGCTTCGTCTGTTCTTCGAGTATCGCGTCGACGAACTGGTCGAGCTGGGGAAGCATGGCGCCGGGCCGCAGCGGATCCGCTTCGCCGAAACCGGGCAGATCGACCGCGACGGCGGAGATGCCCGCCTCCGCGAGCTGTTCGAGGACGGGGCGCCAGGTGTCGGCGCTGTCGCAGTAACCGTGCAGGAGGACGATTCTGGGCGCGCCGCGCGTCAACCGCCTGGGACCGACTTCCAGGACCCGCGTGCGGACCCCGGCGTAGCTGCGTTCGCCGGCCCGGATCCACTCCGGGCCGGCGAGTGACGCCGGGGTCTCAGGCTGCACCCGCTCCATTGCGGTCATGTGTACAGGTTAGCGAGGAAATCTCACTTTTCCCCGTTGAGTCGTGGGTCACAAACGCGTGTCGGCCTGGTGTCGGCATTGCTTCTACGCAGGTCAGCGGATGAATTCGGGGTGTTAACGAGTGAAAACGATTTTGCCGGCGGTGTTCCCGGCCAGCATGTCCCGGAAGCCCTTCTCGGCGTCGGCGAGCGGCAGTTCGGCCCCGATCTGCGGTTTGATCCCGGCGAGATGGACGTAGGACAGCAGGCTCTCGAGCTCGTCGCGCGTGCCCATCGTGGAGCCGGCGACCCGCAGCTGCAGGAAGAAGACGCGCTGCAGGTCGGCGCTCGGGTCCGGGCCGCTGGTCGAGCCCGAGACGACGACGATTCCGCCTGGTTTGAGCGATTTCAGCGAGTGTGCCCAGGTCGCCTTGCCCACCGTCTCGAACACCGCGTCCACCCGCTCGGGCAGCCGGGCGCCGGATTCGAAGGCCTGGTGCGCGCCCAGTTGCTCGGCCAGCGCCCTCTTCTCCTCGCTCCGCCCGGTCACCCACACGCGGAATCCGGCCGCGCGCCCCAGTTGCACGAGCGCGGTCGACACGCCGCCGGAGGCGCCCTGGACGAGCATCGTCTGCCCCGGCCGCAGCCCTGACTTCACGAACAGCATCCGGTACGCGGTCAGCCACGCGGTGCCCATCGTCGCGGCTTCGCCGAAGGACAGGCCGGCCGGCTTGGGAACGGCGTTGCGGGCGGGCACGACGACGTGGTCGGCGAAGGTTCCCTGGTGCTTCTCGGTGAGCAGCGTGCGCTTCGGGTCGAGGGTGTCGTCGCCCTGCCAGCCCGGTGCGTTGACCACCGAGTGCAGCACTACCTCGGTGCCGTCCTCGAGCACGCCGGCCCCGTCGCAGCCGAGGATCATCGGGAACTGCTCGGCCTTGATGCCGACGCCGCGCAGCGTCCAAAGGTCGTGCATGTTCAAGCTGGCTGCCCGGACCGCGACCTTGACCCAGCCTTCGGGCACCTCGGGCTCGGGACGCTCGCCCGCGACGAGGGAATCGAGCGGGCTGTCGTAATTGGCTTCCTTGGCATACACGGCGAACATGCCAGCAAACTACCTCTCCGGACCCACGCGTACGCTGTGATGCGTGTTCGCAGGGCTGGCCAACTGGTGGGACAAGGCTGAGCTGTGGCTCACACAGCTGTGGTTCCCGCTGCAGTTCGTGCTGGTCATCGCGGTGCTGGGGCCGCTGTGTCTCGGCGTGGCGTGGCTGATCGACCGGATCGTGGACCGGGTCGCCGCCTGGTTGCGACCGTCCCGTGACGAGGACTGCCCACCGCGGCCTTAAGGTACGACGGGTGTCCAGTCGAAGGCGCATCACCGTTGCCCTGGTCGGGCTCATCGTGCTCGTCCTGGGTGGGTGGCTGGTCAAGGATCTCGGCAGCGGCGCCGATACCGGTATGCAGACGGAGGCTCTGTCGGCCCTGCCGCCCCAGGCGAGCCAGACCTGGCGGCTCATTCAGCGCGATGGTCCGTTCCCCTACCCGCACAATGACGGGGTCGTGTTCGCCAACCGGGAGAAACTCCTGCCGGAGAAGCCGGGTGGTTACTACCATGAGTACACGGTGCCCACACCGGGGAGCGCGGACCGCGGACCGCGGCGCCTGATCACCGGCGGGCCACGGGAGCTGTACTACACAGGTGACCACTACGCGTCGTTCGTCATCGTAGATCCCTCCAGATAGCAAGTTGAAGGCCATGGAGCACATCAGCAGCAAGACGATCGCGGACCAGGCGCGCGCCCGCGGCGCCCATTCGCATGTGATAGCGGGCCATCCCACGGACAAACTGTCCACATTGGATGCCATCGCGGCCGCGCTGTCGTTCCCGGAGTGGTTCGGTCGCAACCTGGACGCCCTCTACGACTGCCTCACCGACCTGTCCTGGCTGCCCACGGGGGAGCATGTGCTCATCTGGTGCGGCTCGGATGAGCTGATGGCGGCGGACCCGCGGGCATACCTGGCGATCCGCAGCGTCTTGTCGGACGCCGAACGCGCGCTCGCGCCGGGCGGGGACCGGGTGGACAGCCGCCGCCTGACGCTCGCGCTCTCTGACGAGTGAGCGGCGAAAGCCGGACTCGCGCGGGCTAGGGGGCGGCGACCCAGTTGGGTTGGCGCTTCTGGGCGAAGGCCGTGATGCCCTCCTGGCCCTCTTCGCTCGCGAAGAAGCTCGCGGACAGGGCGTTCATCGCCTTGAAGCCCGCCGCCGGGTTGGGCGGCTTCGGGCTCGCCAGCAGTTCCTTCGTGGCCGCGAGCGCTTGCGGGCCGCCGAGGGTGAGCGAGCGGACGTAGCGGGCGACTTCGTCGTCGAGCTTTTCGGCGTCGGCCGCCGCGGTGATGAGACCGATGCTGGCCGCGCGCTCCGCGCCGAACACCTCTCCGGTGAGGAACAGTTCCTGCGCGGCGCGCGGCGCGATGCGGGGGAGCACGACGAGTGAGATGACGGCCGGTACGACACCGATCCGCACCTCCGAGAACGCGAAAGTCGCCTCCTTCGCCGCGACGACGATGTCACAGGCGGCGACCATGCCGACCCCGCCCGCGCGGGCCGGCCCGGCCAGCCGCGCGACCACGGGCTTCGGACTGTGCCAGATCTGCTGCAGGATCTCGGGGAACTCGTTGACGCCCTGGTCGTCCGTGCCCGCTCCGCGCGCTTCCTTCAGGTCCATGCCCGCGCAGAACACCGGGCCGGTGTGCGTCAGCACGATCACCCGCACCGCTTCCTCGCCCTGCGCCTTGGCCAGCGACGCGCGTAGCTCGCGGCGAAGCTGGGCAGAGAGGGCGTTGCGGTTGTACGGCGAGTCCAATGTGATCGTCGCAACACCACTCTTCATCGAGTAGTGGACCAGTTCATCAGCCATAGCCGACACCTTAACGGCGGGACGTCAGCTCGGCGACGACCGAAAGCTCCAGCGCCTCCGCTTCGGCGAGGTAGACCCGTTGCGCCGTATGGCGACCGCGCAGGTGCAGCACGCCACGGGCACCTTCGTAGGAAACCGTGTCCGCGATCGCCGCGATCGCCTTCACCTCCGGCGAGCGGGCCCGGTGCATGAGTGCTTCCAGCAAGCGGACGCCTTCGTAGCACGATTCGCCGAGATTGCCGACCATCGGTGCGTCCACCCCGAACCGGCGGGCGTACCGGCCGGCGAAGTCCAGGCGCTCGGGAGTGGCCAGGCTCTCGAAGTACCCGGCTGCGGCGAACAGGCCGATGGTGGCCTCGGCACCGGTGGCCAGCAGCATGTTCTCGTCCATCAGCGGGGTGAGCCGGACCGCCACGTGGTGCAGCCCGCGCCGGGCGAACGCGCGATGGAAGTGCACCGCGTCCTCACCGACCAGCAGCACCAGCACACCGTCGATCGCGGCCCGTTCGAGCCGGTCGATGACGGCGGCGAAATCGGTGGTGCCCAAGGGAACGTACGCCTCGCCGACGATCGCGCCGCCCGAGCGGTGCGCGTACCCGCGCGCCATCGCCGCCGTCGTTCGCGGCCACACGTAGTCGTCGCCGACGACGTACCAGCGCCGGACCTGCCTTTCCTGAGCCAGCAAGCGCATTCCCGGCAGCAGTTGCAGGCCCGGGGTCTCACCGGTGAGGAAGACGCCGGGATTGCGTTCCCCGCCTTCATACAACGAGGTGTAGATGTAGGGCACGCGATCCGCGACCCGCGGCGCGATGGCCCGCCGCACGGCCGAAGTGTGCGCGCCGATCACCGCGTCGGCCCGGCCTTGCGAGACCAGCGAACGGACCTCCGCCGCGATCGTCTCCGGATCACCGCCGCCGTCGACGGTGTGCAACCGTACTTCGCGGCCCAGGATCCCGCCCGCCTCGTTGATCTCTTCGGCGGCGAGTTGCGCGCACAGCTCACTGGAGGGGCCGATGAGACCGAGTGGCCCCTGCAAGGGGATCACCAGCGCGACGTTGAGCTCCGGGTCAGCCGAGTTCGTCCGGGCCACGGCGCCACCTCCGGTGGGGCTGATCGGCCGAGATGGTGATTAGAGTGGAATGACGGTAACCGACGAAAGATGGCCAGGCAATGAACGATGCACGGCGGCCCCGTGACCTTGCCCACCTTTTGAGCCGGCTCGAACGTCAGGTGGTCGAGCGACAGCGCGCCGCGCTCGCCGCCGAGAACTGTGGCGTCGAGGAATGGCGGGTGATCGACTTCCTCGCCGGCGGTGGCCACGTCATGAACGAGGTGGCCGAACACGCGGGTATCACGTCGCCGTTGCTGACCAAGCTCGTCGACCGGCTTGTCGCGAACAACATCGTCTACCGCCGTATCGGTCTCGAGGACCGCCGCAAGGTGCGGATATTCCTGACCACGCGCGGCAAGGCGCTGCACCGGCGGCTCGCCGCGATCGTCGAAGCGAGCCAGGCCGAGTTGCTCGCCGACCGCGACCGGATCGGCGGGCTGCTCGAGGACCTCCGCGCGACAATAGTTCCGGAAGGAATAGTTCCCGCCAACTGAAAACCGCAGGTCAGCGGAAGCCCGTTAACGAACCGGAAACATGGGGCCCCGACCTGTTACAAGGTTGAGCGTTGCCGCACACCGTCCGAAACATGGCCTGCCTAGCGTTCTGCCCGATCGCTTCAGGATTCGAAGATCGGCGGTGCGCATGGTGTTCTCCGGCAGAAGGTTCCGGCGCCTGGTGGTGGCTCTGCTCGCCACCGGCCTGGTCGCCGCGTGTGGCGGGCCGAGCGCGGGTTCCGGCGCGTCGGGCCCGCCCCGCAGCGGCGGCACGCTGGCCATCGGTATCGAGTCCGAAGTGGACGTTCTCGACCCGCAGCGGGCGGGCGGCTGGGTTTCCTGGCGCGTCAACCGGCAGATCTTCGAACCGCTCGTGGACGAGGACCTGTCGAAACCTTCGGCGCAGGCGCCGGTGCCGCCGCTGCGGCCGGGATTGGCTTCGTCGTGGGAGATCTCGCCCGACGGCACGGTCTACACCTTCCACATCCGGGAAGGCGTCAAGTTCCACGACGGCACCCCGCTCGACGCGGCCGCGGTCGAATTCAACATCCGGCGGATGTGGGACAAGGCGTTCCCGTACTACGACGCGAAGGCCGCCGGGCAGACGACCTTCGTCTGGCAGCAGTTGGCCTCGATCGCGACGCCGGACCCGATGACCGTCCAGCTCACCATGAAGCAGGCCTTCCAGCCGTTCCTGCGGCTGCTCGCGCAGGGCGGCAGCGGATCGACCGGCATCATGAGCCCCGCCTCGGTCAAGCAGTACGGCAACGACAACGTGGGTGAGCATCCGGTGGGCACCGGGCCGTTCAAGTTCGTCGATCGCGTGCGCGGCCAGCGGATCACCTTGGCGCGCAACGACGACTACTGGGGTACGAAACCCTATCTGGACAAGGTCGTGTTCCGGCCGCTGCCCGATCCCTCGGCGCGCGTGGCGTCGCTGCGGGCCGACGAGGTGGACATGATCGCCGTGCCGCCGCCGGACAGCGTGGCGAGCCTGCAGCAGTCCGGGTTCCAGCTGTCCGAAGGCGCCCCGCCGCACGTGTGGTACCTGTCGTTCAACTTCAACGATCCGATCCTGAAGAACAAGCTGGTGCGCCAGGCGATCAACCTCGCGATCGACCGGCAGGGCATGGCGACGAACCTGTTGAAGGACACCGTCAAACCGGCCTACGACGTGCAGGCCCCGGCGAACGCGGCGTACGTCGAGAACACCGACGCGTACGGCTACAACCCGGACAAGGCCAAGCAGTTGCTCGCGGAAGCCGGATACCCCAACGGGTTCTCCACCCAGATGATGACGTCCGTGGACGGGTCCGGGCAGATCATCCCGGTGCCGATGGCCGAGTACATCCAGCAGAACCTGGCGAAGGTTGGTATCCAGATCAAGCTGCAGACCTCGGAATGGATCTCGTACCTGTCGAAATGGGCGGAGGGCACGCCGGCCGGGGTCGGCTGGGCACAGCAGTCGTGGGGTATGACCACGCCGTACTGGCTCTACATCGCCACTTCCTCGTCGCTCAAGGCGCCCAACGGGCCCAACGTCGGCGGCTACGACAACCCGCAGCTGGACCAGGTGATGCAGCAGGCGATCACGGCCACCTCGGAGAGCGCCGCGGTCGAGAAATGGAAGCAGGCCAACAGGATCGTCACCGACGACGCGGCGATCGCGCCGATCGTCAACGACAAGGCGCCCTACATCCTGAGCCCGAAGGTGCACGGGTTCGTCTCGCCGAGTGAGGAGTGGTACGACCTGGGCACGGTGTGGCTGTCGTGATCGGGTTCCTGCTGCGGCGGCTGATCGCCACCGTGCTGGTACTGATCGGCGTGTCGATCCTGGTGTTCCTGATCATGCAGCTGGTGCCGGGCGATCCGGTGCGCACGATGCTCGGCCAGGCGGCCACCGCGCAGCGGGTCGCCGAGGTCCGGCACCAGCTCGGGCTCGACCGTTCGCTCGTCGTGCAGTACCTCGACTACGTCGGCGGCGTGCTGCACGGCGACCTCGGGCAGTCGCTGACGCTGAGCCAGCCGGTGTCGAGCATCCTGTTCCCCAAACTGGGCAACACGATGATCCTCACCGCGGGCAGCCTGGTGATCTGCCTCGCGATCGGGATCCCGCTGGGGATCCTGGCCGGCACCCGCCAGTATTCGGTGCTCGACCGCGGTTCGATGTTCGTGGCACTGGCCGGGGCGAGCGTCCCGGTGTACTGGGCGGGGCTGGTGATCATCAACGTGTTCGCGTTGCAGCTGGGCTGGTTCCCGACCTCGGGGATGCACGACACCCGCGATCCCGGCGGGTTCGGCGACGTCCTGACGCATCTGGTGCTGCCGGCGGTGGCCGCGGCCGTGGTGCCGACGGCGGTGGTCGCCCGGATGGCGCGCGGGTCGATGGTCGAGGCGCTGCACGGTGAGCACGTGCGGATGCTGCGGGCCAGCGGCGTGCCGGAACGGCTGGTGATCTGGAAACACACGCTGCGCAACGTCCTGCCGCCCGTGGTGAACATCGTCGGGCTGCAGATCGGCTACCTGCTCGGCGGCGTGATCTTCGTCGAGGTGGTGTTCAACTGGCCGGGTCTCGGCGGCCAGCTCTACACGTCGATCACCTCGGGGGACATGCCGATGATCCAGGCCGGAGTGCTGTTCATCGCGCTCGTGTTCGTCGTCGTCAACCTCGTCACCGATATCGCGGTGGCACTGCTGGATCCGCGCACCAGGAAGGCGGCGTGATGACCGCGACCACAATGGACAGTCCGCCGACCTGGGCGCGCAGGTCCCAGTTCCGGCTGGCGACGCGCGCGCTCGGCCGGGACAAGGTGGCCGTCGTCGCGCTGGTCGTGCTGGTGCTGGTGGTGCTGGCAGCGATCTTCGCACCGCTCATCAGCCCGTACGACCCGCTGGTCGGTGATCCGGCGCAACGGCTGCTGCCGCCCGGCACGCCCGGCCATCTGCTGGGCCTGGACGGGCAGGGGCGCGACATCCTGTCCCGGCTCATCTGGGGCGGGCGCTACTCGCTGTCGGTCGCGATCGTGCCCGTGCTGTGCGCGGGTGTGGTGGCACTCGTGATCGGGATGACCGCCGGGTACTCCGGCGGGCGTCTTGGCGAGGCCGTGATGCGGGTGCTCGACATCGTGTTCGCGTTCCCGATCGTGCTGTTCGCCATCGCGATCGCCGCCGTACTCGGACCGGGCCTGCTCAACAGCATGCTCGCGATCGGTATCACCCTCGTGCCGTACATGGCGCGCGTCGTGTTCACCGCGACCGTGCAGGAGGCCGGGAAGGACTATGTCGAGGCCGCCCGTGCCGCGGGGGCCACGCGGCTGGAGATTCTCGGGAAACAGTTGCTGCCCAACGTGCTTTCCCCGCTCGTGGTCTACGGGACCACGCTGGCCGGCCTGGTCATCGTGCTCGCCGCGGGCCTGAGCTTCCTCGGGGTCGGCATCACCCCGCCCGCGCCGGACTGGGGTGTGATGACCTCAGACGGACGGCAGGTGCTGCTCGAGGGGTATGCGCATGTGGCGACGATCCCCGGGCTCGTGATCCTCGTCGTCGCGCTCGCGTTCAACCTGCTCGGTGACGGGATCCGGGACGCGCTCGACCCGCACAAGCAAACGGGAGGCGGGTCATGAACCCGGTACTCGAAGTCGCCGGCCTGCACACGGAGTTCGCCGTCGAGCACGGCACGGTGAAGGCCGTCGACGGGGTCGACTTCACGATCGAGCAGGGCGGGATCCTCGGTATGGTCGGGGAATCCGGTTCCGGCAAGTCCGTGACCGGGCTGTCGATCTTGCGGCTGCTCGCTCGCAACGCGCGGATCGCCGAGGGCAAGATCCTCTTCCACGGCGAGGATCTGCTCACCAAGAGCGACCGGGAGATGCGGGAGATCCGCGGCCGGCGGATCAGCATGGTGTTCCAGAACGCGATGACCGCGCTCGACCCGTTCTTCCGCGTCGGGGACCAGCTGGTCGAAGTCATCCGGCTGCACCAGCGCGTCGGCAGGCGCGAGGCGCGGCTGAAGGCGCTCGAAGCCATGGAACTCGTGCGGATCCCGGACGCGGCGCGGCGGATGTCTAGCTACCCGCACCAGCTTTCCGGCGGGCAGCGGCAGCGCGTGATGATCGCGCTCGCCCTGGCCTGCGGGCCGGACCTGCTGATCGCGGACGAGCCGACCACGGCGCTGGACGCGACCGTGCAGAAGCAGATCATCGACCTGCTGGCCGAGGTCAACCGCGAGCTCGGCACCGCGATCCTGATGATCACCCACGATTTCGGCGTGGTCGCGCGGCTGTGCCGGACCGTCGCGGTGATGTACGCCGGCAAGATAGTCGAGTCCGGCAGCGTCCGGAAGGTGCTCGAGACGCCCGAACATCCTTACACCCAGCGGCTGCTGGGTTCCGTGCTTCGCCTGCGCCCACCGGAGGTGCGCCGTGTCAGCGCATGACATGCTCGTCAACGTCCAGGATCTGCGGAAGGTCTACCGCGCGCCCGGCACCTTCGGTCCCGGCGCGGAATTCGTCGCTGTGCAAGGAGCTTCGTTCACCGTCGGCAGGGGCGAGAGTTTCGGCCTGATCGGTGAGTCCGGCTCGGGCAAGACGACGATCGGGCGGATGTTGTTGCGACTGCTCGAACCCACGAGCGGATACGTCGAGTTCGACGGGTACGACGTGCTGAGCCTCGCCAAACCGCAGCTGCGGGCGCTGCGGCGGCGGATGCAGATCGTGTTCCAGGACTCGGGCTCGGCGTTCAACCCGCGGCTTTCGGTGGGGGACCAGGTCGCCTACCCGATGCGCCGGTTCGGCCTGCACCCGCGTGGCGAGATCAAGGCGCGGGTGATCGAACTGCTGGAGAAGGTGGGCCTGCGGCCGGAGCAGGCACAGCGCTATCCGCACGAGTTCTCCGGCGGGCAGCGGCAACGGCTGGGCATCGCGCGGGCGCTCGCGGCGCAGCCGGACTTCGTCGTGCTCGACGAGCCGACCTCAGCGCTCGACGTGTCGGTGCAGGGCCAGATCCTGGCCCTGCTCAAGGAGATCCAGGCCGAACGGGGGCTCACGCTCGTGCTCATCAGCCACAACCTCGCGGTCATCCAGCATATGTGCGACCGGGCGGCGGTCCTGCATCACGGTGAGATCGCCGAGCAGGGGCCGGTCGGCGAACTGTTCGGCGCACCGCGTTCGGAGATCACCCGCCAGCTGCTCGACGCCGTACTGGAACCGGTGCTGTCATGAAGACCATTTCCGAGGCGTCGTCCCTAATCCGTGCCGGTGAGCTGTCCCCGGTCGAACTGACGCGGTCCGTGCTCGCGCGGATCGAGCGCTTCGACGGCAAGCTGGAGTCCTATGTGGACGTCTATGAGGAGGAAGCGCTTTCCCAGGCGCGCGCGGCGGAGGCGGCCGTGACGCGAGGCGACCGGCTCGGCTTGTTGCACGGGATTCCCTTGGCACTCAAAGATCTCTACGACGTCGCGGGTAAACCGACACTCGCCGGTTCGGCCGTGCGGGAAGGGCATGTCGCCGCCGAGGACTCGGCCGTGACGACCTTGCTGCGCGAGGCGGGCGCGGTGCTCGTCGGTAAGACCGTCACGCACGAATTCGCGTTCGGCGTGGTTTCCGCGCCGACGCGCAACCCGTGGAACCTCGACACGATTCCCGGCGGTTCGAGCGGCGGGTCCGCCGCCGCGGCCGCCGCGGGGCTGTGCCTTGGCGCGATGGGCACCGACACCGGCGGTTCGATCCGCATCCCGGCCGGGCTCACCGGGCTCGTCGGGCTCAAGCCGACGTTCGGCCGCGTGAGCAAGCGCGGCGTCGCGCCGCTGTCGTGGTCGCTGGACCATGCCGGTCCGCTCACTCGCACGGTCACCGACGCGGCGCTGATCTTCCAGAGCATCACCGGTTTCGATCCGGCGGACCCGGATTCGGTCGACGAGCCGGTGACGAACGTGCTGGCCGGGCTGGATTCCGGGATCGCCGGGCTGCGGATCGGAGTGCCCGCCAACTACTTCTTCGACGACCTCGCGCCCGGGGTCGCCGCCGCCGTCCAGGCGGCGCTCGACGTGCTCGCGGACGCCGGGGCGGAACTGGTCGAGGTCACCGTGCCGGACGTCGAGTGCTCGCGGGAGGTCGTCACCACGATCGTCGGCGTGGAGGCGGCGCTCATCCACCGCGAGGAGCTTCGCACCCGCCCGCACGACTACACCGAGGACACCCGCGAGCGGTTGACCGCCGGTGCCGCCATCCCCGGCACCGCCTACGTCGACGCGATGCACCGGCGCCGGCTGATCGTCGCCGGGTTCCGGTCCGCTCTGTCCGAAGTGGACGTCGTCGCCACGCCGACGCTCCCCGTCACCGCCCCGCCGTACGGCATCGCGCCACCCGAGGCGATGGCGGCGCTGACCCGGCTGACCTCGCCGCTCAACGCGGCCGGGCTGCCCGCGCTCGCCGTGCCGTGCGGGTTCGCCGACGGGCTGCCGGTCAGCCTCCAGCTGGCCGGGCGGCCGTTCGACGAGGCGACCGTCCTGCGCGCCGGTGCGGCCTACCAGCAGCGCACCGACTGGCATACGAAACACCCTCCGCTCACCGAATGATGGGAGATGCCGTGCCCCGACCGTTCCCCGGCGACGCGTTCGCGCACCTGCAGAACACCGCCCGCCTCGAAGTCCCGGACGAGCGCGCCGAACTCGTCCGCGCCACCGCCGAATCCGTCTACGCGCTGCTCGACGAGCTCGACTCGCTGGAACTCGGCGAAACCGCGCCCGCGACCGCCTTCAACGCACGCTGGGAGTGATCATGGAACCGTATCAGCTGACCCTCGCCGAGGCCGCGCGGAACATCGAGGCGAAAGAGCTTTCGCCCGTCGAGCTCACCGCGTCGGTGCTGTCCCGGATCGACGCGGTGGAGGACAAGATCACCGCGTTCGCCACGGTCACCGCGGAACTGGCGGCGAAGGCCGCGGCGGCGGCCGAAAGCGAGATCGCCGCGGGCGGGTACCGCGGGCCGCTGCACGGGATTCCCGTGGGCATCAAGGACCTTTACGAGACCGCGGGTGTCGAGACCACGTCGAGTTCGAAGGTGCGCGCGGATCACGTGCCGGAGCAGGACAGCGCGGTCGTGGAGAAGCTATTGGCCGCGGGCAGCGTGATGGTCGGCAAGACGCATACGCACGAGTTCGCCTACGGTGCGGTCACGCCGACGACCCGGAACCCGTGGGATCTGGACCGGATGCCCGGCGGTTCGAGCGGCGGGTCCGGGGCCGCCGTCGCCGCGGGCGAGTGCTTCGTCGGGATGGGCAGCGACACGGGCGGTTCGATCCGGATCCCGGCTTCGGTGTGCGGGACCGTGGGGCTGAAACCGACTTACGGCCGGGTCTCGCGGCGTGGTGTGGCTTCGCTGTCCTGGTCGCTCGACCACGTCGGGCCGCTCACCCGGACGGTGGCCGACGCCGCGCTGGTGATGAACGCGATCACCGGGTACGACCGTTCGGATCCGGCTTCGGTGGATGTGCCGGTGCCTGATTTCACGACCGGGCCGGAGGTCGACGGGCTGACCATCGGCGTGCCGGCGAACTACTACACCGAGCGGGTCGATCCCGAGGTGGCGGCCGCGGTGAGCGCGGCGATCGCGGTGCTCGTCGAGCGGGGCATGCGGGTGCGGGAGGTGGAAATCCCGCTCACGCCGTACATCCTGCCCACGGAGTGGGGGATCATGCTGCCCGAGGCGAGCGCGTACCACCAGAAGATGTTGCGGGACAAGGCGGACCTCTACACCGACGACGTACGGTTGTACCTGGAGGTCGGCGAGTTCGTGCTCGCGACCGACTATCTCAAGGCGCTGCGGGCGCGCACCGTCCTCCAGCAGGCGTGGCGGGAGATGTTCGTGGATATCGACGTGCTGATCGCGCCGACGCTCACCACACCGGCGCTGCGTGTCGATGATCCATCGGTGACCTGGCCCGACGGGAGCACCGAAGCGGCGACGGACACGTACGTGCGTTTCTCGGCTCCGGCCAACGTCACGGGGCTGCCTTCCCTTTCGGTGCCGTGTGGTTTCACCGGGGCCGGGCTGCCCATCGGGATGCAGATCATGGGCAAGCCGTTCACCGAGCCGGTACTGCTGGCGGTCGGCCAGGCCTACGAATCGGCGACGGACTGGGCGAAGCTCGCCCCGCTCCCGTGATACCGCTCAGCCGCGAAGGCGGTCGAGCTCAAGCTCGATCGGAAACGGCTCCTTGGTGGTAAACGTATGGGCGTCGGCCGGGGCGTCCTGATAGCCGAACTCACCCGCGAGATGGCACGCGACGAGGGAAACGGGAGGCTCCAGATCGACGATCCAGTAGTACCGGATACCGGAGTCCGCGTACTCGCCGTGCTTCACGACGGTGTCCATCCGATGCGAGCTGGGCGAGACGATCTCGATGACGATCAGCACGTCCTCGGCGCGGATCAGTGTCCCGTTTCGTTCCGCCCGATCGACGCCGTTCCGGTCGGCGACGATCAGGTCCGGCCGGCGGGAGAAACCCGGCTGGTCCGGCGGTACGAGCTGGAGATCGATGTCGATGGCTTGAATGACGCCGTACTTCTCGGGTATCTGGGTAGCGAGCTGGAACGCCAGCTGCAGGGATGCGATGTTATGTGCGGGGCGCGGGCTCGGCGACATCAACAGGTGGCCTTCCTGAAGCTCTGTGTAACCAGGCTCGATCTCGCCGAGCGCCGCATACTCCGCGACCGTCAGCAGATGGGGCTCTCCATCCACCTGGGGTTGGGGAAGCGCAGTCACTGGGTCTCCTTACGTCGCCACCTAGTGTTTCGTGATCTTGTTGTCTTTGCGCGCGGGTGTGTTTGTTTGCCAGGGTGCTGAGTTGGCCCTTGGCGT
>NZ_VDFW01000016.1 GCF_006152065.1 Amycolatopsis alkalitolerans
GGCCGGGGCCGGGCCGGGGTGCCGCGCCGGGGCGCGGCCGGTCCTGGCCGCTTTCCGGGGTCCGCGACGGCGCCGGGGCGCCGCCGTTGCCGTTCGACGGGCCGGGCACCGGCTTGCGGCCGCCGGGCCTACCGCCGGGTTTGCCGCCTCCCGCGGCGAACGCGTCCCGCAGCCGCCGGGCAACAGGTGCCTCGACGGTGGAGGACGCGGATTTCACGAACTCGCCCTGCTCCTTCAGCTTGGCGAGAACTTCCTTACTGGTGACACCGAGCTCTTTCGCGAGCTCGTGCACGCGGGCCTTGCCTGCCACTGCTCTCCTCAACTGGTGAGGCCAGCCGGCGGTAAGGGACCCGCTGACCTCGTCCTATCGTCGCGCGTTCATGGCTTCAGCTTCACGGCTGACTCATGACGGGTCGACCTGCTTCCTTCGTTTCGTTCGGGCGGGGGAGGCTCCCCCGCCCGTCATCCGGCGTGCGGCCGCAGATACCGCCGCACGGCCTCGACGCCGAGTGTTCCAGAGCTTCGTAACGCTCTGGGAAACGCCCGCCGCCGCTCGGCCTTGGCCAGGCAACCGGGATCGGGATGCAACCAGGCACCCCGGCCCGGCAACCGCCGACGCTCGTCGACGACCACCTGCCCGTCCTTCGCGACCACTCGCAGCAACTCACCGACCGAAGCCCGCCTCCGGCACCCCACGCACAGACGGACCGGTGCCTCCCGGTGCCGGTCGCGCGCGTTACCCGAACGCGGGCTTTCAACCATCTTCGAGTCTAGCTGGTGGTCCGTCACTCAGCCGAACCGGTTGTCGCGGGGCGCGCTGTGGTGCCGGACTCACTTCCGGCCGCGTCGCTGCGGATGTCGATCCGCCAGCCCGTCAGCCGTGCGGCGAGGCGGGCGTTCTGCCCCTCCTTGCCGATCGCCAGTGAAAGCTGGAAGTCCGGCACCACCACTCGCGCGGTCTTCGCACGCTCGTCCACGACGGTGACTGACACAACCTTCGCGGGCGAGAGCGCATTCCCCACGAATCGGGCGGGATCCTCGGAGTAGTCGATGATGTCGATCTTCTCCCCGGCCAGCTCGCTCATCACGTTGCGCACGCGCGCGCCCATGGGGCCGATGCACGCGCCCTTCGCGTTCACGCCGGGCACGGTGGACCGCACGGCGATCTTGGACCGGTGCCCGGCCTCGCGGGCGACCGCGGCGATCTCCACCGCGCCGTCGGCGATTTCGGGGACCTCCAGCGCGAACAGCTTCCGCACCAGATTGGGATGCGTGCGCGAGAGCGTGATCTGCGGGCCGCGGCTGCCGCGCGAGACCGTCACCACGTACGCCTTGATCCGGCTGCCGTGCTGATAGGACTCGCCGGGCACCTGCTCGGCCGCGGGCAGCACGCCCTCGATGTCGCCGACCTGGATGATGACCATGCCGCGCGCGTTGGCGCGGGCGTCGCGCTGGACCACCCCGGCGACGATCTCCCCTTCCTTGGCGGAGAACTCACCGTAGGTCTTCTCGTGCTCGGCGTCGCGCAAGCGCTGCAGGATGACCTGCCGGGCGGTGGTGGCGGCGATCCGGCCGAAGCCCTCGGGCGTGTCGTCCCATTCCTCCTCGATTTCACCGTCCTCGCTCAAGGTATGCGCGAGGACGCGCACGTAGCCCGTCTTGCGGTCGATGTCGATACGGGCGTGCTGCTGATGACCCTCGGTGTGCTTGTACGCGGTCAGCAGCGCTGTCTCGATGGCCTCGAGCACGGTTTCGAAGGGGATGTCCTTGTCCCGCTCGATCGCGCGCAGTGCGGCGATGTCCACGTTCACTTCGGCTCCTCCTCCGTCCCGGCGGTGTCGATCATCCCCGAGGCGTCTTGCTCCAGCAGTTTCAGGTCCTCCGTCGGCGGTTGCTTGAACTCGATCTCGATGACCGCCTTGGCCACGTCGCGATAGCGCACGTCACGGATCCCGCCGTCGGCGAGCACGCGCGCGGCCTCGGGCCCGGCGTGGCCCACACGGCCGAGGAAGCCGGGGCCTTCGTACGGGGTGATCCGCGCCAGGCGGAACTTCGCGCGCCGCCAGTGCCGCTGGGCCGTCAGCGGGCGGTCCACCCCCGGGGAGGTCACTTCGAGGGTGTAGGCGCCCGCGATGAGATGATCATGGGCGTCCAGCACCGCCGACACGGCGCGGCTGACCTTCGCGACCTCGTCGAGTCCGACGCCGTCGTCGGCGTCCACGACGACCTTCACCAGCTTGCGCCGCCCCGCCTGCTGGACTTCGAGCGCGTCGAGGTCGAAACCAGCGCCGGCCACCGCCTCGGCCACGATGGGCTCGAGTTCGCCGGCGAGTTCTCCTGGCACCTTGGCGCTCTCTCTCCTGTTGAATCGGTTGTCGATGAGGGAACAGCTTACTGTGCCGTTGGCTACCAAGCCGACCAGCAGTCACGGCGATCGACCAATCGTAGGTCGGCTGCCGGTCGTCGGGCGGGCCTACTCTTGGTCGGCTTGGTAATGGGCCGACCCCCGTCACCGCCCGTGGTCGTCACGGCCCTGGCAGGATGGCGCGACGTGACCACCCGTACCCGTCGCGACGTCCTGCGGCTGAGCGCGCTGGCGGCCGCCGCCGTCCCGCTCGCCGCGTGCAGCACCGGCTATTCCGACGCACCCGATCCGCTCACGCTGCTCGCCGAACAGGCGACCGCGGATGCCGCCGCCGCGAACGCGTTGGCCACCGGATCGTCCACAGAGGCCGGTCTCGCACGGCAGGTCGCGGTGGCGCGCGGCGAGCACGCGCGGGCCCTGCAGGCGGAAGTCGACCGGCTCAACCGGCCCAAGTCGACGGTGCCCGTGGTCAACCCACGTGACGGCGGGCTCGCCGGGCTCAAACAGCGGCTGGCCACGGCACGTGGACAGACGGAACCCCTGGTCGGCGGTCTCGGGCGGTACCGCGCGGGCCTGGTGGCCGCGGTCGCGGCCGGATGCGCGGGGTTGCAGCAGCTGAGTGACCAGCTGGGGCCGGGTACCGATCCGGGCCCCGTCAGGCCCGTGACCTCCGTGCCGGGCGACGCGGTCGCGCCGCTGCAGGAGGCCCTGGACACGGAGCACGCCGCGGTATGGGTGTACGGGCTCGTAAGCGCTTACCTGCCGGCGAAGTACAACGCGGGGGTCGCGGACGGATCGCAGGAGCACCAGGACCGCCGCGACGCGTGCGAGCGGATGCTCGACGCCGCCGGCGTGACCCCGGACGGTCCGCAACCCGCCTACGTCACGCCGAAACCGGTCACGGACGCGACGTCCGCGAAGAGCGTCGTGGCGAGCGCGGAAGCCGACACCGCGAAGGCGTGGGCCGGGGTGATCGCCCGCACGGACGACCAGGCGCTGCGGGCGGTGGCGTTGACGGCGTTGCTGGGCTCGGCCCGGCGCGGCACCCGCTGGCGCGACGCGGCCGGTGAGTCCCCCGCAGCGGTCGCCCTCATCGGGGTGACCGCCGGTTAACCCAGCCGGGTGGCCAGATCCAGGGCCTCGGTGTTGACCCGGCCCAGGGTGGCACGGTCCTGACGGCCGTCGAAGAATGCGGACAGGACGATCGTGACGCGGTTGCCGTCCGCGTGTGAGGCGTACTCGCCGCCCGCGAGGGCCGGGGCGCCCGCGATCCGGGCTGTCCCGTCGTGGACGAGGTCCAGGACGTTGCCGGTGCCGTCGGTGTCCACGAGCGCCTTGAGCCGCCCCGCTCCGGCGTCCGTCGGCATCGTCACGACCACGACCGACACCAGCGCCTTCGAGCCGCTCGCGTTCGTGGTGAACAGCGCGCGGGTCAGCTTCCGGCAGGCATGGTCGGCGAACCACCTCCTGACCTCACCGGTCGACTTGCCGGCGCAGTCGGTGCCCGCGACGGGGCCGCCGGCCGCGGTGAAGCTGAACTCCTTGGCCGGCGCCTGCGCGACCGGCGCTTCGGGTTCGTGCCGGATCAGCCACCAGACCAGCCCGGCCACCACGGCGACGGCGACCAGGCCCATGGCCTTGAGCAGCCGGGCACGGCCGCGCGCCGGGGCAGCGGGGATCCGGGGCAGCGGCGCGGTACCGCCACCGCCGGCCGGGGGGTACTGCGGTGCAACCACGGAGGGACACCGTACTGGACGGTTCACCCGGCCGGGCGGGAATCGGTGTTATCTCACTACCGCTCACCACGCGACCGGCAACGCGGTAAGGCCTCCGGTGAGCATGTCCTGACGCATCCGCAGCTCGTCCACGCCCGCCGCGAGCCGCATCCCCGGGAAACGCTCGACGAGCTGCGTGAACACCGCCCGCAGCTCGATCCGCGCGAGCGGCGCGCCGAGGCAGTACCGCGCGCCGTGGCCGAAGGCCAGCTGCGCCCCGGCCGCGCGCGTGACGTCGGCCCGGTCCGGGTCCGCGAAGACCGCCGGATCGTGGTTGGCCGCCGTGATGTCCAGCAGCACCAGCTCGCCGGCGCGCACGGTGACGCCGCCGATCTCCAGGTCCGTGCGGGCGTAGCGGGGAATGCCGCCGCTGCCCCGGCCCGGCGCCCGCAGGATCTCGTCCACCGCGTTCGGGACCAGACCGGGGTCGCGGACGAGGACCTGCCACTGATCACGGGCCAGCAGGTGCAGCGCCCCCAGCCCGATCTGGACGACGGTGGTCTCGTGCCCGGCGAACAGCAGCCCCATCGTCAGCCCCGCGGCCTCCTCGTCGGAGACGCCCTCGGTCGCGCACAACCGCGAGATCACGTCGTCGCCGGGATCGGCGCGCTTGCGCTCGACGAGCCGCCGGCTGTACCCGAACAGCTCGGCCAGGCCCCGTTCGGAGGGGGCCCGGTCACGCGTGTTGGCGACGTCGACCGTCCAGGCGCGGAACTGGTCGCGGTCGGCGTAGGGCACGCCGAGCAGCTCGCAGATCACCAGGATCGGCAGTGGCACCGCGAGCGCCGCATGCAGATCCGCGGGCGGCCCTTGTGCGGCCAGCCCGTCGAGCAGTTCCGCCGCCAGCGCTTCGACCCGCGACCGCAGCGCCCGCAGATGTTTCGGGGAGAAATGCGGTTGCAGCAGGGCGCGCATGCGGGCGTGGTCGGTCTGCTCGGTGCCGAAGTCGCCGAGCGGGCCGCCGAACAACGCCGACTCGCCGGTGCGCGCCGCCTTCTCCGGCGCGGGATGCGAGCGGCCGAGGCGGTCGTCGTCGAGCAGCCGCCGCACCTCGGCGTGACCGGTCACCAGCCAGGCCTCGTCGCCCACCGCGGTCCGCACCCGGTGGACCGTCCCCTCGCTCTGCAGTTCACGCAATCGCGGCGCGACACGCAGCGGATCCGGCTGTTCGAAGGGCAGCTGCGCCACGGCGCTCATCACGACCTCCAGTGGTTGAAACCAGCTTGTATAAGTAGTCTTAAACAAAGGTACTTGTATAGTCCCGGATCGACAAGAGGAGGTGCGATGGTCGCGGACGGCAAGGCCGCCGCCCGGCGCCTGCCGCGGGCCGAGCGGCGCGAACAGATCCTCGCGGCGGCCACCCGCGCCTTCGCCCGCGCCGGCTACGCGGCCACCGGTCTGGACCAGGTCGCCGCCGAGGCCGGGGTCACGCACGTGATCGTCTACCGGCATTTCGCGTCGAAGGCCGATCTCTACCGCGCCGTGCTCGACCGCGCCAAGGACCGGTTGTCCGAGACCGTCGGCCGGGGAACCTACGACGAAGCCGCGATCCCCGCCCTGCTGCGCGCCGCGTCGGACGACCCCGACGGGTTCCGCCTGCTGTTTCGCCATGCGGCAAGGGAACCGGAGTTCCGCGACGTCGTCGACGGCATCCGCGCGGCCTCGACCGAGATCGCCCAGCGCCACCTCGCCGAGGCCGTGCCCGAGGGCCCGTGGCAGGACTGGGCGGCAAGCCTGATCCCCACCGTCGTGCTCGAAGCCGTCATCGCCTGGCTCGACGCCGGCCGGCCGGACCCCGAGCACGCCCCGGGCCGCATCGGCTACATCGTCGGTGAAGTGATCCAGGCCGCGCGGTCGGCTTAGCCCGCCGCGCGCAGCTGGGACGTGCCGATTTCACCGAGGTCGCGGCCTTTGACCTCGGGCAGGAGCGCGCCGCACACGATGATGCCGAGAGCGAAGACGAGCATGGACGGGCCGAAGCCCAGCTTGGCGATCAGGGTGGGGTGAGCAGTGCCGAGGCCGTCGCGGCGGTGCGGGTCCAGCTGGTGCTGAAACCTCGTGCGGTGCCGCGGATCTGGGCGGGGAACAGTTCCGCGGTGTACTGCCAGATGGCCTGGTTCACGCCGCCCCAGTAGGCGAACGCGCCGACCGCGAAGATCGCGAAGACGGCGCCCGCGTGGTCCTTCGACAGTCGGATCCACGCGGCGAGCAGGAGGGAGAGCGTGGTGATGACACCGCCGGCGATGAGCAGGGGTTTGCGGCCGACGCGGTCGGTGACCGCGATGTTGACGATGTTGCCCAGCAGGTACGCGCCCCAGATCGTCATGCCGAACAGGATCGCCGCCCGGTCGCTGGTGGCACCGACCACTTTGGCCAGGAAGGCCGAGTAGGAGCCGAGGAACAGGGAGGCGATGCTGCCGCACACGCAGAGCGCGCTGAGCACGATCAGGTTGCGCCGGTACGGCCCGGCGAGCAGCGCTATGCTGCGCTTGAGCTGCGAGCCTTCGGGCAGCCGCGCCGTGGATTCGGGTGTGATCCCGGCCCATTCGCTCACGTTCGCCGCTTCCGTGGCCCGGCCCATCGACGCGATGGACGAGGTGGGCGGGCCGTGGACGCACAACCACTATCCGGCGGGCTGGGCGCAGGCCGGCAACACCCCGTTCAAGTACTACAAGAGCTACACCTTCTCGGGGGGAATCCGGACCCCGCTGATCGTGAAACCGCCGGCCGGGATCTCGAGCGTGCCAGGGGTTCGCGACCAGTTCCACCACGTCATCGACCTCGCTCCGACGCTGCTCGACCTCGCCGCCGTGACACCGCCAAGGACCTATCGCGGTGTGCCGCAGATGGAGCTGCACGGCGTGTCGCTGCGCTACACATTCGACAGTCCACAAGCACCATCTACAAGGGACAGACAGTACTTCGAGACGGCAGGGCAGCGCGGGTTGTGGCGCGCCGGGTGGAAGGTACTCACCAAGCACGAGTCCGGCACACCCTACGACGAGGACCGTTGGGAGCTCTACCAGGTCGACACCGACCGTGCGGAAACCCGGGACCTGGCGGCCGAGCACCCCGGCCTGGTCAAGGAACTGGTGGAGACGTGGTGGGCCGACGCCGAGCGTTACCACGTGCTTCCGCTCGACGACCGGGGCCGGGACCGCGCCGCCGCCACCGATCCCGCTGCGCGCGGCCGCACGTACTTCCGGTTCCTGCCCGGCACCCGCGCGCTCAACCGGGTGCTGGGCCCGGATTTCGCCGCACGATCGTTCCGCGTCACCGCCCACGTCGGCCGTGCCGGTGCCGGCGTCCTGCTGGCGCACGGCCGTCGCGCGGCGGGATTCTCCTTGTACGTCCAGGAGAACCGTCTCTGGTTCGACTACAACCTCGCCGGGCGCCACACCCTCATCCGCAGCGATCGCCCGGTCCCGCCCGGCGAATCCGCCCTCGCCGTCGAACTCGCGCGCGACGGTGAGGGCGCCGACGCGACCCTGCTGATCGACAGCCGGCCGGCGGGGCGGGCGCACCTCGACCGCACCCTGCCCGGCGGGTTCGGTTGCCTGAGCACGCAAGCCGGTCACAACAGCCCGTCACCGGTGAGTCCTCGCTACGACAGCCCGTACCGGTTCACCGGCACCCTGCACCACGTCGAGATACACCTCGCCCCGGACCAGGCCGACACGACCGGCGACGAATGGCTCGGCGCGCTCCAGCGGGATTGAGCTCAGCGCACCGCGCGCAGCACCAGTTCCAGGTCGGCGAGCGTGTTGTAGAGATGGAACCCGATCCGTGCCCTGCCCGCGCGGGCGCTCGCGACGACGCCCGCCGCCTGGAGTTGTTCGGGATCCGCGTCGAACGAGACGATCGCGGACCCGCGGGCGGGCAGGCCGAGGCCTTCGAGCAGGGTGTCGGCGAGCCCCACGCAGTGCGCACGCACGGCCTCGAGGTCCAGCGAGGCCAGGTACGGCAAGGCGACCGCCGCCCCCACCTGGGCCAGCCACACCGGCGACAGGTCGTACCGGCGGGCGCCCCCGGCCAGCCGCAGCGGCATCCCGTACAGCGACTGCCACGGATCCTCGCCCGCGTACCAGCCGGCGCTGACCGCCCGCCCGCGATCGAGGGCCCGCGGGTGCACCGCGAGCCAGGCCGAGCCGCGCGGCGACAGCAGCCACTTGTAGCCGGCCGCGACCACCCAGTCGGCCCACTCCAGGCTCAGCGGCAGCCAGCCCGCGGCCTGGCTCGCGTCGAGTACGACGGGTACGTCCGCCGCTTCGGCCGCCGCGCGCAGCGCGTCCAGATCGACGATCGCCCCGTCTGCCGACTGCACGACGCTCACCGCGACGAGATCGTGCCCCGCCACCGCTTCAGGCAGTTTCTCCAGCGGCATCTCGGTCACGCTCACCCCGGGTACGGCCGCGAACGGGAAGGTCACGCTGGTGAACTCCCCCTCGGCGACGAGCACGCGGGCACCCGCGCGCAACCCGGCAGCGACCACGGCCAGCATCTGCGAGACGGAAGCGCCGACCGCGACCCGCTCGCCGGGCGCGCCGATCAGGTCCGCGAAGGCCTGGCGCCCGCGCGCGACCGCCTCGTCGAAGTCCGCGGGCTGGGTGCCGGCGCGTCGCCACCGGTCTACCCAGGCGGCCACCTCCTCGCCCGCGTGCACCGGCGGGACGCCGATGCTCGGGGTGTTGAGGTATCCGTCCGGAATGTCGAACTGTGCTCCAAAGGCAGTGCGCATGGCTCCACTCTGCCCTGGTTCTCAGTCAACTCACAGGTGACCGATGGTTCGTTTTCAGGGTGAGCCCGCAGACTGGCGACGTGCCGAGAGATCGACTGCCGTGGACCAGCCGCGCCGCCGTGCTGCTGCCGAGCCCGTCCGCGACGCCGTTCACGTTCTGGTATCTGACGCTGCTGCTGGCGACGACGGTCCTGCAGCGGGTGGTCGGCGAATCGGTGTCCGCGCGCCTGCTCGCCGGGGCCAGCACGGACGCGCACAACCTGTGGCACCGGCCGGTGATGAGCCTGATCAGCAGCGCGCTGTGGATCGAGGACTCCGGCTGGCTGGTCTACGTGCTGATCTTCGCGCTCGCGGTCGCGCCGCTCGAACGGCGGGTGGGCGCGGGCTGGACGTTCGCGGTGTTCGCCAGCGGGCATGTCCTCGCGACGCTCGCCACGGAACTGCCGGTGATGGTGGCGCTGCGTCAGGGCTGGCTGCCCGCCGCGGACGGGCGTTGGCTCGACATCGGGGTCAGCTACGGGTTCTTCGCGACCGCCGGGGCGATGGTGCCGATCCTCGCGAAGCGGCTGCGGCTCGTCGCCGTGGCCGTCATCGAGGTGCTCATCGTCGTGATCTACCTCACGGACGATCCGGGCTCGCTGCTGTCGATCGTGACCGTCGCGGGGCACGCGATCGCCGCGCATATCGGGATGCTGGGCTGGTGGCCGTGGTTGCGGCGGCGCGGGCTCGCCGGCACGCTGCGGTTCACCCGGCCCCCGAAGCCGGCCCCGGAAGATCAGTTCGGGCCGGACTCTCCCTTGGCCGGTTCCGGTACGCGGTAGACGATGAAGGCATGCGGTGGCTCGAACTCGAAGGGGCGGCGAACGCCCGTGATGTGGGCGGGTTGCCCACCTCGGACGGCGGCACGATCGCCGAGCGGACTCTCCTGCGCGCGGACAACCTGCAGGGCCTGACACCCACGGACGTCAAGCTCCTCGTCGAGGAGTTCGGCCTGAGCACCGTCGTCGACCTGCGCAGCACGCACGAGGTCGAGGCCGAAGGGCCTGGTCCGCTTCGTGCGATCGGCACCGTGCGCCATGTGCAGCTGTCGATGCTGCTCGAGCGGGAGTACTCGGCCGAGGCGCTCTTCGCGCGGCGCGAGAAGGCGCTCGCCCGCTACCCCGACGACCCGATGTGCGCGCTCTACCTGGGCTACCTCGAAGACCGGCCGGAGAACGTGGTCGCCGCGCTGCGCACGATCTCCGAATCGCCGAACGCGGCGCTCGTGCACTGTGCCGCGGGCAAGGACCGGACCGGCGTGGTTGTCGCGCTTTCGCTGACCGTCGCCGGTGTGGCCCGCGACGCCGTGGTCGCCGACTACGCCGCCAGCGGCACCCGGATCGACGGCATCATGGCGCGGCTGCTGGCTTCGCCCACCTACCGCCCGGACCTCGAAAAACGCGGCGGCGGCAGCGACGCGCACCGTCCCCGGGCCGAGACGATGGAGGCGTTCCTCACCGAAGTCGGCTCCCGTTACGGCGGCGTCCTCGCGTGGCTCGAGCGCCATGGTTTCGGCGAGGACGAGGCGGACCGGTTACGGACGAAGCTCGTGGCGTAGCGCCGCGCCGCAACCAGCACTGTTCACCGAGGCGCCCACCGCCACCGGTCACCGCGGTGGCGCCCCCGCGACGAACCGGGCCAGCAGCTCTTCGAGCGTCTCCAGTTCGGTCTCGCTGAACATTCCGAACAGGTCTCGCGCCGACTCGCCCGCGAGCCGCCTCGCGGTGGCGAACGCGTCCTCACCCGACGATCGTCAGCCGCCGCGGGCGACCACCGTCGTCCGGCACCGGAACCTGTTGCCCGTGCCCACGGTCACGCATCTGCACGGCGGCCGCACCCCGCCCGCCGGCGACGGCTACCCCACCGATCTGGTCGCCCCGATGTCCACGGTGGACTACACGTATCCGCTCGACCAGCGCACCGCGACGCTGTGGTACCACGACCACCGGATGGACTTCACCGGGCCGGGCGTCTGGCGCGGGCTCGCCGGATTCCATCTGGTGCGCGACGACGAGGAGGGCGCGCTCGGGCTGCCCGCGAGGGAACTCCCGCTGATGATCACCGATCGCAGTTTCGGCGCGGACGGTTCGCTGCGGTACCCAGCCTCGACCCCACGCTGGCGGCGCCGGGTGTCACCGATCGGTACGCCGGCGGGGTGCTCGGCGACGTCATGCTGGTCAACGGCGCGCCCTGGCCGGTGGCCACGGTCGAGGGCGCCCAGTACCGGCTGCGGATCCTCAACGCGTGCAACGCCCGCCGCCTCGACCTGCGCCTGGACCCCGGCCGACCGCTCACCCAGATCGGCACCGATGGCGGCCTGCTGGCCCAACCTCTGCGGCATGAGCATTTCGTACTGGCACCCGCGCAACGCCTCGACGCGATCGTGGACTTCTCCGCCTACCCGCCCGGCACCGCCGTGAGCCTGGTCAACGACTTCGGCGAGGGGCGGATGGGCGAGGTGCTGCGGTTCCGCGTCGGCGAGCGGGCGCCGGACGGCTTCCGGTTGCCCGGCCGGCTGTCCACCATCGAACCGCTGGGCCCGCCGGCGGTGACGCGGACGCTGCATTTCCAGGCCGGCGGGACGAAAGGCTGGCTGATCAACGGCGAACTGTTCAGCCCGCACGCGATCGCGGCCAGGCCGGCGCTCGGCAGCGTCGAGGTATGGCGGCTGGTGAGCGATTTCCACCACCCGGTGCACCTGCACCTGAACCCGTTCCAGGTGCTCTCCCGGGGCCTCGCCGGGCCGGGCCCGTTCGACGCCGGGTGGAAGGACACGATCGACCTGCGCCCGGCGGAGGAGGCCGCGATCGCGATCCGGTTCGACGGCTACCGCGGCAAGTACGTGTTCCACTGCCACAACCTCGAACACGAGGACATGGCCATGATGGGCAATTTCGAGGTGACCTAGAGGTAGTCCGCCGTACTCCCGGCCAGGGGCAGTTCGGGCAGGCCGAGCTTGCGATGATCCCAGGACCGCACGCGCTTCGGATCGACGCGGACCGCGACGCGCTTGTTCATCATCGCGTCCACGGCGGGGCGGACCTCTTCGCTGTACGGACCGTTGTAGCGTTCCCACACGCTGATCCCGACCCGCAGGATGTCGTCCGGATCGTCGCTGATCACCGCATGCCCTTCGATCGACACGCCGCGCAGCTTGTCGTAGGTCAGCCCGTCCTCGATGAGCACCGTGATCCGGTCGTCACGGCGAAGGTTCACCACCTTCTGCGACTTGACCTTCGTCTCGAACCAGACCGTGCCGTCCACCACGGCGTACCACATCGCGACCAGGTGCGGCACGCCTTCCGGCCCCAGCGTCGCCATCGTCGCGGTGCGGCTGCGCGCCACGAACGCGGTGATCTCGTCCTCGCTCATGCGGATCTGCGCCCGCTGGTTCACACCCATCATCGGTCCAGGAATCTCAGGATGGCGGAGGCCATCGCGGCGGGGTCGCCGTCGCCGGGGCGTAACACGAGTTCGGGGGACACGGGTGGCTCGTACGGATCGTCGATGCCCGTGAACCCGCGGATCTCCCCCGCCCGCGCCTTGGCGTACATGCCCTTCGGATCGCGCGCCTCGCACACCTCGAGTGGCGTGTCCACGTAAACCTCCACAAAGGACAATCCGGCAACCTCGTGCGCGGCGCGGGCCTTCGCCCGGTCGCCACGGTAAGGACTGATCAACGACACTATCGCCACCGTCCCCGCGTCGGCAAACAGCTGAGCGACGGCCGTCACGCGGCGCACGTTCTCCGCGCGGTCCTGCCCGCTGAACCCCAGGTCGGCGTTGAGCCCGTGCCGCAGGTTGTCTCCGTCCAGCAGGTACGCGGGGCGCCCGGCCGCGACGAGCAGGCGTTCCAGCTCGGCGGCGACGGTCGACTTCCCCGAAGCCGACAGCCCCGTCAGCCAGACGGTCAGCCCGCGGGTCGGCCGCTCGTCGCGGGTGACGGTCGCGGCGTGCCAGACGACGCGCGTCGCCGGACCGGTGATCATGCCGGCGGCGACGGTGTTGTTCGTGACGTCGTCGACGAGGATGAAGCTGCCGGTCGCCCGGTTGCGCCGGTACGGGTCGAACAGCACCGGCTGCCGGGTGCGCAGCTGGATCCGGCCGATCTCGTTGAGTGCCAGCGAGGTCGCGGACTCGTCGCGGTGGAGGGTGTTGACGTCGAGCCGGTATTCGAGCGAGCGGACCTCGGCCGTCGCGGCGCGGGTGGTGTGCCGCAGCGTGTACGTCGCGCCGGGGGTGAGGCTCGAGCGGTCGGCGAACCAGCACACCATCGCGTCGAGGTCCTGCCCGCTGTGCGGCCGGTTGCCCGGGCGGCAGATCAGGTCGCCGCGGGCGATGTCCAGGTCGTCGGCGAGCTGGACGGTCACCGCCTGCGGGGCGAACGCCTCGGTGACCTCCTTGCCGCCGGGACCCCAGATGGCCCGGATAGTCGTGCGGAATCCGGACGGCAGCACGAGAACCTCGTCGCCGGGCTTGAACGTTCCGCCGGAAACGGTGCCCGCGTAGCCGCGAAAGTCACGGTCGTGCCGGCGGATCACGTACTGCACCGGGAACCGGGCGTCGATCAGGTTCCGGTCGGAGGCCACGTGCACCTCTTCGAGATGGTGCAGCAGCGGAGCGCCCTCGTACCAGGGCATGCTCGCGCCGCGGTGCACGATGTTGTCCCCGTGCAGCGCCGAGACCGGCACGAACGTCAGGTCCGGCACGTCCAGCTTCATCGCGAACCGGCGGAAATCGTCCCGGATCTCCTCGTAGCGCTCCCGCGACCAGCCGACGAGGTCCATCTTGTTGACGCACAGCACCAGATGCGGGATTCCGAGCAGGCTCGCGAGGAACGCGTGGCGCCGCGACTGTTCGAGCACGCCCTTGCGGGCGTCGACGAGGATCAGCGCGAGGTCGGCCGTCGAGGCGCCGGTGACCATGTTGCGGGTGTACTGGATATGGCCCGGTGTATCGGCGATGATGAATTTCCGGCGCGGGGTGGCGAAATAGCGATGCGCCACGTCAATGGTGATTCCCTGTTCGCGCTCCGCGCGCAATCCGTCGGTGAGCAACGCGAGGTTCGGGTATTCCTCACCACGCTCCCGGCTGGTGCGCTCCACCGCGGAAAGCTGGTCGGTGAAAAGCGTTTTGGAATCGAAGAGCAGCCGCCCGATCAAGGTGGACTTGCCGTCGTCGACACTGCCCGCCGTGGCGAGCCGGAGCAATTCCCGGGCCATCTCAGAAATAGCCTTCCCGCTTGCGGTCTTCCATTCCCGCCTCGGAGATCCGGTCGTCGGCCCGGGTCGCGCCGCGTTCGGTGACCCGGGTCGCGGCCGTCTCGGCGACCACCTCGGCGGGCGTGGCGGCCGTGGACTCGACGCAGCCGGTGCAGGTCGCGTCGCCGACGGTACGGAAGCGAACCGTTGCCGGGTAAGGCTGTTCCCCTTCGAAAAGGGTCAGGTGCCGGGTGCGCGCGAGGAGCATGCCGTCCCGCTGCACGACGTCGCGGCGGTGCGCGTAATAGAGGGAGGGGAGCTCGATTCCCTCGGCCGCGATATAGGACCAGATATCCAGCTCGGTCCAGTTCGACAGCGGGAAGACGCGAATGTGCTCACCCCGGCGATGACGGCCGTTGTAGAGATTCCACAGTTCGGGCCGCTGGTTGCGTGGATCCCATTGGCCGAACTCGTCCCGGAAGCTGAAGACCCGTTCCTTCGCCCGCGCCTTCTCTTCGTCACGCCGGGCACCGCCGAAAACCGCATCGAACCCGTTTTCCCTGATCAGCCGCAGCAGAGTGACGGTTTGCAGCCTGTTCCGCGAGGCGCGCGGGCCGGATTCCGCCACGACCCGCCCGGCGTCGATATCGTCCTGCACGCGGCCCACGACCAGCCGTACGCCGAGCTTCTCGACGGTCCGGTCCCGGAACTGGAGCACCTCGTCGAAGTTGTGCCCGGTGTCCACATGCGACACCGGGAACGGCGGCGGCGAGGGCCAGAACGCCTTGCGCGCCAGGTGCAGCATCACCACCGAGTCCTTGCCCCCGGAGAACAGCAGCACCGGCCGCTCGAAGGTGGCCGCCACCTCGCGGAACACGTGCACCGACTCCGCCTCGAGCGCGTCGAGATGGGACAGCTCGTAGGTGCTGGTCATGGAGGAAAATTAGAACACGTTCTTGCTTTCGGTCAATCCCCGGAGCATGCTGGCGGCATGGACCTCGTCGCGCTGGAAGAGATCAAACGCGTGAAGCACCGCTATCTGCGCTGCGTGGACCTGAAGCGGTGGGACGACGTCGCGGACACCTTCGCCCCGGAGGCGACCGCGAGCTACGGCACGCCCACCTACGGCGAGCCGATCACGCTCTCCGGACGCGACGCGATCGTCGGGTTCCTGCGCGAGAAGCTGGGCGGAAACATCATCACCACGCATTTCGCGGTGCAGCCGGAGATCGACATCGAGGGCGACACCGCGGCGGGGACCTGGCCGTTCGAGGACACCGTGATCGCCACCGAGTACCAGGTGATGATCAAGGGCGCGGCGGTGTACGAGGACCGGTACCGCCGCTGCGAGGACGGGCGCTGGCGTATCGCGCACACCGGCTACACCCGCACGTACGAGTTCATGCTCCCGCTCAAGAACCTGCCGAGTCTCAAGTTCACCGCCAACCGCTGGGCCGATCGCGAGAACGCGTTCTAGAGAGTTGAAAGGTGGTCTGCGTGGCGGTTTGGGTAGCGGAACCTGAGGCGGCCCACAGCAAGCGGCTCCGCCGCTTCCAAGAGCGCCTGTAGGAAGGATGCGATGCTCACCGACAAGTTCGCCGCCGCGCTCGGCGAGGCCGAGAAGATCATCGCCGGGGCGCCGCACGTCCGGACCGAGCAGGACCTCGTCGAGGGCTACGACTATCTCGCCGGCAGCATCCGGGCGTCGTTGCAGATGGCCTGGGCCTACGAGCGCGACTTCCCGTTCTTCGTCCAGTCCACCGGTCCGTACACGAAGATGGGCCTCGACAATCCCGACACCCTCTACTTCCACTCGTACCTGCGCGAAGACGCCGAGTACGTCGTCACCGGCACGCGCGGCACGACACGCGACCTGAGCTTCCAGATCCTCAACGGTGACTACTCCCCCGTCGACGTGCCGGACAGCCTCACCGCGTTCGACGACCGCCAGATCGACATCGCGGACGACGGCAGCTACGAGATCCGGTTCGGGCCGGGCAAGTCCGGGCCGAACTACTTCACGCTCGGGCCGGGCTCGGCGATGCTCGTCGCGCGCGAGGTGTACAGCGACTGGAGCCGCGAGGAGCGCGGCACGATCCGCATCCGGCGCGCGGACACGACCGGGCAGGCGCCGCCACCGCTCAGCCGTGACCTGCTGGAAAAGCGGTACGGCGTCGCCGGGAAGATCCTGCTGTCGCGGCTGAACACCTTCCTCGCGTTCCCGAAATGGTTCTACCTGAACCTGCCGGTCAACACGCTCACCGAGCCGCGCGCGACGCCGGGCGGGCTGAGCACGCAGTTCTCCTCGGTCGGGCACTACGACCTGGCCGACGACCAGGCCATGGTGGTCACGGTGCCGAAATCCGACGCGCCGTACCAGGGCATCCAACTCGGCAGCATGTGGTACATCTCGCTGGACTACCTCAACCACCAGACGAGCCTCACCGCCGATCAGGCTCGCGTCGACCCGGACGGGAAGATCCGGTTCGTGATCAGCGAACGCGACCCGGGTGTCGCGAACTGGCTGGAGCGCACCGGGCACAGCCGCGGGTACATCCAGATCCGCTGGCAGCAGCTTTCCCGTGACCTCACGCCCGCGGACGGGCCCGACTTCGAGGTGGTCGAAGTGGACGATCTCGCGAGCACGCTTCCGTTCTACGACAACGCGAAGATCACTCCCGGCGAGTTCGCCGACCGGATCGCGGCCCGCCAGGCCGCCGTCGCGCGGAGGATGCTCGGCTGATGCTGCTCCAGGACAAGGTCGTCGTGGTTTCGGGGATCGGCAGCGGTCTCGGCCGCGCGATCGCTTTGCAGTGTGCGCGGGCGGGCGCCGACGTCGTGCTCGCCGCGCGCACGGAGGCCCGGCTCACCGAGGTCGCGAAGGAGGTCACCGACTTGGGCCGCCGGGCGGTCGCCGTGCCCGCCGATGTGACCGACGAGACCGCCGTCGGTACCCTGTTAAGCTCCACTGTGGACGCCTTCGGCCGGGTGGATGCCTTGGTGAACAACGCGTTCGCGATGCCACCGATCCGGGAGCTGGCGAAAGTGGAGCTCGACGAGGTGCGCGCTTCGTTCGAGACCAATGTGTACGCCGCGATCCGGCTGACCCGCGTTTTCGCCCCCGAACTCGAGAAGAGCCGCGGCTCCGCCGTGATGATCAACTCGGCGGTGCTGCGCCATTCGCAGCGCGGCTTCGGTCCGTACAAGATGGCGAAGTCGAGCCTGCTGGCCGCGGCGCAGGTGCTCGCCACCGAACTCGGGCCGCGCGGGATTCGCGTCAACTCGGTCGCGCCAGGCTATATCTGGGGTGACAACCTGAAGTTCTACTTCGACTACCTCGCGAAGAAGCGCGGCGTCACGGCCGAGGAGATCTATCAGGAGACGGCCGGCACGGTCGACCTGCGCAAGCTGCCCGAACCCGACGAGATCGCGGACGCCGTGGTGTTCCTCGCGTCGGATCTCGCGCGGGCGATCACCGGGCAGTGCCTGGACGTCAACTGCGGGGAGTACCACCTATGACGCGCGAAAACGTCGGCACGGTCGAGGATCTGCATGCCTCCGCCACCCGGTTCACCGGACTGGACGACTTCGGAACCGACGAACACCGCGAAGGTCTCGCGGTGTTGCTGGAATCCTACGAACGGGATGCCTCGCTGACGCCGTTCGGGAAGCGGGTCAAGCGCGCCTTCCTGCGCGGCGCACTGGTCGCGCGGCTGCTGAGCGAGGCCGCCTGGAAGGCGCATCCCGGGTACGCCGATGTGCCGGTCGAGCGGCCGATCTTCGTGACCGGGCTCCCCCGCACCGGCACGACGGCGCTGCATCGCCTGCTGACCGCGGATCCCGCGCACCAGGGGCTCGAGGTCTGGCTGACCGAGGTGCCACAGCCGCGGCCACCGCGCGCGACCTGGGCGGAAAACCCGGTGTTCCAGCGGATCCAGGCCGGGTACGAGCAACACCACATCGAGCATCCGGAATTCCTGGGCGCGCACGAGATGTCGGCCGATCAGGTCGAGGAATGCTGGCAACTGCTGCGGCAGACGGTGAAGTCGGTCTCCTACGAGTGCCTCGCGTATCTGCCCACGTATTCGGAGTGGCTTCGGACGCAGGACTGGACCGACGCCTACCAGCGCCACCGGCGGAACCTGCAGCTGATCGGCTTACCGGACAAGGACAAGCGGTGGGTGTTGAAGAACCCGAGCCACCTGTTCGCGCTCGACGCGTTGCTAGCGGTGTATCCGGATGCTCTCATCATCCAGACGCATCGGGCGCCGCGGACCATCATCGCGTCGGTGTGCAGCCTCAACGAGCAGGCTTCGCGCGAGTGGTCCACGGCCTTTCACGGTTCCGTGGTGGGCCAGGCGCAACTGGAGTTGTGGGCGCGCGGTGCGGAGAAGTTCCTCGACGATCGTCCGCGGTATGACCAGGCCCAGTTCTGCGATGTGTATTACGAGGATTTCGTGGCCGATCCCATCGGGACCGTCGAGTCGATCTACCGGCATTTCGGGCTGCCGTTCGGCGAGGACGCCCGTACGGCGATGACCGCGCTGAGCCGTGAAAGCGCTTCCCGGCCGGGGCACCGGTACGCACTGGCGGACTTCGGGCTCACCGCCGATCAGGTCGACGAGCGGTTCGCGCGCTACCAGGAAGCGCACGCTCGCACGACGTGACCGTCGCGGACCTCGATGTCCAGGCCGGCGCAGGCGGCGACGATCGCTTCGGGCCGGGCGAGTTCGAGCCAGACGAGCAGGTCGGCCGCGTCCTCGGGCGCGGCCCGCAAATCCGGCGGTCCGGTCGGCGCGAGGTAGCAGCGCAGTGACCACGGCGGTGTGGCGAGTTGCCGGAGCGCGAGCGCCTCGTGTTCGCGGTCGGGCACGACCACGTCCCCGCCGCGGGCGAGCGACTGCGGCTCGGCGTCCGGATCGACCCAGATCCGCACCGGCCGCCGGGCGTCCGGTTCGGGCGTCGTCACCGTGCCGGAGCCGCGCGGTTCGAACTCACCGGGCGCGTCGAGCCACGGGCGCGCGGTGGCGATCAGTTCGGTGAGGCTCGAGCAGGCGCTGGTCCGCCCGGTCGGCGCGGCGACGAGCCAGCCGCCGCCACGGGCGGTGACGCGGAGCCCGGGGCGAGCAAGCGCTTTCAGCGCCGCCGCGACGGCGCTTCTGGCGGGGAGCCCGGCCAGGAACGGCCGGGCCCAGTCGAGCTTGCCCTGCTCACCGCACGCCCCGCACATCAGGGCATCACGTCCCCCGAGTTGGGGCCGAGCGTCTGTCCACAGTAGAGGTTCCCACCCGGATCGCTGGCCAGGAGCACCGCCGTGGGAGCGACTTCTTCCGCCCGGCCGAAACGCCCGAGCGGCAACTCGGCACGTTTGGCGGTCTTCCACTCCTCGGTGATTCCCTCGACCATCGGCGTTTCGATCGGGCCGGGCGCGATCGCGTTCACCAGCACTCCCCGCCCGGACACCTCCAGCGCGAGTGACTTGGTCAGCCCGATCACCCCGGCCTTCGCCGCCGAGTAGTGCGCGAGCCCGTGCCCGCCCTTGATGCCGAGCTGGGAGGCGATGTTGATCACCCGCCCGCGCCCGCGCTCGACCATCCGGGGGACGACGTGGCGGCAGCACAGGAACACCCCGGTCAGGTCGACCGCGAGGGTCTGCGACCAGGTCGCCAGGTCCATCTCCACCACTGGCGCCTCGGTGAGGATGCCGGCCGAGTTGACCAGGATGTCGATCTCCCCAAGCCGTGCGCCGGCCGCCGCGACGGCCTCGGCGACGGAGTTCTCGTCCGTCACATCGACCGGCACCGAGTCGAAGTCGGTGGTGGCGGTCCGGTCGGCCACCACCACCCGCGCCCCCTCCTTCAGGTACGCGGTGGCGATGGCATGCCCGATCCCACTCGCCCCGCCGACGACGAGCGCCGTCCGGTTCTCCAGCAACGTCAACGCACCTACCTCCTCAACTCGCGCGAACGCCCAGCCCGCCCGCCACCAACTCACCCGCGCCGGGAGCCCAACCCACGCGCCGCGAAACCGAACCCACCCGCGACGAAAGCCGGACTCGCAGGCGGCGAAAGCCGGACTCGCGCAGTGCCAACCCCCAACTCGCCACCCACCGGGAAAGCCGGACTCGCGCACCGCGGAAGCCCGACTCGCGGGTGGCGAAAGCCGGACTCGCGGGTGGCGGGAGCCGGACTCGCCGGGGCATCAGGCGGGCATCCGGACGGTGAGGCCGCCGTCGACGGTGATCGTCTGGCCGGTGACGTAGGAGGCATCCGCCGAAGTCAGGAACCGGATCACCGAGGCGACCTCCTCCGGGCGGGCCGGGCGGCCGAGCGGGATGTCCCGGCCCGCCCGCTCGAGCCCTTCGGGGCCGAGCGAGTTGACCGGGTCCAGCGACTGCGGCGTCACGACAAAGCCGGGCACCACCGTGTTCACTCGGATGCCCCGCGGCGCGAGTTCCACCGCGAGGCTCCGGCTCAGCCCGAACACGCCGGCCTTCGCCGCACCGTAATGCGCGTGCTCGCCCCACCCGTACACGCCACCCGCGATCGAGGACACCGCGACCATCGCACCCGGCCCGCCCATCCTGGCCGCCGCGGCGCGGAACACCCGCAGCACCCCGGTCAGGTCGACCTGCAGCAGGTCGTCCCACGCGGCGTCGTCGAGTTCGGCGAGCGCGGCCTTGCGCAGCACGCCCGCGTTGGCGACCGCGAAGTCCAGCCGCCCCCACTCGTCGATCGCCCGCTGCGCGAAACCATCCACTTGGGATGATTCGCGCACGTCGACCTCGTGCACCACGCACTCCCCGCCGGCCGCCTTGACCGCAGCGACCGTCTCAACAGGATCGTGGGGGTCACCGGGGAAGGTGCCGACGACCGTGGCCACCCCGCGCTCGGCGTAGGCCACGGCCAGCGCGCGGCCGATCCCGCTCGCGGCACCGCTGATGATCGCGACCTCCATCATGCCTCCAGCGTCTTGACCTTGCGGGCGGCGAACATCACCAGACCGGACACGAACGTGCCGGCCGCGCCGACGAGCAGCGCCGCCGAGTTCCACGTCGCGCCCGAGGCGAGCATCGCCGTCGTGATCACCCCGGCGAGGATCGCGCCCGGCTGGGACAGCGCGTTCAGGAACGCCGTTCCCGTCGCCCGGCACCGGGTCTCGTAGCACTCGCCCATGTAGAACAGCAGCGCCGCGTACGGCCCGATCAGGAAGAACATCCCGAGCGAGTACAGCGTCACGACGGCGATCGTGCCACTCGCGACCGTCAGCGTGAGCGCGAACAGGACGCCGGAGATGAGCCAGCCGATCGCGATCACGTTGCGGCGACCGAACTTGTCCCCGACCCAGCCGTGGAACACGTAACCGAGATAGCCGATCGCGTTGATCACGATCAGCATCACCAGCGAACCGGTGAAGCTGACGCCCTTGCCCGAGGTCAGCACCGTCGTGCCCAGCACGCTGAACACCTGGATGCCGAACCAGTTGATCAGCCACGCGAAGCCCAGCACGAGCGTGTTGCGCAGCGCGGCGCCCTTGAAGATCGACGCCAGCGGAGCCGAGGGCTGATCGTCCACTCCGTACTCGCGGGCGAGCGCGGCAGCCTCGTTCGCCTTGCCCGCCTTGCGGAGCTTGCGCAGCTTCAGTTCCAGTTCGAACTGGGGGCTCTCCTTGAGGCCACGCCGCACGAGCGCGATCACGACCGCGGGGAACACCGCCAGCAGGAAGCAACCGCGCCAGCCGACCAGCGGCAGGAAGATCGCGACGAAGGCCGCGGCCAGCAGCACGCCGAGCGGCCACCCGCCCTGCACGAGACTGTAGATCAGGCCGCGGCGCTTCTTGATCTTCTCGTCCTCGGTGACCGCGTAGATCTCGTTGAGATACGTCGCGTTCACCGCCTGCTCGGACAGGCCGAGCCCGCCGAACGCCCGGACACCGACGAGGTACCCGGCGCCCGGGGTCGCGGCACTGAGCGCGGAGGCGACCGCGGTGCCCGAGACCGTCAGGATCATGCCGCGGCGGCGGCCGATCCGGTCCGCGATCGGGCCGACCGCCAGCGCGACCACCGCGGTCCCGACCGAGACCAAGGTGGACACCAGCGACGCGGTCGAGTCGCTCCAGCCGAAATAGCCGCCGATCTCCGGCAGCAGCGTGCCGAACAGGATGTAGTCGTAGACGGCGAACAGCCATGCGAAGAACGCGATGATCGTCGCCTTGCGGGTGGCCTTGACGCCGACCCGCGGAAAGGTGCGCACACCGGCGGAAGCCGCAGTGGACATGGGGGGACCCTTCTGGGGAAAGTACTCAGGAACGGGGGAACCGCGTGAGGAAATCGTCGGCGATTTCGTCGAAAGTGGACCAGCGCACGCCTTCGTGGCCGTTGATGTGCTCGATCAGGCGCTCGAGCATGAGCAGGTTCTGCGGGCGGCCCGAGACGTCCGGGTGGATCGTCATGGTGAACACGCCGTAGTCCAGCTCCCGGTAGACCCAGTCGAACTGGTCGCGCCAGGTCTGCTCGAGTTCGCGCGGGCTGACGAAGCCGTGGCTGTTGGCGCTGGCCTTGACGAACATCATCGGGGGCAGGTCGTCGAGGTACCAGTTCGCCGGAATCTCGACCAGGCTGGTCTCCTCGCCACGCACCAGCGGCTTCATCCACTCCTCCGCCGGCTTGGCGTAGTCGATCTTCGTCCAGCTGTCGCCGACGCGCACGTAGTACGGCGTGAAGTCGTTGTGCATCAACGAGTGGTCGTACTTGATGCCACGTTCGAGCAGGAGCTCGTTGGTGACCGGGGAGAACTCCCACCACGGCGCGACGTACCCGGTGGGCGCGGCGCCGGTCAGCTTCTCGATCAGCTCGATGCTGCGGTCGAGGATCGCGCTCTCCTGCGCCCGCGACATCGCGATCGGGTTCTCGTGCGAATAGCCGTGCGCGCCGATCTCGTGCCCGGCGTCGACGACCATCCGCGTCTGGTCGGGAAAGGTCTCGATCGAATGGCCGGGGATGAACCAGGTGGTGCGCAGATCGTTGCGCTCGAACAGTTTCAGCAGCCGCGGCACGGCGACCTCACCGGCGAACATCCCGCGCGAGATGTCGCACGGCGAGTCCTCGCCGCCGTACGAGCCGAGCCAGCCGGCCACGGCGTCCACGTCGACGCCGAAGGCGACACGAATTTCCTTGGGCACTTCAGTACTTCCTTCCAACAGACACGGGAATCCTCGCGCCGAACGGGTTTTCGGCGTGCCGGGTGAGTTCCTGGGCGGCGCGCACCGGGTCGCGGTGGCGGGCGAGCAGAGCCATCAGCAGGATCCGGGCTTGCGACGGGCGGAGCATCCCGGTGGGGACGGCGCCCGCTTCGATCAGGTCCACGCCGCCACCGTTGCCGTAGAGACCGGCGACGGGCCCGGCGTGCACGCGGGTGGAGAGCGCGACGACGATCCCGGCCGCGGTGTGCCGGGCGACGGCGTCACGGATCTCGTGGTTGGCGTTTCCGGCGCCGGTGGCTTCGAGCACCACACCGGCGGCCCCGGCCGCGACGACGGCGTCGAGCGCGGCGGTGTCGATGCCCGGGTACAGCGCGACGATGTCCACCCGGGCGTCCAGATCGGACAGTTCCACCCGCGGGCGCGGCGCGGGCGCGGCGGTGAACATCAGGGCACCCTCGCGGACCAGCCCGATCTGGCCGTTGTCCGGGCTGGAAAACGCCGCCGCGGCCAGGGTCTGCGTCTTGCGGGTGCCGCGCGCGGCGAACACCGCGCCGTCGAAGGTGATGAGCACACCACGACCACGGGCGCGTTCGTCGGCGGCGACGATGATGGCGTCGGCGAGGTTGCGGGGGCCGTCGGTGTCGGCCGCGTCGGCCGGCCGTTGCGCGCCCGTGAAGACCACCGGCCGCGGGTCGTCGTGCACGAGGTCGGCCAGGAAAGCGGTTTCTTCCATCGTGTCGGTGCCATGCGTGACGACGACACCCGACACCCCGTCCTCACCGAGGGCGCGGCGGGCCTCCCGCGCGATATCCGCCATGTCGGCCGGGGTGAGCAGGTAGCTGCCGACGCACAGCACGTCCCGGCCCTCGACCGGCACGGCGACATCGAACGGCAGCCGCCCGAGCAGCGTCTTCACCTCGTCACTGGCGAGGCTCGCGCCTCGCTCGTTCTGACGCGAGGCGATCGTCCCGCCCGTCGACAACACCACGACCTTGCCCACCAGGCATTCCCTCCTCTGAGTGACCACCGCGGTCACTTCTCGTTACCCAATCGTTTGGCCCAAACGTTTGGGTATCATGCACACGACGAGCGGCAGGAGTCAATTAACTCGCTGTTACGATCGTGAAAGTCGTGAAAACTTGCCGGAGGGCCAGCGCGAAAGTGGGCAGTGAGCACAAACCACCGGTCACGCTCCGCACGCTGGCCGACCAGCTGGGACTGCACGTCTCGACGGTGTCGCGCGTGCTGCACGCGAAGCCGGACGAGGGCGCCCGTGCCGCCTCGGAGGCGACCGTCGAGCGGATCCGCAAGCTGGCCGACGAGCTGGGCTACCGGCCGAACCCGCATGCGACGAGCCTGCGCACGCGCCGCAGCAACCTCGTCGGCGTGCTGGTGCCCCGGCTGTCGGACATCGTCCTCGCGACGATCTACGAAGGCATCGAGGAAGCGGCGGCCGAGCACGGCCTCTCGACCTTCGTCACCAACACCCGCGACGTGCCCGACGTGCAGCGCGCCCGCACCGAGATGGTGCTCGGCCGCCGCGTGGACGGCCTGATCTTCGGCGACGCCTACATCGACGCGGAGTTCCTGTCCGGCATCGCCGCGCGGGGTGTCCCGTTCGTGCTCGTGAGCCGCCGCGCGGGCGAGCATCCGTCGGTCACCTGCGACGACTACCAGGGCGGGCGGCTCGCGGCGGAGCACCTGCTGTCCCTAGGGCACCGCACGGTCGCGGTCGTCGCCGGCGAGCCGTATGCGAGCACCGGGATCGACCGCACAGCGGGTTTCGTGGACACCTACCGCGACGCCGGGGTGCCGGTCCCCGGGTCGAGGATCGTGCACACCCCGTTCGACGCGCGCGGCGGGCGGCTCGGCGCGGAGAAGCTGCTCACGCAGCATCCGCTGCCGTCCGCGATCTTCGCGGTCAACGACTTCGCCGCGATCGGCGCCATCGGCGCGGCGCGTGACCGCGGCCTGCGGGCCGGGACGGACCTCGCGGTCGTCGGCTTCAACGACACTCCCCTCGCCGCCGAACTGCCGATCCCGCTGACCACAATCCGCTCGCCGATGCATGAGATGGGCTATCGCGGTCTGTCGCTGCTGGTGCGTCTCATGGCCGGAGAGGACGTCGAGTCGCAGCGGCTCGCACCCACGCTGATGGTCCGCGCGTCAAGCACCGGCTGAGCGAAGCCGGGATCCGTCAGTGTCCGCGGGCGATCCATTCCTCGAGGTGCGGCGCCTCGGTGCCGATGGTGGTGCCGTCGCCATGACCGGTGTACACGCGGGTTTCCGCGGGCAGGGCGTACAACCGGTCCCGGATCGACGCGACGATCGTGGGGAAGTCGGAGAACGACCGGCCGGTGGCGCCGGGACCGCCGGAGAACAGGGTGTCCCCGGAGAACAGCGCCTTCGCCTCGGGCAGATACAGGCAGATCGAACCGGGCGAGTGTCCCGGCGTGTGGATCACTTCGAGCGTCGTGCCGCCGACGGCGATCCGCTCGCCGTCGGCCGTCTGCCAGAACGACTCCCCGGGATGGGTCATCTCCCACAGCTCCTGGTCACCGGGGTGCAGCAGGACCGGCGCGTACAGCTGCCTGCCGAGCTGCGGCGCGACGGTGACGTGGTCGTTGTGCCCGTGGGTGCACACGACGGCGACGACGTTGCGATCACCCACGGCCTCGGTGATCGACTTGCCGTCGTGCGCCGCGTCCACGATGACGACCTCGTCGTCGTCCCCGATCAGCCAGACGTTGTTGTCCACGTCCCACGTGCCGCCGTCGAGTTCGAAGACGCCGGTGGTGACGACGCGGTCGATCCGGAGGGAACTCACAGGATCACCACCGAACGCAGCACCTCGCCGGAATGCATGGTGTGGAAGGCTTTCTCGACGTCGTCGAGCCCGATGCGCTCGGTGACGAACTTCTCCAGCGGCAGCCTGCCCTGCAGGTGGAGGTCGACCAGCGCCGGGAAATCCCGCTCCGGCAGGCAATCCCCGTACCAGGAGGACTTCAGCGCACCGCCGCGCGAGAAGAAGTCCAGCAGCGGCATGTCCAGGCGCAGGTCGGGGGTCGGCACGCCGACGAGCACGACGGTGCCCGCCAGGTCCCGCGCGTAGAAGGCCTGCTTCCACGTCTCGGGGCGGCCGACCGCGTCGATGACCACGTCCGCGCCGAACCCACCGGTCAGCCCGGCGATCGCGGCGACCGGATCGGTGTCCGAGGCGTTGACGGTATGCGTGGCGCCCAGCTCAGCGGCCCACGCCAGCTTCTTCTCGTCCCGGTCTACCGCGATGATCGTGGACGCGCCCGCGAGCCGGGCACCGGCGACGGCCGCGTCACCGACGCCCCCGCAGCCGATGACCGCCACGGAATCCCCGCGGCCGACCGCGCCGGTGTTGACCGCTGCGCCCAGCCCGGCCATCACGCCACAGCCGAGCAGCCCCGCGACCGCGGGGTCCGCGGCCGGGTCGACCTTTGTGCACTGTCCGGAGTGGACAAGCGTCTTGTCCGCGAACGCGCCGATCCCGAGCGCGGGGGTGAGCTCGGTGCCGTCGGTGAGCGTCATCTTCTGGCTCGCGTTGAACGTGTCGAAGCAGTACTGGGGGAGCCCGCGCTTGCAGGCCCGGCACCGGCCACAGACCGCGCGCCAGTTGAGCACGACGAAATCACCCGGCTTCACCGACTCGACGCCTTCACCGACACTTTCCACGGTGCCGGCGGCCTCGTGGCCGAGCAGGAAGGGGAACTCGTCGTTGATCCCACCGTCCCGATAGGTCAGATCGGTGTGGCACACCCCACAGGCAGCAACCGCGACGACGACCTCCCCCGGTCCCGGATCGGGAATCACGATATCGACGAGCTCGACCATGGCCCCCTTCGAACGGGCGATCACACCGCGCACCTGCTGTGGCATCGGAACCGGCACCTCCATCACTTGGCGTTCAGCGAAAAGGCATGCGCCCCCACGCATACAGTCGCCACGCTAACCAGGGATGGTGTGCGCGCGACCTGGCCGTCGGGCCAGGGAAACCTCGACTTCCGACCAGGTAGCCCGGCGGCTACACTCAGCCGGATGCCCGACGCCAAGGCCCCGCAGGACACCAGCCTCGTCGCACTGCGGGAAGTGATCGACGGCGCGCTGCACGAGATAGCCGGCCGGTTCTCGCGGTTCCTGTCCGGCCGGTGGCCGCATACCGCCCTCGTCATCTTCACCCGCGAGTGCACCGGCCGGCCACGGAAGGTCGCCGGGGCGACCAAAATGATCAACAAGGTCACCATCGACGAGCTCGAACAGCTCAAGGCGGCCGTCGAACCCGGCCGTCCGCTGAGCACGACGGCCACGATCGCCGGGGCCGCCCGCACGGTGTGGGCCGTGCGGGATCCGGTGGGCACGCTGCTCGTGCTCGTTCCCCGTGCGAACGCGAAGCGGTTCCCGGAGCCCGCCGTTCTCGCCGAGATCTTCGGCATCGTCGCGACTTCGATCAGGCAGCAGGTCACGCAGGCGAGCCCCGACTATCTCGCCGAATCCCGCGCGGCGTCGAACGAACGGGCACGCACGATCGCGGAGATGGCGGCGGCGCACGAAGGCACGCTCGTCACGATCCTGACCACGCTGCGCTCCACCAGCCTCGGCGACCGCCGCGCCCGGCTCGCCGCCACCGAGTCCGCCTCCGCGGCGCTGGTGGCGCTGCGGTCCACTCAGGAGTCCGACCTGACGCTGTCCGCGGAGCCCGCACCGGCCGCGTTCGCCAAGCTGCGCAAGGAGATCCGTCAGATGCTGCGGCATCATCAGGCGAGAATCGAGTTCGTGTCCCCGCCGGACGCGGGGCGGCCGCTGCCCGGCGACGTCGCCTACGCCGCGCGCGCCATGACCAGGACGGCGGCGCTCGCCTTCACCGCGCAACCAGGAGTGGCGAGCCTGCGGATCGCCTGGCTCCTCGACGGCGCGAGCCTGCGCGTCGACATGCGCGAGCGCGACTCCGGCCGCCTCGACGTGACCGCCCTGCACCACCAGCTCGACGGCCGGGCCCGCACCCTCGGGGCGACGATCGGCCTGGACGCGGTACCGGACTGGGGCAGCCGCGCCACCATCGAACTCCCGCTGGAATCCACCTCGGACCACGAGCGCGACGACCGGCTGTCGAGACTCAACCGGCGAGAGCTGGACGTACTGCGCCTGCTGGCCCGCGGTACCCGCAACAAGGCGATCGCGACGGAGCTGGGCGTCACCGAAAGCACCGTCAAGTTCCACGTCACCGGCGTGCTGAAGAAGCTGGAGGTCGCCTCGCGCGGCGAGGCGGCCGCGCTCGCCCTGAAGGCCGGAATCGCACAATAACCGGCACCGGTCCAGGTGCCGCGCCTGACGCGGAGCTCAGGCGAGGAAGCGGGCTGCGGTCAAGGTCAGCCCGCCGATGGCGATCAGCCACGTGTACGGCAGCGTGCGCGTCATCAGCTTCTCCGGCCGGACGCCGGCGAACTCGGCGCTCCACACCGTCTGCGTGCTGGTCGGGTCGGACACGCCAAGGAGCTGGTTGTAGGAAGCCATGATGCCGAGCACCGCCTGCGCCGGGTAGACGTGGCCCGCCAGCAGCACCCCGGCCACCCCGGCGCCCATGCCGTAGATGTTGAAGGGCCCGCGGTAAAGGCACAGCGGCGCGAGCACACCGAGCACCACGACGAACAGCACCGGGTTGTGCGGCGTGATCGCGGTGACGAGCGGGCCGAGCGCGTGCACCACCCCGGGCAGCTTGACCGCCTGCAGGAGTATCCCGATCGCGACGAACAGCATCGCCGGGGCCGCGGCGACTTCGAAACCGCGGAACGCCGTGCGCAGTGCCGTCGGGCCGAGTTTGCCGGGCCGCGTGGTGGTCAGCAGCGCGTACAGGATCCCGATCAGCAGGGCCGGCACGATCGGCACGTCCAGCACGAGGGCCAGCAGGATCGGCACGAGCGGGGTGAGCAGCGAGTACCAGGGCGCGTCCGGCCTGGCCCGCGCGGACCTGCCCGGCGTCTCGGTGCGCATCGCCCAGGCGTGCAAGGTGCCACGGCGGCGCGCCTCGATGAGCACGTAGGCCAGCCCGAGGACCAGCACTATCGGGAACAGCGTGAGCTGGAAGTCCCGCACCGCCGACACCGGCACGCCGACCGCCTGGGACAGGAACTGCCACGAGAACAGCTCGAACGGGATCCCGGCCGACAGACCGACGACCACCACCCCCGCGGCCGTCACCGGCGGCAGGCCGATGCCGATCAGGGCGGGGATGGCGATCAGCCCGATGAGCATGGCCGCGGGCGCCGAACCGGTCACCGTGCCGGTCAGGGTCGCGGCCAGGAACACGCCGACCGCGACGCCGTAGGGCCGGTCGCCGCCGAGCTCGACGGTTTTCCGGACCACTGTGGACGCGATGCCGGTGTGGTCCATCAGCGCGCCCAGCCACGAGCCGAGGATGATCGCGATGATCGTCGACGCGAGCGAGGCCGACCCGGTCTGCAGGATGCCTTCGCCGATACTGTTCTTGCCACTCACCAGCGGCGCGCCGGCGATCAGTCCGATCACGACGGCCAGCAGCACCAGGGCGAACGCGGTGGGGAGCTTCCGGCTGAGGATCAGGGCGACACACGCCGCCATCACGACGAGGATGAGCACGGCCATCAGACGGCGTCCTTTCCGGTGCGCGCGCCGGCGGCGACGGCCAGCGCGGCGGTGAGGAGAAGTGGTGAACGGCCGAGCCCGCAGGCCTGGTGCGCGTATCCGTGCGCGAACAGCTCCGGAGTCCCGCTGATGTGCGCGTAGCGGCGGTAGCGGCCGAGCCGCAGCGCGCGCACGCCGAGCCGTTCTCGCAGCGCGCGGGCCGCGGCGCCGTGCAGCCTCCCGTGCCCGACTTCGTGCGCGACGGCCGCTTCACGGAGCACGCCCGCCGGGTACCACTCCGCCCAGCCGAGCCGCTCCACGAGCGCGCCGGCGAGTTCAAGGACGTCGTCGTGCAGCCGGATCTCGTGCCGGCGCTCGGAGTATTCGGCGACGACGACCCAGCCTGGACGCAGCCCCGCCCGGTCGGTCACCACGGTGAACCCGCCCTCGGCACCCGATTCCGAGCGTGCCGCGTCGTGTCCGGCTTCGGTCGCGACGGCCGCCCACCGGCTCAGCACCGCGCGCTCCCGGTGCGCGTGGACCTGCTGGTCGCTGAGGAAGCGAGTAGCCAGCTCGACGTCGTCGAGCCCGGCGAGCCGGGCGCACCGGCGCAGCACCGCCGAGCCCACGGCCGCGGTCACGCCCTGGCCTCCGAGATCAGGGCGACCGGCTCGTCGGCTTCCCGGCCGGCGAACTCGGTCTCGGCCACCCCGAGGACCTGTTCGGCCTTCGTCATCCCGGCGAGGTTGACGATCCGGCCGCCGAGCAGCAGATGCAGCGCGGGCAGCCGGGCACCGCCGTCGCCGTACTCGGTCAGCTCCTCCAGCGCGGCGCCGAGCAGCTCGCGCCCCGCACCACACGTCGCGACCCGGACCTGGCCGTCCGGTGCCTGGAAACGCACCACACCTTCGCGGTCGACCACCCGCAACGGGACGCCCTTGCGGCGCGACAGCCGGATCGGTCCTCGCCGCTCGCCGAGCACGCCGTATACGCGGTAGTGCCGGGTCTCCGCGAGCAGCCGGAGGCCGGCCGCGTCGGCGCGCGCGCTTTCCGCCGCGGTGGCGCGGGCCTGCTCCTCGGCGACGGGCCCGTCGCCGACGTCCTTCGTCCGGAGTTCGGTGGCGCCCGTCGCGACCGCCCGCACGGTGTTGCGCCGCGGATCGACGACGACGTCCACCTCCACCGACTCGGCCCGGGCGCCTTGGGCGACCACAGCCTGTTCGGCCTCCCGCCGGATGGCGAGCACGTCCGCCTGGCCGGGATCGGGCACGACCCGTTCGACCTGCTCGCGCACCATCGCCAGGGCCACGCCGATCGGGCTGATCACCTCGTTGTGCGCGGCGATACGGGAGGCCGCACCCAGCTCCGCGGCGAGGAACGGGGTGACCGACGCCGCTCCGCCTCCGCCGCCGACCAGCACCAGGGAGCGGCGGTCCAGGCGGTACTCCCTGACCAGCGACTCCACCATGTCCCGGACCGGTCGCACGGCGGCGCGCAGAACCTCCCGCGCCGCTTCGGCGACGCTCACGCCGAGCGACTTCGCCAGCGGCGCGAACGCCAGCCGCGCCGCCGCCGGATCCGCGTGCGCGTAGTCGGTTTCCGGCACCAGCTCCAGCGCGAGGGCCGCGCACGAGGTCGTCAGGGCGAACCGGCCACCCTCGCCATCGACGGCAACGTAGTCGTCGGGGTCGCCTTCCTTCGGGCGCACGCTGACGAGTTCGGCGCCGCGCAGCGCCGCCGGATCGGCGTAACCGGCATAGCTCAACCCGGCGATGTGGGCGCTGCGAGGGCCGGCCTCGGTGACCTTCCCACCGCGCACCCGGATCAGCGAACCGCCGCCGACCCCGATCGTGCGGACGTCCAGCGAGGTCAGGAAGGTGCGGTAACCGCCGATCTCGGCGTGCCGGACCGCGACCCTGCCGCGCCGGATCACGCTGATGTCGGTCGACGTGCCGCCGGTCTCCAGGAAGATCCCTTCGCCGATCCGCTCGCTCATCAGCGCGCCGGCCACCCCGGCCGCCGGTCCGGACAGCACGGTCAGCAGCGGCCGGCGGCGCATCTGCTCCAGGTCCATCACCCCGCCGTCGCAGCGCATCACCATCAGCGGCGACGTGATCCCGGCCGCCTTGATGCTCTTGTCCACCAGCTCGGCGGTGCCGAGCATGCGGGGCAGGATGCTGGCGTTGATCACCGCGGTGCGCACCCGGGTCTTCAGCCCGTACAGCTTGGTGATCTCGTGACTGGTCGAGGCGATCGCACCCAGCTCCCTGGCGCAGCTCGCGGCCGCGTCCTCACCGGCGGGATCGTCCACACTGAACGCTTCCGCGGCCACGACGACCTCGCTACCCTCGCCCACCAGCCGCCGCACCGCTTCGCCGACCGCGGCCCCCGCGCCCGGGGCGTGCGCGTAGCTCGTGCGCAGGTGTTTGCCCCGCGCCAGCTCGATGTCGTGGCCGCGGGCCAGCCGCCGGGTCCGCCAGCCGGTGAACCCGCGGCCGAGGCCGACGATCCCGACGTGCGCGACGTCGCCTTCCAGCAGGGCGTTGGTGGCCTGCGTGGTGCCGTGCGCGAGGAACCCGACGTCCCCGGAGGCATGCCCGGACCGCGCCAGCAGCGCGGTCAGCGCTTCGACGATGCCGTGGGCCACGCCCTCGGGATGGTGGTGTGTCGTCGGGACCTTGACCTGGCCGACGAGCTCGAGCGTCTGGGCGTCGATCGCGACGGCATCGGTGAACGTGCCGCCGACATCGATGCCGACGCGGATCCGTGCTGGCATGTGCGCCACCTCCTTGTGGTGCCAGCCCGCTAGGGCGCGGGTTGTGGACTGCTGGCCGGCCCGGTCGTCCGGCCCAGGTAAACGCCCCCGGCAAGCAGCGCACGCTGCAGTTCGCCGACGGGGACTTCGCGGGGGGTGACCCCCAGTCGCGCCGCGAGGGCGGCCGCCGTGCCCGCGGCCTCTCCGGTGGCGAACGCCGGGGGCATCACCCGGATCGCGGCGAGCGCCTCGTGCGTCGCGGACAGGCAGCGCCCGGCCACGAGCAACTGGTCGATCCGCACCGGCACGAGCGAGCGGTACGGGATCTCGTAGGCGTTCGCGGTCCCCCACGAATCGTCGACGCCGCCGCCGGCACCCGTCGGGTCGTGGATGTCGACCGGGTAGCCGCACAGCGCCACGACGTCGTCGAAATGCGTGCCGCGTTGCAGGTCGGCCAGCGACAGCACGTGTTCCCCGACGATCCGCCGCGTTTCCCGGACGCCGATCGTGGCGGCCGTGTCGAGCAGTTCGCACTCGGCGAACCCGGGCAGTTCCGCCCGGAAGAACCGCACCAGCCGGTCGACCTGGTCGCGCCCCGCCAGCTCGGCAGCGGTCAGGTCGGCGACGTCGGTGCCGTCCCGCCCGAGGATCCGGGTGGTGTTGATCCGCCACACCCCCCGCCGCAAGGTCTTGTACATGCCGACGCCGCGCCGGGGCGCCGGGAACCGGCCCTCGGCGGTGGCCGCGGCGACGATGGAGGCGAACGGGCGGAAGTCGTCCGGATGACCGCGCACGTACTCCTCGACGCGTTCGTCGTCGACACCGCGCACCCGGAAGAACAGGGTCATGGGCTGGGTCAGCCCGTCGGATTCCCGGCCCGTGACCGACTCGGCCCCGGCGGCGACCGCGACGTCGGCGTCCGCCGAGCAGTCCACCACGACCCGCGCCGGATACAGGCGCAGCCCGCTCTTGCTCGCGCACACCACACCGGTCACCGCGCCGCCTTCGGTGCACACGTCCGCGACGAAGCTGTGCAGCAGCAGCTCGACCCCGGCCTCCTGGCACATCCGCTCGGCGACCAGCTTCACCGCCTCCGGCTCGAACGGGGTGACCTTGTCGTGGCCGAACTCGATGAACCCGCTGTACGCGCTGCCCGCCGGGATCTCGCTGGGGTGGCGGGCCTGGCCCAGCTCCGCCATCCGCCGCACGAGCTCGTCGAACACGCCCCGGATCAGCTGCTCCGAGCCGTCCAGCGAAAAGGACGTCATGCAGGGGCCGACCAGTCCCGCGGTGAGGTTCCCGCCGAGGTAGCCGTACCGTTCGACCAGCCGGGTGCGCGCACCCGAGCGGGCCGCGGCGATCGCCGCGGCGATACCGGCCGGGCCGCCACCGACCACGAGCACGTCGACCGGTGGTGCGACCGGAACGCGCCGCGAATACTCCACAGTGGACGGTTCGATGGACACGCTCAATACCCCTTCACTTCGGGCCAGGCCAGTTCGACGCCGTGGCTGAGCAGCTCCGACTGGAACTCGGCCAGCAGCCGCGGGTCGCCGTGCACCTGGTGCGGCTGCCTGCGGTGGGCGAGGCAGTGCGCGGCGAGTGCGCCCGCGGCCTCGCCGATGTTCCATTCGACCGGGTGCAGCCGGTAGCAGCCGTTGGTGATGTGCGTGGTTCCGATGTTCTTCGCCGCGGGCAGCAGGTTGCGCAGCCGGACGGGAAGCAGCGCGCCGAGCGGGATCTGGAACGGGAGGCTGCCCACGTCGATGTAGTTGTCGCCGCCCGTCGAGGGGTGCAGGTCGATGCGATACGAGCCGACACCGACCGAGTCGGCATACCGGGTGGCGCCGCGTTCGCCTCGCACGGCAAGGGAAACGTCGTTCTCGGTGACGGTGCGAACAGCCTCGATCCGCCGGCTTTCCCTGATATAAGGGGCTTTCGCCAGGCCGTCGTCAGTGCCGACGATGTCCGGCCGGAGGCGCAGACCGGGAAAACCGGTGCCGCCGTCCGGGCGCGGCGCTTCGGTCTGCAGCCAGTACAGCAGGCTCAGCGACAGCTGCCGCGCCTGGTCGAGGTGACGCCCAGCGGTGTCCGCGTCGACCTCGATCACGTTGCCGAGCCAGTAGTCGTTCATCGGCCAGTTCACGAGCGTGACGTCCGAGTCGAACGCGCCGGGCACATGGTTCGCGACGGCGATGATGCGCCGGAACAGCCACAAGCCGCGGTCGCCCTGGTCCTGGCTCTGGTCGGCGTCGACGCTCGTCGTGTCTTCGCCCGGGTTGGGCACGAAGGTCCGTTCGGAGACCTCGAGCGTGCGCGGGTCGGGCGCCTTCAGCCCGAGGAGCGGGCCTGGCCAGAACTCGGGCTGGTAGTTGCGCCAGAACCCGTACTCGCGAGGCCGGTCGATGACATGGTCTTCACCTTCACGGTGGTCCACTGCGAAGCAGAACGTGATGCCCTGCATGTTGTCCGGCCGCGCGACCGACGGCGCGCGCGGCTCGCCGTGCCGGTCCTGACTCTCCGCCCCGGTCACGTACTCCGCGCCGGCCAGCGGCAGCAGGTCGCCACCCTCGGTGGCGTCGAGCACGTAGTCCGCTTGCACGGTAAGGGTTTCACCGCCGGGCGCGCGCAGGGTCACCGCACGGACCAGGTCACCGTCCACTTCGGCCGCCACCGGCGAATGTCCGATCAGGACGGTCAGGCGGCCGGCCGCGCGATGCGGCGCGAGCATCGACTCGAGGACGGCCAGCGCGACCCGGGGCTCGTGGCACAGCTTGCTCACCCTGCCCGCGCCGGGGTTGAGGTGCCGCGTCGCCCGGGCGGCCTCGGTGAGCGGGTAGTGATCGCGGTAGTAGCCGCGGATACCGTCGCGGAGCCGGCGGTAGGACGCGGTGGCCCCGAACTGTTCGATCCACGGGTGCTCGTCGGGCGGCACCGCCTGGCTCGTCAGCTGCCCGCCCAGCCAGTCGGTGGGCTCGGTGAGCACGACGTGACGGCCGGCCCGGCACGCGGCGAGCGCGGCGGCCACGCCACCGACGCCGCCTCCGACGACGAGCACTTCGGTACGGATTTCGGTCACAGCTCCCCCATTTCGGCGGTACGGGCGGCGCGCGGCGCCGCGGTCGTGCTGCCCTCGACCGGTGTGCAGGCCAGCAGCTCCTGCCTGCCCGCGGCGCGGTCACCGGACAACAGGGCGATCAGCATGCGCGCGGCGCGACGGCCCATTTCCCTTCGTGGCAGGGCGAAACCGGTCACCACCGGTTCACCGGGACGCTGGTAGACCTCCTCGCCGAGCATCGCGAGCGAGAAGTCGCCGGGACAGCCGAGCCCGGCCGATTCGGCGGCGGAGCGCAGCGCGCCGGCCGCCGCCTGCGTGTCGGTCGCTTCCACGACCAGTGCCGTGGCACCTTCGGCGAGCCAGGCCCGCAGGCGGTCCGGGCCGAGATCGCCGCCGTCGGTCCGGATCACCTCGCCCCGCAGCCCCGTCTCCCGCAGCCCCAGCCGGAAACCGTCTTCCCGGTCTACGGAGGCCACCGCCTGGTCGGGTTCGCGGACGTAGTAGACGCGCCGGTGGCCCAGCGCGGCCAGTTCGGCGACGACGTCGGCCGAAGCCCGCACGTAGTCGGCACCGACGTAGGGCAACCGGGTGCCCACGCTGTCGTTGCGACCGAGGTAGACGATCGGGAACTCGTCGTCGAGCAGCCGGGCCAGTTCGTCCGCCGGCGCGTGACGTCCGATGAGGACACAGCCGTCGGCCAGCCGTAACCGGTTCAGGCCGGTGCTGTCCGGCTCGCCGCCCGAGCCGGTGAACAGCAGCAGGTCGTACCCCTGCGCGGCGGCCTCCTCTTCGACGCCGACCAGGAACGGGTAGTAGGAGTTGCGGAAGTCGACCGGGAAGGTGGCCATGAACGTGTACACGCCGAGCAGGCGGTTGTTGCGCAAGACCAGCCGGCGCGCGGCGGGATCGGCGACATAGCCCAGTTCCCTGGCCGCGTCCATGACCCGCTTGCGGGTTTCCGGCGCGAGCGCGAGCGCGGTCTCCGAACCCCCGAGGACCAGCGACACGGTCGCCTGGGAGACCCCGGCGATGCGGGCGATGTCGGCCTGCCGGGGACGGCCCCCGCGACGTCCGGTCATCGCAGCATCAGCCCACCGTCGACGTCGAGCGCCGCCCCGTGGACGAACGAAGCGCCCGGGGAGGACAGGAACAACGCGGCCGCGGCCATGTCGCCGGGCCGTCCCATCCGGCCGACCGGGATGGCCGTCGCGATGCGCTGCTTGAGCTCGGCCGGCACGGCGGCGTGCATCGGGGTGTCGGACGGACCCGGCACGAGCGCGTTGACCCGCACGCCGGTCGAGGCGAACTCCCTGGCCAGCGACTTGACCAGGGACAGCACGCCCGCCTTGCTCGCCGCGTACGCCGAGTCGGCGATCAGGCCGCCCCCACCACGGAAGCCGGCGTCCGACGCCACGAGCACGACGGTGCCCGAGCCGGCCTTCTCCATGTGCCGGAGCGCGGCCTGAGCCACGACGAAGGCGCCGACCAGGTTGATGTCGAGCACCCGCCGCCAGTGCGCGGCGTCCGCCTCGCGGGAATGGCAGGCGGTGATGACGGCGGCACAGTGCAGCACGTGGTCGAGGCGGCCGGTCTCTTCGACGATCCCGTCCACCGCCCGCGCGACGGCCGATTCGTCGGTCACGTCGAGCACGAGGGCCGTGGCTCCGGGCACGGCCGCTTCGCGCACCCCGTCCTCGTCGCGGTCGGCCAGGACGACCCGTGCCCCACACGCGGCGAACGCCTGCGCGGCCGCCAGCCCCATTCCGCCCGCCGCCCCGGTCACGAGCGCGACCCGGCCGGCGAAGCCGTCCGACGCGAACGCGCGGCACTCGGGAGCCAACCCGGCCCCGTTGCTGGTGCTCATTGCCTCTCGTTTCATTAATGCGTATTAATTAACAACTTTCGGAAATTTTGACCCGGCCGGAACCGATCTGTCAACCCTCGCCGACCACGGCCGCCGATGAACGCTCCACTGTGGACGATCCTCGTCTGAAGGGCGCGCGGACCTCACGAGTCCCCGTCCCTCGACCCGTCGAACTGGCGGCTGCCGGAGCGGGACCCGGCCGTCCGCGCGAAGCAGTTCGCCCCCCTCGCCGGCTCAGCCCTCCGCGACGGCATGCCCCTTACGCGGCAGAGGAGCGTGGTGCAGTATGTTGACCTGCAGCTTCAGCGATGTCGGCGCCACGTGATGCCGCTGGGGGCCGGTAGCTCAGTTGGTTAGAGCAGGGGACTCATAATCCCTTGGCCGCGGGTTCGAGCCCCGCCCGGCCCACCTGGTTTGACCTGGGTAAACACTTCGCAGCAGATGCCTCGAAGTTGATCTTTGGGTGCAAGTTGCGGACCTGTGCCACCCCGTGCCGACAATGCGACCAGCCTCGACCACATCCCGTGCAGCATCTCGACGCTAACATCGCTCCGACATGACGCTTGACGTTAATAACGCGACACGTTAAGCTTTGCAGGGTGATCAGATCGTTCGCGGACAAGGACACTGAGAAGCTCTGGCGACGCACGCGTGTCAAACGGTTCGAGTCAGTCGAACGAATCGCCCGGCGCAAGCTGGAGATGGTCAACGCGGCGGCAACCCTGACAGACCTGACTGTGCCCCCAGGAAACCGACTGGAACCGCTGCGCGGAGACCGGCTCGGTCAGCACAGTATCCGTATCAACGACCAATTTCGAATCTGCTTCCGGTGGACCGAAGCGGGCCCAGAAGATGTCGAAATCTGCGACTACCACTAACCGAAGGGAGAAAACACCATGACCGAAGACCTGCTAGCACCCATCCACCCGGGTGAAATCCTCGCCGAGGAGTTCCTCGCCCCACTCGCGCTCACCCAACACAAGCTAGCCGTCAACATCCACGTTCCACCCCGCAGGATCAATGAAATCGTGCACGGCAAACGCGCCATCACCGCCGACACCGCCCTCAGACTGGCACGATTCTTCGGCACCTCCGACCAATTCTGGACCAACCTCCAGGCCCGATATGACCTCGAACGAGAACGCGACAGGATCGGCACCGAGCTAGCCGACATCCACCCCCTCGACCTCGCCTCTTAGCCCGCGCAGTGGATATGCGATTCGACGGCGTGACGAGCAGCCATACCGCAATGGTCGTCGGATTTCGCCGGGAGTACGTTCGGGTGCGCATCCCGAATCCGCAGACACTCTGCACCCATCGCCGAACAACAATCGCCAACGTCCGATGTAGTCGCTCTGCACCTCACCGGACGGAGCCAGAATCGCCGTCGCGACAGGTTCGAGCCCCGCCGGGCCCACCGATTTGGTCATTGTGCGAACCGTTCCCTTCGGGGCCGTTTCCGCTGGTCCGGCGGGGGTGGCCTCGTCGTGGTTGTGCGGTTGGGGGATGCGGAAGACCGGGCGGAGCCGGGTCGTCAGCGCCGGAGCCTGCGCAGCGGCAGGTGTTGTTCTGTGGTTCGCCACGACAGCCGGCGAGTACCGTACTCGAGGAAGTGTCAACTGGGCAGCGGCGGGAATGAACCTGGCCGGGCTCGCTGCCGGTGTTGGGATCGCACGTGTCGTGGGCGGCAAGGGTGCGCTCAACCCTGGTAGGCGCAACATCGTGCAAGACCGTAGCCAGCCGCCGGTGCAACGTGATCGCGGACGGCACCGCGCACCTGTGAACACGAGAGCCACTGCGCTGAACTACGTGTGGAACACGGGCCAATCCGGGGTCTGGTACTCCTACGGCACCGGCGTCAACACCGTGATCTGCCAACAAGGAAACCGCGCATGCATGTTCTAGCCAAAACCCCCGGCAGCGGCGACATCATCACCGTCCTCTACCGAAAAGGCGAACGCATATTCGGCATCGTTTGCCTTGTCGCCTCGCTTGGGTTCATGTTCACGATTATCACACCATTGGAGGATCGCGAGGACAACTTCGGTACTGTCGCTGGAGTCATTCTCGTGGTCACCCCGGCGTTATGGTTGCTGATCGCCGTCCTGATGGCGCGGGTGGTGATCCGTACTGATGGCATTTATGTGCGTAACTGGTTCTTCTCATGGTGGATCACCTGGACCGCGATCGACGAACTAGACGTCGACGACCACCTGGTTGTCGTTCTATCCAACGGATTCCGGATCTATCCATCGGTCGGTGGTGGATCAGTCGCGTCGGCATTACGCGGGAACCGGCACCTGCGGGGTCTGCGTGACCAGATCGAGCAAGCACGCCGCGAAGCCACCTCGGGCATGGAGCCGGTTGCCTACCAGCGAAGGCGGTTCGGGATCTGGCGATTCATTCTGATCTATGCCATCTTCATCGGCTTGGCTGCACTGGTCCGCCTGTAAGCGATGACTTCCCCACGCAGCCTTCCTGCGACGATGTCTCGGCCGGGAGACCTTGCGGGCGGCGTGGCTGTGGGTCAATCGGGGATGTGGTACTCCTGCGGCCCTGGGGTCAACTACCACCGCTCGATCTCCCTGCCCGGCGGCGTGCTCTACACCACCCCCGCGGACGGGACGTCCTCCGGCTGGAGTCACCCCACCGTCCGCGGCGACTTCGCCCTCGCCACCGACCAGGCCAGGGCGCAGGTCGGGCCGCTGCGCACCTACGACCCCTACGGACAGCCCATCACTCCCACCGGCACCGTTGACCCCGACGCCGTTCCCGACAACCAGCCCGGCCAGATGGACTACGGCTGGCTCGGCCAACACCAACGCCCCTACGAACACGCCGGCTCCCTCGCCCTCGTCCAAATGGGAGCCCGCCCCTACAGCCCCCTCCTCGGCCGCTTCCTCTCCACCGACCCCGTCCCCGGCGGCTCCGCCAACGACTACGACTACACCGGCGGCGACCCCATCACCAACCTCGACCTCGACGGCCGCTGCTGGAAATGGCTCTGCGGCACCCTCAAAGCCATCGGCAACGGACGGGCGCATACGGTGTCGTGGGCACGGAGGTAGTCGGCTCCACACGTCACGTAGGCGAGCTCGTCAGCTTGCAGAGCTGTCAGACCGCTGATGATCGTGTCGTCGCTCACCGGGAACCACCCGCCACCAGACGACGAGTACCCACCGGACGAATCGCGATCTCAGGGCCTTCGACCAGCACTTCGTGGTTCGTATGCTGACACGTTAGGCCCACGCCGTTTGATCAGGGGATTTGCTGGATTTCTTGATCATAAAGTTGATCTTTGTCCATCATGCCGGGCTCACGCTGACGCCATGATCAAGCCGACGAGCAGCGACAACGGCCGGAAACGCGGCAACATCCGCCAGCGCGGCAACTCCCTCCAGGTCCGCGTGTACGCGGGCATCGACCCCGTGACCGGCAAGCCCAGCTACCTCACGAGACGGTCAAAGGCACGGACAAGGCCGCCCACAAGCAGGCAGAGAAGACGCTCACCCGATTGCAGGCCCAGATAGATCAGCAATGCTCGCCGACCTCATCGGTCACGCTCTCGTACGCCATCGACGAACGGCTACGCACGGCGGATATCGAGGACACCACGCGGCACCGGTACATCGGCTACATCGAGCGCACGATCCGGCCCGCAATCGGCACCGTGCCCGTGAACAAGCTGACCACGCGAATGTTGGAGACGTTCTACGGCGAGCTTCGCCGCGGCCGCGCCCGATGCGATGGCCGCCCCTTCATCGAGCACAAAGCCGAACGCGAGCACGACTGCAAGAATCTGAGGTGCAAGGCTCACAAATGCATCGGCATGGCATCGTCGAGCGTTCGCCAGATCCACTCGATCGTCAGCGGCGTCATTAATGCGGCCGTCCGATGGGACTGGATTAGCGCCAACCCCGCGCGCATCGCGCAGCGCCCGAAACAGGCACCTCCACAACCTGACCCGCCGTCATCCGCCAATGCCGCTCGCCTCGTCGAAAAGGCATTCGCGATGGACGAGGAGTGGGGCACGCTCGTGTGGCTTGTCATGACGACCGGAATTCGCCGAGATGAGGTCTGCGCCCTTCGCTGGAATCGGGTTCACCTCGACGAAGGGATCATCGAAATCCGCCGCAGCTATACGAAACTGCACGGCAACGGCAAGGAGACGACACCGAAACCACGGTGCTCCTGCGTGAGCACAAGGCCCGATGCCAGCAGCGATACAACGATCTTGGCGCCCAGTGGAGCGATAGCGCTCTATGCTGCTGGGTTCGCGGCAGCCTGGCCGCTGCAATCGGCCGAGCCCCAACCGTCCCCGGGCCTGACGGGCCGGGGCGCCTTATCCCACGTCAGGTGGCCGAGCGGGAACATTTTTTGAATCGGTTGTTGCCGTAGCTGGGCGCAGTGCGAGGTTAGCGGCCGACGGCGAACGCCGCGTGCTCATGCATTTCGCACGTGACCTGCGGCATCCGGCGTTCATCGGCGCCGGAACCGAACCGGACGATCCGGAGCTTGCCGATCCAGCCCCGGTTCTAGGTTTTCGCCCGGGGGGTCAGCCTTTGTAGCTGCGTGACGTGATGGGGAGTGAGCTCGCCGATGGTCGTGACGCCGAGCAGGGTCATGGTGCGTTCGATCTGGTCGCGGAGGATGTCGATCATGCGGTCGACGCCCTCGCGGCCGCCGGCCATGAGCCCGTAGAGGTAGGCGCGGCCGACGAGGGTGAACTTCGCGCCGAGGGCGATCGAGGCGACGATGTCCGCGCCCGACATGATGCCGGTGTCGATCGCGATCTCGGTGTCCTTGCCGACCTCGCGCACCACATCCGGCAGCAGGTGGAACGGGACCGGTGCGCGGTCGAGCTGGCGGCCGCCGTGGTTGGAGAGCACGATGCCGTCGACGCCAAGGTCGGCGAGTTTCTTCGCGTCGGCGACGTTCTGCACACCCTTGATGACGATCTTGCCCGGGAACAGGTCCCGGATGACCGCGAGATCGTCGAACGAGATCGACGGGTCCATCGCGGCGTTGAGCAGCTCGCCGACCGTACCGCCGGTCGAGGTCAGCGATGCGAACTCGAGCTTGGGTGTGGTCAGGAAGTCCCACCACCAGGAGGGCCGCGGGATCGCGTTGACGATCGTGCTGGGGGTCAGCTGCGGCGGGATCGAGAAGCCGTTGCGCCTGTCGCGCAGGCGCGCGCCCGCGACCGGGGTGTCGACGGTGAAGAACAGCGTGTCGAAACCGGCCGTGGCCGCGCGCTTCGTGAGGTCGTAGGAGATTTCCCGGTCGCGCATGACGTAGAGCTGGAACCAGTTGCGGCCGTTCGGGTTGGCCTCCTTGACCTTCTCGATCGACGTCGTGCCCAGCGTGGAGAGCGTGAACGGGATGCCGGCGGCGGCCGCGGCCGACGCACCGGCGGTCTCGCCCTCGGTCTGCATGAGCCGGGTGAAGCCGGTCGGCGCGATCGCGAACGGCAGGGCCGACGGGCCACCGAAGATCTCCGTCGACGTGTCGACCTTGTCGGGCATGCCGCGCAGGATCGACGGGCTGAACTCGACGTCGAGGAACGCCTGGCGTGCGCGGTCCAGCGAGATCTCGCCCTCCGCGGAGCCGTCGGTGTAGTCGAACACGGCCCTGGGGGTGCGGCGCTTCGCGATCGCGCGCAGGTCGTCGATCGTGAGCGCGGCGGCCAGCCGGCGCTGCTTGCCGTTGAACACCGGCTTCTTGAACTTCATCAGCTCACGCAGCTCGCTCGGCTTCGGAACCTGACGGGTCACCATGATGCGCCTTTCGACGGGATTCAGGAGCCGGCGTGCGCGAGCAGCCGGTCGCGACTGACCGCGATGTGCTCGGACGTGAGACGGGCCGCGCGATCGGAATCACCGGCGAGAACGGCGTCGAGGATGCCCTGGTGCTGGTCCCCGACATCGTTGGCGCTGAGCAGGCGGGCGGCCTGCACCTGGCCGATGCAGAGCTCGACCTCGCCCATGATGAGCGCGTGCATGCGGGCGAGCCGCGAGCTGGACTGGCCGGCGACGAGCGCGCGGTGGAACGCGATGTCATGGCGCGCGAAGTCGGCGCCCGCCCCGATCAGGGCGCGATGGGCCGCGAGCGCCGCGGCGGGGATACCCCCAAGCCGCGCGACCGCGGCCGACTCCACCACCGCACGACTGTCGTAGAGATCGGCGATCTCGGCCGCGGTCAGTACGGGCACGCGCGCCGCCTTGTGCTTCTCACGGCGCAACAACCCCTCAACGACGAGACGCTCGATCGCGACCTTCGCCGTCTGCCGGGCCACACCGAACCGCGCCGCGACAGTAGATTCGGTCACCATCGAACCGGGTGCCACATCCTGCGCGATGATGCTCGACCGCAGGCTCTCGTAGACCACCTCAGGGAGCACGCTCGCGTGCTGCTCCACGACCATCACGCCTCCGCCCGCACCGACGATTGGTCGACAATATAGCAGATTGTCAAACAATCAGGCCGCCTAGCAACTTTGCGGTTCAGCGACGTACGCGGTATGTCACGTGTGTGACCGGGCCAGCGCCGGCTCGATTCCGTCGGTGACGAAGTGGTACGTGGTACCGCCGTCCATCGGCTGCGGGTCGCGCGGGTAGTGCGTGAGCACGAAGACCGGGGCGTGGAACGGCGGATCGTCGCCCCACCGGCCCTTCCAGTCCCGATCCCGCCCGTCGCCGCCGTCGTCGCCGAACGGGCAGATGCCCCTGCGCATGTGTGCCTCCTTGGATGTAGTCCGGACAGGTTGGTCAGCCGGCTCGGCGGACCGCGCGCGGCCGGGCCAGCGAGGCGAGGCCGACGAGCACGGCGACGGCGGCCGCGAACCAGTAGCCCGACGCGAAGCCGTCGAAGCCCGGTGCCAGCAACGTCGTGGCCGCGACGCTGGAGACCGCCGACACCCCGGTCGCGGCACCGAACTCGTGGAACATGCTGAGCGCGCCGGAGGCGACCCCGGCCTCCTGCGGCCGCACCGCGGAGAACATGCTCCCGGCCGAGGCGACGAACGTGGCGCCGATGCCGAACCCGGCCACGCTGGTGGCGACGATGAGCGCGGTCATCGAGACGATCCCCGCGGCCGCCGCCAGCCCGGCGGCCGCGACGAGCAGCCCGGCCACCGACACCACGCGGACGCCCCACCGGGGGATGACCCGCCCGGCAAGGTTCGAGCCGAGGATGGTGCCGAGCGCGACCGGCAGGAACGACAGCCCGGTCTGCAGCGCGGTGAACCCGTGCACCTGCCGCAGGGTGAACGAGCCGAGGAAGAACACCGAGATCATCAGTGCCGTGGCCACGAAGATCAGGCCGAGGCCGCGCAGGACCGGGCGCCGCCGGAGCATGGCCAGGTCGATCAGCTGGACGGCGGCCGATCGTGCCCGCAGCACGAACAGCACGTACCCGGCCAGCCCGGCGAGCACCGCGAGCAGTGTGTGCGCGCTGAGCCAGCCGTGATCCCCGGCAGCGACCAGGCCGTAGACCACCGCGCCGGTCGCGAGCGTGACCAGCAGGGAGCCGCCGGCGTCGAGGCGGCCGCCCGAGCCCGGCAGCGGCCGGACCGAGCGCAGCAGACCCACCAGCAGTACGGCACCCACCGGGACGTTGACGTAGAACACCCACGGCCAGCCAGGACCGGAGGTCAGCACTCCGCCGAGGAGCACCCCGACCGCGGCACCCGCGCCACCCAGCGCCGACCACACCCCGAGCGCTCGGGTCAGCTCAGCGCCCGTGAACGTCCGGGCGATCACCGACAACGCGGCCGGCGACATCGCCGCGGCGCCCACGCCCTGCAAAGCTCGCGCCAGCAGCAGAACCGCCGGCGCGACGGCCAGCCCAGCCAGCAGCGACGCCACGACGAACAGGGCCAGCCCGGCCAGCACCAGCCGGCGTGGCCCGAGGATGTCGGCCGCCTTCCCGCCCAGCAGCATCAGGCCGCCGAAGACCAGGGCGTAGACGCTTGCGACCCAGGTGACCCCCGCGCGGTCCAGCCCGAGGTCGGCCTGCATGTCGGGCAGTGCGATCGCAACCACGGTGACGTCGACGATCAGCATCAACTGCGCCACACCGAGCAGCGCGAGGGTGCGCCAGCGACGCGGATCGGGAGCAGTCACCTCAACCACCTCAATAAGTCGAACAGTGATGTACGAATACGGTAACTCGAACATCCGTGTACGACAAGAGCCGGTGAGGAGCGCGGTCACGCGGCGAGTGCGGCGAGCACGGTGTCGCGCACCAGTACGGGCGCGGCCTCGGCGGTGATCTCGCCGCGGTGCACCGCGGTGGACGCGCCGTGCAGGATGGCCTGGACCACGCTGAGCTGCCAGTCGATCGGCACGTCACCGCGGAATTCCCCGGCGTCGCGGCCCCGTTCGAGCAGGGTGCGGACACGCGCGGCCGGCTTGTCGTGCACGCGCTGCATCGCCTCGGGAGGCAGCGTGTGCGAGGCCGCCACGACGAGAGCGCCGAACCGGTGGGTCAGCTGCCACGTCACCTCCAGCAGGCGTCCGAGCGCATCGCGCGGATCGCCTCCGAGGTCCACTCCGGTCAGTGCCTGATCGGTCTGCTGGATTGCCCGGTCGGCGACCTCCCGCATCAGCGCCGTCCGGGAGTCGAAGTGGCCATACAGCGTGACCCGGCCGACGCCGGCAGCCTTCGCGATCTCGTTCACGCTGGCGTCGGGATCGACCGCGAGCAGCCGGGTCGCCGCCTCGACGATCGCCTCGATGTTCCGGCGCGCGTCAGCCCGCTTGCCGCGATCCGCGGACGCGCTCGCCCTAATCCGGGACCCGGCCACCCCCCTGCTGACGAACCGGTGGCAGTCGACCACGACGGCCCCGCCGGGAACGGGCGCGTGGTGCGCGAACTGCCCTTCATCGACCCACCCTTGCCGCTCGTAGAACCGCCGCGCCCGGGCGTTGCCAGTCGCGACGGCGAGCCACGCCCGCGGGTGCCCGGCGGCCACGACGGCATGTTCCGCGGCACGCAGGAGGGTTGCGCCGATCCCGCCGCCACGGACGGTGCGGGCCAGGTGGAGCTGGTCGATCTGATCCCCGTCGATCAGGACGAAGCCGACGACGACGCCGTCGCGCACCGCGACGATGATGTCGGCGATTCGGCGACGGGCGCGATCATCGAACGAGGCGGGCGTGCGGGCGGCAACCAGCGCATCGGGGACGTGACCGAGGTGCGCGTCGGCCCACCCCTCGCGCCAGATCCCGACAATGGATGCGGCGTCCGCCGGCTCCGCGGAGCGCAGTTCGACCTCGATGCCGGGCGTTCCCGCGACTGACTCGACCATCGGACCCTTCTTCCCCTAACTCGGACATCTATGTACAGCTTAATCGCAGCTCACTAGTCAGTGTTGCTATCTACCGGTAGTCAGCGTTACTATGTACTGGTAGTCAACGACACTGAGTAGGAGGGCAGGCACCCATGGGCAAGCAGACGACGGAGATGCTCAAGGGGATTCTGGAAGGCATCGTGCTCGCGATCCTGTCCACGCTGCCCGCGTACGGCTACGAGATCACGGCATGGCTGCGGGATCAGGGCTTCTCCGATATCGCCGAGGGCACCGTCTACGCGGTCCTCGTGCGGCTCGAGCGACGAGGCCTCGTCGACGTGGAGAAGGTCCCGTCCGAGAAGGGGCCGCCGCGCAAGGTGTACACCCTCAACGCTCAGGGACGCGAATACCTCGACGAGTTCTGGAGGACCTGGAGCTTCCTCTCAGAACGGCTGGAGCAGCTCCGCGAAGGAGGAAAGTGACCATGTCCGACACGGAAAAGGGCGGCTTCGTCGCAAAGGTGATCGGCCCCAAGAAGCGGTGGCGGGCGTACAAGGCGCGCGTTCGGCAGCTTCCCGGGAACTACCGCACGGCGGTCGATGCGATCGAGCGGTACCTGATGCACTTCGGGCCGATGGAGGCCGAGAATGCGGAGTCGCTGTTCGAGGACGTCGCCGATCTGTTCGAACGTGCCGCGGCGGACGGAACGCCGATCCGCGAGATCGTCGGCGACGATCCGGTCGAGTTCGTCGAAGCGCTGATTCAGAACTACGACAAGGGCGGGTATGTCACCCGGGAGCGGGCACGGCTGATCACCGCCATCGAACGTGCCGAAGAAGAAAAGGGGACGGACTGATGCTCGCGCAGCAGGCGATCAGCGTGCGGGGCCTGGAGAAGTCCTACGGGAAGCTGCACGTGCTGCGCGGCGTGGACTTCGACGTGGCGCGGGGCAGCATCTTCGCCCTGCTCGGCTCCAACGGGGCGGGCAAGACCACCGTGGTGAACATCCTGTCCACGCTGCTCAAGGCGGACGCGGGAACCGCGGGCGTCAACGGTTTCGACGTCGCCTCGCAGGGCGCCGAGGTGCGGGAATCCATCAGCCTCACCGGCCAGTTCGCGGCCGTCGACGAGATCCTCAGCGGACGGGAGAACCTGGTGCTCGTCGCCAGGCTGCGGCATCTGAAGCGTCCAGGCGCGATCGCGGACGACCTGCTGGCCCGCTTCTCGCTGACCGAGGCGGGCGGGCGGAAGGTTTCGACGTATTCCGGTGGCATGCGCCGCCGCCTTGACCTCGCGATGAGCCTCATCGGCGACCCGCCGGTGATCTTCCTCGACGAGCCGACCACCGGACTCGACCCCGAGGCGCGGATCGAGGTGTGGGACGCCGTCAAGGAACTCGCCTCGCGCGGCACGACGGTGCTGCTCACCACGCAGTACCTCGACGAGGCCGAACAGTTCGCCGACCGGATAGCGATCCTCCACCACGGGCGGATCATCGTGGACGGCTCCCTCGCCGAACTGAAGCAACTCCTCCCGCCGGCGAAGGTCGAGTACGTCGAGAAGCAGCCGACGCTCGAGGACGTGTTCCTCGCCATCGTCGGCGACGACGACAGGAACGGACAATGAGCACCCACTTCTTCAGCGACACCGCTGTCCTCACGGGACGATCACTGAAGCACGTCACGCGCAGTATGGACACCATCATCACGACCGCGCTCACCCCGATCGCGATGATGCTGCTGTTCGTCTACGTGTTCGGCGGCGCGATCAGCCAGGGGGCCGACTCGGGCACGTACGTCCGCTACATGCTGCCGGGCATCCTGCTCATCACGATCGCCTCGGGCATCTCCTACACGGCGTTCCGGCTGTTCATCGACATGACCACCGGGATCTTCGGGCGGTTCCAGTCCATGCCGATCGCACGCTCGGGCGTGCTGTGGTCGCACGTGCTGACCTCGCTCGTCGCGAACGTCATCTCGCTCGCGATCGTCGTGGGCGTCGCCCTCGCCATGGGATTCCGTACCGGCGCGGGCGTCGGGGCGTGGCTCGCGGTGGCCGGCATCCTGATCCTGTTCACCTTCGCGCTGACGTGGGTCGCCGTCATCCCGGGCCTCTCCGCGAAATCGGTCACCGGCGCGAGCGCGTTCTCCTACCCGCTGATCTTCCTGCCGTTCATCAGTTCGGCGTTCGTGCCCACGCAGACGATGCCGGGCCCGGTGCGCTGGTTCGCCGAATACCAGCCCGTGACACCGATCGTCAACACGATCCGGGACCTGTTCACCGAGCAGCCGGTCAGCAGCGACATCTGGATCGCCCTCGCCTGGACCGTCGGCGCCCTGCTGGTCGCCTTCGCCTTCGCGATGGTCATCTATCGCCGCAAGATTTCCTGACCCGGGTGGTCGTGCCCGGCTCGATGTCATGATCCGCCGGCCCGGGCGATGCCCTGGATGGCGCGGAGCCTGCCGTCGGAGAGGGCCAGGCTCAGGTTCCTGGCCTTCTCGGTGAAGTTGGGCACGAAGGCGTGCAGCCCCAGGGCGCCGGGCGGCGAGGCCAGCATCGCGTGCATCGTGGCGGACGCCTGATCGGTGAGGTCGTTCCAGGTCTGGACGGCAAACCCCGCGTCCTGGATGACCCCGCGCAACGCATCGGCGGTGACCAGATGGCTGTGCCGGGGGTGGTCGGCGCAGGGCAGCGGATAGCCGAGTTCGCCGGGCGCGCCGGCGGTGATTTCCCAGAGCGCAAGCAGTCCCCCGCCGACCAGGACCCGGCGCGCTTCCCGGTAAAGGCGGGACTTGTCGGCGACGTTCATGTGCAGGTGCTGAGTGAACACGACCCCGAAGGCGGCCCCGGCGAACGGGAGCGCGGTGACATCCCCGTGGTGAACGGAAATCCGGTCATCCAGCCCGACGAGGTGGTTGAGCCGGCGGGCCGTGCCGCAGTAGTCCTCGGTCGCGTCCACAGTGGTCACCCGGCACCCACATCGGTCGGCGATGTAGCGGGCGGTACCGCCGATCCCGCTGCCGGCGTCGAGTACCCGGGTCCGCGGGGTGAGCCCGGTCAGGCCCACCAGGTGACTGGTGGCCAATCGGCCCATGGTGTGGAAGTCTTCCAGCGGCGCGAGGTCGGCGGGCACCAGGCGGTGGAGGTCTTTCCCGGCAGCGATCAGGGCATTCTCGATGCCGGCCCGTGAGGCGCCGGTCGCGTACTGGTGCTGGATCGAGGCGTCCGTCATGGTCTGCTCCTTTTCAAGCCGATGCCGCGCTCCGGGTGCTCGCGGCTCCAGAATTCGGATTCGCCCGATAACGCCGGGTGCGCCGGCCGGGGATGCTGCTGCCTGCGGTCGAAGGAGTCCAGCCGGTGCATCGGCACGACCGCCATCACCATGGACTCCGCCAGCACGCGCAGGAAGTTCCCGGCCGTTCGCCGGGTCCGCGGGCCCGTGGTGTAGCGGCGGACGATGGTCGGGAAGTCTTCCGGCTCGACACCGGCGACGTCGCGGACGTGCGTGGTCACTCCGCCGACCGCCCAGGTCCCCAGTGCGTGCTCGGGAAGGTAGTGACGCAGGCTGGACTGGAAGAACAGGTCGGCCCGCAGGCGCTTTGCGTCCACCCGCACGGCCCGCATGAACATCGACGGGGAGACGTCGACGTGGCGGACTCGCCGGCCCAGCGCGTCGCCGATGGCCTGGGCGATCTCGGGCGCCGACAGCAGCGCCGGTCCGGTCGGCCGGTACGCCCGCCCGTCGTGCCGGCCGGGATCGAGCAGTCCGCCCACCACGACGCGGGCGATGTCCTCGTTGGAGGGCGGTGCGTTCCGGCCGGCGCCGGCCGGCATCGGCAGCACGCCCAGCTGGGCGGCCACCGGGATGAGATTCATGTAGTTGTCGGCGAAAAATCCCGGATCGACCGCGACATGCGCGGTGTCGGGCAGCAGCGCGAACAGCTTGCCGGTCAGCCAGTGCTGCCGGGTCATCAGCGACGGATGCTCGGGGCTGGCCAGCCACTGCCCCAACGCCACCACGGCCTGCACCCCCTGGCGCCGCGCGGCCACCGCGAAGGCGACCGCGCTGTCCAGCGCGTGGGGATGGTAGGGCGGGTTGAAAAACATCCGGTCGACCCCGCCGAGCGCGGCGTGGACTTGCTGGTAGTCGGCCATGTCGGCCACCACGACTTCGGCGCCCAAAGCCCGCAGGCGGGCGCCGCGCTCGTCGTCACGGTGCACCAGCGCCCTGGTCGGCACGCCCTGTGCCAGCAGTTGCGCGGCAACCGCGCCGCCGATCCTGCCCGTGGCGCCGGTGACCAGCACACGTGTTTGTGCCATCGGATTCCCCTTCACATCAAGACATGTGACCATTGGTCACATCGTCAGTATGCGGGCGCATGTGACCGTTGTCAACATCCGGGGTCGGTGTGCGATCCTGACGTCATGAGTCCAGCCAGCGGCCATCCGGACCGCCGTAAGCCCTACCACCACGGCGCGCTGCGACAGGCTCTGCTCGACGCGGGTATCGCATTGGCGCGCGAAGGGGGGCCAGACCGGGTGATCCTGCGGGAGGCCGCCCGCGCGGCCGGGGTGTCGCACTCGGCGGCATATCGCCACTTCGCCGACCGCGAGGCGTTGCTCGCCGAGGTGTCGCGCCATGCCAGAGGCGAACTGGCCGCGGAGATGCGCCGGCGCCTCAACCGCGTCACCCATCCCCCGGAGCGGCTCGCTGCGGTCGGGACAGCCTATATCGACTTCGCGCTGACCAATCCCGGGCTGTTCCGCACCGCGTTCGCCCAGCACCCGGCCACCGGTGGCAACGACGGCGCACCGGCCAGGGGCGAGGCCGAACCGTTCGACATCCTCGGTCAGGTTCTCGATCAGGCGCAGTCCGCCGGCCTGCTGGACCAGGACCGCAGACCGGGTGCCGAGATCGCCGTCTGGTCGGCGGTCCACGGCCTGGCCAGCCTGCTGCTCGACGGACCGTTACCGGCCACCGGCGCCGATCTCGACTTCGCGCTCCGGCAGGTGTTCGGCCTCATCGAACGAGGATTGCTGCGCCGTCCGGCCGAAGAACCGTGAACAATCACGGCTACGGTTACGAGGGCATCATCCGCGGCTGAACGACATCAGAACCTCTCAGGGAACAGGAGCGCCGCGAGCAGGAACGCGATCAGCGCCACGGCGATGACGAGCCCGACGATGTTGTCTACGGTGTCCACGGCCTACCGGGCCACCTCACGCTCGGGCTCCGCGGCGGCCTCGTCACGCCGGATGATCCGGTCGCACCCGCGCACGTAGAGCACGGACAGCCCGAAGAAGGCGAGGATGACTTGGGATGAAGACGAGATCGGCCATTGTTCCGGTACGTCCCAGTAGTTGCGCGTGGCCCAGCAGACCGGAATCACCCGTAAGGTGCATACCGGCCTTTACACTCTTCCCGGGAGAACGACCCGTCAGCGCTCCGGTTCGCGGGTGAATCGGTAGCCCACGCCGGGCTCGGTGATCAAATGCCGCGGGTGCGAAGGGTTCGGCTCGAGCTTGCGGCGCAGCTGGGCGACGTAGACCCGAAGGTAGTGGGTGTCCTCGGCGTGCTCGGGCCCCCACACCTCATTCAGCAGCTGCGCCCCGGTGACCAGCAGATCCTCGTCGCGTACCAGGATCTCGAGCACAGCCCATTCGGTCGGGGTCAGGCGAACGTCCCGGCCGTCCCTGGCCACCTTCTTCGCCGCGAGATCCACCGTGAAGTCCCCCGCGTCCACCGCCCGTTCGCCCGGATCGGGTGCGGTCACGGTCGCGTGGCGCACCGCGACCCGGATGCGGGCCAGCAACTCGGCGACGTCGAACGGTTTGGTCACGTAATCGTCCGCGCCGGCGGCCAGCGCGGCCACCTTGTCCGCGGTGGCCGTGCGGCCGGACAGCACGATGATCGGCGCCCGGCTCCAGCCGCGCAGGCCGGTGATGACCTCGGCGCCGTCCAGGTCGGGCAGCCCCAGGTCGAGCACCGCCACATCGGGTTTGTGCTCGTCGGCAGCACCGCCGCGAGCACCCACCCCGCCGGGGCCCGGGTCACCTCCCCCAGATGCCGCAGCCGGCGCCGCGCCGCCTCCTCGTGCGTCACCATGTGCACGTCGATCGGACCCGAAGCCTGCACGGTGGCCGCCCCGATGCCCTCGTCGAACAACCGCGCCAGCCGGGATCGCCGGGACGTGCCCAGCACCAGCTGGGTCGCGTGACCCCGCGCGCGAAGTCCAGCAGCGCGCCGGGCACGTCATCGCCGACCACGGTGTGGAAGCTGCCGCCGACGTCCTCGGCCAGCCGCCGGTAGCGGGCCAGCGCGTCGGCCGGCGCCCCGGCCAGACCGTCGCTGCGCAGCGCGTGCACCACCAGTAGATCCGCCCCGGCCCGCGTCGCGATCCGGCGCGCCCGATCTGCCGTGCGCGGCGCACCACCTCGTCCGGCACCGTCTCGCGCTGTTTCATGCCGGTGATCCGCTCGACCACGTCGTTGAGGCTCTCCAGATGCTGCACGTTCACCGTGGACAGCACCTCGATCCCGGCGTCCCGGTACCGGACCGTCCGGCGCGGCGTCACCTCCAGGCCGCACCGGCTGGTCCCGGCAGGACCTCATGGCCCTACAACCAGCGCAGGGCCGGCAGGCTGAACGTGCTCAATCCCCGATGCCGGCTCCTGCGACGAGGACGTCCACCCCAGTTCCTCCAACGGTTTCAGCGATGTTTCTCCACCGTGTAGCGGACGATCTCGACGTCGTCGAGCGCGACCAGCCCTTCGATGCCGAGGTCGTCCAGCCTCGGCAGGAATCCGCGGATCCTGTCTTCGGTGTCGATGATGACGATCAGCAGCGGGAGATCGTCGCCGACGCGGAAAAGGTGCGTGGTGTGGATGCGGGAACTCGCGCCGTAGCCTTCGATGCCGCGGATCACGGTCGCGCCGGCCAGGCCGGCTTCGCGGGCGCGGTGCACGATTTCGGCATACAGCGGTTTGTGGTGCCAGTGGTCGCCCTCGTCGATCAAGATCGACAGCCGCAGCTCCCGATCGCGCAGTTTCACCGGCGCCTCCCGAGGTGGGCGGGCTCCATCGCCTGGCGTTCAGTACACCGCGAACGGGGTGGTCACGCAAGGCTCGCGTGGACGACGGCGTACCCGAGCAGGGCGGCGCCGAGTCCCGCCAGCACACTCACCACGATGTTGACCGTCGCGTAGAAATACGCCCGCTGCTCGGCCAGTCGCAGGGTCTCGTAGCTGAACGTGCTGTACGTGGTCAGCGCGCCGCACAGGCCCGTGCCCAGCAAGGCGAGCGCGGGCGCGGGCAGCGCGGCGCCGGCCCCGGCGAGACCGCCGAGGATCAGGCATCCGGCGAGGTTGACGCTGAACGTGCCCCACGGGAACAGGCTGTCGTGGCGGGTCTGGACCATCCGGTCGGTCAGGTAACGCAGGGGCGCGCCGATCATCGCGCCGGCGAACACGAGCACGGCGGTCACGGCTTCCTCCCGGCGTAGTGCACGACCTCGACCTCTTCCAGCGTCACCATGCCCTCGGCGACCAGTTCGTCCAGCTGCGGCAGGAAAGCGCGGATCTTCTCGTCGGTGTCGACGATGATCACGACCACCGGCAGGTCCTCGGTCAGGTCGAGCAGCCGGGTGGTATGGACGACCGAGCCCGCGCCGTAACCCTCGCAGCCGCGCAGCACGGTCGCCCCGGCGAGCCCGGCGTCGCGGGCGCGTTTGACGATCTCGTGGTGCACCGGCTTGTGGTGCCACATGTCGTCCTCCCCGACGAACACCGACAACCGCGTCGCCAGGCCTGCCAGCCGCATCTCAGCTCGCCCTTTCCGGGTTGCGTGCCGCGCCCGTCACCGTGCGGGTGAGCCAGACGCCGACGAGGACGGCGGCCAGCGCCGCGAGCACCGTGCCGGCCAGATAGGCGAACGCGACCCCGACCGTCCCGGGCCGGAGGAGCGTACGAAAATCGCTGGCGTAGGTGGAAAACGTGGTGAACCCGCCCAGGAACCCGACCCCGAGAAAGGGGCGCACCAGCCGGTGCGCCGACCACACCTCCGTAATCAGCACCATCAGCACCCCGATCAGGAAGCAGCCGATGACGTTGGTGAGGAAGGTGTTCCACGGGAACCCGCCGGACGGGGTGGGCAGCGCCCGCGCCAGCCCGTAGCGGGCGAGCGCGCCGAGGCCGCCACCGAGCGAGATGACGATCAGGACCGCCCCGTGGGAGGCGAACAGTTCACGACGCTGCGCGGGTACGCGCAGGTCCACATCGGGATCGACCAGCTCCGCGTCACTACTCACAAGGCGCCTCCTACTCCTGGCCAGGACTGCGTCCGGCACTCACGGGTAGGAGCCATTGACGGCGAACACCGCGGTTCTCCGGGAACCGGAACGGCGGGCTCCACCGCCGTGCGATCCCACTATAACGGGCCGGTGATCGCGGCCGGGCACGCGACCGGCCGGTATCACAGGTGATCCCAGGCACGGCGCCACGTGACGGTTCGGCCTCACACGTCGTAGTCTCGTGTAGCCACTGCGCTGACCTGCGCTTTTGCGATCAAGAAACTCAGCTCCGCAGGGTGGCGATGGGGGCGGCGACGATGTCGTCGTCAAGCCGGAAGACACCGGGACCGGTGTGCAGCACCGCTCCGCCGATGAAGCGGTCTCCTAGTTCGATGCGTAGCCAGGCGGGGTGGATGAAGGCGCGGCTGGGTTTCGCAGCTGGCGAGTTGGGCTCGCAACTGGGCGACCACGAACGTGTCGATGATCCGGCCGGGGAGATCCCCGTCCTTCATCAGCCCAGGGACGCCAATACGCAGAGCCGCGAGGGCGAGCGAGGGGTCGATGACGTATCGCTTCGGGCCGCGGACAAGTCGCTTGATGCGGTTTGTCCACCAAGCGGGCCGCGGCATCGCCACCGGTTCAAGGAAGTTCCGGATCTGGGTGCTCGACGACGAAACGCTCGGCCGTTTCGTCGTCGAGCAGCGCGTTGCCGACCAGCCATTCAACCGCCCGGCGCGTCGCACGCGCCTCGCGGAGCGCGTACCACGCTGGCAACAGATCCGGATAGTCCTGGTGTAGCTCGTTCTTGAAGCGGCGGAAGGCGCCCTTGCCCTGGATGGCTCGTGCGAGCCTACGACCCGCTGTCTCGTCGCTGATTCTCTCGGCGAAATCAGCCATGTCCTGATACCAGACGTAGGACGGCAGTGGATCAATGGGGATCTGGTCGAGGTCGTCCAGGTCAACGGGCGTGTCGCCGTCGATGCCACCATCTGCCGTCCACAACATGATCTCGCCCGTGCGCGGGTCGATCAGCCGACGGTGTTCGTAGTCGGTCTGGTCCGCGAGTGCGGTAGCGATCTCCTGCAGATCGAGCCTGCTCAGGTCAAGCATTCGGCCAGCATAAGAGCTCACGGAACCAGTCGAGAACTCCCAGGATCACACGTCGTAGTACAGCGCGAACTCGTACGGGTGCGGCCGCAGCCGCAGCGGGTCGATCTCGTTCTCGCGTTTGAAGTCGATCCACGTCTCGATCACGTCGGGGGTGAACACGCCGCCCGCGAGCAGGAACTCGTGGTCGGTCTCCAGCCGGTCGATCACCGCGTCCAGCGACGCCGGGACCTGCGCGACGTCGCGCGCCTCTTCCGGCGGCAGTTCGTAGAGGTCCTTGTCGATCGGCGACGGGGGTTCCAGCTTGTTCTTGATCCCGTCCAGCCCGGCCATCAGCATCGCCGAGAACGCGAGGTACGGGTTGCCCGAGGAGTCGGGGCAGCGGAACTCGATGCGCTTGGCCTTCGGCGACGCCCCGGTGACCGGGATGCGCACGCACGCCGACCGGTTGCGCTGCGAGTACACCAGGTTGATCGGCGCCTCGAAACCGGGCACCAGCCGGTGATAGGAGTTGACCGTCGGGTTGGTGAACGCCAGCAGGCTCGGCGCGTGGTGCAGGATCCCGCCGACGTAGTGCCGCCCCAGGTCGGACAGCCCGCCGTAGCCCGTCTCCCCGTAGAACAGCGGGCCGTTCTCGTCCCACAGCGACTGGTGGCAGTGCATCCCGGAGCCGTTGTCGTTGAACAGCGGCTTCGGCATGAACGTGACCGTCTTGCCCGCCTCCCACGCGGTGTTCTTGACGACGTACTTGAACAGCTGCAGGTCGTCGGCCGCGTGCAGCAGGGTGTTGAACTTGTAGTTGACCTCGGCCTGGCCACCGCTGCCGACTTCGTGGTGCGCCTTCTCGACCTCGATCCCCACGCCGGCCAGGTTCAGCACCATCGCGTCCCGCAGATCCGCGAAATGGTCCCGTGGCGACACCGGGAAATAGCCGGCCTTGTACGGGGTCTTGTAGCCGCGGTTGCCGCCGTCCTCGTCCGCGCCGGTGTTCCACCAGCCCTCGACCGAGTCCACCTCATGGAACGCGGTGTTCTCGGTGTTGGCGAACCGGACCGTGTCGAAGATGTAGAACTCCGCCTCCGGGCCGAACAAGGCGCGGTCGGCGATCGTCGACTCGCCGATGTAGGCCTCGGCCTTGCGCGCGATGTTGCGCGGATCGCGGGAATACGGTTCGCGGGTGAACGGGTCGTGCACGAAGAAGTTCATCAGCAGCGTCTTCTCCGCCCGGAACGGGTCGAGCCGCGCCGTGTACGGATCGGGCAGCAGCAGCATGTCCGATTCGTGGATCGACTGGAAGCCCCGCACCGACGACCCGTCGAACGCGACGCCCTCGGCGAACGCTTCGGCGTCGAACGCGGCCGCGGGAACGGTGAAATGCTGCATGATCCCCGGCAGATCGCAGAACCGGACATCCACGAACCGCACTTCTTCGTCGGCGATGAACCGCAGAACCTCGTCGGCTGTGGTGAACATGTGACTCGCTCCTTCCGCGGAGGCGACCAGCCAGTCAACGGTAACAGCGCCGCCACACCCCGGCCAAGCTACGAAGCCGCGGACTGCCCGTACAGGCCAGATACGGCGGATCGTCGAGCCGCATCGCCCGGCTTACTCTCGGGCGGCGTGCTCCCGTTGGTGTGCTTGCCATCCGGCACCCGCCAGTCGAATGGACCGTCCACAACGGACTTGTTGAAGGCCGCCACGGTGTCCGACAGCGCCCGCGGCGGCAGGTCCAGTGCTGTGGCCGGTTCCCCGAACTCGGTGCGGCACCGCCCCACCGGGGACGGACGCGGACGAGTCATGAGTATATTTGGGCGCTTTTGCGCAGAATAACACCGGGCGGGTTGACGCGCGGAGGACAGTGATCTTCGTGGGAGACAACGACGATACGGATTCGCTCCGCCGACTGGCCGCGCTGGCGACGCCGATGGCGCTGCGCGTCGCGGTGACGCTGGGCCTGCCGGACCGGTTGCGCGGCCGGGGCGCTTCGGCCGGTGAACTCGCGGCCGAACTCGCCGTCGCTCCGGTCGCGCTCGATCTGCTGCTGGAGCATCTGGCGGCCCTCGGCATCCTCGAACCGGCCGATGGCGGTTACCGGACGACCGGGTACGGGGCCAACCTCTGCGGCGACGCGGACAACGGTCTGGTCAACCTGCTGCATCTGCACGCCGCCGGTGGCCGCGCCGAACTGGCTTTCGTCGAACTCGCCCACAGTATCGCCACCGGCGAGGCCGCCTATCCACGCCGCTACGGGCAGGACTTCTGGGCCGATCTGGCCGAACACCCGCGGCTGCGTGAGTCGTTCGACGAGCAGATGACGCACCGCTTTCGCGACCAGATTCCGCGGCTCGTGGCCGGATTCGCGTGGTCCCGGTTCTCCACCATCGTCGACGTGGGCGGTGGCCGGGGCAGCCTGCTCGCCGCGATCCTCGCCGCCCACCCCGGGCTGACACGGCCGCGCAGGCCGTTGGCGACATAATCGCCTCGCCGCACGGCCTGATCCTGGAGACGGTCACCGACCTGACCGGGCAACGCTGCCTTCTCGAATTCCGCCTCGCCGCCGGGGTTGCTAATGTGGCAGGCGTGACTGCCGGGTCGGCCAAGTGCCTTGAACGAGAAGGGTTCCCGGCCACTCCGTGATCGTGTGGCGGGCGCGCGGCCCGCTGCCTCCGTGGTTTCCCGGTTTCAGAATCCACGGAGGAAGGAGTTCACCACATATGACAGACGTACGTTTCGACCACACGATCATCGCCGCCCACGACAAGCACGCGTCCGCACGGTTCTTCGCCGACGTCTTCGGCCTGCCCGAGCCGCGGGAGGCGGGGTTCTTCGTCGCGGTGTACCTGAGCGACGGGCGGGTGCTCGACTTCGCCGAACCGCGCGTCGACTTTCCCGGCCAGCACTACGCGTTCCTGGTCGACGACGAGACGTTCGACGGGATCATGGCACGCATCCGCGCGCGGAGCGTCCAGTTCTGGGCCGACCCGCAAATGCGCGGGCCCGGCGAGATCAACACCAACCACGGCGGGCGCGGGGTCTATTTCGACGATCCGGCCGGCCATCACCTGGAAGCGCTGACGGCCCGCTACGACGGCCACCCCAGCCTCACCTGAGGGGCGCTCACCCCTCGCACCGCGCCACCCAGGTGGCGATCTGCGCCCGCGTGGTGAAGCCGAGTTTGGTGAGGATGTGCTGCACGTGGTTTTCGGCGGTGCGTTCGGAGATGTGGACGGCGGCGCCGATCTGCCGGTTGGTCAGCCCCTGCGCGACGAGCGCGGCGATCTCACGCTCGCGCCGGGTCAACGGCCCGGGCGCCTCGCCGCGCAGGGCCTGGGCGAGCTTCCCGGCGCGGTCGAGCAGCGGGGCCATGCCGAGTTCGCGGGCGGTGGCCACCGCCTGCGCGGTGAGGGCGGCCGCCTCGTCGCGGTCGCCGGGCCGGCGGCGACGGGCGAGCGTCCGCGCGAGGTCGTAGCGGGCCAGCGCGGCGAACGGCGGCGCGCCCGCGTCGTCGTCGGCCTCGATGGCGCGGCGCAGGTGCCGCACGCCTTCGTCCAGGCGGCCCAGCGCCGCCGCGGCGACGCCGAGCGGGGCGTGGGCGGAACCGGTGGTGGCGATGACGCCCGCGCCGCCGCAGCAGAAGAGGTCCGCATACGGGGCGAGGCTGCGGTAGGCGGAGTCCAGCATGGGCCGGTCCCCGAAGGCATCGGCGAGCTCGATCAGCCCGGCGGCCGCGGGCATCAGCAGGAACCCGGGAAGCTCGTCGATGGCCTTCGCCGTGGCGTAGGTACGCCGTGCCTGCTCCTCGCGCCCGGCGTACCAGTGGACCATCGCGATCAGGCCGTGCAGCGACTGAAGATGGTCCCAGCCGTCGAGGGGGTGGCTGTCCTCCTCGCCGTGAAAACCGGTCAGCATGCCGAGCATCGCCAGGTAACCCTGGGCCGGCAGCAGCCCGCCCAGATGGTCGCCGCGCCGCGCGAGCGCCAGCGTCTGCTCGCCGTATGACCGGGCGTCGGTGAACCGGCCCCGCACGATGGCGATCGCACCCCGGCAGCGGGCGAGATGCCAGAAGGCCAGCGGGAGGCGCATCCGGTGCACGACCGCCGAGATGCCACCGAGCCCGGCCTCGGCGCCGCCCAGGTCGCCGAGCTGGACGAGGGCGTCGAAGCGCCACAGCCGGCCCCACATCTCGGCCGCGTCGTCGCGCCGGCTGATCCCGTGCGCGATGAACCGGTCACCGAGTTCGAGCCGCTCGTGCACCCCGTCGGGACCGCTCCGGATGATCTGGCGGGCGTGCAGGGCACTGTGCAGGGCGACCGGGTCGGCGAGCCGTTCGGCCATGGCCAGCGCGGTCCCCGACAGCTCGCCGGAGGTCGCGGGATCCTGCCCGACGAGGTGGTCCACGGACAGCTGGGCGAGCAGGCGCACCCGCACCGTGGAGTCCTCGTCCGGAAGCAGGGTGAGGGCCTCCTCGCACAGCGAACGCTCGTCGGCCGACCAGGTCAGGTCGTTCACGCCCTCCAGCACCAGCGTCGCCCGCGCCAGCCGGGTCCCGTCGCCGAGGGAACGGGCCAGGCGGCTCGCCGCCAGCACCGTCTCCTTGGCCGAACCCATCTGATGGGCGTGCAGGTGCTCGGTGGCCTGCGCGATGAGCAGGTCGCACAGCCTGCCGGGTTCGTCGACGACGGCGGCCGCCCGCCGGTACAGATCGGCGGCCTCGTCCCAGGCGAACTGCTCGGACGCGACCCGCGCGGCGCGCTCGGCCCACCGCGAGGCCTGCCCGGGGTCGCCGAGCGGGACGCTTTCGAGCCAGTGGTGGGCCAGTTCCGCCGGGCGGGCCTCGGCGCCGGGGCGCCGCTGCAGGTACTCGGCCATCCGCAGGTGCACGGACAGGCGGGTGGCGCGCGGCACCTCGGAACGCGCGGCGTCGCGCACCAGATCGTGCAGGAACTCGCACCGGTCGGGGTGCATCACCCCGGCGACGGTCGCTTCGTCGAGCGCGGCGAGCACCTCCGCGGGCTCGGTGCCGACGACGTGGGCGAGCGCCGCGACGTCGACCGCCGTGCCGAGGACCGCGGCGGCGGACACCACGACCTGCGTGGCGTCACCGAGCTTGGCCAGCCGGGTCCGGACGGCGTCGCGCACCCCGGCGGGCAGCGCGTGCGCGGGGTCGGCCCGCCGGTCCGCTTCGCCGAGTGCGCCGGCCAGCTCCCGGACGTAGAACGGGTTACCCTGGCTGCGCCTGCTGATCGCGGTGGTGAGCTCGGCCGTGACCGGCGCGCCGGTGACCGCGGTCAGCTGCTCGGCGACCTGCGCCTCGGTCAGTCCGACCAGGCGCAGGCGGCTGACCGTGGGCTCGCGGGCGAGATCGCCCAGCGCCTGCTGCAGGGCATGGCGCAGCCCGACCTCGGTATCCCGGTAGGTGCCGATGACGGCGAGCCGGGCGTCGCCGATGGTCCGGACCAGGTGCACCAGCAGCCGCAGCGACGACGCGTCCGCCCACTGCAGATCGTCGAGGACGACGAGGAGGCCGGAGTCCCCGGCGGCCGAACGCAGGTAGGACGTGACGACCTCGAACACGCGGAACCGCTCCTGGGCCCGCACTTCGGGCGTCGCGGCACCGGGCTCCGGCCGCTCGGCGGGAGACGGCCACGGATCGCCGGACAGGGACCGCAGGGCCGTCCGGAACGGCCAGAACGGCGGGCTGCCTTCGTCGTCGACCGCCCGCCCCCAGGTGCGGGCCATGCCGAGCGCCGCGGCCATCCGGGTGGCTTCCTCGGCCAGCCTTGTCTTGCCGATACCGGGTTCCCCGGCCACGAGGACCGCCTGACCGTGGCCGTCGAGGGCGGCCGTCAGCTGGGCGTGGATCCGGTCGATCTCCCGCTCACGCCCGACCAGTGTCGCTGTGTGCCGCGTGGGGTGCCCCCTGCGAGACGGTGGCCGTGCGCCGTGTCCGGCCGTTCCGGCTCACTGTATTCCGGATTGTCCGCTCCGCGAACTATGTGTTCCTGGAGGGGGAGCCACGCGGCGGGCGGGAGCGCGCCCATCCACGAGCAGGACGCGCAAGCGGCGACGAGGGCGTCGTACAAGCGGCTGAAGCGGGTCATGGTTTTCTCCTCCACTCGGCGTACCGGGACGAGCCTGTGGCCCGGCGGCCGGGGACGGCATCCGAGGAACTACTCAGCGCCGGTACTCACCGGGCGAAATGAGTAGCCGCACTGAGTACTCCCACGGACGCCCGGACACCGGCGCGGGCCGCACGCTTCCGCCATGACGACCAGAACCAGCGCAACCGAACGCCGCAGGCTGACCGTGCTGCGGGCGAGCCGCCTCTTCGACGGCACCTCGTCCGCGCTGATCGAGGACCCGGTGGTGGTGCTCGACGGCGCCGAGATCGTCGCCGTCGACCACGCGGCCCGGTTCACCGGTGCCGAGCACGCGGACGTGGTCGATCTGTCCGGCGCGACCCTGCTGCCCGGCCTCATCGATACCCACGTCCACCTGTGCTTCGACGCCGGGCTCGACGTGGTGGCCAGCCTCGCCGAGCGCGACGACGCGGCCGCGCTGACCGCGATGGCCGAGGCCGCCCGCGTCGCGCTCGCCGCCGGGGTGACCACGGTGCGCGACCTCGGCGACCGGGACTACCTGTCGCTCTCGCTCCGCGATTCCGGCCGGGCCGGCCCGCTGCCGACCGTCGTCGCCGCCGGTCCCCCGATCACCAGCCCCGGCGGCCACTGCCACTTCCTCGGCGGCGAGGCGTCCGGTGTGGACGGGCTGCGCGCCGCGGTGCGCGAGCACGCCGAACGCGGTGTCGAGGTCATCAAGATCATGGCCAGCGGCGGTCACCTCACCCCCGGCACCCGGCCCGATCTGCCGCAGTTCACCCGCGACGAACTGCGGGCCGTCGTGGCCGAGGCACACCGGTTCAGCCTGCCGGTGACCGCGCACGCGCACTCCGCCGACGCGATCGCGGACGCCGTCGCGGCCGGTGTGGACGGGATGGAGCACGTCTCCTTCCAGACGGCCGACGGCGTCGACGCACCGGAGCACCTGATCCGCGCGATCGGCGACCACCGCGTCGTCGTCGGCGCCACGCTGGGCATAGTTCCCGTGCCGGGCCTGGAGCCACCGCCCGAACTCCGGCGCATCCTGCCGACGCTGATGGCCAACCTGCGGCGGCTCGTCGACGCGGGAGCACCCGTCGTGCTGGGCACCGACGGCGGTATCGCACCGATCAAACCGCACGACGTCCTGCCGCGCGCGATAGCGCAGTTCGCCGAGTTCGCCGTCAGTCCGGTCGAGGCGCTGCGCACGGCCACCTCGCAGGCGGCCGCGGTCGTCGGCCTCGGCCACCGCAAGGGCAGGCTGGCGCCCGGCTTCGACGCCGACATCCTCGCCGTCGACGGCGACCCGCTCGCCGATCTCACCGTCCTGCGGCGGGTCCGCGCGGTGTATGCCGGTGGCACCGTGGTTCCCGCGTAGCTCACAGCCGCTTCCGGCGGCAGGTGCGGGCATTGCATACTGCGACGGTGATGATGCAGAGCGCGCTGCTGCCCGGCTGGCTGCGAATGGTCTGGGCCGCGGCCCTCGTCCTGGTCGCGCTGGCGCACCTGAAGCATGTGATCACCATGCGAGGGCAACGTCGCTGGTGGCACACCGGGCACACGGTCATGGCGGCCGGGATGGCGCTGATGTACCTGCTGCCGGCGATGGATCATCCCGTGCTCTACCAGGCGGGGCTGGCGTTCTACGTGGCGGCGGTGGCCGCGCTGGCCGCGACGACGGTGACCAACTGGCGCGAAGAGGGTGTGCTGAACCCGTTGTGGGTGGCCACCACGATCGACATGGTGGCCATGGCGTACATGCTCCTTCCCGCCAGGACGCCGGTCCTGACCGCGGTGTTCGTGGTGTACCTCGCGGGGCAGGCGGTGGCGTGGTCGCTCGGGCTGTGGAGCCGGGTGCCGGTGCTGGCCCCGGTCCCCGCCGGCGGGGAGGGCGCCGCCGGGTCGCCCGCGTCGAGCGCGGTGGTCGGGCTGACCGCCCACACGTCCCCGGTGGTGCTGGCTTCGCTCGCGGTGATGGCGGCCGGGATGGCGTACATGCTGCTCGCGATGTGAGCCGTCCCCGCGGCTGAGGGGACGCATGGCCCTATTCGCGGGCCGGTTCGTGTGCCGAGGCTGAGCCCATGCGGAACTATGCGATTCACGAGCGAACCCTGACCGTGCAGCACGCGGCGGTCGCCGAAGCCACGTTGACGGTGCCCGAGATCGGGCCCTGGCTCGGCAAGACCTACGCGGCCGTCGCCGCGGTACTGGCTGGGCAGGGCATCGAACCGGCCGGGCCGCCTTTCGCGCGCTACCACCAACTCGGTCCGGAGCGCTTCCACGTGGAGGCCGGATTCCCGGTCCGTTCCCCCGTCGCGCCCGCCGGCGAAGTGCGGCCCTCGGCACTGCCCGGTGGCACGACCGCGGTCACCATGCACACCGGGCCGTACGACGCGATGGCGCCCGCCTATTCGGCGATCGAAACCTGGCTACGGGCACGGGGCGCCGAACCCGCCGGCGACCCCTGGGAGACCTACCTCAGCGATCCCGGCCGCCAGCCCGATCCCGCGACGTGGCGCACCGAGATCGCGCAGCCCTACGCCGACGGTTCCGGCACGGCGGCCGGGTCGGGACGGAGGCCCAGGCGGTAGCCGGCGCCGATGACGGTCTGGACGATCCGCGGGTGGTGATGATCGGCCTCGATCTTGCCCCGGAGGTTGCGGATGTGGGAGTCCACGGCGCGTTCGTAGCCTTCGAAGTCGTAACCGCGGGCCCGGTTGATGAGCTCGTAACGGGAGTAGACGCGGCCCGGCACGGTGGCGAGGCTGGTGAGCAGCAGCCATTCGGTCGTGGTCAGCTCGACCGGTTCACCGCGGACCGTGGCCAGGCGGCGTGCCTGGTCCAGCACCAGTTCCCCGCCGCCGTAGGACTGCGCCGGTTCCCCGCCCGGCCCGTGGTGCAGGCGGCGAAGGATGGCTCGCACGCGAAGGACGACCTCGCGCGGGCTGAACGGTTTGGTGACGTAGTCGTCGACGCCGAGTTCCAGGCAGTGGATGCGGTCGTCGGTGGCGGTCTTCGCGGTGAGCACCAGGATGGGGACGGAAGAGGTGCGGCGAAGCTCGCGGGCGACCTCCTCGCCCGGGATGTCCGGCAGCCGGAGATCCAGCACCACCAGATCGGGTGCCGCGTCCGCGGCGAGACTGATCGCCTCACTGCCGGACCACGTGGACAGCACGGCGAAGCCGTCGTGTTCGAGGTAGGAGCGAAGCAGGTCGCGGATCTTCCGCTCGTCCTCGACGACGAGCACGGTCGGCACGGTCATCACCCCCTACTCACCAGCTTCGCCACGATCGGCGTGGTGGCCAGGGTCCAACGACCTTCGTTCACCGGCGGGCAGCCTGACGGTGAAGCACGCTCCGCCCTCGGCGGGCCTGGCGGCGGTGACGGTGCCGCGGTGTGCCTCGACCAGCGCACGCACGACGGCGAGCCCGATTCCGCTGCCGCTGCGGCCGCCCGCCGCCCGGCCGCGCCAGAACCGCTCGAACACGTGCGGCAGCTCCTCCTCATCGATGCCGGGCCCGGTATCGGTGACGGTGAGCACCGCGTCGGCCCCTTCGCGGCCGGCGGTGACGGTCACCCGGCCGCCGGACGGGGTGAACTTGACCGCGTTGGTGAGCAGGTTGGTGACGATCTGCGTGATCCGTGCGCCATCGCCGAGCACCTCGATACCCGTGGCGGCCTCGACGTGGACCGCGAGACCGGCGTCGGTGAACTGGGCGCGCATCGCTTCGGTCGCCTCCCGGGTGAGCGTGCCGAGATCGACCGGGCCGGTGTGCAGCGCGAGGCCGGCGGCGTCGGCGGCGGAGAGGGTGGCCAGGTCGTCGGTCAGGCGCCCCAGCCGCAGCACCTCGTCGTGCAACGACACGAGGTGCTGTTCGGTGGGTTCGGCGATGCCGTCGAGCAACTGCTCGGTCTGGCCGCGCAGGATCGTGACCGGGGTGCGCAACTCGTGCGCGACGTCGGCCACCACCGCGCGCCGCAGCTCGTCCTGCCGCCGCACCGTCGCGGCCATTTCGGTGAACGCGGCACCCACCTCGCCGAGCTCGCCGGGCGCGGGGCGCAGCCGCGTGCCCGCGTCCAGGTCGCCGGCGGCGAACGCGCGGGTGGCGCCGGCGAGCGCCAGGAGCGGACGGGACATCCGCCGCGACACCACCGCCGCCGCGACCGCGGCGAGCAGCACACCGGCCAGCGCGCCCAGGCCGACCCGCTGCAGCAGCGCGGTCCGCGCCGCCGCCACCGGCACCGGTTCCGTCGCCGGCAGGGTCAGCTGCGCGGTGCCGACCTGCCGCCCGTCGACCACGATCGGGATCGCCGTCGATGCCGCGACGGGCTCGGGCGTTCCCTCCGGGGTGCCACCGCCTCCAGAATGGCCGGTGCCGTCCGGGTCGTGCGCGGGACCGTGGGTACCGGGACCCATTCTCGCCACCTCGCGACCGCGGTCGTCCGCCACCACGACGCTCGCGTCCCCGCTGGTGGCCAGCGCGTTCACCACCGCCAGATCCTGCGGGCGCCACGAGCCGCTCCCGGCGACGTACGCGGCGGCCAACGCGGATGCGATCTCATTCCGCAGCTGCCCCTGTTGCTGCTCGGCAAGCAACGCGCTGCGCTGATCCACCGACACCGCCGCCAGCAGGGCCAGCAGGGCGACCGCGCTGACCGCCACGGCCAGGAAGGCCGCGAACAGGCGCCACCGCAACGCGCCGAACCGCTTCCGTACCCGCATCGCGCCACCGTCACTCTCGTCATTCCGCCGCGGTCACCAGGACAGCCGCCGCTTCAGAACGACGCCAGGGGCGAAAGGTCCCTCTTCGAGACCTGACGCCCCTGGCTCTTCGTCACCGGTCGGCCAGCCAGTCGTGCAGCCGCTCCTGCACCGGGTCGTGGATCTGGTCCCGGTCCCGGAGCTGGTCGCGGTCCTGGAGCTGGTCGCGGTCCGGCACCTGGTCGCAGGTGCCGTCACGCAGCCGCAACTGGTCGCCGTATCCGGGGCCCTGCTGCTGGTGCTGAACGGTCGAGGTCACCTGCTCGGTCACCGGCGGGGCCGGCTCACCGGCCGCGGCCGCGATCCCGACACCGCCACCGATCACCAGCGCGGCCGCCGGCAGTGCCGCCAGCAACGCCTTCTTCAGCTTCGTCATCGTTCTCACCTCCTCGTCTCGCACCACCAGTGCACCTCGCCGGTACGCACACCGGATGCGGACGATGTGCAGATCGCGTGCAGGTTGACCCGATCATGCGGTGCCGGGTCTACCGTCGGGGCATGACGCCGGCCGTCGAACTGTGGCATGTCCCCGACTGCCCGCTGCTGGACCAGGTCCGCGAAGCCCTGGGCGAATGCCTGCGGCACAGCGGCCTCGACATCGCGGTCCGCGAACGCGAGGGCGGCTACCCCTCGCCGACGCTCGTCATCGACGGCGTCGACGTCGCGACCGGTGCTCCGCCGGTACCCGGCGTGTACTGCCGGCTCGATCTGCCGACGCACGAACAGATCCACGCCGCGCTCAACGGCGAGGACCGGCGCGGTATGACGTTGGCGTAGTAGCGCGGCGAACTCAACTGTCGACTACGGCGACGCGGCCCTGGCCTCGTTCGTCGGAGGCGGTAGTCAGTCCCCGGGCTTGCGTGCGGCGAGCCGCTCGACGATCCCGCGGTGGAACCGCTCGTGGCGCTCGAGGGTGAAGCCCTGGGCCCGCACATGCTCGATCGGCCGGCGCCGGAAGTGTTCCTCCCCGACCGGGATCGTGATCAGCTCCAGCAGTCGTTGCACCGCCCGCAGCGGGGCCGACGTGCTGACCACGTGGTCGGCCAGGAGCAGCAGGCCGCCCGGCCGCACCACCCGCCACATCTCCGCGACCGCCGCCCGGTCGTCCGGGATGGCGCACAGCGAAAACGTGGCCACGACGGTGTCGAACGCGGCGTCCGGGAAATCCAGCTGCTGCGCGTTGCCCACCCGGGCGTCGAGCGCGCGACCGGTGTCCTCGGCGCGACGTCGGGCGTGCTGGAGCATCGCCGGGCTCAGGTCGATCCCGGTCAGCCGGACGCCGTCCGGGTACCACGGCAGGTTCAGCCCGGTCCCGACCGCGACCTCGAGCACCTCGCCGCCCGCCTGCCCGCACACCCACTCGCGCGTGTCCCCGAAGAACCGCCGGTCCCAGAACCCCATCTGCTTGTCGTAGCGGCCGGACTGCTTGTCCCAGAACCGGCTCACGCGGCCGAAGTCCGTCACGTCGTGCTCCCTTTCCCGCTGGACACACGACCACACTACGTTTCGGTAGCAGCTTCCGGTCAGCCGAACTGGCCGGGCTGGTAGTCACCGGCGGGCTGGCGGGTGATGACGTTCAGCCGGTTGTAGGTGTTGATGATGGCGATCAGCGACACCAGGGCGGTGAGCTGGTCGTCGTCGTAGTGCTTCGCCGCGTTCGCCCAGGCTTCGTCCGTGACGCCACCGGCCGCGTCCGCGATCCGGGTGCCCTGCTCCACCAGTTCCAGCGCGGCGCGCTCGGCTTCGGTGAACACCGTCGCCTCCCGCCAGGCCGCGACGAGGTTCAGCCGCAGCTGCGTCTCTCCGGCGTGCGCGGCGTCCTTCGTGTGCATGTCGGTGCAGGCACCGCAGCCGTTGATCTGACTCGCCCGGATCTTCACCAGCTCCTGCGTCACGGCCGGCAGCGACGAGCAGGTGACGGCGTGCCCCGCCGAGTTGATGTACTTGAGGACCTTGCCGGCGAGCGGGCTGGCGAAGAGGTTCAACCGAGTGTCCATGACGGGCTCCCTGTCGTTGTCGGTGATTACGCACCTTTGACACGGCGGCTCGCCCGAATGTGACCGGCCGCAAGCGCTTACCCGTGGCGAGCCCGCCGGTGACCTCCGGCCTCCCGCCGGACTTCCTTCGCCCCTGATATCGCCTTCCCCGGCGAACCACGCTCGGTGGTGCCGTCGAAGGGAGGGCAGGAAAGTGAGTATCACCAAGCGCCTGGCTCTGCTGTTCCGGGTCAAGGCGAACAAAGTGCTCGACCGCGCGGAGGACCCGCGCGAAGTGCTCGACTACTCCTACCAGCGCCAGACCGAGATGCTGGCCCAGGTGCGCCGCGGGCTGGCCGATGTGGCCACCAGTCGCAAACGCCTCGAACTGCAGGCCCGCCAACTGGGTCAGTCGGCCGACCGGCTCCAGGCCCAAGCCGCACGGGCCGTGCAGCAGGGGCAGGACGACCTCGCCCGCGAAGCGCTGACCCGCCGCGCCGCGGCACTGGCCCAGATCCAGGAACTGCAACCCCAGCACGACGCGCTCAAAGCGGAAGAGGACAAGCTCACCGTCGCCCAGCAGCGGCTGCAGGCCAAGGTCGAGGCCTTCCGCACCCGCAAGGAAACCATCAAGGCCACCTACACCGCCGCCGAGGCACAGACCAAGATCAGTGAAGCGGTCTCGGGGATCTCCGAAGAGATGGGCGACGTCGGCCTGGCCATGCAACGCGCGCAGGACAAGACCGCCGAGATGCAGTCGCGCGCCCAGGCGCTCGACGAGCTGATGGCCTCGGGCGCGCTCGAAGACGCGTCCTCCCCCATCGGCCCGCACGACGACATCCAAGCCGCGCTCGACGCCGCGAATCCCCCCGACATCGACCGTGAACTCGCCCAGCTCAAGGCCGGTGCGGCCCCCGCACAGCTCGAACCGGGCAAGGAGGGCCAGTCATGATCATCCGCATTCTCGGACAGGGCCAGTACGACGTGGCCGAGGACCGGATCGAGGAGCTCAACACCCTCGACACCGAACTCCAGGTGGCGGTGGACGCCGGGGACACCGCGGCGTTCGCCACGGCGCTTCGGGCCCTGACCGGCGCGGTCCGCAAGCTGGGCGCCCAGCTGCCCGAAGACTCGCTCGTCGCCTCCGAACTCGTCCTGCCCGGCGAGGACAGCAGCCTGGAGCACGTGCGGGCGCTGCTGTCCGACGAGGGCCTCATTCCCGGCTGACGACCATGCGCACCCGGTTCCGTCCCGATCACCAGCTCACCGCCCGCATGCTGATCACGGTCGGGCTCCTCACGCTCGTCTACGCGGGCTTCGTCGCCGCGCTCGTCCTGCTGATCAAGTCCGTGGTGCTGGTCGTGCTCATCGCCGGCGGCCTGCTGTTCGCGCAGTACTGGTTCGCCGACCGGATCGCGCTGCGGGCGATGGACGCCCGGATCGTCACCCCGGAGGAGGCGCCCAGGCTGCACGGGATCGTCGACCGGCTGTGCGCCGCCGCGGACATGCCCAAACCGCGGCTGGCGGTCGCCGACACCGAACTGCCGAACGCGTTCGCCACCGGGCGCAGCACCGACCGCGCCGTGCTCTGCGTGACCACCGGGCTGATGCGGCGGCTGGACACCGGGGAGCTGGAAGGCGTGCTGGCGCACGAGCTTTCCCACGTCGCGCACCGGGACGTGGTCGTGATGACCGTCGCGTCGTTCCTCGGCGTGCTGGCCGGGCTGGTGACCCGGTTCTCCTTCTACTCCGGCGCTTTCGGCGGTGGACGCTCACGCGACAACACCGCCGTGGTCGTCCTCCTGGTGATGGCGGTTTCGGCGGTGGTCTACGTGCTCAGCTTCCTGCTGATCCGGGCGCTGTCCCGCTACCGCGAGCTCGCCGCGGACCGCGCCGGCGCGATCCTGACCGGCCGCCCCTCGGCGCTCGCCTCGGCGCTGACCAAGGTCACCGGCGACATCGGGCGGATCCCGACTCGCGATCTGCGCACCGCGCAGGCGTTCAACGCGTTCTTCTTCGCGCCCGCGCTCGGTGCCCAGGCGAGCCTCGCGAACCTGCTGTCCACGCACCCGGCACTCGAGCGCCGGCTGGACCAGCTGGCCACCCTGTCCACCGAACTGGGCGAACAGGTCTGACGCGATGAGGTTTCTCGACGTGCTGCTGGGCCGCACCAGGCCGGTGCAGCCGAACCTCGACGTGCTGTTCACCGTCCCCAGCGCCGCGGACACGCTCCAGGCCGCGCTCGGGTTCGCGCCGACCGGAGCGGGCGCGGTCTGTTTCAAGGCCGCCGAAGGAGCCGCTTCGACGCAGTCCCAGCGCGAGATCGGTGACCTGCTCTCACTCGACCCCGCGCTGGAGACCTCGGTCACCCGCGACGAGTTCGGGTACACCTGGATCACCTGCCGGCAGTCCGTTGTGGACATTCCGGCGCTGATGACCGGCCTGCACGCGGTGAACGCCACGCTCGCCGACGCGGGCTTCGGCTCCGCGCTGCTGTGCACGGTGCTCGGGTTCCGCGGCGAGAGCGACGGGACTCCGCGCCGGCTCGGCCTGGTGTACCTGTTCAAACGCGGCACCTTCTACCCCTTCGCGCCCACCGGCGGGCAGCACCGCGACAGCCAGTTGGAGCTGCGCGCCCGCGCCGCGCTCAGTGGCGATCTGCCGATCGAGACCGACCTCGGACGCTGGTTTCCCATCTGGGGCGCGCCGGTGCCCTGATCAGTTCCCGTTCACCGGGCACGCGTCGGACAGCGTCACGAAGCGCAGCCCGTCACCGGCGCCGAGCGAGAACCCCTCCGGTTGGCCAGGCGCGACGTCCAGCACGAGCGCGCCGGAACCCCACGCCCGGTGCAGCGCGGCGTCGATGTAGAACGAGCAGCCCTCGATCTCCCCGAGCCGCTCGTCGTTCGGCCCGATCAGGAACTCGCCGTCGTCGAAGCACATCGGCGTGCTGCCCGCGCAGCATCCCGCGGACTGGACGAACATCACCGGGCCGCCCCGGGCGGCACGCAGGCGCCGGACCGCCTCGCGTGCCGCCGGAGTGGCCGTCACCGCCTGCGCCATCAGAACAGGCCCTGCGGTTTCCGGCTGTGGCTGACCAGCAGGTTCTTGGTCTGGCTGTAGTGGTCGAGCATCATCTTGTGCGTCTCGCGGCCGATCCCGGAGATCTTGTAACCGCCGAACGCCGCGCCTGCCGGGTACTGGTGGTAGCAGTTCGTCCACACGCGACCGGCCTTGATCCCGCGGCCCATCCGGTACGCGAGATCGCCGTCGCGGGTCCACACCCCGGCGCCGAGGCCGTAGAGGGTGTCGTTCGCGATCGCCAGCGCGTCGTCGGCGTCGGTGAACGTGGTCACCGCGAGCACCGGGCCGAAGATCTCCTCCTGGAACACCCGCATCCGGTTGTGTCCTTTGAGGACCGTCGGGGCGTAGAAGTAGCCGCCGGCGAACTCGCCGCCGGGGTCCACGCGCTGCCCGCCGGTGACCACCTCGGCGCCTTCCGCGCGCCCGATCTCCACATAGGACTCGATCTTGTCGCGCTGCTGCGCCGAAACCTGCGGGCCGATCATCGTCTCGGTGTCGAGCGGGTCGCCCTGCCTGATCGCCTCGATCCGCTTGAGCGCGCGGTCCATGAACTCGTCGTAGATCGACTCCTGGATCAGCGCGCGCGACGGGCAGGTGCACACCTCGCCCTTGTTGAACGCGTACAGCACGAGCCCTTCGACCGCCTTGTCCAGGAAGTCGTCATCGGCGGCGAGCACGTCGGAGAAGAAGATGTTCGGCGATTTCCCGCCCAGCTCCAGCGTGACCGGGATCAGGTTCTGCGCCGCGTACTGCATGATCAGCCGCCCAGTCACGGTCTCGCCGGTGAACGCGATCTTCGCGATGCGCGGGTTCGCGGCCAGTGCCTTGCCGATCTCGCCGCCGGGCCCGGTGACGATGTTCAGCACGCCTGGCGGCAGGATGTCCCCGATCACCTCGGCGAGCTTCAGGATCGACCATGGCGTCGGCGACGCCGGTTTGATGACCGAGCAGTTGCCGGCCGCGAGTGCCGGGGCGAGCTTCCACGCCGCCATCAGCAGCGGGAAGTTGAACGGGACGATCTGCCCGACGACGCCGAGCGGCTCGCGGAAGTGATAGGCGATCAGGTCGCCGTCGATCTCGCTGATCGAGCCCTCCTCGGCCCGGATCGCGGCGGCGAAGTAGCGGAAATGGTCGGCGGCGAGGGGAATGTCGGCGGCCAGCGTCTCCCGCACCGGTTTGCCGTTCTCCCAGCTTTCGGCGACGGCGAGTTCTTCCGTATGCTCCTCGATCGCGTCGGCGACGGCGCCCAGCACCTTCGCCCGCTCCGCGTGCGAGGCCGCGCCCCACGCGTCCTTCGCCGCGTGCGCGGCATCCAGCGCCAGTTCGATGTCGGCGGGCGTGGACTCGGCGACCTCGCAGATCGGCCGCGCGGTGGCCGGGCTCAGATCGGCCCGGTACCGGCCTTCGGTGGGCGGCAGCCATTTGCCGCCGATGAAGTTCTCGTAGCGCGGACGAACCGAAACGATGCTGCCGGACTGTCCGGGAGGAACGTATTTCACAACCTGGCTCCTTCACCTCAGGTAGGGGGTCGCCATCCACCGAACCCGGGCGTGAATCGGCGGCCACAGAGGAAAAGGTCACCGGTTGGTGGCGGTGGTGATGTGCTCGAACAGTCCCGGATGGATCCGCGTGCGCACTCCCTCGGCCCACGGTTCGCTGACTTCGCCGGCATCGAGCGCGGCCACATTGTTGAGAAGCATGCCGAAGGCGAGGAACGACTTCACCGTCACGGGGTCCAGACCGGTCGTCTCCGCGACGGCGTCCCACATGCGGGCGACCCGCGTCCGCACCAGATCGCGGACTTCGCTGTCGCCGCAGGCGGCGAAGCCCTGCAGTTGCAGGAGGAGGGTGGTGCGATCCGCGAGGGACTCGTAGTACCGCGCGCCCATCAGCGTCAGCGCGTCGAGGCCCCGGGCTTCCCCGGCGGCTTGTGCCATCCCGTCGCTGAAACTGTCGAAGGCGGCCCCGACGAGTTCCAGGAACAGCGCCTTCTTCGTCCCGAACATGCGGAACACGTAAGCCTGCGTGATGCCGGCCTCGCGCGCGACCGCCTCGATCGACGCGCCGTGCAGTCCGTGATCCGCGAACTCGGCGGCGGCGATCCCCAGCACCTGGGACCGCCGCTCGGGTCCGCTCATCCGCCCAGCCATGCCATTCAGGTTACTGGTTACTAACCACCAACTGTTATCGTGGTCCGGTGAGCGACGACATCTGGGCCGGTCTGGCCGATCGCTTCGTCGACGAGGCTTATGCCTCGGTGAAGGGGTTTGTGCGCACCTACGTGCTGCACCAGCACCTGCTGGAGCATCTGCCGCCGCCTCCGGCGCCGGTGCTCGACGTCGGCGGCGGTGCCGGTAACCAGTCGTTCCCGCTGGCACAGGCCGGTTACGACGTGACGGTGCTCGACTCGTCACCGGCGATGCTGGACAAGGCGCGGCAACGGCTCGAACGGCTGCCCGCCGACGTCCGGCTGCGGGTCCGGTTCGTGCGGGCCGACGGGGAGAACGCCGACGAGGCGGTGGACGGCCGGCGCTTCGCCGCCGTGCTGTGCCATGGCGTGCTCGGGTACCTGGCGGATCCGGAGCCGCTGGTCGCCCAGCTGTGCCGATGCGCCGCGCCCGGCGGCCTCGTCTCGATCATGACCGGCAACGCGAGGGCGACGGCGGTGCAACCGGCGCTGGAGCGGCGGTGGAAGGACGCGCTGGCCGCGTTCGACACCAGAACCGGGATCGGGGTGCTCGGGGTTTCGGGCCGGGCCGACACCGTGGAAGAACTCGGCGAGCTCATCCGCGGTGGCGGCGTGCGGCCCGTGCGCTGGTACGGGGTATGGCTGTTCGTCGACTGGCTCGAATTCGGCGGAGCGGAACTGGACCCGGCGGATTCGCGGGACGTCGCCGCGGTCGAACTCGAAGCCAGCCGGCGAGACCCGTACCGCGGGCTCAGCCGGGTCTTCCATCTCGTCGGGCGCAAGGACCCCGCCTGAGCGGTCAGGGCACGAGGATCGCGCGGCCCCGGATCCGGCCGGCGTCCAGATCGTCGAGCGCTGCCTGGAACTCCTCCAGCGGGTACTTCGTGGTGTGCAGCTTCACCAGCCCGCGCGCGGCCAGCACCATCAGCTCGCACAGGTCGTTGTAGCTGCCCACCAGGTTGCCGATGAAGTTGATCTCGGTCGAGATGATGTCGATCGTCGGGACGTCGATGTTCTCGCCATAGCCGACGACGTGGTAGTCACCGGCGCGGCGCAGCATCGCGACCCCGTCCCTGGTCGCGCCGCCCTCGCCGACGAAGTCGAGCACGGTCTCCGCGCCGTGCCCGCCGGTCAGCTCCAGCACCTCGTCGACGTGGTCGCCGCCGGCCACCACCCCGTGATCCGCGCCGATCGCCGTCGCGAGCTTGACCGCGTCCGGATTGCGGTCGACGACGATCAGGTCGGCGGCGGTGATCGCCTTGAGCACCTGGATGCCGATATGCCCGAGTCCCCCGGCCCCGATCACCACACAGCGGTGCCCGGGACGCAGTGTGCGCGCGGCCTTCGCCGCCGCGTGATACGCGGTGAGGCCGGCGTCGGCCAGCGCCGCGACGTCGGCGGGCTCGAGCGAGTCGTCGATCTTCACCACGCTTCGCGCCGAGGTCTTCAGATATTCGGCGTAGCCGCCCGCGGTGTCGATCCCCGGGAACTGGCTCTGCTCGCAGTGGACGTCATCGCCCGAACGGCAGGCGCGGCACAGCCCGCAGGTCATCAGCGGGTGCACGATCACCTTGTCGCCCACGGCCACGTTCGTCACCGCACCGCCGGCCGCGTGCACCCAGCCCGCGTTCTCGTGGCCGATCGTGTAGGGCAGCGTGACCCCGGACTTCTCCGCCCACTGCCCTTCCAGGATGTGCAGATCGGTGCGGCACACCCCGGCTCCGCCGATCTTCACGACGACGTCGAACGGGCCGGTCACCTCCGGCGCCGGAACCTCGGCCTGCCGCGGCTTCTCGTGGTAGCCCACGACCTGGATCGCTTTCATGACGCTTTGCCCTCCAGCAGGGAATCGGCCGCGCGCGGGCCCTGGTCCGGCGCGGAGTCGGGATAGCGGGTGCGCAGCAGCCCGCGGCAGAAATGCGCGTTGCCGTCGACCGAAATCCGGACGGAACGGGCGAAGCGCAGCCGCCGCGGGACGTCCTCGCGCGGGTACGGGTTTCCGTGGTCGTCGGCCAGCACCGGCGAGGCGGGATCCGTGCTCAGGCCCAGCGCCTCGCGCCGCCGCAGCAGGGCGCGGGTCGCGCCGCCGTCCGGCAGGTCCCGCAGCGTGAGATCGTGCAGATCCTCCTCGGGCAGCTCCGGATGCGCGCGCAGGTACCGCGTGAGCGCGCGCTCCATCGCCGCCGTATGCGCCTTGCGGCGGAAGGTCAGCCGCAGCTCGTCGAGACCGGTTTCGGCCTCGTGCCCGAAGGTTCCGCGATAGCCCGCGTCGGCGGCGAGACCACGGTTGATCACCTCCGAGTCGTGGTGGTCGTCGAGCACCACCGTCACCCGCGCGCCGAGCCCCGACAGCACGTCCTTCGCGTCGGAGGCCATCAGGTAGGCGAAGCTGGGCGAGCAGAACGAGGTCGGCAGTCTCAAGTGGACGGTCAGCTCAGCTCCGGCGTGCTCGACCGAACGGACGAACCCCAGATCCGTGATCGGTTCGTCGAGCTCCGGGTCATATACCGCGTCAAGCGCTTTCCGCGCTTTCGCTACGAGATCGGACATCTCACGCGGCCTGTATGTCCGGGAGCCGCAGCGCCTCGGGGACCGGGATGTCGTACATCTTCGCCGCGTTCAGCCCGAGGATCTTCTTCTTCTGCGCGGTGGTCAGCGGCGCGTACTCGGTCATGTCCTCGGGGATCTGGAAGTCGACGAACGTCTCCACGAGCCAGCGCGGCGTCCACAGGGCGTAGTCGCTGGAGAACTGGATCCGGTCCTCGTCCAGCCAGTACAGCAGCTCACCGATGATCTGCGCGAAGTAGCGCGGGCGGGTGTGGATGAACGGGATCGCGACGGCGAGGCCCGCGTGCACGTTCGGCTCCTGCGTGGCGATCCAGCAGAAGTCCTCCAGCCGCGGCAGTCCGCAGTGCTCGACCACGAAGTTGAGCTCGGTGAAGTCGGTCGCGGCCTTGTCCACGTCCGCGACGTCGAACGCGTCGCGGTCCAGCGGGCGGATCGTCGGTCCTTTGTGGACGTGGATGTTCCTGATCCCCAGTTCCTGGCAGGCTTCCAGGTACCGGTAGGTCCACGGGTCGTCGAGCTGGTAGCCCCGCGAGTCGCCGTGCCATTCGGCGGTGTAGAGCTTGACCCCCTTGAGACCGAAGCGTTCGGCGTCGTGGCGCAACTGCTTCAGCCCCGCCTCACCGAAGCGCGGGTCGAAATTGTGGTTGTAGGTCAGTTTGTCCGGATACCGCCGCGCCAGCGCGAACGCCTCTTCGGTCTGCCCGAAACCGGTGCGGTAGAACTCCCCCAGCCGCGCGGGCTGGAACACCGCGTGATCGACGTACCCGTCCTCGAACAGATCCTTCATCAGGCGCTCGCCGCCCTGGTGGAGGTACTCCTCGTAGGGCCAGACCTCGGACTCCGGGCTGAGGTTGCGGTGGTAGTCGTAGAAACAGTCGATGAACTGCTTGCCGTGGATGTTGAGCTGGTTCTCCGGCCTGGCATCCCACAGGGCGATATGCGCGTCGACGATGAAGTACTGCTCGCCGTCCTTGGTGTACACGGGAATCCTCTCCAGCGTTGCGTGACTGCGGTGGCACGTGCCGGGCCCGACGCTAGGCACCGGGCGGCGGGCGCGGGGGCCGCGGCCGTCTCAATTTGAGACAAGTGAGTAACGAGGCCGCCCGCCGGTGGCCGGTACCGTGATCGACAGGCCGCAACGGCGCGTCCTGGGAGGTGACGATGGAAAGCGGTGAGATCGCGGTACCCGCGCGGCTGCGCGCGTCCTGGCGGCGCAGCGAGCGGTACGGCGCCCCGGTGGACGAGGTGCAGCCCGTGTTCACCGGCAGCGTCGACGACGCGTCGCTGTTCTTCGAATGCGGGGACGAGGTGCTGCGCGGCCTGCACGAGACGCTCGCGAACGAGCCGGTCAGCCTGATGCTCACCGACAGCGAAGGCCTCGTGCTCAGCCGGCTGTGCGGGGACAGCGGCATCCTGCGTTCGCTGGACGGCGTCCATCTCGCGCCGGGCTTCTCCTACTCCGAACGCAACGCCGGCACCAACGGCCTCGGGCTCGCGCTCGCCGACCGCGCGCCATCGCTGGTCAGCGCCCAGCAGCACTACTGCTCGGGGCTCTGGGGCTACACCTGCGCGGCGGCGCCGGTGCTCGACCCGGCCAGCGGGGCCCTGCTGGGCAGCGTCAACCTGACCACCTGGTCGGACTCGTCGAAAGAGCTGCTGCTCGCGCTCGCGCAGGCCGCGGCGGGCAACACGTCGGCGCTGATGATGGCCCGCGGCAGCGGGCGCCGGCCACGGCCCGCGCCGCGTGGCGAGGTGTTCCGGGTGTACGCCGACCGGCTGCGCGACGACGGGCCGCGGCTGTCCGCCGGCTGGGAGAACGCGCTGGACGAGGCCACGCAGGCGATGCGGTCCGGACGCGTGGTGGCCGTCGTCGGCGAGGCCGGCGCGGGCAAGACGGCGCTCGCGTCACTGGCGCGGCGGTCGGTGCGGTCCCGCGAACGGGTGCTCAACGCGCGGCCGCCGGCGCCGCGGGACGCGGGCGCGTGGCTCGCGTTGTGGGCGCCCGAGGTGGGCAAGACGGACACGTGCGTGATCATCTCGGGGGTGGACGCGCTGCCGGCGTCGGCCGCCGGAGAGCTGCTGCCGGTGCTGTCGGCGGCGCTCCCGGCGGCGCTCCCGGCGGCGCCGGCACCGTTCGCGGTGACCGCCGAGGACCCCGGCGAGATCCCGGAGCCGCTCGCCGAACTCGTGGACACGGTCGTGGAAGTACCAGCGCTGCGGTACCGGCCGGACGACGTGCTGCCGCTGGCCCGGTATTTCGCCAGGCAACGGGAATTCTCCCCCGCGGCGGCGCGGGCGCTGACCGCGTACCAGTGGCCGGGGAACGTGCGGCAACTGCGCGAAGTGGTGCGCCAGGCGGCGGCGCGCGCCGACGTGATCGACACGCGGCACCTCGCCCCGGAGGTCTTCACGGGCGCGACCCGGCGCCTGACGCGCATCGAGACGATCGAACGCGACGAGATCGTGCGGTGCCTGGCGCAGGGCGCGAGCATCGCCGAGGCGAGTTCGCTGCTCGGCATGAGCCGCGCGACGATCTACCGGAAGATCGCGCACTACGACATCACGATGCCCGGCCGGTGAAACGGCGCGGCGGGCGGGCCGACGACTCACCGCGGAACTGCTCGCCGGCACGCCCTGACTAACCATTCCCGACGGTGAGGCGCTCCCCGGCGCGGACCATCCGGACCGGTCCGTCGAACTCCGACGCGGCCTCATCGCGCAGATGCCGCAGCCAATGCCGTTCGGTGCACGAGAAATGCGTCAGCGCCAGTTCGCGCACCCCGGCTCGCGCCGCGATGCGGCCCGCGTCGCCGCCGCACAGGTGGCCGTGCTCGGTGCGGTCGGGGTGGCTGAGGGTGGCTTCCGCCAGCAACAGGTCCGCGTCCGCGGCGAGTTTCACCGCCGCGTCGGTCGTCCCGGTGTCCCCGGTGTAGGCGAGCGCCGCTCCCCCGGCCTCGACCCGGATCCCGCAGTTCGGCAGGACGTGACGCAACTCGTGCACGCCGATCGTGGCGTCACCGATCTCGAACACCTCACCCGGTTCGTACTCGCGCACGTCGAAGGCGCGCTCGAAAGCCTTGTCCAGCAACGGGATCGTGGTCACCGGGAACAGCGCGGCCCAGCGGGTGAACAGCTCGCGCGCACCCGCCGGCACGAGCAGCGGCACCGCCCGCATCTCGTCCACGCGCGCCGCGGGACCGCCTGGATAGGTCATCGTCGCGCTCAGCAGGGACTTCCCGATCGGCAGCAGATCGTAGCAGTGGTCCGCGTGCAGGTGGCTGACGACGATCGCGTCCAGCAGCGTCGCGTCCGTGACCGCGGACAGCGCGGTCGCGATCCCGGGTCCGCAGTCCAGGAGGATCTGCGCCGAGGCGGTTTCCACTAGATACCCGGAGCTCGCTTGCCCGTCGGCCGGCATACCGGACCGACAGCCGAGAACAGTGAGCCGCATACGTGCCTTCCGATCTGCCGTCGTTACCCTGTCCGCGCGCACCCCGGCGACCGGTAGCCCGCGCTGGCTTTCTGGCACTATGCCTGGAAAATCGATCCGGCGGAGCTTCGCGCGGTCAAGACCAAACGAGCGATTCGCCGTGCCTATCGAGTCAGAGATCGAGCACCAGCCGAGCCGAACGAGCCCGCGAAACGCACACCATCATGGTTTTGCCCTCGGCGCGCTCCGGTTCGCTCAGCACGGAGTCGCGGTGCTCGACTTCCCCGTCGATGACCAGGGTTTCGCACGTCCCGCAGGTGCCCTCGCGGCACGAAGACGGCACCGGCACCGCGGCCGCGTCCAGCGCATCCAAAATGGACTCTCCCGGCGCCACCCGGACCGTGCGCCCGGATGCGGAAGCCTCGACTTCGAACTCCCGCTCGGGCGCCGGATCGGTCTCGCGCGGGTGGAACCGTTCGAGCCGCAGGCGTTCGGGCGGGCAGGCGCGTTCCGTGGCGGCGAGCAGTGGTTCGGGGCCGCAGCAGTACACCGGGTACGCCGAACCGGCGAGGATTCCGGCGAGCGGCAGCAGACCGTGCTCGTCCTCCGGCAGGAGCCGGACCCGGTCGCCGTAGCGGGCCAGTTCGGCGGTGAACGCCATCCGTGCGCGCCGCCTGCCGCCGTAGTACAGCGTCCAATCCGCACCGTCGCGCTCGGCCTCGCGGATCATCGGCAGCAGCGGGGTGATGCCGATGCCGCCGGCCACGAACACATAACCGGGCGCGGGCACGAGCGGGAAGTTGTTGCGCGGCTCGCCGGCGCTGAGCGTGTCACCGGGTTCGACCACGTCGTGCAGATGGCGGGAGCCGCCGCGGCCGGGCTCCTCACGCAGCACCGCGATCCGCCAGCGCCCGCGATCCGCCGGATCGCCGCACAGCGAGTACTGCCGGGTGAGCCCGGCCCGGATCGCCAGGTCGATATGGGCACCCGGCGTCCAGCCCGGCAGCCCTTCGCCGGACAGCTCGAACGACACCACGCCCTCGGCCTCAGTGGTCTTCGCGGTCACCAATACCTCTCGCACGTCCCCAATGTGGCCACGGGCGGCGCCGCGCGGTGTCCCGATTAGTTCTGCCGATCGAACGGCATGCGTTTTCTATGGTTCCTCGCCCGCGCACGCCGCCGTGCTGGGATTCCAGCGCGGACAAGACCGATCGAAAGGATGCCCGGTGGGTGAGATCCGGATTCGCGCGGCGACCAAGCGGTTCGGCGCCGTCACCGCGGTGGACGGGGTGAGCCTCGACATCGCCGACGGCGAGTTCCTGGTGCTGCTCGGCCCGAGCGGATGCGGCAAGTCGACGCTGCTGCGCGCCGTCGCCGGGCTCACCCCGCTGGACTCCGGCGGGCTCGAACTCGACGGCCGGGACATCACGCACGTCCCGCCGCGCGACCGCGACCTGGCGATGGTGTTCCAGAGCTACGCGCTCTACCCGCACCTGTCGGTGGAGCGGAACATCGGCTTCCCGCTGCGTGCGCGCCGCGCCGGTCGCGCGGACATCGACCGGAAGGTCGCCGAGGTCGCACGCACGCTCGAACTGGCCGGACTGCTGCGGCGGCGCCCGCGTGAGCTGTCCGGCGGGCAGCGCCAGCGTGTCGCGCTCGGCCGGGCGCTCGTGCGCGACCCGGCCGCGTTCCTGCTGGACGAACCGCTGTCCAATCTGGACGCCAAGCTCCGGGCGTCCACCCGGTACGAGCTCGTCGAGCTGCACCGCCGCTTGCGCACGACCTTCGTCTACGTCACCCACGACCAGGTGGAGGCGATGACCATGGCCACCCGCATCGCGATCCTCAACGACGGCCGGCTCGAGCAGGTCGGCACGCCCACCGAGGTCTACGACGAACCGGCTTCGACCTTCGTCGCCGGGTTCCTCGGCTCACCACCGATGAACCTGCTGCACGCCCGCGTCTCCAGCCGCGGGCGGATGCTCTTCGCCACCGCGCCCGGAATCGACCTCCCGCTCGAGACGATCGGCGACGTCGGCGAAACCGAGGTCGTGCTGGGCATCCGGCCCGAGCACCTGCGCCCGCACGATCCCCGGCCCGGCCTGCACGGGGTGGTCCGGCTGGTGGAGAACCTCGGCGCCGAGGAGATCGCCTACTGCGAGGTCGGGCCCGCCCGGCTCGCGGTCCGCGGCCCGCGCCCGCTCGGCCTCGCGCCCGGCGACACGGTCGGCCTCGCGGCCGAACCGGAACACCTGCACCTGTTCAGCCCTGCCGGCGGCCGTCGCCTGGTCTGGCAGGACGACCCCGCTCCGTCCCGTCCCAACGAAGAACCGGAACAGCAAGGAGTACCTGCATGATCACCACACGTTCACGTGCCGGGGGCATCGTCGCCCTGGCCGTGCTGTTCGGCGCCTCCGCCTGCGGGGTCGGCACCCCGTCGGCGAACTCGCCGGGCACCGTCGCCAAGGCCCCGGAGCTGGCGCCCGGCCAGCAGGTGTCGATCGTGTTCGAAAGCTACAACTTCGGCCTGGCCGGCACCTGGACGGACACCTTCAACGAGCTCATCGGCCAGTTCGAGAAGAAGTACCCGAACATCAAGGTGACCCCGCAGAAGCCGACCGGAAGCGACCCGAACCCCGCGCACAACTCCACGGCCAGCGTGCAGACGGAGATCGCCGCGGGCAACCCGCCGGACGTGGCCCAGCTCGGGTTCGACACCCTCGACTTCGCCGTCAACCAGCTCGGCGCGCAGCCGCTGCCCGATCTGGTCGGCAAGAGCGAGCTCGACGGCGAGTTCGGCGGGCAGTTCCCCTACGCGCAGGCGATCCGCACCATCGGCGACTACCACGGCAAGACCTACGGCGTGCCGTTCGTGCTGTCCACGCCCGTGCTCTACTACAACGCGACCCTCTTCCGGCAGGCCGGGCTGAACCCGGACGACCCGCCGAAAACCTGGGACGAGGTGCTGGCCGACGGTCAGAAGATCAAGCAGGCCACCGGCAAGGACGGCGCCTACGCCGACTGCCTGACCCGGTCCGCGAGCGACTGGTGCTTCCAGAGCCTGGTGCGCTCCAACGGCGGCCGCGTCCTCTCGCCCGATCGCACCCAGCTGACCTTCGACCAGCCGCAGGTCACGCAGGTCGTCAAGAAGATGCAGGACATGGTGAACGCGGGCGCGACGCCCAAGCTCAGCCAGCTGCAGGCCACCAACGAGATGCCCCGCGGTGACCTCGGCATGATGCTGGAGAGCAGCGCCGCGCAGGGTGGGTACCTCAAGGGCGCCAAGGGCGCGAACTGGGAGCTGCGCGCCGCCCCGATGCCCAGCTTCGGCGGGCAGCCGACGGTGCCGACCAACTCCGGTGCCGCGCTGTACGTCTTCTCCAAGGACCCGGCCAAACAACGCGCCGCGTGGGACCTGATCAAGTTCCTGACCAGCCCGCAGGCCTACGACACCATCACCAGCAAGATCGGCTACCTGCCGCTGCGGCTCGGCCTGCTGAACGACCCGGCGCATCTGCAGCCGTGGGCGGCCAAGAACCCGCTGATCAAGCCCAATGTGGACCAGCTGTCGCGGGTCGAGCCGTGGGTCGCCTTCCCCGGCACCAACTTCCAGCAGATCCGCGACGCGATGATGGACGCGGTCGAGAAGTCCGTGTACCAGGGCGCCGACCCGCAGGCGTCGCTCACCGCGGCGAAGCAGCAGGTGGCCTCGCTGGTGCCGGCCAAGTGACCGCCCCGGTCCCGGAACTGACCCTGATCCAGTTCAGCGACACGCATCTGGGTGCGGCCGGCGAGCGGATGCACGACACCGTGGACACCTACGCCACGCTGGAGGCCGCGCTCGCCACAGTGCTGTCGTCCGGCACGCGGGTGCACGGCCTGCTGCTCACCGGCGACCTGGCGGACAACGGGAAACCGGAGGCTTACCGCCGGCTGGCGTCGGCGCTGGCCCCGGCCGCGGAAAAGCTCGGCGCGGACATCGTCTACGCGATGGGCAACCACGACGAGCGGGCGGCCTTCCGCGCGGAGCTACTGTCCACTTCGGACGCGGTGGGCCCGGTGGACTCGGTGCACTGGATCGAGGGCGTGCGGATCCTCGTGCTGGACAGCAGCACGCCGGGCCGGCCCGACGGCAGGCTCGAACCCGGTCAGCTGGAGTGGTTGCGCGCGCGGCTGGCGAGCCCGTCGCCTCGGGGCAGCATCCTGGTGATCCACCATCCACCGCTGCCCTCGCCCGTGCCGTCGGCGCATCTGTTGCGGCTGCACGACGCCGGGGACCTGGCCGCCGCGCTGGCGGGCAGCGACGTCCGGATGATCGTCACCGGGCACGCGCATCACACCGGATGCGGGGCGCTGGCCCGGATCCCGGTGTGGGTCTCGCCCGCGCTCGCCTACCGCTGCGACCCGTTGCCGCCGCCGAACCGGCTGCGGGGCCGGGTGGGCGCGGGGATCAGCCGGATCGACCTGATCGACGGCGTCTTCGTCGCCACCGCGGTCGAGATCGGCGACGCTCCGCTGGTGTACGACAACGAAAGGGACGCGACAGTGCGCCACGCCATCGAGAAGTTCTTCCAGGACGAGTGAGAAGATGTTCGTCGAGGTACCGGCACCGGCTGTCATCGCGCCACCCCGCGTGGCGCGGCCGCCGGTGCCGCGGCGCCTGCTGCGCGCCGTGTCGCCCTATCTGTACCTGGCCCCGTCGCTGGCGCTGCTGGTGATCTGGACCTACCGCCCGCTCGTGCAGACCGCGCAGCTGTCGTTCTACTCATGGAACCTCCTGCCCACCCAGCCGATGACGCCGGCGGGGCTGGACAACTACCGGCGCCTGTTCGCGCTGCCGGCCGTGGGCCAGTCGGTGCTGCGCACCCTGCTGATCATCGCCGGCCTGCTGCTGTTCACCGTCGTGGTGCCGGTGGCCGTCGGCCTGCTGACGCAACGCATCCGGGGCCGCGCCCGCTCGGTGTACCAGGCGCTGGTGTTCCTGCCGTTCCTGGTCCCGCCCGTGGCGAGCGCGACGGTCTGGCAATGGCTGCTCGATCCCAGCGGCGGGATCGTCAACCGGGTGCTGGGCACACACGTGAACTGGCTGCACGACAGCAAATGGGCGCTGGGCGCGATCATCGTGATGACCGGGTGGTACCTGCTGGGCTTCGCGGTGCTCGTGGTGGCCGCGGGCCTGTCGAACATCAACCACGACTACACCGAGGCGGCCATGATCGACGGCGCCTCCCGTGGCCAGATCAGCCGGTGGATCACCTTGCCGCTGCTGTCCCCCACGCTCGTGTTCCTGGTGCTGATGACCATCCTGCTCTCGGCACAGTGGACGTTCCCGCTGATCGACACGATCACCCAGGGCGGCCCGTCCGGCGCCACGACCAACGTCTACTACCTGCTGTGGCAGTACAGCTTCCAGAGCTTCGACGCCGGCCTGAGCACGGCCGCCGGAATCCTGCTGTTCGTGGTGTTCGGCGCCATCGCGGCGGGCCTCGTCCTACTCGGCGAGAAACTGACGATCCATGACGATTAGGAATTGTCCACAATGGATGCTGTAACCGTTCCCGCCGGGGCGGGCTCGCGATGGCGGGCTCTGCCCGGCCACCTCGTGCTCGGCCTGCTCGGCGTGCTCTGCGTGTTCCCGATCTACTGGCTCTACGCCACCTCCCTGCGGCGGCCCGATCAGGTGCTGTCGCTGTCACCGATCCCGTGGCCGCTGTCGGTGCAGAACTACACCGACGCGATCGGACTGGTCGACCTGCCCCACCTGCTGCTCAACACGGCTCTCGTCGCCTTGCTGACCGCGCTGGGCCAGCTCTTCACCGGGCTGCTCGCGGCCTACGCGTTCGCCGCCTGGCAGTTCCGGTTCAAACGGTTGTGCTACCTGGCTTTCGTGGGCACCTGGCTGGTTCCGTTCCAGGTGACAATGCTGCCCAACTACGTGCTGCTCCTGCAGCTGGGCCTGCTGAACACGCTGGCAGGCGTCATCGTCCCCAACGTCTGCTCGGCGCTCGGCGTGATCCTGCTGCGCCAGCACCTCGACGGCTTCCCCAAGGAGCTGCTGGAGGCGGCGACGATGGACGGGCGCTCGTCCTGGCGTACCTTGTGGACCGTCGTGGTGCCGAACCTGCGCGCCCCGCTCGCCGCGCTGACCATCCTGCTGTTCGTGACGGCCTGGAACGAGTACTTCTGGCCGGCGCTGGTCCTGCAGCGCAGCAACAACGTCCTGCAGCTCGGCCTGCGCAGCTTCCTGATCAGCGAGGGCACCCTCTGGGGGCCGCTGATGGCCGTCGCCGGCCTGGCCTGCCTGCCCATCCTCGTGCTGTACCTGGTGCTGCGCCGGCACGTCGTCAGCGCCTTCGTCCGCTCCGGCCTGAAGTGACGCGGGTGTGCCGCACGAGCGACAGCAGCACCGCAACCGCCGCGAACGCGGTGGCGAACGTCCAGATCCGGCCGGCGCCAAGGCCCGCGATGACCGCGCCACCGATCGCGGAGCCGAGCGCGATGCCGAAGTACATCGCGGAACCGTTGAGCGACAGCAGCATCGGGGGCTGTTCGGGCGGCGCGTCGGCGATCATGCTGTGCTGCTGGGCCGGCAGGAAGGCCCAGCCGACCACACCCCAGACGAACACGAACGCGAACGTCGTCACCAGCGTGTGCGAGGCGAGCGGGAGCAGCGCCATATCCGCGGTGAACACGGTCAGGGTGCCCAGCAGCACCGGCCGTGAGCCGAACCGGTCCACCAGCGAACTGCCGAAGCCGAGCCCGATGAGCGCGCCGAAACCGTGCGCCATGATCAGCGCGCCGACGGCACCGGCCCCCACGGCGGGAGCCGCGGCGAAGATCGGCTCCACATAGGTATAGACCATGAGCCCGGCGCACATTCCCGCGATCGTCACGACCAGCGCGAGCAGGACCGCCGGCCGGCGAAGCGGCGCCACCCGCTGCCGGAAGGAAGCGCTCGGCGCGGCACCGCTTGCCGTGACGCTCAGCGCGATGCCGGCCGTGGCGACCACCGCGAGCGCGGCCACGAACACGAACGCCGTCCGCCAGGACCACAGGTGCGCGATCCACACCCCGATCGGCACTCCGGCCAGTGTGGCGACCGAGATCCCGCCCATCACGATGGCCAGCGCACGCCCGCGCCGGTGGGCGGGCACCATGCCGGCGGCGGCCGCCGCCGCCAGCGGGCTGTAGAGCCCGGCGAGGCAGCCGGCCACGATCCGCGCCACCGTCATCACCCAGGGCGCCCACGCGACGGCGGCGAGCAGGTTGACCACGACGAACGCGGCGATCGCGGCCAGCAACAGCCGCCGTGGCGAACGGACCCGCACCAGGGTCAGCACGACCGGCGAACCGACCGCGTACGCGAGCGAGTAGGCGGTGACGAACAGGCCACCAGCCGCGACCGGCATATGCAGATCCCGCGACATGTCCGACAGGATCCCGGCGATCAGGTAGTTGTCCGTGCCCGCGCAGAACGCGCCCAGCGCCAGCATGACCACCGGCAGCCAGCTGACGGCCGGCCGTGCGGGCGCGGCGGTCGTGTTGGATGTCATCGAACCCCCAAGAAGGTCAGTCGGTCACCAGGCGACCGGGAGCGAGTCGAGTCCGTAGAAGTTGGTGTTGGGGCGCCACGCGATCTCCTCGAACGGCACGGCGAGCCGCAGGCCGGGGAACCGGCGGAACAGGGCGGGCAGCGCCATCCGCAGCTCGAGGCGGGCCAGCGGAGCGCCGATGCAGTGGTGAATCCCGTGCCCGAAGGCAAGATGGGCGCCGGGTTTGCGGGCCGGGTCGAAGCTGTCCATTCCCTCGCCCAGCTGCTCGTCGCGGTTGGCGATCGGCGGCGAGCACATCAGCAGTTCCCCGGCCTTGACGGGCTGCCCGGAGATCGTGACGTCCTCCTGCGCGATCCGGGGGAACAGGTTGTGCGTGATCGACAGGTAGCGCAGCAGCTCCTCGATCACCTGCTCGAGCTGCTGGTCACCGCCGAACAGCAGGGGGACGTGCTCGGGGTGGCGCAACAGCACGAGCGTGCCCAGCGACAGCATCGACATCGTGGTCTCGTACCCGGCCTGCACCATGAGGTCGGCGACACCGGCGAGCTCGCGGTCGGTGAGTTCGTCGCCGTGCTCGCGGATCAGCATGCCCAGCATGCCCTCACCGGGGTCGGCGCGCTGCTGGCGGACGAACTCCACCATGATCTCGCCGGCGCGCTCGGTGGCCGCCTTCCGCTCGTCGACGGGAAGGGAGAAGTCGGTGAACTTCGAGCTGAGCGGCAGCAGCTTGGTGCGGCCCTCGAACGGCACCCCGAACAGCTCGCAGATCACGAGCATCGGCAGCCGCAGCGCGAACTGGCTCACCAGCTCCGCGGGCGCGCCGGTCCGCTCCATCTCGTCGAGGTGCCCGGTCACCGTGGCCTCGATCCGCGGCTCGAGCCGGGCGAGCCGCCGCTTGGTGAACTCCGCGGCAAGCATCCGGCGCAGCCGGGTGTGCGCCGGCGGGTTGTAGACGATGAACCAGCCGGTACCGTCCACACCGGACGATCCGTCCCCGGCGCCCGCGAAGTAGGGCGGCGGGGCGCTGGTGAACCGCTTGTGGTCGCCGAGGATCATCCGCACGTCCTCGTACCGCGTGACCAGCCACGTCTGCACGCCCCAGTGATAGTCCACTTTGGTCACCGGGCGTTCCGCGCGAAGGCGTTCCAGCTCCGGGAGCGGATCGAAGCCGTCACGCCGGGCGAACAGGGGCGGCTGCTGTGTTCCGGTAGTCATCATCGGTCCTTTCCGTGCCGTTCCCGTAGCTCGACGGCGATGTCGTCCAGTTCGTAGATCCGCATGCCCGGTTTCCACACGCTCGCCTCGCCGGCGACCCGGACGCGGCCGGGCCGGCGCTCGACGCTCTTGATGTGCACTTCGAGGGTCATCTCGCGGTCCTCGGCCAGGATCTGCCCGCGGTAGCGCCACGACATCGGCAGGTTCGCCGGGAGCACGAACTCCGGTTCGTCGAGGTCGCCGGCCAGTCCGGCGTCGATCGCCCACTCCTGCATCGCCTGGATCACCGCCTCCACCCCGAGCGAGCCGGGCATCACCGGATCGAGATGGAAGTGGTAGGCGAAGAACCAGTCGTCCGCCCGGATCGGGCGCACGGCGTGCAGATACCCCTCGCCGTGCTTGCCGCCACCGTCGACGACGGTGACGGAGTCCAGCAAGGCCAGGTGCCCGCGCGAGCAGAGCACGCCGGTTTCGCGCCGCGTGGCGACGTCGATGGTGCGTGTCGTGGCGCGGTTGGTCTCCAGCCAGGGCGGCACATACGCGCCGTTGTCGAGTCCGTTCTGGTTGGCCAGCGCGGTTTCGTTGAAGAAGCCGAACAGCGACTCCCCCGCGTAGAACGGTTCCCCGTCCACGGAAAGCTCGTAGGAGAACGACTGCAGCACCGCACCGACGAGCACGGTGGTGCCCAGCAGGCGGCTGGTCTGCTGGATCGTCTTGTCCCGCAGATCGACCTCGCGCAGTACGGTCGCGGTCCCGTCGAGATTGCGCAGGCTGTAGTCCTCCTCCGGCGCGGTCAGCGTCGCGCCGAGGAAGTAGCCGAGCAGCAGCGCGGACTGCAGCGAGGTCTCCATGTGGACGACGTTGGGCATGGAGGCGTTCGCGGTTTCGGCGTAGTACCAGGAATCCGCGGGTGAGTCGTACTCGGTGTGGCCGGTGCCGCCGGTGAGCTTGCCGCGCTCGCCCTCCACCGCCATGACCCGGTCGCACAGCTGCAGCCCGTGGTTGGGCATCCGGGTGGCGCGGCGGCCCGCGTACCGGGCGAACTCGGGCCCCAGCGCGATGTCCAGGTCCCCGCGGGCACTGTGGGTCATGTGGAACTCACCGAGCAGTGCGCGCTGGCCGAATCCGTTGCGGCGACCGAAGAACCGGGGGATCACGCCGCCGGTCTCCGGACCGATCGGGAGCCCGGGCTCCTCGCGGATGCCCACGGTGAGGTCGTTCACGCGGGCCACAAGAGCGCCGTCGCGGCGAAGTTCGGCGGTGACCCGCAGCCACGGGCGCGGGATCAGGTCGATCTCCATGACGTCGAGCGTCAGCTCGCCATCGCCCACAATGGACTGGATGAGCCCGGTTTCGCGCTCGCCGGTGGTTTCGAAGCGCGCTCCGGAGAGGCACAGGTGCAGGCCGGCGTGCATCGCGAACACCTGGGCCGCCTGCACCACGACCTCTTCCGCGGCGGTGGTCCCCTCGTCGTAGGCGCGGTACGCCGCGTGCAGCCTGCCCCGGTGCCAGGGGCCGGCGTGCCGGTCGATGTCCCGGACCGCGGTGAGCGCGCCGTGGTCGGACGCGGTGAGGTGGATCGCCGGGTTGGCGCCCTCCTGGTCGTAGGCGGCGCCGAACACGTTCGCGATCGCGCCGTGGCCGAGTTCCGCGAGTGCGTTTTCGTCCAGTGAGGTGACGGGCGTCCGGGCGAGCGCTTTGAAGGCGCTCATGGTGGAGGCGGGCTCGGGGGTCCGGACGCGGCGGCGCGGCTCAGTCGGCGGTGTGACGCTCGTGAGCCGGTGCCGCTGCAGCCCGGTCTGCACGGTCATCGCGGAGGTGTGCGCCGCGATCAGGCTGGTGCGGAACTCGTGCAGGAGCCCGGAAATCACGTCGTCCCGACGGGGTGCGGGTTCGTCGAGTTCCGCCACGGTCCAGGCGAGGGCGTCGAACGGCTCCCCGGTGAAGTCGAGCGCGTCGAGTTGCGCTGTCATCGGTTCTCCTCTGTGTCCTGCGGGGCGCCCGCACCCGGTCGGCCCCGATAAGCGGCTTCGCGATTTTCGGTCATCGGTCCTCCCGCAGCCGCACGGCTTCGGCGAACTTGGCGGTCATCTCGGGGGTCGCGATCACGGACAGATCCTGGTACCGCTGCAGCACCCGGCCGTCCGGATCGCTCGCGGTGACGGTCACGGTGACCTGGGTCCGGTCGGAGTTCGTGCGCAGCTCACCTGCCTCGGCGACGAACGGGCGGTCACCGGGCAGCGGCGCGAAGTACTCGATGCGGCCAATGCTCAGCGGCAGGCAGCCAGACTCCATGAACCACACGCCGAGCAGCGAGCCCACCTGGATCACCACGTCCGACAGCACCGGGCTGTGCAACGCGCTCGCGAACTGGCCCTGGGCGATCGGCGTGTCCGGCAGCCGGCATTCCGCCACGAAGAGCCGTTCTTCACGCCGGAGGACGCGGCGGATGCCCTGCAGTAGCGGGCCGTGGAACAGCGTCGCGCTGCGGTAGACCTCGAGCCCGTCCTCTTCCCCGTCGCCGAGCACGTACCCGTTGCCTCGCGGTGCGGGCGGCGGTTCGGGCGCGAGCACGAAGGTGCCGGCGAAGTGTGACGGCGTCCGGCCGGCTTCGGCGCTGCGGATCCAGGCCTTGACGGTGAGCCGCCCGCCGGCGAGTGTGCCGCTGTCCACGTCGAGCCAGTAGTCACACTCATGGGTGCCGTCGTAGACGATTCCCTTCAGGACCTCGAATCCCGAGCATTCGATCACGCGGAGCCCGGCGTTCGCCCGCTCCAGCACGTTGATCGCCCAGCCCAGCCCGGCCGCCGCCGGGAACACCGGGAACCGGCCGACCCGGTGATCGAGGACGACCGGGTCGGTCGCGGTCGCGCCGAGGTCCCGGTGCGCGGTGAACGCGGCCGTCCCGCTGGGCACCGCGGGCGGGGCGAGCGGCACCGGCGGGCCGGCCAGGACCGAGACGTCGTCGGCGCGGGCTCGGGTGAGCTGGTCGGCGAACAGGCGCGCCCCGGTGTCCATCCCGAGCAGTGCCACGCCGCGGGCGAGGAACACGTCCCGGAGTTCGGGGGTGACCATACCGCCGTCCCAGGCGCCCCAGTTGATCGTGGTCACCTGACTCGCCGGGCGCTCGCGCTTCCAGCTGATCCCGATCCGGTTGACCGCCTCGTTCGCGACGGCGTAGTCGGCCTGGCCCGGATTGCCGAGCACGCCCGCGACCGAGCCGAACAGGATGACGTGACGCAGCCTGGTCCCGTCGAGCGCGGTGGCGACGTTGAGCAGACCGTCCACTTTGGTCGCGAGTACGGTGCGGATATCGGCCGGTGTCTTGGCCGGAAGCAGGGCGTCGGCGAGCGCACCGGCGCCGTGCACGAGTCCGGTGACGCGCTCGCGGATTGGTTCCAGCGCCTTCCTGGTCGCTTCGGCGTCGGTCACGTCGACGGTCAGGTACTGTGCGCCGGTCGCCGAAATGGTCGCCCGGATCTCCCGCTGTGCCCGCAGATCACGGACGATCCGGTCGATGTCCTTCGGCTTCTGCCCGGGCAGGCCGGTGATCGCCGCGGCCTTGATTTCGTCGTCGGCGACGCCGGTTGCCCAGTCCGGTTCCTCGGTGAGTTCCGTTCGGCCGAGCAGGATGAACTCGCAGGCGCCGCGCCCGGCCAGTTCGCGGACGCAGCGGGCGGTCACGCCGCGGGCGCCGCCGGTCACGACGAGCACGTCGTCCCCGGTGATCGTCGAGTCGGTGGTTTCGGCGTTTTCGATGGCGCGGGGCCGGACGGTCCAGCGAGTGCGGTCGGCGTCGATCGCGACCTCGCGAGCGTCGGTGGCGGCGTCGTCGAGTTCGGCGAGGACGGCCTCGGCCAGGTCCTCGTCGGTGAGTTCGGGGGCGAGGTCGAGTGCCCGGCAGAACAGGCGGGGTGCCTCCTGGGCCAGGGTCTTCGCCAGCCCGCCGATGCCACCGACCAGGGACGCGGCCGCCGGACGGTCGCCACGGTGGCCGAGCGCGCCGTCGATACGGGTGACGGTCACGAACGCGGCGCGGCCATCAGCGGTGAGGCGATCGTGGACGAGCTTGGCGGTGAGGATGGTGTCGGCCAGCCTGCGCGCGCCCGTTTGCCAGTGGTCTCCGGCGGGCAGAACGGTCAGGCAGAGGTCGAGCCCGGCCGGGGCTTCCGCGAGGCTCGCGCTGATCTCGTCTCCGTCCCATGTGGACAGCGGCGCGTCCTTCTGGCCGGCGCTGACCCGGTGCACGACCCAGCCGCGCTGCTCGAGCGTCGCGGCGAGCACCGTCGCGGACGGCTCCCCGTGGTCGATGACGAGTGCTGTTTTCCCGTCGCGGTAAGGCTGTTCGAGGCGGTCGATCGCGGGAAGCCGGACCAACTCGATCTGCTGGAGCACAGGCTGCTCGGGGGCGGGCGCCGGTGTTTCGGTGGTTCCGCCGATGAACCCGACGATGTCATTCAACGTCCGCAACTCCGCGGCTTGCTCGGGTCCTACCGCCGGAACACCGTCCACGCGGTCCCGCAACGCACCCAGAATCTGCACCCGCTTGATCGAATCGACCCCCAGATCCGCCTCCAAATCCATCGACAGATCCACCATCTCCGGCGGATACCCCGTCTTCTCCGACACCACCTCCACCAACACCGACCGCACATCCGGCCCAACCGGACCCGACCCACCACCGATGAACCCGACGATGTCGTTCAACGTCCGCAACGGTCCGCATCCGGTGTGACCGCCGACGACCTTCAGCGTTTCACCCGCACGTTCGCCGACCTCGCCGACCCCGATGTGATGCATCAGGCCTGGACGTGACCACGAGGAGGTCCACCCATTGGCTCATCGACAAGTCCGCGCTGGCCCTGCTGGGCGCGAGCCCCGATGCGGGTGAATGGGCCGCCCGCATCGAACGCGGCCTCGTGCACGTCACCAGCATCACCCTTCTCGAGGTCGGCTACTCCGCCCGCTCAGCGGAAGACATCCGTGGCGGTCTGCGTCGCCCTCCCCTGTCTCACCTGCCGGTGGAGTACCTGACGCCCGCCATCGAGGACCGCGCCGTCGACGTGCTCATGCTGCTGGCCGAGCGCGGCCAGCACCGCGCGCCGTCGATCCCCGATCTACTCATCGCGGCCACCGCGGAACTGGCCGGGCTCACCGTGCTCCACCTCGACAAGCACTTCGACCTCATCGCGCAGCTCACGAACCAGCCGGTCGAAAGGCTTGCTAAGCCGACTTGACCTCCGCGGCCCTCGGCTCGGCGCCGGGCCCTTCGAACGGGCCGACGGCGTCGATGCAGTCGAGGAAGGCCGCCTGCAGGCGGTTCGGTTCGCCGTCCCGCCAGACGACGTACAGGTCGATCATCGGGACCGGGTTGTAGAGCGGGACCGGTACCGGCCGCACTCCGCCGGCCGCCGCGCCCGCGAGCACGCCCCGGGACGCCGAGGCGAACCCGACCAGTGGTTTGACCGAGACGAGGATGCCGGTCGCGCCCGGGTCGTCGACGACATGCGCGACGTTGAGCCGGATCCCGGTGCGCTCGGCCGCCGACAGGATCGCGTCGTACATCGCCGGGCACTGCTCGCGGCCGAACAGGATGCACGGGTGCTGCGCCAGTTCCGCGAACGGCACGCCCGGCCGCCCCGCCCACTTGTGGCCCGGCCCGACGACCGCGACCATCGGCAGCCGCAGCAGCCGCCGGTACTGGAAGTCGCTGGTCACCGGGCGGCCGTAGACCAGGGCGATGTCCAGGTCACCGTCCGCGAGCGCCTGCAGTTGCGGTCCGGTGCGCTTCTCCTCCAGCCGGACCGTCACGTCCGGCAGTTCGGCGTGCATCCGCGCGAGCGTGGCGGGCAGGATGTGCTGGCCGGCGGGGAAGTTGTAGCCCACTCTTACCGTGCCGGTGCGGCCGGCCGCGGCCTCGCGCGCGGACAGCGCGGCCTTGTCCATCTGCGTAACGATCGCGCGCGCCTCGACTTCGAAGGCCCGGCCGGCCGAGGTCAGCCGCACCTCGTGCGACGTGCGCGCGACGAGTTCCACGCCCAGCGTGCGTTCGAGGCGCTGCAGCTGCTGGCTGAGTGAGGGCTGGGTCAGGTGCAGTCGCGCGGCCGCCCGGCCGAAATGCAGCTCCTCGGCGATCGCGAGGAATGACACCAGATGCCTGAACTCCATGTCCGTCCTCCCGGCTCGGGCCCCAGCCTCACCTACTCCGGCGAACAGCCGGTGAACCGCCGGGCAGCGGGACGAGGAATATTAGGCAATGGTGCGGCAAGCCGGCGGGCATTCCAGCTCAATACTGTGCCGTTCGTGACTAATCCGACCACAGTCACGGCCATCCGGCTTGCGTAGCAGCGGTTACGTGCTGCTCGGGGTCTGCCTGCTTTTGGTCGGATTAGTAACATACCGTCATGAGCACACTCGACAACCGGCCGAACACCGCGCTGCTCGTCGTCGACGTGCAGACCGGGGTGGTGGCCGAGGCGTATGACCGGGGCGCCGTCATCGCGAACGTCGCCACCCTGGTCGGCAAGGCGCGTGCCGCCGGGGCGCGGGTCGTCTGGATCCAGCATTCGAGCGATCAGCTGCCGTGGGGCAGCGACGGCTGGCAGTTCGTGCCGCAGCTGTCACGGGACGACGGGGAACCGTTGGTGCACAAGAGGTATCCGGACTCGTTCGAGGACACGGAGCTCGAATCGGTCCTCGCCGCGCTCGCCGTGGGGCGGCTGGTCGTGGCGGGCGCGCAGACCGACGAGTGCATCCGCTCGACCCTCCACGGCGCGATCACCCGCGGCTACGACGCCACCCTGGTCGGCGACGCGCATACGACCGAGGATCTGACGCAGTTCGGCGCCCCGTCGCCGGACAAGGTCATCGCGCATACCAACCTGTACTGGCGCTACCACACCGCGCCCGGCCGCGCCGCAGGCGTGGTGAGCACCGCCGAAGCCGATTTCACCGGCGAATCCGGTTAGGGGTGCTTTTCCCACACCGAAACGTGCCGCGTGCTCTCGCTGGTCAACGGCTCTTTCGCCCAGCCCTCCCAGCGGTCGCGCAGCCGGAGCCCGGCGAGCTGGGCCATCAGATCGAGCTCGGCAGGCCAGACGTACCGGAACGGGATGGAGGTGTACTCGCCGCGCCCGCCGACGACCTCGACGTAGTTCGAGCTCATCGCCTGGGTGGCGAAATTTGAAGACCAGGTACGCAACGGCCGGGTGCGCGCGTAACTGTCCGGCCAGCTGTACCCGCAGCTCGCCTGACGGCCCCTACGCTGAGGTGATGCCAGACCATCCGGCGCGCGTCGAGGACGTGCACGAGATCGCGCTCGCGATGCCGCATGTCACCGTCTACCCCGGCACCGAGGACAAGCCGGTCTACCAGGTGGGCGGCAAGTCGTTCGTGTTCTTCCGTAACCCGCGCCCGGATGCGGTCGATCCGGAGACCGGGGAACGCTACCCGGATGTGATCGTCTTCTGGGTGCCCTCCGAGGCCGACAAGCAGGCGCTGGTCCAGGACGAAGGCCTGCCGTTCTTCACCACCCCGCATTTCAACGGGCACTCGTCGGTGCTCGTGCGGGCGAGCCGCCTCGACGAGCTGAGCCGGGACGAACTCGCCGAGGTCATCCAGGAGGCGTGGCTGTGCCGGGCGTCGAAACGGCGCGCGGCGGCCTGGCTCGCCGAGCACTCGCCGGACGGGCTCAGCTGAACGCGACGGCGGCTTCGGCGGTGTTGACCAGGAAGGTCAGCGACTCCTCGAGGTAGAGCTGCACGGTCTCGGCGTCGTGCGACAGGTAGCCGATGGACGCGTCCTGGCCCAGGTGCAGCTCGTAGTCGCCCCCACGGGTGGAGACCAGCAATGCCGCCGAAAGCGCCGGCGCCCAGACGATCTCGCCTGCCTCACCGAGGACGCGCGCGACGTGCTGGCGGATCGGGTACCCGTGCTCGGTGGTCTCGTCCAGCGCCGTGTACGTCTCGGCGGGCAGCAGCAGCGCGTAGTCGCCGCTGACACCGTCCAGGCGGAGGGCGCTGATCGCGTGCGCGATCGCGGTCGGGTACGCGGTCGCCTGCGCGGGCAGGGCCAGGGTGGTGGGCGCCGCGGCGCGGATGCCGGTGATCCCCGCGCTCGGCAGGCCCTCGGCGACGATCCGGTCCTCGGTGAACGCGAGTTGCTTCGCGGCATCCTTGACCGGCTGCCAGTCCGCGTCGCGCGCGCCGCGTTCCACGTCGTCGACCGCCGCGCGGCTGACGGCGAACGGGACGCGGAGCTCGACCACGGTCGCGACCTCGCGGCGGCGCACCCGCACGCCCTGCCCGGGGGCTTCGAGTTCGCTCAGGTGACCGGTGCCGACCGCGGCCAGCCGCGCACCGGCCGGCTCGGTCACGTCGACCACCCGGCGGCCCGCGAGATGCCCGGTGAAGGTGCGCCGGGCTTCCTCTTCGAGGTCGGCCCACGCGGCGGCCGAGACCGGGGCGAGTTCGCGGTGCAGGTTGTTCATGACGTGATCCGTTTCTGCTTGAGACTGCCGATGCGCAGCGAGTGGTCGCCGATGTCGTGCGCGGGCCCGGCCGCCGGGGCGGGCGGCGGTTCGTCGAGGAAGTCCTGGCTGGGCACGAAGAACAGGCATCCGGTGACCGGCGTGGAGAACTCGAGGATGCGGTCGGTGTTGCCCGGCGGGCTGCCGATGAACATGTTCTCCAGCATCTGCTCGATCACCCCGGGATCGGCCGCGTACCCGATGAAGTACGTGCCGCGCTCCCCGTCCGCGAGCCGCGCGAACGGCATGTTGTCGCGCACGATCTGCCGCTCCTCGCCGTCCTCGCCGACGATGGTGGTCAGCGCGACATGCGAGTTCGCCGGTTTGACGTCGTCGGGCAGTTCGATGTCGGACAGTTTCGTGCGCCCGACGACCCGTTCCTGCTCCTCGACGCTCACCGCGTGCCACGCCGCCATGTCGTGCAGGTACTTCTGGACGATCACGTAGCTGCCGGCCGCGTACTCCGGGTCGTCACCGCGGACGAACACCGCCTCGCCGGCCGCGCGGCCGTCCGGGTTCTCCGTGCCGTCGACGAAGCCCAGCAGGTCCCGCTCGTCGAAGTACTTGAAGCCGTGCACCTCGTCGACGACCTTCGCGACCCCCGACAGCCGCGCCATGAGCTGGTCGGCCAGCTCGAAACACAGGTCCATGGTGGCGGCACGGAGGTGGAACAGCAGGTCGCCCGGGGTCGAGACCGCCGTGCGCACCGGGCCTTCGAGTACGCGGAAGGGATGCAGCCCGGCCGGGGGCGGCCCGGCGAAGAGCCGGCCGAACAGCTCCGCGCCGATTCCGGTGACGCACGCGAGCCCGCCTTCGGGCACCCGGAACCCCACCGACCGGTTCAGCCCGCCGAGGTCGGGCAGCAGCTCGCGGACCACGTCCTCGCCGCCCTCGTCGACCGTCACCACCAGGAAGATCGCCGCCGCCGTCAACCTGGTCAGTACCGGCTGCGGCGCTGGATCGCGCACACCCACCCCTCCCCGTTCGCGGGCCGGTCATCTCGGCTGCCCCCCGCGAAGACTACCGGTTCATTCCGGCAGCGGCACGAGGTCCAGCGCCGCGATGCGGTCCGGATCGCGGACGATGTCCATGGCCAGAATGCGGTCCCCGGCGACCGTGAACAGGGCCACCGACAGGAGCGCCCCGTCGGGCCCGTAGCCGGCCGCGGCGGGGGTGTCGCCGGCGAGCATCAGGCGGCCGTGAGTCGCCACGCGCGTGAAGGCGCGGGCGCCACTCGCGACGGCGCGCGCGCCGCGGAGGACCTCCGTGCCGGAATGGAGGACGACCTCGGGATCCAGCACCGCCATCAGCGCTTCGAGGTCACCGCCCCGCGCGGCGGCCAGGAAGGCTTCGACGACCGCCCGTTGCCGCTGGGGCTCGTGCTCCGGAACCGGCGCGCCCCGCACCCGACGGCGCGCGCGGCTGGCCAGCTGGCGGGTCGCGGCGGGGGTGCGCCCCATGATCCCGGCGATCTCGTCGAACGGGACCGCGAACAGGTCGTGCAGGACGAACGCGAGCCGCTCACCCGGTTCGAGGGTGTCGAGCACGACGAGGAGCGCCAGGCCGACCGAATCGGCGAGCATGGCCTCGTCCTCGGGCGCCTCGTGCGAGTCGGCCGGTTCGGGCAGCGCCTCGATCGGCTCCTCGGGATGGGCCCGGCGCGTCCGCAGCATGTTCAGGCAGACCCGGCCGACGATCGTGGTGAGCCAGCCGCCGAGATTGTCCACCCCGGCCCCGCCGTCGCGGTCCACGCGCAGCCACGCCTCCTGCACCGCGTCCTCCGCCTCGCTGACCGAGCCCAGGATGCGGTAGGCCACCGCACGCAGGCGCGGGCGATGCTCCTCGAACCGCGCCGCCAGGAATTCACGTTCGTCCATCGGTCCCTCCGTCCTCCATCATGCTGACCCGGCGGACGGACCGGATGTGACACGACCTAAGGCAGCTCCCCCGTGATCGCCTCGACGACCCGCGGCACGGCGGCCGCCACGGGCGGGGTCAGGCCGACGCCGAGCGAGAGGTCGGCGGCTTCGACGGCGAACACCAGCAGCCGGCCGGGGAGGCGGTCCAGCTCCTTCGCCAGCCGCACCGCGTCGGGGATGCCGAGCGCGTGGGAGCTCGCGGTGCCCAGCACCGCGCCCAGGTCGTCCACGGTGGACCGCCAGATCCGGCCGGGCTCGGACGGTTCGCACAGCACGGCGTCGACGACCACCGCCAGCTCGGCCCGGCTCCAGGCCTCCAGCAGGGAGGCGGGCTCCCCGTCCGACACCGTCGCGCGCACCGCGGGCATCAGGCGGCCGAGTTCGGCGACGACGGCCGGGCCGACACCGTCGTCGTGGCGGTACTCGTTGCCGACACCGATGACGACCGCGGTCACCGGCGGTCCACCGTCAACTCGAGGAAATGCGCCGAGCACGAGATGCACGGATCGTGGTTGCGGATCGCCTGCTCGCACAGGTGCGTCAGCTCGTCGTCGGAGAGCCCGAGGTTCGCCGAGGCAACCACGCGGAGGTCCTCTTCGATGGCATCCTGGTTCTGCGCGGTCGGCGGCACGATGTCGGCCGACGCGATGAGCCCGTCCCCACCGATCTCGTACCGGTGGTAGAGCAGGCCTCGCGGCGCTTCGCTGACGCCGTGACCGGTCGCCGCCCGCGGCGTCGTCTCGACGTGCGCCCGCGCCGGACGCTCGTAGGCGTCGATCAGCCGCAGGCCCTCCTCGATCGCGTAGACGACCTCGACCGCGCGCACGATGATGCTGCGGAACGGGTTCCGGCACTCCGGTCCGAGCCCCGCGCGGGCGGCGGCTTCGCGGGCGAGCGGGGAAAGCAGGCCGGAGCTGAGCGTGTACCGGGCGAGCGGGCCGGTCAGGTAGCGCTTGCCGTCCAGCCGGGCGTGCAACGCCGTCGAGCGCGGCACCTGCTCTTCGGTGACGTGCTCGGGGAACTCCGCCGGGGACAGCAGGTCACCGGTGGTCCGGCGGATGGCGCCGTCCTCGATCGCGTACCGGTCCGGCTCCCACGCGGCGAGCAGTTCGTGCCGGATTTCGAAGTCCGGGAACTCGAAGCCCGCCACCCAGTCCACCGTGTCCAGTGCCGGCTCGAGGACACTCCGCAACTGCCGGGCCAGCGGCCGCAGGTCACCCGGATCCGGCACCGAATAGAACCCGCCGACGCGCACGTTGACCGGGTGGATCGCCCGCCCGCCCAGCGTCTCCAGGATCGCGTTGCCGGCCTTTTTCAGCGCCAGCCCGCGTTCCACCACGTCCCGGTGCTCCTTCGCGAGGCTGACGGCGTCCGGATGGCCGAGGAAATCGGGCGCGTGCAACAGATAGATGTGCAGCGCGTGGCTGGAGATCCACTCCCCGCAGTACATCAGCCGCCGCAGGTCGCGCAGCGGCGGGTCGAGCTCGGCACCGCACGCCCGCTCGATCGCGTTGCACGCGCTCGTCTGATACGCCACCGGGCAGATCCCGCAGATGCGGGCGGTGATGTCCGGCGGTTCGGCGTAACCGCGACCGCGAAGGAACGCCTCGAAGAACCGTGGTGGCTCGTAGATGTTCAGCTCGGCACGCTCGACCCGGTCGCCGTGCACGCTCAGGCGCAGGGCGCCCTCCCCCTCGACGCGGGCGAGCGAGCTGACCTTGAGCTGTCGCGCGCGGTGACTCACCGCTTCCCCCTCCACTCGGCGAAAGTGGCGACCGAGAACGTCGCGAACACCCGGTCGACCTCATCATCGGCCATTCCCCGCGCGCGCAGCAACGGAATCAGCGCGGGGATGTTCGGCGTGGCCATCGGGCCGAAGCAGCCGAAACAGCCGCGGCGGTAGGCCGGGCACAGCGCGCCGCACCCGGCCTGCGTGACCGGGCCTAGGCACGGGGTGCCGTCGGCGACCATGACGCAGGTCAGGCCGCGGCGCTTGCAATCGGTGCACACGCTGGTGTCGGGGATGGCCGGTTTGCGCCCGGCGAGCAGCGCGCACAGCGTCTCCAGCAACTGCCCGCGGTCGATCGGGCAGCCGCGAAGCTCGAAATCGACCGGCACGTGCGCGGAAGCGGGGGTCGAGGTCGCGAGCGTGCCGATGTACTCGGGACTCGCGTAGACCACGGACGTGAATTCCGTGACGTCCGCGAAGTTCCGCAGCGCCTGGATCCCGCCGGCGGTGGCGCACGCGCCGATCGCGACGAGCACGCGTGACTCCTCCCGGATCCGCCGGATGCGATCCTCGTCCTCGGCCGTGGTGATCGAGCCTTCGACGAGCGACACGTCGTACGGTCCCGGCCGCACGTCGCTGGAGGCCTCGAGGAAGTGCGCGATCCGCACCTGCCCGGCAAGCGCGAGCAGCTCGTCCTCACAGTCCAAAAGAGACAACTGGCAGCCGTCGCAGGACGCGAGCTTCCAGACGGCGAGCGTGGGCGTGCTCATCACAGCTCCCGGACCTTGAGCAGGGGTTCGGCCACGTCGTAGGTCGTCACCGGCCCGTCACGGCAGACCAGCAGCGGGCCCAGCTGGCAGTGCCCGCAGCTGCCGATCCCGCATTTCATGTCGCGCTCCAGCGAGACCTGGATCGCGTGCGCCGGAACTCCTTTTGTCAGCAACAATTGCGCGCAGAACCGCATCATCGGTTCGGGCCCGCACAGCAGCGCGGTCGTCCTCGCGGGATCGAGCGCCAGCCTCGCGAGCGGTTCGGTCACGAACCCGACGGTGCCCGTCCACCCGGGCGCGTGCGTGTCCACCGTCAGCTCCACGTCCGCGGCCCACGAGTCCAGCTCGCGGCGGAAGAGGAAGTCCGCCGGGGTGCGCGCGCCGACGATCACGGTGATCCGATGTGGATGGTCGCGCGCGGCGAGCAGCCCGAGCACGGCGGGACGCAGCGGCGCGAGCCCGAGCCCGCCCGCGACGATGACGAGGTCCCGCCCGGCCAGATCGCGCAGATCCCAGCCGGTGCCGAACGGCCCGCGCACCCCCAGCCAGGCGCCGGGCCGCGCGTCGCGCAGGGCGCGGCTGACCGCGCCGACCGCACGGACGGTGTGGGTGAGGATGCCCCGCTCGCCCGGATCACCGCTGACCGAGATCGCGACCTCGCCGACGCCGTGGGCGTAGAGCATCATGAACTGGCCGGGCGCGAACGCCGGGACCGGCGTCGTGACCGGCTCCAGCCGCAGCGTCGCCGCGTCGCGGGTTTCTTCGGCCCGATCGCACACCCGGTACGGAACCGGGATCACGAGTGGGCGCCGTCGTACAGGTCCAGCAGGCGCGCGCGGGTGGCCTGCAGGCGGTGCGCGAGCAACTCGAACAGCGCGCGGGTGAGCGAGTAGCCGAACGCCGGATCGTGCGCCGCGACGGCACGGAGGCGCTCGGCGGTCAGTTCGGTCGCGACGGTGTCCTCGGTCGCGGTCGCGTCGAAATGCCAGCGATACGGTGGCACCAGCCAGGACCAGCCGACGATCTCGCCGGGCCCGAGGGTCTGGATCACCACGTCACCGCGGCCCGGGACGGCGCAGGTCAGCGCGATCTGTCCACTGTGGATCAGCCAGCAGGACTCCGCGGGCTCACCGGCGGTCAGCATCCGCTCCCCGGTGTGATAGCGCACCTCGTGCGCGCTCGCGGCGATCACCTCCTGCTCCGCCGGCGTGAGCCGGGCGAACGCCGGGTTGGTGGCCATCCACTCTCCGATGCCGGTCGTCATGTCTCCTCCACTAGCGCCGCTACTTCTTCGGTGAGGTCGATTTCGGCGGGGCACCAGGCGATGCACCGTCCACAGCCGACACAGCCGGAGGTGCCGAACTGCGCCTGCCAGGTACCGAGCTTGTGGCTGAGCCATTGCCGGTACCGGCTCGCGCCCGAGGTCCGCACGCTCCCGCCATGCACGTAGGAGAAGTCGAGTTCGAAACAGGAAGCCCAGTGCTGCCAGCGCTCCGCGTGCTCGCCGGTCAGGTCGGTGACGTCCTCGGTGGTGGTGCAGAAGCACGTCGGGCAGACCATCGTGCAGTTCGCGCACGTCAGGCAGCGCGACGCGACCTCCGCCCAGTGCGGGGACTCGCGGGAACGCCCGATGAGCGCCGGGAGGTCGGTGTCCGGCATCGTCCGGCCCATGCGCCCGGCCGCGGACTCGACCGCTTCCGCGGCCGCCGTCACGTCCGCCGGATCCGCTTCGGCGGCGCCGACCGCCGCGAGCACGTCCTCGCCCTCGGCGCTGCCCGGGGACACGACGAACCGGTGCCCCCGGTCGTCGGCCAGTTCGGTGAGGACCAGGTCGTACCCGTCGGCCACCCCGGGCCCCGTGCCCATCGAGGCGCAGAAGCACACCCCACCCGGCTCGGTGCAGTTGACCGCGATGACGAACGCGGCCCGCCGGGCGTGGCCGCCGAGGACCTGGTTCAGGATCCCGATCGCCGCGAGGTCGCACCCGCGCACGCCGAGAAACGCGTACCTGACCGGATCCTCGGGCGGCGCCTCGAAATCGCCCGACCACAGCAACTGCCGTGGCGGGTGGACGAACCGCTTCCACGACTGCGGGCCCGCCGAGTTGGCGAACATCGCCCGGTCGTCCCTACGGCGCAACGCGTACCTGCCCGGCGCGGTGTCCACCGCCCACCCGGCCGGCAGGCCGGCGGTGGAGGACACCTCGCCGAGCACGATCGCGCCGTCCCGGACGACCGGGCCGAGCACGCGGTAGCCACGCCCGGACAGCACTTCCAGCAGCCGGCCGAGCCCGTGCTCGTCGAGTGCGATCACGAGCGGACCCCGGTGATGGCGAACCGCTCGACGCTCGTCACGTGCCCGCCCGTGGCGACGGCGATCGTGAGCACGCTGCCCGACGGCGCGGCGAACGGCACCGTCACCGACCACGGCGTGTCCTGCCCGCCAGCCGGGATTCCGGCACTCCGCCCGACCACGCCGGTCCCGAGCGTACGGATCTGCACCTGAAGGTTCTCGTCGACGCCGGTGATCCGGCCGCCGACGGTCACCGGCGAGGAGACCTTCGAACCGTAGCCGGGCTGGGTGAGCGTGAGCGTGGTGTCGCGGGTGCCGACCACCTCCCACGGTGCGTCGGTGCCCGAACCGATCTTCGCCAGGTGGATCACCGCGGCCGTGGTGGGCTGGTTGTTCGGGTTGGTGTAGCCGACGCCGACCCACGCCTGATCACCCTGCACGGAAGTCTGGGTGATCACGTCGAGGTCGGTGTAGCGCAGATACCCCTGCGTGAAGGACTGCGCGGTCAGCCCCGGGTCGAGATGCCACGGCTGGTGCCCGCCGCCGCGGTAGCTCTGCTGCCACGCCGCCGCGTCCGCGACGCTGGCGAACGGCCACAGAGGCACGTAGGCGAACCCGGGCACCGGCTGCTGGGTGGTGGCGGGCGGTGGCGGGGCCGCGCTTCCGCCCGGCACCGAGGTCGGCGCGGGGGTTGGCGCGGGGGCCGGGGCGGACGTCGCGCCGGGGCTGCCCTGACCGTTCTGCGGCCCGGATCCGGACGTGAGCAGCACCCCGGCCACGAGGCCGCCCGCCAGGATCACGACCGCCGCGATGACGGCGATCCACCGCCAGCGATGGGATTTCGGTCCCGTGGGAGACGGCTTTTCGATAGTGGCGCTCATGGCTTCATCACCTCGGTGTCAGCCTGCTCGCGGGCGCGGGTCTCCAGCAGATGCCGAAGTCCCCGCGCCCGCGGACCAAAGGCTCAGCATTGGCTGGTTCGCTCGCAAGCGTCGCTCACGCCTGTTTCCGTCCTCGCCGCGCGAGCGCGTCGATCGTGACCGCGGCCAGCAGGACCAGGGCGGTGGCCGCGAACTTCGCGGGCGCGCTGTAACCCTGCAGCCCCATCCCGTTGTCGATGGCGGCGATGACGAGTCCACCGAGCACGGCGTGCAGCGTCTTGCCCCGCCCGCCGAACAGGCTCGTCCCGCCGATGACGGCGGCGGCCACCGCGTAGAGCACCATCGTGCCGCCGTCGAAGGCCGTGGACACCGAACGCAGCCGCGAGGCGTAGACGATGCCCGCGATCCCCGCGGTGAACGAAGCGAGGGTGAACGCCAGGGTGCGGATCCGCGCGAGGTTCACCCCGGCGCGGCGCGCGGCCTCCGCGCCGCCGCCGATCGCGTAGACGTACCGGCCGAACTTGGCCCGCTGCAACAGCAGGGTCCACGCCGCCAGCACCGCGAGCACGACCAGCAACACCCACGGCACCCCGCGGATCGCCACGAGCGTACCGCGGTCGGTGTTGCACACCCAGACGACGGCGACCGCCGCCGCGACCACCGCGCCGATCTTGAGCAGGCTCACGCTCGCGGGCGGCGCGACGAGACCGCTGCGGCGGCGCCGGGCGTCGCGGAACCACGTCCACACCCCGTACAGGCCCGCCAGCACCAGCAGCACGACCCAGCCGAGGACCGGGCTGAGGTTGCCGCTCGCGATGCTGTTGATGACCGGCTCGTTGATCGGCAGCGCGCCGCCGGTACCGAGCAGGAACAGCATCAACGCGAGCCAGCCCAGCTGCCCGCCCAGCGTCACGACGAACGAAGGCAGCCCGAGCCGGGTGATGATGGTGCCCTGCAGCAACCCGATGACCGAGCACGCCGCGAGCGCGATCAGGATCGCCGCCCACCACGACCAGCCGGTCGACTGCTTCACCAGTTCCGCCATGACTACCCCGCCGACCCCGGCGACGTAGCCGATGGACAGGTCGATCTCGCCGAGCAGCAGCACGAACACCTCGCCCATCGCCAGCAGCATGAAGAACGCGCCCTGGATGAGCAGGTTCACCAGGTTGCCCGGGGTGAGGAAGTTCTGGTTGAGCGACTGGAACAGGATCGAGATCAGCAGCAGGCCGCCGACGACGGGCAGCACCCCGCTCTCGCCGCTGCGCATCCGGGCGAGCGTCGCGCGCACGTAGCCGCCGAACGAGTTCGCGGTGATCTCCGGGCTGACCGCGAGCTCCGCGTGCCGCGCGGCGCTCTCGCTCGCGGTGTCCTTGCGGCGTCGCGGCTCAGTGGTCGCCATCGCGGCCTCCTTCGGACAGCCGGCTGCTGCGGCCGGTGGTCATGAGGTCGACGACGATCTCCCGGTTCAGCCGGCCGATCGGGTAGACACCGGCGAGCCGGCCCAGGTGCAGCACCGCGATCCGGTCGGCGACCCGGAACACGTCGTTCATGTTGTGCGAGATGATGAGCACGGCGAGGCCCCGCTCGGCCAGGCGCCGCACAAGCTGGAGCACCACCTCGGTCTGGGCCACGCCCAGCGCCGCGGTCGGCTCGTCCATGATCACCAGCTTGGAGTTCCACAGCACGGACTTGGCGATCGCGACGGACTGGCGCTGCCCGCCGGACAGCGAGGCCACCGGCTGGCGGATCGAGCGCACGCTCGTCACGGCGAGGCTGCGCAGGGTCGCGCCGGCGTCGATCTCCATGCTCTCCTCGTCGAGCAGCCCGCGGCGCGTCTTTTCCCGGCCCAGGAACATGTTCTGGACGATGTCGAGGTTGTCGCACAGCGCCAGGTCCTGGTACACGGTTTCGATGCCCAGCCGCGCCGCGTCCCGCGGGCCGTGCAGGTGCACGGGTTCGCCTTCCCAGTACAGCTGCCCGCCGTCCGGGGCGTGGATACCCGCGATGCACTTGATGAGCACCGACTTGCCGGCACCGTTGTCCCCGGCCAGCGCGGTCACCTGACCGGCCGGTACATCGAGGTCCACATTGGACAGGGCCTGGACGGGCCCGAAGTTCTTGCTGACGCCCCGCAGCCGCAGCAGCGGGACATCCTCCTGCTCCGGCGCGGGCGAGTGCGCCGGGGAAACCGAAGATGTCGTCATGAGGCACTCCCCGGGTCTGGGGTGCCGGGCGGGGATCGCCCGCCCGGCACCGGTGACTACTTGATCCCGGCCTGCGTGCACGCGTCCGCGAGCGCGGTGATGCACAGGTCGGACACCTTCACCGCGGCGTCCTTCACCACCGTGTCGGCCATGTTCTTCGGGGTGACCCAGGTCGGGGTCAGCAGGCTCGAGGGCACGTCGGAGCCGGCCGTGTCGTCATGGGTCTTGCCGTTCACCAGCCCGGCCGGCACCTGCTGCCCGGCCCGCAGGTACAGCGCCACCGCCGCGGCGGCCTGCGCCTCGAGGTAGATCGGCTTGTAGACGGTGCCGCACTGGTAGCCCTTGAGCACGTTCTGCAGGCCCGAAAGCGAGGCGTCCTGACCGGTGGTCGGGATCGTCTTCGGCGGGACCTGGCGGCTCTGCAGGTAGGAGATCACCGCGTTGGCGTTGTCGTCGTTGGGCGTCACCACGGTGTTGATGTCCGGATGCGCGGTGTACTGCTGCGCGAACGTGGTCTGGGCCACCGACGGCGTCCACGTGCCGGCCGGCTCACCGGCCTTCGTGTAGGTGCCGTTGTCGAAGTACTGCTTCAGCACGCCGTTGTAGCCCTGGGCGAACAGCTTCGCGTTGTTGTCCGTCGGATCACCGTCCATCACCAGCACGTTCGGCTTGGTGATGTTCCAGTCGGTGACGCACTGGACCGCGCCCTGCCCGATCAGCTGGCCCACCTTGACGTTGTCGAAGCTGACGTAGATGCGATCGGCGGAACCGCCCTGCACCAGGCGGTCGTAGTCGATGACCTTGACCCCGTGCGCCGCGGCGTTCGCCTCGATCGCCGCGCCCGACCCGGAGTCGAGCGCGTCCACGAGCAGCACCGAGGCGCCGGCGGTGATATCCGCCTCGGCCTGGGTCTGCATCGTCGCGGCGCTGCCCTGCGCGTTGTCGATCTTGAACTGGTCGGCGCTCAGCCCGGCCGCCTCGAACGCGCGCTTGAGGTAGGGGGCGTCGAAGGTCACGTACCTGGCCGAGGTCGTGGTGTCCGGGAGCAACACCCCGATCAGGCCTTTGCCTTGCCCGGCAAGGGATTTCAGCTGAGCCATCGCGGAGAAGTCGTTCGTGAACGACGTCACCGACAGCTGCGGCGCGGGCGGGGCCGAACCGGTCGGCGCCGAACCCGAACCGCCGGAACCGCCACATGCGGCGACGACCGGCACGGCCAGCGCCGCGGCGCACAACGCGGTGAGACTTCTCGTGGGAAACTTCATCGGTCCACTCCTGTTTGCCGGAAAAAGCCTGGGTCCGCAGCGTGCGTTGCTCCCGGCGCCGCCGCGAAGGGCCGAAAGTCCCCGGACCGCCGGGACTACCCGCCCTGTCCCGGGCGATCGCGGATGCGGACCCTGCAGATCATGGACAGGCTGAGCTGGCACTGGATCGCCGTCGACGGGCGTACCGCGCACTACGGCACCGGAGGTGACGGGCGGCCGCTGCTTTTCCTGCACGGCTGGGGGCTCACGGATCGCACGTATGCCGCGTCGCTGCACCACCTCGTCTCGGCCGGGCTGCGGGTCTACGCCCCGGCACTGCCCGGATTCGGTGGTACCGCCGACCTTCCGGCCGACCGCCGGAACCTGCGGGGTTACGGCGACTGGGTCGCGGCCTTCGCCGAGGCTGCCGGGATCGCCGGACCCGTGACGCTGGTGGGGCATTCCTTCGGCGGCGGGGTCGCGATCCGGGTGGCACACGATCATCCCGATCTGGTGGCCCGGCTGGTCCTGGTCAACTCGATCGGCGGGTCCTCGTGGTCGAACGGCCGCGGCGTGCTCCGGGCGATCGCCGAGCGTCCGCTGTGGGACTGGGGCCTGCACCTGCAGGCGGATCTGCGGCCCACCCGCGAAATCGCCCGCGTGCTACCGGTGATCCTGCGCGACGCGATCCCCAACGTGCTGCTTTCGCCCGCCGCCGTCTGGCGTGTCGCGCACCTCGCCCGCACCGCGGATCTCACCCCGGAACTGGCCGAACTGAAGGCCCGGCGGCTGCCCGTGGTCATCGTGTGGAGCAAGGACGACAGCGTGATCGGGGAAGCCGCCCTGCTTTCCCTGCGCACCGGCCTCGGCGAGCCGGAGGTGGTGACGGTGCCGGGGCGGCACGCGTGGCTGCTCGCCGATCCGCGCCGGTTCGGCGAGGTGATCACGAACATCATCGGGCTGGCCGAGGACACCGAAGGTGTGGCCTGACCGGTCCACTATGGATGGCTCAGACGCGCGCCTTCCCGCGCGTGATCGCGGTCTGGACCGAGGCGAACCGGGCGCGGGCACGCTCGTCCGCGGCCTCCTGGTCCTCTTGGGACACGACGATCGCGTCGGAACCGGGGAACGCCAGCACTGTCCGCCCGGTCGCGAGCCAGCGCACCACATACGGCGGCGAGCCGTCCGGCGAGTGCACCTCGAGGATCAGGCCCCGCTGGTCGGGCTGGCCGATCGTCGGGCTCTTCACGACGAGCCAGTCACCCACTTTCGCCTTCATCGTGCGCTCCTTTCCCGCGCCTCCGGCACGAACGCCCCCGCTTCGGAGCCGACAAAGGAGTTCAGCGTGCGGAAGCTGTCCATCAGCTGCGCCGGGAACACGATGGTGGAGTTGCGCTCGATCGCGATCTCCGAGAGCACTTGGAGGTTCCGCAGCTGCAACGCGACGGGATGCTTCGCGATGACGTCGGCGGCCTCGGCGAGCTTGTCGGCCGAGAGCGCCTCACCCTCCGCGGCGATGATCTTGCCGCGCTTCTCGCGCTCGGCCTCGGCCTCGCGCGCCATCGCCCGCTGCATCGGCTGCGGCAGCTCGATGTCCTTCAGCTCGACCAGCTCGACCAGGACACCCCACCGCTCGGTCGTGGCGTCCAGGATGGTCTTGATCGCCTCGTTGAGCTTCTCCGTCTCCGACAGCACGTGGTCGAGGTTCGACCGGCCGACCACGTTGCGGACCGTGGTCTGGGCGATCTGGCTCATCGCCGCCTGCACGTTCTCGATCGCCACGATCGAGCGAACCGGGTCCACCCGGCGGAAGTAGGCGACCGCGGCCACCCCGATCGACACGTTGTCCCTGGTGATCACCTGCTGCGAGGGGACCGGCATGGTCACCGTCCGCAGGCTCACCTTCCGCATCCGGTCGACCAGCGGGATCATGAACCGGATCCCCGGCTCCCGCACCGGGCGGATCCGGCCGAACCGGAACACCACACCCCGCTCGTACTGACGCACGATCGCGACACCCAGACTGCTCATGGCCGCCTCCTTCGGATCCGATGCTGGGCCGCGGGCGCGCGGCCCGGACAGGGAACGACGCACCGGAGGCCAGGGACCTTGGACCCTGCCGCGACGGGGCGCGCGCACCACAGAATCGCCGCGTGCGTGCGACCACCCTTTCCCACACCGAATGCGTCCGGCTCGCGCGGTCGCCCGACCGCTACCGGCCCGCGCTCGCGTCGTTCGACGGCGCGGAGCCGATCCCATTGCTCTGCCTCGTGCTCGGCGACGGCGATCTGCTCGTCCCGGCCGGGCAGGACCCGTCGCTCGTGCGCATGGCGGCGGGCCGGACGGTGTCGGTGACGGTGGCCGACCGGGACACCGGTGGCGGCTGGGTCGTCACGGGGGTCGGCCTCGCCCGGCCCCTCACTCCGGCCGACCGCGCGGGGTTACCGGTCACGGAAGACTTCGGCACCGGCATCCGGATCGCGATGGCCCGGATGACCGGGCGCAGCACCGCACCGGAGCCGGAGGTTCCCCGGCCCCGCCTGCCGGACTGATCACGTCCTGGTGTGCTTCCTCGCCGTGACGCCGAAAACCACCCACCCGATCGCGGCGAGCCCCACCCAGTTGATGGCCCGGTAGAGCACCACCACGACCGCCGCCGAAGCCGCGGCCATCCCGCCGGCGGTCAGCGACGCGAGCAGGCCCGCCTCCGCGGGCCCGGCGCCGGCCGGGGTCAGCTGCAGCCCGATACTCCCCTGCACCGCGAGGTACCCGAGCGCGACCGACGACCAGGGCACGGGCTCACCGATCGCAGCGACGCAGCTGGCGAGCGCCACATAGTCCGCCGCCCAGCTGAGCAGGGCGACCAGGACGCACCAGGTCCAGTCCCGCGCCGGCATCCGGAACGCGGCGATGCGCTCGGTCACGATGTCGACCGGGTTCGGCTTCTCTCGCACCCACCGCTCATCCCGCACGACGGGCAGGTGGCGAGCCGTGGCCACGATCTTGTGCGCCACCCACCGCACTGACCGCGGGCGCCGGACGACCCACCACGCGACGGCGACCGCCACCAGCAGCGCGCAGCACAGCGCCAAGGCCGCGAGCCAGGTCACGAGCCCGTTGGCCGAGAAGACGAGCGGGGCCGGGATCAGCAGTACCACCGCGGAAAGCAACGCGGCCACCACCGCGGACCACAGCGACAGAGCGGTGTCGGCGCCCCTGGAGCGCAGTGCCGCGACGGTGTAGGCCGTACCGGCGGCGGCGCCCGCGGAGGGCAGGGTCTCGGCGAACGCGTCGGCGATGAAGTTGACCGTCTGCACGGTCCGGACGCGCATCCGCGCCCCGCCGGACCGCAGCAGGCGCCGGTGCAGTTCGCCGTATGCGAACAAGGACCCGACGGAGAGCGCGACGATAGCGATCAGCCAATTCCAGTGCAGCGCGGCAAGTCGGGCACCGAGGTCGTCGACCGCCGCGAGCGTCGGCGCCAGCTGCCAGGCGGCGACTCCGATACCGGCGGCGGCCAGCACCCAGTCGAACACCAGCCGCCACGTCGGGCGGCGCCCGGCGCGCATCACCTCGCGCAGGGCGACGCGCGAGATCGATTCATGCCGGGGCGAGATCACCAGACCTTGCCCGACAACGTGACTCCGGCGGCGAGGCGCTCGGCACGGGCACTCGCGCTGTCCCCCGGCGCGAGATCGAACTCGCGAATGAGCCCGAGCAGCGCTTCGCCGAGCCGGACGACCGCCACCTCCACCCGGCGGCGGTCCATCGGCGCCGCGTCCGGCCGCAGTGCCGCCACGACCGCCGCGGCCAGCTCGTCGGCCGCGCTGACCGCGCTGTCCCTGGTTGGTGGTGATCCGCCCGCCATGGCACCCTCCTGCGCTCGTTCCTGCCACGATCGCGCGCCGGTGGTCCCCGGGTGCAGGGCAGCGGGTCCCTTCTGAGGTGGGTCTTTGGACCCCTCCGGCGGTGGCTACCCTCGCGGCATGAGGATCGTCGCCGCGCTGGGCGGGAACGCGCTGCTCGAGCGCGGTGAGGCGCCCGGGCCGCGGATCCAGGAGAAGCACGTGCTCGCCGCGGCCGGAGCGCTCGCGCCGCTCGCCCGCGAGCACGAGCTCGTCGTCACGCACGGAAACGGCCCGCAGATCGGCCTGCTCGCGATGGAGCTGGGCGACCCGTTCGACGTGCTCGGCGCGCAGACCCAGGGCATGATCGGCTACTGGCTCGTCCAGGCGTTGCACAACCTGGCCGGGCTGGACGCGGTGTGCGTGCTGACCCGGACCCTCGTGCACGCGGACGATCCCGCGTTCGCGGCCCCGTCGAAGTTCGTCGGCCCGGTCTACGACGAGGAGACGGCCCGGCGGCTCGCCGCGCGGCGGAGCTGGGCGATCCGCCCGGACGGCGGGGCCTGGCGCCGGGTGGTGCCCTCCCCCGAACCGGCCGGGATCGTCGAGCTGCCGCATCTGCGGCGGGCCGTCGAAAGCGGTGCGACGGTCGTGTGCGCCGGGGGCGGCGGCATCCCCGTCCGGGCCGCCGAGGACGGCCTCACCGGGGTGGAGGCCGTGGTGGACAAGGACCTCACCGCCGCCCTCCTCGCCCGCGAACTCGCCGCGGACGTCTTGCTGCTGCTCACCGACGTCGACGCGGTGCAGGACGGTTTCGGCACTCCCGGCGCCCGCCCCATCCGGCACGCGACGCCCGGCGAGCTTCGCACCCGCTCGTTCCCCGACGGCTCGATGGGCCCGAAGGTCACCGCCGCGTGCCGGTTCGCCGAGGGTGGGGAGCGGTTCGCCGCGATCGGCCGCCTCACCGACGCCGCGGCGCTGGCGGCGGGCAGCCGCGGCACGATCGTCAGCGCTCGGCCGCGACCTCGATGATGCTCTCCTTGCGGACCAGCCGGGGCTCGACGTCCGCCGAGGCGCCGTCGGGCTGGACGGGGACCCACACGGCCATCGTGTACTGGTCGAAGATGGGCCGGCCGGCCACGGTGCCCCGCAGGCACTCGCTACGGACCGTGTACGTGACGCGCGTGCCCGTGCTCAGCGGTGAGCTCTGCTCGTCCACCTGGCCCCCTCGACTGGTACGACTGCCCCGTGCTCAGCACTTGAACGTAGCCCAGCGGGGCGCCCGAACCCATCCCGTAGCTGGGTGAATTCATCCGGTTTCGCCACCCGGCCGGGCACGGCGGCGCTCCGTGGCCGCGAACGTCCCGGCCCGGCGCGCCGGCATTCGGACAGCTGGACCAGACCACGAGGAACAGCGCGTCACGCAATCGACTCGCTTACCGCCGAACTATCCATAATAGACACCTCGCCCGCCGCGCCCGTCTACATTACACAGAGCTTGCTCTGGTCCTAAATAGACAAACGGCGCTGGTGGCACAGGAAAGGCTGCGGCATAAGGAAAATGTGACCGAGATCTCCGGCGATCTCGCAGCGTCACCGCATGCGGTGCGTGACCACTCTCTCAGCGTAATGCCGTCTCCTCGATCTTGCGTTACGTTGATTGACGGTCTGCCAACGACTTCCCGAAGGTGAACCGTTCCCGCCTTCGCACGACCGCCGGAGCAACTGTGAGACCCGCCGAATCGACGCTGTTCAACCATGCCCGCAACCAGCTGCACGGCCTCTGTGAGCTGGCCGGATTCGAGCCAGGAGACGAAAACCCGGCCATCCTGTTGCGGGAACTACTCGGACCCGCCGGGGCGCGGCCGTTACGCGAGCGGCCGTCGCACGCGTCCGATGTGGCCGACGACGGGACCCCGGTGGAGTTCTCCGTGGCCTTCGACGACGACGGCGCGCGCGCCATCCGCGTCCTTGGCGAGGCCGGAGGCGAAAAACCTGGTCACAGCACCGATGTCGCGGCTGGAAAGCGCTTTCTCGCCGCGATGAGTAAACGCTTTCACATTCCGACCGAGCGGTTCGCCGCGGTGGCCGAACTCTTCCTTCCCGAGCGGCCGCAGGGAAAGTTCGCGGTGTGGTTCTCGCTCATCCTGCGCCCCCGCGCCCGGCCCCGGCTCAAGGCGTACTTCAACCCTGAGGTGCGGGGCCGCGGCCGGGCAAAGGAACTGGTCGTCGAAGGCTTCCGGCGGCTCGGCCTGGATGACGCCTACGAGACCGCGGCCAGGCACGCGCTGGTCCGCGGAAGCCGTGACAGGTTGTCCTTCTTCGCCGTCGACCTCGATGACAGCCCGCTGTCCCGGGTGAAGCTGTACGTCTCCCATTCCGGCGCCACGGCGGCCGACGCCGAACGCGCCGCGGCCGCGGTCTCCGGCGCCGATCCCACGCAGGTGCGCGGATTCTGCGACCTGCTCGGCGGCCACGCCGGCCCGTTCTCCGGCCGCCCGCTCGTGTCCAGCTACTCGTTCGTCGAGGCCGAGCCCACCGGTCCCGGCACCTACAGCCTGTACCTGCCCATCCGTGACTACGTACCGGACGACGAGGTGGCCCGCGGCCGGGTGGCCGCCTTCCTCTCCGCACGCGGCCTCGCTCCGCAACTGCTGGACAGGGCGATCGACGCGGTGACGAGGCGCCCGCTGCGCGCGGGTGTCGGCCTGCTGGCCCACGTTTCGCTGCGGCTCGGCCCGTTCGGGTCCGGTACCACGGTCTACCTGTCGTCCGAGGCCTATCGGGTCGCACCGCCGCGACGGCGGGCCGATACGGTCGGCACCGAGGTGATCAACTCCGCGATGACCTCGTGAGCACGAAAAGAGGGCAGTATGAGATCCTTTCCGCCGTACCGGATCCAGGTGGTCAAGCAGATCCCGATCACGACGCGCGCCGAGCGTGAGGAAGCGCTTTCTGCCGCTTGCTACAACATGTTCGACGTGCCGGCCGGGAAGGTGACCATCGACCTGCTGACCGACTCGGGCACCGGAGCGGTGTCGGCGGCGCAGGAAGCCGCGGCGGCGGCAGCCGACCGCTCGTACGCCGGATCGGACTCCTACTACCGCTTCCGCAGCGCCCTGGACGAGCTCACCCCGTACCCGCACGTCTTCCCCGTGCACCAGGGCCGGGCCGCGGAACGGGTGCTGTTCTCGTCGGTACTGCGACCGGGCCGGATCTCGCTCAGCAACACCCATTTCGACACCACGCGCGCGAACATCGAACTGCTCGGCTGCGAGGCGCGGGACCTGCCGTGCGTGCAGGCCCGCGACCTCGACAGTGCCGAGCCGTTCAAGGGCGACATCGATCTCGCCGGGCTCGAACGCACCCTGAGCGGGCCGGACGGCCCGCGGGTGGGCCAGGTCCTCATGACGATCACGAACAACGGCGGCGGCGGGCAGCCGGTGTCGATGGCCAACCTGCACGCCGTGCGCGAGTTGTGCCAGCGCTACCGCGTCCCGTTCTTCCTCGACGCGGCCCGCTTCGCCGAAAACGCCTGGCTCGTCACGCAACGCGAGCCCGGGTACCGTCACCTCAGCCCGCGTGAGGTCGCCCGGCAGGCGTTCGCGCTCGCCGACGGCTGCGTGGCCAGCCTGAAGAAGGACGCCATCGCGCCGATGGGCGCGTTCATCGGCCTGCGGGACGCCGAGACGGCGAAGCGGTGCGAGGTCAACCTGATCGCCACCGAGGGTTTCCGCACCTACGGCGGGCTGGCGAGTCACGATCTGGAGCGGGTCGCCCAGGGCCTGCGGGAAGTGCTCGAACCGGACTACCTGCGGTCCCGCGCCGCGGAAACCGCCCATCTGGCAAGGCTGGTCAACGAAGCCGGGGTCGACATCGTGCAGCCGGCCGGCATCCACGCGCTCTACCTCAACGCGGGGCGGCTCCTGCCGCATATCCCGCCGGGCGGTTTCCCCGGGCACGCGCTGGCCTGCCAGCTGTATCTCGACGGCGGGATCCGGTGCGTGGAACTGGGATCGCTGTATCTCGGGAAGTTCGACGCGGAGCACAACCTGCTCGAACCGGCGCCGTTCGAACTGGTCCGGGTCGCGATCCCGCGCCGCACGTACACCCTGGCGCACCTGGAGTACGTGGCGGATGTGCTCGCCGGCATCGCGAAGAACCCGGAGCGCGTCCCGCGCTACCGGGTCGTCGACGCCCCGCCCCTCCTGCGCCACTTCAACCTCAAAATGGCACAACTCCCCACCTAACCAAGACCTACCCCAGAACACCGAGTCCGACACCCAAGACGCCGAGATCTACATTCAGGCTCGTGAGTTCGACAACCGGGAAGGCGAAACGCCGCTCCGGGTCTCACACGCAGCCGACGACAAGGTGAAGCCCTGCGGGATCTCGGCGGATTGAGCCGGACTCGCCGTCCCCGATGTCGAATTCAGCGTCCCGAACGTAGAACTCGCCGTCCCCAATGTCGAACTCGTCGTCCTGAACGTCGAACTCAGCGTTCTGGATGTAGATCTCGGGGTGGGTGGGACTAGGCGGGGGTGGCGGCGAGTTGGGCGGGTTCGGGTGGGAGCTTGTCCATCGCGTAGCGCACGAGACGGATGAGCGCGAGCTTGCTCGACTCCCGCTGGCGGGCGTCGAAGAACATCACCGGCACGCCGGGCGAAAGCGCCAGCGCCCGCCGGATCTCGTGCTCCTCGTAGCGGTCCGCGCCGTCGAAGCAGTTGACCGCGACGACGAACGGCATCCGGCGCCGCTCGAAGAAGTCGATCGCCGCGAAGCTCGAGTTGAGCCGCCGCGTGTCGACGAGGACCACGGTGCCGATCGCGCCGCGGGCGAGTTCGTCCCACATGAACCAGAACCGGTCCTGCCCCGGCGTGCCGAACAGGTACAGCACCGTGTGCGGGGAGATGGTGATCCGCCCGAAGTCCAGCGCCACCGTGGTGGTGGTCTTGCGCTCGACCCCGGTCAGGTCGTCGATCCCGTCGCTCGCCTGCGTCATCACCTCTTCGGTGGACAGCGGCACGATCTCGCTGACCGAGGCGACCATCGTCGTCTTGCCGGCACCGAAACCGCCGGCGATGACGATCTTGACCGGCGTCGGGATCACGCCTTCGCTAGAGGTTGTTGAGTCCATGAAGTACCGCCTGAAGTAGTTGACGATCCGGGCCCTTGGCCGGCTGAGAGGGAGAGCGCACGATGACGTCGCCCCGCTCGACGAGATCGGTGCACAGCACGCGCACCACCGCGAGCGGCACCTGGACGTACGCGGCGATCTCCGCGACCGACAACGGTGTCTGGCACAGCTCGAGGATCGCCAGGTGTTCCGGGGCGAGCCCGACCGGATCCTGCCGGCCGCGGATCGCCATCACCTGGGTGGCGACGTCCATCGCCGCCTCGGTCGGGATGCGGCCGCGGGTGATCGCGTAGGGGCGGACCAGCGGTCCCGCCGCCTCGTCGTACCACTCCTGGTCCGCCATCAGCCGTGCTCCGGCCCGGACCGCACGGGCTCGCGCGGCGCCGAGCTCATGTAGTCCCCGACGCGCTTCACGAGCCGGTTCATCTCGTAGGCGATCATCTCGACGTCGACGCTGCCCTCGGCGAGGATCGCGAGGCAGGCGCCCTGCCCGGCCGCGGAGACGAACAGGTATCCCTCGGCCATCTCGATGAGGGTCTGCAGCACGGGACCACGCGAGAAATGCCGGCTCGCGCCCCTGGCGAGGCTCTGCAGGCTCGACGCGATCGCCGACAGCTGGTCGGAGTCGTCCTTGGACAGTGTGGCGGACTTGCCCATGAGCAGCCCGTCCGCGGACAGCACAACGGCGTGCTGGGCACCCACGACGCGGTCGACCATGTCCTCGAGCAGCCAGTTCAGCTCGGCCTTGGAACTATCTTTCTCGTTCATCGCTGGGCTCCGACTTCCCTCTCACTCAGTGGTTTCGTCCGCGTCGCGCCCCCGGCGGGTGCCCCGGTGGAACGCCGAGATCGTGCCCAGGGTCCGGGTGGCGTACCGCTCGTGGTCCGTCGCCTCCAAGTCCGGATCGTCGCGTAGCTGAGCGACGAGGTTCTGCTGCGGTTCGCGCTGCGGCAGCGGCGGGCGTTCCCTGCGCACCGGCGCGGTTTCCGGCTCCGGCGGCAGCATCGTCGTCACCGCGCGCGCCGGTTCCGGTGCGGGCGCGGCGGGTGCCGGCGGGCGGCGCCGGGGCTCCGGTGAGGGCGGCTCGCGGCGTTCGCCACCGGTCCGCGCCATGGGCTGCTCGTCGAACGCGGCGACCTGAGCCGCGCCGCGGAACTCGGGCTCGGCGCTGTCGGCCACCTCGTCTCCCGTCGCCAGCAGTTCGGTCGGAATGAGCACTGTAGCGCGAGTGCCGCCGTAGCGGGACGTGTCGAACATGACGTTGATGCCCAGCCGGGCGGCCAGCCGCGCGACCACGAACAGGCCGAGGCTCGCGTCCGCCTTGAGCGCCATCGCGTCGAACTCGGGCGGCTCAGCCATCATCCGGTTGGCCCAGTCGCGGACCTCGTCGGTCATGCCGAGCCCCTGATCGGCGACGTCGACGACGACCCCGCGCGCGACCCGGGTACTGGTCATGTGCACCTGGGATCCGGGCGGGGAGAACGACGTCGCGTTGTCGACGAGTTCGGCGACGAGGTGGATCGTGTCGGCCACCGCGGCGCCGGTGATCGCCACCTGCGGCACGGCCTCCACCTCGACCCTGGCGAAATGCTCGGTCTCCGACACCGCCGCGCGCAGCACGTCCATCAGCCACACCGGTTTGCGCCAGCGCCGCCCCGGCTGCTTGCCCCCGAGGATGATCAGGTTCTCCGTGGTGCGGCGGGCGCGGGTGGCGAGGTGGTCAAGCTGGAACAGTCCCTTGAGCTGATCCGGCTTGTCCTCCTGGCTCTCCATCCGGTCGAGGATCTGCAACTGCCGGTGCACCAGGCCCTGATTGCGGTGCGCGATACCGAGGAACACGTTGTTCACACCGCTTCGGGCCTTCGCCTCGCTCGCCGCGGCGTTGACCGCGGTCAGCTGCGCCATGTTGAACGCCTCGGCCACCTGGCCGATCTCGTCGCGGCCGTGGTCGAGCCGTGGCAGCTCGGCGTTCATGTCGACCGATTCGCCGATCTTGAGCCGGTTCACGATGCTCGGCAGGCGCGTCTGCGCCAGCGCGAGGGAATCGTCGCGCAGGCGCTGCAACCGGGTCACCAGCGTCCGGTCCACCAGGGTCCGCGAAACCCGGATCGCGACGTAGATCGACGCGATGGTGGCCAGCAGCGCGGCGATACTGCCGAGGATCGCGTTGCGCAGGTTGGTGTTCCCGTCCGCGAGCGCCTGGCTGGAGACCCGGTCGGCCTGGTCGACGGTGAGCCCGACGAGGCTGGTGGAGACCTGACCGGTGACCGTGCGCCAGTCGCTTTCGAGCACGGGCAGGCCGCCGGAGTTCTGGCGGAACGAACCCGGGCCGCGGGTGATGATCGCGTCCTCGTCGGCCGCGAGCCGCTGCCACGCGTCGCTCGCCGTCAGCTGCTGGTACCGGGCGGCGGCATCGGGCACCATGAACGGGGCGAGTTTCGCCAGCGCCGTGCGATAGGCCCCGACCAGCTGAGCGAACTGCAGGTGGTCGGCCGGGGTGAGCACACCGGCGGCGAACGCGCTCGACACGAGTGACGCGGCCCGCGACATCTCGTCCGAGGCGCGGAAGATCTCGGTGGCCCCGATCGCGCCCTGGGTCGCGGTCACGTCCGGCACCGTGCGGGCCTGCGCGTCGAACAGTTCGGCCGAGGTGTCGATGAGATGGTTGTAGAAGTCGTTGACCTGCGCCTTGCTCGCGGTCCGCAGATCGACCTGGGTGCGGATGACCGGCAACTGGTCGAGGTTCGTCTCGAGGTTGCGCATCCGCTGGGCGATGTCGTTCGGCGCCATACCGGCCGCCGAGTCCATCGCCGAGCGCAGGCTGGCCAGGTTCGGATCGATCGACTGCTGCTGTTGCTGCAGATCGGGCAGCGTGACCGCGTCGCCGTCGAGGTAGACCAGGCTCAGCTGCCGTTCCTGTTGCAGGGCACCGAGTGCGGTGACGGCGGGGATCGACACGTCCTGCACGGTCGAGGCCACGGTCCGTACGTAGATGCCCTGGATGACGAAGTACGCGGAGCCGCCGATCCACATCACCAGCAGCGTGATACTGGGAATCAGCACGGTTCCCGTCAAACGCTTCCTGATCGACTTGTGGCCCTCGACGCCCGTCTGCTCTTTTCTCTTCACGACGCTCCATGGGAGGCTGGAATCACTGCCGGCGAACCCACTACGGGAAGGTAGTGAACCACCCTTGTCAAGCTCATTGTCGACAAAGGATGAAATGGTTTTCCCAGCCGGCCGCGCCTGCCTCGCCCGCCATTCCCGATTCGGGAACCCCGCCCTGTTTCGCACGAAGACCACCGACCGTCCGACTGTCATCCTGTCGGCGCAGATCATTGCGCACCGTGCCGGACGGTCCACCCACACCCCCCTATTGGGGCCATAAGCCCACACCACACGGGGTCCCCGCACCGCCGGCCACCGCGGCGCGCCGGATCCACCCGGCCACCGCGGCTCCCCAGGAGGGCGTCGCCTGAAAGCGCTTTCCAGGAAAGGTGGCGAACTGGTCCGAGTGCCACGGAGACGATTTCGAACTTCTGATCTCATCGAGGACTCGCGCACATTCTGGACACGGGCCGCCTGTCAGGCTACCCTGACAGCATGCACGAGAATGCGGACTTGTGGCCCGAGGGCCAGCAGGCATGGCGCCGCCTGGCGTGGTGGCGCGAGAACACGCCCGACGGCGACGACGCGCTGACGGCGCTGTCCGATCTCGGGCTCGTCCGGCGCCTGCTCGACCAGACCGAGTTCGACGCGGTCCGGACCGCCCGCTCCGCCGGCAAACCCTGGTCGGAGATCGCGGTCCGGCTCGGTGTCACGCGGCAGTCGGCCTGGGAGCGCTGGCGCGACCTCGACGAAGCACCCCAGCCCGAACGCGATCTCGCGGTGCAGATACGCGAACGCGCCGGCGCGGAGGTCGCGGGCCGGCGGCGCCGCCAGGGGACGGTCAAGGTGCCGAACGTGATCGGCAGGTCCTTCGACGACGCGCGCGCACTGCTGGCCAAGAACGATCTCATGGCGGCGAGCCCGGATCCGGACGAACCCGCCTTGCCCGAGAGCGACTGGCACGAAGCCGTTGTCGTGGACCAGAGCCCCGAGTCCGGCGCGAAGGTGCCGCCCGGATCGGCCGTGACGCTGTGGCTCCGCCGCGGCGGCGGCGGTTCCGGCGTGCGGGAACCGCGCCGCCCCAAACCGGATCCCAAGACCGGCCGCAAGATGCGCGACGAGGTGACGGGCGAAACGGTCACCTGAAACCTGCCGGAACGAAGCCGGTTCTCGCTGCTGCTCGTCCAGGTCGCCGCCGTTCTGACGGCCTCGATCTTCGTCCTGAACGTGGTGCTGCACCGGCCGGTCATCGACGCCCTGCTGTTCTCGCTCGCGATCGCCGTCGGGATCACCCCGCAGCTGCTCCCGGCCGTGGTCTCCGCGAGCCTCGCCGCCGGCTCGCGGCTGATGAGCAAGCGGAAGGTGCTCGTCAAGCGGCTCGTCTGCATCGAGGATCTCGGCGACGTGGGCATGCTGTTCACCGACAAGACCGGCACCCTGACCGAGGGCCGGATCAGCTTCATGCGCGCCACCTCGGACGAGGCACTGCGCTGGGGATTGCTGAGCAGCGATCCCGAGGGCAACGCACTCGACAGCGCGCTGTGGGCCTCCCCCGCGGCGCGCACCGCGGACACCGGCGGCTATCACCGGGTCGCGGACCTGCCCTTCGACCACGAGCGCCGGATGTCCTCGGTCCTGCTGGAGAAATCCGGGCGGACACTGGTCACGAAAGGCGCCCCGGAGGCGGTGTTCGACCGGTGCGCCGATGTCCCTGCCGCGATGCGGTCCGCGCTCGACGACGAGTTCTCCGCCGGGAACCGGGTCGTCGCGGTCGCGCTGCGCCGGGCCGACGAGCTCACCACGGTCACCGCCGCGGACGAGCGGGACCTGCGCCTGGCCGGGCTGCTCGTGTTCCTCGACGCGCCGAAACGGGGTGCCGCCGAAGCCCTGGACCGCCTGGCCCGGCTGGGCATCACCGTGAAGGTGGTGACCGGAGACAACCCCGCCGTCGCGGTCAAGGTGTGTGAGGAACTGGGACTGGCCGTCGAGGGCACGCTCACCGGAGCCGAGCTCGACCGGCTCGACGACGAGCAGCTCGCCACCGCGCTGGCGACCACCACCGTGTTCGCGCGAGTCAGCCCGCAGCACAAGGCACGCATCGTCGGTGTGCGGCGGCGTACGCATGGCGATGTCGCGTTCCTCGGCGACGGGGTCAACGACGCCCTCGCGCTGCACGCCGCCGATGTGGGGGTCTCCGTGGACTCCGCGACCGACGTCGCGAAGGATTCGGCCGACGTGATCCTGCTGGAGAAGGACCTGCACGTGCTGGCCGACGGGGTGATGGCGGGGCGGCGGATCTTCGCCAACACGATGAAGTACGTCCTGATGGGCACGTCGAGCAACTTCGGCAACATGTTCAGCGCCGCGGGCGCCTCGCTGCTGCTGGGTTTCCTGCCGATGTTGCCTTCGCAGATCCTGCTGAACAACCTGCTGTACGACACCAGCCAGCTGGCGATCCCCAGCGACGAGGTCGACCCGGAGCAGCTGGCCGGACCGGCGCGCTGGGACGTCGGGTTCATCCGGCGGTTCATGCTGTTCTTCGGCCCGATCAGCTCGGTGTTCGACTTCGTGACGTTCGGGGTCATGCTGTGGGTGTTCCACGCCGGGCCGCCGGAGTTCCGCACCGGCTGGTTCGTCGAGTCCCTCGCCACGCAGACGCTCGTGCTGTTCGCCATCCGGACGCGCCGGACCCCGTTCTTCCGGAGCCGGCCCAGCCTGCCGTTGCTGCTGTCCGCGCTCGGCGTCATCGTCGCCGGGGCGATCCTGCCCGCGACCCCGCTCGCCAAGGAGCTCGGTTTCCACCCGCTGCCGTTCGCGTTCTTCGCCACGCTCGCCGGGATGGTCGTGTGCTATCTCGGGCTCGTCGAGCTGGGCAAACGCCTCTTCTTCGGGCGCGCCGCCCCGCCGGCCGGGCCCAAGCCCCGCATCGAGAACCGGCATCTGCGGCGGCGGGCCGCGCGGTTCAGCCTGCGACGGTGACTACTCGCCCCAGCGGCGGAAGAGCGTGTGCGCGATGCCGAACTGGTCGAGCACCTTGCCGACGATCTGCGAGATGAGCTCGTCGACGCTCGCCGGGCGGTGGTAGAGCGCCAGCACCGGCGGGAAGACCGTCGCGCCGGCGAGGGTGACCGTCTCCATGTTGCGGATGTGGACCAGGTTCAGCGGGCTCTCCCGCGCCACCAGGACCAGCCGGCGGCGCTCCTTCAAGGTGACGTCGGCGGCGCGGGTGAGCAGGTTGTCCGAGTTTCCGGTGGCGATGTTCGACAGCGTCCGCATCGAGCACGGGACGACCACCATGCCCTGGGTCAGGAACGAACCGGACGCGATCGCGGCGCCCAGATCGCGCGGGTCGTAGCTGACGTCGGCGAGCGACGCGACCTGGTCCGGGTCGAGGCCGGCCTCCAGCTCGATACTGCGCCGGGCGCCCTCGCTCAGCACGAAATGGGTCTCGACGGCCTTGAACGCACGCAGCTCGGTGAGCAGCGCGATGCCCAGCTGAGGCGCGCTCGAACCGGACATGCCGACCACCAGCCGCGACCGGTCCTCACCGTCGTTGGTCATGGTCGCCACCATAACGGCCAGGAGGTCTGACGACCAAATAGACAGCTCCGCGGATTTCCCTGGTGGAGCAGCCTGTGTTGCACGCGCGTTAAAGCCTTGTGGCAACCAGTATCGATATCTGAGACGGTCTTGTGCCCCCGAAACAGCCGACCTATGGTTCGACAGACGTCAGACGTCCGATCTAGGAGGCAGTCTTGACGAGCCGCACCCAGGACGACCTCGACCGGCGCTACCGGCGGACGGTCCACACTGGACAAGTCGCGGTGGGCCCACGACCCGGACGTGTACCTGATGGACGAGCCGTTCGGGCCGCTGGACGCGCAGATGCGGATCCGGCTCGGCGCGGAGTTCCTCTCGATCTGGGAGACGCACCGAATGCCACGACCACGTGCCCGCCGGCGCGTTGCGGGCCCGCTGTCCCGCGATGGAGAGGACTCGCGTCATGACGAAGGATCTCCGGACTTTCCTGACAGACCTGGTGAAGCAGGATCCGGGCGGCCTCAAGCAGGTGAGCGCCCCCGTCGACCCCCGGTTCGGCATCACCGCATACGGCGCGTGGTACGACGAACGGGCCGAGTATCCCGCGCTGCTGTTCACCGACGTGTCCGGTGTGGACATCCCGTGCCTGACCAACCTCGTCGCCACGCACGAGAGAATGGCGCTGGCGCTCGGGGTGCCGGTCGAGACGCTCACCCGCACTTCGCTCGCGGGCCAGCACCGGGCGGCGCATCCGCCGGTGCGGGTCACCGAAGCCCCCGTACAGGAAGTGATCTGGACCGGTGACGACGCCGATCTGCGGCGGTTGCCGATCCCCACGCACAACGAGCTGGACGGTGGGCCCTTCCTCACCGCCGCGGTGGCCCTCATGCGCGATCCCGATTCCGGCGCCCTCAACGCCGGGATCTACCGCCACCACGTCTACGACGGCAAGCGCATGGGCGTGTGGTTCTTCGGCTCGCACGACGGCGGCACCATCTACCGCCGCTACGCCGAACGAGGCGAGCCCACGCCGGTCGCCATCGTCATCGGGCACCATCCGGCGTTCCTCATGGGCGCGGTGTCGCGGGTGCCGGGTATCGGCGGCGAGTACGACGCGGCCGGGGCGTTCCTCGGGGAACCGGTGGAGCTGGTCCCGGCGCTGACGTCGGACCTGCTCGTCCCGGCACGGGCCGAGATCGTGCTCGAAGGCCGCATCCTGGCGGAGGAACGCGCCGAGGAGGGCCCGTTCGCGGAGTGGCCGGGACACTACGTCGGCGGCGGGCTCAAACCGGTGATCGAGATCGACACGATCACGATGCGCCGGGACGCGATCTTCCAGGACATCCAGGCCTCGGGCCGCGAGCACCGGCTGATGGGGGCACTGCCACGGATTGCGAGCATCCACGAGGCCGTCCGGCAGAAGGTCCCGGGGCTCAAGGCGGTCAACATCCCGCTGCACACGCGGATGCACTGCTACCTGTCCATTCGCAAGCAGTTCGACAGCGATCCGACCAGGGCCGCCTTCGCCGCGTTCAACACCGAACCGGAGAACCTGCGAGCGGTGATCGTCGTGGACGACGACATCGACGTGTACGACGAGCGCGAGGTTTCCTGGGCGATCGGCACCCGATTCGACGCGGCGCGGGACCTGCAGATCATTCCACAGTGGAACGGCCCGGGCGGGCTGCTGCCGACCAACTGGCGCTACGACGCCGAGGGCGGCCGCACCCCGCGCATGTCCTCGGCGGTCATCGTCGACGCGACCAAACCCGCGCCACCGGTCGTGTTCCCGCCAAGGGCGCGGGTGCCCGGGGAAGCGGTGCGCGCCGTGGACACCGCCGCGGTGCACGACGTCACCTCGGTCGCGGGCCTGTGGGACTAGGAAGGAAGACGATGTCGATCACGTTCACCGTGAACGGGCGAGCGGTCACCGTGGCGGCGCCGCCCCTGCGCGCACTGGCCGACGTGCCGCGCGACGGCCTCGGCCGCACCGGCACGAAACTCGGCTACCGCGCCAGGGACGAGCTGCACCCGGTGCAGCAGGCCTGAAGCCGCCCTCAGGAACCAGGAGAATCACGATGGCATCCACACGGACCGAACCTCGCGGCTGGCTGCGCGGCCTGACCCGCACCGAACGGGCGGCGCTCGCCGTCACCATGGTGTTCTGGATGTTCGACGGTTACGAGACGTTCGCGCTCATCACCACCGGCCCGGCGTCGCTGCACGACCTGCTGCCGAAGGCCGAGCTGCCACATCTTTCGCAGTACTTCGCGTACCTGCTGGCGATCAGCCTCGCGGGGTGGACGATCGGCGGGGTGGCCGGCGGGTTCGCCGGGGACCGGATCGGCCGCCGCCGGACGATGATCGGTGCCGTCGCGCTGTACGGCGTGTTCACCGGACTGTCCGCGCTGGCGCCGAACTGGGAAACCCTTGCCGCGACAAGGCTTCTCACCGGGCTGGGAATCGGCGCGGAATGGGCCGTCGGTGTCGCGCTTCTCCAGGAGATCCTGCCCGCGCACGCCCGCACCAGGGGCGCCGGGCTGTTGCAGGGCACGTTTTCGGCCGGCGGTCTGATCGTCTCGCTGCTGTGGGTGCTGTTCAACTCCGCACAAGCCATCTCGTGGCGCTATGTCTACCTCGTCGGCGTACTGCCCGCACTGCTCGTGGTCGTGCTGCGCCGCGCGATCCCGGAATCGAAGAAATGGTCCGAGCACAAGAGGAGCTCGGCCGGCGACCTCGTCCGGCAGCTGGCCGCGCCACTGCCGCGCAAGCGTCTCGGCCTGGCGCTACTCGTCTCCGTCGCGATCACCGTCGGCTTCTGGGCGAGCAGCTCCTACCTCCCGTCCTACGTCGGCGCGCTCTCCCCGCACCGCGCGAGCTTCTTCTCCGGGTGGGCGTCCGCGCTCTACAACGCCGGCGAGATCGCGGGCTGCGTGGTGTTCGGCTACTGGGCCGAACGCTGGGGACGCCGCTTGACCACCGTCGGCTACTTCGTGGGCGCGCTCGTGCTCATCCCGGTGGTGTTCCTGCTCGTGCACGACGCGACCACGGCGGTGCTGCTGCAACTGCTCGCCGGTTACGCCGCGGGCGGGATCTTCAGCTGGTACACCGTGCACACCCCGGAACTGTTCCCGACCGCGGTGCGCGCGAGCGCCATCGGCACCATCTTCAACCTCACCAGGGTGCTCGCCTCGATCGGCGCGCTGGTCACCGGCCTGCTCGCGAGCGTCCTCGGCGGGGTGGGCAATGCCGCCGCCCTGTCCGCGATCGTCTACCTGCTCGGCATCGGCGCGATCCTGTTCCTGCCGGAGACCCGGGGTCGCCCGCTGCCCTCCTGACCGGGTATCGTGCCGTTGAGAGATTAGACGTCTGACGTCTTAGGAGGAGCCGCGGATGATCACCCGGAACCGCGCGCGGGCGGCGGAACCGATCGTGCTCGGCAGCGTCGCCGCCGATTCCTACCGGCAGGCCAAGGACCGGTTGCGGGACGCCATCACGAAGTTCGGCCAGGAAGGCCGGTTCCGCCTGCCTTCGGAGGCCGAGCTGAGCACCGCGCTCGGCGTCAGCCGCGCGACGATCCGCTCGGCACTGCAGTCCCTGCAGAAGGAAGGCCGCATCCGCAGGCTGCACGGCCAGGGCACGTTCATCAACCGGCACGCGGTGGGGATCACGGCGAACCTCGCAGAGGCGAGCCCGTTCGTCGATCTGCTCAAACAGGCCGGGTATTCGCCAGGGGCGCGCACGCTCGACCAGCGCGTCGTGAAGCTCGACGAGGATACGGCCGCGTCGCTGGAGGTCGCCGCCGGGGACGCCGCGCTGCGCATCGAGCGGCTGTTCGAGGCGGACGGTGAACCGGCCGTGCACAGCGTCGACTACGTCCCGGCGAACCTGCTCGGGGACGACCCCGAGCACCTCGACCCGCGCCGCTCGACATTCGAGTTCGCCGATTCGGCCGGGCTTTCCGTCTGCTACTCGGTGGCCGAGGTGCGCCCCGTGCTGCCGCCGAGACCGGTCGTGGCCGCGCTGGGCATCAAACGGTCCCATCCCGTGCTCCGCCTGCGGCATACGCATATCCGCGCCAACGAACTGCCCGTCGCCGTGACCGTCGTCCACGTCAACGACGACTACCTGCGGTTCTCGGTCATCCGTACGTACCTGGACCAGTGAGGAGTTCCCGTTGCCCGTCAAGGTGAGCATCCGGGTGCCGGTCGGCAGGCCGCTGCCGGAACTGGCGAAGTTCATCCGGTCCTGTGAGGACGCCGGGTTCCACGGCGTCGGGGTGAACGATCACCACCACTCCGGGCGCGACGTCTACTCCGCGCTGACGCTCGCGGCCGCGGCCACGGAACGGCTCACCCTGTTCCCCGCCACCAGCAACCCGCTGACCAGGCATCCGCTCGTACTCGCCGCCGCGGCCAACTCGCTCGCGGAGATCGCCCCCGGCCGGATCCTGCTGACCCTCGCGCCGGGCTTCCTTTCCGTGGAGAAGGCCGGGAAGCCCCGGGCGCGGCGGGAGCAGCTCGCCGAGGCGGTCGCCGCGATCCGCCGGCTGCTGGCCGGCGAAAAGGCCACTGTGGACGGTCACGAGCTGTTCATGAACAACGCCACCCCGACGCCGCCCAACGTGTTCGTGCTCGCCGCCGGGCCGAAGATGCTCGAACTGGCCGGGGAGTTCGCCGACGGGATCATGATGCTGGTCGGCCTGCACCCCAAGAGCATCGAAGCCGCGCGCGAGCACATCCGAGCGGGCGAACGGCGCGCGGGGCGGGCACCCGGTTCGACCGAGGAGATCTTCATCGTGCCCACCGCGATCGAACCCTTCGAGACGGCGCGCGAATGGCCGCGCCGGTTCTACCGGCCGGGCAAGCAGTTCCTGTGCTATCCCAGCACGGCGAACCTCCGGTGGCTGCGCGCGGCCGGAATCGACCTCGCCGAGGACCACGATCCCGACTCGATCTCGACGGAGCTCGCCGCCGGCGTCTGCGAAGCCTTCGGGCTCTTCGGCCCGGCCGAGTACTGCGCCGACCGGCTGGTGCGGGCGCATGAAGAGTCCGGTGTGGACAACGTGTTCTTCTTCCCATCGCACACCGCCGAGTCCGCCTACGACCTGCCCGAAGCCGATGTCGAGGCGTTCGAGAAGGTCATCGGCCCACGGCTGGCGTCCTGATGGCGGCGCTCACGAAGACCCGGCTCCGCGTCCCGCCGCTGTTCGGCGCGGCCGTGCTGATGGCGATGAGCGCCGCAGGTCCCGGGTTCATCACGCAGACCGCGTCGTTCACCGTCCTTTATGGCGCGTCGTTCGCCTGTGCCGTGGTGGTGTCGATGATCATCGACGTCGCGGTGCAGCTGAACGTGTGGCGGATCCTCGGCATCTCCGGGCAGCGCGCGCAGGACCTCGCGAGCAAGGTGTTCCCCGGCGCCGGGCAGGTGCTCACGGTGTTCGTGGTGCTCGGCGCGGTCGTGTTCAACATCGGCAACGTCGCGGGCACCGGGCTGGGCCTGCACAACCTGCTGGGCATCGACTCCCGGATCGGCGCGGCGATCAGCGGGTGCCTCGCGATCGGCATCTTCCTCGCGAAGTCCGTGTTCACCGCGGTGGACCGGGTGATGGTCGTGCTCGGCCTGGTCAAGATCGCGCTGATCATCGCGCTCGTCGCGGTCACCGCGCCCCCGGTCGGCCAGGCCGCGGTCGGCACGGTCGCCCCGCACGGCCTGCCGCTCCTGCCGATCCTGACGCTCATCGGCGGGACGGTCGGCGGGTTCATCACCTACTCCGGCGCGCACCGGCTGATCGACGCGGGCATCACCGGGGTGGGGAACCTCAAGCGCATCCACCGCGGCGCGCTCACCGGCATCCTCGTCGCGTGCGTGCTGCGGATCGTGCTGTTCCTCGGCTTCTTCGGCGTGATCGCGACCGGCGCGCACCTGGCCAACCGCAACGACGCGGCCGGGTCGAGCTTCCTCGCCGCGTTCGGCACCGCCGGGCTGCACCTGTTCGGGCTGGTGTTCTGGGCCGCCGGGATGACGAGCACGATCGGGAACTCCTATACGACGGCGACGTTCCTGCAGTCCTACGCGGCCCCGGTGCGCCGCCACTTCAACCGGGCCGTGATCGTCCTCATCGGACTCGCGACCATCGTGTTCATCGCGGCGGGCCAGACCCCGCAGTCGATGCTGGTGTTCGCCGGCGCGATCAACGGGCTCGTGCTGCCGATCGGGCTGGGCATCATCCTCTGGGTCGCCCTGCGGCGCCGCGACCTCATCGCGGGTTACCAATCCGACCGAAAGGAGGCGGATACGGTCCGCAGCCGACCTGCTCGTAGAAACCCGTTTCCGCCGTGGCTGCCGTCGGATTGGGAACGAACGGCACAGTACCGTTATCCCAGGGTCCTGCTCGGCGCCGGGCTCGCGGCGTGGCTGTTCACGGCTTACGCCGCCGTCGAGTCGCTGACATCCATCGGATCCATCTTCCACTAGGGAGGCGCAATGACTGGTCCCGCCGAAGCCCGTAAGCGGTTCCGCGACGGGCTGCGGGTGCCGACGGCGGGCTACGCGCCCGGGTTCGCCCAGGCCAACATGATCATCGTGCCGCGTGAGTACGCCTACGAGACGCTGCTGTTCGGCCAGCGCAACCCCAAACCGTGCCCGATCATCGACGTGACCGACGCGGGCAGCCCGCACACGGCGCTCGCCGAGGGCGCGGATCTGCGCACCGACCTGCCCGCGTACCGCGTGTGGCGGGACGGCGAACTGGCCGACGAGCCGGGCGACATCACCGCGTACTGGAATGAAGACCTGGTCACCTTCCTGATCGGCTGCAGCTTCACGTTCGAGACGCCGATGCTCGCCGCCGGGATCGAGATCCGCCACCTCACCACCGGCGGGAACGTCTCGATGTACCAGACGAACCGCCCGTGCCGTCCGGCCGGACGGCTGTCCGGGCCGATGGTCGTGTCGATGCGCCCGATCGCCGCCGGGCGGGTCGCCGACGCGGTGCGCATCAGCGGCCAGTTCCCCGCGGTGCACGGCGCCCCGGTGCACATCGGCGAACCGGAGGCGCTCGGCATCGAGGATCTGTCCACCCCGGACTTCGGGGACCCGGTGGAGATCCGCGAGGGCGAGGTGCCCGTGTTCTGGGCCTGCGGAGTCACCCCGCAGGCGGCGATCATGGCCTCGCGCCCGCCGTTCGCCATCACCCACGCGCCGGGCTATATGTTCGTGACAGACGTGCCCGACCACACCTACGCGGTTTGAGAGGATGCCGATGACGCGCTGGCAGTTCTGGGTCGACCGCGGCGGTACCTTCACCGACATCGTGGCCCGCCGCCCGGACGGCGGCCTGGTCTCCCACAAGCTCCTGTCCGAGAACCCGGCCCGCTACCGCGACGCCGCGGTCGCCGGGATCCGGGAACTGCTCGGGGTGCCGCGCGGCGAGGCGGTGCCGGCGGAGCAGGTCGAGGCCGTGCGCATGGGCACCACGGTGGCCACCAACGCGCTGCTCGAACGCAAGGGCGAGCGCACGGTGCTGGTGGTGACCAGGGGTTTCCGTGACGCGCTGCGCATCGCCTACCAGAACCGCCCGCGTATCTTCGACCGGCACATCGTGCTGCCGGACATGCTCTACGACCAGGTCATCGAGGTCGACGAGCGGCTGTCCGCCGACGGGAAGGTGCTGCGGCCGCTCGAGCTGGACAAGGCGGCCGGGGACCTGCGCGGCGCCTATGAAAGCGGTATCGGCTCCATCGCGATCGTGCTGATGCACAGCCACCTCCACCCCGACCACGAGCGGCGGCTCGGTGAACTGGCGCGCGAGATCGGGTTCACCCAGGTGTCGCTCTCGAGCGAGGTCAGCCCGCTGATGAAGCTCGTCCCGCGCGGCGACACGACGGTCGTCGACGCCTACCTCTCACCGGTGCTGCGCCGCTACGTCGACCAGGTCGCGGACCAGCTTTCCGGCGTGCGGCTCGCGTTCATGCAGTCCAACGGCGGGCTCGCCGAGGCGCGGCACTTCCGCGGCAAGGACGCGATCCTGTCCGGCCCGGCCGGCGGGATCGTCGGCATGGTGCGCATGTCCGCGCTCGCCGGGTTCGACCACGTCATCGGGTTCGACATGGGCGGCACCTCGACCGACGTGTCGCATTACGCCGGTGAGTACGAGCGCGTGTTCATGGCGCAGGTGGCGGGCGTCCGGCTGCGCGCCCCGATGCTCGACATCCACACCGTCGCCGCCGGGGGCGGGTCGATCCTGCACTTCGACGGCAGCCGGTACCGGGTCGGCCCGGACTCGGCCGGGGCGAACCCCGGCCCCGCCTCCTACCGGGGCGGCGGCCCGCTGACGGTGACCGACGCCAATGTCATGCTCGGCCGGATCCAGCCCGCCCACTTCCCCGCCGTGTTCGGCCCGGACGGCGACCAGCCCCTGGAAGCCGGGCTGGTGCGGGAGAAGTTCACCGAACTCGCCGCCGAGATCCGCGCGCGGACCGGCGACGACCGCACGCCCGAGCAGGTCGCCGAGGGCTTCCTCCGGATCGCGGTGGCGAACATGGCGAACGCGGTCAAGAAGATCTCCGTCCAAAAGGGACACGACGTGACCCGGTACGTGCTCACCACGTTCGGGGGCGCGGGCGGCCAGCACGCGTGCGCGGTGGCCGACTCGCTCGGCATCCCCACGGTGCTCGTGCCGCCGATGGCCGGGGTACTCTCGGCGCTGGGTATCGGGCTGGCCGACACGACCTCGATCCGGCAGCAGTCGGTGATCGCCCGCCTGGAACCGGGCACGCTCGGCACGCTGGAGGAGGTCGCCGGCCGGCTGACCAAGCAGACCACGGCCGAGCTGCTGGACCAAGGCGTTGCGGCGGAACGGATCCGCGTCGTGCGGCGCGCGCAGCTACGCTACGACGGCACCGACACCGTGGTGCCGGTGACGCTCGGCGGGTTCGACGAGATGGTGGCCGAGTTCGAGGCGGCCTACCGCACGACGTACTCGTTCCTGATGGACCGGCCGCTCATCGTCGAGGCGATCGCGGTCGAGGCCACCGGGCTGACCGAGCAGCCCGACCTGTCCCCGCTCGGCGAGCACGACGGCGAAGCCGGCCCGGTGGACACCGTGCGGCTCTACTCCGGCGGCACCTGGCACGAAGCCCCGCTGTACCAGCGGGAACGGATGCGCCCGGCGGATACGGTGACCGGCCCGGCCATCATCGCGGAGGCCAACGCGACGACCATGGTCGACGAAGGCTGGCAGGCGAAGCTGAACGCCGGCGGGCACCTGATCCTCGACCGGGTCGAAGCACGCGCCGGGGCGGGCGCCACCACGAAGGCCGATCCGGTGCTGCTGGAGATCTTCAACAACCTGTTCATGTCGATCGCCGAGCAGATGGGCACCCGGCTGGAGGCGACCTCCCAGTCGGTGAACATCCGCGAGCGGCTGGACTTCTCGTGCGCGCTGTTCGATCCCGACGGCAACCTCGTCGCGAACGCGCCGCATATCCCGGTGCACCTAGGCTCGATGGGCGCCGGGGTCAAGGAAGTCGTGCGGCGGCGCGCCGGGCGGATGAAGCGCGGAGACGTGTACGCGGTCAACGACCCGTACCACGGCGGCACGCACCTGCCCGACGTCACGGTGATCACCCCGGTGTTCTCCAGCGACAGCGAGGAAATCCTGTTCTACGTCGCCTCCCGCGGTCACCACGCGGAGATCGGCGGCATCACCCCGGGTTCGATGCCGGCCAACAGCGCCCACCTCGACGAGGAAGGTGTGCTGTTCGACAACTTCCTGCTCGCCGAAGACGGCCGCTTCCTCGAAGCCGAGACGCGGGAACTGCTGCTCGGCGCGCGCTACCCGTCGCGCAACGCGGACATGAACCTGGCCGACCTGCGCGCGCAGGTCGCCGCGAACGCCAAGGGGGTCGACGAGGTCGGCAAGATGATCGGGCTGTTCGGGCTCGACGTCGTGCAGGCCTACATGCGGCACGTGCAGGACAACGCCGAAGACGCCGTCCGGCGCGTCATCGGCACCCTCTCGGACGGCGAGTACCGCTACGAGATGGACTCCGGCGCGGGCATCGCGGTGAAGATCACGGTGGATCGCGCCGCGCGTTCGGCCACAGTGGACTTCACCGGCACCTCGCCGCAATTGGCCACGAACTTCAACGCCCCGTCCTCGGTGGCCACGGCGGCGGTGCTGTACGTGTTCCGGACGCTGGTCGCGGACGAGATCCCGCTCAACGACGGGTGCCTGCGCCCGTTGAAGATCGTGATCCCGGCCGGGACGATGCTCTCGCCGGAGTACCCGGCGGCCGTGGTCGCGGGGAACGTCGAGACCTCGCAGGCGATCACGGGCGCGCTGTTCGCGGCGCTGGGCGTGCAGGCCGAGGGCGCGGGCACGATGAACAACCTGACCTTCGGCAACGAGCGGCACCAGTACTACGAGACGCTCGGCTCGGGCTCCGGCGCCGGTGACGGGTTCGCGGGCGCGTCGGTGGTGCAGACCCACATGACGAACTCGCGGCTGACCGATCCCGAGGTCCTCGAATGGCGCTTTCCCGTGCTGCTCAAGGAGTTCTCGGTACGCCACGGCAGCGGCGGGCGCGGCACGTGGGCGGGCGGCGACGGCGCGGTGCGGCGCCTGGAGTTCCTCGAGCCGATGACCGCGAGCACCCTGTCCGGCCACCGGCGGATCCCGCCCTACGGCATGGCGGGCGGGCGGCCCGGGGCGCTCGGGCACAACCGCGTGCACCGCGCCGACGGGACGGTCACCGAACTGGCCGGCGCCGATTCGGTGGACCTGCGGCCCGGCGACGTGCTGGAGATCGAGACCCCGGGCGGCGGCGGATACGGCACCCCGGAGTAGCGCTCACCGGGCCTGCAGGCGCTGGGCGATCTTGCCGATCTGGTCCCATACGCGGGAATCCGTCCAGTAGCCGGAGTGCCCGCCCGATGGCGGCGGCGGGTCGCCGTAGATATGCCAGGCGAACGCCGGATCGCGCAGGCGCTCGTCGCATACGGCGTTCCCGGTGACCCGCACGCTGTTGCCGATCGGATCGGTCGGATACGAGAAGTTCCGCCATTCCGTGACGCGCGCCCGCTCCTGGTGGGCGAGCACCTGGGCGAGCACGTCCGGGTTGACCCAGGCGGGAAACGCCCACTCGTACAGCCAGGTGGTCGGGTTGCCGAAGGTGACGAGCGCGATCTCGCCTCGCGCCGCGCGGCAGTCCGCCGGCAGCAGCGCCGCCGTGGACAGCACCGAACCCTGGCTGTGCCCGACCAGCAGCACGGGCGCGCCGTGGTCGTTGAGCCGCCAGATGCGCCGCTGCACGTCGGGCACGGCGCGTTCGGCGTAGCAAGGCGGCGCGAGCGGATGGTAGGAGCGCGGCCAGAACGTGCCGACGTCCCACAGCACCCCGATCTGCTTGCGCCGCGCCGGATCCCGCCAGCCCTGGCGCAGCAACCACATCAGCCCCAGCACCGTCGCGCCCCCGGCGAACGTGATCACCTTGCCGAGCGCCCCGTTGGGACTGAACCACGCGTCGGGGACCGGCGGCCGGGCGAACACGGCCCATGCGGCGCCGCCGACCTGGAAAGCCGCGATGAGCCACAACAGTTCCGGCGCCGCGGACCGGGCTTCGCCGAGCCGGTAGAGCCTCTCCAGCCCACGCTGCCATGCCCGCCGGACCGCGGGCGCGTCGAGGAAGTCCCTGTCCACGCGAGGATCGCCGGGCTCGTCCTCGGGTGCGACCGTCGCGACGTACCAGTCCCCGTCCGGGCCGTGCGTGCCGTCCGGCGCCGTCGAGCGGTAGTCACGGAGATCTTCGCCGAAGTCGCGAGGGTCGCGCGCGAGTGACCACCGCACCGCCTGAGTCACCGCCCAGCACAGCAGCGCGGCGGCGAGCCCGGCGGTCAGCAGCGGACCGGCCCAGGCCACCGGCACGGGCACCGCGAGCACGGCCGGATCGGTGGTGGGTTCCGCCCCCAGCCGGCCGAGCGCGTGCCCCGCGGCGAACAACAGGCCCAGCAGCAGGGAGTTGAGCAGCCCGGCCGCGAGCAGCATGACCACGACCGGACCGGGCCCGCCGCGGGGCCGGCCCGCCAGCCCGATCAGGACCAGCAGCACGATCGTGCCGCCGAGACCGAGGAAGGTCGCCGCGCTGATGGTGTCCAGACCGGGCAGGGAGCCGGGCGCGCGGCTCATTTCCGGTTGGCGCAGGGCGAAAACCGCCGCGCAGACGACCGCGAGCGGTGCCACCGCGTGCACCGCGATCCGGACCGGCGGAGTGCCGAAGACCTTCGGCTTCCGGACCGAGCCCAGCCAGCGGTCGGCCGCGACCACGACGGTCGAGACTGCGAGCGCGAGACCTCCGGCGAGCACCGCGGCCCACCACCAGGCCGTCTCGCGGGGCGCCGGGACGGCCGCCGCCCGGGAAGTCACGGCGAAGACCAGGGCGAGGAACCCGAACGCGGCTCCGATATGTGCCCCGGTCATCCGCCGCACGGCGATCGCGGAGTTCCAGAACTGGCGATCGGCGAGGTTCGTGTCCGTGGCCGATTTCCGCGTCGCGGTCCGCTCCGTCTTCAGCCGCCACGGCGGCTCCACCGCTTCGTACCGGCTCTGCGTGCGCACGGCCAGCAGGACCAGGAACGCGATCCCGAGGACGACCGTCGCGTAGCCGATCACCAGCGGCTGCTGCCCGCCGCCGCCGACCCAGGTCCACGACAGCGGCCACAGCCACCATCGGCCGTGCGCCAGGCCCGCCCTCGTCGCCTGGTAGGTGATCAGGTCCGGGCCGATCATGACCGCGACGAGGACCGCGTTCACCGTCAGCGCGAGGCAGGCGAGGTTGGCCGCGACGCGGTGCCAGGCGAACCGGAAGCCCGACGGCTCGCCCCGATACATCCACCCGGCGAGATTCGCCAGCATGAACGGCACGAGCAGCAGCCACAACACGCGGACGCTGGAGCGCGACGTGATCCCGCCCCACGCGTAGCCCTCGACGTGCCGGGGCGGTTCCCCGCCGGCGGGCTCCAGATCCGCCGTCCGGTAGAACCCGGCGACCCGGTCACCGCCGACCTGCTCGGGCGCGAGGTCCCGCAGCAGCGCATCAGGGGCGGTGCCGCCGACGCCGTGCACCCGGAGCTCGGTGATCTGCGCGTCCAGATCCGGTGCCGGGGCGACAGCGCCGCCGGGGCGAGGGCCGATGCGGACGCCATACCGGGGAACAGCCACGACGACCTCCTCGGGGGGTCACCGTACCGTAGTCAGAGCGCGCGCAGCTTCGGGACGACGTCCTCGGTGAGCTGGTTCAGGAAGCGCTCCTGATCGTGGCCGGGCCCGTGGAACACCAGGTGGTTCAGGCCGGCGTCGAGGTACGGTTTGATCTGCGCGACGGCCTCGTCCGGGTCGCTCGCCACGATCCACCGCCGCGCGATCTGCTCGATCGGCAGCTCGTCCGCGAGCCGCTCCATCTCCTCGGCCGAGGACACGCTGTGCTTCTGGTCCGCGCTCAGCGACAGCGGCGACCAGAACCGGCAGTTGACCAGCGCCACATCCGGATCCCGGTCGTAGGACATCTTGATCTCGATCATCCGGTCCACCGTGCCGGCTTCGCGCTCGGCCTGAGCCGCGCCCTCGGCCACCGCGGGCATCAGCTTCTCGGTGTAGAGGTCCATACCCTTGCCGGAGGTGCAGATGATCCCCTCCCCAGCGCGCCCGGCGTAGCGGGCCACCACCGGGCCGCCGGCCGCGATGTACACCGGCACCGGGTTTTCCGGCCGGTCGTAGATCTGCGCGCCGTTGAGCGTGTAGTACTCGCCCTCGAAGTCGACGCTGTCCTGCGTCCACAGTGCACGCATCAGCCGGACCGATTCGCGCAGGCGCGCGAAGCGTTCCTTGAACTCCGGCCACTCCATGCCCGAGACCGCGATCTCGTTGAGCGCCTCCCCGGTACCGGCACCGAGGATGATCCGGTCGCCGTACAGCAAGGCCATCGTCGCGAACGTCTGCGCCATCACCGCCGGGTTGTAGCGGAACGTGGGGGTCGTCACGCTCGTGCCGATCTGGACCCGCCGGGTGCGCTCGCCGACCGCCGCCATCCAGGTCAGCGCGGACGGCGCGTGCCCGCCGTTGTGCCGCCACGGCAGGAAGTGGTCCGACACCCACACGCTGTCCAGCCCCAGTTCCTCGGCCCGCACCGCGTACTCCACCAGATCCCGGGGGCCGAACTGCTCCGCTGACGCCTTGTAGCCAATCTTGAGACTCATGCCCACATCCTCAGCCGAATCCCGGCTGAGCGCAAAGCACTCGGACGGCCGTAGAGTCCGGGTATGCACACGACACGGGTGTCGCGCCGCATCCGCGCGTCACGGCAAGCGGTCTACCAGGCACTGCTCGACGCCGAAGCGGTCGGGAAATGGCGGGTACCGCAGGGCATGACCTGCCTGGTGCACGAGTTCGACGCCCGCGAAGGCGGGTATTTCCGGATCTCGCTCACCTACGACGCACCCGGCCGGACCGGCAAGTCGTCCGCGCGCACCGATACCTACCACGGTCATTTCACCAGGCTCGTGCCCGCCGAGCAGGTGGTCGAGGTGCTCGAGTTCGAGACCGGCGACCCGGCGCTGCGGGGCACCATCACGCAGACGACGACGCTCGCCGACGCCGGCGACGGCAGTGAGGTCGTCATCACCCACGAAGGCCTGCCCGACAGCATTCCCGCCGCCGACAACGAGACCGGCACCCGGATGGCGCTGGACAACCTGGCGGCACTCGTCGAAGGCACCGCGGCGGATCCGGTGACCTGAGCACGGCCGTCAGGCCACGTCCACGATGTCGCTCGCGCGCACCCACTCCGGCTCCTGATCGGACGCCTGCCCCTCGGCGTGCACGGGAACCCACGTGTTGTTCGTATAGGCGTCGAAGACGGGCGCCCCCGTCACCACGCCGCGGCGGCAGAGCCGGGTCCCGCTCTTGTGCCTGCCCGGCAGGTAGGTGACCCGGTGCCCGACGGCGAACGGCTCCGTCCCGGTGGCCATGGCCTCCCTCTCGTGATCGGCGTTCCTGCTGGAGGTGTCAGCTCGCGCCCCGGCCGCCATGACGCCGTTCGGGCGCCCGCCCCCCGGCGGGGTTCCCCCGCCCGTGGTGGGAGGCGGGGCCGGGGCCTCTAAGATCGAACACCGTGGCGAACGACCAAGGCGGCAACGCGGTGCCGCCCGAGGGCATCGACCTCGAGCACCCCACCGCGGCCCGCGTCTACGACTGGCTGCTCGGCGGCACGGCCAACTGGGCGATCGACCGCGAGTTCGGCGCCCGCACGGTCGAGCGCTTCCCGCTGCTGCGGGACATCGCGCTGGCGAACCGGCTGTTCCTGCACCGCGCGGTCCGTCATCTGGTCGGGCTCGGCGTACGGCAGTTCATCGACGTCGGCGCCGGCATCCCGACGATGGGCAACACCCACCAGATCGCCGACGAGGCCGATCCGGCCACCAAGGTCGTCTACGTCGACAACGAACCCGTCGCGGTCGCGCATTCGAAGATCCTGCTGGAAACCCAGGGCGACCCGGCCCGCCACGCCGCGATCCAGGCCGACCTGCGCGAGCCCGACGAGCTGTGGGAAGCGGTCGAGGCCACCGGCGTGCTCGACTTCTCCGAGCCGGTCGCGCTCCTGCTCGTCGCCGTCCTGCACTTCCAGCAACTGCGGCGCGGTACCGACGTCGGCCCGCTGTCCGTCCAGCGGCTGCGGGACCTGCTGCCCAGCGGCTCGTACCTCATCCTTTCGCATACCACGTACGAAGGCGTGCCAGCGCCGCTGTATCAGAACCTCGTCGACCTCGACGAGCTCTACCAGTCCTCGGCGAACCCGGTGCACTGGCGGCCACAGCAGGAGATCCGCGAACTGTTCGGCGACTTCGAACTGATCGAGCCGGGTATGACGTGGACACCCCTGTGGCATCCCGAGGACTCGAGCCCGAACTCGCCCATCATCGGGTTCGACGCGCCCGAGGAGTCCGTGATCCTCGTGGGGGTCGGCCGCAAACCCTGAAACCTGGACAGCCCGGCTACGTTGGGTGGATGGAATCGTCCGATTTCGGGGGAATCGTGGCCACGCGGCCGCGTGAGGTGCGGCAGGTCAGCTCCATCGGCGAGGTCCACGAAGCGCTCCGCGACGCGGCGGGGCAACGGATCCCGGTCCTCGCCCACGGGCGGCGCCACACGAGTTTCGGCCAGTCTCAGATCCGCGACGGCGTCTCGCTCGACATGACCGGCCTCAACCAGATACACGAGTTCGAGGAGGGTCACGTCGTCGTCGAAGCAGGCGCGACCTGGGCCGAAGTCCTCCGCGCCACTCTCGCGCACGGCCGCACGCCACGGGTGCTGACCGACTACCTCGGCGTCACCGTCGGCGGGACCTTGTCGGCGGGCGGGATCGGCGGTACGAGCGGCCGCCGCGGCGTGCAGACCGACAACGTGCTCGCCCTGGAAGTGATCACCGGCGACGGCGTCCGGCGCACCTGCTCGCGCACCGAGTCGCCGGAGCTGTTCGACGGTGTCCTCGCGGGGTTCGGCCGCTGCGGGGTCATCGTGCGCGCGACGGTGCCGCTCGGCCCGGCGCCGGCACGCGTGCGGAGGTTCAAGATCTACTGCCCCACGCCGGCGGACCTGCTGCGGCACCAGCGGCGGCTACTGCGCGAAGGCCGTTTCGCCTTCCTGCAAGGCGAGATCCTGCCCGGCGAGCACGGCTGGACGCCCATGCTCGACGTGGCCGCCTATTACTCGCCGCCGGACGAACCGGACGACGCGAGGCTGCTCGCCGGCCTCGGCTACGAACCGTCCCGGGACGAGACCGCGGACCTGGCGTACTGGGACTTCGCCAACCGCCTCGCCGACGCCGAGGCGTACCTCTCGCAGACCGGTGAGTGGTTCGCCCCGCATCCGTGGTCCAACCTGTTCCTGCCGGACAACGCCGCCGACGGCCACGTCGCCGGCGTGCTGAGCGTCCTCAGGCGGGACGACCTGGGCGAGGCGGGCCTGGTGCTGGTGTACCCGGTGTTCCGCCGGTACCTGAACACTCCGCTGTTCGCCGTCCCGGACGGCGAGGTCGTCTTCCTCGTCGCCGTGCTGCGCTTCACCTCCACCGGCGACGTGGACCGCATGCTGAAGGCCAACCGCGCGTGGTACGACCAGGCTGTCGCGGCCGGGGGCACGGCCTACCCGGTCGGCGCCGTCCCGGACTTCGACTGGGCGCGGCACCTGGCCCCAGCCGCCGCGGCCCGGGACCGCTACGACCCGCACGGGGCGCTCGGATCTCGAGAGCTGTGAGCTCACTTCTTCAGCCGCCGGCTGCCGCCGTGCCAGTCCTCTTCGACGCCGGCCGAGCCCACCTCGACACCGAAGCTGCGCAGCTGCGGCCGTTCCCGGAGGCTGCGCTTCAGCTCGGCGAACCCGGGGAAGGACGCGAGCCCGACCACGTTGTCCCACAGCCGGACCGCTTCCTCGTCGCCGGGCAGGCGGCTGATCACCGGGCCGAAGAACGCCGTGCCCTCCGGCGGTCCGAAGTGGATGATCGGGGTGCCGACGTCCTTACCGGTCAAGGAAAGTGCCTCGTCGGTCTCGGCCCTCAGCTGGACGTCCCAGCTCGTGTCGTCCAGTGCGCCGGCCAGCTCGGCGGGCAGGCCTGCGCGAGCGAGCAGCGGCTCCACGAACTCACGGCTGCCGCGACGCTCCGGCGTCAGCTTCGGCGCTTCGCTGGAGTCGAAGATCTCACCGCTGATCGACTCGTACAGCGGGCCGACGGCCGCGCGCCCGTGCTCGGCGCGGGCACGGGCCGCGACCCGCAGCAGCCGCAGGCCCGAGGTGTGTCCCTCGGAGTACCCGGGCGGAAAGTGGCTGTCGTAGTCGATCTCGGCGTTGACCAGCCGCAGCGAGATGAACTTCCAGTCCACCGTGTACTCGCGCCGCGCCACGACCTTGCGCACCCATTTGCTCGTCATCCACGCGAACGGGCACACCGGGTCGAAATAGAAGTCGATGTCCGCTTCGGACATACCACTCTCTCCTTTCCTGGGAAACCATCTGACAGCACGACCCGATCCCGCCGTCGAAGCAGCTAGAGATGTGCGTCACTACGCCACAGTCGCAACGGCGCCTCGTCACCGGCCACCGCGAGCCCGTCCCAGGTGCGCCGGTTCCACAGCAGCAACAGCAGTTCTCCGCCGCGCGCGGTGACCTCGGTGCCCGCGGCGATCTCCCCGCGCCCGAACTCCGGCTCCGCCGGGCCGAGCCGGATCCACCACCGGCGACCGGTGTCGGTGTCCGACAGCGAAATCGTGGACGGGACCGGCGCCCGCAGCCGGCCGCGGTAACGCTGCGCGAAGCCGGTGACCATCTCGTCGACGCCGTCGGCCGCGATCTCCGGTTCGACCCCGGCGGAACCGCGCGTCGTGCCGGAGATCGCGTTCTGCAGGTCGACCCGGTGGACGAGGGTTTCGTAGGCCATCCGCCTGATCCAGTACTCGCGGGCGTTCGGCGCGGGCCAGAGGGTCCAACACGACAGCTCCGCCGGCGCCTCGTCCAGCAGCCTCACGACCCGCGCGTGCGCTTCCGCGAGTCCGCTCACCGGATCCGTGTCGTCACCGGCCAGCTCGGCGCGCGACGGGCGTTCACTGCGCCCCTCGGCGACGGTGAGCCCCACCATGCGGTACACGCCGGTGAGGTGTCGCACGAGGTCGGCGGCCGTCCAATCCGGACATTCCGGCACCGGGCGCGCCGCCTCCGCTTTGCGGGTCAGCTTCACCAACTCGCGGCCTTCGTCTTCGAACACCTGCAACAGCTCCATACCACCCCAATCTTGAACGACCATACGACAATACAATGGCAGGCGTGGGACGCACCAGGAGCTTCGACCTCGACGACGCGCTCGACACCGCCGTCGAGATGTTCTGGCGGCAGGGCTTCGAGGCCACGTCGATCCAGAACCTGTGCCAGGCGATGGAGATCCAGCCAGGCAGCGTGTACGCGGCGTTCGGCAGCAAGCGCGAACTGTTCGTCGCGACGGTGCGCCGGTACGTCGAGACCGTGTCGGCCGACGCGGCCGAGCGCCTGACCGGCGTCGAGAGCGGATTGCAGGGCCTGCGGGACTACTTCGCGCACCTCGTCGACGCGATGGTCGAGGGCAAGCGCCGCTGGGGCTGCCTCATCACCAACTCGCTGGTCGAGCTCACCCAGCGCGACCCCGAACTCGCCGGGCTGCTCACCGAGCACCTGGCGCGGCTGCGAGCCGCCTTCGCCGCCGCGCTCGCCCGCGCCGCCGGGGACGGGGAACTGCGCCCCGGCGCCGGGCCCGAGTCCGCCGGGTTACTGGTCGCCGTCGTGCAGGGGATGAACGTGCTGGCCAAGACTCGCCCCGGCCGTGCCGAGCTGCAGGCCGTCGCCGACTCCGCGCTCGCGGGACTCACCCCGTGAGACGACCGGTCCGGCCCGGACGGAAAACCGTCACCGCGCGTTCGCTCCGAGTTGGCCGGCGGGTGCTATCGGTTGACGATGAGCACTCGGCGCATGCGCGTGTACCGGCTGTACCCGGCGCCGGAGCTGCGTGCCCTGATCGCGCCGAAGGAAGTGGACATCCGGGAGGTCGAGGTCGGGTCCGTGCCGGCGCTGCTGGTGTCGGGCGAGTCGGCGCCGCGTCCGGTCGGCTGGGGCGCCGCCGTGCACTCCCTCACCGGCGTCGACCTCGGCTTCACCACCACGACGGCGTCCGCGGCGCTGCTGCTCGACGTGGACGGCACGCGGTACGCGCTGACCTTCGGGCACGGCTGGCGCTACCTGCGCGACAGCGCGGTCGACCGCGAGTTCGGCCTCGATCTCGCGGTGCGCATGCTCGATCCCGATGAGATCCGCCGGATCACGCGCTGGGCGCTGTCGGCGAAGGCGCGCGTCGACCACAACCTCGTGCCGGGTGGTCAGGGCCTGTGGGCGTTCGGGCTGCGCGAGCACGCGGAACTCGTGCGCAACCTCGCCGGGCGGGTCCATCGCGATGTCCGTGCCGAGCTGACCTACGTCCGCCGCCGCGGCGGGTACCGCAACTTCCGGCTCAGCCTCGACTGCGGCGACGGGGTGCAGCTCCCGCTCGGCGTCGCGGGCGATTCGCTGCTGTCGGACCTGCGCGAACTGACTCGCGTCACGACGGAGGTGAGCGTGCACGCACGGCTCGAGCCGCTGCGGTGGGTGCGCCGCCTCGGGCCCGGACAAGAGCTGACCGCGAAGCTCGACGCCGCGGCCGCGGACCTGCTCGCCGACCCGGCAAGCGAGACCGGCGAGGTCGGCATTTCCTATCCGGCGCGGTATTACGACGGGCCCGCGGTGCAGCGGTATCGCGGTCATGTCGGCGATTCCGCCATCGACACCGATGAACTCACCCTCGAGGATCTGCGCTCCGGCATGCGCGAGGGCGAAGCTCTCACGACGCTGCGGACGAGCTCGATCGAAGGTCTCGACGACGACGGCCGGAGCCTCGGTGGCGCGGTGTCCGCGCTGCACTGGCTGGCGGCCGAGGTGATCGAGCCCGGCCGCCGCTTCGTGCTCATCGACGGCGACTGGTACCAGCTCGGCGAGCGTTACCTCGCCCATGTCGAACGGGTGGTGGCCGGGGCGTTCGCGAACCGTCCGGAGTGGACACTGCCAGCGTGGGAGGACGCGCCCCGCAACGACCAGGGCCGGGTGGTCGAAGCGGCGTACAACGAGCACGTCGCCGCGACCGATCCTCGTTTCCTGTGCCTGGACAGGTCCTTGCTCAAGACCCGCGTGCATCCGCGCGGTTTCGAGGCCTGCGATCTGCTCGGGCCGGGGAACGTGCTGGTGCACGTGAAGAAGGTCAGTGGCCGCACGGGTTCCTCCGTGCTGAGCCACCTCTTCGCGCAGGGCCTGGTGGCCGCGGAAAGCCTGACCGACCGGGAGACCTGGGAACGGTTCGCCGATCTCGTCGCCGGCCGGGACCCGGCACGCGCCGCGACGCTCGGTTCGCGGCCCGCGGGCCTGGTCTACGCGATTCACCGCTCCGACAAGGCCTTGCACCCCGGGACGCTGTTCACCTTCGCCCGCTCGGCGCTCGTCTCGGCCGCGGTCGCCTTGCACACCTACGGGATCCCGCTGCGGATCGCCGTGATTCCCTGATCAGCGGGACCGGTTCAGTAGTCCGAGATCAGGTCGGCCGGGTTGAGCGTCACGCGGAACGGGGCGTCCACGGTGATCGTGTGGTCGTGGGCGGCCTTCGCGACCGTCTCGTACAGTCCGTCCTGCAGGCCCAGGCACAGCACCTCCGGCACGTACGGGTCCACCAGCCAGTAGTGCGGGCAGCCGGCGGCGGCCAGCCGGGCGCGTTTGAGTTCGGTGTCGATAAGGCGGCTCGAGGGCGAGATGACCTCGACGGACAGCACCGGGATGCCGACCAGGGCGCGCTCGGTGTAGTCGGCGCGGCGGCCGACGACCACGTCGGGGATGAGCACCGTGTCGTCCGCGAGCACCACGTCCACCGGAGCCGGAAGGGCTTCGCAGTCCCTCGGGCAGTTCCCGCTCACCGCCGCCAGCACGCGAGCCACGACGCGCTGATGGAGCGGGCGGGGTGAAGGGCTCATCAGGAGCACTCCGTCGACCAGCTCGTAGCGGTGACCGTCATCGGCGATCGACTCCAGATCCCTACGCGTGAATGGCTCGCGGTGTCCGAACACCGGGACAGTCGCCATGGTCTCCCCAAACCGCGTAGATCCGAACCCTGGTCCGAGCCAGCTTAGACCGCTCGCCGATGACCAACCGCGCCGGCCACGCCTGCCGGGGAACCCGAAAAGACCAGCGGTGCTGCCACGACCCGCTCCCGGTGGCCACCAAGCGTCACCGAGGGTTGCCCGCGCGTCACTCCTCTCCGGTGCGCTCCCCCGCACTGCGCCGAACGTGTGCTGATCGAAAGTTCAGAAAATCGTCGGCGAGCGTATTCCCCCGCGCCATCTCACCCATTTCCGGCGGTAATATTCGCAACGATTCCGCCGCGTGACGTTCAATTGTCTGATGGTAGGCGATGAAGCGGGAAACCGCCAACCGGGAATATTTCGGCGGTCCACTGAGGACACTTACGGAGGTCTTACGGTTCGCCGGGAAGCCGGGCGGCCCACCGGTGCGGGAACTATCTTCGTCCGGTGATCGCTCTGTCCCCGGTTCGCACGCGCGCGCGGGCGCATCGCGCCGACCTGATCGCGGGCGGCGCGGTCGTCCTGCTCGTCGCGGCCGCCGTCGCCGGCTGCCTGTGGTGGAACCCGGGCCGCCAGATCGGGCCGGGCGCCTTCGCCGGGGCGAACCCGCGGTTCGGCGAGTGGCCGATCCTCGGCACGTACCTCCCGCACGTCGCGCCCGCCACGGTCTCGACGATCCTCATCGCGCTCGCCGTGGTCCTCTACGGACCGTCGCTCGCCCAACGGCTGCCGTGGCGGTACGCGCTCGCGTCGGCCTACGGCGGCGCGGTCGCGTGGACGTTCTCGCTCGCCCTCATCGACGGCTGGCAGGCCGGCATCGCGGGGCGGCTCACCGTGAGCGGCGAGTACGTGGCCGAAGTCCCCGCGATCACGGACATCGGCACCATGTTGCGCACCTTTTCGAGCCGCATTCTGGACTTCCAGCGCGATTCCTGGCCCACCCACGTCTCGGGGCACCCGCCGGGCGCCACGCTCGTGTTCGTCTGGCTGGACCGGATCGGGCTCGGTGGCGGCGGGGCCGCCGGAGTGGTCTGCATCCTGGCCGGCGCGCTCGCCGCGGTCGCCGTGCCGGTGACGATTTCCGTGCTGGGCACCCGGGATCAGGCGCGCGCGGTGCTGCCCTTCCTCGTGCTGTTCCCGGGCGCGGTGTGGGTCGGGGTGTCCGCCGACGGCCTGTTCGCCGGGGTGACGGCGACCGGGATCGCGCTGCTCGCGCTCGGCGCCACCGGACGGCTCGCGTGGGCCGTGGCCGCCGGGCCGGTGCTGGGCTTCAGCATCTTCCTGTCCTACGGACTCGTCCTCATCGGCGCGGTCGCCGTGGCCGTGGTCGTACTCACCCGGCGGTGGGCGGCCGCCGGGGTGGCCGCCGCCGGGGCGCTCGCGGTGGTCGCCGTGTTCGCCGCCGCCGGGTTCTGGTGGTTCGACGGGTACCACCTCGTCGTCGAGCGCTACCACCAGGGCATCGCGGCCAAACGCCCGTACGACTACTGGGTCTGGGCCGATCCGGCCTGTTTCGCGCTGGCCACGGGCCCGGTCGTGGGCCCGGGCCTGCGCCGGGCGGCGATGCGGTGGCGGGCACCGCTGGCCGTCCTGGTCGCGGGCGCGGCGGTGGCGGTGGCCGCTTCGGATCTGTCGGGACTGTCGAAGGCCGAGGTCGAACGGATCTGGTTGCCCTTCGCCGTCTGGGTGGTCGCGGCGGCGGCGTTCCTGCCCGCGCGGTCACGGCGCTGGTGGCTCGCCGCGCAGGCCGCGACCGCGCTGCTGGTCAACAGCCTGGTCATCACCGCCTGGTAGTCCCGAGCAGGCGGATCGCGTAGACCAGTCCGGACACGACGAACATGGCGAGCACGAGCAGCAGCCAGCGGCCGAGATACGGCTGCTGGGTCAACGAGGTCGCGGCCAGATGCGTGGCCTCGCCCTGGCGGATGATGCCCGGCAGGAACAGCAGGAAGGTCAGCCCGGCGCCCAGCAACGGCACGCGGACGTGGTTGACGACGGGCACTCGCGGGCGCCACGGGACGCGGCGGAGGCCGCGGTCGATCAGCGTGTAGAGCGGGTACAGGACGAAATCGTGCGCCACGGCCGCGCCGACGAACCAGATCAGGATCGTCAGCACGCTCGGATCGCCCAGCAGGAACGAACCGGCGTAGGCGGCGAGGGCGAGGCAGGCGAGCATCAGCGCCAGTTGCGCGGGATGCGCACCGATCAGCCGTTTCATCACACGCTCCGGAAATCGATCGAGCGGACCCACTTCGTGCAATGCACGCCGGGCAGCGCGGGCACGATGACGCGGGCGGGGAAACCGTGGTCGAGGCTGAGATCCTCGCCGTTGACGCGCAGCGCGAGCAGCGCGTCCGGGTGGGTCACCTGGCCCGGATTGAGGGTGGCCCGCGCGAACGGGCCGCGCTCGAGCGAGGCCACGAAGGCCGAACCCGGATCCGGCACGCCGGCCAGCGCGGCGAGGTCGCGCAGCCGCACGCCGGTCCAGGTCTGGACCGTCGACCAGCCCTCCACACAGGCGATCGGGAGCCGGGCGGTGTGCTGCGGGAGCGCGAGCAGTTCGTCACGGGTGAACTCCTTGGCGCCGTTGACCTTGAGCCGCCACGGTGCGCCCGTCGCCTGGCCCGTGACCCCGGCCGCGGCCGCGGTTCTGTTGACCGGGTAACGGTTTCCGCCCTCCCCAGGCTCCCTGCCGCGGGGCAGGAGAAACGCGAGATCCCGCAGCGGGCCCCCGATCGTCTGCCCGGCGGTGAGCACGCCGACGAGCAGTACGCCGCCGCCGACCACACCGAGCAGCCCACGCCTGCTCAACGTCGGCGGGGCGGGATCTTCGGCCACCAGCCCGTTTTCGTCCCGCGGTTCCGGCTCGGTCGCTTCGAGCGGGGTCGCGAGTTCCTTGCGCAGCGAACGGGATCGCAGTGCGCGCACCATGGTCGGGAGCTTGAGCGAGACGTGCGTGACGAACGCGGCGATGAACACCCAGGCGCCGAGGTAGTGCCCGGTGTAGAAACTGAACCCGAACACGTAGTCGTACTGGATGTTGAGCACGCCGGTGGCGATCTCGAACAGGATGCTGCCGACCAGGAGCAGCAGCGAGATCCGTTCGAGCGCCTGCGCGAGCGAGCGGGCCGGCGGCCAGGCGAACAGCTTCGGGATGACCGACCACAGTTTCGCGAGCACCACCGGCACGAGCACGAGACCGAGCCCGACGTGCAGGCCCTGGGTGAGCCGGAACAGCCACGACGGTCGCGCCGGCCAGTCGAAGATCGGCAGGTGCAGCCAGCCCACGTCCCCGGGGATGCTCTGACCCCGGCCGTAGGCGACGTAGTCGAGTAGCCCGGTGATCACGACCAAGGGCAGGCAGGCGAGTAGTACGGCACCGAACACCGACGTGAGCCAGGGGCCGCGCAGCGGGCTCCGGAAGCGGACGCGTCCCAGCACGCGCGCCGCCACGGAACGGGTCGAATTCGTCACGGCTGCGATCGTAGGAGCGGTGAGCGCCGCCTCGGTGCAGTCCGGAGAAGCGGTGAGGAACTCGTAAGAACTCGGCGTCCACAAAGGTCACGTCCGGGGGCGGGTTCGTGGCACAGGCGTAGCTCGAAAGTGTTAATACGCGTGTTCGATACGCTGCTATGCATCTGCTGCGGGAGTAGGAGACCGAGCGCCGCCGTGCATATTGTGAGGAGCTGCGCCTGATCGCGGAAATCGCCGCTCGCGGGGGCGATACCGGTGTGGGTGCGTTGTCGCCAGGGTACTGAGTTGGCCCTTGGCGTCGCTGAGTTGGCTCGGGGCGTTATCGAGTTGGCCGGCCGCTGTCGCCGGGGGCACAGTCAGCGACCGGACCAGCCAACTCGACACCGCAGCGGACAAACCCAACGACCCTACGGGCAAACACGGCAACGTAAACCGGTCGCTGGCGGTGTGGGCGCACCACATGTACGCGACCGGTGCGGTCCTGCTGCCCTTCTTCGCCTTCACGACCTTCCTCGTCGCCGTCCCGACGGGAGTGAAGTTCTTCAACTGGATCGGCACCATGTGGAAAGGGCATATCACGTTCGAATCCCCGATGCTGTTCTCGATCGGGTTCCTCGTCACGTTCCTCTTCGGTGGTCTGACCGGCGTGCTGCTCGCCGCGCCGGCGCTGGACTTCCAGGTCTCCGACACCTACTTCGTGGTGGCGCACTTCCACTACGTGCTCTACGGCACGATCGTGTTCGCCACCTTCGCCGGGATCTACTTCTGGTTC
>NZ_VDFW01000017.1 GCF_006152065.1 Amycolatopsis alkalitolerans
GTCGGCGCGGGCGGGGGAGCCGAAGCGGGCGCCGGCGCGGGCGGCGGAGTCGGCCCCTGCGGCCGGGTCGGAGTCGGCGGGGGAGCCTGCTGCTGAACCGGCTCGGGCGCCGGGGCCGGCGGCGGTGCGGCGGGCGCGGCGGACGCGTCACCGATGACGGCGAGCCGCCCGCCGACCTCGACGGTCTCGTCCTCGTTCACGCTGATCTCGAGCAGCGTGCCGGCGACCGGCGAGGGGACCTCGGTGTCGACCTTGTCGGTGGAGATCTCCAGTAGCGGCTCGTCGACCGCGACGGTGTCACCGACCTGCTTGAGCCAGCGGGTGACGGTGCCCTCGGTGACGCTCTCGCCCAGTTCGGGCAGGGTCACCGGGGTGCCCTGCGCGGAACCGCTCGGCGCGGGCTGGGCCGGCGCGGGGGCCTGCGCGGCCGGGGCGGGCTCCGGGGTGGCCTGCGGTTCGGGCTGCTCGGCGGGCGCCGGGGCGCTCGCGGGGGCGGCGCCGGAGCCGTCGTCGATCACGGCGAGTTCGCCGCCGACCTCGACGGTGTCGTCCTCCTTGGCGACGATCCTCGCCACCACGCCGGCGACCGGGGAGGGGACCTCGGTGTCGACCTTGTCGGTGGAGATCTCCAGTAGCGGCTCGTCGACCGCGACCGTGTCACCCTCCTGCTTCAGCCACCGCGTGACGGTGCCCTCCGTGACGCTCTCCCCGAGCTCCGGCAATGTGACGGAGTAGGCCATCGTTCGCTGACTCCCTTTACATCTTTTCTTGCTGTGGTCTGGTGGTCTGGAGGAACGTCAGCTGTGCACGTGCAGGGGCTTGCCCGCCAGGGCAAGGTGTGCTTCGCCGAGAGCCTCGGTCTGGGTCGGGTGCGCGTGGATCAGGGGCGCCACGTCCTCCGGGAACGCCTCCCAGTTGTAGATCAGCTGGGCCTCGCCGATGAGCTCGCCCACGCGGTCGCCCACCAGGTGCAGGCCGACGACCGGCCCGTCCGGTGCCTTGACCAGCTTCACCGCGCCGGAGGTCTTGAGGATCTGGCTCTTGCCGTTGCCGGCGAGGTCGTAGGTGAACGTGGTGACGCCGGCGCCGTACTTCTCCTTCGCCGCGGCCTCGGTCAGGCCCACGGAGGCGACCTCCGGATGCGAGTAGGTGACCCGCGGGATGCCCGCCTCGTCGATCGCGCGCGGGGCGAGCCCGGCGATCTCCTCCGCGGCGAAGATGCCCTGGGCGAACCCGCGGTGCGCGAGCTGCAGCCCCGGCACGATGTCGCCGACGGCGTACACGTTCGGGATGTTGGTGCGCAACCGGTCGTCGGTGAGCACGAACCCGCGCTCCATCCTGACGCCGGCTTCCTCGTAGCCGTGGCCCGCAGTGTTCGGTCCGCGGCCGACGGCCACCAGCATCAGGTCGGCCTCGATGGTCTCGCCCGATTCGAGCGACACCGTGACGCTCTTGTCGTCCTGCTTGGCGCCGGTGAACCGCACCCCGGTCTTGAAGGTGATCTTGCGACGGCGGAAGGCGCGCTCGAGCTGCTTGGAGGCGAACTCGTCCTCGGCCGGAACGAGCCTCGGCAGTGCTTCCACAATGGTCACGTCGACCCCGAAGGAGGCCCACACGCTGGCGAACTCCACCCCGATGACCCCGCCGCCGAGCACGACGACCTTCTCCGGGATGTAGTCCAGCGACAGCGCTTCCTCGCTCGCGATGATGCGCCCGCCCAGCTCGAGGCCGGGCAGCGTCTTCGAGTACGAGCCGGTGGCCAGGATCAGGTTCTTGCCGGTGTGGCGCTGCCCGTCGACCTCGACGGTGGTGCCGCCGGCGTAGGTGCCGGTGCCTTCGACCAGGTTGACCTTGTGGGCGCCGGCCAGCCCCTGCAGTCCCTTGTAGAGCCGCGAGACGATCTGGTCCTTGTACTTGTTGACACCCGCGATGTCGATGCCCTCGAGGGTCGTCTTCACCCCGAACTGCTCACCCTCGCGCGCGGAGTCGGCGACCTCCGCGGCGTGCAGCAGGGCCTTGGTGGGGATGCAGCCGCGATGCAGGCAGGTCCCGCCCAGCTTGTCCTTCTCGATCAGCGTCACGGAAAGGCCCAGCTCGGCGGCCCGGAAGGCCGCTGCGTAGCCGCCTGATCCGCCACCAAGGATCACCAGGTCGGCGCCAGCGTCGGTCACTTCTTCTCCTTGAGGAGCTCGTCGGCGATGCTCGTGTTCAATTCGGGTTCAACGTCGTATTACGTCGCGACCCTCATCATCTTGTCACTACGGAGTTGCGAGTTGCGAGGTAGCCGGGTGTGTTACTGGGCGCACTCCGGATCACCGGGATAATGGGTGGTGGGAACCGCGGGAAATGAGGTGGTCGAGAAGTGGGTCTGTTCGACTCGCTGCGCAGGAAAGGCAGACCGGGCACGCTGCGCCGGGCTAGCGACCGCGACGCGCAGCACCTCGAAGAGTGGGCGTCGACGCGCCGGGGTGTCGAGGCGTATGTCGAGCCTCGCACCACGGTGACCGAGACAACCGTCGTGCTCGTCGCACACGACGGCGAGTGGACGCGCCGGCGGATCGGCAGCCTCGACGCGGCGCAGAACTTCGGCCGCAAGCGGGGCATACCCGTGTACGAGGTGGCGAAGACCGGTTACCCCAAGCGCATGCGCGAATACACACAGCGCCAGAAGCGCGCCCAAAGCTGACGCAGGGCGTGCCGTGAGGGACCCCCTCATGCCCTTTTCGGCCGTGAGGGGGTCCCTCACGGCTCAGCCGTTGTCGGCGATGTCGGCCATGACGGCGGCGATGGTGCGGACCGGGACGCCGGTGCCGCCCTTGCCGGTGTAGCCCCACGGGCCGCCCGTGTTGTACGCCGGGCCCGCGATGTCGATATGTGCCCAGGGCAGACCGTCGGCGACGAACTCCCGCAGGAAGATCCCGGCGGCGAGCATGCCGCCCCACCGGTGCCCGGTGACGTTCGCGAGATCGGCCAGTCGCGAGTCGAGGTCGCCGCGCAGTTCGTCGGGCAGCGGCATCGGCCAGCCGCCCTCGCCGGTCGCCTGCGCGATCGCGGCGACCCGGTCCCGGAACTCGTCCGAGCCCATGATCCCCGCTGTCCGGTTGCCCAGCGCGACCACCTGCGCGCCGGTCAGCGTCGAGGTCTCGATCAGGTAGTCCGGGTCGTCCTCGGCCGCGCGCACCATCGCGTCGGCGAGCACGAGGCGGCCTTCCGCGTCGGTGTTGAGCACCTCGACGGTCTTGCCGCCGTACATGCTCAGCACGTCACCGGGCCGGTAGGAGGTGCCCGACGGCAGGTTCTCCGCGAGCGGGATGTTCGCGGTGACCTCCAGCGGGTACTTGACCTTCGCGGCCAGCACGACCGACGCGAGCACCGCCGCGGCGCCCGACATGTCGGAGGTCATGTTGTCCATGTTCGCGGCGGGCTTGATCGAGATACCGCCGGAGTCGAACGTGATGCCCTTGCCCACGAGCGCGACCTTCCTGGCCGCCTTCGGGCCCCGGTAGCTCACCCGCACCAGCCGCGGCGGCCGCGAGGATCCGCCACCGACGCCGAGGATGCCGCCGAACCCCTTGCGCTTCAACGCTTTCTCGTCGAGCACCTCGTAGTCGAGGCCGTTGTCGTCGGCCAGCTTCTTCGCGCGCTCGGCGAACGAGGCCGGGAACAGGTCGTTGGGCGGGGTGTTGACGAGATCGCGCGCGATGATCACCGATTCGGCGATCGCGGTGGCGGCCTTCAGCGCCGTCCTGTGCACGCGGCCGCTGGCCTCGGCGGGCTGCACGAAGTCCACAGCGGACACCGGTGCGTCACCGGGCTCGGACTTGTACTCGGTGAACTTGTACGCGCCCAGCGCGACACCCTCGACGGCGGCGCGAAGGTCCAAAGTAGACGGAACGAACAGCGCGCGGGCGGTGCCGGCCAGCGACCGGGCCACGGCACCGGACGCGCGGCGGATCTGCTCCGCGGGAACCGTGCCGTCGTCACCGGCCTTGCCGAGCCCTACCGCGTACACCACGTCGGCGTTGAGCTTGCCGAGGGTGGGCAGCTTGACGATCTCCTCGGTCTTGCCGCTCGCGCCGAGCGAGTCCAGCACGTCCGCGAGCCTGCCGTCGAAGGCCGCGTCGACCGCTTCGGTGCCGGGGGCGAGGACGACCGTCTTCTCGCCCTGGAGCGTGCCGATGACGACCACCGCGGCCCGGCTCTTGCCCAGGGCGGTCTCCGTGTTCTCGTACAGGGCAAACTTCGGCACGGTCACTTATGGCTCCTCGCGCGCATCAGACGGTGTGGATGGTTTGCCATGCTAATGAGCGGATCGGGCGGGCAGAAAGGCAGGTGGTGGGCGTGCGGCTCGGTGCGGGGCTCGGGATCGCCCTCGCGGTCGGCGCGGCCGGCGGCGGATGGTGGCTCCCGGCCGGGGCAGTACTCGCGGGAGTGCTCGCGCTGCTGGCCCCGCGGGACGGCCTTCCTGCCCGGGTGGCGCCGCTCGCGGACGGCGCACGGTTGATGGCACGGCTGGGCCTGGTGGCGGTGTTCGCCTCGGCGGTCGGGGTCTACCTGCTTCCGCAGTATCGCGTGCCGGTGGCCGCCGGGGTCGTGCTGCTGGTGACCGTGGCCGACGGGTTCGGGCTCGCGCTGCCGAGATTCCTGCGCGGCTGGGTGCTGGGGATCCTGCTGGTCGCCGCCGCCGGGGTGGTCGCGCTGTGCCTCGCGATCGCGCCCGAGCGCGGGGCGGGTTCCGGCCCCGGCTTCACGGGGCTGTTCGCCGCCACGGCGGTGCTGTTCCCCCTGCTCGACCGGCGCAAGCCCGACCGCTGGCTGGCCGGGACCGTCGTGGTCGCCGCCGCTCTCTGCGCGGCCGCGCTCTACCAGTTGGGCCCGGTCCGAACAGGACTGTCCGGCGCGCCGCTCGCGGACCTGCTGGCCGCCGTCGACGGGCAGGCGATCGAGCCGTTGCTGGCCGGTGTCGTCGTGATCGCGGCGGTGCCGGCGGCGCTGGGCGCCCTGACCGAGGCGCGCGGGAAGTTGTCGCGCCCGCTCGGTTCGGTCCTGTGTGGATTGGTCGCCGCCGCGGGCGCCGTGCTGCTCGAACCGGGGCAGGCGATGCTGATCGCGGCCGCGCTCGCACTGGCGGAGGTGCTCGTACGCAGCCTGCTCACGCTGTTCGCGCGGCGCCGGGACGTGCGTTCCGTGCTCGGCGCGGCACTGGCCGTCACCCTGCTGGCCTGGCTTCCGCCGGGGACGCTGCTGATCGCGGTGGCCGCGATCGTGGCGGGCACGCTGGTCAGGCTGCCATCACGAGCGCCAGCACGGTGAGGACCGCGCCGACGCCGGCGAGGATGATCAGCGAGCGCGCGGGCACGTTGCGCGGGATCACGCGCTCGCCGTGCACGTTGCGCCACCACACGACGCCGAACCCGGCGCCGACCAGGCCGAGGATCGCGCCGAACACCCCGGACAGCAGCAGGTAGCCGACCAGCATCAGCACGCCGGCGGAATAGGTGAGCAGGGCAGCGGCCAGCAGAGCGCGGACATCCGAGCCGGGGCCCGCGGAGACGCTGTTGTCGGTCACCAGGCCGATACTAGGGGAAGTGGGAATTCTCGGACGTCCAACTAAGAGATATCCTGTCCGGCATGACGACGACCGTGCCTTTCACGCGAACCCTGAACCCGACTCCCGCCTCCGCGGAGCGGGTAGCGGAGGTACTCGCGGCCCCGGGTTTCGGTCAGCACTTCACTGACCACATGGTCACCGCGCGCTGGGATGCCGAGCGTGGCTGGCACGATGCCGGGCTCCGTCCTTATGCGCCGGTGACCCTCGATCCGGCCACCTCGGTGTTGCACTACGGCCAGGCGATCTTCGAGGGGCTCAAGGCCTACCGGCAGCCCGGCGGTTCGATCGCCGCCTTCCGCCCGGACGCCAACGCGGAGCGCTTCCGCTCGTCGGCGCGGCGGCTGGCGATGCCGGAGTTGCCGGACGAGCTGTTCCTCGGTTCGCTGCACGAGTTCATCGCGGCGGATTCGCGCTGGGTGCCGACCGCGCCTGGTGACACGCTGTACCTGCGGCCGTTCATGATCTCCACTTCGATCGGCCTCGGCGTGAACTCGCCGGCGAGCGAGTACCTGTACACGCTGATCGGTTCGCCGGCCGGGTCGTACTTCACCGGTGGCGTCAAACCGGTGAGCGTGTGGCTGTCGACCGAATACGTGCGAGCGGCCCCGGGTGGGACCGGCGCGGCCAAATGCGCCGGCAACTACGCGGCGTCGTTCGTCGCGCAGGCGCAGGCCGTGGAGAACGGATGCGACCAGGTGGTGTGGCTCGACGCGATCGAGCGGCGCTGGGTCGAGGAGATGGGCGGGATGAACCTGTTCTTCGTCTACGGCTCCGGCGCGGACGCGCGGTTGGTGACGCCCGAGCTGAGCGGTTCGCTGCTGCCCGGCGTGACCCGCAGTTCCTTGCTGCGGTTGGCAAAGGACTTCGGCCACGAGGTCGAGGAGCGGCGGATCTCCACCGAGGAGTGGGAGAAGGACGCGGCTTCCGGCGAGCTGACCGAGGTGTTCGCGTGCGGGACGGCGGCGGTCATCACCCCGGTCGGGCGCGTCAAGCACGCGGAGGGCGAGTTCCTCGTGAACGGCGGCGAGCCGGGCGAGCTGACGATGAAGCTGCGCGGTGAGCTGATCGGCATCCAGGACGGCACCCGCCCCGACCCGCACGGCTGGATGCACGCGCTTTCCTGATTTCCCCCGCCCGTCAAGGCCGCCGTCCCGTTTCGGGGCGGCGGCCTTTCCAGTTCACGCGGGCGGGTGCACCCCGGCGTCCACATAGGACGCGACATCGGTCAGCAGGCGCGCGGACATCATGAGGATCGGCAGCGCGGTGAGCGCCCCCGCCCCCTCGCCGAGGCGGATGCCCAGGTCCACGACCGGTACCAGGTCGAGGTGGTCCAGCGCCAGGTCGTGCGCCGGCTCGGCGGATCTGTGCGATGCGACCCACCACGACCGCGCGTTCGGGGCCAGTTCGTCCGCCACCAGCGCCGCCGCCGCGGAGGGGAGACCGTCGAGCAGCACCGGTGTGCGCCGGACGGCCGCCTGTGCCAGGAACCCGGCCATCGCCGCGAGGTCGGCGCCCGCGGACGCACGCAGCAGCGCCACGGGGTCCGCCAGCACCGCCCGCGCGCGGCGGAGCGCGTCGCGGATCGCGGCGGTCTTGCGCATCCACGTGTTGTCGTCGATCCCCGAACCCCGGCCGACGACGGCCACCGGCTCCGTGCCGGTCAGCGCCGCGACGAGCACCGACGCCGGCGTGGTCACGCCCACCCCGAGATCACCCGCGACGAGCAGGTCCGCGCCGGAGTCGATCTCGCTGTTCGCGATCTCCACTCCCGCCCGCAGCGCCGCCTCCACCTCGGCTTCGGTCAGCGCGTCCTCGTGGTCGATCGAACCGGACCCCCTGCGCACCTTGAACTCCTCCGCGGAGGTCCCGGCGTCGACAGCCAGGTCCAGGACCCGCACGCCCGCACCCGCGACACTCGCGAGCGCGTTCGGCACCCCCTGGCCCTTCAGCAGCGCGTTCACCAGTTGCGCCGTCGTCTCCACGGGATAGGCAGAGACGCCCTTCGCCGCGACGCCATGATCGCCGGCGAAGATCACGACGCGGGGCCGCGCGAACGGGCGCGGCGGGCACACGCCCTGGCACGCGGCGATCCACGCACCCAGTTCCTCGAGCCGCCCGAGGGACGCGACGGGCTTGATCAGCGTCGCGTGCCGCCGCCGCGCTTCGGCGCGCGCAGGCTCGTCGGGCAGGGGGACGTCGGTGAACTCGGGTCGGGTCACGGCGTTAGATTCCCCCATGTGGCAGAACCTTCGGCGGCCGGGGTGGTGCTGGCGAGCGGCTCCGGGACGCGCGTCGGCGCGAGCCTGAACAAGGTGTACCTCCCGCTGGCCGGGCGCCGTATCGTGTCGTGGTCGCTCGCGGCGTTCGCGAAGGTGCCGGAGGTCGGGGTGCTCGTGCTGGTGACCCGGCCCCAGGACGAGGACCTGGTCGCCGAAGTGCTCGCCGACCAGGGAGCACCCGTCGAGGTCGTGTACGGCGGCGGCACCCGCCAGGAGTCGGAACTGCGTGCCCTGCGGCATCTGGCGGGGCGCATCGGCGAGGGTGTGATCGACACCGTCCTGCTGCACGACGGCGCCCGCCCGCTGATCACGCCGGCGTTGATCACCGAGGTGCTGCGCACGGCCCGCGAACACGGCGGGGCGATGCCGGGCCTCGAAGCGGACGACATCATCAGCGCCGACGGCAGCCGCCTGTCCGGGAAGGTCGTTCGTGCCCAGACGCCGCAGGCGTTTCGCGCCGCGCCGTTGCTCGACGCGTACGAACAGGCCGCGCGCGAAGGGTTCGCGGGCACCGACACCGCGTCGGTGATCGAGCGGTTCTCGACGCTTCCGGTGCGATGGGTCCCGGGCGACGAGCGGAACTTCAAGGTGACCTACCCGCACGACCTCGTTGTCGCGGAGCAGGTCCTTACGAGCTAGCGCGGGCTCTGCGTGCGCCGCGGGTCGGTCTCCAGCACGTCGGCGAGCGCCTCGTCGATCGCGGTCAGCAGGCCGGCATCCAGCTTCACGCCGACGGCCTTGACGTTCTCGTGCACCTGCTCGGGCCGGGACGCGCCGATGATCGCCGAGGCGACGTTCGGGTTCTGCAGCACCCACGACACGGCGAGTTGCGCGAGCGACAGACCCGCCTGCTCGGCCAGCGGCACGAGCTTCTGCACGGCTGTCAGCACGTCGTCACGCATCCAGCGCTGGACCATCTTGGCGCCGTTCTCGTCGGTCGCGCGCGAGCCTTCGGGCACCGGCCGGCCGGGCTTGTACTTGCCCGTCAGCACACCCTGTGCGATGGGCGAGAAGACGATCTGGCTCATCCCTTCGCGTTCGGCCGCCGGCACGACCTGCGATTCGATGACGCGCCACAGCATGTTGTACTGCGGCTGGTTCGACACCAGCGGCACGTGCAGTTCGCGGGCCAGCGCGGCGCCGCGGGTGATCTCGTCGGCGGTCCACTCCGAGACGCCGACGTACAGGATCTTGCCCTGGCGCACCAGGTCGGCGAACGCGAGCAAGGTCTCCTCGAGCGGGACCGAATAGTCGAACCGATGGGCCTGGTAGACGTCGATGTGATCGGTCTGCAGTCGCTCGAGCGAGCCGTGGCAGGCCTCGATGATGTGCTTGCGGCCAAGCCCGCGGTCGTTCGGGCCGTGGGGGCCGGTCGGCCAGTAGACCTTGGTCAGGATCTCGAGGCTCTCGCGGCGCTGCCCGGCGAGCCCGCGCCCGAGTACCGCCTCGGCGGCGGTGTTCGCGTAGACGTCGGCGGTGTCGAAGGTCGTGATGCCCGCGTCGAGTGCGGCCTTGATGCAGGCCTGCGCCTGCTCTTCCTCGACCTGGGAGCCATGGGTGAGCCAGTTGCCGTACGAGATTTCACTGACGGAAAGACCGCTGCGGCCGAGACGACGAAATTCCATGGCCCCACCCTAGCCGAGGTAGTTCGCATTGCTAACTACCTGGAGCCGCTCCAGGTCAGGAGATCGCTTCTCCCGGCTTGACACGCGGCTTGGGCATCCGCAGCTTGCGGATCTGGCTCGACCGGACGAACGCGTACCAGCCGATCGACCGGCCGTTGATGGTCTCCTTCGGGAACTTCTCCCGAGCCAGGCGCGCGACCCGGCGGCCGGTGACGAAGCCCTCCACGATCATCGCGAGCAGCAGCACGGTGACCATCAGCGTCGCGTACTGCTGCAGCACCGGGAACGGCACGATCATCGCGACCAGCACCAGCACCGCCAGCGGCATGAACAGGCCGGTGAGGTTGCGGCGTGAGTCGACGAGGTCGCGCACGTACGCCTTGACCGGGCCCTTGTCGCGGGGGAGCAGGTACCGCTCGTCGCCCGCGGCCATCCGCGCCTGGCGCTCCTTGGCGGCGGCGCGGCGCTCTTCCTTCGTCTGCGGGCTGGACTTGCGCAACTCCTTGTTGCGCTTCATCGCCTCGCGCGTGGTGCGGGGCGGCGGCGCGACCGGGCCGCGGCGCTTGCCCTCGGCCTCGCGGCGCTTCGGCGTAGCCCTTCCCTTACTCGGCGTAAACCCACGAGTGTGAGATTCAGCGCTTTCGGCCACCTCGGCGGCCTCGGTCTCGGGGCTGTCTTCGGTGGTCGTGCCGTTGCGGCGTAGGAACCTCACCCGACCAGGATATTCCAGGGTCCGACGTTGGTGTTCGGCCGGTCGCGGGATATGCGACGATGGGGACAACGCCCCGGCGTGGAACAGATCGGGCACCTGCGGTGTTGACTGCTTCTAGGAGGCATCCGCACGTGCCACAGAGCTACATCCTGAGGGAGAGCCATGACGACCGCTGAGACCGGCGCCCCGCAGACCGAGGCCACCCACGGCGTGACCTTGACCGAAACGGCCGCTGCCAAGGCGAAGGCCCTGCTGGACCAGGAGGGCCGGGATGACATGCACCTGCGCATCGCCGTCCAGCCCGGTGGTTGCGCGGGCCTGCGCTACCAGTTGTTCTTCGACGAGCGCGAGCTCGACGGCGACCTCTTCCGGGACTTCGACGGCCTGCGTGTCGCCGTGGACCGGATGAGCGCGCCGTACGTGCAGGACGCGGTCATCGACTTCGTGGACAGCATCGAGAAGCAGGGCTTCACGATCGACAACCCGAACGCCACGGGCTCCTGCGCCTGCGGCGACTCGTTCCACTGAGGGCGGAGAAATGGGCGACCTCTGCTCGTGGAGAGCGCTCGCCTGATTTCTCGGCCGTATCGTCTGGGGGGGCGACCCCAGGCCCCCAGACGATACGAGCTTCTTACGTTGGCGGGCGCTGGTCACGTTAGTTGGTGACCAGCGCCCGTTTTGTCTGTCGACTTGTGGTTGCTAGGCGTAGTCGTCCAGGCCGTCGACCTGGGAGTGGCACGCCTCGTCCACCGTCCAGCCGCGAGGTGCCGGCGGGGTGGGCGCCGACGGTCGCTGCTCGCGGAGGCCGGCCGGGATCTCCGCGCAGTCGCTGATCAGCTCGGCGAGTGTCTCGGGTTCGGTCGAAGTGCGCACGATGCCGAACCTATGGCGCCTGCCCCTGCCGCGACAGCCTTACCTGACGGTAGTGTCGAGCGGCGGCGGCCTTTTCCCTCTGCAGGGTGAATGCCGATCTGTGTGCCGACAGCAGGGAGCACTGGTGCCAAGCAATGCCCGAATCGCGGTGTCCGGCAGTATCGCCACCGACCATCTGATGCACTTCCCCGGCAGGTTCGCCGATCAGCTCATCGCCGATCAGCTGCACCGGGTGTCGTTGAGCTTCCTCGCCGACGACCTGGTCGTCCGGCGCGGCGGTATCGGCGCTAACGTGGCCTTCGGCCTTGGCGTGCTCGGGGTGCAGCCGGTACTGGTCGGCGCGGTGGGCGAGGACTTCGTGGACTACCGGTCCTGGCTCGAACGGCACGGCGTGGACACGTCCGGAGTGCTGGTCTCGGAGGTCGCGCACACCGCCCGGTTCGTCTGCACGACCGACGAGGATCTCAACCAGATCGCGACCTTCTACGCGGGCGCGATGGCCGAAGCCCGCAACATCGAACTGGCGCCGATCGCCGGGCGCAGCGGCGGTCTCGGCCTGGTGCTGATCAGCCCGGACGACCCCGAAGGCATGCTGCGGCACGCCGAGGAGTGCCGCCAGCGGGGCTACGAGTTCGCGGTGGACCCCTCACAACAGCTGGCCAGGATGGACGGCGAGCAGGCCCGCCTTTTCGTCGAGGGCGCGAAGTACCTGTTCACCAACGACTACGAATGGGAACTGCTGCGGCAGAAGACCGGCTGGAACGCGGACGAGGTCCTCGACCATGTCGGCCTCCGGGTCACCACACTCGGCGAGAAGGGTGTGGAGATCGTCGGGCCGGACGGGCTGTCCCTGCAGGTCGGTGCTATCCCCGAGCTGAAGAAGGCCGACCCCACGGGCGTCGGCGACGGCTTCCGGGCCGGATTCCTCGCCGGGTTGCACCGGGGCTTGGACCTCGAGCGGTCCGCGCAGCTGGGTTCGCTGATCGCGGTGCTGGTCTTGGAGACCATCGGCACCCAGGAATGGCAACTGGACCGGGCGAACGGACTCAAGCGCATCGCCGACGCATACGGCACGGACGCCGCCGTCGAAATCGGCGAAGTCCTAGGCGCCTGAGCCGAGTCCGGTGCCGTGAGGGGGTCCCTCACGGCACATATGGGCATGAGGGGGCCCCTCACGGCATAGCCAGCTCAGATCTTGACTGGGTAGGCGGGTTCGGGGATTTCCGGCTTGATGCGGTGTTCGATGAAGATGCCGTGCCACAGCATGAAGACCAGCAGCGCCCAGATCCGGCGGCTGTGGTCGAGCGTGCCGGACCGGTGCTCCTCCAGCATCCGCAGGATCGCCTGCTTGTCCAGCAGCGCGTCCGTCGTCGAGTCGTTGACGATGCCGCGCGCCCAGTCGTACATCTCGGCCTTCAGCCAATGCCGGATCGGCACCGGGAAGCCGAGCTTCCGGCGGTTGAGCACGTGCGCGGGCACGATGCCGTCCAGCGCCCGCCGCAGCGCGTACTTCGTCGTCTCGCGTGTCACCTTCTGGTCCAGCGGGATCCCGGCCGCGACCTTGAAGACCTCGGCGTCGAGGAACGGCACCCGCAGCTCCAGCGAGTTCGCCATGGTCATTTTGTCCGCCTTGACTAGGATGTCCCCGCGCAGCCAGGTGAACAGGTCCACGTGCTGCATGCGCGCGACCGGGTCCCAGCCCGCCGACGTCCGGTAGTACCCGGCCGTCACGTCTCGGTGCCCGACACCTTCGGCGTAGTCGCGCAGCACGCGGCGCAACTGGTCGTCGCGGAAGATCCGGGCGTTGCCGTAGTAGCGCTCTTCCAGGATGAGCGCGCCGCGGCGGAGCAGGTCCTTGCCGCGCGTGCCTTCCGGAATGCGCTCGGACACCTTGCCCAGCAGCTTCCGCACCCCGCCCGGCACCTTCTCGAACGGTGCGAGCGAGATCGGTTCCCTGTAGATCGTGTAGCCGCCGAACAGCTCGTCCGAGCCTTCACCGGACAGCACCGCCTTGACGTGCCTGCGCGCCTCGCGGGCGATGAACCACAGCGGTACGAGCGCGGGATCGGCCACCGGGTCGTCGAGGTACCAGACGATGAGCGGCAGCACGTCCATCATCTCGTCCGCGGTCACCGTGCGGATGACGTGCTTCACCCCGATCGCGGCCGCGGACTCGGCGGCGACGTCGACCTCCGAGTAGCCCTCGCGGTCGAACCCGGTGGTGAAGGCGATCAGGTTCGGGTTGTGCTCCTTGGCCAGCGCGGCGATCGCGGTCGAGTCGATCCCGCCGGACAGGAACGCGCCCACCGTGATGTCCGGATCGGCGATCATGTGCTTGGCGACCGAGTCGCGCATCGCGTCGGCGATCCGCTCGTGCAGCGCCTTCGCCTCGGCCTCGCCGGTGACCGGGCGCGCGGTGAACTCCGGGAAGAAGTACCGCTCCTGCCGCAGCCGGCCGCCGGGGGAGACGGTGAACGAGGTGCCCGACTCGATCCGCCGGATGTGCGTGTGCAGCGACTCCGGCTCCGGCACGTACTGCAGGGTCAGGTAGTGCTGCAGCGCGGCCTGGTCGAGCTCCTCGGGCACGCCGAGCACCCCGGAAAGCTCCAGCAGGCTCTTCTTCTCGCTGGAGAACGCCACGCCGCCGGGGCCCGCCGAGTAGAACAGCGGCTTGATGCCGAACGGGTCGCGCGCGCCGTGCAGCACCTTCTCCTGTGCGTCCCAGAGCAGGAACGCGAACATGCCCCGCAACCGGCTCACCGCACCGGCGCCCCAGTAGTGGAAAGCCGCCACGATCGCCTCGCCGTCGCCTTCTGTGGCGAATTTCGCATCGTGCTCGGCGAGCAACTGCTCGCGTAACTCCCGGTAGTTGTAGATCTCGCCGTTGAAGTTCAGCGTGTACCGCCCCGGAGCTTCCGGCGGACCCCATACCAGCGGCTGGTGCGCGTTCTCGACGTCGATGAACGCGAGGCGGTTGAAGCCGTAGACAATTTCGGCATCGGCCCAGGTGTCGGTCTCGTCGGGGCCACGATGCCGCTGGCAGCGCAGGGCCGCTCCGACCGCGTCGCGAGCCTTCGCCGCTTCGTTCTCACTGGGACACACCAGTCCGAGCAGGCCGCACACGTGTACTCACACACCTCTAGGTCGTGGCCGGATAGTGGACGCCAGTATGCCGGGTGGGCTCGCCCCGAACGGTCACCCCTTGGTCGGCGGTAATCCTCAACTCAGCTAGGCTCCGGCTGTCACGCGAAGAATTCAAGGAGGCCTGGGTTGAAGAGGGTCGGTAAGGTCGCCGTGCTGGCCGGGCTCGTGGCCCTGTTGGCGACCGGGTGCTCCGGTGACGAGATACTGCGTTTCGGCTGGCCGGTGGGTGTCACCGAGCAGGCCAGCAAGATGCGCTGGCTGTGGACCTGGTCCGCGGTAGCCGCGCTCGCCGTCGGCGTCATCGTCTGGGGCCTGATCTTCTGGGCGTCGATCTTCCACCGCAAGAAGAAGAACCAGGACCCGACCGAGCTGCCGCGTCAGTTCCAGTACAACGTGCCGCTGGAGCTGTTCTGCGTCATCACGCCGTTGATCATGGTCTGTGTGCTGTTCTTCTTCACCGCCACCACCGAGAACGACGTGCTGGCCAAGAAGCCGGACCCGGACGTCACGGTCAACGTCACCGCGTTCCAGTGGAACTGGGAGTTCGACTATCCGTCCGAGCCCAAGGACGCGACCGGTCAGATGATCCGCACCGTGGGCAGCTCGACCGAGGTCCCGCTGCTGGTGCTGCCGGTCGGCAAGACGATCCAGTACGACCTGCGCTCGACCGACGTCATCCACTCCTTCTGGGTGCCGGAGTTTCACTTCAAGCGTGACGTCTTCCCGTACCCGGAGAAGAACAACCAGGACTCGTCGTTCCAGAACACGATCGACCGGACCGGTTCGTTCGTCGGCCGGTGCGCGGAGCTGTGCGGCACCTACCACTCGATGATGAACTTCGAGGTCCGTGCCCTGCCGGACAACCTGTACCAGCAGTACATTCAGACGCGGACGCAGGTGAATCCGGCCACGGGTGCGCCGTACACCGCGTCCGAGGCGCTGGCCAAGATGAACTGCGGCGAGCTGTGCACCCCGCACGCGGTCACGACGCAGCCGTTCAACACCGACCGCACCGCGCGCTGACGCCGGACCAGGAGTGAGGACAGCTTCATGAAGGTCGAAGCCCGGATTTTCGACATCGTCACGGCGTTCGCGTTCGTCATCGCGATCGTCTACGGCGTGACCACCTACTTGTGGAGCGGGTTCGGTGTCGAGCCGGTCGGGCTGGTCGCGCTGATCCTGACCGGCGGGCTCTCGCTCATCGCGGGCAGCTACATGCGGTTCATCTCGCGCCGCATCGATCCGCGCCCCGAGGACCGGGAGGACGCCGAGATCAGCGACGGCTCCGGTGAGCTGGGCTTCTTCAGCCCGGGCAGCTACTGGCCGATCGCACTGGCCGGGTCCGCCGCGACCGCGGGGCTGGCGCTCGCGTTCTTCCACATCTGGCTGCTGGTGATCGCGGTCGTGCTGATCCTCATCACGGTCGGCGGGCTCGTGTTCGAGTACCACACCGGCCCCAGCCACGAATAACCCCCACATTCGACGAAAAGCCCAACTCGCGTGTCGCGCGCGAGTTGGGCTTTCGTGTCGGGTGAGTTCGGCGTTCGCTCAGCGGAAAGCGGCCCAGCGGGTCAGGAGATCGGCGGCGGCGCCGGAATCGATCGCTGCCCCGGCGCGGTCCAGTGCGGCCGTCAGATCGTCATGCAGAGACCCGGAAAAGCCCTCGTGCGCGGCGAGGGCTCCGGCGGCGTTCACCAGGACGGCGTCCCGCACCGGGCCCGGCTTGCCCGTCACCAGTTCGCGCACGACCTCGGCGTTCGCCGCCGGGTCGCCGCCACGCAGGTCTTCCGTGGTCGCGCGCGGGACGCCCAGGGACTGCGGATCGAGCCGCTCCTGGCGCACGTCTCCGCCGGACACCACCCACACGGTGCTGGTGGTCGTGGTGGTGATCTCGTCCAGGCCGTCGTCTCCCCGCACGACCATCGCGCTCGCGCCGCGGCGGGCGAACACGCGCGCCAACAGTTCGGTGCGGTCCGCGTAGGCGCAGCCGATCAGGCCCGCGCTCGGCTGGGCCGGGTTGGTGAGCGGGCCGAGCAGGTTGAACGTCGTCGGCACGCCGAGCTGGCTGCGTGCGGGACCGGCGTGCCGGAAGGCCGGGTGGAACACCGGTGCGAAACAGAACCCGATGCCCAGTTCGGCGACGCAGCGCTGCACGCCTTCGGGCGGCAGGTCGATCGCGACCCCGAGCGCTTCGAGCACGTCCGCGGCGCCGGCCTTCGACGAGGCCGCGCGGTTGCCGTGCTTGACCACCGGCGCGCCGGCCGCGGCCACGACGATCGAGGCCATCGTCGAGATGTTCACCGAACCGGAGCGGTCGCCGCCCGTGCCGACGATGTCCACCGCGCGGCCCTCGACGTGCACTCGCCGGGCGTGCGACAGCATCGCCTCGGCCATCCCGGAGATCTCTTCGGGCGTCTCGCCCTTGGCGCGCAACGCCACGGCGAAACCGCCGATCTGCGCAAGCGTGGCTTCACCGGACATCACCTGGTCCATCGCCCAGGCGGTGTCCTCCCCGGACAGATCGGCCCGTTCGATGAGCCGGGACAGCAGGGCGGGCCAGGTGTGCGCGCTCATCACGCCCGCACGGCTGGAAGCCGCTGCCCCCGCAGCACTTCGGCGATGGTCTCCGCCGCGGTGAGGGGGTCGAGCGGGTGCACGAGCACGGCGTCGGCCTGCGACCAGGTGGCCAGCCACCGGTCGTCCTTGCGCCGTACTGCGACCACGATCGGCGGGCAGTCGAGAATCTCGTTCTTGAGCTGACGGCACAGCCCGATCCCGCCGGTCGGCTGCGCCTCGCCGTCCAGGATCGCGAGGTCGATCCCGCCCTCGTCCATCTCCTGGAGCACGTCGGACACGCCGGCGGCCTCGACGTAGTCCACCCGGCCGAGGTCGGCGGCCGGCCTGCGGCCGATCGCGTTGATGATCGACTCGCGGACTTCCCCCCGGTGACTGAACACCAGGATCCGCATCGGCTGCTCGGTCACAATCAAGCCTCCGGCCTCGTCGTACGGTTGTGATGCGTCCGATGCTATCCGCAGTGCCCGGATTCACCGAGAGCAGACGGCCTGTAATGCGTCCCAGCCGCGCGAGTCGCCGCCCAGCCGTTGCGCGAGCCCTGCCATCCGGGCCCGTTCCTGCGCGCAGTGCAGCGCGTCGACCTTCTGGACCCGCACCGCGTGCACCGAAACGATCTCACCGGAACCGGGCACGGTGCGTAATTCCCACCCGTCCTGAGCCAGGATGCGCGCCGCCTCGGCGACCCCGACCGAGGACAGGGTCAGGTGGTGCCCTAGCACAGCGGGCTTTCCTTTGTCCCACAGGTGTGATCTGGCCAGCACCGCCGAATCGGCCTCGGCGAGGTCGAACGCCTCCGCGACCACTTCGAGCCCGGGCGTGTCAGGCGTCAGCGGGGGCTCGGACGGCTTTCGCAGCAGGTCACGCACCCGATCGAGCAGACTCATCGGCGTACCTCACCCTCCGCGTTCGTCACTGTGACCAACCCGCATCCAGACCCAACCGGGCACCCTCCATTGCCGGAGGCCATAATGCGACTCGTGACAACGGCAGCTCCCAACATCAGCCAGCGGGTGCACTCGCTGAACCGGCCGAACATGGTCAGCGTCGGCACGATCGTGTGGCTTTCCAGCGAGCTCATGTTCTTCGCCGGGCTGTTCGCGATGTTCTTCACGATCAAGGCGCAGAACTCGAGCGGGATATGGCCGCCCGTCAACCCTGCCACGGGCGAGCCGATCCACCTCGACATCCCGTACTCGCTGCCGTTCACGATCATCCTGGTGGCGTCGTCGTTCACCTGCCAGCTGGGTGTGTTCGCCGCCGAGAAGGGCGACGTGTACGGCCTGCGGCGGTGGTACGTCATCACGTTCGTGATGGGCGCGGTCTTCCTCGGCGGGCAGGCCGGGGAGTACACGAGCCTCATCAAGGAGGGCGTGACCATCCCGTCCGGCGCCTGGGGTTCGATCTTCTTCGTCGCGACCGGGTTCCACGGACTCCACGTGCTCGGCGGGCTCATCGCGTTCGTGCTCCTGCTCATCCGCACCAAGTTGAGCAAGTTCACGCCCGCGCAGGCCACCTCCGCGATCGTCGTGTCCTACTACTGGCACTTCGTCGACATCGTCTGGATCGGCCTGTTCGCGGTCATCGAGCTCCTGCCATGACCGCTTCGCCCGAACCACCGAACAGCAAGGGTTGCCGCAAGATGACCACCACGAAGAAATCCTCCGGACGCCGATTCGGTGCGCGTGGCAAGCTGCGCAGGCGTGTCGCCGGCCTGCTGGCGCTGGGTGTCGCGCTGATCGGAGCCGGCGCGGTGTACGCGGTCTTCGTGCCGAAGGCACAGACGGCGCAGGCCCAGGGTGACCCGGCGCAGATGCGGCTGGGCGAGCAGGTCTACAACAACACCTGCATCACCTGCCACGGCGCGAACCTGCAGGGCGTCCAGAACCGGGGCCCGAGCCTGATCGGCGTCGGTGACGCGGCGGTGTACTTCCAGACCTCCACGGGCCGGATGCCGATGGTGCGGCAGGAGGCGCAGGCGGCGCGCAAGCCGCCGATGCTGTCCCCCGAGGAGATCGACGCGGTCGGCGCGTACATCCAGGCCCACGGCGGCGGCCCGGAGCGGCCCGCCCAGACCGGTGCGGCGCTGCAGGGTTCGGACCCGGCGCGCGGTGGCGAGCTGTTCCGCCTCAACTGCGCGTCCTGCCACAACTTCACCGGCCGCGGTGGCGCGCTGTCGGCCGGCAAGTACGCGCCGAACCTCGACCCGGCGTCGGAGGACCAGATCTACACGGCGATGCTGTCCGGCCCGCAGAACATGCCGAAGTTCTCCGACCGGCAGCTGACGCCGAACGAGAAGAAAGACATCATCGCGTACATCAAGTCGGTGTCGAACGGCAACAACAACCCAGGCGGTGACTCGCTCGGCGGGTTCGGGCCGGCGTCTGAGGGCGTGATCGCCTGGATCGTGGGTATCGGCGCGCTGATCGGCGTCACCCTGTGGATTGGATCGAGGGCATGAGCAGCGAAGAAACTGCGGGGCAGGGCTCGTCACGGCCCTCCGACGCGGAACTCGCCGAAATGAACCGCGACCAGCTGCTCAAGCTGGGCGGTCAGCTCGACGGGGTCGAGCTCGTCGAGTACCCGGACCAGTGGCCGGTCAAGGGCACCCGCGCGGAGAGGCGCGCCGAGCGGGTGGTCGCGCTGTGGTTCGCCATCGCCGGGCTGGCGGGCCTCGCGTTCGTGGTTGGCCTGATCTGGTGGCCGTGGCAGTACCAGGCGCCCGGCCAGAGCGGCACGTTCCTGTACTCGCTCTACACCCCGGTCCTCGGCGTGACCCTCGGTCTGACGGTCCTCGGCCTCGGCGTCGGCATCCTGCTGTACACGAAGAAGTTCGTCCCGCAGGAACTCGCGGTCCAGCAACGTCACGACGGCGACGGCGACGGCTCGGCGGAGATCGACAAGAAGACGATCGTCGCGCACCTGGAAGACGCCGGCGCCCGCAGCACCATCGCCCGCCGCTCGCTGATCAAGCGCAGCGTGGGCTTCGCGGGCGGCACACTCGGGCTGGGGTTGGTCGCGCTGCCGGTCGCCTCGTTCATCAAGGACCCCTGGAAGGACTCGAACGGGCCGGACTCGCTGTGGCACACCCCGTGGCAGAAGCGGTTCCCCGGTGAGGTCGTCTACATGCGGCGCAACACCGGAAAGCCGGACGAGGTCGTGCTCCTGCGGCCCGAAGACCTCGACGCCGGCGGCCTGGAGACGGTGTTCCCGTTCCGCGAATCCGACCGGAGCGACCCCGAGGCCCTGACGTCGATCTTCCTGCGCTCGGACGCGCCGGTCATGCTCATCCGGTTGCGGCCCGGAGACGCCGAGCGCGTCGTGAAGCGCAAGGGTCAGGAGGACTTCAACTTCGGCGAGTACTACGCGTACACGAAGGTGTGCAGTCACGTCGGGTGCCCGGTCTCGCTGTACGAGCAGCAGACCAACCGGCTCCTGTGCCCGTGTCACCAGTCGCAGTTCGACGTGCTGCACTACTGCAAGCCCATCTTCGGCCCGGCGACTCGCGCGCTGGCCCAGCTGCCCATTACCGTGAACGATGAGGGATACCTGGTCGCACGCCACGACTTCATCGAGGCCGTGGGACCGGCATTTTGGGAGCGCAAGCAATGAGTTCACTCACCACGCCGACGAAGGGCACGAGCCTGGTCCAGCGGCAGGCGGCCGAGGCGGCCACCAACATGGATCAGCGGTATCGGCTGGCCAAGGGCCTGCGGCACCAGATGAACAAGGTGTTCCCGACGCACTGGTCGTTCCTGCTCGGGGAGATCGCGCTCTACAGCTTCATCATCCTGATCCTGTCGGGCGTGTACCTGACGTTGTTCTTCGACCCGTCGATGACCGAGGTCACCTACCACGGCAGCTTCAAGAACCTGCAGGGCATCGAGATGTCGCGGGCCTTCGCGACCACGCTCGACATCTCGTTCGACGTGCGGGGCGGCCTGTTCGTGCGGCAGTTGCACCACTGGGCGGCGCTGGTGTTCACCGCGGCGATGATGGTGCACATGTTCCGGATCTTCTTCACCGGGGCATTCCGGCGGCCGCGTGAGGCGAACTGGCTGCTCGGGGCGTTGCTGCTGATCCTGGGCATGTTCGAGGGCTTCTTCGGCTACTCGCTGCCGGACGACCTGCTGTCGGGCACCGGCATCCGGGCGACCCTGTCCGGCATCGTGCTTTCGGTTCCGGTGATGGGCACCTGGCTGCACTGGGCGATCTTCGGCGGGGAGTTCCCGGGTAACGAGATCATCCCGCGGCTGTACACGCTGCACATCCTGTTGCTGCCGGGCATCATGCTCGGCCTGCTCGGCGCGCATCTGGCCCTGGTCTGGTACCAGAAGCACACCCAGTTCCCCGGCGTGCGGCGCAAGGAGACCAACGTCGTCGGCGTGCGGATCATGCCGTACTTCGCGCTCAAGGCCGGCGCCTTCTTCGCGGTCGTCACCGCGGTCACCGCGCTCATGGCCGGGATCTTCCAGATCAACCCGATCTGGAACATCGGCCCGTACAACCCGTCGCAGGTGTCGGCGGGCTCGCAGCCGGACTGGTACATGGCCTGGGCGGACGGGCTGCTGCGGATCTTCCCGTCCTGGGAGCTGTATCTCGGCAACTACACCGTCCCGGCGGTGTTCTTCGCCGGCGCGGTCGGCATGCCGATCCTGCTCGTGTTGCTGCTGGCGTACCCGATGCTCGAGCGCAAGCTCTCCGGCGACACGGCGCACCACAACCTGTTGCAGCGGCCCCGTGACGCACCGGTACGGACCAGCATCGGCATGATGGCGCTGGCGTTCTTCGGCGTCATCGAGGCCTCGGGCTTCAACGACATCATCGCGGACCAGTTCGACATCTCGCTCAACGCGACCACGTGGGCGGGCCGGATCGGGGTGCTGGTGGTCCCGCCGCTGGCATACTTCATCACCTACCGGATCTGCCTGGGCCTGCAGCGAGCCGACCGCGAGGTGCTCGAGCACGGGATCGAGACCGGCATCATCAAGCGGCTGCCGCACGGTGAGTTCATCGAGGTGCACCAGCCGCTGGCCGGCGTCGACGATCACGGCCACGCCATCCAGCTGGATTACCAGGGCGCGCCCGTGCCCAAGAAGATGAACAAGCTCGGCGCCGCGGGCCGTCCGGTGCCCGGCACGATGCTCGCGCCGGACCCGGCCGAGGAGGTCGCGGCCCTGGAGCGGGCGCGCGGGGCCAACGGCCATCACGGCAACGGTGAGGTGACCTCGTCCGAGGAAGTCTCCTCAGGCCACGGCGAAGCCTAGCGCCAGCCCCTCGCCCGACCACCACCCCTCATCGAGGCTTCGCGCCACAGCGCCTTCGCGAAGAAGCCGGCTCTCCCGAACGGGGGAGCCGGCTTCTTCGCGTTACTCGTCCGCGCCGAGCGCGAAGGCCGACTCGGTGTCTGCGGTGGAGTACGAGCGGAACGCGATGTGGGTGTCGGTGTCGATGACGCCGGGCACGCGGCCGATCTTCGCCGGGATCAGGTCGGCGAGGTCCTCATGGCTGTGCACGCGCACCATCGCGATCAGGTCGACGTCGCCCGCGCACGAGTACACCTCCGTCACGCCGTCGATGTCCGCGATCGCCTGCGCGGTCTCGGGAATGCTGTCCGCCACGGCATGTATCAGCACGATCGCGGTGATCACGGGTCCTCCTAGGAAAGTCTGCCGAAGACGCGGAGATCGTATCCCCGTGGCTCAGCCGACCGCTTGTTCCAGCGTCGTCGCGGTCGAGGCGCGTTCCAGCCACTCGTTCCAGTTGCCCGCGCCGCGCGCCGGCTCGGCCCACGGGATCGCGGTGCGGACCAGCCGGACGCCGGGCCGGGTGAGCCACCGCAGCAGCAGGGAAACCTCCTCGGCGGGCGCGCCGAACAGCGGACCAGGCTCCGGCGTGACCGTCTCCGCGCTCGCCACCAGCGCGTCCACGACGGGCATCGGCGGTACGCCCCGCCGCGCCACGCCGGCCGAGGCGAGCCTGCCGTACCGGATCACCGCGAACTCCCAGCCGCGGTTCCCGTCGGGCGCCGCTGCGACGAGTTCGGGGATGCCCGCGAGCGCCGTCAGCCTGTGCGCCTTCGCGACCGCGCGCACGAGAATGGCGAGTTCGTCCCGGCGCCGCGCGGCCTGCTCGTAGTGCTGCGCCTCGGCGAGCTCGTCGAGCTGCCGGAGCGCGGTGTCGAGTGGAACGGCGTCCTCGCCGCCGATCAGCTGCCTCACGGCGCGTACGGACGGGAAGTACGCCTCGGCGCTCTGCCGCCCCGCGCACGGCGCACCGCACCGCCCGAGCTCCGCGAGCGCACACGGCCTGCCCGACGGTGAGACCGCCGAGATGCGCTGGGTGCAGGTCCGCAGCCCCGACGCGCCTGCCAGTACGTCCGCCGCGAGTTTCGCCATCGCCTGCGAGTTGAACGGACCGAGCGCGCCGTCCTTCGGCACCCGGACCACCGACAGCCGGGGGAACGCCTCCTCGGTCAGCAGCACCCACCACGATTTGCGCGGGTTCTTCGACCGCCGGTTGTACGCGGGCCGGTGCGCCGCGAGCAGCCGCAGTTCGCGGATCTGGGCTTCGAGCGCATGTGAGCATTCGATCCCGTCCACACGCTGCGCCAGGCCCACCATCTCCCGGATCCGGCCGCGGCTTTCCGAACCGGTGAAGTAGCTGCGCACCCGCCGCCGCAGGTTGGTCGCCGTGCCGGCATACAGCACCTCCTCGCCGGGCCCGCGGAACAGGTAGACCCCGGGCCGCTCGGGCAGGTGGGCGGCCATCCCGCGCTTGCGCCGCTGCTCGGGCGTGACCTCCGGCAGGTAGTCGATCAGCTCCTCGAGCGAGTGCACGCCGACGGGGCCGACGTGCTCCAGCAACGCGTGCAGCACGTGGACGGTCGCGCGCGCGTCGGAGAGCGCCCGGTGGTTCGGCACGGTCGGGGAGCCGAACAGCGCGGCCAGCGCGGACAGCCGGAAGCTCGGCGTGTCCTGCCTGGTCAGCACGCGCCGCGCGAGCCGGACCGTGCACACCACGGCGGGCTTCGGCCACGGGTACCCGTGCGCGGCGCACGCGGCACGAAGGAAGCCGGTGTCGAACGGGGCGTTGTGCGCGACGAGCACCGCACCCGCGGCGAACTCCAGAAAGGCAGGCAGGACACGGTCCATCGGCGGGGCGTCGTAGACCATCGTGCCGGTGATCCCGGTGAGCGCGACGATCTGCGGCGGGATCGGCATCCCCGGGTTCACCAGCGTGGCGAACTCGCCCAGGACGTCGCCGCCGCGGACCTTCACCGCGCCGATTTCGGTGATGCCGTCGGGACCCGGCCTGGTGCCGGTGGTCTCGAGGTCGAACACCACGAACGTGGTGTCGCGAAGCGGCGTGCCCAGCTCGTCGAAGGTCAGCTGGTCGTGGGCCCCATGCATGATCGGCACCCTAGGTAAGGACACCGACATTTCCGCGTTCCGAGGCCGGACGAGGAGAGATCTTCAACTTCGACGGACTACCCTGGATGGATGCCGCCCTCAGTGCACGCCGCAGAGCCCGAAGACCCAGGTCTTCGCGCCTCGGACGCTGCCCAGCGGCCGGAGGCGGAGCCGGCGCCGCCTTTAGCCTGGCGCGAGCTGCCGGAACCCGTCCGGGCCAGACTCACCGAACTCGCCGCCGAGGCCCTTGGCAAGATGCCGAGGGCCGACATCCCGCAGCAGCTGCGCCCGGTCGCCAAGTTCGCGCCGGCCAAGCGCGCGCGGCTCGGCGCCACGGCCCTGCTCGCGACGTTGCAGGATTCGACGGCCTTCCGCACAGCCGTGCTGGAGTGGGTGCGGGAGCATCGCCAGGACGCGCTCGATCCGAACGACGAGGACAGCGTGATCGCCGCGACGGCCGCGATCCTGCTCGGTGAGTCGAGCGCCGGCTCCCGCGTGCGGCTCGTCGCCAAGAACGCGGCCGAGACGGCGTTACGCGCGGAGCGGGATGCCGCGCTCGCACGCAACCAGAAGCTGGAAGCAGAGCTGTCCCGCACGCAGGAAGAACTCGCGCAGGCGCTGGAAGCCGTCGAGGCGGCGCGCCGCGAGCGCGAAGACGAGCTCAACCGGCTGCGGGGCAGGCTGCGCGAGCAGGGCACGCTCCTGCGCCAGGCCAAGGACGCGGCCGAGGAGGCCAAGGCTGAGGTGTCGGACGCGGGCAGCAAGCGCGAAGCGGAGATCGCCGCGCTGACCGCCCAGCTGGAGCGTGAGCGGAGCCGGGTGGCGTCGGAGCGCGCGCGGGCGGAGCGCGCGGTGACGGACGCGGAGATGGCGCGTCAGGCGGCGCGTGAGGCCCGGGACGCGGACGAGGTCCGCCTCGCGTTGCTCGTCGACACCATCGACGGTGCGGTCGCCGGGCTTCGCCGTGAGCTGTCGATCGGGGCGAGCAAGCGCCGTCCCGCCGACCAGGTGCGTGGCGCGTCCTCCTCCGGCGCCAACGGGGCGCACGTACGCGATCCCGCCGCGCTGGACCACCTTCTGGCGCTGCCGAGCGTGCACCTGATCGTGGACGGCTACAACGTCACCAAGACGGGGTACCCGGAGCTGCCGCTGGCCGACCAGCGCACCCGGCTCGTCCAGCAACTCGGGGCCCTCGTGTCGCGGACCGGTGCCGAGGTGACGGTCGTGTTCGACGGTGCGGGCGTGCTGTCCATACCGACCGCGGCGCCTCGCGGCGTGCGGGTCCTGTTCTCCGATCCCGGCGTCCTGGCCGACGACGTGATCCGCGCGCTCGTGGCGGCGGAGCCGTCCGGGCGGCCGCTCGTGGTCGCCACTTCGGATCGCGCCGTCGCCGATTCGACCAGGAGTTCGGGTGCGCATCCGGTGGCTTCCGCGGTACTGCTGACCCGGCTCGGGCGGGTTTGAAGTCCAATACGCCTCCGAAATTGTCGGTGGGTGTCTCTAGCGTGTTTCCTGTCCGGCCCGAGCGGGTCAGAAGGAGGCAGGAAGATGCGGGAAGACGCCGTGATCGTCGACTGTGGCCGTTGCGTCGTGCGAGGAATCCGCTGCGCGGACTGTGCTGTCAGCGTGCTGTTGAACGCACCCCCGTCACTGGAATGGGACGAGGAAGAATTGGCGGCGATAGAAGTGCTCGCGGAAGGCGGCTTGATTCCCCGGTTGGCGCTCGAGCCGATGACCGGCCGGCCCCAGGAGCGCGCCGCCTGAACCGGGCGTGTACCCCGTCAGCGACAAACGGTCGTTTAAGTCGGTGAACGGTCAGTAGTCGTAACAGGCGAGATTGTTATCTCCGTCACATTCACGCCGTCGTCGCTGGTCCGAACGGGATCGGGCTGGGTTACGCAGAGTTTTTGCCCGGTGTCTTCTGGACGTGGCGGCTTCTCTTTCGTAACCTGACCGAGATCTCGCGGCCGGCAGCCGTCGCACCCCCGCGACAGCGACGCGAGATCGCCGCCGAAACAGCTTTGTCGGGGAGCTGTGCCGGAACCACTGTGCTGGCAGGACCCAGGTGCGGTACCCCTGTGCCCGGATCCGGCGAACACGGTGGTCGATGCCGCTGGCCGGACGCGTGGTTTCGCCGCTCCGGTGAGCAGAGGGCCCCCGACCTCTGCGTGCGGCGACCGGTAGGTGGCCGAGTGCAAAGGAGACACGCGCGGCGTGCAGTCGCAACCGATCAAGCGCGTGGTCGCAGGAGCCATCGCCGCCGCCGCGGTCATCACCGCGGCCGGTGTTGGAGTTCCAGCCAGCGCCATCACCCTCCCCGCCCTCCAGAATCCCCCCACCACCGCAACCGACGCGCTGGCCCAGTACCGGGCCGCGGCCGGGCAGGCCGAGCAGCTGAACGAGCAGAAGCTCCAGGCGCAGGAAGACTACAACGCCAAGCAGGCCGACCTGGCCAAGGCGAACGGCGACATCGCCGCCGCGAACCAGAAGGTGCAGTCGGCCGAGGCCGACAAGGCGAAGTTCCAGAGCGTGGTCGACCAGTTCGCCGACGCCTCGTTCGTCAGTGGCGCGGAGATGAGCAGGATGTCCGCGCTGCTGACCGGCACCTCCGCCCAGGACTTCCTGGACCGGTCCTCGGCGCTGGCCGTGCTGGCCAACGACAAGAACAAGGCGCTGCAGAGCTACACCGACGCGGTCAACGCCGCATCGGCCGCCGCGCAGCAGGCCACCGACGCGAAGAACCGCGCGCAGGCGGCCTCGGACCAGGCGCAGCAGTTGCTCAACGACCTGAACACCCGTTCCGCCGCGTTGCAGGCGCAGGTCGACCAGCTGAAGCAGCTGAGCACCCGGCTGACCGCGGCGGACCGGGCCGCCCAGCGCGACACGGGTGGCTCCGCGCCCAACCTCCCGGCGCCCAGCGCCGCCGCGCAGAAGGCGATCGACGTCGCGCTCAGCAAGCTCGGCGACGCCTACGTGTGGGGTGCCACCGGGCCGAACACGTTCGACTGCTCGGGCCTGATGTTGTTCTCCTACCGTGCGGCGGGTGTCTCCCTGCCGCGTACCGCGGCGTCGCAGCAGCAGACCGGCCTGCCGGTGTCACGGTCCGCGCTGCAGCCGGGCGACCTGGTGTTCTTCGGCTCGCCCGCGTATCACGTCGGGATGTACCTCGGCGACGGCAAGATGGTGCAGGCGCCCACCTCCGGTGACGTCGTGAAGATCTCGCCGCTTCAGAACGACTACGCGGGAGCTCGACGGGTCGCCTACTGATCCGTCATGAGCTCCCATCAGGGGCGGCAACCGTGCGCGCGGTGCCGCCCCTGATGCATTGCGGGCGCGATGCCTTTCGTGGCTCACACCTGGTGGCCGGTAACCTCCCCTCGTGCCTCGGACCCTCCTGGTGACCAACGACTTCCCGCCGCGGCCCGGGGGGATCCAGAATTACCTCGACTCACTGGCGCGCCGCCTGCCGCCCGAGGATCTCGTGGTCTACGCGCCGTCGTGGCATTCGGCATCCGGTTCGCATCCGGAGTTCGACGCGGCCGCCCCGTTCGAGGTCGTGCGGCATCCGGGTTCGCTCATGCTGCCCGTGCCTGATGTGCTCCGCCGCGCGAAGGACATCTTGCGCGCCCGCGACTGCGATTCCGTGTGGTTCGGCGCCGCGGCGCCGCTGGCGCTGCTCTCCCCGGCGCTGCGCAAGGCGGGGGCGCGGCGCGTCGTCGCCAGTACGCACGGCCACGAGGTCGGCTGGTCGATGCTGCCGGGCGCGCGGCAGGCATTGCGCCGTATCGGCGATACGACCGATGTCATCACGTATGTCAGCAAGTACACCCGCCGCCGCTTCGCGTCCGCTTTCGGCCCCATGGCCGGATTGGAGCACCTTCCGTCCGGAGTGGACGTCGAGCTGTTCCGGCCCGACGAGGGCGCGCGGGAGGAGATCCGCGCGCGGCATGGCCTCGACGACCGTCCGACCGTCGTCTGCGTGTCACGTCTGGTGCCACGCAAGGGGCAGGACATGCTCGTGCACGCGATGCCCGAGCTGCGCCGGCGAATCCCCGGCGTCGCGCTGCTGCTCGTCGGCGGTGGTCCATACCGCGGGACGCTGGCGAAGCTCGCGCGTGACCTGGACGTCGAAAACGACGTCGTGCTCACGGGTTCGGTGCCGTGGGCGGAGTTGCCGGCGCATTACGCGGCCGGCGACGTGTTCGCGATGCCCGCGCGAACCCGCGGCAAGGGCCTCGACGTGGAGGGCCTTGGCCTGGTCTACCTCGAGGCTTCGGCGACCGGCCTGCCCGTCGTCGCCGGCCGGTCCGGTGGCGCACCGGAGACCGTGGTCGACGAGGTCACCGGCCACGTGGTGGACGGGCGGGACGTCACACAACTCGCGGACACGCTGGCCCCGCTGCTCGCGGATCCCTTGCGGGCTCGCAAGATGGGCGAAGCCGGCCGCGCGTGGGTCAGCGAGCACTGGCGCTGGGACCAGTTGGCCGCGCGGCTGCGGGAACTGCTGACCGGCTAGTCGCCGAGCACGGCCGGATGGCGCGGGTCGTTCGCCCGCACCACGACGTCGGCGACCTCCACGGGACGCACCTCGTCCTCGTACCGCGCGAACGCCGGGAGCGCCCAGTGCTCGTCCTCGGGCAACTGCCGCCGCAGCGCTCCGGGCGAAAGCGAAAGGTGCACGGTGAGCTCGAACGGCAGCCCGCGGCCGAGCAGCAACTCGCCGTCGGCGATGAGGACCCCGCTCGCCGGCAGTTCGGTGCGGTCCAGGCGCGTCGCGCGGTCACGCTCGGCGTCCCACAACGCGGGCAGCACCATTCCGGTACCACCGGGGGACAGCGGATCGAGCACCTCGCGGCGCAGCGCGTTCTCGTCGAGCCAGTCGAAGTACCGCGCTGCCGGATCCTGCCTGCCCTTCTCGAACCGCAGCGAGGCCGGTCGCAGAAAATCTACAGTGGACACTCGAAGTGCGGACCGGCCGTTGACCCGCAAGGGATCCACCAGTGCGTCCGCGAGCGCGCCCGTACCGGCGGCACCGTCGATCGAGACGCGCACCCACGGCGTGCCGGGCAGGCCGAGGACGCGTTCGGTGAGCTCGGCGGCGAGCCGGTCGGAGGAGATCGGGCGGTATCTCATGATCGTCCATTGTCCCGGAGGCCCGGACCGGGCACTATCGGCGGCGGCGGTCCGTTGTCGTGGCATCAGCCGCTGATCTGGGAGGACGACGAAGAATGCCGCTGCTCGACGAACCGGTCCAGCTCGATTTCGACTTCGCACAAGATCGGCACCGCCTCTACGAGCGGTTGCGCATCGAGGCGCCGGTGTGCCAGGCGGTCCTGCCGCGCGGGCTCAGCGCCTGGCTCGTCACCCGCTACGCCGACGCCAAGGCGCTGCTGGCCGATCCCCGGCTGAGCAAGGACAACAAGCGCGTTCGCGAGCTGTTCCAGGAAAGCTCCGGCAACCAGACCGCGTTCGCGTCCTCGATCGCCGCGCATATGCTCAACATGGATCCGCCGGACCACACGCGCCTGCGCAAGCTCGTGAACAAGGCTTTCACCGCGCGCACGGTTTCGCGACTGCGGCCGCGGATCGAGCAGATCGCGGACGAACTGCTCGACTCGATCGCCGCGGCCGGAGGGGTCGACCTGCTGGAGGCGTACGCGTTCCCACTGCCGATCACGGTGATCTGCGAGCTGCTGGGCGTCGCCGTCGAGGATCGCGACAAGTTCCGCACCTGGTCCAACACGGTCGTCTCCGCGGCCTCGCCCGAGCAGCTTCAGGAGCACTCGGCTGCGCTTGCCGGCTATCTCGCAGAGCTCATCGCGTCGAAACGCGCGCACCCGACCGACGACCTGCTGTCCGATCTGGTGCACGTGTCCGACGCCGGTGACCAGCTGTCCGAGATCGAACTGATCTCGATGGCGTTCCTGCTACTCGTCGCCGGGCACGAGACCACGGTCAACCTCATCGGCAACGGTATGCGCGCGCTGCTGGAGCGGCCGGACCAGCTGGCGGCGCTGCGCGCGGATCCGTCGCTCCTGCCGAACGCCGTCGAGGAGTTCCTGCGCTTCGACGGCCCGGTCAACGTCGCGACGCTGCGGTTCACCACCGAGCCCGTGCCGGTCGGCGACGCGGTGATCCCGGCGAACCGGTTCGTCATGGTGTCCCTGCTCGGGGCGAACAGGGACGGCGAGAAGTTCGAGGATCCGCACAAGCTCGACATCACTCGCCCCACGGGCGGCCATCTCGCCTTCGGGCACGGTATCCACTACTGCGTCGGCGCCCCGCTGGCACGGCTCGAGGCCGAGATCGCGATCGGCAAGCTGCTGGCGCGGTTCGGCACGATCGAGCTGGACGGTGCGCCGGGCGGACTGCGCTGGCGGGACAGCACGCTCATGAACGGCCTGGAGACCCTGCCGGTCCGCGTGGCCTGAGCAGCCCGGGGTTGCCAATCCGACCGAAAGCAGGCGGACACGGTCCGCAGCCGACCTGCCCGTAGAAACCCGTTTCCGCCGTGGCTGCCGTCGGATTGGCGACGATCGGCACAGTAGGGTCGGGGGGTGGACCCCGCGAAGCTGCTCGCTCTCGATGCCCGGCATGTGTGGCATCCCTACGCCCCCATGCCGGGCCGGGTGGAGCCGCTGCTGGTCACCGATGCGTCGGGGGTGCGGCTGCGCCTGGCCGACGGCCGCGAGCTGGTGGACGGCATGTCGTCGTGGTGGGCGGCGATCCACGGCTACCGGCACCCCGTGCTGGACGCGGCGCTCGCCGAGCAGGCCGGGCGGATGAGCCACGTCATGTTCGGCGGGCTCACCCACGAGCCCGCGATCCGGCTCGCCACGAAGCTGGTGGAGCTGACCCCGCCCGGGCTCGAGCACGTGTTCCTGTGCGACTCCGGCTCGGTCTCGGTCGAGGTCGCGGTGAAGATGTGCCTGCAGTACTGGCAGTCCTTGGGGCGCAAGGGAAAGCGCCGCCTGCTGACCTGGCGCGGCGGTTACCACGGGGACACCTTCCACCCGATGAGCGTGTGCGATCCGGATGACGGCATGCACTCGCTGTGGCGCGGGGTGCTGCCGGAGCAGGTGTTCGTGCCCGAACCGCCGGGAGGGTTCGGCGCGCCGGTCGACGGGTCCTATGTGGACATGCTGGCGCGCGAGATCGAAGAGCACGCGGATGAGCTCGCCGCCGTCATCGTCGAGCCCGTCGTGCAGGGCGCGGGCGGGATGCGGTTCCACAACCCGGGTTATCTGCGCGCGCTGCGGGAGCTGACTCGCGCGCACGACGTGCTGCTGATCTTCGACGAGATCGCGACCGGGTTCGGCCGCACCGGTGCCCTGTTCGCCGCCGGGCACGCCGGGGTGACGCCGGACGTCCTGTGCCTCGGCAAGGCCCTGACCGGCGGTTACCTCACCATGGCCGCCGCCCTGTGCACCCCGGAGGTCGCCGGCGGGATCTCTCGTGGCGAGCTTCCGGTGCTCGCGCACGGGCCGACCTTCATGGGCAACCCGCTGGCCTCGGCCGTCGCGAACGCGTCGATCGATCTGTTGCTGGACCACGACTGGCAGGGCGCCGTCCGCCGGATCGAAACCGGCCTGCGCGAGGGTCTGTCGGGGGCCGTGGACCTGCCGGGTGTCGCCGACGTCCGCGTCCTCGGGGCGATCGGGGTCGTCCAGTTGGACCACGACGTGGACATGGCCGCGGCCACGAAAGTGGCCACCGAACGCGGAGTGTGGCTGCGCCCGTTCCGTGACCTGATCTACGCCATGCCGCCGTATGTCTGCACTGATGCCGAGGTCCGGACCATCGCCGCGGCGATGACGGCGGCCGCCGCGGGTGCCTGACCGGTAGTACGGGGGAAGTTCACCCGATCTGGGTGGGCGATGGGTGCGGCCCGCTGTTTGACCACCCCGCGTGCACGCGAACTCGTCGGCAGACGCCAAGGAGTGAGCGCGATCACGTCGTCCGCCTAGTGTGCGGCAGTTGGGCAGTCACCACCTGCTGCGAACAAAACATGAGACCTCCTCTACATAACGGACATTCCGCCCGTTTTTCGGTATCAGTGGATCACCGGCGGTCGCCGTTGCCGGCCGGACCTCATCCACCCCGTTCAGGGAACCGATACCGGGAGGCACCATGAGTACCGCGGCACGCGAGCACGCTCCGCCGGGTCCGCGCCGGCACAAGGCGCTGCAGAACCTCAGGCACGACGTTCCCGCTTCGCTGGTCGTCTTCCTCGTCGCCGTCCCGCTGTCGCTGGGCATCGCGCTCGCCTCGGGCGCCCCGATCGCGGCCGGCCTCATCGCCGCGATCGTCGGCGGGGCGGTCGCCGGGTCGCTGGGCGGATCGCCGTTGCAGGTCAGCGGGCCCGCGGCCGGGCTCACCGTGATCATGGCCGAGACCATCGACCAGTTCGGCTGGGCGGTCACGTGCGCGATCACGGTGCTCGCCGGGGCGCTGCAGATCCTGCTCGGGCTGAGCCGGATAGCGCGCGCCGCGCTCGCCATCTCGCCCGCGATCGTGCACGGGATGCTCGCGGGGATCGGCCTGACCATCGTGCTCGCGCAGTTGCACGTCGTCCTCGGCGGCAGCGCCCACAGCTCACCGCTGGAAAACCTGGCGCAGTTGCCGCGGCAACTGCTCGATCCGCACGGCATGGCCACCCTCGTCGGGTTGCTGACCATCGCGATCCTGCTCGTCTGGGGCCGCCTGCCCGCGGCTGTCCGCAAGGTGCCGGGGCCGCTGGCGGCGGTCGTCGCGGTCACCGCGGTCTCGGTGGCCTCGGAGATGAGCGTGCCCAGGGTCGACGTGCCGGCGAACGTGCTGGACCTCCGGTTCGTGCCGCAGTTCCCGGACGGCGGCTGGTACGAGTTCGGCGTCGCCGTGGTCACGGTCGCGCTCGTCGCGAGCGTCGAGAGCCTGCTGTCGGCGGTGGCGACGGACAAGATGCACACCGGCCCGCGGGCGAACCTCAACCGTGAGCTGCTCGGCCAGGGCGCCGCGAACATGGCCTCGGGTTCGCTCGGCGGGCTCCCGGTCACCGGGGTGATCGTGCGCAGTTCGACCAATGTGCACTCCGGCGCCCGCAGCCGCGCTTCGGCGGTGCTGCACGGGTTGTGGATCCTGCTGTTCGTCGTGCTGCTCGCCGGGCTGCTGCGCAACATCCCGCTGGCCGCGCTCGCCGGTCTGCTGGTGCACGTGGGCGCCAGGCTCGTGAACGTCGCTCACCTCAAGGACGTGCTGCGCCATGGCGATCTGCCGGTCTACGTCGTGACGCTGGCCGGTGTCGTGGTGATCGACCTGCTCACCGGTGTGCTGATCGGCATCGGCCTGGCGGCGCTGATCATATTGCGGCGCCTGCTGTGGTCCGGGATCCACGTCGAACCCGACGGCGACGGCTGGCGCGTGGTCGTCGAGGGGGCGCTGTCGGCCCTGTCCATCCCCAGGCTGTCGACGGTGCTGGGCGGCATTCCTCGCGGGAGCACGGTCACGCTCGAACTCGTGGTCGACTATCTCGACCACGCCGCGTTCGACATGCTCTCGACCTGGCAGCACTCGCATGAACAGGCCGGCGGCACGGTGCTCGTGGACGAGGTCGGGCATCCGTGGTTCGAACGCGGCAAGGCGGGGGAGCCGACGGTGCTCAAGGCGCGGGCGCGGCCGGTGGTGCCGCGCTGGTTCGCGCCGTGGTCGCAGTGGCAGCGGGTGCAGGAGGGCACCGCGCCGCAGGTCCCCGAGCAGCGCGGCGGAAGCTCGATGCGGCGGGGCATGGTCGAGTTCGAGCGCCGCACCTCGCTGCTGGTGCGGCCGATCCTGAGCCGGCTCGCGGACGTCCACGAACCGCAGACACTGTTCCTGACCTGCGGCGACGCGCGGATCGTGCCGAACCTGATCACCAGCAGCGGGCCCGGCGACCTGTTCACCATCCGCAACATCGGCAACCTCGTGCCCGATCACGGGGGCGCCGACGCCTCGATCGGCGCGTCGCTGGAGTTCGCGGTGGACGTGCTGAAGGTCTCCGAGATCGTGGTGTGCGGGCATTCCTCGTGCGGCGCGATGAAGGCCCGGCTCGAGGGGGCGCCCGAGGACGCGGCCGCGTTGCGGTCGTGGTTGCGGTACGCCGAGCCGAGCCTCATCCGCTCGCGCACCCACCCGCCGATCGCCGTGGCGGGCGAGACGCCCGCGGGAGCCGACCAGCTTGCCCTGCACAACGTGCTGCAGCAACTGGACCGGCTGAGCGAGTACCCGACGATCGCGCGCGCCGAGGCGTGCGGGCAGGTCGAGCTGGTCGGGATGTACTTCGACGTCGGCGCGGCGCGGGTGCATCTGTACGACCCGGCGACGGGAGCGTTCGGCCCGGTCGAGCGGGCGGTGGCGATGGGGAAATAGCGCCGGTACTACGGTGAAGTTCCGTGAGCATGCTGGTGGTGACCGGAACGGGTACCGGCGTCGGCAAGACCGCCGTCACGGCGGCGATCGCCGCGCTGGCGAGAGACGCCGGTCAGCGCGTGGCGGCGCTCAAGCCGGCGCAGACGGGCGTCGCGCCTGGTGAGCCCGGCGATCTGGCCGAGATCGCCCGCCTCGCCGGTGACGTCACCATCCGCGAGTTGCGCCGCTATCCCGACCCGCTCTCGCCTGAGGCCGCGGCCCGCCGCAGCGGGGTTCCGGTCCTGTCCCCGGCCGAGGTCGCGGGCGCGGCGACCGAGCTCGACTCGGAGCACGACCTGGTGCTGATCGAGGGCGCGGGCGGGCTGCTGGTGCGGTTCGGGCCCGACGGCAGCACCCTGGCCGACGTCGCCTGGGCGCTCGGCGCGCTCGTGCTGGTGGTCGCCGAGGCGGGGCTGGGCACGCTCAACGCGACCGCGCTGACGTCCGAGGTCGCGACCGGCCGCGGGCTGCACGTCCCGGGTGTGGTGATCGGGTCCTGGCCCGCCGCGCCGGATCTCGCGATGCTGTCCAACGTCGGTGACCTGCCCGTCGCCGCGGGGGCACCGCTGCTCGGCGCGCTCGCCGCGGGAGCCGGGCAGCTGAGCCAGGCCGAGTTCCTCGACGAGGCGCGCGCCGGGCTGTCGCCCTGGTTCGGCGGCGACTTCGACCCGGACAGCTTCCAGAACGCGGCGTCCGCCCGGACGTGACGCGCATCGCTATGTTTCGCGGTTCCCGTCCGGCAGCATGCTAGATGTCTGCTCCCAAGCTCGAAGAGGAGAAGCGCCGTGACCTCAGCGCCCGAACGGACCGACGTCCTCGCCGTCGCCAGGGAGCAGGTACTCGAACAGGGCACCGGACTGTCGCGGCAGCAGGTGCTCGACGTGCTGCGGCTGCCCGGCGAGCGGCTCTCCGACCTGCTCGCGCTCGCGCACGAGGTGCGCATGCGGTGGTGCGGTCCGGAGGTCGAGGTCGAGGGCATCGTCAGCCTCAAGACCGGCGGCTGCCCCGAGGACTGCCACTTCTGCTCGCAGTCCGGCCGGTTCCCGAGCCCGGTGCGCTCGGCGTGGCTGGACATCCCGGGCCTGGTCAAGGCCGCGCGCCAGACCGCCGAGACCGGCGCGACCGAGTTCTGCATCGTCGCCGCCGTGCGCGGTCCGGACAAGCGGCTGCTCTCGCAGGTGCGTGAAGGCATCGAGGCCATTCGCGCCGACGGCAACGACATCCAGATCGCCTGCTCGCTCGGCATGCTCACGCAGGAGCAGGTCGACGAACTGGTCGAGATGGGCGTGCACCGCTACAACCACAACCTCGAGACCGCGCGCTCGCATTTCCCGAACGTGGTCACCACCCACAGCTGGGAGGAGCGCTGGGAAACCCTGCGCATGGTGCGGGACGCGGGGATGGAGGTGTGCTGCGGCGGCATTATCGGCATGGGCGAAACCCCGGAGCAGCGCGCGGAGTTCGCCGTGCAGCTGGCCGAGCTGGAGCCCGACGAGGTGCCGATGAACTTCCTCATCCCGCAGCCGGGCACGCCGTACGAGAGCTACGAGATCGTCGAAGGCCAGGACGCGCTGCGGATCGTCGCGGCGTTCCGGCTCGCGATGCCGCGCACGATGCTGCGGTTCGCGGGCGGGCGCGAGCTGACGCTCGGTGACCTGGGCGCCGAGCGCGGCATGCTGGGCGGGATCAACGCGATCATCGTCGGCAACTACCTGACCAACCTCGGCCGCCCGGCGAGCCAGGACCTGGCCATGCTCGACGAGCTGAAGATGCCGATCAAGGCGCTGAGCGAGACACTGTGACCGAACCGGCCGCCTACTGCGTCCACTGTGGACGTAGTCTCGCCGGCGGCGAGCACGCGGGCTGCCACAACCCGCGAACGGCGCTCGAGCCGCCGCGGTTCTGCCCGCGGTGCGCGCGGCGGATGGTCGTGCAGGTGACGCCGACCGGCTGGACGGCGCGATGCAGCCGACACGGTGCGTGCACGAGTGGGGGGACCGGCTAGTCTCGCTGTGCCAGCAGGCGCGGCGAAGGAGAGGCACCAGTGGCTGAGGGATCGGTCGGCGTACCGGACGGGCAGGAGTTGCCGCAGCTCGTGTTCAGCCTGCCCCGCCCCCGGCCGCGCGTCGTGGTGAAGGCCGATCTGCTGCCCGCGGTGAGCGTGCTGTCCCTGATCGGGCTCGTGGGCATCCCGCTCGGCTGGATCTGGTCGCGGCTCGCCCCGCCGGAGAAGGTGCGCGTGTACGACGCCAACCAGGTCGTGCCGCTGCAGCTGGAGAGCTGGCACCGCTTCGACGACCTGGGCATCTACGCGATGCTCGCGCTCGCGGCCGGTGTCGTCGTCGGCGCGGTGGTCTGGCTGCTGCGGGAACGGCGGGGGCCGGTGATCATGATCGCGGCGGTGCTCGGCGGGCTGCTCGCCGGTTACCTCGGCACGTCGATGGGCATCGCGTTCGCCAACGGCCACTACGCGATCACCGGGACGCCGAAGATCGGGGACGTGCTCACCACGGCGCCGCGGCTGGAGTCGATGTGGGTGCTGCTCGCCCAGCCGTTCGCCACGGCACTCGTGTACGGTCTGCTCGCCGGCTGGAACGGCCGCGACGACCTCGGCCGCCGCCTCGCCTGAGCGTTCGCCCGTTCCGGGGTGCTGGAACCACGAACCCCCGATAGCCGGACGGCGCTCGGTTCGCCGGCCGTGGTGCTCGGGATTCTCGCCGGTCTCGCGACCCGGGCGGTCGAAGGCGGGGCCGCGCGCAGCGTCGCGCATCTGGTCGCGAACGCGCCGGTCGCGGGCCGGGTTGTGGCTCACGCCCGAACCGGGGCCGCGGCCGCGGCCGTCAGTTCAGGCAGGCGCGGGTCGTGAGCTGCGGCGGCGGCGCGGGCACGGCGTGCAGCGCCGAGAGGAAACCCGCTTCGCGCGAGAGCAGGCGGCCGACCAGCCGCAGGCGGCGCAGGGGGTGGGTCTCCTCGAGGAGCCGCTGGCGGTCGGCCAGCGGGAGCAGGCAGTCGGCCGCCAGCAGGTACGCCAGATCGACCGGATGCGTCTCGGGCGCCGGGACCGACCAGGTTTCGCGCTCCCAGGCGCACTCGCAGTACCGCCGGTACGCCGTGCGGGCCGCGCCGGCCAGCCGGGCTGTCGCCTCGGCGGCGCCCGGCGGCGGCTGATCGTCCTCGACCCATTCCACGGTGCCCATCAGGTACGGCGCCCGTTTCGCGTCGATCTCGAGCAGGCGGAAGCGGCGCTCGCCCGTGGTGAGGATGTCGAACCGCCCGTCGGGCAGGCGCTCGCTCTCCTCGAGCAATGCGGTGCACCCGATCTCGTGGACGTGCTCGAGGCGCTCGACCTCGCGGACCGCGGCACTGCGGATCGCCACGATGCCGAACCGCCGGTCCGGCACCACACCCATCCGCAGATCGACCGCCAGCTGCCGGTAACGCGGCTCGAACAGGTGCAGCGGGAGCGCCGCCCCGGGCAGCAACACGGTCTGCAACGGGAACAGCGGAATGGTCAGTGCTCCGCTGCCGGGCTGCTCCGCATCCGTCACGGCTACACGGTACTTCGGATCCGGGCCCGCTGCTCACCGCCGCTTGGGCGGCGGCCGGAACACCGCGAACGGGTCGGTCACCTGGATTCCCTCGCCCGCGAAGGAGAACAGCGCCGCGGGCCGGCCCCCGCCCCGTCCGGGGGGAGCGGTGTGGCCGGTCGGCACGAGCAGCCCGCGGCGGGACAGCACGCGTTGCAGGTTGGTCGCGGAAACCTTGTACCCCAGGGCCGCCGAGTACACCTCGCGTAGCGCGGAGATGGTGAACTCCTTGGGCGCCAGCGCGAAGCCAAGATTCGTGTAGCTCAGCTTGGCGCGCAGGCGGGCGCGGGCGCGCAGGATGATCTCGCGGTGGTCGAACGCGGTACGCGGCAGCGCGTCGATCTCATGCCATCGGGTGTCCTCGGGGACGGCGGGATCGGCGTCGGAGGGCACCAGGCCGAGGAACGCGGTCGCGACGACGCGCGGGCCCGGCACGCGGTCGGGTGCGCTGAACACCGCGAGCTGCTCGACGTGCGCCAGCTGGCGGACGTCCACCTTCTCCGCGAGCTGACGGCGGATCGAGGTCTCCACGTCCTCGTCCGGGCGGAGCCGCCCGCCCGGCAGCGACCAGCGCCCGACGTGCGGATCCAGGGCGCGACGCCACAGCAGGACGCGCAGTGTGGCGTAACGCACCTGTAATACGGCGGCCAAAACCTCGTGTGCCAGCGGAGCGCTGCTGTTAATATGGCTACGCACGGTTTTCGATTATAAGGCGAAAACTAGGAGCCGGGTCCAGGAGGGCCGAAATGTCTTCGACGACTTTGCAGGAGCTCACCCCGTACGCCGGTGTCGAACCCGACGGGGCCTGGGCGGAGAAGGTGCGCCGGCTCGCCCGCGAGCGCGACGCCGTCCTGCTCGCGCACAACTACCAGGCCCCGGCGATCCAGGACATCGCCGACCACACGGGCGACTCGCTCGCGCTGTCCCGCATCGCGGCCGCGAGCGACGCCTCGACGATCGTCTTCTGCGGCGTGCACTTCATGGCCGAGACCGCGAAGATCCTCGCGCCGGAGAAGACGGTGCTGATCCCCGACGCGCGGGCAGGCTGCTCGCTCGCCGACTCCATCACCGGGGCGCAGCTTCGAGCCTGGAAGGCCGAGCACCCGGGTGCGGTCGTGGTCTCGTACGTCAACACCACCGCCGAGGTCAAGGCCGAGACCGACATCTGCTGCACCTCCTCGAACGCGGTCGACGTGGTCTCCTCGATTCCGGCCGACCAGGAGGTTCTCTTCTGCCCCGACCAGTTCCTCGGGGCGCACGTCAAGCGGGAGACCGGTCGCGGCAACATCCACGTCTGGGCCGGGGAATGCCATGTGCACGCCGGGATCAACGGGCCCGAACTGGCCGAGCGCGCGGCCGCGAACCCGGACGCGGACCTGTTCATCCACCCCGAATGCGGCTGCGCCACCTCGGCGCTCTACCTGGCCGGTGAGGGTGCCGTGCCCGCGGAGCGGGTCAAGATCCTCTCGACCGGCGACATGGTGCACGAAGCCCGTGACACCAAGGCCTCGACGGTGCTCGTGGCGACCGAGATCGGCATGCTGCACCAGTTGCGCAAGGCCGCCCCGGGGATCGACTTCCGCGCGGTGAACGACCGCGCGTCCTGCCGCTTCATGAAGATGATCACCCCGGCGGCCCTCCTGCGCTCGCTGCGCGAGGGTGCCGACGAGGTCCATGTGGATCCCGAAACGGCCGCGAAGGCACGGGCCTCGGTGCAGCGCATGATCGAGATCGGCAAGCCTGGAGGCGGCGAATGAGAAAGCCGGTTAACGACTTTCAGGCGAAAACTCCCGTGTGGGAAGCGCGCGCGGATCTGCTCGTGCTGGGCAGTGGCGTGGCCGGGCTGACGGCCGCGTTGCGCGCGCAGGAACTCGGGTTGCGCGTCCTGGTGGTCACCAAGGCCGCGGTCGAGGACGGCAACACCCGCTGGGCGCAGGGCGGGGTCGCGGTCGTGCTGGACGGCGAGCACGACGAGGGCGATTCCATAGACCGGCACGTCGAGGACACGCTGACCGCGGGCGCCGGACTGTGCGAGGAGGACGCGGTCCGGTCGATCCTGCACGCGGGTCCGCGATCGGTTTCGTGGCTGCGCTCCGTCGGCGCGCGGTTCGATCCGGGCGCAACGGGGCTGCTCGCTCGCGCGCGTGAAGGTGGGCACAGCGCGTTCCGGGTCATCCACGCCGGCGGTGACGCGACGGGCGCCGAGGTCGAGCGGACGCTGGTCGCGGAGGCGGCCGGGCGGCGGCTTCCGGTGCTGGAGCGGCATATCGCGGTCGACGCGCTGCTCACGCCGCTCGGCGCGGTCGCGGGCGTGACGGTGCTGGACCCGAACGGCGTGCCCGGCCTGCTGCGGGCGCCCGCGGTCCTGCTGGCGACCGGTGGCCTCGGCCAGCTGTACCAGGCGACCTCGAATCCCGAGATCGCGACGGGCGACGGGCTCGCCCTCGCCCTGCGCGCCGGTGCGCAGGCCGCGGACCTCGAATTCGTGCAGTTCCACCCGACGGTCCTGTTCACCCCGGGCGCGCGCGGCCGGTGCCCGCTGGTGACCGAGGCCGTGCGCGGTGAGGGCGCGGTGCTCGTCGACGGCGCGGGAGAACGGGTGATGCGAGGGGTGCATCCGCTTGGCGATCTCGCGCCGCGGGACGTCGTGTCGGCGGCGATCACGCGCCGGATGGCCGCGGCGCCCGGCGGGATCGACGATCACGTGTTCCTGGACGCCACCGGCGTTTCCTCGTTCGCCGGGCGGTTTCCGACCGTGTTCGCCGCCTGCCGGGCGATCGGCGTCGACCCCGCCCGCGATCCGGTCCCGGTGACCCCGGCCGCGCATTTCGCGTGCGGTGGGGTGGTGGCCGGCACCGACGGGCGCACCGGCGTGACCGGGCTGTACGCGGCGGGCGAGGTCGCGAGGACCGGCCTGCACGGAGCGAACCGGTTGGCGTCCAACAGCTTGCTGGAGGGCCTGGTGTCGGGCACGGGTGCGGCCGAGTCGGCGGCCGCGGATCTGGCGGCCGGGTTGCTGGCGGATCCGAAGCAGGGCAGGCAACTCCGGCAGAAGGCGGTACCGGTCACCGGCCGCGACGCCCTGCAGCGCGCGATGAGCCGGTACGCGGCGATCGGCCGGGACGCGGAAGGCTTGTCCGTACTGGGTTCCGTGCTCGATCTGTCCACACAGGACCATCTACTGCGGACGCACCGGGACGTCGAGGACGCGGCGCTCACGCTGGTGGCGCAGGCGCTGGTGGCGGCGGCGGAACGGCGGACGGAATCGCGCGGTTCGCACGTCCGCGCGGACTATCCGGACTCGGACGACGAGCTGTGGCGGCGCAGCCAGCTGATCCGGCTGAGCCCGTCGGGGCAGCCCGTGCTGGCGGATCCCGTTGCCGCGATGGGAGTGGCATGACGAGCGATCTGGACATGGTCGACGTCCGGCGTGTGGTGGAACTCGCGCTCGCCGAGGACCTGCGGTACGGGCCGGACGCGACAACCGGCGCGACGGTGCCGGCGGACGCGACGGCGCGCGCCGAGGTGACGCCGCGCGTGGACGGCACGCTCGCCGGGGCGCCGGTGGCGCTCGCCGTGTTCGACCAGGTGCTGGGCAACGACTACGAGGTGATTTCCGCGCGTGCGGACGGCAGCAAGCTCGTCGCCGGTGAGCCCGCGCTCGTGCTCCGCGGCTCCGTGCGCGGGCTCCTCACGGCGGAGCGGACGGCGTTGAACCTCCTGTGCCACCTGTCCGGCGTCGCGACGGCGACCGCAGCCTGGGTGTCTGAAGTGGACGGTACCGGCTGCCGGATCCGGGATTCTCGCAAGACCTTGCCGGGGCTGCGGTTGCTGCAGAAGTACGCGGTGCGGTGCGGTGGCGGGGTGAACCACCGGATGGGTCTCGGGGACGCGGTGCTGATCAAGGACAACCACGTCGTCGCGGCGGGTTCGGTCGCGGCGGCGATCGAAGCGGTGCACGCGCACGCGGCGGACCTTCCGTGCGAGGTGGAGGTCGATACGCTCGAGCAGCTTTCCGAGGCGCTGAAAGCCGGGGCGGACGAGGTCCTGCTGGACAACTTCGCGCCCGAGGACTGTGCGCGTGCCGTCCGCGTCCGGGACGAGCAGGCGCCGCGGACGCGGCTGGAGGCCTCGGGTGGGCTGAAGCTGCACAACGCCCGCGCGTACGCTGAGACCGGGGTGGACTTCCTCGCGGTCGGCGGCCTCACGCATTCCTCGCCCGCCCTGGATCTCGGGCTCGACCTATCCTGAGCCGTCCGGGCAGCCGCGCGGTGGGTTATGGTTGCCGCGGGCGACCATCGGGGGGAGGAAGCACGGTGGACTTTGGCGCGCGGTTCGAACTTCCTCGGTGCCCTGCTGCGGCAGGGAGCATCGGTGCTCGCCTCGACACCGCGGGAACTGCCCCCGGAGGTTGACGATCCCGAGCCGGTGTCGGCCGTGCGGCGGATGGGCGCGGTGGCCGCGACGGAAGTGGCCCCGCCGACGGACTCGCTGATGATCAGGGCCACCCGGTACGCGGTGCTCCTGCCGCTGGCCTTCCGGGTCCTGATCGTGCCGGTGCTCTGGCTGTGGGTGTTCATCGGGTTCGGCAGTACGCCCGTGCTGACCGCGATCACGTGGATCGGCACGGCCGCGAACCTCGCCGGGATGATGTGGGTGCTGCGCGTGCCCGACCGGCGCGGGCGGCTGACGCGGATCCTGCTCGCCGTCGACGTGGTGTGCACCGGGGTGGCGAGCGTGCTGTTCAGCGTGACGGCGCCGGCGGAGCTGTTCTGGCCCGGCGGCTGGATCCCGCTGGTGTACCTCATGGGCACCGTCACGCTGTGGACGATTTGCCGCGGGATCGTGGCGGGCCTCGCTCTCGCCGGGTACGGCGTCGTGCTCGAAGGCGTTTCGCTGTGGCTGGGGCCGGTCGCGGAGCTAGGCCGGTTCGGGGTCGCGGCGGTGGTGGTCGCCGCCGGGACGATGCTGGCCGCGATCGCCGCCGGGGCCGGTTGCCTGATCATGCTGGGCCTCGCGACCCGGCTGGCGCTGGCGATCGGGATGCGGCTGGGGCAGCGGGGCGAGCGTGCCCGCACCGAACGGGCCTTGCACGACACGGTTCTGCAGACCCTCGAGGCGATCGCGCTCACCGGCGACGGTCCGGGCCGGCTCGACCAGGTGCGGGACGCGGCCCGTGCCGAAGCGCGGGAGCTGCGCCGTTCCTTGCGGGCGCCCGAGCCGCCCGATGGCCTCGCCGCGGAACTGGCGACACTGGCGTCGGAGATGGCGAGGGAGGGGCTGCGCGCGGAGCTGGCGATCTCCGATATCGGCGACGATCAGCTGTCGGAGGTGCGCCGCGCCGCGGTCCGGGACGCGGCGCGGGAGGCGCTGCGCAACACGATCAAGCACGCGGGGACGCGGGAGGTCGTGGTCCGGCTGGAGGAGCGCGACGGCGGGGTCGCGGTGATCACGCGCGATCACGGTGTCGGCTACGACGAGGACGCGCGGCCGGCGGGCTTCGGCGTGAGTGAGTCGATGAAGGCACGCCTCGCGGAAGTCGGCGGCTGGTGCCGGATCGACTCACGCCCGGGCCGCGGCACCCGGGTCACCATGTGGGTCCCCCGCTGACCCCGCGGCGGCCTTTCGCTGCGCGAGTCGCGTTCGCGCTACTCCTCCGCCAACCCGGGCAGGTGCCGGTTGGCCCGCCGCACCGCGGCCGCCAGGTCGGGGATCTCGACGACCTCTCGCCCTGCCGCCCGCAGCAGCTCCGCGCCCTGCGCGTGCACGAACACATCCGGCTCGCGCCAGGCGAAAACGACCCGGGGGATGCCCGCGTCCAGGATGTGCCGCGTGCACGTGACCGGTCGCGAAGCCCGCTCGCTGCACGGTTCCAGCGAGCTGTAGATGGTGGCCCCGGCCAACCGCGAATCGGCGCCGAGCTTCGCCAGCGCGGCCTCCTCCGCATGATCGTGCGGGTCCGTCTCACCTGAGTACCCGGTCGCCAGCACGTTGTCGTCCGCATCCGTGATCACCGCCCCGACCCGGAACGTCGAGGACGGCGGGCACCGGTCCGCCAGCGCCACCGCCTCGCCAAGGCGCCGGTGGTCCACCACGGCCTGCCCGGCCAGGTACCGCGCGAACACCACGTCGCCGAGCTGCCGGGTCTCGACGAGCGTCATCCGGCCCTGCGGGAACGGCCCCGCGCCGACGAATCGCGGCGCGTCCGGCTCGCCGACGAAGAACGGGGCGATCACCAGGTGCAGCTCGTCGACGACGTCCTCGGCAAAGAACAAGGTATGGATCGCGCTCCCGCCCTCGACCATCAACCGCCCGACGCCGCGGTCGGCCAGGTCGGCGAGGATCCGGTGCAGATCGGGTGGGTCGCCCGCATCGACGACCGTGGCCAGCCCGCCGAGCTGCGACGCCAACGACGGCACGGCCGCCGAAGCGGCGTACACGAGCTTCGCCGCGTCACCGGTCGTGAAGAACTTCGTACCGGCGTCGAGCTTTCCGCTCACGGTGAGCGTGACCTTGACGGGATCGGGCCCCGAGCGCGACCGCAGCCCCGGGTTGTCCGCGCGAATGGTGTTCGCGCCGACCAGGATCGCGTCCGCCCCGGCGCGGACCTGGTCGACCCGCGCGAAATCCTCGGCGCTCGAGAGCAGCAGCCGCTCGTCGCTCGTGTCGTCGAGGAAACCGTCGAGCGACATGGCGGCGGAGGCCAGGACGTACGGGCGCTTGCTCACCCCGCCACTTTCCCACAGGCGTGATCAGCCGGGCAGGGCGAGCGGAAGGGTGCGACGGACGGCCACCTCGTGCCGCCCGTACAGCGGGACCACCGGCACGTCGAGATCCTCGGCGCGAGGAGCCTTGCGTGTGCCCTGGTACTTCACGGCCCGGATCGTCAAGTCCTCGCGCAGGCGCCCGAGATGGGTGCGGCGCAGTTCGTACGAGGTGACCGTGAACGCGACCTCGCTGTCCGAGACAGCGAAGGCGCGTTCGACGCCTGCCTTCGGGGTGAAGCAGGCCTGGGTCGTCCCGGCCGCGGACCACGACCGCCAGCCGTTCACCACGGCGGTGGCCCGGTGGCTGTGGGCGAGCAGATCCCCTTTCACCCCAAGGGTTTCGCGCAGCTCCGCGGCGAGTTCCCCGGCCTCCAGGACGGTCGCGGCGATCCCCGCTTCGGTCAGAGTGCCGAGAACGCCGAGCGCAGCGCGGACGGTGGCCCGGTGCTCCCCGACTTCGCCGGAACCGCGGGCCAGCGCGGCCAGCGGAGCCTCGGCCGGGCGGTAGCGCACCGCGATGAGATGGACCCGGCGCCCGTGCTCGCTGCGCACCAGCAGTTGCGCGCTCGCGAGCGGGATATCCGCGTTGTCACAGGCTTCGCGGAGAATCGCGGTCAGCGCCGCCACATCCGGTTCACCGGCCGGATCGAGCCGGAGTACGGCGGTCCAGCCGCCATCGACGCCGACGACCCCGAAGGAGTTGCCCGCGCGATCGCGATGCTGGCGCAGGCGGAAGTCCGGGGCGAGTACGAGCAGCGGATCGTCCCCGAGCCGCCGGTCGTCGTGCTGCAGCAGCCGGTACCAGATCCAGATCCCGGCCCAGCCGGCCAGATGCCGCCCCGCGACCCGCACCGACGTGGTGCCGACCACGAGCGCGGCGATCGCCGCCACGGCGATTCCCCGGTCCACGAGCGAAACCGTGAGCGCGATCGTCCAGACCACGACCTGCGCCGGGCGCACCGGCAGCATCGCGGTGGGGCCGGTCGGCCCTCCGAACGCGGGAATCCGTGCACTGGCCGTGGTCAACGTTCTTCGGCGCCTCTCGTTGATTCGTGGTACAGACTAGTCACGGCCGTCACGGTTTCCTGCCGGTAGAAATAGCCACAGGGCAGGGGTTTGCGGGACAATGCCGAGGGGGCGGGTCGGTGTCGCGATTTCTGGAGGAGGCCGGTATGGGCGAGCAACCGCGGATCCGGGTCAGTGTGGTGGAGGACCACCCGCTTTACCGGTCGGCCGTGGCGCGGGTGCTGAGCGAGGCGCCGGACATCGAACTCGGCGCGGTCGCGGATTCGGTGGCACGGTTCGCCGCGGCGCGCGAACCCGCGGGGTCCGTGGTGGTGCTCGATCTCAAGCTGCGAGGGGTCACCGACGCGGCCGCCGTGCAGAAGGTCGTCGGACTGGGCTACCAGGTGCTCGTGGTGTCCGCGCACGCCGGGCAGGAGGAGGTGCTCGGCGCGGTGTCCGCGGGCGCGCGGGGGTACCTGTCCAAGGACGCCGATGGAGCCGAGATCCTGCGCGCGGTACGGGAGATCGCCGCCGGCAACACCTACGTCTCGCCGGCGCTGGCCTCGTTCCTGCTCAACTCGACGCGCGGGGTGAAGAGCCTGCTGTCCGACCGCGAGCGGCAGGTGCTGTCGCTGGTCGCGGCGGGCGAGCGGGACACCGACATCGCCGAAGCCATGTCCATCAGCGTCCGCACGGTCCGCTCCTACCTGGAACGGATCCGCGACAAGACGGGCCGCCGTCGCCGTCCGGAGCTCACCAGGCTCGCGATCGAGGAGGGCATCTCTTAGGCGGCGTGCGCGCCCCAGCGCAGGTGGATGCCCTCGCCACGCAGCACGCGGCGGAACCACAGCAGCGAGACCACGATGGCCGCGCCGACGACGCTCCACGAGCCGGCCGTCGACACCAGCAGGAAGTTGCCGACGCTCTCGCGCGCCAGGATCCACAGCGTGGTCGCGCCGTTGGTGAGGAACACCATCGCCCACAGCAGCGACAGCCGGCGGAAGATCTGCACGACACGCGGATGCTCGTTGAACGCCGCGGGGAACGCGCAGAAGTCGTCGGCCAGCTTCGCGATGAAGGGGCGGCCGAACGGCAGGGACGCGACGAGGACGAACGCGATCAGGAAGTTCTGCAGGGTCGGCTGCAGGAAGTAGAGGAAGGCGCTGCCGGTGGCGAGTCCCAGCACGGTGCGCGCGACCAGCAGGGCGGTCGTCAGCAGCAGGATCGCGGGGAAGGGCTCGCGTTTCACGGCGCGGCGTACCAGGGCGAGCAGCGACCAGGACAGCGCGGCGATGAGCCCGCCGTCGAAGCTGACCAGCGTCAGGAGCAGGTAGAAGAGGCCGAGGGGGACGACCGTGGATTCGAGCAGGTGTTTCGCGCCCTGGCGCAGCAGGGCGCCGAACGCGGGCAGGTGGACCGTCAGGTGCGGGGGCATCGAACTCGCTGTCTCTTTTCGTGCCGGGGGAGCACGGGGTGGGGCGGCGGTTTGAGTGGCCAATGTACCCGGTGACGCTGTGAAGTCAGGGTCGGCTCCCGGTAACACTCGGGGAAAATTCCGGATCCGGGAAGAGAGCGCAGGTGGTGGGATGTTGGTGTGAGAGGGAGGTGAGCCGATGACCGCGGAGTGGAGCAGCACGGCGGTGGCGGTACCTGCCGCGGTGCTCGGGGCGGCGCTGATGGGGCTGGCGTCGGCGGCTCAGGCGAAGGCGACGAAACAGGTGCCACAGGGCAAGACGCTGCATCCCGGCCTGCTGGTCGACCTGGCGCACCGGCCGTTGTGGCTGGTCGGCATCGTGGCGACGATCGGGGGATTGCTGCTACAGGTGCTCGCACTGGGGTTCGGGCCGTTGCTGTTGGTCCAGCCGCTGCTGGTGACGGCCCTGCCGTTCGCGGCGGCGTTCTCGGCCTGGCTGGGCCACCGGCGGCCGGACGGGGTGGTCGTGCTGGGCGCGCTGGTGTGCGTCGCGGGCCTGGCGGGTTTCCTGGCGCTGGCGCAGCCGACGGGCGGGGCGAACGAGCTGGTGAGCGACGTGGGGCCGCTCGCCGTGGTGCTCGGGCTGATCGCGTTGCTGGGGCTGGGGCTTTCGACCGTGCTGCGGGGCGCGGGGCGGGTGCTGGGGCTCGCGCTGGCGACGGGCGTGTTCTACGGCGTCACCGCGGGCCTGATGAAGGTCGTCGCGGGGCAGTTGCGGGAGGGCGCGGCGGTGCCCTTCTCCCACTGGGCGCTCTACGTGGTCTGCGTCGTCGGGCCGATCGGGTTCCTGCTTTCGCAGAACACGTTCCAGCAGGGCCGCGCGATGGCGCCGGCGCTCGCGGTGATCACCACGGCCGACCCGATGGTCGGGGTCGCGATCGGGATCGGGTGGATGGGCGAGTCGGCGATGGACGGCACCGCGGTGCTGGCCGGGGAGATCGCGGCGGCCGCCGTGATCGTCGCGGGGATCTGGATCCTGTCGCACCGCAGCAGCCATCTGCTGGCGCCGGCGCCTACCCCAGCCGCCGGTTCGCGAGCGCACCCGTCGCAACCCGTGCCTTCTCAGTGACCTCCGGGTCCACGTCGACCATAAGGAGTTCCGGCCCCGCGCCCGCCTGGGCGCGCACCCGCCCGAATCCGTCGGCGACGGTCGAGTAGCCGATGCCGGTCGGCGCCTTCGGGTTGACCTGCGTACCTGTCGCGGCCGGGTCGGCCTGGCCGCAGCCCAGGACCCAGCAGCCCGAGTCGAGGGCTCGGGCGCGGACCAGGACCTCCCACTGGTCGCGCTTGCCCTCGCCCGCTCCCCACGACGTGGGCACGATGATCACGGACGCGCCCTGGTCGGCCAGCCGGCGGAACAGCTCCGGGAACCGGCTGTCGTAGCACGTGGCGAAACCGAGCGTGACCCCGTCGACGCTCGTCGTGACCACGTCGGCGCCCGGGGCGACCGTGTCGGACTCACGGAAGCCGAACGCGTCGTAGAGGTGGATCTTGTCGTAGCCGAGGTGCCTGCCGAGACCGGTGATGAGCAGCGTGTTGCGCACGCGCCCGTCGTCGGACGGCGTGAACATGCCCGCGACCAGGAGAACGTCGTGTTGGGCGGCGACGGCGGCGACCGATTTCGCCCACGGCCCGTCGATGGGCTCGGCGAGCGGTTTGAGCGGAACGCCGAACCGGGCCATCGCGGCCTCCGGGAACACGACGATGCGCGCGCCCTCGGCGGCGGCCCTGGCCGTCTCACCGTGGATCAGCTCGAGGTTCGCCGCCGGGTCCTCGCTCGATGTGACCTGACTCAGGCCGACGCGCAGCACCGATACCTCCCTGGTCGCCGATGGGTTCCCCCTCCGTACCCTAGACCTATGCTGAACCGCACCGACCTGCGTGGAAAGGTCCCGTCCGCCGCCGAGCTGCGCGCCACGCTGCCGCGCGCCGAGATCGATGTGGACGCGGCGCTGCATCAGGTGCGCCCGGTGGTGGAGGCGGTGCGCGACCGCGGGGTCGAGGCCGTCCTCGAGTACACGGAGAAGTTCGACCGCGTGCGCCCGTCTTCGGTCCGCGTGCCCGCCGCCGCGTTGGAGAAGGCCCTGGCCGAACTCGATCCGGCCGTCCGCGCCGCGCTCGAGGAGGCCGTCCGGCGGGCTCGCCAGGTCCATCTGGACCAGCGCCGCACCGACGTCACGACCGAATTGACCGAGGGCGGCACGGTGACCGAGCGCTGGGTGCCGGTCGAGCGCGTCGGCCTGTACGCGCCGGGCGGGCTCGCGGTGTACCCGTCGAGCGTGGTGATGAACGTCGTCCCGGCGCAGGCGGCGGGCGTCGGTTCGCTCGTGCTGTGCACGCCGCCGCAGGCGGAGTTCGGCGGCAGCCCCCACCCGACGACGCTGGCGGCGGCCGCGCTGCTGGGGGTGGACGAGGTGTGGGCCGTCGGCGGGGCGCAGGCCGTCGCGCTGCTCGCGTACGGCGGCACGGACACCGACGGTGCCGAACTCGTCCCGGTCGACTTGGTCACCGGGCCGGGCAATATCTACCTCACGGCGGCCAAGCGCATGCTGCGCGGGCTCATCGGCATCGACTCCGAGGCGGGCCCGACGGAGATCGCGATCCTCGCGGACGAGACCGCCGACGCGGGGCATGTCGCGGCGGATCTGATCAGCCAGGCCGAGCACGACACGCTGGCCGCGAGCGTGCTGGTGACTACTTCCGCCGAGCTGGCGGACGCCGTCAACGCCGAGCTGGCCACCCGGGTGAAGGCGACCAAGCACACTGAACGCGTCACGGAAGCCTTGGCGGGCAGGCAGTCCGGCACGGTTCTCGTGTCCTCCGTGGACGAAGGGCTGCGGGTCGTGGACGCCTACGCCGCCGAGCATCTGGAGATCCAGACCGCGAACGCACGCGAGGTCGCCGCCCGCGTGCGCAACGCGGGCGCGGTGTTCGTCGGCCCGTACGCGCCGGTTTCGCTCGGCGACTACTGCGCCGGGTCGAACCACGTGCTGCCGACCGGCGGGTTCGCGCGGCATTCGTCGGGCCTGTCGGTGCAGAGCTTCCTGCGCGGGATCCACGTCATCGACTACAGCGAGGAGGCGTTGCGCGAGGTGGCCGGCAAGGTCGTCGCGCTCGCCAACGCCGAGGACCTGCCCGCCCACGGCGAGGCCGTGACAGCGCGTTTCCCGGAGGGAGCACAGTGACAGCCGACGACTCCGCCGAAGTACGTTTCCCCGCTGAGGCTGAATCCAACACTGTGACGCTGGCGGACCTGCCGCTGCGCGAGGACCTGCGGGGCCGCAGCCCGTACGGGGCGCCGCAGCTGGACGTGCCGGTCCGGCTCAACACCAACGAAAACCCGTACCCGCCGCCCCAGGAGCTGGTCGACGACGTGACAGCGGCGGTGCGCGAGGTCGCGGCCGGCCTGCACCGCTACCCGGACCGTGACGCGATCGCGTTGCGGCAGGCGCTGGCCGACTACCTGTCGGTGTCCACCGGTGTCCTGCTGTCGGAGCGGAACCTGTGGGCCGCCAACGGTTCCAACGAGGTGCTGCAGCAGATCCTGCAGGCCTTCGGCGGCCCGGGCCGCACGGCGCTGGGCTTCGAACCGTCGTACTCGATGCACCCGATCATCGCGGCCGGGACGCGCACCGACTGGGCGCCGACGCCCCGCCGTGAGGACTTCACACTCGACACCGCGCGGGCCGCCGAGATCGTCTCGGAGCGCAAGCCGGACGTCGTGTTCGTGACGAGCCCGAACAACCCGACCGGCGGCTCGATCCCGTTGGCGGAGCTGGAAACCGTGCTGCGGGCCGCGCCGGGGATCGTCGTGGTGGACGAGGCGTACGCGGAGTTCTCCTCCCAGCCGAGCGCGGTCGGGCTGCTGGATTCGTTCCCCGCCAAGCTGATCGTCTCGCGCACGATGAGCAAGGCCTTCGCCTTCGCCGGCGGACGGCTGGGGTACCTCGCGGCGGCGCCCGCGGTCGTCGACGCGCTGCAGCTCGTCCGGTTGCCGTACCACCTGTCCTTGCTGACCCAGGCGGCCGCGCGAGCCGCGCTCCGGCACGCCGACGCGACGCTGGCCTCGGTGGCCAAGCTGGTGGCCGAGCGAGAGCGCGTGGTGGAAGCCTTGCAGGGGCTGGGTTTCCAGACCGTGCCCAGCGATGCCAACTTCGTCCTCTTCGGACGGTTCGCCGACGCGAAGGCCAGTTGGCAATCCTATGTGGACAACGGGGTGCTGATCCGTGACGTCGGTATCGACGGGCACCTGCGGGTGACCATCGGCACCCCCGAGGAGAACGACGCCTTCCTGGCGGCGAGCAAGGAGGTACCCCGATGAGCCGGGTGGGCAAGATTTCCAGGACCACCAAGGAGTCCTCGATCGAGGTGATGCTCGACCTGGACGGCGCCGGCGAGGTGGAGGTCTCCACCGGCGTGCCGTTCTACGACCATATGCTGACCTCTTTCGGGGTGCATGGCTCGCTGGACCTGAAGGTCGAGGCGACGGGCGACGTGCACATCGACGCGCACCACACGGTCGAGGACACCGCGATCGTGCTGGGCCAGGCGATCCGCCAGGCACTCGGCGACAAGAAGGGCATCCGCCGGTTCGGCGACGCGTGGATCCCGATGGACGAGACCCTGGCCCACGCGGCGATCGACGTGTCCGGCCGGCCGTACTGTGTCCACTTGGGAGAGCCCGCCGAGTTCGCCACGTTCACGATCGGCGGGAACTACCCGTTCGTGCTGACCCGGCACGTGTTCGACTCGCTGTCGTTCCACGCGCAGCTCGCGCTGCACGTGCGCGTGCTGCACGGCCGGGACCCGCACCACATCGCGGAGGCGCAGTACAAGGCGGTCGCCCGCGCCCTGCGCGCCGCGACCGAAGCCGACCCGCGCGCGGGCGGGATCCCGTCGACCAAGGGGGTGCTGTGAGCAAGGAACTCGTCGGGATCCTGCTGCTGGCGCTGGCCGGTTTCCTCGCCGGCGGCGTGTACAGCACGTACAAGACCGCGAAGATCATCGCCGGTTTCCTGCTCATCGCCGCCCTGCTCGCCGTCGGCGGGGCCGTCCTCTGGTTCGTCGGCTAGCCGGCCGGCTCCAGCAGGCCGAGGTCGCGAAGGCTTTCCGCCGTCTCGACGATCGTGGTCTCGGCGGGGCGTGGGCGCCATCCGAGCTCGTCGCGGGCCCGGTCGTTGTGGAGGATCGGTTGCGGCAGTTCGTCGCCCGGCGCCTCCTCGGTGGGCACGCGGGCGGCGAGCGGGCCGAGCCGGTGCCACAGGATTTCGGCGACCCGCAGGAAGCTCAGCGTGGGCCCGTCGGCGACGGTGAGGAACCGCTTGCCCGCGGCCTTGGGCGCGGCCATCGCGCGAATGTGCACGTCGGCCACGTCGCGCACGTCGACGACGCCGAAACGCTGGCGGGGCGCGACGCCCATGGTCCCGTCGAGCATGATCTTGATCAGGTACATCGAGGAGCGCAGATCGGACGTGAGGGCGGGCCCGAAGATCGCCGTCGGGTTGACCACGACCAGTTCGGTGTCGCCGCCGTCGCGCTGCATCAGGTCCCATGCCGCGCGCTCGGCGATGGCCTTGGAACGCGGATAGGGCGCCAGTCCCGGGGTGTCCGGGTCGGTCCAGTCGTCTTCGGTGAACTCGGCGCCGGGTTTGGGCGTGTAGCCGATCGCGGCGAACGACGACGTGAGCACAACGCGCCGGGCACCCCCGTCGCGCGCGGCCCGCAACACCCGCAGCGTGCCCTCGCGGGCGGGGACGATCAACTCGTCGGGGTCGTCGGGCTGGACGGCCGGGATGGGCGAGGCGACGTGATGGACTTCCTCGCAGCCGGCGAGCGCGGCGGGCCAGCCGTCGTCGGTCATCAGGTCCGCGGTCACGATCTCGAGGCCGGCGTCGTCGGCGCCGCCGCGGCGCACCGCCGCACGCAGGCCGTCCTCGCGCGCGGCCGACCGCACCGCGGCCCGCACCGGGCGACCGGCTCGTAGCAGCGCCGCGATCAGGTGCGTCCCCAGGTAGCCGGAACCGCCAGTGACCAGCACCGGGCTCATCGCAGCACCCCCAGACGATCGACCACGTCCACGAGACGCTCGATCACCTCGGCCTCCGCGACGGTGTCGCCGCGGTCGCGGGCATCCCACAGCGCCGCCTTCTCCCGTAGGTAGCCGAGCCGCGCCTGCTGGGCGGCGATCTCGGCCTCGATGCGAGTGGCGTGACGCAGTAGCAGATCGCGCTGCTCGCCCGCGGCCGCCCGCCCGCGCGCCCGGTTGGCCAGGTACGTGCGCATGTCCTCGATGCCAACGCCGACCGCGCGCAGGCAGGACAGCGCCTCGAGTGTGTCGATGTCCTCGGTGCGGTAGCGGCGATGGCCGCTGTGTTCGTCGCGGTCGATCGGGCCGACGAGCCCGACCTCCTCGTAGTAGCGGAGGGTCGGCTCGCTCAGCCCGCTGCGCCGCGACACCTCCTGGATGGTGAATGCTGTCATACGACCAGCAAAACAAACCTCAAGCGCTTGAAGTCAAGCGCTCGGGCTTCTTCTCGTCCAGCCGCTTCGTGAGCTTCGCGCCTTCGACGTCCACGTTGGGCAGCACCCGGCCGAGCCACTTGGGCAGCCACCACGCCTTCGCGCCGAGCAGGGACATCACCGCGGGCACGATCGTCATCCGGACCACGAAGGCGTCCACCGCGACGCCGAACGCGAGCGCGAAACCGATCGACTGGATCAATGCTGTGTCGGAGTGCACAAACCCGGCGAAGACGCTGATCATGATCAGTGCGGCGGCGACCACGACCCGCGAACCGTGCCGGAAGCCGGTGACCACCGCTTCGGGCGGCTCGGCGCCGTGCACATGTTCCTCGCGCATCCGCGTCACGAGGAACACCTGATAGTCCATCGCGAGCCCGAACAGCACGCCGATCAGCAGGATCGGCAGCATGCTCATGATCGGCGCGGTCGACTGCACGCCCAGCAGATCGTCGAGCCAGCCCCACTGGAAGACCGCGACGACGGCGCCGAAGGTCGCCGCCACCGAACCGAGGAACCCGAGTGTCGCCTTCAGCGGCACGATCAGCGAGCGGAACACGAGCATCAGCAGCAGGAACGCCAGCCCGACGACGAGCGCGAGATAGGGCAGCATCGCGCCGGCGAGCTTGGCGGAGACGTCGATCTGCAGCGCGGTCTGCCCCGTCACGGCCAGGTGCGTGCCGCCGGTGTGCGACCGGATGTCGCCGACGAGCTTTTCGGTCTGCTCGCTGCTGGGCCCGCTCTTCGGGATGACGGTGAACATCGCGGTGTCGTGCGGTGCGTTGAACTGTGGTGGCGTCACCAGCGCGACATCGCTCAGCCGCGAGATCCGGTCGGCGGCCGCGTCCGCGTTCTCGGCGGTCGCGTCGGAGATCACCACGATCAGCGGCCCGTTCATGCCGGGGCCGAACCCCTCCGAGACCAGGTCGTAGGCCTTGCGCTGAGTCGAGCCGGGCGCGGCGGTGGCGTCGTTGGGCAGGCCGAGTTGCATGCTCAGCGCGGGGATCGCGACGATGAGCAGTCCGGCGACAGCCGCGAGCAGGACCGGCACACGATGCCGCGCCACGAATCGCGCCCAGCGCTCGCCGTTCGGAGTCTTCGTCCGCTTTTTCGCGCGCTTGCCGAGCACCCTGCGCCCGGCGAAACCGAGGATCGCGGGCAGCAGGGTGAGCGCGATCAGCACCGCGACGGCGACGGTTACCGCGGCGGCGACGCCCATCTGGCCGAGGAACGGGATGCCCACGACCGTGAGCCCGACCAGCGCGATGATGACGGTCAGCCCGGCGAACACGACCGCGGAACCGGCGGTACCGACGCTGCGTGCGGCGGCTTGTTCGGGTTCGCGGCCTTCGCTCAGCTCATGGCGGTACCGCGAAACGATGAAGAGCGCGTAGTCGATGCCCACGGCGAGGCCGAGCATCAGCGCGAGGATCGGGGTGTTGGAGTTCAGGTCGGTGAACCCGGAGATGGTCATCACCCCGGCCATCCCGACACCGACCCCGATCAACGCGGTCAGCAGCGGCAGGCCGGCGGCGAGGAGTGAACCGAAGGTCACGGTCAGCACGATGGCCGCGATGACGACGCCGATCCCCTCGGTGCCGCCGACTTCCGGCATGCCCTGGATCGCGTCGCCCCCGAACTCGACGGTCAGCCCGGCGTGGCGGGCGGTTTCGGCGGGCGCGGTGAGGCCTTCGCGGTCGGCGCCGGTCAGTTCCGACGCCGGGACGGGATAGCTCACCTGCGCGAGCGCGACGCGGCCGTCGCGCGAGACCGTGCCGGTCTGGAACGGATCGGTGACCGCGCGCGCCTTCGGGGCGGTCTTGAGCGCACTTAGGAGCTGCTCGACCGTGGCCTTGTTCACCGGATCGGTGAGCTTCTGCCCGGTGGGCGCCTCGATCGCGACGCGTGCGGTCGCGCCCCCGGCCGGCGCCTGAGCGAAGCGCTCCTTGAGGTGGTCGATCGCCTGCTGCGACTCGGTGCCGGGGATGGTCACGTCGTTCGTGAGCTGCCCGGACAGTGTCACGGCACCGAGCCCGAGCGCGATCAGGACGGCCGCCCAGACGGCGGCGACGAGCTGGCGACGGCGGAACGAGAACCGGGCGAGCCGGTAAAGGAGAGTGGCCATGCGCGCGGCTCCAATTCGGGCGTCCGTCATGCGATCGGGTGAGCCTCAAGCTAGCCGATCGGCAAGTGGAGCTACAAGCCGATCGGCTAGCATGTGACTAGCCGCACGGCTAGCGCTCTTCCTTGCTTCGCGCGGTAGTGGACGCGTAACCTCGCCGTGTTCACTGGGAGGGTGCTATGACAGCCGGTCCTGCCGCCGTCACCGCGAGCGGCCAGGAGGACACGCGTACGCGCCTGCTCGCGACCGCGCTGCGGCTGTTCACCGAGCACGGCGTCGAAGGCACGTCGCTCCAGATGATCGCCGACGCGCTGGGCGTGACGAAGGCGGCGGTGTACTACCACTTCAAGACGAAGGACGAGATCACCGGCGCCGTCGCGGAACCGGGGCTACGCGAGCTGGAGCTGGTGGTGGAGGAGGCTTCGCGGCTGCGGGGCCGGAACGCGCGGCTCGATCACCTGCTGACCGGTTTCGTCGACATCGTCGTGCGGCACCGGACGCTGGTGGCGCTGTTCAGCCGCGATCCCGGGGTCACGCGGGCGCTCACCGCCTCGTGGCTGGACAGGGAGAGCTTCAGCGTTCGGATGATGGAGATCTTCGCGGGCTCCGAGGCGGATGTGACCCGGGCGATCGCCGCGCACGCGGCCATCACGGGGATCGCACTGACCGGTGGCGCGCCGCAGTTCGCGGATCTGGACGATGAAACGCTGCGCGCGCATCTGCTCGGCGTGGGGCGCCGGCTGCTGGGCGGGCGCCGGGGCTGAGCTTCCTTCCCGCGCGGTCAGGTCAATTCTCGTTTCAGGTACGTCGCGGTCTCGGTGAATCCCAGCGTCAAGTAGTAGTCCCGTGCCCGCCGGGTCGGCACGGTCAGTTCGACCGCCCCGGCCACCCGGGCTCGCTCGGCGATCGCGGCCACGAGTGCCCGCCCGACACCCGGTCCGCGCGCTTCCGGGGCGACGATCAGCTCCTGCAGTTCGGCGACCCAGCCGTTCGCGTACAACACCAGGAACCGGGTCGCGAGGGCGTACCCGATCACCTGGCTGTCGTACTCGGCGACGAGCAGATCCGCCCTGTTGTGGATCATCATGCCGAGCAGTCGTTCATAGTTCCGGTCGAAAGCGGCGCGCGAAGGCGGGTAGCTCGTCGCGAACTGGTCCGTGCGTAACGCTTCGGCTTCGGCGTCGGCAGGGCTCGGCGCGTCATGCCGCCCGCCGCAGGAACTCCGGTGGCACCCGCGCGGTCAGCCACACCCCGTTCGGGCTCAGCCGGAACTCGCGGCCCGCGCGGGTCATCGCCGCCGCGTCGATCTCGAGTACTACCGGTTTCCCGCGTCTCGCACCTACACGAGTTGCCACCTCGCGCGTGTGCGAAAGGTGAACGTCGTGCCTTTTCATCGGCCGCAAGCCCGCGCGCAGGATGGCCGGCAGGAACCGTTCGACGGTGCCGTGGAACAGCAGCGGGGGTGGATCGGCGACCGGCAGCCCGAGGTCGACGGGCACGCTGTGGCCCTGGTTCGCGCGGATCAGCTGGCCGCTGCCGTCGACGGCGAAGCGCTGTTTGTCGTTACGTGCCACCACTTCCTCGAGCTCGGCCCGGGACAGCAGGAGTCCGTGCCTGGCGAGCGCGGACAGCAGCACGTCCACCTCGATCCAGCCGCCGGACCCCAGGCTCACTCCGATCGCCTCGGGCGAGTGGCGCAGATGATGAGACAGCCGCTTCGAAATGGCAACTGCTTTTTGGTTCTCCATGTCGGCTCCATTGGCTCACGAAGCTTCTCGGCGCGCAAGATCGTCGGTAAGCACGAACCAGCCGGAAGACCAAGGAGGAGCCATGCGTACTGAACTCGTTCCCGCCGCGTTGCGCGAGCAGTGGACCAAGCCGCTGGGCCGGGAATGCCTGCCCTGTTACCTGTCCCGCATGTTGGCGGATTTCGGATGTGACGACACGATGCGCTGGACCCTGCGGTGGCGCGACTCGCGTGCCCCCGGCGTGACGTCTCTCGATGGGCGCGCCCCCTGTGACTGCCGCCTGCCGGGAGTCCTGAGTTCACCGGTCGAAGCCCCGCCACCGCCCTGTGCGGGCGTTCGCAGGGGCTCGACCAGGCCGTGCCGTCCTACGCGCCACCCTCCATCGCCGGTTTGAGCAGGCGTGCGCCGGGGCCGAAGCGGGCCAGCTGGTCGTCCTGGTTGTACAGGCCGCACATACGAAGGGAGAGACAACCACAGCCGACGCAGCCGGTGAGCCGGTCGCGCAGGCGCTGCAGCGCGTCGATCCGGGCGTCCAGTTCGTCCTGCCAGTTTCTCGAGAGCCGGGCCCAGTCCGCCTTCGTGGGCGCGTGGTCCTTGGGCAGCGTGGCCAGGGCCGCGCTGATCTCCTCGAGGCTCAGGCCCACTCGCTGGGCGGCGCGGATAAATGCGATGCGGCGCAGCACCGTCCGCGGGTAGCGGCGCTGGTTACCCGTGGAGCGCTCGGCGTGGATCAGGCCGCGATCCTCGTAGAACCGTAGCGCGGTGTGGGGTACTCCGCTGCGTTCCGCGACCTGACCGATGCTGAGGTGGTCGGCAAGCTTGGTCACGTTCGCCAGGGTAACCTTGACCTAGACTTAAGTCGAGGTTGACCGGTGGCGATATGACGACGACCACCGAACCGGCCTGCCGGCGCTGGTCGCGCGGATGACCGGGACGAGAGGCACGCCGCGGCTGCGGAGTCCACTGTGGACGTGCCGTGGGTGCTCTGCGACCGCGTGCCGAACGTCTCGCCGGAGACGGCGCGCGACCCGGGGCGTGACCGGTTCGTCCTGCCATCGGCACGGTCCTCGGCCTGCTGCGCGGTACTCGCCGCGAGAGGCTTCCTCGGCCCGGCCGACCTCGAGGACTGGAGGTCGGTGCGGTCGCGTCTGGGCATGCACCCGGACCGGGCGCTGCACCGGGCGCCGAGATCGCGAGCGGTTCGCTCGGCCCCAGGGTGGCGCTCGTGGTCGGCACGGCCCTCGGCCTGCGCGCGCGGGGCTCACCGAGTGACCACGGTCCTGGTCGGCAACTCGTCGCCCATGCACGGCTGGCCCGGCGGCATCGAGCGCCACCCCGGGGCCGAGGGCTGGGCACCCCGCACGGCCGGCGGTCGCGACCACGAGGCGCCGTACGACGCCTTCACCGCGCCGCGTCCGCGGCAGCCGCCGTGCGTCGTGGCGCGACCCATGGCCGGTCGCCTGAGCCGTTCCTGTCCACAATGGATGAGGTGCCGCGCGCGAGCACGATCCGCCCCTTCGACGGCAAGGCCCTGCGCGCCGCGCGCTGGCCGGCGTCGTCCTGGTCGAGCGGTACCCGAGGGCACGTCCGCGTACCGTGTCGCCGGGGCGCTGGCCGACGTGCCACACCGGCGGCCCTGCGCACTGGCCATGCGCCACGCCGCCGAGGTCCGCGTCCACCGCACCCCACCGACCACGACGCGATCCACGGCCTGGACACACCAGGCCTCAGGTTCGCGATCAGGGACTTCTTCGGCGGGAGCTGACTCGATGCGGTGCCAGACCCGTCACCCGCCTCTCCTGGCCGGGACGGAAACGTCCAGCGGTAGCAACCCGCACAGCGACTCGGCGGTCACCCGCAGGTCCTCGGCCGCCGCGGCAGCCTGTTCGAGCTCGCTGCGCACGGTCTGGTACGCGGGCAGGCCCACCTCGTGTTCGAGGCGGCTCAGCATCGCGCATTCGCGCAGCTGGTCGAGGATCCGGGTGAGCGCCGAGGCGGTACCGGTCATACCGCGCAGCAATCCGCGCAGTTCGGCCGCGCAGAGCTCATGAGTGTCGAAGTCCGAGAGTTCGTCGGACAGCTGGCCGGCAAGCGTGATGATTCTTCGGGCAGGTACGGCCCGGCTCTGGAGACCGGGGTGCGTCATCGAATCGTTCTGCGACAGCATTCTCACTCCCTTGCCTGCTGCCCGGGGGGAAGCCGTTCCCCGCGTGGGGAAAGTTCGAACGGCCGGGCAGTGTCGTTGGAAGCCGTTGCTTGTCACCCTAGACTGAGAACGTGGCTCGTGTCGTCATTCTGGACTACGGTTCCGGGAACCTCCGTTCGGCCGAACGCGCTGTCCGGCGCGTGGGCGCCGAGGTCGAGGTGACCGCGGACCCGCATGCGGCGCTGGAGGCGGACGGCTTGGTCGTGCCCGGCGTGGGTGCGTTCGCCGCCTGCATGGAGGGGTTGCTCTCGGTGGGCGGGGAAAAGATCATCGGTACCCGGCTCGCCGGCGGCCGCCCCGTGCTCGGCATCTGCGTCGGGATGCAGATCCTGTTCGAGCGCGGGGTCGAGCACGGCGTGGAGTCGAAGGGCACCGGAGAGTGGCCGGGCACGGTCGAGCGCCTGCACGCGGACGTGGTGCCGCATATGGGCTGGAACACCGTCCGGGCGCCGGCGGATTCGCAGCTGTTCGCCGGGCTCGACGTGGACACCCGGTACTACTTCGTGCACTCCTACGCGGCGCGCACCTGGGAGCTCGACTCGGCGCTGCCAGGGCAGCAGCCCAAGGTCACGTGGGCCCGCCACGGAGAGGACTTCGTCGCCGCCGCGGAGAACGGGCCGCTGTGGGCCACCCAGTTCCACCCCGAGAAGTCGGGCGACGCCGGGGCGCACCTGCTGGAGAACTGGCTGGCCGTCCTCTGACCAGCCTCACCTATAGTGACCGCGTGACTTTCACGCTCCTTCCCGCCGTAGACGTGGTCGATGGTCAGGCCGTCCGGCTCGTGCAGGGTGAAGCCGGCACCGGGACCTCCTACGGGGATCCGCTCGACGCGGCCCTGGCCTGGCAGCGCGACGGGGCGGAGTGGATCCATCTCGTCGACCTCGACGCCGCCTTCGGCAAGGGCTCGAACCGCGAACTGCTCGCCCGCGTCGTCGCGCGGTTGGACGTGCAGGTGGAGCTCTCGGGCGGGATCCGTGACGATCAGTCACTGGAGGCGGCGCTCGCGACCGGCGCCCGCCGCGTGAACCTCGGCACCGCCGCGCTCGAGGACCCGGAGTGGACCGCGAAGGCCGTCGCCACCTACGGCGACCGCGTCGCGATCGGCCTGGACGTGCGGATCACCGACGCGGGGCACAGGCTCGCCGCGCGCGGCTGGACCCGGGACGGCGGCGATCTGTGGGAGGTACTCGACCGCCTCGACCGCGACGGCGCCGCCCGCTACGTGGTGACGGACGTGAGCAAGGACGGCACGCTCAAGGGGCCGAATGTCGAACTGCTCGGCGAAGTCGCCGCGCGCACCGACGCGCCCGTCATCGCCTCCGGCGGCGTATCCAGCCTGGACGACCTGCGTGCGCTCGCCGCGCTCTCGGCCGACGGCCTAGAGGGTGCGATCGTCGGTAAGGCGCTCTACGCGGGCGCGTTCACCCTGCCCGAGGCCCTGGCGGCGGTCCGCTAGCGTCCGGCGACACGGTTCAGTTCCCGCTGGAGGCCGTGGCCGCACCTGCCTGCCACGCCGGTCGGCTGTCACGTTCGGCTGGGCGATCACCGATACCCTGGCCGGACCGCTGCTCGGTGACGACGGTGCCGCCCAACGGGCTCCCGTCGTGGTCGTCGACGAACCCGGTAGCGCCACACTCGCGCCGCGGCAGCCGGCGCGTCCGGAATGAGCTGCGCTGTCACCGAAAGCTCACGGCGATCCCGACGGTCCTGTCCTTCGGCCCGCGCAGGCGGCTGAAGAACATGCTCACCTGCCCCACGACGCCGTACTTCCGCGCGATCAGGCGACGCACCCGCGTGTAGTCCTCGTCGCCGAGCAGCCGGGCGGTGCCGGTCAGTTCGGGGCCGTGCACGCGCCGGCCGCGAAGGTCGCACGCCTGGACGAGCACCTTGGCGTCGCGGCGAATGCGCTTGACCTTGCCCGCCTTGCGTTCCGAGAACAGCACCATGTCCTCGCCGTCCATGGCCAGCCAGACGGGGGTCGGCACCGGGGTGCCGTCCCGGCGGAACGTGGTCAGCAGCACGTACTTCTCATTGCCCAGAAAGGCCATGGCGTCCACGATAATCACGGTGTCCGGCGGCGCAGCGTCGCCGCGCCCAGCACCAGCGCGAGCAGCGTGCACCCGGCCACGACCAGCAGGTCCCTGATCAGCGTCACGTCCACTGTGGACGATGAAGTGACCTCCCCGAGTGCCTCCACCGCGTAGGAAAGGGGCATCACGTTCGACAGCCAGTTCAGCAGCCAGCCCATCGAACCGCGCGCCACGAACAGCCCGCACAGCAGGATCTGTGGCAGCACGAACACCGGCATGAACTGGATCGCCTGGAACTCGGTGCGGGCGAACGCGCTGACGAACAGCCCGAGCGCCATCCCCAGCAGCGCGTCGAGCACCGCGATCAGCAGCAACAGCCACAGCGAGCCCCGGATGTCGAGATCGAGCCACGCGAGCGACACGCCGGTCGCCACCGCGACCTGCACCACCGCGATCGCACCGAACGCCAGCGCGTAGCCGAACAGCAGGTCGAGCCGCGCGATCGGCAGCGTCATCAGCCGTTCCAGGGTGGCGCTCGTGCGCTCACGCAGTGTCGTGATCGACGTGACCAGGAACATCGCCAGAAACGGGAAGACACCCAGCAGCGCGGGTGCGGTCGCGTTGAACAGCCGCGGCGAGTTGAGCACGAAGCGCAGCAGCACCATCAGCAACGACGGCACCAGGATCAGCATCGCGACGGTCCGCGGGTCGTGCCGTAGCTGGGTCAGGATCCGGCGCGCGGTGGCGAGCGTGAGTGCGGGGTTCACGAGCGCGCCGCCTGCCGTTCCCGGATCAGGTGCAGGAAAGCCTGCTCCAGATCGGCCGTCCCGGTGCGCACGCGCAGGCCCGCCGGTGTGTCGTCGGTGAGCAACCGCCCGTCGCGCATCAGCAGGAGCCGGTCGCACCGGGCCGCTTCGTCCATGACATGGCTCGACACCAGCAGTGTCGTTCCGGCGGCGGCCAGTGAGCGGAACAGTCCCCACAGCGAGTCGCGCAGGACCGGGTCCAGGCCCACGGTCGGTTCGTCCAGGACCAGCAACCGCGGGCGGCCCAGCAGCGCGATGGCGAGGTTGGCACGCGAGTGTTCCCCGCCGGACAGCGTGCCGATCAGGCTGTGCGCCTCCTCCTCCAGGCCGACCTCGGCCACCACCCGGTCCACATCGGAGGCCGGGGCGCGCAGGATCGAAGCGAAGTAACGCAGCGCCTCGGTCACCGTCAGATCCGCGTAGACCGCCGGATCCTGTGTCGCGTAACCGATCTCGCGCCGCAGCGACCGGCTCCCGGCGGGTTCGCCGAGCACGCTCACCCGGCCGCCCGCGACGATCTGCACGCCGACGATCGAGCGCATGACCGTCGTCTTGCCGCAACCGCTCGGGCCGAGCAATCCCGTCACCGCGCCGGCGGTCACCTCGAAGCTCACGCCGCGCACGACCTCGCGCCCGCCTCTGCGTACCCGCAGGCCGTCGACGGTGACGGCTGAATTCGTCATGCGTTCAATTTGCGGGGCCGGGCGGCCGGGGTCAAGACACCTCGCCGAAGCGGGCCAGCGCGAGCGCGGACACGACGGCCAGGACGAACCCGGCCGCGGCCAGGATTCCGAGGCCCGACCGTGTCGTGTCGCCGAGAAACAGCACACCGATCACGGAGGGCAGCACGGTCTCGCCGACCACCATCGACGCGGTCGCCGTCGTCACGCTGCCCCGCTGCAGTGCCGACGCGAAGAACAGCATTCCGAGCACCCCCGATCCGGCGATCGCGTACGTCGCCGGATCGGACAGGAACGCGCCGACGCTGCTTGTCGCGATGATCCGCCCGGCCACGGCGACCAGTCCGAACGCCAGCCCGGCGACCAGCCCGAGCGCCGGGCTGCGCGTCCGGTCGTCCGCGCGCCCCGCCGCGGCGCCGGCCACGCCCAGCATCGCCGTCGCGATCACGAGCGCCAGATGGAACGCGAGCCCCACCGGCGTCGAGCCCTCACCGTGGGCGGACGCGCCGAGCAGCGCGAGCCCGGCGCATACCGCCGCGACCGCGGCCCACTCCCGCGCGTACAGCCGTGCGCCGATCCCGATCGCCGCGACGGCCGTCACGGCCAGGCTCGACGCGAGCGCCGCCTGCACGGCGAACAGCGGGAGCACCCGCAGCGCGACCAGTTGCGCCAGGAAGCCGACCACGTCCAGGCCCGTCCCGGCCACGTACCGCCACTGCCGGAACACCCGCACCAGCAGCCGCGGATCGACCCCGCGCCCACCCCCGCCGACGGCCCGCGCGGCGACCGCCTGCAGCACCGACGCCACCCCGTACGCCACGGCCGCGACCACCGCGCACACCCATCCCCACCACATCCCGCCAGCGTACGGACAGCCGGTGCGCGGATATCCTGGGCGCATGTCCGTAGCCGTGAGGGTGATTCCCTGTCTGGACGTCGATGCCGGCCGGGTCGTGAAAGGAGTGAACTTCGCGAACCTGCGCGATGCCGGTGACCCGGTCGAGCTGGCGCGCGCCTACGACGCCGAGGGGGCCGACGAGCTGACCTTCCTCGACGTCACCGCGTCCTCCGGGAACCGCGAGACCACCTACGACGTGGTGCGCCGCACCGCGGAACAGGTGTTCATCCCGCTCACCGTCGGCGGCGGTGTGCGCACCTGCGACGACGTGAACCGCCTGCTGCGCGCGGGCGCGGACAAGGTGAGCATCAACACGGCGGCGATCGCGCGCCCGGAGTTCCTGCGGGAGGCCTCGCGGCGGTTCGGGGCGCAGTGCATCGTCCTGTCCGTGGACGCGCGCCGCGTGCGCGAGGGAGGCGAGCCGACCGCGTCCGGGTTCGAGGTGACGACCCACGGCGGCCGCGAGGGCACCGGCATCGACGCCGTCGAATGGGCGGAGCGCGGCGAGGAACTGGGTGTCGGTGAGATCCTGCTCAACTCGATGGACGCCGACGGCACCAAGAACGGCTTCGATCTCGAGCTGATCGAACGGACCCGCAAGGTCGTGCGGGTGCCGGTGATCGCCAGTGGCGGCGCGGGGGCGGTCGAGCACTTCCTGCCCGCCGTGCGGGCGGGCGCCGACGCGGTGCTCGCGGCCAGCGTGTTCCACTTCGGACAGTTGAAGATCGGCGACGTGAAGGACGCTTTGCGCGCCGGGGGAGTCGAGGTCCGGTGAAGCTCAAATCCGTTGCCATCGAAGTGAAACTGGCGATGGCGCTGATGGCCGGGCTCGGCCTGGCCTATCTCGCACTCGGCATCGTCATCGTGACCACGTCGGGAGCTTCGGCGCGCACGCTGCTGCTCCCGATCGCGAGCGTCGTCCTGGGCGGTCTCGTCGCGGGCGGGCTCGCGCTGCGCATGCCCTCGTCGCGGTTCTTCGGCTTCGTCGTGGCGGCGTTGCTGGGGCTGCTGCACGCTTTCCTGTTGCTGGCCGGGTCCGTGCTGGGGTTCAAGGTGTTCTCGGCCGTGCTCGCGGTCGGCTACATCTACAGCTGGGTGCTGCTCAACTCCGGGCCGGTGCGGCGGTATTTGCTCGGAGATGCGGCATGAGCCTGGAGCCGGCGCTGGCCGCGCGGCTCAAGCGCAACGCCGACGGGCTGATCTGCGCCGTCGTGGTCGACCACGAAACCTCGGACGTGCTGATGGTCGCGTGGATGGACGACGAGGCACTCGAACGCACGCTGACCACCCGCCGCGGCACCTACTTTTCCCGCAGCCGCAAGGAGTTGTGGGTCAAGGGCGAGACCTCGGGGCACACCCAGCACGTGCGCGAGGTCCGGCTCGACTGCGACGGCGACGCCGTGCTGGTGCGTGTCGATCAGGCCGGTCCCGCGTGCCACACCAACACCAGGACTTGTTTCGGCACCGGGGAAAGGCTGCTGCTCGCCGACGACCGCGGTTGACCGCGGAAGCTCGCCAAATCGATCTTCCGGGTGAACTTCGGATCTCGTTGTCTGATTCGTTGCCACGGGGGACATCTTTCGGAACTGTATGGGGCACGATGTTTTCCCCGAGTCCCGGAAAGGTGTGGACATGAGCGATACCCGGCTCTATTACGAACAATTGCGCGGTAGGGCGCGGCAGTTGGTGAACCGGATCGACGACGCGATGGACGGCCTGCTGTCCGTGGACGGCGCGATCGACGAGGTCATGCGCGCGGACATGGACAACCCAGGAGAAATGTCCACAACGGACGCCGAAGATATCCGCCGGATGCTCGATACCGCGCGGTTCTCGCTGCGTGCCGCGGAACGGATAGCGGTGACCCACGCGGGCGATGTCGACGGTGCGATGCGTAGGGGTGGTCTGGTGGTGGAGAAAACCGCCGGCTGAGTCCGAACGGTCAATTCGAACTGATGGAACCGAGGTCGCCGGTGAGGTAGCGCTGCAGGGTCGGCGCTACCGCGGCCACCATCGTCTCGACGTCGGAGGAGGCCAGCGGTTCGAACCGGGCCACGTAACGCACCATGCCGATGCCGATCAACTGGGAGGCGCACAATGTGGCACGTAGCTGGGGGTGGTCCGCCTCGATCCGGGTCATGATGGTGTCGAGGATGTTCTCGATCAGGAAGTCCCGCAGCGCGGCCGCGGCCTTGTCGTGGTTGGCAAGGCTCCGGATGAGGGCGGGGAACGTCTGGCCGGACGCCGAGTCCCAGACCGTGACGAACCGGCGGATGATCCGCGCGCCGAGGGTGTCCCGATCACCCTCGAGCAAGGTGTGCACGATGTCCTGCGGGTCGAAGGGCAACTGGAGCACGGACTGGGCGAACAAGGTTTCCTTGCCGCCGAACCAGTGGTTGACCATGGCCGCGTCCACGCCGGCCCTCGCGGCGATGGCGCGTACGGTGGCGCCCTCGTAGCCGTTCTCGGAGAACTCCGCGCGGGCGGCGGCGAGCAGCGCCGCGCGGGTGTCCTGGCCGGCGGGGCGGCGGCCACGCCGCTTGCCGGCCTTCGGTTGATCGGTCGTGCTCATCAGTCCATCATGACTCGCGCGAGCCCAGAATTCAACAATGAGTGAATTATGGCCCGCTGCAGGGCAGCTGAGCCTTCAGCGGCACAATGGCGGTCATGGTCACTGTCCATCCCGCGAACTCCGCGTCCGGCGGGCTCGGTTCCGTGAGCCCGGCCCGGGGCGAGTTCCGCGCGCTCGCCGAGGGCCGCCGGGTGATCCCGATGGTCCGGCGGTTGCTGGCCGACGGGGAGACCCCGGTCGGCGTGTACCGCAAGCTGGCCGCGGACCGCCCCGGCACGTTCCTGCTCGAATCGGCGGAGAACGGGCAGTCCTGGTCGCGATGGTCGTTCGTCGGCGTGCGCAGCCCCGCCGCGCTGACCGTGCGTGACGGCAAGGCCGCGTGGGTGGGCACCCCGCCGGTCGGGCTGCCGACGGAGGGCAATCCGTTGCAGGTGCTGCGGGAGACGGTGGCCGCGCTGCACACCGAACCGCTGCCCGGCCTACCGCCGCTGACCGGCGGGATGGTCGGCTACATCGGCTACGACTCGGTGCGCTGGCTGGAGAGGCTGCCCGAACTGGCCGAGAAGGACATCGACATCCCCGAGTTGACGATGCTCCTGGCGACCGATCTCGCGGTCCTCGACCACCACGAGGGCACCGTCACACTGATCGCGAACGCGGTCAACTGGGACGATTCGCCCGAACGCGTCGACGCCGCGTACGACGACGCGGTCCGCCGTCTCGAGGCGATGACCGAACACCTGCGCGCGCCCGCCCCGTCCACCACCGCCGTGTTCTCCCGGCCCGCGCCCGAGTTCCGGCGGCGCCGCACGAAGGAGGACTACCACCGGGCGGTGGAGAAGGCCGTCGAGGCGATCAAGGCCGGTGAGGCGTTCCAGATCGTGCCCTCGCAACGGTTCGAGATCGACACCGAGGCCAGCGCGCTGGACATCTACCGGGTGCTGCGCACCTCCAACCCCAGCCCGTACATGTACCTGCTGCGGCTGGAGGGCTTCGACATCGTCGGCTCCAGCCCGGAATCCCTCGTCACGGTCCACGACGGGCGCGCCACCACGCACCCGATCGCGGGCACCCGCTGGCGCGGCGCGGATCCGGAGGAGGACGCGCAGCTGGCCAAGGACCTGCTCGCCGACGAGAAGGAACGCGCCGAGCACCTCATGCTCGTCGACCTCGGGCGCAACGACCTCGGCAAGGTGTGCAAGCCCGGCACCGTGCACGTCGTCGACTTCTTCACCATCGAACGCTACAGCCACGTGATGCACATCGTTTCCACCGTCACCGGCGAACTGCGTGACGACTGCACCGCGTTCGACGCCGTGGCCGCGTGTTTCCCGGCCGGCACGCTGTCCGGCGCGCCCAAGGTGCGGGCGATGCAGCTCATCGAGGAGCTCGAACCCGTCCGCCGCGGCCTTTACGGTGGCGTCGTGGGCTACCTCGACTTCGCCGGGGACGCCGACACCGCCATCGCCATCCGCACCGCGCTGGTACGTGACGACGTCGCGTACGTGCAGGCCGGTGGTGGCGTCGTCGCGGACTCGGTCGCCGACTACGAGGACAACGAATCGCTCAACAAGGCGCGCACGGTGCTGTCCGCCGTCGCCGCCGCGCAGACCATCGCCCCCGCCAGGGCACTGGATCCCGATGATGACATCGCCAGCGTCCAGTAAGCGTCCATTGTGGATAGTCGCGGCCACGCTGCTCCTCGGCGCGGCGGCACTGTGGGGAGGCTCACGCCTGGTCTGGTCGGCGCAGCAGCGCGACGGCGGCGTGCGCGGAATGCTGCTCGAAACCCAGACCGGCGCGCAGCATTCGGGTGCGCTGGTGCCATTGGCGGTACTCGCCGTGGCCGGGGTCGCCGGCGCGGTCGCGACAGGCGGCTGGCCACGGCGGGTGCTCGGCGTGGTACTCGCCGTCGCCGGGTTGTGGGCGTGCTGGATCGCGGTGGACGGGGTGTCGTTCAGCGGTTTCCCGCCCGGGGCGCCGGTGTGGCAGATGTTTCTCGGTCGCGCGCTCACCTTGCTGGCGGGAATTCTCGTGCTGCTCGGCGGGTTGATCGCCACCAAGCGCGCCGGTGCGATGCCGCGACTCGGTGCACGCTATGCGGCACCGAGCGTGAAGAAGACCGCGCGCGACCCTGACACCGAGTTGTGGGAGGCGCTCTCCGAGGGAGAAGACCCCACCGACAGTGCCTAGCGGAGATCTTGCCGCTGCCAAGGCATGTTCGACCCGGAACCGGCCCGTGATTGTGGGCGGGTTAGCATCTTTTCTGCGGGAAGGGGAAGGTGTTTGTGAGCCAGCTTTCGAGTGAAAATCCGGATGTGCCCGGTGTTGGGGGCACCTGGTGAGCGTTCTCGAAGAAATCGTCGCCGGTGTCCGTGCCGACCTCGCCGAGCGTGAGAAGGCGCTGCCGTTCGACGAACTCAAGGTGCTCGCCGCCAAGGCCGCCCCGCCGCGGGACGCCGCCAGTGCGCTGCGCGAGTCGTCGATCGGCGTGATCGCCGAGGTCAAGCGCCGCAGCCCGTCGAAGGGCCTGCTCGCGCCGATCGCTGATCCGGCCGCACTGGCCAGGGACTACGAGGAGGCCGGGGCGCGCGTGATCAGCGTGCTCACCGAGCAGCGCCGTTTCGGTGGTTCGCTCGCCGACCTCGACGCGGTGCGCGCGGTGGTCGATATTCCGGTGCTGCGCAAGGATTTCGTCGTCAGCCCGTACCAGGTGCACGAGGCGCGGGCGCACGGCGCGGACATGGTGCTGCTGATCGTCGCGGCGCTCGAGCAGAACGCGCTGGTCTCGTTGCTGGACCGGGTCGAGTCGCTCGGGATGGCCGCGCTGATCGAGGTGCACAACGCCGAGGAGGCCGACCGCGCGCTCGAGGCCGGTGCGCAGGTCATCGGCATCAACGCCCGCAATCTGCACACGCTCGAAGTGGATCGCGACGTGTTCAGCCGGCTCGCCCCGGGGCTGCCGTTCGACGTGACCAAGATCGCCGAGTCCGGGGTCCGCGGCCCGGGCGACCTGATGGCCTACGCGGGGCACGGTGCCGACGCCGTGCTGGTGGGCGAGGGTCTGGTCGCCTCGGGTGACCCGAAGGGAGCGCTGATCAAACTGGTCACCGCCGGTTCGCACCCCGCCTGCCCGAGGCCGGCCCGATGACCGCCCGGCGCACCGAGCACGACCCGGACGAGCGGGGCTACTACGGCGGCCGGTACGGCGGCCGGTTCATGCCGGAGGCGCTGATCGGCGTCGTCGACGAGGTGGCCACCGAGTACGACAAGGCTCGCTCGGACCCCGCGTTCACCAACGAGCTCAAGCGCCTGCTGCGCGACTACGCCGGCCGGCCGAGCCTGCTGACGGAGGCGCCGAGGTTCGGGGAGCACGCGGGTGGCGCACGGATCTTCCTCAAGCGCGAGGATCTCAACCACACCGGCTCCCACAAGATCAACAACGTGCTGGGCCAGGCGCTGCTCACCAAGCGGATGGGCAAGAAGCGGGTCATCGCCGAGACCGGGGCGGGCCAGCACGGCGTCGCGACGGCCACCGCGTGCGCGCTGCTGGACCTCGAGTGCGTGGTGTACATGGGCGAGGTCGACACCGAGCGGCAGTCGCTGAACGTCGCCCGGATGCGGCTGCTCGGCGCCGAGGTCGTACCGGTCAAGACAGGTTCACGCACGCTCAAGGACGCGATCAACGAGGCGCTGCGGGACTGGGTCACCAACGCCAACACGACGCACTACCTGTTCGGCACGGCCGCCGGCCCGTACCCGTTCCCGACGATGGTGCGCAACTTCCACAAGGTGATCGGTGAGGAGGCCAGGGCGCAGGTCCTGGAGCAGACCGGGCGCCTGCCGGACGTGGTGGCCGCGTGCGTCGGCGGCGGGTCCAACGCGATCGGTATCTTCCACGGCTTCATCGACGATCCGGACGTCCGGCTGGTCGGCCTGGAGCCAGGCGGGGACGGCATCGAGACCGGCCGGCACGGCGCGACGCTCACCGAGGGCAGCCCGGGCAACCTGCACGGCGCGATGTCGTACCTGCTGCAGGACGAGGACGGCCAGACGCTCGAATCGCATTCGATCTCCGCGGGCCTCGACTACCCGGGTGTCGGCCCCGAGCATTCGTGGCTCAAGGACAGCGGGCGCGCCGAGTACCGCCCGATCACCGACACGGAGGCGATGGACGCGTTCAAGTTGCTGTCGCGCACCGAGGGCATCATCCCGGCGGTCGAGTCCGCGCACGCGCTCGCCGGCGCGATCCAGCTGGGGCGGGAACTGGGCCGCGAGGCGCTGATCCTGGTCAACCTGTCCGGTCGCGGCGACAAGGACATGGACACGGCGGCGAAGTGGTTCGGGCTGGTGGGCAAGTGAGTCTCAAGGAGTTGTTCGAGCAGACTCGCGGCGAGGGCCGGTCCGCACTGGTCGGCTACCTCCCCGCCGGGTACCCGAGCGCCGAGGGCTCGAAGGAGATGCTCGCGGCGATGGTCGACGGCGGCGCGGACCTCGTCGAGGTCGGCATGCCGTACTCGGACCCGGTGATGGACGGGCCGACGATCCAGCTCGCCGCGGACACCGCGCTCAAGCAGGGATTCCGGCTCAAGCAGCTGTTCGAGGTCGTCGAGTCGGTCTCGGCGCGGGGTGGCCGGGCCGTCGTGATGACGTACTGGAACCCGGTGCACCGCTACGGCGTGGACCGGTTCGCGCGCGACCTCGCCGCCGCGGGCGGGCTGGGCATGATCACCCCGGACCTGATCCCGGACGAGGCCGCCGAATGGATGGTCGCCTCGAAGGAGCACGGCCTGGACCGGATCTTCCTGGTCGCGCCGTCCTCGTCGGAGGAGCGGCTGGACCTGACCGCGCGGGCCGCGTCGGGCTTCCTGTACGCGACGTCGGTCATGGGCGTGACCGGGGCGCGGGACAAGGTCGGCGCCGGTGCCGCGGAGCTGGTCCGCCGGGCCCGGGCGCACACGGACCTGCCGATCGGGGTCGGGCTGGGCGTGCGGTCGCGTGAGCAGGCGGCGGAGGTCGCCGCGTTCGCCGACGCCGTGATCGTCGGCTCGGCGCTTGTGACGAAGGCCGCCGAGAGCGCCGAAGCGGTGCGCGCGCTGAGTGAAGAACTCGCGGAGGGCGTGCGCCGGCCAGTCGTTCCCGCCTGATCGCCTCGCACCGAAACTGTCGGTGGGTGATGGCATGGTGACCCCATGTTCCGACGAAACGGGGAGTCGACATGTCACACTGGTCACAAGCGAACCGTTCTCAGCAGGGGTGGGGGTGAACTACCGTGGCCGCAGTGCCTGACATCGAGCCTGACTACATCGTGCCTTGGCACCCCGGCGAGTGGACCGTCGAGGAGTTCTTCGAGCTGCCCGAGGACAGCGGCAGCCGCGTCGAGCTGGTCGACGGGAGCCTTCTGGTGAGCCCCGCCCCCGCCTCACGGCATCAGGAAATCTTGCAGAAGCTCCAGTTCGGCCTGCACGATGCGGTCATTCCAGGCACGCGACTGCTGCCGGGCGTAAACGTGCGCCTGAACAGTAGGCGGGTACTCATTCCGGATCTGGTGATCGTGACCTGCCCGGACGACGTGGTGTATTTCTCCGCGGCCGATGTGCTCCTCGCGGTAGAGGTCGAGTCGCCGTCGACCAAGATGCAGGACCGGGTGCTCAAGCGTGCGCTGTACGCCGAGGCGAACATTCGCTACTACCTGCTGGTGAGCACGGTGGGGCCGGTCGAGGCCACGCTCTTCGAACTGAGCGAAGGCGAGTACCGCGAAATCGCGCGCAGCGACGGCGGCAAGCTCACCCTCACCCGCCCCGTCGCCACCACCGTGGATCTCGGTGTCTGACCGGGTGTGAAAGGCTGGCCGGCATGGCCAAGCCGACACCCCTGCAGCTGCGCAACCTCCTGATGGCCCTGCTGATGGCCGCCGGCGGGATCTGGAACGGACTGCGGGGCGGACCGGTCTGGCTGACGATCATCTTCGGGGTCGGCTGCGTGCTCGCCGTCGGCTCCGCGTTCCTCAACCGCCCCCAGACCTGATGTCGGCTCGGCACGCCCTGTGACCCGGTGAACTCGCCCGGCCTCAACGCCGAGCCGTTACCCGCGCAGGCTACGGTGGCGTCGTGCACACCGTGTTTCTCGCGACGATCCCGAGCCCGGAGCGGGGCGTGTGGTACCTCGGACCGCTCCCCATCAGGGCCTACGCCCTGTGCATCATCGCGGGCATCATCCTCGCGATCTGGTGGGGCGAGCGCCGCTGGCAGGAACGCGGCGGGGCCAAGGGCGCCGTCGTGGACATCGCCGTGTTCGCGGTGCCGTTCGGCATCGTCGGCGGGCGGATCTACCACGTCATCACCGACCCCGAGCTGTACTTCGCCCCGGGCAAGAACCCCATCCAGGCCCTCTACATCTGGGACGGCGGTCTCGGCATCTGGGGCGCCGTCGCGCTCGGCGGGGTCGGCGCGTGGATCGGCTGCCGCCGCAAGGGGATCCCGCTGCCGGCGATGGCGGACGCGATCGCGCCGGGCATCGTGGCCGCGCAGGCGATCGGCCGCCTCGGCAACTACTTCAACCAGGAACTCTACGGTTCGCATACGAGCCTGCCCTGGGGCCTGGAGATCTACCAGCGCTTCGACCCGAACAACCCCACGGTCCCGCTCCAGGGGCCGGACGGGGTGGCCTTCGGGCACATCCCGCTGCCCGACAGCCCGGTGCAGCCGACGTTCCTCTACGAGCTGATCTGGGATCTCGCGGTCGCCGGGTTGGTGGTGTGGCTGGACCGGCGGTTCAAGCTCGGGCACGGTCGCGCGTTCGCACTGTACGTCGCGGGCTACACGGCCGGCCGGTTCTGGGTCGAACTGCTGCGCGACGACCACGCCAACCACATCCTCGGCCTGCGCGTGAACACGTGGGTCTCGACCCTGGTGTTCATCGGGGCGATGATCTACTTCTACGTGGCGCGCAGACGCGGCCCACGCGAGGCGCCCGAACTTCTCGCCGGGACGGGGGAGAAATCCGGGTCACATGTGGCCGAGAAGGTCGACTAGCGCGGGTCAGGGCTTCCTGACGTCGTAGACCAGGTGGGTCACCCGGTCGCCCTGGATGACTTGCGAGGGGTTGTCCAGCATGATCGCGGCGCGGAGTTCGCCGGTGGCGAAGAACGGGCGGCCGGCGCCGAAGATCGCCGGGACCAGGTTGACGACGATCTGGTCGATCAGGCCCAGCCGCAGGGCCTGGCCGCCGATCTGCCCCGCGGACACGTCGACGATCCGGTCTCCCGCGTACTCCCTCGCCGCCGCGATGCCCTCTTCCACCCCGCAGACGAAGTGAACGGCGCGGTGCCGGCGAACTCCCAGTCGGCCGGCGGTTTGTGGGTCACGACGAAGACGTGCTCGCCCGCGGCCGGTACCCCGTTCCAGCCGTTGGTCAGGTCGAACACCCGGCGCCCCATCACCACGGCGGCGATGTCGGCGTACTTCGTGCGCATGAAGTCCGCGGTCGCCCGGCTGGATCTGGATGGTTGATGCTCGCCGCCGGGCAGGCTCCACTCGACCTCCCCGCCGACCAGGTAGTCGAACAGCGGTCCCACGCCGTCCCCGGTGTCGGCCATGAAACCGTCGAGCGAGACGGCCGCCGCTCCCATGATCGTCGTTGCCATGATCTCTCCCTTCTGGTCGTGCCCCCAAGGGTCCACCGACGATAGCGAGGAGAAGGTTTCCTGGCGCGAGAATCGGGATCAGACGTCGGGCAGGCCGAGTTCGAGGTTCGGGGTCTGCAGCCCGCCGTCGACTTCGAGGACCTTGCCCGTGACGTAGGCGCCCGCCGGCGAGGCGAGGTACAGGATGGCCGCGGCGATGTCCTCGGGTTCGCCGATCCGCCGCAGCGGGGTCGCGGACTCCATGCGCTCCTTGATCTCCGGGTTGCTCACCACGATGTCGAGCGCGGAGGTGGCCGTCGAGCCGACCGCCACCGCGTTGACCCGGATCTTCGGGGCGAGGTCCACCGCGGCGAGCCGGGTGTAGTGCGCGAGCGCGGCCTTCGCGGTGCCGTACGCGGCGAACCCGCGCCCCGCCATCCGGCCCATGTTCGACGAGATGTTCACCACCGCGCCGCCGCCGGCTTCCAGCATCGCCGGGACGGCCGCGGTCGTGAGCGCATGCGCGGTGGACACGTTGAACCGGAAGGCTTCTTCGAGGAACTCGGGCGTGGTTTCCCGCAGCGGACGCGGATAGGTGCCGCCGACGTTGTTCACCACGATGTCGAGTCGGCCGAACGTGTCGACCGCGGCGGCCGCCAGCGCCGCCGCGGCGACCGGATCGCTCAGGTCCGCCGGCACGACATGGGCCGTGCGGCCCCGTTCGGTCACCTGGGCGGCGACCTTCGCCAGATCGGACTCGGTACGGGAGGAGATGACGACGTCGGCCCCGGCTTCGGCCAGCGCGACCGCGGCCGCCGCGCCGATGCCGCGGCCGGAACCGGTGACGACGGCGACTTTGCCGGGCACCTGGAAACGATCGAGGATCATGCGAAAAACTGTAACAGGTTCTAGATGGCGCGGATCCCGCGTTCGGCGATCAGTTCCAGCACGGCTTCGACGAGCGCGGCGCGCAGATCACCGTGGTGGTAGCGCATGGACAAGGTTGTCGCGATCACCGGGGCGAACAGCGGATCGGTGAGTCGACCGCGCTGGTGCTGGCCGAGCGCGGGGCGAAGGTCGTGCTCGGCGCCCGGCGGGCTTCGCCGTCGAGCAGCCGCCGGACGTGGACGTCAGCGAGGTGGTCGTCCGGCCGACGGCGCGGGCCTGACCGGCGCGACCACCAGTTCACCATGCCCGGCGGTGAGGATGTCCGCGGCGGCCCCGTAGTACCGCGCCAGCGCCTCGGCCGTGAGGACCTCCGCGGGCTTCCCGCCGGCGGCCACTTCGCCGGCGCACAGCAGCAGCACCTGGTCGGCGTACTGCGCGGCGAACGTCAGATCGTGCAAAGTGGACACGATGGTGGCGCCGTCCTCGCGGCGCAGCCGGTCGATCAGTTCCAGCATCGCCTGCGCGTGCCCGATGTCCAGGCCCGTCGTGGGTTCGTCGAGCAGGAGCAATCCTGCTTGCTGCGCGAGAACACGGGCGAGCACGGCCCGTTGACGCTCACCGCCGGAGAGGGTGCGGAGCCTGCGGGAGGCCAGTGCCGTCAGATCGAGACGGCCGAGCACGGTATCCACAATAGACAGATCGGCGGCGCCCTCGCGGGCGAGCGGCCCGAGGTGCGGGGTGCGGCCCAGCAAGGCGTAGTCGGTGACCGTCAGCCCGCCGGGAAGCACCGGATCCTGGGGCGCGTAGCCGATCAGGCGCGCCTTTTCCCGGCGGGACAACGAGTTCACCGGTCTGCGGTCGATGAGCGCTTCGCCGCTGCCGGGCAGTAGCCCTGCCATGGTCTTGAGCAGGGTGGACTTCCCGGCGCCGTTCGGGCCGACGATCGCCAGCCAGCTCCCGTCCGGCACCTCGACGGACACCGCGCGGACGACCTCGCGCCCGCCGTACCCGGCATGCACGTCCCGCAGGCGCAACGCGGTCATGAGACTTTCCCGCGCGAGGATCGCAGCACCGCGACGAAGAACGGCGCCCCGGCGAACGCGGTCACCACGCCGAGGGGCAGTTCGCCCGGCATGGCCGTACGCGCCACCTGGTCCGCCGCGATCAGGAAGATCGCCCCGCCCAGCAGCGAAAGCGGGACCACGACGCGGTAGCTCGCCCCGCCGAGCAGCCGCACCACATGCGGTACGACGATGCCGACGAACCCGATCAGCCCGCTCACCGACACCGCGGCCGCGGTCGCGAGCGAAGCGGCGGCGAGCAGCACGAGCCGCGTCCGGCCGGGATGCACGCCGAGCGAGGCGGCCTCGGCGTCGCCCAGCGACAGCACGTCGAGCAGCCGCGCGCCGGCACACAGGATCACCGCCGCGACCGCGACGTACGGCAGCGCGATCAGCACTTCGTGCCAGCCGCCGAGGTTCAGCCCGCCCAGGAGCCACATGTAGACCTGGCGGATCGTGCTGGTGTTCAGTTGCTGCGCGAACGTCTGCACGGCCGACAGGAACGAGCCCACCGCGACCCCGGCGAGCAGCAGGGTTCCGGTGCCCGTCCCGGCGGACCGGCCGAGCAGCCAGCTCAACCCCACCCCGCCGAGCGCGCCCGCGAACGCGGCCGGCGGGACCAGGCCACCCGCGTCCGGTGTGACCACGACCACGATCGTCGCCGCCATCCCGGCACCGGCCGCGGCGCCGAGCAGGTACGGATCCGCGAGGGGGTTGCGGAACACGCCCTGGAACGTCGCGCCGGACATGGCGAGCGCGGCGCCCACGATCCCGGCGAGCAGCACGCGCGGCACCCGTAGCTGCCAGACGATCGCGGCCTCGCGGGCCGACAGCGGGGACCGGCCCCCGGTCACCTCGGCGAAGATCTCCCCGAGCACGCGCTGCCAGCCCAGATCGGCCGCCCCGATCAGGATTCCCAGGACCAGCACGACAAGCAGGGCGAGGACCGCGGCGAGCACGGTCAGCGGCCGGAGCCGTGTGACATCACCCGGCATGGGCCGCCTTGGTCACCGCGGTGGAGACTGCCCGGGCGAGATCGACGATGCGCGGGCTCCATCGGGAGGCGATGTCGTCGTCCAGCGGGAACACGTCCCCGTTCTTGACGGCGGTAAGCGTGTTCCAGCCGGGCCGCGCCGCGACGGTCCCGGCGTTCTGCCCGCAGCAGTGCGTATCCGCGAGGAAAATCAGGTCCGGATCGGATTGCAAAATGCGTTCTGCAGACAGCTGCGGATAACCGCCGGAAATGGCGGGGTCATTGCCGTCCGCAATATTCTTCAAGCCGAACTGGGCGAGTGCCTGCCCGATGAAGGTCTTCGACGTCGCGCTGTAGTAGGTCTGGTCGAGTTCGTAGTAGAAGGTCAACGGTTTTGCCGGTTTCGGCGTATCCGCGACGATCTTGCCGATCTCGTCCCGCGTCTGCTGGGCGAGGCTCTCGCCCTCGGCCTGGTGCCCGGTCGCCCTGCCGAGCTGGATGAACTCCTGGTAGGCGTCGTCGAGCGTCTTCGCGTCCGGCATGACCAGCGTCTTCACCCCCGTTTTCGCGAGCGCGGCGGACAAGCCGCCGGTGTCGGCGGAAGCGATCACGAGGTCGGGGTGGTAGCCCGCGATCGCCTCGGGATCCGGCTGCAACGCGGAGAGCTTGGTGTGCGGGGCCTGCGGCGGGTAGTCCGACTGCGAGTCGACCGCGACCACCTGGGGACCCGCGCCGAGCGCGAACAGCGTTTCGGTGGCCGACGGGGACAGCGAGACGATCCGCATCGGCTGCTGTTCGATCGTCACCGATCCGACGGTGACCGGGAACGTCGCCTCCGTATTGGGTTTCGCCGTGGAGTCCTCGTCAGGTGGATGCGAAGCGCATCCGGCGAGCACCAGCAGCAACACGATCAGCAGCGGAAACCTGCGCGACATCTGGACCTCTTCGACGAGCCCCCGGCGCATCCGCCGTGCCGTCTCCGGTCACGCCGCACCTCTGCGCCGGAGGTGAAGGGCGTCAGCGCGGGGAGGCGACCTGGCTCGGCCTGACACAGCGTGTCCGGACCATCACAGTTGCGGCACAGCACCGGATTCGCACCGGTTTCGCTCCGTTCGCGCCGCTGGCCGGCAAGCCGCTGACCAGCGTGAGAAACGCTACCACCGGTGGATCTGGCCGGTTCGGGCAACGTTCACGTAATCTTGATGGGATAGCCGCGAGCTACCCTGGAACCGTTCGCCGGTGAACGAGCCCATCAAGAACAACGTCGTTCGCCGCAGCCGGATCGTTACCTCCTTGACGAGAATTTCCACGCTCCGAAAGGGTGCCGTCGTGTTTCCTGGGTGTTAAGGTCGCGCTAATCAGCGGGCCATCGTCGTCCCGAGCACAGCAGAACCGGGGGAACTTTCCGAACTGAGCACGACGACGACGAAGGAGGTCCCCGTATGATCTTCTCCGCCAACCCAGGCAAGCAGGGTCTGTACGACCCCGCCACAGAACAGGATTCCTGCGGTGTGGCCATGGTGGCCGACATCCGCGGGCGGCGCTCGCACGGCATCGTCACCGACGGCCTGGCCGCGCTGACGAACCTTGATCACCGCGGCGCCGCGGGCGCCGAGCCGACCTCGGGTGACGGCGCCGGCATCCTCGTCCAGCTACCCGACGAGTTGCTGCGCGCGGAAGCTGGTTTCGGGCTCCCGGCACCCGACTCGGCGGGCCAACATCGTTACGCCGCAGGCATTGCGTTCCTGCCGGCCGACCCGGAGAGCCGGACGAAAGCGATCTCGCTGATCGAGCGCCTTGCCGACGAAGAGGGGCTCGACGTCCTCGGCTGGCGCGACGTACCTGCCGACGCGGACGCGGCCGGCATCGGGCCGACCGCACGCTCGGTCATGCCGCATTTCGGGATGCTGTTCGTCGCGGGCAAGCCCGGCGCGGACGGTGCGCGCCCGTCCGGCGTCGCGCTGGACAGGCTCACCTTCGGCCTGCGCAAACGTGCCGAGCACGACAGTATGAACATCGGGGCCGCCGAATCCGATGGTGTCTACTTCCCGTCGCTGTCCTCGCGGACGCTGGTATACAAGGGAATGGTGACGCCCGAGCAGTTGCCGGCGTTCTTCGCCGACCTGCGTGACGAGCGGCTCACCAGCGCGATCGCCCTGGTGCACTCCCGCTTCTCCACCAACACCTTCCCGTCGTGGCCGCTCGCGCATCCGTTCCGCTACGTGGCGCACAACGGCGAGATCAACACCATCCGCGGCAACCGCAACCGGATGCGCGCCCGTGAGGCGCTGCTGCAGTCCGACCTGCTCCCGGGCGATCTGTCCCGGCTGTATCCGGTGTGCTCGCCGGACGTCTCGGACTCCGCCTCGTTCGACGAGGTGCTCGAACTGCTGCACCTGGGCGGCCGGAGCCTGCCGCACGCGGTGCTGATGATGATCCCGGAGGCGTGGGAGAACCACACGGAGATGGACGCCGAGCGCCGCGCGTTCTACCAGTTCCACGCGAACCTGATGGAGCCGTGGGACGGTCCGGCGTGCGTGACCTTCACCGACGGCACGCTCGTCGGGGCGGTGCTGGACCGCAACGGCCTGCGCCCCGCGCGATGGTGGCGCACCGCGGACGACAGGGTGGTGCTCGCCAGCGAGGCCGGTGTGCTCGACGTGGCACCGGAGAATGTAGTGGCCAAGGGCCGCCTCAAGCCGGGCCGGATGTTCCTGGTGGACACCGGCGCCGGGCGCCTGGTCGATGACAACGAGGTCAAGACCGGGCTTGCCCGCCGGCAGCCGTACGCGGAATGGGTGCACGCCGGGCTGCTGCAGCTGGCCGACCTGCGCAACCGCGATCACGTGACGCAGAGCCATGATTCGGTGCTGCGCCGCCAGCTTTCCTTCGGCTACAGCGAAGAAGAGCTCAAGATCCTGCTCTCGCCGATGGCGCAGAAGGGGGCCGAGCCGATCGGTTCGATGGGCACCGACACCCCGCCCGCCGTGCTGTCCAAGCGGTCCCGCCAGCTCTACGACTACTTCAAGCAGGGCTTTGCGCAGGTGACCAACCCGCCGCTGGACGCGATCCGCGAGGAGTTGGTCACCTCGATGGGCCGGACGATGGGGCCCGAATGCAACCTGCTCGACCCGGGACCCGCCTCCTGCCGGCATATCCAGCTGCCGTACCCGGTCATCGACAACGACGAGCTGGCCAAGCTGATCCACATCAACGACGACGGCGACCTGCCTGGTTTCGCCTGCACCGTCCTGTCCGGACTGTTCGAAGTGGACGGTGGTGGGGCGGCGCTGCGGGAGGCGATCGAACGTGTTCGCCGCGAGGCCTCCGAGGCGATCGCGGCCGGCGCGCGCACGCTCGTGCTCTCCGATCGCGACTCCGACCACCGGATGGCGCCGATCCCGTCGCTGCTACTGGTCTCCGCGGTGCACCACCATCTAGTGCGCACCAAGGAAAGGCTGCGCGTCGCGCTGGTCGTGGAGTCCGGTGACGCCCGCGAGGTGCACCACATCGCGATGCTGCTCGGGTACGGTGCCGCGGCGGTGAACCCGTACCTGGCCTTCGAGAGCATCGAGGACCGGATCAACCAGGGCATGCTGACCGGTATCGAGCCGCGGCACGCGGTGCGCAACTATGTCAGGGCGCTCGTCAGGGGCGTGCAGAAGATCATGTCCAAGATGGGCATCTCGACGGTCAGCGCGTACACCGCGGCGCAGGTCTTCGAATCGCTCGGGCTGTCCCAGGACGTGCTCGACGAGTACTTCACCGGCACGGTGTCGAAGCTCGGCGGCGTCGGGCTGGACGTGCTGGCCGAAGAGGTCGCGATCCGGCATCGCCACGCGTACCCGGACAACCCGGCCGAACGCTCGCATCGCCGCTTGGACACTGGCGGCGAGTACGCGTACCGCCGCGAGGGCGAACTGCACCTGTTCACCCCGGAAACGGTCTTCCTGTTGCAGCACGCGTCGAAAACCCGCCGCGAGGAGGCGTACCGTGCCTACTCCGACGAGGTGCACCGGCTGGCCCGCGAAGGCGGCCTGCTGCGCGGGATGTTCAAGTTCACGGCGGCGGACCGCCCGCCCGTGCCCATTGACGAGGTCGAGTCGATCGAGTCGATCTGCAAGCGGTTCAACACCGGCGCGATGTCCTACGGCTCGATCTCGGCGGAGGCGCACCAGACGCTGGCGATCGCGATGAACCGCATCGGCGGCCGGTCGAACACCGGCGAGGGCGGCGAGGACGCCGAGCGCCTCTACGACCCGGAGCGGCGCAGCGCGATCAAGCAGGTCGCGAGCGGCCGGTTCGGGGTGACCAGCGAGTACCTCGTCAACGCCGACGACATCCAGATCAAGATGGCGCAGGGCGCGAAGCCCGGTGAGGGCGGCCAGCTCCCGCCGCACAAGGTGTACCCGTGGATCGCGCGCACCCGGCATTCGACGCCGGGCGTCGGGCTCATCTCCCCGCCACCGCACCACGACATCTATTCGATCGAGGATCTCGCGCAGCTCATCCACGATCTGAAGAACGCCAACGAAAAGGCCCGCATCCACGTGAAGCTGGTCAGCTCGCTCGGCGTCGGCACGGTCGCGGCCGGGGTGTCCAAGGCGCATGCCGACGTGGTGCTCATCTCCGGGCACGACGGCGGCACCGGTGCCTCGCCGATGAACTCGCTCAAGCACGCCGGCACGCCCTGGGAGATCGGGCTCGCCGAAACGCAGCAGACCTTGCTGCTCAACGGTTTGCGCGACCGGATCACCGTGCAGGTGGACGGTGCGATGAAGACCGGGCGGGACGTGGTGGTCGCGGCGCTGCTCGGCGCCGAGGAGTACGGTTTCGCGACCGCGCCGCTCATCGTCGAGGGCTGCATCATGATGCGGGTCTGCCATCTGGACACGTGCCCGGTGGGCGTCGCGACGCAGAACCCGGAGCTGCGCAAGCGGTACACGGGTCAGGCCGAGCATGTGGTGAACTACTTCCGGTTCGTCGCGCAGGAGGTCCGGGAAACCCTTGCGGCACTGGGCTTCCGGACCCTCGACGAGGCGATCGGGCGGGCCGACGCGCTCGACGTCGACGAGGCCGTCGAGCACTGGAAGGCCAAGGGGCTCGACCTCGAGCCGATCTTCGACATGCCGGCCGAGACCCCGTACGGCGGCGCCCGGCGCAAGATCCGCGAGCAGGATCACGGGCTCGAGCACGCGCTCGACCGCACGCTCATCCAGCTCGCCGAGGCGGCGCTGGAGGACGCGCATCCGGTCCGCCTGGAACTGCCGGTGCGCAACGTCAACCGGACGGTCGGCACGCTGCTCGGCTCGGAGATCACCCGGCGCTTCGGCGGTGAGGGCCTGCCCGACGGCACGATCCACGTCCGGCTCACCGGTTCCGCCGGCCAGTCGCTCGGCGCGTTCCTGCCGCGTGGCGTGACGCTGGAGATGATCGGCGACGCCAACGACTACGTGGGCAAGGGCCTGTCCGGCGGGCGGATCGTCGTGCGCCCGCATCCGGACGCGAAGTTCGTCGCGGAACAGCAGGTGATCGCGGGCAACACGCTGGCATACGGCGCGACCGGCGGCGAGATGTTCCTGCGCGGTCAGGTCGGGGAACGGTTCTGCGTGCGGAACTCGGGTGCGGTCGTCGTCGCCGAGGGTGTGGGTGACCACGCGTTCGAGTACATGACCGGCGGGCGGGCCGTCGTGCTCGGGCCGACGGGGCGGAACCTCGCGGCCGGGATGTCCGGCGGCATCGGCTACGTGCTCGACCTCGACCACGCCCGCGTCAACGACGAGTTGGTCGATCTGCTCCCGCTCGAGCCCGAGGACCTGACCTGGCTCAAGCGGATCGTGACCCGGCACCACGAGCTGACCCGCTCGCCGGTGGCCGCGTCACTGCTCGGCGACTGGCCCCGGCGGTCGGCGTCCTTCACGAAAGTGATGCCGCGCGACTACGCGCGTGTCCTGGAAGCGATGAAAGCGGCGAAGGCAACGGGGCGCGACGTCGACGAGGCGGTCATGGAGGTGGCCAATGGCTGACCCCCGCGGTTTCATGAAGTTCGAACGGCGCGACCCGAAGAAGCGGTCTCGTGACGAGCGGGTCCACGACTGGCGCGAGGTCTACGCGGTCGAACCGGCCGAGGAGCGCAACGCCGAGGTGCGCACGCAGGCCGCGCGCTGTATGGACTGCGGTATCCCGTTCTGTCATTCCGGCAGCGCGGGCTGCCCGCTGGGCAACCTGATCCCGGAGTGGAACGACCTTGTCCGGCAAGGACATTGGGCGTCCGCGAGCGACCGGCTGCACGCGACCAACAACTTCCCCGAATTCACCGGGAAGCTGTGCCCCGCCCCGTGCGAGGCGGGCTGCGTGCTGTCGATCTCACCGGAGTCCGGCGGGCCGGTGGCGATCAAGAACGTCGAGGCCACGATCGCGGACGTCTCGTGGGAGATGGGCCTCGTCGAACCGCAGGCGGCCGAGGTGTCCTCGGGTCAGCGGGTCGCGGTCGTCGGTTCCGGCCCGGCGGGCCTCGCCGCGGCGCAGCAGCTGACCCGGGCCGGGCACGAGGTGACCGTGTTCGAGCGCGATGACCGGCTCGGTGGGTTGCTGCGCTACGGCATCCCCGAGTTCAAGATGGAGAAGAAGCATCTCGACCGGCGCCTGGCGCAACTGCGCAAGGAGGGCACCCGGTTCGTCACGGGGTGCGAGGTCGGGGTTGACCTGACCGTCGAGGAACTGCGTGCCCGGTATGACGCGGTGGTGCTCGCGGTGGGCGCGCTGCGCGGGCGCGACGACACGACGACCCCGGGCCGCGAGCTGGCCGGGATCCACCTCGCGATGGACCATCTGGTGCAGGCCAACAAGCAGTGCGAGGGCGACGGCCCGCCGGAGATCGACGCGACCGGCAAGCATGTGGTCGTCATCGGCGGCGGTGACACCGGCGCGGACAGCTACGGCACGTCGACCCGCCAGGGCGCGCTTTCGGTGACCCAGCTCGACCAGTACCCGATGCCGCCCACCACGCGCGACGACGACGTGTCGCCGTGGCCGACCTGGCCGTATGTGCTGCGCACGTACCCGGCGCACGAAGAGGGCGGCGAGCGGAAGTTCGGGGTCGCGGTGAAGCGCTTCGTCGGTGACGAAGAGGGGCGTGTGCGGGCGATCGAGTTGCAGAAGGTTCGCGTGTCGCGCCATCCGGAAACGGGTGTGCGGCAGGTCGTGCCGGCCGGTGACGAGGTCGAGCAGATCCCGGCCGATCTGGTGCTGCTCGCGATCGGGTTCGAGGGCGTCGAACAGATGCGCCTGCTCGACGACCTGGGCATCGAACTGGCCAGGAACGGGCGCGTGTCCTGCGGTAGCGACTGGCAGACCGACGCTCCCGGCGTCTTCGTCTGCGGCGACGCGCATCGCGGCGCTTCCCTTGTGGTGTGGGCGATCGCGGAAGGCCGCTCGGTGGCGAACGCGGTCGACACCTACCTCACCGGCGCCAGCGACCTCCCGGCCCCCGTCCACCCCACCGCGCTGCCCCTGGCGCCCGTCTGACCGTCGAACTCGACGTTCACGACCCTCAGTGAGTTCTCAGCAGTGACCGCGCTCACCTGGCGACCCCGGCCGGGTGCCGGTTCACTGGCTTCCATCAAGGGGAATTCCACAAGGGGTGAATCATGGACACCGGTGTGTTCGCGAGACTCGGGCGCTTCGTCGTGGGCCGGCCGTGGTGGGTGGTCGGCGCGTGGGTGCTGCTGGCCGTCGTGGTCATCGCCACCGCGCCGGCGCTGCCGAAGGCCAGCAACGAAAGCGACGCGCTGCCAAGGGATTACGAGTCCATCCAGGCCGCGACGCTGGGCCAGCAGGCGTTCCCCAGCGCGTTCACCCCGTCGATGATCGTTGTGTTCTCCCGCGCCGACGGGGCGCCGCTCACCGAGCAGGACTCGGCGAAAGTTTCCCAGGTCGTCACCGAACTGGGTGCCAAGCACCTTCCCGATATCCAGGCGATCCTGCCCGCGCAGCCCTCACCGAACAAGCTCGTCGAGCTGTCCGCGGTGAAGATGCCGCAGCTGGGCGGCGGTAACCAGCAGCAACTGACGGACGCGGCGAAAGGGTTCCGCACCGAACTGCAATCCCTTGTCGGGCACGATAATCTTCAGGCAGGAACCACCGGAACCGTTGCGCAGCAACTGGATTCGCAGGAGGCGTCCCGCAACTCCGACGCGATCGTCGGGGTCTCGACCGTCGTGATGATCCTGCTGCTGCTCCTGCTGATCTTCCGCAGCCCGATCATCGCGCTGCTCCCGATCGTCCTCATCGGAATCGTCTCCCAGGTGGCCAACGGGCTCATCGCCTGGGTGGTGAAGTTGTTCGGCATGCAGGCCGACAGTTCGATCTCCTCGATCCTCATCGTCGTGCTGTTCGGCGTCGGCACCGACTACATCCTGTTCCTGATGTTCCGCTACCGGGAACGGCTCCGCGCCGGAGACGAGCCGAAGCAGGCGATGGTGACGGCCGTCAGCCGCGTCGGCGAGGCGATCACGTCCGCCGCCACGGTGGTGATCATCGCGTTCCTGACGATGGCGCTGTCGCTGTTCGGGTTCTTCCGCTCGATGGGGCCGGCGCTCGCGATCGCCGTCGCGGTCACCCTGCTGGCCGGCCTGACACTCGTCCCCGCGGTGGTTTCCCTGTTGGGCACCAAGGTGTTCTGGCCGTCGAAGGCCTGGCGGAAGGAACCGGAGGCGGCCCGCTTCGCCGCCGTCGGGCGCGCGGTGGGGCGGCGGCCCGCGGTGTTCGCGGGAGTGTCCGGAGTGGTCATGGTCGCGCTCGCGATCGGACTGATCAACTTCAATCCGACCTTCGACCTCTCGTCCGGGTCCATGCCGGACACGGCCGAATCGCAGGTCGCGATGAAGACCCTCGAAAAGGGCCTGCCGCCGGGCGCCACGTCTCCGACGAACGTGTACCTGCGAAGCGAGAACGGTGCGCGTCTCGGCGAGGCCACCCTGACCGGGTTCGGCAACGATCTCCGGGCCGTACCGGGCGTCGGGCAGGTGGGCCGTCCGCAGGTGAGCACCGACGGCACGACCGCGAACTACTCGGTCACGCTCGCGAGCGATCCCGCCTCGGACGCCGCGATCGAAACCGTCCGCGGCCCGTTGCGCGACACCGCGCACGCCTCGGCGCCGCCGGGCACGAGGGCCCTGGTCGGCGGTATGACATCGGTGTACGTGGATATCCAGAGCACGATGAACCGCGACTACCGGGTGGTGTTCCCGGTCGCGGCGGTGCTGATCATGCTGGTACTCGGGCTGATGCTGCGCAGCGTGGTCTCGCCGTGGTACGTGATGATCGCGGTCGGCCTCGGGTTCGCCGCGACGCTGGGCGCGACCACGTGGATCTTCCAGGGCATCTTCGGCGAGTCCGGGCTGATCTTCATGATCCCGCTGATCATCTACATGTTCGTGGTCGCGCTGGGCACCGACTACAACATCCTGATGATGTCGCGGCTGCGCGAGGAGGCGAAGGAGGGCAAGCCGCCGCGGGAGGCCGCCGCGATGGCGATCCGGCATACCGGCCCGACCATCGCCGCGGCCGGGGTGATCCTCGCCGGTTCGCTCGGCGCGCTCATGCTGGCGGGCAACGCGCTGCTCGCGGAAATGGGCTTCGCGCTGGCGTTCGGCATCCTCGTGGCGGCGTTCGTGATGGCGATGTTCTTCGTGCCGAGCCTGACCGCGCTGATCGGGCGCGCCGCGTGGTGGCCCGGGCACGGGGACCGGGCGAAGGCGACGCCCGTCGAGCCGCGTGACCCGGTGTACAGCGGGCGCGGCTGAGACCGGCGGGGGCAGGCGCATATCCTGGGTGCCGTGAACTGGACCGTGGATGTCCCCGTCGACACCCTTCCCGAACTGCCCCCGCTCCCGCCGGAGCTGCGCAAACGGCTCGACGACGCGCTGGCCCGCCCGGCCGCGCAGCAGCCCGAGTGGCCGGACGCCGACGCGACCCGGCGGGTGCGCGGCGTGCTGGAGAGCGTTCCGCCGATCACCGTGCCGGTCGAGATCGACCGGCTGCGCGGGCGGCTCGCCATGGTCGCCCGGGGTGAGGCGTTCATGCTGCATGGCGGGGACTGCGCGGAGACGTTCGAGTCCAACACCGAGCCGCATATCCGGGCGAACCTGCGCACGCTGCTGCAGATGGCCGTGGTGCTGACGTACGGGGCGAGCCTGCCGGTCGTGAAGGTCGGCCGGATCGCCGGCCAGTACGCCAAACCACGCTCGAACGCGCTCGACGCGCTGGGCCTTCCGGTGTACCGCGGTGACATCGTGAACTCGCTGGCCGCGAAGCCCGAGCTGCGGATCCCGGACCCCGGCCGGATGATCCGCGCGTACGCGAACGCGGGCGCGGCGATGAATCTGGTGCGCGCGCTGACCGCGTCGGGCCTGGCGGACCTGACCCGGGTGCACGACTGGAACAAGGACTTCGTGCGCACGTCGCCCGCGGGGGAGCGGTACGAGGCGCTGGCCGGCGAGATCGACCGTGGTCTGCGGTTCATGTCGGCATGCGGTGTGACGGACGCCTCGCTGCACACGACGGAGATCTTCGCCAGCCACGAGGCGCTGCTGCTGGACTACGAGCGTGCGCTGCTGCGCCTGGACAACGCGGACGCGGCCAATCCGAAGCTGTACAACCTGTCCTCGCACTTCCTGTGGGTCGGCGAGCGCACCCGGCAGCTGGACGGCGCGCATATCGCCTTCGCGGAGCTGCTGGCGAACCCGATCGGCATCAAGATCGGCCCGACGACCACCCCGGACGAGGCGGCGCACTACGTCGAACGGCTCGATCCGCACAACGAGCCGGGGCGCCTGACGATGATTTCGCGGATGGGCAACGGCAAGGTGCGCGAGGTGCTGCCGGCGATCGTGGAACGGGTCGAGGCCACCGGGCACAAGGTGATCTGGCAGTGCGACCCGATGCACGGGAACACGCACGAGTCGTCCACCGGGTACAAGACGCGCCACTTCGACCGGATCATCGACGAGGTGCAGGGCTTCTTCGAGGTGCACCACAAGCTGGGGAGCTACCCCGGCGGTATCCACGTCGAGCTGACCGGCGAGGACGTGACCGAATGCCTCGGCGGTGCGCAGGAGATCTCGGAGCTCGACCTGTCCGGCCGCTACGAGACCGCGTGCGACCCGCGGTTGAACACGCAACAGTCGCTGGAGCTGGCCTTCCTGGTCGCCGAGATGCTCCGCGGCTGACTAGCGGCTGTGCCGTGAGGGGGTCCCTCACGGCACATAAGGGCATGAGGGGGTCCCTCACGGCACCGCCGGGGGCAGGGCGAACTCGGCGATGGTGCGCCACGGGCCGTACTCGTCTTCGCCCGCGACGAGGCGGACGCGGTCGATCCTCGCGTGCACCGGCAGGTGCGCGGCGATGTCGGTCGCGATCCGCTGCTTGCCCGCGGTGTCGCCGCTGCGGCTGTCGGCCACGGTCAGATGCGGCACCGTGTCCGGATGCTCCCCGTCGTAGGGCAGATGCGCCGGGAAACGCTCGCAGACCGCCGCGGTCAGCGCGCGGAAGTGCTCGTCCGGTTTGGGCTCCAGCCAGACGACCTCCTCGTCGAACCACTTCACCTGCGAGAAGGCGCAGTCGAACGCGGGAATCGCGGCCAGCGCCGCACCGAGCGCACCGAGCGTCTCCACGCCGATACTCGCCGGATGCACGAACGGGTACAGCACCGTCACATGCGCGGGCACCGTCGAGGTGGGGCTGTCAACGAGCCTGCGGCGGTGCGAGGTCACCAGCGGTTCCGTTTCGGGAACCGGAACGATGAGCGCGCTGCGCGTCGCGCGCGAAAGCCAAGCGGGGACCGGCATACCTCAATTCTGGCCTACCAAGGTCACGAAGTCAGACAGACCGTTCATAGAGTTCCGCCGCCGACTTCAGCACCGCGTCCCGCAGTGACCCGGTGTCGGCCACCGCGGCGCCGTTCGCCTGAAGTCCGATGTGGACGAAACCGCGGTAGGTCGCCGCCGCGATGCCGACCGCGTGCCGCGAGGCCAGTGGTACCAACGGATACACCTCGCGCAGCGGCGCGCCGTCGAGGGAGAGGTCCAGCTTCGGCAGCGGCACGTTGGTGATCACCGTGTCGAACAGCAGCCCGGCCGCCTGCCCGGCGAACCGGGTCGCCAGGCGGTGCACCTGCGGCGGGATCCGTCCCGCGAGCACGGGTATCGCCCCGGCGCCCGAGAGCGGCCCGGCCGCCTTGCTGGCGTTCATCGACCGGCGGATCTCCCGCAGCCGCTCCACCGGATCCTCCATGTGGACCGGCAGTTCGCACAGGTAACCGGAAAGCTGGTTCGCCGACGTGCCACCGTCGCGGGCGCGTGTGCTGACCGGGATCAGGGCCCGCAGCGGCCGCCGCGCCGCCCGCTGCCCGCGATCGGATATCCAGCCTCGCAACGCGCCCGTGAGCACGGCCAGCAGCACGTCATTGGTCGTGCCGCCTTGCGTGCACCGGATGGCACGCAGATCGGCTTCGTCCAACCGGAGGAACCCGAGCCGCCGGGTGGCGGAATCCGGTGCTGCCAACGGCGACACCGGATACGGCCGGGCGGCGCGCAGCATCGCCGACGCGATGCCGGCGTTCTCCCCGGCCTCGCTGAGCGCGTCCTTGACCATCGCCAGCGGCGAGCGCGGGCGCGGCCGCGGCTCGGACGCCGCCACGATCGTGGCTGTCACCGGCAGCTCGTCCAGCAGCCCCGCCGCGACGGCGAAAGCGCCGGCGCCGTCGGTGAACGAATGGTGCAGTTTCAACAGCAGCGCGAACCTGCCTTCGGAAAGTCCGGTTACGACCTGCACCTGCCAGGGCGGGCGCCGCAGGTCGAGCGGCTCCTCGATCCATTGCGCCGCATGGGAAGCGAGCGCGTCGCACTCGCCTTGCAGCATGCGCACCTGGATGTGCCGCTCCGCGTCGAACGACGGATCCTCGGTCCACCGCGCTCCGCCGGGCGGTAGCAGGGTAGAGCTGGCGTGCCTGCGCAGCCGGGGCAGCCGTGCCGCCCGTTCGGCCAGCAGGGTCGCGATCCGCGCGGGTGCGATTTCCTCCTCGGGTGAGAAGATCGCCACCGCGCCCATATGCATGGGGGTGGTTTCCCCCTCCAGGCAGAGAAACGCGACATCGAGCCCACTGAGCTGGCGGCCTGCCATGGGCGACCCTTCTGTGGTCGTTTTCAGGAAAAGGACGGGCAACTACTGCAGCGCACGGACATGACAAGAGCGTAGTCGTTATGTTTCCACGGCGCTAACAGCGAATCTTCTTCACCCGAAAGGAGGATCCACCGTCCACAAAGGAGTATCGCGACCCCGGCAATGGTCCCTTTCCTCGACCAATCAGAAATGATCAGGGAAACGTTTTCAGTTCCACCTTGCTGCCCTTCTTCGCGACGCTGCCGCCCTCCGGGCTCTGTTCCACGACAATCCCGAAACCGCCTCGGTTTCGCCCCTTGATGTCCGGTTGCAGCCCGGCCTGCTGGAGTTCCTGTACGGCATTGGAGATCGGCTGCCCCACGACGGAGGGCACTTCGACCGCGTTGTTCGTGAACACCCCGACCCGCATGCTGCCGCCGGTGATCTCGCCGCCCGCCTCGGGGCTGGTCTTCGTGACCGCGCCCGCCGCCACGTCCTTGGAGAACTCCGTCCCCGCGTCGAACGGCTGGAACCCCGCTTGCTGCAGTTGCGCGAACGCCTGGTCGCGCGGCAGCCCGACGACGTCCGGCACCGGCTGCGGCGGCGGGCCCTTCGACACGATGATCGACACTGGCGCGTTCACGTTCAGCTGTGTGCCCGGTTGCGGGTTCACCCTGATGACGTTCCCGGCGGCCACCGTGGTGCTGAACTGGTCGGCGTTCGCGTCGTGCTTCGGGACCAGTTCGGCCGCGATGATCGCCGTCTCGGCCTGGGTGAGCGAGGTGTTCGCGCCGATGTCGGGCACCGTCGGGCGCCCGGCCGAGAGGACGACCGTCACCTCGCTGCCGCGCACCGCGCCGGACCCGGCCACCGGATCCGTGCGCACGGCGAGCCCCGCGGCCACGGTGTTGCTGCGCTGCTGGGTGAACTTCGGGGCGAACCCGGCGTCGGTGAGCGTCTTCGTCGCGGCCGCCTGATCCATGCCGGCGACCTGGGGGATCGACGTGCTGCTGACCGAGGTCGGCCCGGCGGTGACCCACCAGATCCCGATCCCGAACAGCACGAGCGCGGCCGCCGCGAGCGACCAGACCAGAGCCGGGCGCTTGCTTCCGCCATCCGGCTCCGGTTCATCCGGCGTAACGGGCGGGGGGACCGGCGGAACCGGCGCGGCCATCGTGCGCGGGATGGCCCGCGTGCCGCGAGGACCGGTGATCGGCGAGGTGTTCCCCACCGGGGCGAACGCCGGCACCGTCGTTTCCGCGTCCGGCAACGGAGCCGGCTTGCCCGGCACCGGGACCGGGACCGGCGCGAGCCCGAGCGAGGCGCGGATCTGCCGCAGCTCGCGCAGGAACACGCCCGCGTCGGCGGGCCGGGCTTCGGGGTCGCGGCGGGTTGCGCGCAGGACGAGGTCGTCGAGCGCGGGCGGGACACCGGGCGTGACCGTGCTCGGGGCGGGGACGTCATCGTTGACATGGCGGTAGGCCACCGAGATCGCGGTGTCCCCGGTGTAGGGCGCCTGGCCGGTCAGCATCTCGTACAGCACGATCCCGGCTGAGTAGACGTCACCGCGCTCGCCGGCCTGACCGGTGGTGACCTGCTCCGGCGCGAGGTAGGTGACGGTGCCCAGGATGATGCTGGAGCTCGTGGTGCCCGAGCTCGCCACGGCCCGGACCAGCCCGAAGTCGGCGACCTTCACCACGCCTGTCGGCGGCGTGCCGGTGCGGCCGATCAGCACGTTCTCGGGTTTGACGTCGCGGTGCACGAGACCGGCCGCGTGCGCGGCGGCCAGCGCGGCGAGCATCTGCTCGGTGATGGCCAGCGCGAGCGGCACGTCGAGGCTGCCGCGCTCCTCCAGCAGATCGCGCAGCGTGCCCCCGTCGACCAGTTCCATCACCAGGAACGCGTGGTCCTCGTCGAAGCCCTGGTCGTGCACCGTGACCACGTTCGGGTGGTGCAGTTGCGCGGCGGAGCGGGCTTCGCGTTCGAAGCGCTCGACGAAGGACCGGTCGTCGGCGAACCGGGGATCCATGATCTTGATGGCGACCGGACGATCCAGCCGGGTGTCCGAGCCCCGGTACACCGAGGACATGCCGCCCCTGGCGATCGGGGTGTCGACCCGGTAACGCCGTTCGAGGAGCGTTCCGGCCAGCCCGGTGTCGGTGGTTGTCACGGAGGCGATCGTACGGACTTCCGTCACCCGTGTGGGCGGAACCCGGTCTGAAACGATCGTGCCTGACTACAGGTGTTGAACCAAAGGTTCGATATTGCGCTGGGTGATACCCGATGTGGCACAGTGTCAGCTGTGAGTGCGATTCCAGTCGCTGATGACGTGCTCGGGCCGGACGTGGCCGTGCTCTCGCTGGAGACGGTCAGCGAGAGGCTGGGCCATTCCGCGAACAAGGTGCGGCAGTTGCTGCGGGACGGGCAGCTGCTCGCGGTCCGCCGGGACGGAGCCCTGTACGTGCCCGCTGACTTCCTCGCCGGCTCGGCGCCGGTGAAAGGCCTGGCGGGGCTGCTGACGGTGCTGCACGACGCCGGGTTCAGCCGGACCGAGATGCTGAGGTGGCTCTACACCGAGGACGAGTCGCTGCCGGGGGTCACCCCGATCAACGCCCTGCGCACCAATCACGGCACCGAAGTCAAGCGGCGGGCACAGGCGATGGCGTTCTGATCCGCATCGCCAGGTAGGCCGCGCTCGCGACCAGCTGGACCGCGGCGGCCGCGAGCAGGCAGCCGGTGAGTGAACCGGCGGCCAGCGGGCCCGCGAGCGCGGACCCGGCGGCGAAAGCGGTCACCTTGAGGCTCGCCGCGGTCGTGAACACCTGCGCCCGCAGTTGTTCGGGCGCCTCGCGCCGGCGCACCGCGAACAAGGCCGTCAGCTGGGGCCCTTCCGCGATCCCGGCCACGAACGCCGCCCCCGACCACGGCCGGTCCCGGCAGTGCGCTGAGCGCCGCGCTGGCGGCAAGTACGAGCGTGCTGGCGAACACGAGTGTGTCCGGCATCCCGCGCCACGGGCGGCGCGCCAGTACGGCGTTCGCCGCCATGGCCGCGGCCGCGAGCACGGCCAGCAGCAACGCGCCCCGGCTCGCGCCGCCGAGCCGCTGGGCGCCGAGCAGCGGGTAGCACACGGTCGTCATGCCCACGCCGACGTAGGAGATCATCGACGTAACCGTTGCGCGCAGCAACGCGCGGTGTCGGACGAATGTCCGGAAACCTGCTGTCCAGTGCCGTTTCCGCACCTTCGCCGCGCGTGCGGGCAGCGACCACGCCGAGGGCAGCGCGAACACGACGAGGCCGGCGGCGGCCGCCACCGCGACCGGTGCGCCCAGCCGGTCGGCGACGAGCGCCGCGAGCGCCGGGCCGGTCAGGCTCGCGACGCTGAACGTCATCGCGTCCAAGGCCGTCGCCCGCTCCGGTCCGCGCTCGCCCACCGGTAGCTGCGACGTCCAGCCGCCCGCGACGGCCGGGTTGAACAGGCCGGCGAGCACCGCGAGCACGGGCACGGCGGGCAGCGGCAGCCGCCCCACCGACGCGAGCACCGCCGCCAGCCCCACGGCGTAGGCGGCGAGCGCGACCGCCAGCAGCCGCCCCGGCCGCCGCGCGCGGTCCAGCAGGGCACCGAACACCGGACCGCCAACGGCCGAGGACGCGGTGAGCCCGGCCAGCAGCGCCGAGGCGACGACCGGCGAGCCGGTGACGGTGAGCCCGAGCAGCAGCAGCGCGGGGCCGGACGCCTCGTCGCCCATGCGCGCGAGCGCCGCGCCCGCCAAGTAACGGCCTAGCACGAAAAAGACGTTACACTGGTGTCGTGCAAGCGCACCGAGCCGCCGATCTGGTGAACCTGCTGGCACCCGGGCCGCCGCCGGTCGAGGCGGTGGTCGAGGTGCTGCGCGCCTACGGGGAGCCCGAGCCGATCGAGTTGACCGAGGGCGACGTGCGCGAAATGCGCGAGGCCGCGCTGGTGCTGCGCGAGATCTTCGCGGCGCGCGATGTGGATCAGGCGGCGGAGTCGCTCAACGCCGCGCTGGCGGAGTACGCGTGCCCGCCGCGGCTGACGACACACGGCGGCACCTTCGCCTGGCACCTGCACGCCGATTCGAGTGACGACACGCCGTGGGGCGAATGGCTGCTCACCTCCTCGTGCCTGGCGCTGGCCTTCCTGCTGACCGAGCGCCAGGCACCGCCGGGCGGGCTGTGCGCCGCTCCCGGCTGCGGACGATCCTTTGTGGACACCGGGCGCGGCAGCCCGCGCCGGTACTGCTCACCGAGATGCGCGACGCGCGAACGCGTCGCCGCGCACCGGGTCAGGAGTTCTGGGCGTCCCGCCAGCTGATCCACTTCTGGAGCGCGGACAGGTCGTAGTCCGGCCCGCCGACGCCGACGGTGAACAGGGACACGCCCAGCTCGCGCAGCTTCGGCCCGAGTTCGGCCGGCTCGCCCTGGACACCGGTCGAGATCTCGATCTCGCTCGCGTCGCGGCCGACGTCGGCGCAGTGCTGCTTGAGGATGCCGACCTTGCGCTCGACGACCTCCGGGTCCCCGAAACCGTGCCAGATGTCGGCGTGCTTCGCGACGAGCCGGAGCGTCTTCTTCTCGCCGCCCCCACCGATGAGGACCGGGATGTGCCGGGTCGGCGCGGGGTTCAGCTTGTCCAGGCGGGACTCGATGCGCGGCAGCGCCCCGGCGAGGTCGTTCAGCCGCCCGCCTGCGGTGCCGAACTCGTAGCCGTACTCGTCGTAGTCCTTCTCGAACCAGCCGGACCCGATGCCGAGGATCAGCCGCCCGTCGCTGATGTGGTCCACCGTGCGGGCCATGTCGGCGAGCAGTTCGGGATTGCGGTAGCTGTTGCAGGTGACGAGCGCGCCGATCTCCACCCGGGACGTGGCTTCCGCCCAGGCGCCGAGCATGGTCCAGCATTCGTAGTGCAGCCCGTCGGGATCGCCGTAGAGCGGGAAGAAGTGGTCCCAGTTGAACACGACGTCCGCGCCGAGTTCCTCGGCACGGGCGGCGGTCTCGCGGATGGCCTTGTAGTCGGCGTGCTGCGGCTGCAGTTGCAGTCCGATGCGAACAGGTCGGGTCATGTCCTTAGGCTACGTAATGGTTGTGAGCCGCGCAGCAGCGAGGCGCCCGGAGATCAGCACCGGCGGGATACCCACCCCTGGTGTGGTACCGCATCCGGCGAGTACGGCGTTTTCGATGCCCCGCACCAGGTTTCGCGGCCGGAACGGCCCGGTCTGGGCGAAGGTGTGCGCCAGCGAGAACGGGGTGCCCGCGGCCATCCCGCGTTCCGCCCAGTCCCGCGGTGTGACCAGTTCACCGGCGCGGAACGCCTCGCCGAAACCGGTCAGCCCGCGTGAAGTCAGTACCCGGATGAGTTCCTCGCCGTAGGCCGGGCCGACGCGCGGCCAGTCGATCCGGCCCGCGCGCAGGTTCGGCGCGGGCGCGAGCACGGAAACGACCTGCCCGCCCGCGCTCAACGCCGGATCGGTCGCGGTCGGGCGGGTCACCAGCAGCGAGGGATCGGACATCAGCCTGCCCTCGCGGATGATCTCGGCGAAGGTCCGTTCCCACGCGCCACCGAAGAAGATCGTGTGGTGGTCCAGTTCCGGCCAGCTCCGGTCGGTCTTCCCGTGCAGTACCACTGCGGAGGGGGAGAACCGCAGCGGAACGGGCCGCCGCGGGCGGCTGCCGAGCAGGCGGTACGCCGTGCTCAGCTCGGTCGCGAGGACGACCGCGTCGCATTCGATGCGCTCGCCGGCGCGCGTGCGCACCGCCCGCACGCGCGCGGAAACCCTTTCCAGCCAAGCCGCTTCGGTCTTGAACCGCACGTCCGCGCCGGCTCGCTCGGCCGCGCCGGCGAGCACCTGCCCGACCCGGGCCATCCCGCCGAGCGGGTAGTACACGCCCGCGATCGTGTCCATGTACGGGATCACGCCGTACGCGCCGAGCGCGGTCTTCGGGTCCAGACCGGCGTAGAGGGCCTGGAACGAGAACAACCGGCGCAGCCTCTCGTCGCGGAGGAACCGGCCGATCCTCGGCCCGAGGCGGCCGAAGCCGCCCATCGCGACGAGCTGGACCAACTCCGGCCGCGCGAGGTCGAGCGGGGAGTCGAAGTTGGCGCCGAGGAACCGGTCCTTTTCCACCGCGTACAACCGCGACAGCCACCGGCGCAGCTTCCGGTAGCCGTCGGCCTCGCGCGCGCCCGCGAACGCGCGGATCTCCGCTTCCATCGCCTCGCCGCCGGTATGCACGCCGATCGAGCTGCCATCCGCGAACCGGGCCCGGTACGCGGGATCGAGCCGCACGAGCCGCAGCCGGTTCGGTTCGCCCACGGCCGCGAGCGCCTCGTCGATCAGCTCCGGCATGGTGAGCACGGTGGCGCCGGTGTCCGCGGTGTAGCCGTCGAACTCGTGCCCGCTCACCCGCCCGCCCGGCCGGTCCTCCAGTTCCAGCAGGGTGACCCGGCGTCCGGCGCCGAGCAGGTGCAGGGTCGCGGACAGGCCGGCGAGCCCGGCGCCGACCACGACCACATGGTCCGTGCGCATTCAGTGCGTCCTCTGGGTCGCCCTGGTCGCGAGATCGGCCAGTGCGCTCTCCGCCGGTTCGATGAGATTCGCTTGCCGCAGCGCCGAAAGCGCCGTCCCGGTCAGCTCGCCGATCCGGTCCTCCACCGCGGAGACCGCACCGACCTCCCGCAGCGTCGCGCGCACCTCGTCGACCTCCTTTTCGGACAGTGTGGCATTGCCGAGCGCCGTGGTGATCAGGTCGGCCTGCGCCGCGCCCGCCTGCCGCAGCGCCAGCGCGATCAGCAGGGTTCGCTTGCCCTCGCGCAGATCGTCGCCGGCGGGCTTGCCGGTGACCGACGGATCCCCGAACACGCCGAGCAGATCGTCCCGCAGCTGAAAGGCGATCCCGAGGTCGCGGCCGAACTCCCGCAGCGCACGGACCTGTTCGCCGGGTGCGCCGGCCAGCGCGGCGCCGAGGTGCAGCGGCCGTTCGACGGTGTACGCGGCGGTTTTGAGCCTGCTGACCCGCAACGCGGCTTCGGCCGAAGTGTCCCCCGTGACCTGCATGTGGACGTCGAGGAACTGCCCGGCCAGTACCTCGGTCCGCATCGCGCGCCAGACCGGCCGCGCGCGGTCGAGCGCGGCCGCCGGTAACGAGGCCGCGCCGAACATGTCATCGGCCCAGGCGAGCGCGAGGTCGCCGATGACCACGGCCACCGCGAGCCCGAACGAGGCCGGCAGCCCCGACCAACGCTGGGCGGTGTGCAGGTCGGCGAACGCGACGTGCACCGTCGGCCTGCCGCGGCGCGAGTCGGAGGAGTCGATGAGATCGTCGTGGATGAGCGCGCAGGCCTGCACCAGTTCCAGGCTGGCGACCGCTTGCAGCACGCCGTCGGCGTCCGCCTCGTCGCCGCCCGCACCGCGCCAGGCCCACCACGCGAACGTGGGGCGCAGGCGTTTCCCGCCGCGCAGCACGAACTCGGTGAGCGTTTCGACGCCGGAGGCGAAGCTCGGTTCGGTCGCCTCGATCTGATCGCCCGCGATCCGCAGGAACCGGGTCAGCACGCGCTCGACGTGTCCCGGCAGATCGGCGTCGTAGTTCATCTCCCTATCGTCCCTGTAGTCTCGCGATGTGGCGACACTCGTGACGTTTCATGCCCATCCGGACGACGAATCCATCGCCTGCGGCGGGGTGATGCGCAAGGCGTTCGAGGACGGGCATCGCGTGATTCTCGTCGTGGCGACCCGCGGCGAGCACGGCGAGGTACCCGACGGCTTCCTCGCCGAGGGCGAACCGTTGTGGCAGCGGCGGGTAGCCGAGACCACGGCGGCGGCCGAAATCCTCGGCGTGGCCCGCGTCGAGTTCCTCGACTACACCGACTCCGGGATGGTGGGCGAACCGACCAACGACGAGCCGGGCTCGTTCTGGACCGCGCCCGTCGGGGAAGCCGCGCGGAAGCTCGCGGAGATCCTGCGTGAGGAAGACGCGGAAGTCCTGACCTGCTACGACGACAACGGGAACTACGGGCATCCCGACCACATCCAGGTGCACCGGGTCGGGATGCGGGCGGCCGAACTGGCCGGCACCCCGAGGGTGTTCCAGGCCACTACGAGCCGCGAGCACATGATCCGCGGGATGGCCTCGATGGGCGGTGAGCTGCCGTCCGAAGAGCAGATGGCGAACCTGGGCAAGCCCGAGTCGGAGATCAACACGACGGTCGACGTGACGCCGTGGGTCGAGTACAAACGAGCGGCGATGCGCGCCCACGCGAGCCAGATCAGCGAGGAGTCGTTCTTCCTCGCCATGCCCGATGACCAGTTCGGCTACGTGTTCGGCACCGAGTGGTTCATCCGCCCGGGCCAGGAGCCCGGCGTCACCGGCGACGACCTGTTCAAGTGAGCGTGCCGGCGCCGAAGATCACGTCCGTGACCTCGGTCGAGCGCAGGTAGGCCCCTGGCGTCTGGAACTCCCACATGCCGGCGCGGATCCGGATGTCCTCGTCGGGGCCGGACCGCCGTGCCGCCTCACCGTGCGGGACCGCCGCGATGTCGTCCGGGTCGGCGAGGTTGATCCAGCGCCGCACGCCGGGCGGGCGGCCGTGGTCGCCCGGCTCGAGGTGGTCCGCCACCACGCCGGGCATGGCCAGCGGGCTGCCGAGGGTGACGAGCAGGCCGATGTCGTGATCCTGGTGCGCGCAAAGGGATTCGTACGCCACGACGCTGCCGAGCGAGTGGGCCACGACGACGTCGGGTTCGAACCGGGCGATCGCGTCCGCCACGGTCCGCCGCACCGCTTCGCGAGCGTCGTGATCGGACAGGTAGGCGTTCAGCTCACGGCAGAAGGTCAGGGCGAACAGCCGGGTGGCGGAGCCGTGCGTACGGGCGAGCCAGTCCCCGGCGCGGGGCACGTTCCCGGTGAGCGCGGGGTTGAGCAGTCGCATCCAGTCGACGAACAGTCCCTGCTCGGCGGGCTCCAGCATCGCCGGGTCCTCTTCGACGGGCGGGCCGCCACCGGGGTGCAGCAGGTGCGCGTAGTAGGCCATCTGCAGGTCGACGGAGGAGTTCGCGGGCATGGCCGTGCCGAGATGGCGGAACCAGTCGGTGGCGAGCGCCGTCGCCGCTCGTTCGGGCGAACTTGTACGGCGGTGATAGCGGTGCGCGCCGACACCGTGCACACCCAGGACCCGCAGCATCCCTCTCCCCGTTCGTCTCCGTCCGGACAGGGGAGTAGTCGTTCGAGCGCGGTGCGTCGTTACCAATCCGACCGAAAGTAGGCGGACACGGTCTGCAGCCGACCTGCTCGTAGACACCCGTTTCCGCCGTGGCTGCCGTCGGATTGGTAACAAACGGCACAGCACCTACCGCGGTCAGGTGTGCAGTCGCTCGGCCGCGGCCTGGATGGCGTCCGACAGCGCGGCGGTGGGCCCGCGCAGTGCGGAACGGCGGGCCGTCAGGACGAACTCGACCTCACCCGGATCCGGCAGGCCGTGCCCAGCGGGTAGTTCGGCCAGGCCCGGCGGGATGAGGCTGCGCGCGAACACGACCACGCCGAGCCCGGCCAGCGCGGCGGCGCGCAGCCCGTTGAGGCTGCCGCTCGTGCATACGATCCGCCAGTGCCGGCCACTCCGGCGCAACGCTTCCAGCGCGTGGTCCCGGGTGATGCTCGGCGGCGGGTAGGCGATCAGCGGCACCGGGTACGCCGCGTCCAGTTCGATGCCGTCGCGCCCGGCCCACACCAGCTGGTCGGTCCACAGTGCACCGGCGGCGTCCTCGTCCGTGAGCCGCTTGCACAGCACCAGGTCGAGCTCGCCGGCGCGTAGTTGCCCGTGCAGTATCCCGGACAGCGCGACGGTCAGCTCGAGGTCCACCTGCGGATGCGAGCGGCGGAACTCGCCGAGGATGTCGGGCAGCGGCCCGACCACGAAGTCCTCCGAAGCGCCGAAACGCACCCGGCCACGCAGTTCGGTGCCTGTGAAATAACTCATAGCGCGGTCGATCGTGTCGATGACATTGCCCGCGAAACCGAGCATCGCCTCCCCGTCGGAGGTCAGCTCCACCGAATGCGTGTCCCGCACGAAAAGCTGCTGTGTGCTCGCCTGCTCGAGCTTGCGAATGTGCTGGCTGACAGTGGATTGCCGCAGTCCGAGCCGCTGCGCGGCGCGGGTGAAACTGCGGGTTTCCGCGACCGTGAGGAAGGTCTTGAGCCACACCGGATCGAGCACACGGAAACCGTATATCACGAACCGCGATAACGGTTATGGCAGCAATCATACTTCACAATCGATGCGGGTGACCGGATGATCGGTGTCATCCAGCGAAGGGGAGAGGACCATTCATGCGTGGGGCCACGCTGCTCGCGAAGACCCGGATCGACCCGTTCATCATCGGCATCCTCGCCACGGTCGGCGTGGCGTGCGTGCTGCCCGCGCGGGGCCAGGGCGCCGGCATCGCTTCGGTCGTGAGCACGGTGGGGGTCGGCGCGCTGTTCTTCCTCTACGGCGCGCGACTGTCCACAGCGGAGGCGATGGCGGGGCTGCGGCACTGGCGGCTGCACCTGGCGATCCTGGCCTCGACCTTCGTCCTGTTCCCGGCGCTGGGCCTGGTGACCAAGCTGCTGCCGTCGGCGCTGCTGAGCCCGGCGCTGGTGGCCGGCGTGATCTTCCTGTGCGCGCTGCCCTCGACGGTGAACTCGTCCATCGCGTTCACCTCGATCGCCCGCGGCAACGTCGCGGCGGCGATCTGTGCCGCGTCGTTCTCCAGCATCATCGGCATCGTGCTCACCCCGCTGCTGGTCGGGTTGCTGCTGAACACGGCGGGCAGCGGGTTTTCCTGGCACGCGGTGACCTCGATCGTGCTGCAACTGCTCGTCCCGTTCGTCGCCGGGCAGGTGCTGCGGCCCTGGATCGGTGGCTGGATCACCGCGCGCAAGAAGGTGCTCGGCCGCGCCGACCGGAGCGTCATCCTGATCATCGTGTACACCGCGTTCAGCGAGGGTGTCGCGGCCGGGATCTGGCACCAGCTCAGCTGGCTGTCGCTGATCGTGCTGCTCGCGGTGAACGTCGCGCTGTTCTTCGCCGTGCTGGGCGTGCTGAAGTTCGCCACCCGGCGGCTGGGCTTCGCGCGCGAGGACCGGATCGCGATCATCTTCGCCGGATCGAAGAAGAGCCTGGCCAGCGGGCTGCCGATGGCCACCGTGCTGTTCCCGGCGCACAGCGTCGGGCTCATCGTGCTGCCGCTGATGCTGTTCCACCAGGCCCAGCTGATGATCTGCGCGGTGCTCGCGCGCCGCTGGGGCGCCGAGGTGAAGGACCGGGAACTCGCCCCCGCGGCGGCGTGAGTCCCGGGGTTCGCGTTCGAGCGTGACTGGCGCGAAGTCATGACCCGAGCCGCCGAGACGCTGGACGTCTGGCCGGCCTGATCTGATCGCTCACCGGTCCGCCGGAACTCGCCGCGTGCTTCCCATGACCTGAGACATATGTCGCGGGCGCGGTACGCCTCTAGTATTAGGGCATGACGTCGGTCGTCGAGCGTGTGCAGGGCGATGCCCCGGTGTTCTCGGTGGAGTTCTTCCCACCCCGTGACGCCGCGGACGAGGCCGTCCTGTGGCGGTCGATCCGCGAGCTCGAGGCGTTCGACCCGGCGTACATGTCGATCACCTACGGCGCGGGCGGGTCGAGCCGCGACGGCACGATCCGCAACATCGCGCGCGCCGCGACCGAGACCACGCTGGTCCCGATGGGGCACCTGACCGCGGTCGACCACTCGGTGGCGGAGTTGCGCAACGTCATCGGCTGGTACGCGGCCGTCGGCGTGCGGAACATCCTCGCGCTCCGCGGGGACCCGCCGGGTGACCCGTACGGCGAGTGGATCCCGCATCCGCAGGGCCTCAGCTACGCCGAGGAGCTGGTCGAGCTGGTCCGCTCGCTGGGTGACTTCTGCGTCGGCGTCTCGGCGTTCCCGTACGGCCACCCGCGCTCGCCCGATCTCGAAACCGACACCAAGCATCTCGTCCGGAAGTTCAAGGCCGGTGCCCAGTTCGGTATCGCGCAGCTGTTCTTCCAGGCCGAGGACTTCCTGCGGCTGCGCGACCGGGTGGCGGCCGCGGGCAGCGACGCGCTGCTCATCCCGGGCGTCATGCCGCTGACCACGCCGCGCACCCTGAAGACCACGATCAAGCTCTCGGGAGCGCCGTGCCCGCAGTGGCTGCTGGACCGGCTCGAGCCGCTGGAGAACGATCCCAAGGCCTTCCGCGCCGAGGGGCTCGACGTGGTCACCGAGCTGTGCGAGCGGCTCATCGCCGAGGGCGTGCCAGACCTGCACTTCTACACGTTCAACCGGTCGAAGGCCACGAGCGAGGTCGTCAGCCGGCTCGGCCTGATCCCGGCGCGCACCTGAAACCCGCTTGCCGCCGGCAGGTAGGTTGGGCCCCATGGCCTCAGTGCACGAGATCTGTGACCAGTTCGTCGACGATTACGCGGCGGCGCATCCGCTCCTGGCGACCGAGATCGGTATCCCCGGCTACGACGACCAGGTGACCGACTACTCGCCGGCGGGACACGCGGCCCGCGCCGCGATCGCCCGGCGCGCGCTCGCCGCGATCCGTGACACCGAAGCCACCGATCCGTCCGAGCGCGCCGCGAAGGCGGTGTTCACCGAGCGCGTCGGCCTCGACCTGGAGATCCACGAGGCCGGTCTCGACCAGGCCTCGCTGAACGTCATCGCCAGCCCGGTGCAGGACCTGCGGATGGCGTTCGACCTCATGCCGGCCGAAACCGAGGAGCAGTGGGCGAACATCTCCGCGCGGCTGCGGAAGGTCGCCGAGGCGCTCGACGGGGTCCGCGCGTCCCTGCTCGCCGCGGCGGACGCGGGCAACGCGGCCGCGCTGCGCCAGGTCACGAAGGTCGCCGAACAGGCCGAGACGTGGGCGGGGCTCAAGGGGGAGAAGGCGTTCTTCGAGACCCTGATCGAGGGAGTGCCGGAAGCCCTGCGCGCAGACCTCGAACAGGGCGCCCGCTCGGCGAGCGAGGCGTACGCCGAGCTGGCGGGCTTCCTGCGCGCGGAGCTCGCGCCGAGGGCTCGCACGAAGGACGCGGTGGGCGAGGACGCGTACCGGCTCTGGTCCCGGTACTTCATCGGCGCGGCGCTCGACCCGCGTGAGGCCTACGAATGGGGCTGGGGCGAGTTCTCCCGGCTCGAAGCGGAAATGCGCGAGGTCGCCGCGCGCCTCAAGCCCGGCGCGACTCTGGCCGAGACCGCGGAGGCGCTCGACGCCGATCCGCGCTACCGGGTGCGCGGCACCGAACAGTTCCGGCAGTGGATGCAGGAGCTTTCGGACAACGCGCTGAAAGCGTTGCGTGGCAAGCATTTCGAGATCCCCGACGAGCTGATGGCGCTCGAGTGCAGGATCGCCCCGCCGGGCGCCGGCGCCGGCGCGTACTACACGGGGCCGAGCGAGGACCTCTCCCGCCCCGGCCGCATGTGGTGGTCGCTGCCACCGGGCCGCGACGAGTTCTCCACCTGGCGTGAGGTCAGCACCGTCTACCACGAGGGCGTCCCCGGGCATCACCTGCAGATCGCCACCGCCGTCCACGAGCGCTCGCTCAACCGGTTCCAGCGCCTGTTCGCGTTCACCTCCGGGCACGGCGAGGGCTGGGCGCTGTATGCCGAACGGCTGATGCAGGATCTGGGCTACCTCTCCGACGACGGCAACCTGTTCGGCATGCTCTCCGAGCAGCTTTTCCGCGCCGGGCGCGTGCTCGTCGACTTCGGGATGCACCTCGAGCTGGAGATCCCCGCCGGCACGGGCTTCCACGAGGGCGAGCGGTGGACCCCCGAGCTGGGCCTGGAGTTCATGCTGACCCGCACGATCACCGACCCGCCGCTCGTGCACGACGAGATCGACCGCTACCTCGGCTGGCCGGGCCAGGCGCCCGCGTACAAGCTCGGCGAGCGCCTGTGGCTCGAAGCCCGCGAGGACGCGCGCCGCCGGCAAGGATCTTCGTTCGACATCAAGGATTTCCACACGAAGGCCCTCCGCCTCGGCGGGATGGGCCTGGACACCCTCCGCCAGCAACTCGCCGAACTGGACTGACATGCACCGGATCTATCGCGTCACCCCACCGCCCCGCGCCTAGCGGGGCGAACACGTCGTTAGAGCGCTTCGCCCCGCGTCGGCTGTCCTGACACTTCGACGCTGGAGCGATCCTTCATGTCCACTTCCGTTGCCGCGCCCGCGCGCGGCCGATCGGCGCTCGCGCTGATCCTCGCCGGCATCCTGTGGGGTACCGGTGGCCTGTCCGGCAGCCTCCTCGCGGAGAAGGCGCACCTCAGCCCATTGCCGGTGGCGACCTACCGGCTGCTGCTGGGCGGGTGCGTCACCGTGCTGTTCGTGGTGCTGACCGGCCGCCGTCCACAGTGGACGGTGCCGGTGCTGCGCCGGCTGCTCGTCGCCGGCGCGCTCATCGCGCAGTTCCAGGCCTGCTACTTCGGCGCGCTCACGCTGACCTCGGTCAGCATCGCCACGATGATCACGATCGGCAGCGTGCCGGTGTTCGTGGCACTCGCCACGGCGGTCCGCCATCGTCGGCTGCCCGGCGCGTTGACGGTGGTCTCGATGACGGCCGCGGTGGCCGGGCTGGTCCTGCTGACCTGGTCGCCGCAAGGCATCCCGGGCGGCGGGCGGCTGCTCACCGGCGTGACGCTCGCGCTCGCCGCGGGGGCCGGGTTCGCCACGCTGACCGTGGTGACCCGCCGCCAGGTCGACGGTCTGGATTCCTTCTGCACCACCGCGTTCGGCCTGCTGATCGGCGGGATCCTGCTGCTGCCGTTCGCGCTCGGGTTCGGGATGGCGATCCCGCTGCGCGCCGACGTGCTCGCGGTCGCGCTGTACTTCGGGCTGGTGCCGACGGGAATCGCCTACGGGGCGTACTTCCTCGCCCTGCGGACAGCGGCACCCGTCGTGGCGGCGCTGTCGGCGTTGCTCGAACCGCTGACGGCGGCGGTGCTGTCCGCGGTACTGCTGCACGACGAGCTGGGCGCGACCGGCTGGACCGGCGCCGCGCTGCTCGTGGCCGCACTCGCGATGAGCTACCTGCGCGAGTGATCCGCCTACTCGGCCGCATGCTCCAGCGGGAGCGTGCGGCCGAGGATGGCGAACGGCCGGGGATCGCCGGCGAAGTGATAGTCCCGCAGGACATCGGCGAAACCCATCCGCCGGTACAGCTTCCACGCGCGGCTCGGCCCTTCCGGCGTGGACAGCAGGACATGCCGGTTCGGCACCTGCGCGAGCAGGCGCCGCAACAGGTTCTCGCCGATGCCCGCCGCCTGGTTGCGGGGCCGCACGTGGATCTCGGTCAGCTCGAAGTAGTCGGCGAGCCAGCGTGCCGCGGTCTCTTCGCCGCTGCTCTTCACCAGGCCGCGGCGCACCTGCTCATGCCACCACTGCCCGGGGTTTCCGCGGTAGCCGTAGGCGATCCCGAGCATCGTGCCGTCCGCGTCGAGTGCGGCGTAGCAGCGCCAGCCGTCGCGCAGCGCGTGCGTGAGCCACATCGGGGCCCGCTGTTCGGCGGTGCCCGGCGGGTACCGCATCGCTTCAACGTAGATGTCCAGCGCCTCCCGCAGACGTGTCCGGAACTCGTCGGCCGTCAGCGGGACGAACTGGGTCGACACCGTGGTCATGTACCCACCTCTGCGGCGCGTCCCCCCGTGAGCGCCACGAGTTCGGCGAAGCTGGTCGGGAACACCGACTTGGCGTGCCCGGCCGCGGCCCAGATCTCGCCGTACCCTTCGAGCGCCGTGTCCACGATCGTCTCGATGGGCGCCGGGTGGCCGACCGGGGCCACCCCGCCGATGACCTGACCGGTGTGCTCCTTCACGAAGCCCGGGTCCGCCTTCTCGACGGCGGTGGCGCCGGCCAGTTCCGCGAGCCTGCCCGTGTCCGCCCGGTGGGCGCCGGAGGTCAGCGCCAGCAGCGGCGCGGTCCGGCCGGGGAACACGGCCTTGAAGACGAGGCTGTTCGCGATCGCGCCCACTTCGACGCCGAGCGCTTCCGCCGCCTGCACCGCCGTGCGCACTTCGGCGGGCAGGATGCGGATGCCAGCCGCGGCACGGTGCTGGCCCGCTTCCGCCAGCGTCGCGGCGACTTTCGCGATCGCGGGGTGGTCGAAGCTCTCCATACTGCCTATCAGATCACGGACGCCGCCTGCGGGCGACGGTGTATCCCCTTTCCGGAACGCGTGAGCAGCAAGCCGGTCGCGAGCCCGGCGAAGACGACGACGATGCCGATCCAGACGAGCGGTCCCGGCAGTTGCCCGCCGGTGAGCGCGGCGGCGACGGGCGCGACGCCGGTCAGCAGCCCGCTGCGGCCCGGTCCGAGCTTCGCGACTGCCGAGTACCACAACAGGAAGGCGACCGCGGTCACGAGCACCGCGAGATAACCGATCGCGCCCCACTGGACGGCGGTGAACCGGACCGTGCGTTCCGTCGCACCGCCGAGCACCGCGAAGATCACCGCGCCGAGCCACACCGAATGCACCGAGACGCCCCACGCTCCATGCCTGGTCAGCACCGGCACAGCCAGGAGGGTGAACCCGGCTTCGCACAGGAGCGCGACCGCGGCCCATCCGACGCCGATCGCGTCCGCGCGCCCGGTGCCCTCGACGAGCACGCAGCCGATCGTGACCACCGCGGCGGCGGCGAGAACCTGCCGGTGCGGCCGTTTGCGTTCCAGGAGCGGGCCGACGAGGGCGAGCAGGACGGGCACGCACGCGACCGCAACCGCGATGACGGCGGGTTCGGCGTGCTCGACGCCGCGCACGACGGCGACGTTGAACAGCACGAGCCCGCTCGCGGCGACCCCGGTGAGCCACAGCCATTCCGCCCCGCGCGGGCGCACGATCCGGGCGCCCGTGACCTTGGCGAGTGCCAGCAGGATGAGGGAGGCGGCGGCATACCTGATCGCCTGCGCGGTGAACAGCGGCGCGGTGACGAGGGCGCGGGACACCCCGGCGCTGCTGCCGACGAACACCATGGCTATCGCTCCGGCCAATGCCCTGTTCATGAGCCCAGCCTGTCGGCACAATGGCCCTGTGGACAGGTCCAAACTCACTCACGATGACCGGTCCATAACCGGTGCCGACTTCCTCCAGTTGAACCTCACCGACGCGCCGCCGGGCCGCCTCTCCGACTGGCTGACGCGGCGGCTGCGGAGCGCGATCGCGGACGGCCGCCTGGCGGTCGGCGCGCGGCTGCCGGCGACGCGGGTGCTGGCCGAGGAGTTGCGGGTGTCGCGTGGCGTGGTCACCGAGGCCTATCAGCGGCTGACCGAGGAAGGGCACGTCTCCGGGCGGGGGCGGGCGGGCACGATCGTCGTCGCCGCCCCGGTTGCTCTGCCGGAGCCGGTGCCGCCCGCGCCGCTGACCTCGTTCCCGGTCGATTTCGAGTCCTTCCGGGAGGTCTCCGCCCCGATCGACCTGTCGCCGGGAGTGCCGGATCTCGCCGCTTTCCCGCGTTCGGCGTGGTTACGCGCCGAGCGCACCGTCCTGGACGGACTGTCCCCTTCGGACTTCGGGTACGGCGATCCGTGTGGTGCCCCGGTTTTCCGCCGGGCGGTGGCGCGCTGGCTGGCGCGCTACCGCGGTGTCTCGGTCGATCCGGACGAGGTGATCATCGTGTCCGGGGTCGCGCAAGCGCTCGTGCTGCTCGCGAGAATCCTGCCGCCCCAAGGTATTTCGACCATCGCGGTGGAAGATCCCGGTTCGCTGGGCGCGCGGGAGCAACTGCGGAAGTGGGGGATGCGGACGCCGCCGGTGTCCGTCGACGAGGGCGGGCTGCGTACCGGCGAACTCCGCGACAGTGGCGCGCCCGCGGTGCTGCTGACCCCGGCGCACCAGTTCCCGACCGGGGTCGTGCTCGATGGGGCGCGCCGGCGCGAGCTCATGCGCTGGGCCGGCGACGGCGGGCTGGTCATCGAGGACGACTACGACGCCGAGCATCGTTACGACCGGCCGCCGGTGCCGGCGCTGCGGTCGATGCTCGCCGAGCACGTGTGTTACGCCGGCAGCGTGTCCAAGCTGCTTGCCCCGGCGCTGCGGGTCGGCTGGCTCATCGTGCCGCGGAAATACCGTGCCGCGGCGGTCGCCGCGAAACGTGAGGCCGATCTGGGCAGTTCCGTCCTGCCCCAGCTCGTGCTCGCCGACTTGATGGAATCGGGCGAGCTGGAGCGCCAGTTGCGGTTGCTGCGCCGCCGCCATCGCCGCCGCCGGGACGTCCTGATCGCGGCGTTGCGGGAGCACCTGCCGGACGCCCGGGTGCACGGCGCCGCGGCGGGGCTGCATCTGATGGTCACCTTCGACGGCAAGTTCGCCGATGTCGAGGTGGCCGCGGCGGCGCTCGCCCACGGGGTGAAGGTCCAGCCGCTGTCGTGGCACCGGCAACGGCCGGGCCCGCCGGGCCTGGTCCTCGGCTACGCGGCGAGCGCTCCCGGCGACCTCGAACGGGGAGTGGCGGCGCTGGCTTCGGTGCTGTGAGCATCACCGGATCGGGACTTGAACGAACACGTGTTCGAAGTTAGTCTGGGAGCTAGTCGAACACAGGTTCGACGGCCGGTGGAGCGCTCGCCGGGGCGGCGCCCGGCGTGGGGACGGGGGAAGCGTCTCGGCGCCGGGCGCCGCTGCCACCAGTAAGAACAGGGAGGGGCAATGTCCATTGCCGCCGTCGCGTCCCGGGCCGATCGCGTTCAGCCCCAGCTGCCGCTGCCGGTCCGGCCGCCCACAGCGCCCGCTGCCGTGGCACTGCTGAACGAGGCGAGGCACGGTCTCGCCGAGGCCGAGCAGGCCACGGATCCGGTGACCAAGTTCATCTCGTCGTATCTGGCCGCTCTGCGTGCGGGCGCCGCCGTGCTCGCGGCCCGCGGCCGCCCGCACCGTGGCCGTGCCCGCCCGGCCAGCGTCTGGGTCCTGCTGGAGGCGGCGGCGCCCGAACTGGCCGAATGGTCGGCGTTCTTCGCCGCGAACTCGGCCGCCCGCGCCGCTGCCCAGGCCGGGATCACCCGCCGCATCACCGAACGGTCCGCGGCGGAACTGTGCCGTCAGGCCGGCCGGTTCCTCGAACTCGCCGACCGGGTGGTGCATCCGCGTCCCGACGCGGTCCGCGAGTCCGCCGCGGGCCGCCACCGGTGATGGCCGGCCAAGCCCTGATCGACCACGGCCGGTTCGCCGAAGCGCTCGGGATAGAGGTGGAGTTGCTGCTCGGCGCCGCGCGCTCGGCGCCGCCCGGCACCCGGGTGCCCACCTGTCCCGGGTTCACGATCGGCGAGATCGTCCGGCATGTCGGCGGGCTCTACCGGGTGGCACGCCAGTGGATCGTCGAGGGGCGGGCACCCGGGGGCTGGCAGGAGAGCCCGGCGCCCGGACAGTCCACTGAGGACTATCTGCGCGCCGGTCTCGCCGAGTTGCTCGCCGAGCTGACCGCGCACAGCCCGGACGCGTATGCGGCGAGCTGGTGGCCGGCGGACCATACCTACGGGTTCTGGTGGCGGCGCGTGGCGCATGAGACCACCATCCACCGGTACGACGTCGAGCAGGCCGCGGGCGAGCCGACCGCCGAAATAGCCGAGGATTTCGCGGTCGACGGGGTCGACGAAGCGCTCACGGTATGGTTCGGCCAGCGGTTGCCGATGCTCGGTCTGTCCGGCACCGCACGACATTCGGTCGCGGTCAGCAGCGGTGGGCATCACTGGATCGCGCGGGCCGGTCCTGGCTTCACCGAGGCCTGGCGCTGCTCGGCGGAAGAGACCGGTAGGGCCGATGGCCGGGTCTCGGCGCCGCCGGTGGCCATGTACCTGTGGGTGTGGGGCCGCCTGAACCATCGCGATGTCGAATGGTCAGGCAGTGATGATGCGATCGCCCAGCTGTGGGCCCTGATGCGATTGGCCACCAGATGATTCCGGCGCGTGGGGAAGCGTTGCCGGACAACGGTTCCCGGTGACGTCAGGCACGGCATCCTGGCGTCACCGGGTCACCACATCGCCCGACGTCGGGCGCGGCGTGCCGCGTTTCTTCGCCCCCCCCGCCAGATGGCAGCCGGTCCGGAAATCGTTGAGTTCACGGTCCATGTCGTCCGGCTGGTCGACGCCTCGCTTGGAAACTGTCCCCACGGCCGACGTCGTAGCCCGCATCGGACGGGTGCGGGTGAAGAGCCGGATCCATCTCGACCTGCCGGAAGCTCGCCGGAGGATCAGCGGGCGAAGGTCCAGCAGGCTCGACCCGGCCACGGTCGGCGGTTGGGGTTCCCGGTGCACCCGATTGGGTCACCCGGCCACGAGTTCATCCGGATCAACCAGGCTTGAACGCTGTTCGGAGGCTTGTTTCGGAGGCGTTGCCAGGGCGCGCACAACGCTGACAAGGGCGAAACACGTGCGTCCTCAGCCAGCAACAAGCCTGCGGGATTGTTACCGAATGGAGATTCGACCTGCCAGACGGCAGCACGTCGCTGAACTGCCCGGAGCGTGGCGGTCAGCCATCGACGAGGGACCGGCGTCCGCCACCTGGCGGCTGCGGATCCGGATGGAGGACCACCCGGGCATGCTGGCGCGGATCGCGATCCGGATGGCCGATCTGGAATGCAACATCCTCGGCCTGGCCGTGCTGCCCGTCCCGGGCGGGGTGCTCGACGAGGTCGTGATCCGTCCGGCCAGCGGGCTGACGAAAGAGCAGCTGATCCGCGCCATCCAGGACGAGGGTTGTGAATGCTCGGCGATCGCGGACGCCGACGTTCACGAGCTGGTCGACCCTTCCGCGGCGGCGTTCACGGCGGCGAGCCGCGCGGTCGATGACCCTTCGCGGTACGCCGAGGTCCTGCGCGAGGTGCTCGCCGCCGACCTGGTGACCGTCGTGCCGTTGGCCGAGGCCAACCCCGCGCGGACCGAGGGCGGGCACCGCGCCACGTTCGCGGTCGACGGCGCGACGGCACTCGTCGCACGGCGGCGGTGGTCGCCGTTCGTGCAACTGGAGCTGGCGCGGGCGGAGGCGCTGCTCGGATTGCTCGACAGCGTGCGCGCCAACGTCGCGGGCCAGGCGGTCGCGACGCTGACCGACGGGACGTCGATCGTGCTGAGACAGGGGCAGCCCGGAGACGCCGACGCCCTCTCCGCGCTGCACGAACGTTGTTCCACGGAAACGCTTTTCCAGCGCTACCACACGGGTATGAGCACGATGCCGCGCCGCTGGCTGCACCGGCTCCTGATGCCGCCCCGGGGGATGAGCGTGCTCGCCGTGTGCGGGCGCGAGGTGATCGGGCTCGGGCAGCTGATCCCCGGCACCGGTGAGATCGCGGAGATCTCGCTGCTGGTCGACGATTCGTGGCAGCGCATGGGGGTCGGCACGGCCCTGATGGCGCGGCTCGCGGTCATCGCCGCGTCGCGCGGGCACCGCCGGCTGCTGGCGGTCTCCCTGCCCGGCCGCGACGGCATCTTCCGCACCGCACGGCGCGCCGGCCTCGCCCCGGACCACCCGGAGGAAGAAGGCCTCCTGCGCATCACCATCCCCGCCGCGCTCACCCCCCGCCCCCGCCGCTGACCCACCCACCCCGCCCCCACGCCGAGTTCGACGTTCAGGACGCCGAGTTCGACGTTCAGGACGCCGAGTTCGACGCGCAGGATGGTGAGTTCGACGTTCATGACCGCGAGTTCGACGTTGAGGGGCGCGAGATCCGAATCGGGGCGGAGGGTTCGACGTTCAGGGTTGTGGGTTCGGTATTCGGGCGGCGGGTTCGATGTTTGAGCTGGCGAGTTCGACGTGCGGGGCCGTGAATCCGACGTTCGGGAGGGTGAGTTCGGTGTTCAGGGCGGTGAGTTCGGCGTTTGGGATGGTGAGATCTACCTTCGGGACGCCGCGACCGAAGTTCGGGAGATCGGGTCGAGCACGTCGCGGGTTGTGCTCGCCGCCCCGCGTGGGTACCAGCCGTTGGCCGTACGCCCGGCTGCCGGCGGTCAGCGACGCCAGAACCAGTCTTTGCCGCGGGCCTGTCGCAAGGCCTCGCGCTTTGTCTCCTTGGCCAGGCGGTCGAGGTAGAGCATGCCGTCGAGGTGATCGGTCTCGTGCTGAAGGCACTGCGCCAGCACGTCCTTCCCCTCCACCACGATCGGTTCGTTGTCCACATCGACCCCTCGCACCACGGCGCGTACCGCCCGGTTCACGGGGAAGGTCAGCTCGGGCACGGAAAGGCAACCCTCGTCGATGCCGTGCCGCGCCTCGGACAGCTCGGCTATTTCCGGGTTGATCACATACCCCGTCAACCCGTCGACGTCATAGCTGAACACGCGCAGCCCCACACCGATCTGCGGCGCGGCCAGCCCGGCCCGCCCGGCCGGTTTGACCGAATCCAGCAGGTCGGTCACCAGCGACCGCAGAGTCTTGTCGAAGCGCGTCACCGGATCGCAGACCGTCTTCAGCACCGGATCCCCGAAATACCGCAAATCCCGCATCGCCATCGCGGTCACCCGTCCTTCCCGCCGCCGGAGGAGTCTACGACCTGCGATCACGCGCGCAGGCGGAGTCCCTTCGGCGTCGCGCGGAAGCCCGCTTCGCGCAGCACGTCGGCCAGGGCAGAGGTCAGCGCGTGCTCCCCGTCCGCACGCTGGACCGCGAGCTGGCCGAGCCAGCCCTCACGGACGGCGCGCGACAGCGCCTGCGCCGCCGAACGCAGTACCGGGTCATCGTCCGTGAACGACAGCAGGGATTTGCCGCCGCGTTCGACATACAACGCGGGCACGCCGTCGACGAGCACCACGAGCGCGCCCGCCTTGCGTGCCGGGCGATGCTTCGTTTCGCCGACCGGCGCCGGCCACGAGAGCGCGGCCCCGTACGGCTGAGCCGGATCCGTCGCCGCGAGCACCACCGCATCGGCCGGGCGCCGCCCGCCCGCGGTGTCCGAGAGCGCCCGCAACCGGTCCACCGCGCCGCGCGCGGCGAACTGCGCGGCGCCGAGCCCCTCGATGACATAACCGCGGATGACCTGCCCGGAATCCTCCATACCGCGAAGAACCTTATAGATCCCGGAAAAACCGCCGGTGACCCGCTCTGTCTCGAGCGCACCGCGGGTCAGCACCCCATGCCGCTCCAGGAACGCCTCCGTGCGGGCATAGGTGCGCCTGGTCGGATCGCTTTCCCGCAGCGGCGTCGGCCCCCACCGCCCGGCCACCGTCGGCGGCCCCGTGCGCGACGGCATCGCCGGCCGCCCCGCCCGCATCCGCGCGTAGCGGCCGCGCGGGGCCGACCGCCGCGGCTTGTGCGCCGCGCCCCGGCCCGAGACCAGCGCCCGCAGCGGGCTCAGCGTGTCCCCGGTGACCTGACCCGACCACACCAGATCCCACAACGCGGCAACGACTTCGCCGTCGTTCGGCGCCTTCTCGACCAGCAGCGTTGCCCGGTCCACAAGCTGCCGGAAGAACAGCGCGCCACCGTCCAAAGCGGACAGGATCGCCTCGTGTAACGGACCGGTGGGCGCGTTCTCCTCGATCTCCGGCAGCAGCAGATCGGCCACATCGGACGGTGCGAGCGCGACCCAGCCGTCCCCGCCCGCGAGCGAACCGCACCCGGCCCAGGTGACCTCGCCCGCCGTCGTGAGCTCGTCCAGCAGCGCGGGGTAGTAGCCGGGAAGCCTGCTCGGCAGGATCAGTGACTCGACCGCGCTCGCCGGCAGCGGCGCTCCGGCGAGTTGCTCGACCACCGAAAGCACGTCATCCGCGGTCGGTGCCGCACGCGTCCGCGCTCCGATGCCATGCCACGACGGCAGGAACCGGCCCAGCGCCGCCGGTTCGACCGGCTCGACCTCGGCCCGCAACCGCGCCAGCGAAGCCCGCCGGAGCCTGCGCAGCACCGCCGCGTCGCAGTACTCCACCCCGGGCCCGGGCGAATGTTCGACTGGGCTCAGCTCGCCCCGCACCACACGCCCCTCGGTGGTCAGCCTGTCCAGCACCCCGGAGACCACCGCCGTGCCGAGCCCGAACCGATCCGCCGGTTGCCGCGCGGGGAACGGCCCGTGCGTCCGCGCGTAGCGGGCGAGCAGGTCGCCCAGCGGATCGCCGACCGGTTCGGTGAACGCTTCGGGTACCCCGATCGGCAGTGCCACGCCGAGCGCGTCCCGGACGCGGCCCGCGTCTTCGATCGCGAGATACCGTTCCTCGCCACCGATCCGGACCTGGATCGCTCGCCGCTCCTTCACGAGATCGGTCAGCCAGCCCGCCTCGATCCCGCGGGCGGCGGCCTCATCGATCGTCAGATCTCCGAGGAACCGCAACAGATCCGCGGCGTCTTCCGCGTCGCGCGCGTGCCGCTCGGGCTCCAGGCGCTGCAGCGACCGCTCGACCTGGCCGACCACCTCCGGATCGAGCAGCTCACGAATCGCCTCCGTGCCGAGGAGTTCCGCGAGCAGCGCCGAGTCCAGCGCGAGCGCGGCCGCCCGCCGTTCGGCCAGCGGGGCGTCCGTCTCGTACAGGAACATCCCGACGTAGCCGAACATCAGGCTGCGCGCGAACGGCGACGCCGACGGGGTTTCCACCTCGACCAGCCGGACCCGCCGGGCGCGCACGTCGGTCATCAGCTCACGCAGGCCGCCGACGTCGTAGACATCCTGCAGGCACTCCCGCATCGCCTCGAGCACCACCGGGAACCGCTCGTACTTCGCCGCCACCGCCAGCAGCTGCGACGCGCGCTGCCGCTGCTGCCACAACGGCGTACGCCGCCGGGGATCGCGCCTCGGCAGCAGCAGCGAACGAGCGGCGCATTCGCGGAACCGGGCCGCGAACAGCGCCGAACCGCCGACCTCCGCCACGATCAGCTGCTCGACCTCCTCCGGGTCGATCAGCACGTCGTCCGCGCCGATCGTCACGTCGGCGCCGTCCTCGTCCAGCGCGTCGGGCAGGCGCAGCACGATCCCGTCGTCGGAGTGCATGACCTGGGCGTCGACTCCGCGGTTCTCCCTCAGCCGGGCCGCGATCGCCAGCGCCCACGGCGCGTTCACCTGCGCGCCGAACGGCGAGTGCAGCACGATCCGCCAGTCACCGAGCTCATCCCGGAACCGCTCCAGCAGGATGGTCCGGTCATTCGGCACATGCCGGGTCGCGACGCGCTGCTCTTCGATATACGTCAGCAGGTTGTCACAGGCTCGCTCGTCGAGCCCGGCGGATTCGGCGCGGGCACGGGCCTTGTCAGTGTCCGAACTGGACAGTTCGCGGACGAACGCGCCGAGCGCGCGCCCCAGCTCGAGCGGCCGTCCCGGCGCGTCACCCTTCCAGAACGGCATCCGCGCCGGCTCGCCGGGCGCGGGCACGACGATCACGCGGTCGTGCGTGATGTCCGTGACCCGCCACGACGACGTGCCGAGAAGGATCGTGTCCCCGACGCGGGATTCGTACACCATCTCCTCGTCGAGCTCACCGACGCGCGACCCCGGCCTGTCCTCGCCGCCCGGGGTCATCACCGTGAACAGGCCGCGATCGGGGATCGTGCCACCGGAGGTGACCGCGAGCCGCTGCGCACCCGGCCTGCCCCGCAGCTGCCCGGTCACCCTGTCCCACGTGATGCGGGGCCGTAGTTCGCCGAACTCCTCGCTCGGATACCGTCCGGCGAGCATGTCCAGTACCGCCAGCAACGCGTCATCAGGCAGGGCGGCGAACGGCGCCGCGCGGCGCACCGTCGCGCCCAGCTCCTCGACCGTCCACGGTTCGAGCGCCACCATCGACACTACGTGCTGCGCCAGCACGTCCAGCGGGTTGCGCGGGTAGCGCACCGCCTCGATCGCGCCGCTGGTCATGCGCTCGGACACCACCGCGCACGACACCAGGTCGCCGCGGAACTTCGGGAACATCACGCCGGTGGACACCGCGCCGACGTGGTGCCCGGCGCGGCCGACGCGCTGCAGCCCGGACGCGACCGTCGGCGGCGCCTCGATCTGCACCACGAGATCGACCGCGCCCATGTCGATACCCAGTTCGAGTGAGGAAGTCGCGACGACGCACGGGAGCCGCCCCGACTTCAGCTCTTCTTCGACGTGCGTCCGCTGCTCACGCGACATCGACCCGTGGTGCGCCCGTGCGATCGTCGGCGCGGCACCGGTGGTGAGCCCCGACTGCCCGATCGCTTCCGCCGGAAAACGCTCCAGCTCCTTGTGCTCCGCGGCGAGCTCGTTCAACCGGGCCGTGAGCCGTTCGGTGAGCCGCCGCGAATTGGCGAACACGATGGTGGACCGGTGTGCGCGGATCAGCTCCAGCACCCGCTCCTCGACCGCGGGCCAGATCGACGGCCGTTGCACCGCCGCGCCGGAGATTTCTTCGTTCGTGCCGATGCCGCCTTCCGAGGGCAGCGGCAGCGAGTCCACCGGCGAGGACGGCGCATCCAGATCGGCCATGTCCTCGACCGGGACCTCGACCCGCACCTCGATCGTCTTCAACGGTTTCGGCTGCACCACCCGCACCGGCCGCCCGCCGCCGAGGAACGCGCTCACCTCGTCGACCGGACGGACCGTCGCGGACAGGCCGATCCGTTGCGCGGGACGGGAAAGCAACCCGTCCAGCCGTTCGAGCGACAGCGCGAGATGGGCACCGCGCTTGGTGCCGGCCACCGCGTGCACCTCGTCCACGATCACCGTCTCCACCCCCCGCAGCGACTCGCGCGCCGAGGACGTGAGGATCAGGAACAGCGACTCCGGCGTGGTGACCAGGATGTCCGGCGGGGTGCGGGCGAAGGACCGCCGGTCGGCCGCCGGGGTGTCACCCGTGCGCATGCCGACGGTGATGTCCGGTGGCGTCTGCCCGAGCCGCCGCGCCGCCTGCGACATACCGGCCAGCGGGGCGCGCAGGTTCCGCTGCACGTCCACGGCCAGCGCCTTCAACGGCGAGACGTAGAGCACCCGGCACCGCTTCGCCGCGTGCTCCGGCGGCCCCTCGGCTGAGAGCCTGTCCAGCGCCCAGAGGAACGCCGCGAGCGTCTTACCGGACCCCGTCGGCGCGACGACCAGCGCGTGCTCACCCGCCTGCGCCGCCCGCCAGGCACCCACCTGCGCGTCGGTGGGCGCGGCGAAGGCCCCCGTGAACCAGTCCCTGGTCGCGGGGGAGAACTCCTCGAGCACTTCTGCCACGTCTCCATCATTACGCGACCCACCGACAGTTTCCTGATCCGACCGAAAGTAGGCCGAGCCGCACGAACCGCAGGTGGACCGCCGCAGCGGATATGGCCGTGGCTGTGGTCGGGTCAGGAAAGATCAGCACAGTCGCACGCGCGGTGCGCGCGAGCATGGCAACATCACGTCCGACCTGGGAGATCGTGAGGGGAGAGCCGTGCGGATCCTGTCCGTGGATCTCGGTACGTCCAACACCGTCGCCGTCCTGTCGGCACACGGCAGGCCGCCGCGCGTGGTCGAGGTGGACGGCGCCGCGACCATGCCGTCCGCGGTGTTCGCCGCCGAGGACGGCACGCTGCTGGTCGGCCGTGACGCCGAGCGGCGTGCCCGCCTCGATCCGACCCGGTTCGAGCCCAATCCGAAGCGCCGTGTCGACGAGCAGACGCTGTTGCTGGGCCAGGACGTGGTCCCGGTGAACGAGACGCTGGCCGCCGTGCTGCGCCGGGTGCTGGAGGAAACGACGCGCCAACTCGGCGGCGAGCAGCCCGACGAGCTACGGCTGACCCATCCCGCCGAGTGGGGTCCGCTCCGCCGCAACGTCCTGCTCACCGCGGCGAGGCTGGCCGGGTTCCGCGGCCCGGTCCATCTCGTGCCCGAACCGGTCGCGGCGGCGGCGCACTTCGCGTCCTTCCCCGGCCGCGCGCTCGCGCCGGGACAGTCGCTCGCCGTCTACGACCTGGGCGCCGGCACGTTCGACGTGGCCGTGGTCGGCGCCACCCAGAACGGGTTCACCGTCCTGGCCGAGGACGGTCTGCCCGATCTCGGCGGCCTCGATGTGGACCAGGCGCTGATGGTGCACGTCGGCCGCGAGGTCTCGCATCGCGACCCCCAGCGGTGGCAGCGCGTGCTCCGCCCGGAGTCCACCGCGGACCGGCGTACGCGGCGTGCGCTGCAGGAGGACGTGAAGGCGGCGAAGGAGGCGTTGTCGCGGCTTCCGCAGACCGAGGTTCCGATGCCCGAGCCGTTCGCGGACGTCCTCGTCACGCGTGGCGAACTCGAAGCGCTCGTACGCCCGGCGATGCTGCGAAGCGTCGAACTGCTGGCGCGGACCGTCGCCGCGGCCGGGCTGACCCCGGACCGGCTGGTCGGTATCTACCTTGTCGGCGGGTCGAGCCGCCTGCCGCTGGTCGGGTCGATGATCTCGGAGAAGCTCGGCGTGGTGCCCTCGAGCCTGGACCAGCCGGAGACCGCGGTCGCGCTCGGCGCGCATCACGTGACCGGCGACGGTATCAGCATGCGCACCCAGAACGTGGAAGGCCAGGTCGCGGCCACCGTGCCACCGCGGTTCACGCCGCCGCCGGCGCAGTTCCAGTTCCCGGCGAACTTCCCCAGCTATCCCGCGGCCCCGCAACCCAAGCGCGGCAGGAAGAAACCGATCATCATCGGCGCCGCAGCGGTGGTGGTGCTGCTTGCCGCCGGGCTGACGTACCTGCTGTGGCCGTCGAGTGCGGCGACGACGTTCAGCGCCGGGCAGTGCGCGCAACCGGGCCAGGTCGACGCGAAGGGCTTCACCGGGTGCTTGCGACAACTGGCCGGGAAGATCGCCGACACCTCGCAGTGCGTCCCCGGTGCGGGCAGCGGCGACATCGCTCCGCCGTCGGGGGAGAACCTCGGCGTGCTCACCACCTGCTCGGCGCCCGCGCTGGCCGGGGCACAGATCACCTACGTGCACGCGACGGACGCGGCCGCGCTGAAGGAGTACACCGACCGGCTGCTCGCCTCGGTGGGCGGGGACCAGGTGCGGGCACCGTGGAAGGGCAACGGGCTGACCGGCGGCTACTCCTCGGCCGGAGGCCGGGTCTCGGCGGTGCTGGTGTTCACGGTCGCGGACCGGCCGCTCGCCGGGGTGATCTACCAGAAGGCGGGCAGCGGGCAGACCGCCTCGAGCGCGTCCCAGCTCGCCGACTACTTCGAACAGACGGTCCAGCCAGGGACCTAGCGGCGGTTGCGCATGTTCCACAGTGCGCGCAGGGCGACTACGAGCGCCGCCACGAGTACGGCGATCGAGGCCACGGTCAGCGCGGTCTGGCTGCTCACCCCTTCACAGTAGGCTTGTCGTCGATGCGCATCACAGTGTTCCGAAGGTTGATGGCGGAAGAGTTCGGGCCGGGCCGGGCCGACGTCCTGGCGAAGGACCACGTGTTCAGCGGGCTCGGCGGGCGGACGGTCGAGCAGGCGCTGGCCCAGGGCGTCCCGGCGAAGGAGATCTGGCGCGAGGTGTGCCTGGCCTTCGACGTGCCCGCCGAGCGCCGCTGAACGGAAAAGTCTCCTCGAAGGTGTGTCGCTCCTTGCGTCGAACACGTGTTCGTCTAATGTGTTGTCCACATCGGGGTCAGCTGTCCACAGATCGCCCGGCGCGATCAGGAATTGTCGGCCCTCGCCCGTAGTGTCGGGCCCAACAGCTCAAAACCCGAGACAAGCCCCACAGGCTTCCGACCGACGAGGTGGAATCAATGGCTCCCGCAGCCCCCGACAAGGACAAGGCACTCGAGCTCGCGCTCGCCCAGATCGACAAGCAGTACGGCAAGGGATCGGTGATGCGCCTCGGTGAGGAGGGACGCGCACCGATCGAGGTGATCCCCACCGGAGCCATCGCGCTGGACATCGCGCTCGGCATCGGGGGCCTGCCCCGCGGCCGGGTCGTCGAGATCTACGGCCCGGAGTCCTCCGGTAAGAGCACGATGGCCCTGCACGCCGTGGCCAACGCGCAGAAGGCAGGCGGGATCGCCGCGTTCATCGACGCGGAGCACGCGCTCGACCCGGAGTACGCCAAGGCGCTCGGGGTGGACACCGACGCGCTGCTGGTCTCCCAGCCCGATACCGGTGAGCAGGCGCTGGAGATCGCGGACATGCTGATCCGCTCCGGTGCGCTGGACGTCCTGGTCATCGACTCGGTGGCCGCGCTGGTGCCCCGCGCCGAGATCGAAGGTGAAATGGGTGACTCGCATGTCGGTCTGCAGGCCCGCCTGATGAGCCAGGCGCTGCGGAAGATCACCGGTGCGCTGTCGAACTCCGGCACCACCGCGATCTTCATCAACCAGCTGCGTGAGAAGGTCGGCGTCATGTTCGGGTGTTTCAACTATGCCACCCGAGTGACACTTGCTGATGGTACTCAGGAGAAGATCGGCAAGATCGTCAATCAGAAGATGGATGTCGAAGTTCTCTCCTATGATCCGGTGACCGACCGGGTCGTACCGCGCAAGGTGGTCAACTGGTTCAACAACGGACCGGCCGAGGAGTTCTTGCAGTTCACTGTGGAGAAGTCAGGTGGGAACGGCCGGGCTCAGTTCGCCGCCACCGAGAACCACCTGATCCGCACGCCGGGCGGCTGGCGCCATGCGGGTGAACTTACTGCCGGCGATCGCGTCATGGCTGCTGAGAAAGAGCTTCTCTCCGACCAGCAGTGGCAGGTCGTGTTCGGTTCCCTCATGGGAGACGGGAATATTTCGGCCAACCGTCGTGATCGGGCTGGAGTCCGGTTCCGGATGGGGCACGGCGCGGCGCAGGCGGGCTACCTGGATTGGAAGGTTTCGTTGCTGGGGAACATCCCCTGCGCTCGCACCGCCAATGCCAAGGAAGCGGTGTTCGCTGACTTCACCCCCTTGCCGGAGCTGCACGAACTGCGGCGAGCCGTCTACTTCGGAGACGGTAAGAAACACCTGTCCTGGGACTACTTGAAGGCGCTGACCCCGCTCGCGCTGGCCATCTGGTACATGGACGACGGCTGCTTCACCGTGCGCTCCAAGGGAGTGCAGCAGCGTACGGCCGGGGGAAGTGGCCGGATCGAGATCTGTGTGGAAGCCATGGGAGCGGACACTCGCGAGCGTCTGGTGTCCTACCTGCGCGACACCCATGATCTCGATGTGAAGCTCACGTCGCGGGGCGCTCGTGGAGTGGCCGTTCTCCAGTTCTCCACCGCCGGGACGGCGCGGTTCCAACAGTTGATCGCGCCGTACGTGCATCCTTCGATGGAGTACAAGCTGTTGCCGCGCTTCCAAGGGCAGTTCAAGGTGAAGCCCGAGTTCGTCGAACCCAAGATGCGCCCGGTGCCCGCACGGATTCTGGATGTCCACGTCAAGCCGAAGACCCGGTCGATGAACAGGTTCGATATCGAGGTCGAGGGCAACCACAATTACTTCGTCGATGGCGTCATGGTGCACAACAGCCCGGAGACGACCACCGGTGGTAAGGCGCTGAAGTTCTACGCCTCCGTGCGGCTCGACGTGCGCCGGATCGAGACGTTGAAGGACAGTGGCGAGGCGGTCGGTAACCGCACGCGTGTCAAGGTCGTGAAGAACAAGGTCGCCCCGCCGTTCAAGCAGGCCGAGTTCGACATCCTCTACGGCCAGGGCGTCTCCCGCGAGGGCTCGCTCATCGACATGGGTGTAGACCAGGGAATCGTGCGCAAGTCCGGCGCCTGGTACACCTACGAGGGCGACCAATTGGGGCAGGGCAAGGAGAACGCGCGAAGGTTCCTGCGCGACAACCCCGACATCGCGAACGAGATCGAGAAGCGGATCAAGGAGAAGCTCGGCATCGGCGCCCAGGTCGACGCCGAGGAGGCTGCCCCGGCGCCCGTCGAGTTCTAAGCGCGAGATCTACGTTCGCGGCGCCGAGTTCGACGTTGGGGACGATGAGTTCGACGTTCGCGGCGCCGAGTTCGATGTTCGGGACGATGAGTCCGACATACGCGTCGGGGAGCGGGGTCGAGGAGGACCATGCCGAAGGTCGATCCGGCCGAGTTACCGCCCGATGAGGCATGGAAGAAGGCGAAGGAGGCCTGCTTCGGCCTCCTCGCCGTTCGTGCCCGGACCAAGGACGAGCTCCGGCAGGCGTTGCGGCGCAAGGGTTTCGACGATGAACTCGGCGAGCGCCTGCTGGGCAAACTGGACAGCTCCGGGCTGGTGGACGACGCCGCATTCGCCGAGCAGTGGGTTCGGTCGCGGCATGCCTACCAGGGCCTGGCGCGCAAGGCGCTGGTCGCGGAGCTGAAACGCAAAGGTGTGGACGGAGATATCGCCGTCCAGGCCGCGGGGGAGATCGACCGCGAGTCGGAGGAGCAGCGCGCCCGCGAACTGGTCCGCAAGCGACTCCGGTCGATGACCACCGTCGACGAGCAGACCGCCATCCGCCGCCTGCTCGGCACTTTGGCTCGTAAGGGGTACCCGCAAGGCCTTTCCTACGCGGTAGTCCGCGAAGAACTGAAGAACGCCGGGCCGGTTCCACCTCGCTCGACGATGCCGTCCTCGACTGACATCCGCTCATGCCGCGGCAGGGCCCGGTGCGTCTGCGGTTAGGCTGAGTCAACCGGCGACTCGCCTGCGGAGACGGGTGAGCCAACCTCGGTGCGCTTGCGGTCGGGGGCTGAGTCAAGCCCGACCCACCCGCGGTTGGGACTGAGTCAAGCCCGGCGCGCTCGTGGTTCTGGCTGGGTCAACCGGTGACTCGCCTGCGGCTAGGGGTGAGTCAATCCCCGCCGCCCGCGGTCGGGGGCTGAGCCAAGCCCGGCCCACCCGCGGCCGGGAGCCGAGTCAACTATGACCCGCCTGCGGCGCGGCTGGGGCTGGGCCGGAGCCAGGAGGTCAGCCGACGATGGTGGTGGCCTCGATCTCGACCAGCACGTCGGGCCCGAAGACATAATCGACTCCGATCAGGGACGTGGGAGGAAGCGACAGAGCCAGCCCGATCTCCTCGGCAACCTCCGGCGCTCACCTTCGAGCAGCCCCCGCCAGGGTTACTCCGCCGCGACCGGGACTCCTTCGGCGTTGAGCCGTCTCGGGTCCAGCGCCGATTCGAGGGGCCGCCGAACCCACCAGTCGCCCGTTTCGCGGCGCTCGGCCGGTGTGGTGAAGCGGTACCGGAACAGCCGCGCTCGCACGAAGGTCGGGCGCTCACCGCGGAACGGGTCGTGCCGGAGCAGTTTCAGCATGGCGCGGTCGGCCACCAGGAGCTTGCCCGCAAGTCGCTCCAGCCAGGATTCGCCGTACCGGAACGAAAGGGGGACGAACCACAGCATCCAGTCCAGCCGCAGGTGATAGGGCGCCACCTGCCGTGGCCGTCGCCGGGGATCGCCGGGTTTGCCTTTGAACTCGTACTCGCGCCACACCGTGGCGGGCGTCAGGTCCGGCTCATCGGTGCCTTCGAAGACAAGCTCGTGCCGGACCGTGCTGATACTGCCGAACGCGCCGTACGTGTTGACCAGATGCAACCGGTCGAAGCTGAAGTTCATGATCTGCCCGCGTGAAACCAGGTTCCGTGCCGGGCGATAGCTCAACCCCAGCACCAGGGCGGTCACGGCGAGCACCACGACGCGATACCACAGCGGCGGTTCCGCCAGCGGCGGCGGGGAGAACGGCAGCAGCTTACTGTCCAAAGCAGACACCGCGATCGTGATGGTCAGCACGTTCAGCCACGAGAAGTTCCCGCTCGCCACCAGCCAGAGCTGTGTCACGATCATGACGGCGGCGGCGATCCCGCTCGCCGGCTGCGGAGCGAACAGCGCGAACGGAACGACCAGTTGCGTGAAATGGCTCGCCAGCGCTTCGAGCTTGTGCAGCGGTTTCGGCAGATGGTGGAAGTACCAGCTCAACGGCCCGGGCATCGGCTGCGTCTCGTGGTGGTAATACAAACAGGTCAGATCACGCCAGCACCGGTCGCCGCGCATCTTGATCATGCCGGCACCGAACTCCACCCGGAACAGCAGCCACAGCAGCAACCACAGCACGGGCACCGGCGGCGCCATCCCCGCCGGGCCAAGGAAGATCGCGAGGAACCCGGCCTCCAGCAGCAACGATTCCCAGCCGAACGAGTACCAGATCCGCCCGACGTTCACCATCGACTGGTACAGCACCCACGGCACCGCCCACACCACGAGCGAAACCCATACCGGCGCCGAATCGGCCACCCCGAACACCAGCGCCGCCGTGACCAGCGCACCGGTCCACGCGACCGCCGCGAAGAACCGGTCCGAGTAATGGAAGTGGAAGACGCTCGGCGCCAGGCGGAAAGGCACGCGCGCCACGAGTTGTGGCACGGGCAGCAGGCCGCGCGTTCCGATGAGCGCGCGGAACTGGTTGAGCGCCACCAGGAACGCGATCAGGTAGATCGCGGCGAGCATCCGCTGGAACGCGAGCCTGGACGCCCAGTAGTCAGGGTCGGTGAACCAGTCCCATCCCACGGCGGTCAGGCTACTGCGGCCGCGGCCGGCCCGCTGGCCGCTACGCGAACTCAGCCAAGCGCGGCCGCTTCCTTCGCCAGGGCCGTGATCCGGTCGAAGTCCTTGGCGGCCAAGGCATCCTTCGGGGTCAGCCACGAACCGCCCACGCATCCCACCGTGGGCAGCGCCAGGTACGACGGCGCACTGCCGACCGTGATCCCGCCGGTCGGGCAGAACCGCAGCCGCGGCAACGGGCCGGCGATCGCCTTCAGGAACGCGACCCCGCCACTGGGCTCGGCCGGGAAGAACTTCATCGCGGTGAGCCCCTGCTCGGCCAGCCGCATCGCCTCCGAGACCGTGCCCGCGCCCGGCAGGAACGGCAGCCCCGTACCGGATACGGCCTCCAGCAGGCGGTCTGTGCAGCCCGGCGTCACGAGGAACTTCGCGCCCGCGTCGGTGGCTTGCTTGGCCTGCTCAGGCGTGGTGACTGTGCCCGCGCCGATGACGATCCCCGGTACCGCGGACGCCACCTGTTCGATCGCCTCGAGTGCGGCCGGCGTGCGCAGCGTCAGCTCGATCACCCGGATCCCGCCCGCCAGCAGCGCTCGCGCGACCGGCGCCGCGTCGGCCGCGTCGTCCACGACGACGACCGGCACGACGGGCGACAGTTCGAGCAGCTCCTGTCCGTTGCTCACCAGCGTCCTCCTCGAGCTCGACGGTTCCGCCATCCCATCACACGCGGGCCGGGGCGCCGAAATGACCGGGCGTCATCGGGCCGAACACGCTCGCGCCCTGGTCCGCGGGCCCCACCGCACGCCGCAGCGCGGTGAACAGTTCGCGACCGGTGCCGATCCACGAAGCCCCGTCCGGTGCCGAATCGCGCAGCGGGCGCGACGCGAGCTCTTCCGCGTCGACCAGGACTTCCAGCCGACCGGCGTCGGCGTCCAGCACGATCTCGTCGCCGTCCTCGATGCGGGACAGCGGGCCGCCCGCCGCGGCCTCGGGGGTGAGCTGGATCGCCGACGGGATCTTGCCCGACGCCCCCGACATCCGCCCGTCGGTGATCAGCGCGACGCGATACCCGCGGTCCATCAGCGCTCCGAGCGCCGGGGTCAGCCCGTGCAGCTCCGGCATCCCGTTCGCCTGCGGGCCCTGGTTGCGGATCACCACCGCGACGTCACGGTCGAGTTCGCCGGCGCGGAACGCTTCGGTGAACGCTTGCTGCGACGAAAAGACCCGCGCGGGTGCCCGGACCACGTGATGCTCCGGCGCCACCGCCGACACCTTGATCACGGCCCGGCCCAGGTTCCCGTTGAGCATCCGCAGCCCGCCGTCCTCGGCGAACGGATCCGACGCCGGGCGCAGCACGTCCAGATCCAAGCTGCGTGCCGGAACCTCGCGCCACGTCAGCGAACCGTCGATCAGCACTGGCTCCGACCGGTAGCGGTGCAGCCCGTCGCCGGCGACCGTACGGACGTCCTCGTGCAGCAGCCCAGCGTCCAGGAGCGTGCCGATCAGGAACTGCACCCCGCCGGCCGCGTGGAAGTGGTTGATGTCCGCGCTGCCGTTCGGGTACACGTTCGCCAGCAGCGGCGCCACCGACGACAGGTCCGCGAAATCGTCCCAGGTCAGCTCGATCCCGGCGGCCGCCGCGATCGCGACGAGGTGCATCGTGTGGTTGGTCGACCCGCCGGTGGCCAGCAACGAAACCACGCCGTTGACCACCGACCGCTCGCTGACGACCTCGGCGAGCGGCGTGTACTCCTCGCGCGCCAGCGTCACGACGCGCCGCCCCGCCTCCTCGGTCAGCGCGCGCCGGAGCGGCGTGCCCGGCGGCACGAAGCTCGCGCCCGGCAGGTGCAGCCCCATCACCTCGACGACCAGTTGGTTCGAGTTTGCGGTGCCATAGAACGTGCACGTCCCGGCGGAGTGATACGACGCCGATTCCGCTTCCAGCAGGTCCTCGCGGGTTGCGCGGCCCTCGGCGAACAGTTGCCGCACCCGCGCCTTGTCCTTGTTCGGCAGGCCGGAGGCCATCGGGCCGGCGGGCACCAGGATCGCCGGGAGATGCCCGAACGCGAGCGCGCCGATCAGCAGGCCCGGCACGATCTTGTCGCAGACGCCGAGCAGCAGCGCGCCGTCGAACATCTCGTGCGAGAGCGCGATCCCGGTGGCCATCGCGATCACCTCGCGGCTGAACAGCGACAGCTCCATCCCGGCGCGACCCTGCGTGATGCCGTCGCACATCGCGGGCACACCACCGGCGAACCGCGCCACGCCGCCCGCCGAGCGAGCGGCGTCCTTGATCCACTCCGGGTATTCGTGCAGCGGCTGATGGGCCGAAAGCAGATCGTTGTACGCCGACACGATCGCGACCCCGGGCTCGCGCAGCCCACGGATCGCGAGCCGGTCACTGCCGCCACAGGCCGCGAAGCCGTGGGCGAGGTTGCTGCAGGCCAGGCCCGCGCGCACCGGGCCTTCGGACCGGGCGGCCGCGACGCGCTCCAGGTACGCGCGACGGGCGGTGGCGCTGCGTTCGGCGATACGCCGGGTGACCTCTTCGATGACGGGGTGGATGGGGACTGGTGACACGGCTACCGCCTCGGCTCGGGTGGTGTTCGACGGCGGCGCTGGCGTCGTTCGGTCGTGGCGCTTCACACACTAGCCGCGGAGCGGTGCTGGATCAAAATCGATTAAGAAGATCGTTCAAGGTGACACCGATCACCACGAGTTGTGACCGTGTGCTACTTGTCACATTGCACACGGAGCGGCAGAGTCGGCAGCGACGGCTCAGCCGCCGGACTGACTCGGAGGTATGCGATGTCCACCACCGAACTCGCGGAGTTACGCCGGACGATCGGGCAGCTGCGACAGTGCATGGGCGCGCTGCGGTCGCGCTACGGTGACGCCGCGCCGGTACGCCGGCTGATCAACGACGTCGAACGGCTCGACATCGACGCGTGCGACCTCGAGGCCCCGATCCCGCCGCAGCCGAAACCCCTCGACCCGGCCGACGTGGTCAAGATCCCCGAGGGTCCCTACGACCCGGCTCTCTGGCATGGGGCCGACGACGAAGGCATTGGGGGCTACCACCGTTGAGCGCACCCGCTGACAATGCGGTCAGGGCCGGTGTCGGAGCCCCGCGCAGGGCTCGTATCGCCGAACGCACGCTGCGTACCGACCGCTGGTGGGTCCCGCCCCTGCTCACCACGCTGGGCCTGGCGACCTTCGTCATCTACGCGACCGTCCGGGCCTTCGTGCGCACCGCCTACTGGGTCCCCGAATATCACTACCTGACGCCATTCTATTCGCCGTGCGTGTCCACGTCGTGCGTGCCCGGGTCGAGCCATCTCGGGCACTGGTTCGGCGAATTCCCCGCCTGGCTCCCGCTGGGCGTGCTCGTCCTGCCGTTCCTGCTCGGTTTCCGGTTGACCTGCTACTACTACCGGAAGGCCTATTACCGGTCGGTCTGGCTTTCCCCGCCCGCCTGTGCCGTCGCCGAACCGCACGGGAAATACACCGGGGAAACGCGGCTGCCGCTGATCGTGCAGAACGTGCACCGCTACTTCTTCTACGTGGCGGCGATCGTGTCCGTGCTCAACACCTACGACGCGGTCGTGTCCTTCCACGGCAGCACCGGCGGGTTCGGCTTCGGGCTGGGCAACATCATCATCGTGGGGAACGTCGTGATGCTGTGGGCGTACACGATTTCCTGCCATTCCTGCCGGCATATCACCGGCGGGCGGCTCAAACATTTCTCCCGGCATCCGGTGCGGTACTGGATGTGGACCCAGGTCACCAAGCTCAACAACCGGCATATGTTGCTGGCCTGGATCACACTCGGCACTCTTGTCCTGACGGATCTGTACGTGATGCTGGTTTCCAGCGGTGCGATCGCCGATCCCCGTTTCGTGAACTAAGAGGTGGCAACTGAATGACAGAGGTCGAGCGGCTCGACTACGACGTGGTGGTGATCGGCGCCGGGGGCGCCGGTCTGCGGGCCGTCATCGAGGCCCGCCAGCGCGGGCTGTCCGTCGCGGTGGTGTGCAAGTCGTTGTTCGGCAAGGCGCATACGGTGATGGCCGAAGGCGGCTGCGCGGCGTCGATGGGCAACGTGAACTCCAACGACAACTGGCAGGTGCACTACCGCGACACCATGCGCGGCGGGAAGTTCCTCAACAACTGGCGGATGGCCGAGCTGCACGCCAAGGAGGCGCCGGACCGCGTGTGGGAGCTGGAGACCTACGGCGCGCTGTTCGACCGCACCCCGGACGGCCGGATCAGCCAGCGCAACTTCGGCGGGCACACGTACCCGCGGCTGGCGCACGTCGGCGACCGGACCGGGCTCGAGCTCATCCGCACGATGCAGCAGAAGATCGTTTCCCTGCAGCAGGAGGACAAGGAGCAGTACGGGGACTACGAGGCGAAGATCAAGGTCTTCGCCGAGTGCACGGTCACCGAGCTGCTCACCGAGGGCGGCCGGATCGCGGGCGCGTTCGCGTACTGGCGCGAGACCGGCCGGTTCATCCTGTTCCAGGCGCCGGCGGTGGTGCTCGCGACCGGCGGGATCGGCAAATCCTTCAAGGTCACGTCGAACTCCTGGGAGTACACCGGTGACGGGCACGCGCTCGCACTGCGCGCCGGCGCGACGCTGATCAACATGGAGTTCGTGCAGTTCCACCCGACCGGGATGGTCTGGCCGCCGAGCGTCAAGGGCATCCTGGTCACCGAGGGCGTGCGCGGCGACGGCGGGGTGCTCAAGAACTCCGAGGGCAAGCGGTTCATGTTCGAATACGTGCCCGACGTGTTCAAGGGCCAGTACGCCGAAAGCGAGGACGAGGCCGACCGCTGGTACACCGACCAGGAGAGCAACCGCCGCACGCCCGACCTGCTGCCGCGCGACGAGGTGGCCCGCGCGATCAACAGCGAGGTCAAGGCAGGGCGCGGTTCGCCGCACGGCGGGGTGTACCTCGACATCGCGAGCCGCCTGACGGCCGAGGAGATCACGAAGCGGCTCCCGTCGATGTACCACCAGTTCAAGGAACTGGCCGATGTGGACATCACGGCCGAGCCGATGGAGGTCGGGCCCACCTGCCACTACGTGATGGGCGGGATCGAGGTCGACCCGGACACGGCCTCGTCCAGGGTGCCGGGCCTGTTCGCGGCCGGGGAGTGCTCCGGCGGTATGCACGGTTCGAACCGGCTGGGCGGCAACTCGCTGTCCGACCTGCTGGTGTTCGGCCGCCGCGCGGGCCTCGGCGCGGCGTCCTATGTGGAATCGCTGGAGAAGCGCCCGCAGGTGTCGCAGTCCGATGTGGATGCCGCCGCGCGCGGCGCGCTGTCGCCGTTCGACCCGCCGGAACAGGGCGTCCAGGAGAACCCGTACACCCTGCACAGCGAGCTGCAGCAGACCATGAACGATCTGGTCGGCATCATCCGCAAGGCCGGCGAGATCGAGCAGGCGCTGGTGAAGCTCGACGAGCTCAAGTCGCGCATCGGCAACCTCGTGGTCGAGGGGCACCGGCAGTTCAACCCCGGCTGGCACCTCGCCATCGATCTGCGGAACATGCTGCTGGTCAGCGAATGCGTCGCGCGCGCGGCGCTGATGCGCACGGAGAGCCGCGGCGGGCACACCCGGGACGACCATCCGATGATGGATTCCCACTGGCGCAAGAAACTCCTGGTGTGCTCGACGTCGGCGGACGGTGTGGAGGTCAAGCCGGAGGACCAGCAGCCGATGCGCCCGGAGCTGCTCGAGCTGTTCGAATTCGGCGAGCTGGAGAAGTACTACACCGAGGACGAGCTGGCCGGCCACCCGGGGAGGACGGCATGACCTACAAGGCGAACTTCCGGGTCTGGCGAGGCGACGTCGAAGGTGGCGAGCTGCGGGACTTCACGGTCGAGGTCAACGAAGGCGAGGTCGTGCTCGACATCATCCACCGCCTGCAGGCCACCCAGGCGTCGGATCTGGCGGTGCGGTGGAACTGCAAGGCGGGCAAATGCGGATCCTGCTCGGCGGAGGTCAACGGGCGGCCGCGGCTGATGTGCATGACCCGGATGTCGGTGTTCGGCGAGGACGAGGTCATCACGGTGACGCCGATGCGCACGTTCCCGGTGATCCGCGATCTGGTCACCGACGTGTCGTTCAACTACACCAAGGCCCGCGAGATCCCCTCGTTCGCGCCCCCGCCCGAGCTCGAGCCCGGCGAGTACCGGATGCAGCAGGTCGACGTCGAGCGCTCGCAGGAGTTCCGCAAGTGCATCGAGTGCTATCTGTGCCAGAACACCTGTCACGTGGTGCGTGATCACGAGGACAACAAGGAGCAGTTCGCCGGGCCGCGGTACCTGATGCGCATCGCCGAACTGGAGATGCACCCGCTGGACGTCGCCGACCGCCGCGAGGCCGCGCAGGCCGAGCACGGGCTCGGGTTCTGCAACATCACCAAATGCTGCACCGAGGTCTGCCCGGAGCACATCCACATCACCGACAACGCGCTGATCCCGATGAAGGAGCGCGTGGCCGACCGCAAGTACGACCCGCTCGTCTGGCTGGGCACGAACCTGTTCCGGCGCGGCAAGAAGTGAGCCGGACCGGCTGGTGGCGAGCGGTCGATTCGACGCCGGAGCCAGCCGGTCCAGGCTCGGCACGACGATGTACGGCAGCGTCAGGTGCGCACCAACGCGTCAACGGCGGCCGGCGCGAGCATCTCGTCCGCCACCAGCCCGGCAAGGCCCGCGAGGGTGGTGTTGACGCCGAGCAGGCACGCGTCGACGCTGACCCCGTCGATGGCGCTCGCATGCGCGTTCGCGAGGACCGCGTCACGGAGGCTGTCCAGGAACGGCGGTAGCACGCCGATCGCGCCGCCCACCCGCAGGTACCGCGGGTTCACGATCGTGACGACGGTGGCGAGCACGGTCCCGACGAGGCGCCCAGCCGCCGCGGTCACGCGGATCGCCTCCAGGTTCCCGGCCCGGACGCGGCGTACCACGTCGTCCGCGGTGCGCACCCCGGTCGGCCGCAGCTGCCGGATGACCGCCTGCCCGCTGGCGATCGCCGAAACGCAGCCCCGCCGCCCGCAGTCGCAGCGCTGCTCGTTCCCCTCGATCCGGATATGCCCGATCTCGCCGGCCGACGCCGTCTCGCCCCGATGCGTGCGGCCAGAGATCACGAGCCCCGCGCCGATACCCGTGCCGACCTTGACCCCGACCAGCGCGGCGTCCGGCCTGCCGAGATCGCAGAATGCCCCGAAGGCCAGCGCGTTCGCGTCGTTCTCCAGGAACACCGGCACCGGCAGTGCTCCAGTGAACCGCGCACGCAGCCGCGGTCCGGTCCATCCCGGCATCGTCGGCGGCGCGATCGTGGTGCCCTGCTCGTGGTCGATCTGGCCGGGCACGCTGAGCCCGAACGCGCAGAGGCTGTCCGCGCGCCCGGTCCGCGCGAGCAGTTCACGGCCGGTCTCCAGCAGGTAGGACAGCGTTTCCTCGGGCCGGTGACCCGCCGGCAGCGGGCGGTGCACCTGGGCGAACACGCTGCTCCGAAGGTCGGTCACCGCGATCGTCGCGTGCCGTTGCCCGATGTCGGCGACCAGGGCGGTGCGGCCCACGTCGTTGGCGGCGAGCATCTGCGCGGGACGGCCGCCGCTGGAGGCCTGCAGGCCGGTCCGGCGGATCAGCTGGAGCCGTTGCAGCACGTCGAGCCGTTCGACCATGGTCGGCCGCGACAGGCCGATGCGGTCCTGCAACTCCTGCCGGGTCAGCGGACCCTCCGCGCGCAGGACGGCGAGGATGTGCCCGGGCGAGGTCGGCGGGCCGGGGTGAGGCAGGCGCATGTTGACAGGCTCTCCCACGGAGACTTATGTTCAATTACCTGACAGAAGTCTAAACCGGTCCCCAGATGCGGAGAGAGCGAGATGCGCGCGGGCAGCGTCACGAGAACGACGGAGGGCGCCGCCGACGACAGACGGCCGGTCCGCTTCACGCATCCGACGCTGGCTGCGAGGGCGGCGCGCGTGTTGCGGGACAACGACACGGGCACCGTCATCACCGCCGCGCCGCGGCTGTACCCGCACATGTGGAGCTGGGACGCCGCGTTCATCTCCATCGGCCTCGCTCGCCTCGACGTGCGGCGCGCGATCGCGGAACTCGACACGCTGTTCGCCGCGCAGTGGCGGAACGGCATGGTGCCGCACATCGTGTTCACCGAGAACGACGCGTACTTCCCCGGCCCCGACCGCTGGGGCACCGACGGCGCGCTCGACGGGCCGGCGAATGTGCGCACGTCCGGGATCTGCCAGCCGCCGGTACACGCGATCGCGGTGCGCCGGGTGCTCGACATCGCGCGCCGCTCGGGGCCGGACGACCGGGTCCGCGCGGAGCGTTTCGCCCGCCGGATCTGGGCTTCGCTCTACGCCTGGCACCGCTGGCTCGTCGAGTACCGCACGCCCGGTTCGAGCGGGCTGATCGCGATCGTGCACGGCTGGGAGTCCGGGATGGACAACTCGCCGCGCTGGGACGTGCCGTATGACGCGGTGCACCCCGGCGCGGCGCTGCCGCCGTATGTGCGCAAGGACGTCCACGTCGTGGGCGATCCGGACGAGAGGCCGACGGATCGTGAGTACGACCGGTACCTGTGGCTGATCGAGGAGATGCGCCGCGCCGGGTACGACCAGCGCAAGATCGTCGAGAACTCGAGCTTCCTCGTCGGCGACGTGTTCATCACCGCCCTGTTCGCGATGTCCTGCGACGTGCTGATCGAACTGGGCAAGGAGTTCGGGCAGGAGACGGATCGCCTCGACGATCTGGCGGACTGGGCCGCGAAGGCGCGGGCGGCGGTCGCCGCCAGTTGCCACTCGGTCTCGGGCATGGCGCGTGACCGCGATCTGCGCACCAACCGCTGGCTCGACACGCAGACCATCGCCGGATTCTCGCCGCTGCTGTGCGGCGGCGCCCCGGAGAGCGTGCAGCTTCGTCTACTGTCCCTTTTAGACAGTGACCGGTGGTGCGGGCATCCCGGCCTGCTCGCGCCCGTACCGCCTTCGGTCTCCCCGATGCGGCCGGGATTCGATCCCCGGCAGTACTGGCGTGGTCCACAATGGCCGGTCGTGGTGTGGCTGTTCAGCTGGGCTTTCGAGCAGCGTGGCTGGCACGAGCGGGCGCGCCGCGTGCGCGAGGGCGGGATCCGGCTCACCGACGACGGTTCGTTCGGCGAGTACTACCAGCCCTTCACCGGCGAACCGCTGGGCAGCACGGACCAGTCGTGGACCGCGGCAGTCGTCCTCGACTGGCTCTGCGCGGACTGACCTACATCATCCGCGGGCCACCGCCCTGGGCCTGGGCCTCCAGGACCATGGTGTCCGCGGCGGTCGTGTCGACCTCCAGGTGCTTCTTGCTGCGGCGGTTGCGCTTCTCCAGGTATTTCGCGAGCGCGGTGAGCAGCAGGCACAGCGCGATGTAGATCGCCGCGACGACGATCGTCGACGGCACGATCGGCCGCCCGAACACGCCCTGCGAACCGATGTAGCGCGCGTAGTACAGCAGTTCCTGATAGGTGACCAGGAAACCGAGCGCGGTGTCCTTCAGCAGCACCACCAGCTGGCTGATGATCGTCGGCAGCATCGCCCGCACGGCCTGCGGGATCAGCACGAAGAACATCACCTGCGCCTTGCGCATGCCCAGCGCGTACGCGGCCTCCTGCTGTCCCTTCGGCAGTGCCAGGACGCCGGCGCGGAACACCTCCGCCAGCACCGAGCCGTTGTACAGCGTCAGCCCGAGCACGACCGCGATGAACGGGGTCATCGGGATCCCGGCAGCCGGCAGGCCGTAGTAGAACAGGAACATCAGGACCAGCAACGGGATCGCGCGGAAGAACTCGACGACGGTCGTGCAGACGCCCCGGAGCCAGGCGCGGTCGGACAGGCGCCCGGCGGCGAACAACGCACCGAACACGAGCGCGAGCACAGCGCCGACCGCGAACGCCCGCAGCGTGGCCAGCACCGCGCTGACCAGGTCGGTCTGGACCTGGACGTACTCGAGCCACGCCCATTTGCGGCCCGCGAACTGCCCGCTGTCGTAGAAGCGGTAGCCGATGTAGGCGAGGACCGCCAGCACGATGAGGATGCCGAGCGCGGCGAGGCTCCGGTGCCGTATGCGGGCGCGCGGGCCCGGGATGTCGAACAGGACGTTACTCATCGGGCGACCCTCCAGCGCTTCTCAAGGGATCGCTGGATCAGCGACAGGATCGCGACCAGGACGATGAAGCCCAGCGCCACCCACAACAGGCCGACCAGTTGGTTGTACCCGCGCTCGGACAGGTACTGGCGGATCGCGCCGGCCTCGGCGACGGAGAACCCGGCGGCGATCGTGGTGTTCTTCAGCAAGGCGATCAGCATGCTCATCAGCGGCGGCACGACGGACCGGATCGCCTGCGGCAGCACGACCTGCCCGAGCACCTGGGTGAAGGTGAGGCCGAGCGCGCGGGCCGCCTCGGCCTGGCCGACCGGCACGGTGTTGATGCCCGAGCGCACCACCTCGCAGATGAACGCCGAGGTATAGACCGTCAGCGCGACGACCGCGGCGGTGAAGTAGCTGAGCTGGAGGATCTGCAGCAGCGGGTAGGCGAAGACGAGGAACACGAACACGAGCGTCAGCGGCGTGTTGCGCAGCAGCGTCACGTACGTCGTACCCACCGCGCGGAACACAGGCACCGGGCTGACCCTCAGCATCGCCAGGAACGTGCCGAAGATCAGGCTCGCGGCGCCGGCGATCAGGAACAGCTTGATCGTGGTGAGGAAGAACGGACCGTACAGGTCCATGTTGTCGAGCAGGACGTTCATCGAGCCTTCCCCGCAGTGAAGGGATTACCGTGCCGGAGGACGAAGGCGGCCGGTGGGCGCGGCTGCGCCCACCGGCCACGTGAGCCTTTGCTCAGTACCGCTGGATGGTCGGCTTGCTCGCGGTGGAACCGGACTTGCCGAGGGTGCTGTCGTAGATCTTCTGCCACGTGCCGTCGTCCAGCGAGGCCTGCAGCACGTCGTCGATCTTGTTCCGCAGCGCCGAGTCGTCCCTGTTCAGGCCGACGCCGTAGGGCTCCTCCGAGAACGGCTCACCGACCACCTTGAGGGTGTCCGGGTCCTGCGCGGCGAAGCCCTTGAGGATCGCGTCGTCGGTGGTGACGGCGTCGACCTCCTTGGTGCCGAGCTTCTCCACGCACTGCGAGTACTTCTGGAACTCGACGATGTTCCCCGGCTCGGTCAGCTGCTGGTCGCGCACGCGCTGGATCGGGGTGGACCCGGTCACCGAGCAGACCTTCTTGCCCTTGAGGGTGTCCTTGCCGGTGATCGAGTTGTCGTCCTTGCGCACCAGCAGGCCCTGTCCGGCCTGGAAGTACGGGCCCGCGAAGGAGACCTGCTGCTTGCGCTTGTCGGTGATCGTGTACGTGCCCACGTAGTAGTCGACGTCTCCGTTGGAGATGGCGGCCTCACGGGCACCCGAGTCGACCGTCTTGTAGGTGATCTTGCTTTCGTCGAAGCCGAGGCCGGCGGCGACCATCTTCGCGATCTCGATGTCGAACCCGGTGTACTTGCCGGTGGTCGGGTCCTTCAGGCCGAGGCCGGGCTGATCGTCCTTGACGCCGATGGTTACGCCGCCCTTGCTCTGCATCTTCGCGAAGGTGGGCGAGCCGGGCACCGACACGTTCGCCGCGACCGTGTAGCTGGGCGCCGCCGCCGCGTTGCCCGTATCCCCGGTGCCGGTGGAGGGTGTGCCCTCCTTGCCGCAGGCGGTCAGCGCCAGCGCACCGACCAGCAGCCCCGCGGCCAGGGTGCGGATCTTCATGGGAACTCCCCTGTCTCTGTTTTACGGTGGGCGACGCGGGTTCGCGCCGCGGGTTCAGTGGGTCAGGATCTTGCCCAGGAAGTCCTTGGCGCGTTCGGACTTCGGCTGGGTGAAGAATTCGTCGGGCGTGGCGTCCTCGACGATCTCGCCGTCGGACATGAACACGACCCGGTTCGCGGCCCGGCGCGCGAAGCCCATCTCGTGCGTGACCACGAGCATCGTCATGCCGTCGGCCGCGAGCCCGGTCATCGTGTCGAGGACCTCCTGGACCATCTCCGGGTCCAGCGCCGAGGTCGGCTCGTCGAACAGCATGACCTTCGGCCTCATCGCGAGCGCGCGGGCGATGGCGGCGCGCTGCTGCTGCCCGCCGGACAGTTGCGCCGGGTACTTGGCGGCCTGGTCGGCGATCCCGACGCGGTCCAGCAGTCCCATGGCCGTCTTGCGAGCCTCGGCGGCGGCGATCTTCCGCACCTTGACCGGGGCGAGCATGACGTTGTCGACGATGGTCTTGTGCGCGAACAGGTTGAACGACTGGAAGACCATGCCGACGTCGGCGCGCAGTGCCGCGAGCGCCTTGCCTTCGGCGGGCAGCGGTTCGCCGTCGATCGAGATCTCGCCCGAATCGATGGGCTCCAGCCGGTTGATGGCACGGCACAGCGTCGACTTGCCCGACCCCGACGGGCCGAGCACCACCACCACCTGGCCGCGCGGTACCTCCAGGTTGATGTCCTTCAGCACGTGCAGATCGCCGAAGAACTTGTTGACCCCGGCGGCGCTGATCATCGCCGGCGACGTCGCTGTGCTCATCGATCTCTCCCTACAACCCTGCCCATCCGGCGATCTAACACCGAAGCGAGGGCAGATGCCCGCAAATCGGACCAAAAGCAATCCAGGTGTCATCTGCCCACCTGGCGCAGACGATAGTCAGCCGGTCGGAAAGGCGCTTTTCGGGGCAGTGGCGGTAGCATGACGGTAGCCAAGGGGGTAGCATCAAGGGTATGAAGCTGAGTGTGAGTCTGAGGGAGGAAGACGTCGCCTTCCTGGACGAGTACGCGGCACGGACGAAGGCGGGCTCCCGTTCGGCCGTGGTCCACCGCGCGATCGAGCTGTTGCGGGCGTCGCAGCTCGAGAACGCCTACGAGTCGGCTTGGGAGGAATGGTCGGTCGACGGCGACGTATGGGATGCCGTGACCGGCGACGGGCTGGCGGCGCACTGATGCGGCGTGCCGAGATCCGGCTCGTCGATCTGGATCCGGTTCGCGGCGCCGAGTCCAGCAAGACGCGCCCCGCGGTGATCGTGAGCAACGACGGGGCGAACGCGGTCGCGGCCAGGCTGGGGCACGGGGTGGTCACCGTCGTGCCGGTCACCTCGAACGTGACGCGGGTGTACCCGTTCCAGGTGCTCCTGCGTGCGGAGGAGTGCGGGCTGCGGGCGGACTCCAAGGCGCAGGCCGAGCAGGTGCGGTCGGTGGCGATGGAACGCGTCGGGCGGAAGGCGGGTCAGATGCCGCCCGCGGTGATGGCGAAGCTGGACAACGCGCTGAGGTTGCACCTGGGGTTGTGAGCGCCCGGAAGGTGAAGGATTTCGCCGGTGCCGGAGTTCGCGCCGGGAACCCGTGGACGCCGTGAGCGCCGGAACGGACCAGGTTTACCCTGGTAGTCGATGAGTACGGCAGAGGTCGGCAAAACCTACCAAATCCGCACGTTCGGGTGCCAGATGAACGTGCACGACTCCGAGCGCCTCGCCGGGCAGCTGGAGCAGGCGGGCTATGTGCCGGTCGCCGAGGGCGGCGCGGCGGACCTCGTCGTGTTCAACACCTGCGCGGTGCGGGAGAACGCGGACAACAAGCTGTACGGCACCCTCGGGCACCTGCGTCCCGCCAAGGACGCGAACCCGGACATGCAGATCGCGGTCGGCGGCTGCCTCGCGCAGAAGGACCGCGGCGAGATCGTGAAGCGCGCGCCGTGGGTCGACGTCGTGTTCGGCACGCACAATCTGGGCTCCCTGCCGGTGCTGCTCGAACGCGCCCGGCACAACGCCGAAGCCGAGGTCGAGATCCTCGAGTCGCTCGAGACCTTTCCCTCGACGCTGCCCGCCCGCCGCGACTCGGCCTACTCGGGCTGGGTGTCGATCTCGGTCGGCTGCAACAACACCTGCACGTTCTGCATCGTCCCGTCCCTGCGCGGCAAGGAGCGCGACCGCCGTCCGGGCGAGGTGCTCGCCGAGGTGGAGGCGCTCGTCGCGGAAGGTGTGCTGGAGGTGACCCTGCTCGGCCAGAACGTCAACTCCTACGGGGCCGAGTTCGGCGACCGGCAGGCGTTCCCGAAACTCCTGCGCGCCACCGGGGGAGTCGACGGGCTCGAACGGGTCCGCTTCACCTCACCGCATCCGGCGGCGTTCACCGACGACGTGATCGACGCGATGGCCGCGACCCCGAACGTGTGCCACCAGCTGCACATGCCGCTGCAGTCCGGGTCCGACCGGGTGCTGAAGGAGATGCGCCGCTCGTACCGGTCCAGCCGCTATCTGTCGATTTTGGACAAGGTGCGTGCCGCGATGCCGGACGCGGCGATCACCACCGACATCATCGTCGGTTTTCCCGGGGAGACCGAGGAAGACTTCGCGGCGACGCTCGAGGTCGTGCGCCAGGCGCGGTTTTCCAGCGCCTTCACCTTCCAGTACTCCAAGCGCCCCGGCACGCCGGCCGCCGGTATGCCGGGCCAGGTGCCGAAGCAGATCGTGCAGGAGCGCTACGACCGGCTGGTCGAACTGCAGAACGACATCGCGTGGCAGGAGAACAAGAAGCTCGTCGGGCGCAAGGTGGAGCTGCTCGTCGCGACCGGTGAGGGCCGCAAGGACGGCCAGACGCACCGGATGAGCGGCCGTGCCCGCGACGGCAGGCTCGTGCACTTCACCCCGGCCGGGCCGGCGGTGGACCGTGCGGTGCGTCCGGGCGATGTGGTGGAGACCGTGATCACCTACGGGGCCCCGCATCACCTGGTCGCCGACGGGGATGTCCTGACCCACCGGCGCACGCGGGCGGGCGACAACGTGGAGGCCGGGCTGCGGCCGAAGACCGACGGGGTGAGCCTCGGGCTGCCTTCCGTCGGTGTTCCCGCGGCCGGGCCGGTGAAAGACGGGTGCGGCGTATGAACGAGAGCGATGTCGAGAAGCTGGCCGAGGACGTCGACGCGATCGGTCACCGGGTCGCCAAGACGGTGGAACTCGGGCGGCGGGGATTCATCATCTCGGTGCTGGTGTTCATCCTGCTCATCGGGCAGCTCCTGCCGTGGGTCGGCGATCACGCGGGCTGGCAGGTGCTGTTCGGCCAGGGCGGCGCGGTCCCGCAGCTGTTCGCGGCCACCTCGACGGGGATCGGCGTGCTGTGCTCGGTCCTGGCGCTGATCACCCGGCGCTGGTGGCTGACCTGGGTCTGCGCGATCGGCGGCTGGTTCTCCTCGGTCGACGGGCTCCTCGCTGTGTGGTCGCAGCAGTCCTCGGGCGCGAACGGCGCCGCCGGCAACGGGCCGGGCATCGGCATGATCATCGCCATGGTCGCGATCATCCTGCTGGCCGCCAGCTGGATGCGCACAGCCTTCTCCCGCGCCTGATCGGGCCTGCCGGAAGGGGATAGCCCCACCGAGCCCGGGTGGGCAACCGGATTCCCGGCGTGGCCGCGGAATCCTAGCTTGGTGTCCATTATGGATAACCAAGCGAAGATCACGCAGGCGATCGACCTGGCACTGATCCGCGAGCTGTACCGGGAACACGCCGGAGCGCTCCGCGACGTGCGGGAGCGGCAGCGCGCCCTCCGGCAGCGACGGCCCGGGATGAAGACGCAACTCGACGACCTGGAAGCGGAGGTCACCTACCTGCTGCTGCGGTACTTCCGGCCGGCGAAGGTGGTCGAGATCGGTTCGCTGCACGGCTGGTCCACCTGCTGGATCCTGCACGCGCTCGCGGACAACTGTCAGGGCCGGCTGATCACCATGGACCTGGTCGACACTGCCGCCTGGACGGTGCCCGGGCCGCTGGCCGCCGGACGATGGGAGTTCCGCCGGGGCGACGCGCGAACCCTGACCACGGACTGGGTCGCCGATCTCGACTACCTGTTCATCGACGCCGACCACCGCGCGCGCTTCGCCCGCTGGTACCTCGGGGACGTCTTCCCGCGGCTGCGCCCCGGTACTCCGGTGAGCGTGCACGACGTGTTCCACCGCGCCAGACCGCTGCCGTTGACCGAGGGCGCCGAGGTCCTGCGCTGGCTGGAGTCCAGTCGCACACGCTGGTTCACCCTCGCGCGTGCGAAGGCTGCCGGCGCCGCGGCCGAACTGAACGCGCTGCGCCGTGATCTTGGCCTCACCGCCGCCGTGCATACCGGGCGGGACAATCCCATGATCTATTTCAAGTTGCCCTGAATCCCGGTATCGAGGTCGCGGCGCGCCGCGGCGTTCGATTAATCTTCGGGAGAAATGCGTAGCGTCGAAATCGTTCTCGCCCTTGTCGTGCTCGCTACCGTGGTGGCGGCGTTCGCCGGACGGTTGCGGGTCCCCGCGCCTTCCTTGCTCGTCGTGGCGGGCGTGGTGGCCGGGTTGCTGCCCGGTGTTCCCGACATCCGCGTCAGCCCGGAGGTCGTCAGTCTCGTCGTGCTGCCGCCCTTGCTGTTCGCGGCGGGCGAGGAACTGCCGTGGCGTGATCTGCGTGCCGTATGGCGGCCGGTCGGCGTCCTCGCCTTCGGGCTGGTGGCCGCCTCCGCGGCGGCCGTCGCCGTCGTCGCGAACGCGATCACGCCGCTGCCGCTCGGGATGGCTTTCGTCCTGGGTGCCGTGCTCGCCAGCACCGACCCGGTCGCCGTGACCGCGCTGGGCCGCCGCCTGTCCTTGCCGCCGCGCGTGCAGGCACTGGTCCAGGCCGAGAGCTTGTTCAACGACGCGACCAGCCTCTTGCTCTTCCGGATCGCGCTGTCGGTCGGTCTCGCCGCGGGCGCGGTCGACTGGGGACACACCGCGGCCGACTTCGGAATCCTCGTCGGTGGCGGGCTTCTCGTCGCCGCGCTGGTCGCCGGAGGCGCGTACCTGGTGCGGAGGCACACCGAGGATCCCGTGCTGGAGACGGTCATCTCCCTCGTCACGCCGTACGCCGCGTACGTGCTCGCCGAAGCCATCGGAGGCTCGGGCGTGACCGCGGTCGTGGTGACGAGCGTCATTCTCGGTACGCAGGCGACCAAGGTGACCAGCTCGCGGATCCGCATCCAGCTGGGCGCGGTCTACGGCACGGTCGTGTTCCTGCTGGAAAGCGTCGTGTTCGGGCTCATCGGGCTCGAGTTGCCGGAACTGGTGCGCGCTCTCACCACGACGACAATGTGGCCGTTGGAGGCCCTGCTGATCGCGGTGACGCTGCTCGTCGTCCGCCTGCTGTGGGTGTTCCCGCTCTCGGCCGCGCTGCAGCGGCGAAGCGGCCGGAGCGCCACCTGGCAGGTCCCCACGGTGGTCTCGTGGGCGGGTGCCCGCGGCGTGGTTCCGCTGGCCGCGGCGCTGTCGATCCCGCTGACCGCACCGGCCGAATACCGCGAACTGGTGCTGTTGCTGACGACCGCGGTGATCGTGGTGACGCTCGTCGTGCAGGGGTTCACGCTCGCGCCGCTGGTGCGCCGGACCGGGGTGGCGCTGACGACGGAGCACGTACAGCAGGAGCGCAGCACCGCGCGGCTGCGGCTGACGCAAGCGGGACTGGACCATCTCGACTCGCTGACCGAGAACGAAGCGGCGCCCGAGTTCCTGCTCGATCAGTTGCGCGACACCTGGAAGGCGCGGATGCAGCGGATCGCGGAGGACGAGCCGGACGAGATGACCAACCTGACCACCGCCGACTCCTACCGGCGGCTGCGCCGGGAACTGCTCGCGGTGGAGGCGGACGAACTGGAGCGGCTGTTCCAGACCGGGGAGATCACCGACCACACCCGCCGCCGCATCCAGCGCATGCTCGACCTGGAGCACACCGTCCTCGGCGACGACGAACACTGACCGCCAGCCGAACCTCCACCCGGCGCCAGTTGGCCCCAACCCGCGCCAGCCCGGCTCTCGCTGCCCGCGAGTTCGGCTTTCGCGGCGGGTGTGTTCGGCTTTCGCGCGCCCCGAGTTCGGCTTTCGGCGAAGCTACGACCAGCGTGACCGCAGCAGTTCGACGTAGGCGCGGAACTCGTCCGCCATCGAGAGCCGGTCCGTGTCGAGCAGCCACCGCTGTTGCAGGCCGTCGAGCACCGCGACCGTGGTGTGCACGAGCGTGCCGACCGGCGCGTCCGCCCGGATTTCCCCGCTTTCCTGGCCCGCCCGCACAGCCTCGGTGAGGAACCGTTCGATGCCCGCGTAATGCTCCCGGACCCACCGGTGCGCCGGATGCCCCGGTTCGGTGCCCTCCGCCACGACCCGCACGAACAAGCCCATCAGTTGCGGCCGGGTGCCGTTGCGCACGACGAGCGCGGTCAGCGCGTCGAAGGCCGCCCAGCCGGCCGGCTTCCCTTGTGCTGCGAGGAACCTGCCGTCCTCGGCGTCCCGCTCGGCCAGGACGGCGGAGAGCAGGGCGGTCTTGCTGGGGAAATGGTGCAGCAGACCGGATTGCGAGAGCCCGGTCTTCTCCGCGACTCGCGCGATGGAGGTCCCCTGATAGCCGGAGGTGGCGAACAGTTCGACCGCCGCCTGGACGGCCTTCGCCCGCGACGCCTCGCCGGACAGTTCGCCCCGGGACTTCGCCATCCTCACTCCCTTCACACCCGCACCCGGACATCCCCGAGTCCGCGGGCGATCAGCACTTCGCCTGCCAGCGGTTGCCAAGAACCGTTGTCCCACCTGCGCTGCACTCGCGCATCGCAGCGAACCTCGACCTCCGCGCGCTCGCCCGCGGCCAGGTCCACCCCGGCCCAGCCGATGAGCCGCACCGGTTCGCCCTCGGGCCGAAGATAGACCTGCACGACCTCGCGCCCGGCGCGGGCGCCCGCGTTCGCGACTTCGACGTGCACCGACCGGACCACGCCGTCCTCCTCCACGCGTCGCGCGGTGCCGTAGCTCCATTCGGTGTAGCCGAGACCGTGGCCGAACCAGAACAGGGGCTGGCTCGTCCAGCCTCGGTAGCCGACGGCGATTCCTTCCGTGTAAGGAAGTTCTCCGTTGACCGGCGTGGTCGACCAGGCCGGTCCCTCGCCGTCGTGGCGGGGGAAGGTCGTGACGAGCCGCCCGGCCGGTTCGATTTCACCCGTGAGCGCGGCCGCCACGGCGGCTCCGGCCTCCTGACCCGGCAGCCCCGCCCACAGCACGGCGTCGACCTCTGCGAGCCAGGGCATCAGGACGGGCGTCGCCGCATTGACCACGACCACGGTCCGCCGGGCCACCGCCGCGACGGCGCCGACCAGTTCATCTTGCGCGCCCGGCAAGGCGAGCGTGGTCTTGTCCGAACCTTCCGTCTCCTGCTCCTGCGTCAGCCCGACGACGACCACGGCGAGATCGGCTTCACGCGCGGCCGCGGTGGCCTCGGCGATGCCGTCGGCGTCAGCGCGAGGCGGGATGCGCGCGACCAGGCCGAGCCTGCGCATGCCCGGCCGCCCGGTCGTGACCGCTTTGACGCGCGTGCCGGACTCGACCACCCCGCCGGTGGTCCAGGCGGGCGGATGCAGCACGCTGCCGCCGAGTTCCGCGGGCTCGGGGAGGTGGACCGTCTCGTGCGTGTCACCGGCTTCGAAGGTCCAATCGCCGTTGCCCCGTAACCCGGCGATGATCGAACTGTCGGCGGAGACGATCTCGGCCGACAACTCGATCGTGGCCGCCGCGTCCAGCCAATCGCCGTCGCCCGCGGTGACTTCGGCGATGTCGACGGGCCGGGATTCCAGCACCGCACCGGCCTCGTCACGGGCTGTCACCCGCATGCCGACCGCCCCGGTCTCCGGATCACGCAGCACGCCAGGCGCCGCGGGCAGCGGTTCGGCCCGGACCTCGACTCCGTCGACCACGGTGGCGCCCAGCTTCTGCCGCAGCGCGTCCCCGATGCCGACGACATGCGGCGGGCGCACCCGGGCCGAGCCACCGCCCTGGCCGATGGTCTCGATCGCGTGCCGTCCGACGACGACCACCTTTTCCGGCCCCGCAAGGGGGAGTGTGGCATCGCGGTTGACCAGCACGGTCATCCCGCGTGCGGCCATCCGGCGAAGCTGCTCGCGCCGCAGCGGGCTGTCCGGCGCCGGGAGCGCGGCCGGGACCTGCCGCTCGCCAAAGGCACCGGCACGTTCGGCCAGCCGCAGCACCCGGCGCAGATGATCGTCTACAGTGGACTCCGTAACCTCACCGGCCTCGACCGCCGCGACGAGCTTGCCGCCCCATGGCCCGTCCGGGCCGGGCATCACCAGGTCCAGCCCGCCGTTCGCGCTCCGCGCTGTCGAGGTGGTGGCGAACCAGTCGGACATGACCAGCCCGTCGTAACCCCATTCGCCCTTGAGCAGATCCTCGATCAGCTGCCGGTGCTCGGTCGCGGTCACCCCGTTGATCTTGTTGTAGGACGCCATGACCGCCCACGGACGCGCCTCGTGGACGGCCATCTCGAACGGCAGCAGGTACACCTCGCGCAGCGTGCGCTCGTCGGCCACCGAACTCACGCTCGTGCGCTCGGTCTCGGACTCGTTGGCAAGGAAGTGCTTGGGCGTCGCGCCAATTCCCTTGTCCTGCAAGCCTTTCACGTAGGCGACGGCGAGCGCGCCGGTCAGCAGCGGGTCCTCGCTGAACGCTTCGAACAGGCGGCCGCCGAGCGGGCTGCGGTGGAGGTTGATCGTCGGGCCGAGGACGACGTGCACACCCTGCGCGGCCGCCTCGTCGGCGAGCAGGGAACCTACTTCGGCCGCGGTCCGAGTGTCCCAATGCTGGGCGATCAGCGTCGCGTTCGGCAGCAGGCACGCGATCGGCCCGCCGGTGAACCGGGTGCCGCGGACCCCCGTCGGGCCGTCGGACAGCACGAGTTCGGCGAGGCCGATTTCGGGTTCGGGACGAAGGCTGAACATCGCCGCGCCGGTCAGCAGCCGGACCTTCGCGGGCAGGGACAGCGCCGCGATCGCTTTGTCGATGCCGGTCATGGCCCGAGCATACCGACCGAGTAGTCGGTCGGTACACCCTTTCGCGACTGTGCAGCGACCCGAATGAGACCTGAAGAGGATACTACATACTGTATGCAAAAAGCCGGAGTAATCCAGGACTTCTACGGAAGGCGTTACCGGATCGGCGAAAGCGACCGGTCGCTGCTCGGCAGGCCCCGGGGCTGGATGCTGGGCGCAGCCTGGGCGGCGATGCTCGCCGCCGGAGCGGGCCAGTACGGCTACGGGGCTCTGCTGCCCATGCTCGTCGCCGAGCGGGGGTGGACCTGGCAGCAGGGATGCTGGGTCCTCGCGCTGTGGACGGTCTGCCAGAGCGCGAGCGTCTACCCGGCGGCGCGGGCAGGGCTGCGGCCCGCGGCGACGCTTGCCGTGGGCGCCGTTCTGTGCGCGTCCGGCTTCGTCGCGCTGGCCGGATCCGGTGGCTTCGCGGTCGTGCTCGTCAGCCACTCGGTGCTCGGCGGGATCGGCGCGGGGCTCGTCTACGGGACGTGTGTGAGCGTCATCGCACGCTGGTATCCGGAACGGTCCTCGCGCGTCGCGCTGACGAGCGGGGCATTCGCGTATGGGGCGATTCCCTTCCTGCTACTTGGTTTCGTGCCCGCGGCGATCGTCGTGCTGGTACTCGCCGGGGCGGGTGCGCTCGTGCTGCGGAACCCGCCGGAGCACTGGTGGCCTCAGCACGTCGACCCGCGACGGTGGGCCCTGGACAAGACGGTGAACCCGAGCCTGCGCCGCAACCGCCCGCCGATCCGGCAGTACTCGATCACGGAGGTGGTGCGCTGCCCGGCTTCGCGGCAACTGTACTTCGCGGTCCTGGGTGCCGCCGCGGTGTTGTTGTTCGACATCGCGTACCTGTCGGCGTTCGACGGCGTGCTGACGGCCGCTGTGTTCGCCGGGGCGAGCGGGATCGGGCGCGCCGGAGTCGGCTGGGCGGGCGCTCGGTTCGGCCGCCGGAACGTCCTTTGTGGAGCGTTGGTGGTGGCCGGGCTCGCGCAACTGCTGGTGATCGGTTCGCTCGCGATCCTCGGTGCCTGCCTGGCCGGCGCGGCGTGCGGGGCGTGTTACGCCCTGCTGCCCGGTGTCGTCGAGGGTCATTTCGGGGAACGGCTCGGGTTGCCGAACTTCGGGCTCTTCTACGGTGCGAAGGCCGCTGGCGGGCTGGTCGGGGTGCTGCTGGCCGCGTATCTCGGCGGCGCGGGCGGGTTCGTGGTGGCGGCCGTGCTGGGTGTGGTCGCCGCCGCGCTGGTGGCGTCGCTGCGGCAGCCCGGGCGGCCCGCCGTGGCCTTCTGGCGAAGGTGAATGCCTGTCGGGCGGGCCGCCGGGCGCTACGGCGAACCGGCGGCCTGCCGTTTCTCTATTTCTGAATGGCTTTCCGTGCCAGTGCGGCGGTTTCGGATGGTGTTTTGCCGACTTTGACGCCTGCGGTTTCGAGGGCTTGTTTTTTGGCT
>NZ_VDFW01000018.1 GCF_006152065.1 Amycolatopsis alkalitolerans
TGGTCCGGTCGCTGACTGTGCCCCCGGCGACAGCGGCCGGTCAACTCGATAACGCCCCGAGCCAACTCAGCGACGCCAAGGGCCAACTCAGCGACGCCAAGGGCCAACTCAGCGACGCCAAGGGCCAACTCAGCGACGCCAAGGGCCAACTCAGTACCCTGGCAAACAAACACACCCGCGCAAAGACAACAAGATCACGAAACACCTCAAAGAACCCGTCGCCCAACTCCACGCCGTCCAGGCTGCTCGGCACCAAGCTCAAAGCGACAAGCCTGACCCGGGCACACCCACATCCAACCCCCAAAACGCCAGTAGGGCCGCCTCCCGATCAGGAGGCGGCCCTACTGCGCCAAATGGTGTGGAAGCCCTACTAGCTGGCATGGACTTGGTCCATGTTTCTAATAAGACATCCAGCGTGGGCCGCCAGGGACTCGAACCTCGGTTGGCGCACCACCCCTGGACCTCGTCGTGGTCCCACATCGCGTGGTCGAGCAGCCGCTGGGCCGATCCGGCGCGCGTCTGCTCATTCTCGCCCCTTTGATCAACGGGGGCACTCGCCAGGCTGTGACCAGCGCCCGATCGCGGATGAGCCCAGCCTGGATCAAGGCGAACCGACGGTCGGGGCGGTTTTGGTCGGCCACGGCGGACTGGCCATCGAGCGCCGGTGTGCTGGTCGATCTGCCCGGGTGGTCAGGATGGTGCCGCACGGTATGCGTTGAGCAGGCGGGTCTCGATCGCGTCTACGGCTGCGGATGCTCCCCCCGCCGCTGCGAACGCCTGCTGAATGCGTCGTGCTCCCTCGGCCATGGTCATCGCTTCGCGCACCTTGGCTCGGAGCCGGTCGCGGTTGAGGCGCGTCGCCGGTAGCCGCGACCCCGCTCGTGCGGCTTCGACTCGTCGCGCGACCTCGTACTGGTCGCGTCCGAACGGGACAGCGCACACCGGCACGCCTCGAGCCAAGGCCTTCTGGGTGGCCCCCATGCCGCCGTGCGTGACCGCGCACACGGCACGATCGAGCACCGGTCCGTGCGGGATGAACGTCGCCAGCCGGCCGTTGGCCGGCACCCGGACCGTGGCCGGGTCGCCGCCGGGCAGCGTCGCGACGACGACCACTGGCTCGTCGGCGAGGGCCTCGAAGGCGGTGCGCACCAGGCGAGCGTCGTCTTGGAACTCCGATGACGTGGTGACCAGAACCAACGGCCGGTCAATCTGATCGAGCCAGGACGGCGGCTCGACAGGCGGTTCCCAGGTACCCGGACCGACCATCACGATGTTGTCGGGCCAGTCGGTGCGCGTGTACTCGAACGGCTCAGCGGTCAGGTAGAGCAGCAGGGCAGTGCGACCGAAGGCCTCGCCGATCATGCGGTGGGCGGACAGTCCTCGCTGGGCGCGAACCCGGTTGATCGGTGGGATCATCACTCGTTCCAGTGTGCCGAGCACAATCGGCCGCAGCAGTCGGTCTCTCATCCGGCCCAGCCGTCCGCGCGCGAGCGGAAGGCCCGGTCCGAACGGCGGCACATCGCGGGAGGGTAGCGGCAAAGGGTAGGGGCAGAACGTCGCCCACGGTCCGCCCCACGCCTCTGCCGCGGCCACGGCACCCCACGCGTTGACATCCACCAACACCGCATCAGGTCGCTCGGCGCGGATCGCTTGGTCGAGGTCGTTCGCATCGTGGTGTGCGCGTTGGGTGAAGACCTTGACGTTGCGGCGCAGCGCGGCGCGGGGATTGCCGGCGCGCCAGTCGTCGTGCGAGATCGCCTCGATGTCGGGGGCGATCGGCGCCGCCTGGAATCCTCGGGCCAGCATCGCGGGTACCTCGGAAGCCAACGTCCGGACCGCGACACGGTGACCGCGGCGGCGCAGCTCGTCCAGTATCGCGACCGCTGGGTACAGATGGCCACGGGCGGGACTGGTGTAGGCGAGGATCGTTGACATCACGCGTCTCCCGTCAGCGGTTGGAGAAGTTCGACGAGAGCCAGCTCGGTCTGGCGCCGGCTCAACCCCCGTTCGTGGCGCAGCAGTTTCCAGACCACCACGTCGGTGACAGCGACGAGCTGCGCCAGCCTGCGCGCCCGTTCGGTGCCGCCGAGCCCGGCGAGCGCGGCTGCGAACACCCGCTCACACCATTGCGCGTGGACCGCACGACCACGGTCGGCAAGTTCCCGCAACGCCGCGGACCGGTCCTCCTGCGCCAGCAGCCGCAGCACCGGCAGGCCCAGTTCCTCGTAGTGATCGAGCAGATTGCGCACGGCCCCCGAGATGTCCCCCACCGGAGCTTCTCCGCGCTGACGGCTGACCCGCTCGGTCTCCCGCTCGGCAGCGGCAGCCAGCAACCCGTACTTTCCGCCGAAGCGGCGAATCACTGTCTGCACCGTCACACCGGCCTGGCGCGCCACCTCGTCCAGCGAAATGTCATCCGCCGGATGCTGCCAGAACAGGTCGACGGCTGCGTCGACAATCCGCTCGGCGGTCTTCTCCGCCGCTTGAGCCCGCGACGACATGCGGTATGGACGCCGTGCCTGCCGCTCGATTTTCATGTTAGTAGGCTAACACTAAAGTGCAGATGGCGTCAGGCCTGAGCCTTTGAGGCTTCCGACGTGAACCGGATCCTGGGCACGGAATTCGGTCCGCCGGAGTTCGTCGCGCTGGCGCGCTTCCCATCTGGCCGAAGTTCTCGCCCGCCGCCGTCCTCGTGGCGCCGAGGAGGCACTCGCCCTGGCCGTGTCGGCGTCGGCGGAGGCGGCGCGGCTTGGGATGGCCCCGTTACGAACCGGTAACCGACCAGCCCGGACCCGCGTTGGCGACCGGCCGGTCCCCGCCGGCGCATGCCACAGGCGCCTGTGCCCCGCTGGGGGCGAGTTACCAGAGAACCTCGATCTCTGGCAACGATTGTCGTCTTTGACCGATAGTTTCTGTTTACGTGATAGACCGCTTTGTGTCGGGTTATTGCCATGCGTCCGGTTTAGCGTCGCGGTCCCGGGGTGTCCCGGGCCAGCCCGTGGGGCTGCTGCGAGGACGACGTGGAGGAGACAGGGTGCAGCGCAAGCAGTTGAGGATCGGCACGGTCGCGGTGGCCGTCGCCGTGGTGGCCGCCGGGACGGTGGTGGCCGCGAGCAGTGCAGTGGCCGGTCCGGGCACCGCGGACGGGCGGGGTGAGGTGCGCAACGTCATCTACCTGCTGGGTGACGGGATGGGCCGCACACACGTGACCGCGGGGCGGCAGCGGTTCTACGGCGCCGCGGGCAAGCTGAACATGGAGCGGTTGCCGTTCGCCGGCGCGGTGTCGACGTACGCGGTGGAGAAGGGCAGCGACCGGCCCGCGTTGGTCACGGATTCGGCGTCGTCGGCCACGGCGTGGTCGTCTGGCGTCAAGACCTACAACGCCGCGATCGGGGTGGACGCCCACGAGAACCGGGTGGACACGTTGATGGAGCAGGCCAAGGCCGCCGGGATGGCTACCGGGAACGTGAGCACCGCGGAGATCACCGACGCGACCCCGGCGGGCATGTTCAGCCACGCGCTGCTGCGTGGTTGCCAGGGACCGACCTACTCCGACGCATCGTGTCTGCCGAAGAACGCCGACGGCACGTTCGAGCCGAAGCCGGCGGACCAGACCCTGATCACGCCGATCGCCGAGCAGATCGCCCGCAACGGCACCGCCGACGTCGTGCTCGGCGGCGGGCTGGCCCGCTTCGAGCCGGACGACCAGAAGGCTCTCGAGGCCCAGGGTTACCGCGTCCTGGGCAGCATGGGCGACCCCGCGCTGCCCGCGCAGACAGCGGCCACTCAGAAGGCCGCGACCCGCTCGGATCTGGAGTCGGTGACCGACAAGAAGGTCGTGGGCCTGTTCAACCGCGGCAACATGACCGTCGAGCAGGCCAAGGCCGAGCTGCCCCAGAACGCGCCGCAGCGGCAGGAGCCGACGCTGGCCGAGATGACCGGCAAGGCGATCTCGCTGTTGGCGAACAAGAAGCAAGGCAAGGGTTTCGTGCTGCAGGTGGAGGGCGCGCTGATCGACAAGCGCTCGCACGCCAACGACGCCGCGCAGACCCTTGGCGAGGTCAAGGCGTTCGACGACGCGGTCGCCGCCGCGGTCGACTTCGCCAAGCGCGACGGCCACACCCTGGTGATCGTCACCGCCGACCACGAGTGCGCCGGCTTCAACATCATCGAGAAGGGCACGTTCACCAACGCCGAGGCCGCCGGCCCGCCCGCCAACGTCGACTCGGGCAACACGGCCAACAACAGCACGCCCTCGCGCGACGGCAAGGGCAACACCAAGGACCCCAAGCGGTCCAGCGGCATCATCAACGGCGCCGGCTCGGCCGATGTGACCAACTTCGGGCCGGCGACCTTCCGCACCCCGGACGATCCGGCCGGGGTCGCCGACGGCACGCCCGAGGCGAGCCTGTGGCTGTCCTACCTCTCGGGCAACCACACCGGCGCGGACGTGCCGATCTTCGCCTACGGTCCGGGCGGCCAGGCGTTCGCCGTCAGCCAGGACAACACCTCGCTCTACACCAAGATGCACAACGCCCTGTTCAAGTAAGGCAATCTCGTTGCGTACGTCCATCCGCGCCGGCCTCATCGTCGGCGCCCTGCTCACCGCCGTGCTCGGCGCCGGGTGCACCCCGGCGCCGAGCACGGCCACCACTCAGGTCCCTTCGGTGTCGCTGCCCGCGCCCAAAACGCCGCCACCCCCCGCGGCGACACTGGTCCCGGCCGCCGCGGTCGGCGAGGTGCGCGTCGAGCCCGGCCCGTTCACCGACCGGGTCCGGCTGACCGGCCTGCGCCTGGACGCGGCGGCCTCGACGGTGCAGGGCCACTTGGCCATCACCTCCGACATCAGCGACGTCCTCGCCCTCGACGTGCACGCGGCCTTCTACGACGCGCAAGGCCGTTTGCTCGGCACCGGCACGTTCCACTACGAGGAGGAAGAACCCACCGGGGGAGCCACGCACACCGGTCCGCGTGCGGTCACGAGCGGCATCGACGTCGCTGTCGCGGCGGCTCCCGCAGTTGCGGACGCGACCGCTGTCGTCGTGTCGATCCCGGTGCTGGTCAACGAGTAGTCAGATGACCGCGGTCCGGCCGCCGGTGTGTGCGGGTGAGGTCGAGCCGGCGCTCATGCCCCGCTGGCTCGGCCGCTGGCGTCGAGGCTGTCGTGAAGGTGCGTGCCCAGCTCGCGCGGGCGAGATCGAGCGTGCCACGGGGCGTGATCACCGCCGTGGGGATCACACCGGCAGCGGCCTCCTCCAGCTCACGGACATCGACCACCAGGATGTCGCCGTCCTCGACCTCGCGTGCGACGTCGGCCGGGTTGAGGTTCTCGATGCTCGCCCGTGCGGTGATGATCAGTTCCCGCAGGGGGCTCACGGTTCGCATCGCCGTCACCCGGCCTGTGCCCGGATGTGGTCGATGACCTCGGCGAACTCCGTGGTCGGGGAGAAGTCGACGTACTCGGTGTCCGCTAGGGCCACCGGCACGTGCCCCGGCGCCCAGTACACAGCCTGTCCTGCTTCGTAATCGTGCTCGCCGCCCGGCGTCCGCATTCGCAGCTTGCCCTCCAGGATGTAGCCCCAGTGTGGGCACTGGCAGGCGTCGTCGGGCAGGCCCTTCGGGCCGCCGGGCCGAGATCGGTGTTCTGCGGCAGCCGGATGAAGGAGGTCGACATCCCGCCGCCGATCTCGCGTAACCGCACCTCGACGCCGTCACCCTCGATCACGACGGGCACTTCCTGCCGGGTGAAAGCTCTCACCAGGCGCGACTACGGAGCGAAAGGTTCGCACACTGGCTGGATCGGTGCCCCCGGCAGGATTCGAACCTGCGACACCCGCTTTAGGAGAGCGGTGCTCTATCCCCTGAGCTACGAGGGCTGGCAGAGCACAGCCTAGCGGCACCATCAGCCCTAGCGGCAACCCGCACCGGTCGGGTAGGACAAGTATCGACTCCTGCGCTACCAGTGGGTAACCTTCCGTGATCGGATGCGGAAACCCCGCTCCCCAACATCCGGAGGGCCCGTTGATCAAGCTGGTGTTCGCCGATGACGAAGAGCTGGTGCGGTCGAGTCTGCGCGGAATGATGGGTGGCGCGCCCGACATCGAAGTCGCCGGCGAGGCCAATGACGGCCGCTCGGCCGTGGAGACCACGCGCCGCGTCCGGCCGGACGTCGTGCTGCTCGACATCAAGATGCGCGCGCCCGACGACGGCATCCGCGCCCTTCGCGCCATTCTCGCCCTGCCGTCGCCGCCGACCGTGGCCATGCTCACCACCTTCGACATGGACGAGTATGTCAGCATCGCCCTCCGCCTGGGAGCGAACGGGTTCCTGCTCAAGGACATCGAGCCGGCCGCGCTCCTGCGCGCGGTCCGCGACCTCGCCCACGGCGGCGCCGTCCTCGATCCGGGGGTCGCCGCCCGGATGGTGCGGGCGCACCGCGAGGGTCAGCGCGCCGCCCAGCCTGCCCGCAAGCTGCTCGCCAGCCTGTCCGAACGCGAACGTGAGGTCGTCGCGCTCATCGGGCAGGGCCTGTCCAACGCCGAGATCGGCGGCAAGCTCCACCTTTCGGAAGCCACGGTCAAGGGCTACGTGTCCGCGGTGCTGTCCAAGATCGGGGCGGCCAACCGGGTGCAGGCGGCGCTGCTGGCCTACCGGGGCGGACTCTTGGACCAGCTTTGAGACGTTCTTAGGCGGGTCTCAGCACTGTCGGTAACACTGTCTACATGCGCATTCTCGTTGTCGATGACGATCGGGCGGTCCGGGAGTCACTGCGCCGCTCCCTGGAGTTCAACGGCTACCAGGTGGAGCTGGCCGGTGACGGCGCGCAGGCCCTCGAACGCGTTATCGCCGACCGTCCCGATGCGATGATCCTCGACGTGATGATGCCGCGCCTCGACGGTCTCGAGGTGGCCCGCCGCCTGCGCAGCACCGGCGATGACCTGCCGATTCTCGTCCTCACCGCGCGCGACACGGTGTCCGACCGGGTGTCGGGCCTCGACGCCGGCGCGGACGACTACCTGCCGAAGCCCTTCGCCCTGGAGGAGCTGCTCGCCCGCCTGCGCGCGCTCCTGCGCCGCGCCGCGCCGGACAACCAGCCCGGCCAGAACGCCGAACTGCTCACCTTCGCAAACCTGACGCTGGATCCGGGCACCCGCGAGGTCCGCCGCGGCGACCGTGAGATCAGCCTCACCCGCACCGAGTTCGCGCTGCTCGAACTGTTCATGTCCTACCCGAAGCACGTGCTCACCCGCAGCCGCATCCTCGAGGAGGTCTGGGGCTACGACTTCCCGACCTCGGGCAACGCGCTCGAGGTGTACGTCGGGTACCTGCGCCGCAAGACCGAGGCGGGCGGCGAGCCCCGGCTGATCCACACCGTCCGCGGGGTCGGCTACGTCCTCCGGGAAACCCCACCGTGAGCCAGACCATGACCGAACCCGTAGCCGTCATCGACGTGACCGAGCACCAGAAGGACGAGAAGCCCCGGCGCCGTATCTCCCTCCGGGCCCGCGTCACGCTGCTGGCCGCGGCCTGCGTGGCCGGGGTGATGGTGCTGGTGTCGCTGGGCGCCTACATCACGGTCTTGAAGAACCTCTACCAGCAGGTGGACGACACCCTGCAGGTCCGCGCGATCGCGGCGGCGCAGACGCCGCAGGTGCGCCAGGGGCTCCAGCGGTACCCGGGCGCGATCCTGAGCAGCACCGACATCCAGATCGCGCTGCTGGACGCCGGCGGGGAGCCGCTGGTCCCGCCCGGTGGACGCACGCCGCCCATCAGCCAGCTCGAGCTCGACGTCGCGCAGGGCACCGCGAGCTCGTCGATCCGGACCGACGCGAAGAGCGACATGCGGGTGGTCGCGCTGCACTACGGGCCCGGCCAGGCGCTGGTGCTCGCCCAGTCGCTCAAGCCCACGAAACAGACGCTCAACCAGCTCGCCGTCGTACTCGTGCTGATCGGTGGCGGCGGGATCATCGTCGCCGCGCTCGCCGGAACGGCGGTCGCCCGCACCGGGCTCCGGCCCATCGAGCGGCTCACCGGTGCGACGGAATACGTCACTCGGACGGGGGATTTGCGGCCCATCCCGGTCAGCGGCGACGACGAGCTCGCCCGCCTGACGACGAGCTTCAACACGATGCTGGGCACGGTCGCGGAGTCGCAGGAACGCCAGCGCCAGCTCGTCGCCGACGCCGGGCACGAGCTGCGCACCCCGCTGACCTCCCTGCGTACCAACCTGGAGCTGCTGCTCGCGGCCAGCCGCGCCGGCGCGCCGAATCTGTCCGAACAGGACAGAGCGGAGATCGAGACCGATATCAAGGCGCAGCTGGACGAGCTGACCCAGCTCATCGGGGACCTGGTCGAGCTGGCCAGGCAGGACGATCCGCACAGCCAGTTCGAACGGGTCGAGCTGATCGACGTCGTCGAGCGCGCGCTGGATCGCGCGCGCCGCCGGGCGAGCGAGATCGAGTTCGAGGTGTCCCTGCAGCCGTGGGTGCTGACCGGTGACCACAGCGCGCTCGAACGCGCGGTGCTGAACCTGCTGGACAACGCGGTGAAGTTCTCGCCGCCCGGTTCGACGGTCGGGGTCCGGATGTACCCGCTCGGCGACGGCACCGCGGTCATCGAGGTCGCGGATTCGGGGCCGGGGATCGCCGACGTCGATCTGCCGAAGGTCTTCGACCGCTTCTACCGCTCATCGGAGGCGCGCACCCTGCCCGGCTCCGGCCTTGGCCTGTCCATCGTGAAGCAGGCCGCGCAACGGCACGGCGGAGACGTGTACGCCGGCCGGTCGCCCCAAGGCGGCGCGCTGCTGACCATCCGGCTGCCGGGAGCCCCCGCCTGAGCACGATCCCGCCGATGTTTGATCGTGTAGGATTTTGTGCAGTTGGCGAGGACGGGAGCAAGGGTGCTGGCGCGGCAACGGCAAGCGGTGATCCTGGAGGAGGCCCGGCGCACGGGCGCCGTCCGGGTCAGCGAACTGGTCGTCAGGCTGGGTGTCTCGGATATGACGATTCGTCGTGATCTCGACGTGCTCGCGGGCCGCGGTCTGGTCGAGAAGGTCTACGGCGGCGCGACGGCGAACCTCGGCGAGAGCACCGACGAGCCCGGTTTCGAGGCGAAGTCCGAGCGGCAGCAAGCGCAGAAGGAAGCGATCGCGACGCTCGCGGCCGGTCTCGTCCGGCCGGGCACGGCGATCGGGATCTCCGCGGGCACCACGACCTGGCGCTTCGCCCGCGCGCTGGACGGCGTGCCGGGGCTGACGATCGTCACGAACTCCATCCAGGTGGCCGACGTGCTGCGCCAACCCGAGCGCACAGTCGTGCTCACCGGCGGGGTCCGCACCCCCTCGGACGCGCTGGTCGGCGGTGTGGCCGTCGCGAGCCTGAAACGGCTCCACCTGGATCAGGTTTTCCTCGGGGTGCACGGGATGGCCGAGGACGCCGGGTTCACCACCCCGAACCTCGAGGAGAGCGAGACGAACCGTGCGCTGGTGGAGGCCGGGCGAAAGCTTGTCGTGCTCGCCGACCACACCAAATGGGGAATAGTCGGCATCTCCACGATGGCCGATCTCGAGGAGGCGGACGTCGTGGTGAGCGACGACGGGCTACCGGCGGCCGCGCGCGAGACGCTGACCGAGCACGTCGGCGAACTGAGGATCGCCGAGGTGAACGAGGCGGAGGAAAGTTGATACGCACGGTGCGGCACCTTGCCGACGGCAGGGAGATCATCTACTACGACGAGGCGTCGCATGAGCGCTCGGCCGTGGACACCCGCGACCTGCCGAAGGTCGCGGCGAGTTCGGAGATCCGCCGTGACCCGCTGACCGGCGAGTGGGTCGCGATGGCCGCGCACCGGCAGACGCGCACCTACAAGCCGCCCGCCGACCTGTGCCCACTCTGCCCGAGCAAACCGGGAAAACCCACCGAAATTCCCGAATCCGACTACGACGTGGTCGTGTTCGAGAACCGGTTCCCGTCCTTCTCCACGCATGTCACCGGTGAGCCGGGCACGGTCGACGGGCTGGGCCTGGTGCCGACGGCTCCCGGGCGCGGCCGGTGCGACGTCGTGTGCTTCACCAGCAACCACGACGGTTCCTTCGCGACGCTCAGCCCGGCACGGGTGCGTACGGTCGTCGACGCGTGGGCCGACCGCACCGCATCGATGTCCGATTTGGACGGTGTCGAGCAGGTTTTCCCCTTCGAGAACAGGGGTGAGGAGATCGGCGTTACCCTCTCGCACCCGCACGGCCAGATCTACGCGTACCCGTTCGTCACCCCCAAAACCCGGCGCCAGCTGGAAATCGCGCGTGCCTACCAGGAGGAGCACGGGCGTCCCGTGCTCGGCGACGTGCTCGACGCCGAGCGGAAAGCGGGCGCCAGGATCATCGCCGAGGGCGAGCACTGGACGGCGTTCGTGCCCCCCGCGGCGCGCTGGCCGGTGCACGTGCTGCTGGTTCCGCATCGCCAGGTGCCCGACATCCCGGCGCTCGCCGAAGCCGAGCGCGACGACTTCGGCGAGGTGTATCTGCAGGTCCTGCGCCGCTGCGACGCGCTGTATGACCGGCCGTTGCCCTACATCGCGGCCTGGAACCAGGCGCCCGTGCGAGTCGACCGGGAGCTGGGCTGGCTGCATCTGGAGCTGTTCTCCGTCCTGCGGGCCAAGGACAAGCTGAAGTACCTGGCGGGTTCGGAATCCGGGATGGGCGTGTGGATCAACGACGCGACACCCGGGCAGATCGCCGAACGCCTCCAAGCGGCCTGTTAGGGCTCCCGGCATACTCACCTAGGAACCCTCAGGTTCGACTCAGCCAGCTCTCAGGACCGACCAGCATGGTGAGGACATGACGGAGAACGACCCCAGCACACCGGACGGCAACGAGGTCCCGAAGGAGTCGCAACCGGCTCAGGAGGACGCGACCACGCCGCCGCGGGGAACCTCCTTCAGCGGGGAGCAGCAGGAGCCGGCCCCGAGCCCGTGGTCGGCGCAGGCGCAGCAGCACCAGGCGTACGCGTGGACTTCGCCTTCGCACCAGCAGCAGCACGCGCAGGGCCAGCCGTACGGCACCGCGGCGTTCACGGCGCAGCAACCGGCCGCGATCCCGCAGCAGCGCCGCGGTTCGGGCAAGCTCGTCGCCGGGGTCGCCGTGCTCGCGCTCCTCGTCGGCGGTGGCGCCGGGGCGGCGGGCGGCTATTTCGCGTCGCAGAATTCCGGCGGCGGTTCGTACAACGCCCTCAACCAGCCGGTGCCATCGCAGCAGACCAGCCACGCGCCGGCGGGCAGCGTCGAATCGGTGGCGCAGAGGGTTTCGCCCAGCGTCGTCGAACTCGTCGTGGCCGGCCAGCAGGAGCAGGGCGAGGGCTCCGGGTTCGTGCTCTCGACCGACGGCTACATCCTGACCAACAACCACGTCGTGCAGGTCGCCGCGAACGGCGGCAGCATCCAGGCGGTGTTCGCGGACGGCACGAAGGCCGACGCCTCCATCGTCGGCCGCGACCCGACGACGGACATCGCGGTGGTCAAGGTGAACGGCGTGAAGAACCTGAGCCCCGTGACGCTCGGCAACTCCGACGCGACGAAGGTCGGGGAGTCCGTGGTGGCGTTCGGTTCGCCGTTCGAGCTCACCGGCACGGTCACCTCGGGCATCGTGAGCGCGCTGCACCGGCCGGTCCGCGCCGGGGGCAGCAGCGGCGACCAGACGACGGTGATGAGCGCCATCCAGACCGATGCGGCGATCAACCCGGGTAACTCCGGTGGACCGCTGGTCAACCTGTCCGGCCAGGTCATCGGGATCGACTCGGCGATCTACAGCCCGCAGTCCTCGGGCGGGTTCGGCGGGCAGAGCGAGGCGACCAACGCGGGCATCGGGTTCGCGATCCCGATCAACCAGGCTCGCCGGACGGCGCAGGAGATCATCAGCACCGGGAAGGCCACGCAGACCTACATCGGTGCGACGGTCAGTGACGCGCGGTCGGGCGGGGCCCAGATCGTGCAGGTCCAGCAGGGCAGCCCCGCCGACAAGGCCGGGCTCAAGGCGGGCGACGTGGTCACCAAGATCGACAACCTGGTCATCAACGACGCCGACGGTCTCATCGCCGCGGTCCGCACGCGCGCGCCGAACGACAAGGTGACCTTCACCCTCAGCGACAACCGCACGCTGCAGGTGACCCTCGGCGGCCAGCCCGTCCAGGTGAACTGACCAGATTTCCCGGCGCTCGGCCGCAGGCGCGGCCGAGACCAACCCCGGGCTCCCGGCGCTCCCCCGCCGGGAGCCCGGTTCAGTTCCGGGCGGTGAGCTCCGCGAAATGGCGCCGCCCGTGCACACCGGTCCACGCCACGTGGAACGAAGCCGCCTGCGCGATTCCCGCCAGCGCGCCCACTCCCAGCCACGCCCAGGGAAACCACGAGCTACCGCCGACGCGGACCCGCCGGCGGCGCAGCTCATGTCCGGGCTCGACCTCGATCACCACGCGCCCGCCCGGTGCGATCAGCTCCCGGACTCGCCGCAGCAGGGCGACGGGGTCGCCGCCGATGCCGATATTGCCGTCGGCGAGCAGTGCGTGCGCCCACCGTCCTTCGCCTGGGACGCGATCGAACACGTCCCGTTTCAGCGCGGCGCCGCCACGCAGTCGTGTCAGCCGCACGGCCGTACCGGAAATGTCGATACCGAGCGAGCTGATGCCGCGCGCGGTCAGCTCACTGGTCAGCCGGCCCGGGCCGCAGCCGATGTCGAGCGTCGGGCCGGTGCAGCGGGCCAGCATCAGGTGATCACCGTGGCCCGGATCGGCGGCCCAGCGCTCGGCGGGCAACTCGACGCGGTCGCCGTTCGCGAGTTCGAGCACGCAGGTGCCGGCCTGCAGCACGGCGTCGAAGGGACTGTTCACGACCGGACCGCCGCGACCGCCTCGGGAAACCGGCCGCCGCAGAGGCCCGCCACGCGAACGGCGTCCGCCATCGTGTCCACATCGGACAGTTCGGTCAGCTCGGTCGTGCTCAGCCCGATCGCGGTGAGCGCGCGCAGGGTCCGTGCGCCGGTGTCGTCCCGGGACATCGGGACGTCCGCGAGCACCTTCGCGGCCGACGGGTCACCGAGCCCGAGCGCCCACCAGCCGCCGTCTTCGGCCGGTCCGAGGACGGCGTCCTGTTGGGACGTGAGCAGTTCCGCCGCCTTGCCGAGCAGATCGGGGGTGACCTGCGGGGTGTCCATGCCGATCTGCAGTACCGGCAGGCCGGGCGCCGCCGCGTCCCGGTGCGCGTTGGCGAGACGCTCCGCGAAACCGTTGCCGCGCTGGCGGATCACGGTCATCGGCCACAGCGCGTGCGCGAGTTCCGCGGAGCGGGCCGCCATGGCGAAGTCTCCGGTCACCGCGACCACCGGGAGCGCGCCGGGTGTCGCGGCGACGGCGTCGAGCGTGTCGAGCAGCGCGGCAGCGGCGATCTCGGCGGCCTGCCGGGGGGTGGCGGGCGGGCACAGCCGGGTTTTCGCGAAGCCGGGCACAGGCGCCTTCGCGACGACGAGGAGGCAGAAGGCGTCGGTCATGCCCGCAGGACCTTCGCCATGTCGCGCGCCGCGCGGAGCGTGCCGCGGACGGATCCGGAAACCTTGGACTTCGTGCCGGCGGCTCTGGGCCGGTACGCGACCTCGAACTCCTCGATACGGAGGCCGGCGCGCCCGGCCTTGATCAGAAGCTCCAGCGGATAGCCGAAGGCCCGGTCGGTGATGCCGAGATCGAGCAGCGTCTGCCGGCGAGCCGCACGGATCGGCGCGATGTCGTGGACCGGAACGCGCTGCCGCCGCATGAGCGTCGCCAGCAGGGCGTTCCCGGCTCTCGCGTGCCACGGCCATACCCCGCGGCGGACTGGTACGCGCCGACCGGCGGCGAGGTCCGCGCCGCCGGTCACGGCCTCGACGAGCGGGCGCAGATCGGCGGGGTCGAGGGAGCCGTCGGCGTCGAGGAAGCACACGATGTCCGAGGTCGCGTACTCGAGGCCGGTGTGCACCGCGGCGCCGTACCCGCGGCGCGGTTCGTGAACCACCTTCGCGCCGAACCCGGCGGCGATCCGCGGGGAGCCGTCGGTGGAGCCGTTGTCGACCACGAGAGCGCGGAACCCGGGCGGCAGCGCGGACAGTACCGCCGGCAGCGCTGCCGCCTCGTCGAGACAGGGCAGGATGACGTCGATCGGATCGAGGTTCACGCAACCGGACGTTAAGTCCAGGATGGACAGAGCGGAACCCTTGCCGTCCTTACCAAAGCATGACGTTCTCCGAGTTCTTACCACTATGTGACGGTTTCCGTGGAGTCGCTTTCGCGGCGCCAGGGCGGGGGCTAAAGTGCGTCTGTCGACGTTCTGGTAGGTGGCTGTGTCCGAGCAGGGGCGGATCCTCGTCGTCGATGACGACGAGACGGTGCGTGATGTGGTCCGGCGGTACCTGGAGGCAGGTGGGTTCACCGTGGACGTCGCCGGCGACGGGGCGGCGGGCCTGCGGTCGTTCGCGCAGCGCCCGGCGGACCTCGTCGTGCTGGACGTGATGATGCCCGGGATGAGCGGGCTGGAGGTCTGCCGGCGGTTGCGGGAGACGAGCCAGGTGCCGGTGGTCATGCTCACGGCACTCGGCGAGGAGGAGAACCGGATCGCCGGCCTGCAACTGGGCGCGGACGACTACGTCACCAAACCGTTCAGCCCGCGCGAACTGGCCCTGCGCGTCGGCTCGGTGCTGCGGCGCGCGCGGATGCCCAGCGTGCGACCGGCTCCGTCGGAGGTGGCGGACGGTGATCTGCGGCTGCAACCGGGCGCCCGCCAAGCCACTTTGGACGGTGCGGAGCTGCCGCTGACCGCGCGCGAGTTCGACCTGCTCGCGTTCTTCCTGGGGCATCCAGGCGTTGCCTACTCGCGGGCGGACCTGCTGGAGAAGGTGTGGGGCTGGGACTTCGGCGACCAGTCCACGGTGACGGTCCACGTGCGCCGGCTGCGCGAGAAGATCGAACCGAACCCGGCGAAGCCGACCCGCATCGCGACGGTGTGGGGCGTCGGGTACCGGTACGACCCGGTGTCGTCGTGACGCCGCTGCCGGCTCGCGTGGACGCTGAGGTGACGCCGTGATCGGGTCCGGTGAACCCTGGCAGGAGATGCTCGCGCACGTCTGGGCCATCCTGCCGTGGGCGCTGGCGTTCGCGGTGCCGGTCGCCGCGGTCGGCGGGCTCATGTTGTACGTCCTCAGGCGCGGCTCGCTCGCCACGACGATGACCGTGCTCGTGCTGATCCCGGTGCTGGCCACCTTGTCCGGGGTGCTCGGCATCAGCGGTTTCATGTTCACCCCCGCGCTCACGACGATGCTGCTGGTGTGCCTGCTCGTCGCGCTGGTGACGGTGCCCGCCGCGATCGTGCTCGGCCGGGCGATCGCGCGGCGCAGTGTGTGGGAGCGCGAAGCGCGCGAACGCGAGCGTGCCGCGGAGTCGGCGCGGCGGGATCTGGTCGCGTGGATCAGTCACGACCTGCGCAGCCCGCTCGCCGGCATCCGCGCGATGGCGGAGGCACTCGCGGACGGGATTGTCTCGGACTCCGACGAGGTCACGGACTACGCGACTCGCATCAGCGGCGAGACGGCCCGCTTGTCGGGGATGGTCAACGACCTGTTCGAACTGTCGCGCATCACGGCGGGCGCGCTGCGGCTGACGATGTCCGCCGTGCCGCTGCGGGACGTCATCAGTGACGCGATCGCCGCGCAAACCGTGGTCGCGAACCAGAAGAAGGTGCAGGTCCTGGCGGATGCCCAAGTGTGGCCCGTGGTGGCAGGCAGCGACCCTGAGCTGACCCGGATCGTCCGGAACCTCGTGTCGAACGCCGTCCGGCACACCCCGCCGGACGGCACCGTGGCCGTCCATGTGGCTGTGGACGGCGCGGAGGCTTTGCTGGCGGTCGACGACGGTTGCGGCGGGATCCCGGAGGACGAGATCGACCGCGTCTTCGAGGTCGCGTTCCGCGGAACGCAGGCGCGTACCCCGGACCGGTCCGGGGGGACCGGCGGCGGCCTCGGCCTCGCGATCGCGAAGGGGCTCGTCGAGGCGCATCAGGGGCATATCGGGGTGCGCAACCACGGGGAGGGTTGTCGTTTCGAGGTCCGGCTGCCGCTGGCCGCGCCCTGACTCAGGGCTGGGGTGCGGAGTCGCGCAAGGGTGCGGTCGCGAACGCCGCGATGCCGGTCTCGAACGGGACAGTGGCGCGGAAGCCGAGGACCTTTTCCCCGCGGGCGGGATCGGCGACGACGTGGCGCACGTCCGCCGGGCGGGCGCCGCCGATGATGCGGGGTGCCGGGCCGCCGCACGCCTTGGCCAGTTCGTTCGCCAGTTCTCCGACGGTGTGCGAGGTGCCGGAACAGACGTTGACGGCGGTGAGTTCGCCCGGCGAGCCATCGGCCTCGAGCGCGAGCAGGTTGGCGCGCGCGACGTCGTGCACATGGACGAAGTCGCGGCGCTGCTTGCCGTCCTCGAGCACGGTGGGCGCCTCACCGCGAACGAGAGCCGAGCGGAACAGCGAGGCGACCCCGGCGTACGGCGTGTTCTGCGGCATCCGCGGGCCGTACACGTTGTGGTACCTCAGTGCCCACACGGTGCCGCCGGTTTGCCGTGCCCATGCCCCCGCGAGGTGCTCCTGGGCAAGCTTCGTGGCGGCATAGGTGCTCCGCGGGAGCAGCGGCGCGTCTTCGGGTACGAGTTGAGGCTCCAGCCCCTGCCCGCATTCGGGGCAGGTCGGCTCGAACCGTCCGGCGTCCACGTCGGACTGCCGCCGCGGCACGGGGAAGACGACGCCGTGCCGCAGGCACGAGTACCGGCCTTCGCCGTAGACCACCATCGACGACGCGAGTATCAGCTTCGCCACCCCGCTCGCGTGCATCTCGGCAAGGAGGACGGCTGTCGCGTAGTCGTTGTTCAGCGTGTACATCGGCGCGTCCGACGGATCCAGCCCGTGCCCGACGACCGCCGCCTGATGGCAGACCGCGTCCACTTCGGACAGCAGTTCGCGCAGGAGCCGCTGGTCGCCGACCCCGCCCCGGACGAACCGATGCGGCTCGACGTAGCCGGGCGGGGTGCTCCCGCCGTGTGCCTGCGGCAGCAGGTCGTCCAGCAGCGTCACGGCATGGCCGGCGCCGGTCAGCAGGTCCGCGGCATGGGACCCGATGAACCCGGCGCCGCCCGTCACGAGTACTCGCACACCCTCACGCTAGGGCGGTGTGCGGGCACGCGCAGTAGGCCGGACGTGGGCGTCAGACTTCGGTAACAACGGGCTAACGTGTGCCCCATGGAACGCAGTGCACAGCGGCTCGGCCGCGCTCTCGTGGTGATCGTCGACGACCGTGCTGCGCATGGCGAGCACGACGACACTTCCGGGCCCCTGGTCACGGAACTGCTGGAGGAAGCCGGCTTCATCGTGGACGGCGTGGTCGTCGTACACGCCGACACCGTCGCCATCCGCAATGCGTTGAACACGGCGGTCATCGGCGGGGTCGACCTCGTGATCACCGTCGGCGGCACCGGTGTGTCCCCACGCGATGTCACCCCGGATGCGACCGCGGGCGTGCTCGATCGCCCCATTCCCGGCATCAGCGAAGCGCTACGCTCCTCCGGCCTCGCCGCCGGCGCCGTCGATGCGGGCATCTCCCGCGGGCTCGTCGGCGTGTCCGGCAGCACGCTGGTGGTCAACCTCGCCGGCTCGCGCGCGGCCGTGCGGGACGGGATGGCCACGCTGTCTTCGCTGGTCCCGCACGTAATCGACGAGCTTTCCGGCCTCGACGCCTCCTGAAGCCGTTGTCCGCCGACGAACGCGACGAGCAGGCCCAGCCGGGCCCGCCGGCCCCGAATCGGGACCGGCGTGAACTGGACGCGGTCTTCGGAGACCTCCTGCCGGACACCACCTCCGACGAGCGCGAACCGGAGTCGCCGAGTGGCGACCGCGAGGCGTGGTACCGGGAGAACCGCCCCCCGCACCACGACCGATAGCCCCGCTGCACCCACAGTCGGTGGCCGGCTGCACGACGGCCGACAGCCCGCGGCACCGGCCGGTAGCCGCTGCCGGCACTACGGCGGGGCCGGTAGCCCGCTCCCGTGTACGACAGCCCGCGAACGCGTGGGAGGCGGCGCCCCGCCACGCCTGGGGCCGGGGTCCGCAGCGTCGCGGCCCGACTGCTCCGCCGGGCTCTTGATGTCTGCTGGCCTACGCGCCGGACCTTCGGGTCGCGCCGGTGCGACCAGCCCCGGACTTTCGGATGGCGCGGGTGTCTTGTACGCGGAGCATGCTCATGTGCGCCGGACTTCCGGATGGCGCGGCTGCGGCCTGCCGTGGACCTTGGGAGACGCTGGTGTCACCTCCGCCCGACCTCTGGATGGCGGGGGCGCGGCCTGCCGTGAACCTTCGGATCGCGCCGGTGAGGCCTGCGTGCCGGACGTTCGGATCGGGCGGGTGAGGCCAGCCTGCCGGACCGTCGGAGAGCGCTGGTGTCACCCTGCCCCGGATCTTGGGATGGCGCCGCTGCGGCCTGCACGCTGACCTTGGGATGGCGCTGGTGCCACCCACCTCAGACCTCTCGATGGCGCGGCCGCGACTAGCCCCGGCCCCTCGGGCGGCGCGGGTGTCACCTGCCCGGACCCTCGAATCGCGTGGTTACGACCTGCCCCGGCCGACAGCCCCACCGGTCACACAGGCGTCAGTACCTGCTCGCCTCCTCCCTGTCCTGGCGTCCGCGCTGCTCGCGCAGCAGGTCACGGATCTCGGTCAGCAGTTCGACGTCGGTGGGCTCGGCGGGGCCCGCCTCTTCGCCGTGCTTCCGGCGGTCCTGGATCTTCTTGACCGGTAGCACGATGATGAAGTACACGACCGCGGCGATCAGCACGAAGTTGACCGCTGCGTTGATCACGCCACCGAAGTCGAGGAACGTCGAGTCATTGCCGCTGAGGACGTTGAAGCCCAGCCCCTTCGCCGCATCCGTCCCGCCGATGGCGTTGATCAACGGCTTGATCAGCCCGTTGGTGAACGCGGTGACGATCGCCGTGAACGCGGTGCCGATGACCACCGCGACCGCGAGATCGACCACGTTGCCGCGCATCAGGAAATCTTTGAAGCCCTTCAGCATGTGTACTCCTTCGTCGCCGGACCTGGCTCAAGGCCTGTTGGCGGGGGCGTGGTTACGACTTGCCCTGGCCGGCAGCCCCATCGATCACCAACAGGTCTAGCGGAGGGTAACGGCCACCGGGTTTCGCAGTGACATCGCCGCCACCTGTGTCGCGGTTTCGGCGGGCACGGCGATCAGTACGAGCGGCCCCTTCGGCTCTGCGCCCACGAGCCGACCGGCATTCTCCGGCGGAGGGCGGATGTCGACGACCGTCGCCATACTCGCCAGCACTTGGCGGCGCTCATAACCGCCGTCGACGGTCACCACATCCACCCGCGTTCCGGGCGCGAGCAACTCCGCCACACTCGCGTCCGCGAGGTGGATCGGAACTGTGGACAAGCCGGGCTGCCCGGTCAGCGGGACATCGGGACTTGCCCGAGCGCGTGCTGGCTCGGCCTGCGTTGGTGGCGACGCGGCCGGGCGGGTCGCCAGTACCGCGGCGACGAGCAGCAGGCCGACGGCGACGACGCGCCGGAAGAACAGAAAACGCTTGCCACGTAACCGAAAACGCAAGCGGTTCCAGGAGGAACGGGGCGGGAGACGCATCGCGGGCACACTCCGGATCGTTGGTGCGGCGGCGATCGTTCGCCGCCGTCACCTCGACGTTAGAAGTGCGCCCGAGGAAGAGGAAGAAGATCTTCAGGCACCTGTGGACAACTGGGTGCCTGTGGATAACTCAGGAGGCGGCGGCAGCCGGAGCTGAACTGCTGCTCGACGAAGACGAGGAAGACGACGAGGACTCGGACTTGCCCGACCCGCTGTCGCCACTGCCCGACGAGGACGAAGACGACCCGGAGGCGGCCGGCTTGCTCGAGCCGGCCGAGGACTTCGAGTCGGAACGCGAGTCGTTGCGGTAGAAGCCGCTGCCCTTGAAGATCACGCCAACGGCGCCGTAAAGCTTGCGCAGCGGGCCGGTGCACTGCGGGCACTCGGTCAAGCTGGCATCGGAGAACGACTGCACGGCCTCGAACTGGTGACCGCACTCCTTGCAGGCGTACTGGTACGTGGGCACTGCTGCTCCTTCGCGCATTGGCACTCGATCCGCGAGAGTGCTAACACTTCACGATACTTGGCCATTCCCTCGCAGGTCAAACGGGGTTTTCGGGCACCGCAACCGAGGCCGGGCTCGCTCCTCGCCGGCGGGGTGCGCCGCCGGTGGCGGTGGCCTGGCTGTTTACCGTCAGTTGATCACAACGGCCTCCGGCACTCCGGGAATGTCGGTGGGTCATGAGATGTTGGTCACCGGCGGCAGGGCGCCGGCGGACGAATCACGGGATCGGCAGCGGGACGAGCCCCAGTCCGGGCGTCAACGCCGCGGTCATCCGGATGTCATGAGGTTCGGCGGGGAGGTGTTGCACCAGTTCGTCATCGCGGACCACCGCGGCCAGGGTGGCGTCTTCGGCCGCGTGCGGCAGCGAGCGGTCGTAGTAGCCCGCGCCACGGCCGAGGCGTGCACCGGCGTGGTCGACAGCCAGTGCGGGCACCAGGACGAGACCCGCTTCGCGCAACGAAGCGGGTGCCAGCCGGGCGCTCACCGGCTCGAGCACGCCGCGCAACCGGCCTGGTGAAAGCGCTTGCGGGCCTGTGTACTCGGCCCATTCGAGAGCGGCCGGCGCGGGCGGGATCACCGGAAGCAGGACGCGTGCGCCCTTGTCCCGCAGCACATCGAGCCAGGCGACCGAGCCTGGTTCGGTGCCGAAGGGGACATAGCAGCACACCGTCTCCGGCAGGCTCATCGAGGCGACCGCGTCGACCAGGGCGCGCGCCTCCGACACGCGTCGGGCCGGGGGGAGACCCCGGCGCGCGGCCGCAAGCCGGGCCCGCCACTCGCCCTTGCCCAGGTCGTCGGTCCACCCGGCACACATAGTTGCAGGTTAGGCTGTACCGCCATGACGGGCGCCTTCGACAACACCTCGTTCCGGACCGCGATCGTCCCCGCCGCAGGTCTGGGGACGCGCTTTCTACCTGCGACGAAAGCCGTTCCGAAGGAACTGTTGCCGGTGGTGGACACGCCGGGTATCGAGATCGTCGCGGCCGAGGCGGCGCAAGCGGGTGCGAAACGTCTTGTGATCGTGACCTCACCGGGTAAGGAAGCGGTCGTGAACTACTTCCGTTCCTCGCCGGAGCTTGAGGAAAACCTCGAGCGCAAGGGCAAGACGGCGCTGCTGGAGAAGGTGCGCCGCGGGCCGGGCCTGATCGATGTCGAGGTCGCCATCCAGCAGGAGGCGCTGGGGCTCGGCCACGCGGTCGCCCAGGCCGAGCCGAACCTGACCGACGAGGACCATGCGGTCGCGGTCCTGCTGCCCGACGATCTTGTGCTGCCGGTCGGCGTGCTCGAGCGGATGTCGGAGGTCCGGTTCAAGCACGGCGGCAGCGTGCTGTGCGCCTTCGATATCCCGAAGGAGCAGATCTCACCCTATGGCGTGTTCGATGTCACCGATACGGACGAAGAAGACGTCAAGCGCGTGCACGGGATGGTCGAGAAGCCCAGGCCCGAGGATGCCCCGTCGACCTACGCCGCGGCCGGCCGATACCTGCTCGACCGGGCGATCTTCGGTGCGCTGCGCCGGATCAAGCCCGGCACTGGGGGCGAACTTCAGCTCACCGACGCGGTGGCACTGCTGATCGAAGAGGGACACCCGGTACATATCGTGGTGCACCGGGGAGGCCGGCACGATCTGGGCAACCCCGGCGGGTTCCTGCGGGCGGCGGTCGATTTCGCGCTGGACCACCCGGAGTACGGCCCGTCGCTGCGCACCTGGCTCGCCGAGCGAATCGAGAACGAAGGCTGATGACCCCGCCCACCCCGGAGCCGCCCGAGGCCGCTGAGCAGGAGTTTCGTCCCGTCGACGAGCAGGTCGCGCTCGTGCTGGAGTCGGCCGTGCGGCCGCGTCCGGTGCGCGTCGCCATTTCCGAGGCGCAGGGCCTGCTCTGTGCCGAGGAGGTTGTCGCGGAACACGCCCTGCCGGGCTTCGACCAGGCTGCCGTGGATGGGTACGCCGTGCGCAGCGTCGACGTGCGCCCGGTCGAGGACGAGCCGGTGCAACTGCCGGTGGTGGGCGAGATACCGGCCGGGTCCCGGCAGCCGCGGCGGTTGCAGCCCGGCCAGGCCGTCCGGGTCGCGACGGGCGCGCCGCTACCGACCCTGGCCGACGCCGTCGTGCCGATTTCGTTCACGGACGGGCATCCGGCCAACGTCACCGTGCACCGCTCGGTGCCCTCAGCCGCGTACGTGCGGCGCACCGGCGAGGACGTGCAGATCGGCGACGTCGCGGTCCGCCAGGGCGACACGATCGGCTCCGCGCAGGTCGGCTTGCTCGCGGCGGTCGGCCGGTCGAAGGTGCTGGTCTACCCGCGGCCGCGGGTGTCGATCGTGTCCGTCGGCGACGAACTGGTCGACATCGACCGCACGCCGTCGGTCGGTCAGGTCTACGACGTGAACTCCTACGCGCTGGCCGCCGCCGCGCGGGACGCCGGCGCCGAGGTCAGCCGGGTCGGCATCGTGCCCAGCGAGCCGAAGCGGCTGCGTGAAGTGGTCGAAGGCCGGCTGCTGATGTCGGAGGTCGTGGTGGTGGCCGGTGGCGCGGGCGGCTCCGCTGGTGACGAGGTGCATGCCGCGCTGTCCGATCTGGGGCGCATCGACATGAGCCGGGTCGCGATGCATCCCGGATCCGCGCAGGGTTTCGGGCGCCTCGGCCCCGATTCGGTGCCGACGTTCCTGCTGCCCGCGAATCCCATGAGCGCGCTCGTGGTGTTCGAGGTGCTGATCCGCCCGCTGATCAGGGCGGCTCGTGGGACCCGGAACCCGCATCGCCGCATAGTGAGTGCCCGGCTGCTCTCGCCGCTCGCCTCGGCCAAGGGGCGCAAGGGCTTCCTGCGTGGCCAGCTGCTGCGCGACGAGAACACCGGCGAGTACCTGGTTCAGCCGCTAGGTACCTCGGGCGCACATCTGCTGGCTTCGCTCGCCGAGGCGAACTGCCTGGTCAACGTGGACGAAGACCTCACCGAGGTGCCGGCGGGCGAACAAGTACGGGTGACCTTCCTCGCGCAACGGGTGTAACGGTTAAATACGCCGGTGCAGGCAGTGACCTACGACCTAGAAGCCCGGCACCCCGGCTGGCCGGCAAGACCGGGGCCGCTCAAGGTGAGGGCCGGTGTCGTCGCGTTACGGCCGATCAGGGTGCGTGACGCGGGGGACTGGTCACGGATCCGGCTGCGGGACCAGAACCATCTGGAGCGCTGGGAGCCGACGGCGCCCGGGCCATGGGCCGACCGCAACGGGTTCTGGTCGTGGCCGACGCAGTGGCTCGCGCTGCGCGGGCTGGCACGGCGTGGCCAGTGCCTGCCGTTCGTGATCACGGTTGACGGGGACTACGCCGGCCAGATCACCGTCGGTAACGTGATCCGCGCCTCACTCCGGTCGGCATGGATCGGTTACTGGGTGTCCTCGACCGCGGTCGGTGGCGGCGTCGCGACGGCGGCCGTCGCCCTACTTGTCGATCATGCGTTCAGTGCCGGCGGGCTGCATCGGATCGAGGCGACCGTGCGCCCGGAGAACGAGCCGAGCATCCGGGTGCTGACCAAGGCCGGTTTCCGGCAGGAAGGGCTCTTCCAGCGGTATCTCGACGTCGCCGGGGATTGGCGCGACCACCTGTGCTTCGCGATCACGGCCGAAGAGACCGGGCCTGGACTCGCCGCCCGGCTGGTGCGGGACGGGCGCGCCGAGTACGTGTGAGATCGGCGCTACCACATCCGCTTCTTTTCACCTGATCCGGTGGCCACTTTTCACGTCGTCAGCGGCGTGGCGTCCAACGATCTGTTACTCCTGTGGCTAGCGTGACGGTATGTAGCAGGAGTCGGGGGAGGTGTACAGAGGGAGATGCCCAGCTCACTGATCATCGTTGCGCTCGCGGCGGCGTGGCTCGTCGTGCTCGTGCCCATGATCGCGCGGAAGCGTCAGTCCGTCGTGCAGACGACTGATGCGGCGCTCGCGGCGCGCGTCGTGCGGAGCGGAAGCGGGGAACGGGAGACCGCCATGACCGAGACCGTGCAGGAGACCGCCGAACCCGAGCCGGAAGAACTCGAGGACGACGAGTACGAGCACCGGCAGGCCCGCGCCGTCGAAGAGTTCGCGGAACCCGACGACAGGCCCCGTTACCGGCCTGGGCGTGGCGGTTTCGATCCCGAGGCGGCGGAGATCGCGGCACGCGCCAAGTACGGATTCCGGCAGCGCGTCGTGCTCGGCCTCATCCTGCTGGCCGTGGTGAGCGCGGTGGGTGGCGGTTTCCTCTCTGGGATGTTCTGGTGGGGCCACGGCGCGATCGATATCGCGCTGGTCTCCTACCTCGCCTACCTCCGGCGGCAGGTCCGCATCGAGAACGAGATCCGGCAGCGGCGGCTCGCCAGGCTGGACCGCGCCGCCCGCCGGCGCCCGATGCCCCGCCGCGAGCCTCGGGAGGAGTACGAGGCGCCCGATGAACTGCAGCGCGAACTGGTCGGTATCGAGCGCCGTCCCTCGCCCGTTTCTCGCATGCGTGGCAGCGCCGTGGTCGTCGATGTGGACGACGAGGACCCGGCTTTCCACGAGCTGGACGACCCGGGCCAGCTCCCGTTCCGGCGGGCGGTCGGCGAGTAACCCCCCTCGCCCGACCGCCTCCGGGCGGTTGCTATGCTTTGCGGGCTTTCAACAAGGGGCTGTAGCGCAGTTGGTAGCGCGTCTCGTTCGCATCGAGAAGGTCAGGGGTTCGATTCCCCTCAGCTCCACCATGGAAGGCTTACTAGAACACGGGGCCAAAACGATGCCCTGTAGCAGGCCTTCCAGGTTGTACGGCACGATCAGGCCGCTCCCTCCATGGGGAGCGGCCTGATTTGCGTTGGGTGGCTGGGGGGCGGACGTCGCGCGTTGTGTGTCGGCTGGCGCGGCCTGAAGGGCGTGGAGCTGCGCGAAGGGGGCGATGAGGTCGCTGGAGGTGATCTCATCGTCTTCGAGGTAGAGGCTGGTGAACAGCGCCTGGTTGAGCATGCGGCGCTGTTCGTCGTCGCAGCGCAAGTAGAGCGCCTGGGCGTTCCCCAGTAACGCGAGGCATGCCTCGACAAGTTCCGCGGCCTCGGCGAGGTCCTTGCCAGTGTGCTGTAACCGCTCCGTGAGTCGGGCGCGTTGCTCCTCGATCTCGTGAAGTTTGGTTTTGATCTTCACCTTGGCGCTGCTGGTGAGGTCAGTGAGGCCGAGGTCGAGCAGGTTAGTTTCCTGGGTGTCGAGGGCGTTGAGTTGCGTGGTGAGCTGCTGGTGCAGCAGGCGGGTGGAGGCCTTCTGCTCGCTCACGATCTCCGCGAGTTGCGCGCGGGTGGTGGCGACGAAGTCCGAGGCGAACTCGATGGTGGCGTAGTGCTCTTCGACCAAGTCCTCGACGTGGGCGATGCTCACGTAGCGGCTGTCGCACGTACCGTTTTGCCTGTTGCGGCAGAAGAAGTACATGTACACCTGACCGCGCCGGTTGACCGCGCGTTGAATGATTATTCGTCCACGGCGGCCGGCACGGTGGCAGCGTCCGCAGAACAGGCTGCCTTTGAGGTAGTGGTGGTGGACGCGCTGGCGTTCCTGTGCGGCGGTGCGGGTGGCCAGGATTGCCTGCACCTGGTCGAACACCTCCGGTGCGATGAGAGGCTCGTGTCGCCCCTGGTACTCCTCAGCGGCGATGCTGACATAGCCGAGGTAGTACCGATCGCGCAGCATCTCCGACATCTTGCTGATCGATACCTCCTGCGCCGGGGTTTTCGCGGTGGCGCGCGTGCGTAGACCGCGATCGCTGAGTTCTTGGACGAGGTCGGCTTGTGTCCAGTTGTTTGTGGCGTAGAGCTCGAAGGCCAGCTGCACGAATGGGGCGCGTTCGGGGTCTACGGCGATGGTGCGGATCTCGCCACCATTCGGGTTGGTTTCCCGGACGTTGAGATAGCCCAGCCGGGCTCGGCCCACGCTGCCGCCGTTCTTGACCTTCTGGCTCATCTTGTACTTGATGTCCGCGCCGCTGGCCTGGGATTGGTACTGGTCGACGGCGTGCAGGATGGTCTCGATCAGCTCGCTCTCGGGGCCTTCACCCATGTCGATGACCGTAGAGACAATCCGGGTGCCAACCTTCTTGAGATCCCGCTTCACGATCCCGGCGTCGACCGAGTTCCGGAACACACGGTTGAAGTGGTAGACGATGACGTAGTCGATGTCGCCTTGGGCCTTGACCCAGGCGATCATCTCCTGGAAGGCCGGGCGCTTGTCGATGTTGGTGGCGCTGCGTCCGGGCTCGACGAACTCGTTGACGACCTCGGCATCGAGTTGCTGGCCCTTTCGCTCGCCGGCGACCCGCTGCGCGGGGATGGAAATGCCTTCGGGGTCGTAGTCGGTGTGCACCTGCCCGGGGGTCGACACACGAAGGTAGAGAACGGCCCGCTTACGGCGCTTGACGCCAGCGGCGGACGCGGCCACTTTGCGGTTCAGAGTAGTGTCACTCATGCACGTGGCCCCAGCCGGTTCGTATTAGTCACTGTGTCCCTCCCTTTCTTTCGCTGTGTGGATGGGACAGTTCATGCGCGTCGTCACAAGCACGTGTTGACGAGCTGGTGTCGTTGCAGACGCCTCGGGCCGTGCACGCCACGGCGATGTGATCAGCACAGGCTCCCCAGTCACGTTCCCTGTTCGTGCTGCTGTTCACAGCGTTCCTCCTTCCCCCTCTACTTTCGGATGCGATTCCCCACGAGGGTCTTCGTTCGCCCAGTCAGCAACCGCCTGCATGAGGCCGAGCGGGTGCGCGCACATCGCTTGGTATTGATCGAGCGGCGAAGAGGCGGCAACTAGTTTGGCTTTGGCTTGCTGGATTCGCCAGGCAACGCGCGTGTAGACGTGCATGTCTTTGGCGATTGTGGAGTGATCGGGCACGATGACGTAGTCGATCTCCTCGCCCGGGGCGATATCGTCCAGCATCAATCCGAGCTGGTCCCGGTCGTCACTGAGATCTGGTCCGATATCGATGTACTCCGCGACGACGCGCGCGCCGAGTTCATTGGCTCGACGTTCGCACAACTCCCGTGCGGCGGCAATTATGTTGCCACCAAGGTCTACATGAGAGAATCGCAGATACGTCACAGCTCGGGGAAGCTCGTTCCTGCTGTCTTGTTTGGATCGCATAGAAGCTAAAATCTCCTTTCTTTATTGGTGGTGATACGCTTAGACTCTGTGGCCTTTTCAATTGCCACCTCCGACAATAGCTCGTTTTCTTATTAATTCCAGTATTGATGACTATTCCGCATCGTAATGCGGCAATTACTGTCGGCGTTTTCGGGGAAATCTCGCAGCCGTAATCGTGGCTTGCGATTCCTACTTCGTGAATACGTAGAATTTGCCGTCGAGTTCGACGATGTCCCACCCCGCGCGCACCAATTCCTCGAAACTGATGTCGTCACGCGCCAACTCGAGCAGTTCGGCCTCGCTGTGGGTGCCGCCGACCAGGTCCGTGGTCAGGTCGTCCATGGAGTCGTAGGTGCCGACGTAGAAGTCCAGGAAGCTCTTGATCAGGTCGGTACGGGCGGGGTCGATGGCCGGCAGGCTCAGGTAGGCCCGGAACGCATCGCCATGCCGGGTGATGCCGTAACGGATCAGGAGATCGTTCGGTAGATCGCCCGCATCCAGGGCTGGTTGTCCGGCCTGACGCCCGAGGCTGGCGTTGGCGGCGAGGTAGTGCGCCAACGACAGTGCCCACGTGCTGATGTCCGGCGCGCCCAGGGTGCGCTCCCGGATGAATTCGCATTCTTCGGCGATGACGACCGGGTTAGCGGCACCGGTTGCGGCGAAGCGGCTCATCTCCGAACCGGGCGGGAGCAGGTGTGCCAGCAGTCCGGCGATGACCTTGGCGTCGTCGGTGGAGATGGGCGCGCCCTGGGCGTCGGCCTCGGCGCAGGTGCTCCGCAAGCGTTCGACCATGTCGTTGAGCGCGTCTTCGTCCAGCGTGTCATCAGGTGTTGTTGCGTCGCCGGAGGTGCCGGCCGTATCGGGCAGGTTGATCACGTACATGCCGAGCCAGTTGATCCATTCCCGGATCTCTTCGTCGGTGGTGCGCTGGTAGAGCTCGGCGAGCTCTTTGGCGATCGCTTCACGGTCGGCACGGCCGGTGATCGCGAAGTGGTGCAGGGCGCCGCTCATCGGGTCGTCGCGTTCGTTGGCGAGTGCACGGGCCAAGGTGCGGGCGCCCCACTCCGGAACTTCGCCGCCGTCTGCTTTGGCTTCGCCGATAGCGTCCCCGATGACGTCGACCAGTGCGTCGTCTTGTCGGATGACGCCGGTCATGTCTATTTCGTCTCTCGGCATTCGTTCGATTTCTGGACCGGTTGAGTCCCGGTCGTCGTTTGGGTTACGTGGTAGTCGTTCCATGGGTATATCCCTCCTTTCGGTAAGTGGTTGGTGTTACGGCGCGTCAGGAGTTGCTGTCGGTTCGGCGTGGCCCTGTCGGATGAGCTCGCTGAACTCGTCAGTGGTGACCACCCGAAACAGGCCGGGCTGGATGGCCTTGTCGGCCGCCAGAGCCGCCTGAATAGCCCGCTGCCGGGCCGTGTCGGGGACGACCCAGGTCACGGCGGGGAAGAGGCCGTGACGGGCTTGGTGGGCGCCAGTGGCGGCGTAGCGCTGGTAGACCTTGGCTTTGCGCACCACGACCGGTGGGTGCTCGGTGGCGAGGTCTGCCTCGATGAACCAGTGATCTTCGTACTCGCCGTTCGCGGTGATCGCGTACAGGTCCGGTTTGAGCCACTCGACGTTGCCATGCGGGCCGACGAACGATCGCCAGCAGGATGGCTCGGTGTCCACACTGACGACTTCGACCGCGCCATCGCCCTGCAGTTCGTGGAGCTGCACGGCGAGTTCGGCGATGGCCAGCGTGTGGGCGGCGAAAGCGGGAGTGGGCTCGACGTAGCGGCGGCGCTGCTTCTCACCGTGCATGGTGCGTAGCAGTCGTTCCCCGACGGAGGCGAGCTGCCAGACGACGCCGGATGACCCCGCCCGGACGCCGCCGATGCGCCGTTCGAGACGTGCGACGAGTCTATGGTCGTGGAGTCGGGTAAGGACCCGCATGGTGGCTCCGGCGGCGGCGGTGATCGTGGCGTGCCCGCGGCCAAAGTGCAGTCGCTGAATCTGGTTGGTGGTGAGCAGGCGATGGGCGCGCAGCGATTCCAAGATTGCGATGTCCCGTTCGGACAGTTTCATAAGCAGGTTGGTGACGGCCGCCGGACTCATACGCTGGCCTCCTGGCTGGCGGCAGGTGCCGCCGGATGACCCCCGAATAGGGGGTCAGTCCCATCCCACAAGGTAGGGGCTACGGGGGTTGAGCTGGGGAAACGTATGGAGGTGGGCAACGTGAAGACAGGGGCGGACAGACGGCCGAACACTGCTTTCGCCTCATTCACCACCGTCGTCTCCAAAGACCGGTGGTGAGTCATCGCGGCCGCCTCCGCTTCCGGCCAACCACCTCGACCACCATCGGCTCGACCGCATCCGTGTCTGGAACTGCCTGGGACTGGCTGTTGGTGTCGTCCGGGGTGTTCGCAGGCGGGACGGTCGGAGCGTGATTCGTCCTGGCGACGGCGCGCACGGCTTCGGGGTCGGAGATGGCTGGGGGCGCGGGCAGGGTTTCGACCAGTGCCCAGCCGGAGGGGTGGCCATCGGCGACGAGGTTGACGTAGGCGTGGTACTTCGGCAGGGCCAGGAAGTCCTCGGTGCTGAGGTCGCGAGTCAGCTTCGCCGTGTCGCGGGCGTCCTCGAACTCGGTCGCGAACTGGATCTTCGAGCGCGCGTTCATGTCGACGGCGGTCCTGAGCGCGGGCGGAAACTGACTGCGGAACTGCGCGGCCAGGAACCAGCCGACGCCGAGCGACCTCGAGACGGCGAGCGCGTCGGCCAACGAGACTGGCAGGTTCAGGAAGCGTGGCGCCTCGTCGATGTAGACGACGCCGACCTGCGTCGACGCGCCAGGTTCGTCAGCACGTTCCTGGGTTGCCTGCCACAGATCCGCGATGACCAGCGACCCGAGCAAGGAGGCCGTGCCTGGCCCGATGAGGCCCTCGTTCAAGGGAACGAGCACGATTTTGTTGTCGCGGAAGATGTCGCGCAATCGAAACGCGCTGGCTTGCTGATCCAGCATGCGGATCAGCGCCGGCCGGAGGAGGAACTGGCGCAGCTTATTCATGGGTGCTGCGGTCATCGCGGCTTGCGCAGCGGGTGTTTGTGCTTCGAACGACGCCCAGAACCCGGCGAGCGCCGCGTCCGCCTGAATCCGTCCGACCTGCTGGCGGCGGAATCGGGGATCGGTCCACAGCTTTGGCAGGTCGAGCAGCGTGGCCGGACGTTTCGTCGTGCTGGCTCGTGCCAAGGTCCGAAGCCCTGCGGAGAAGAGGTCCGCGGTGCGCGGCCCCCAGCCGTCGCGGAACACGGCCTCGAACACCGCCATCAGGCCATCGACCACGACGTCCGGGTCACGGTTGCCGACTTCGAGCGGGTTGAAGCCCACCGGCTCCAGCTCGCTGGCGTCGACGAGCACGACGTCGTTGACCCGGTGCTCGGGGATGCGGGCGAGGATGTCCTGGATGAGCTGCTTCTTGGGGTCGAGCACGGCGATGGGACGACCGGCGTCGACGTCCGCGCAGATCAAATTCAAGAGCGCTGTGCTCTTGCCCGACCCGCTGGGGCCGTACGCCGCGCCGTGGAACGTCTGGTCCTGCGGTGAGATCCCGAGTAGCCGCTTATCGCCCGGTGCCGCGCTGTGAGCAAACACGCGCGGGCCGGTGTGCACCGAAGATGCCGCTCGTGGCCGCTTCGGATGCACTGGTGGCAGACCCGGCAGCTCGCCGTCCCCGAGCGGGAACGCCAACAGGCCGATCAGCTCGCTGACCGCCAAATGTAATGGCCAGCGCCACGGCAGACGAACGAGGTTGAGCGCGGCGGCCGACTCCCGAACCAGGTCGATACGGACACCAGCGGACTGCGCGGTCGCCAGACTGCTCAGCAGCCCAGCGGTGAGACGGCGACGCCGGGCTCGGTCCGGGCTGGCCGCACCCAAACGGATGGTGGCAGAGAACCCGCCTTCGCTGTAGCGCTCCTTGAGCCGAGCCCGCACCTCCGCGCTGGCTGGCCTCGTGCCACCTATGAGGGCGTCGACCAGTGTGCTGTGCGGATCGGGCGCGGTCCCGGACACAATCTTCGGCGCGTGTCGAGGGCCGAGGACCACTTGGAGTACCTGGTGTTCGCCGGTCTTCATTGGTGCGGCCAGCGCCGACAGCAATGCCCGTGTGGTGGCCTCGGCCGCGAGCGTGAGCAGCGGCAACCCTGGCGGCTGAATCTTTAGCCGCCCTGCTGTCTCAACCGCGGGCCGCGGCTCAGTGCGGTTCAGGTTCGGGCTGGTGAGCACGGTGCCGGGAATCAGGTCGCTCAGCAGATGCCGCATATGGTGCAGGTCGGTCGGGCGGGACCCGAGCAGATGCCGCGTACCGTCCTGGTCGGCGCGTACCTCCAGCACCACGCGCGGAGCGTCACGATCGGCGGCGAGCCGGGCCAAGAAGCGCGTCACCACACCAAGATCGAGCGGCCTCGGCAGATGCAGGCCCGAAAAGACAAGGTCGCTTGCGTTAGGCATCCTCGACACCTCCGGGCTGCGACTGGTGACGTGTCGAGCCCTCTGGCTCGACATCGTCTGCAGATCGGCTGGCGTGCTCAGCCTGCGCCTCACGTTCAGCCTGGGCCATGGCCAGGCCGATCAGCGCCTTGCTGAGTTTCGAGACATCCACTGGGTCGCGGCGAACACCACGAACCGTGTACCGTCGTTCCTCGCTCGATCTTGAGCTGTTGTTACGCTTCTTTTTGGCATGGGCCATAGACCACCTCCTTCCAATTACACGAACTATTGGCGTGCCACCCGAAGGCGGCGGGCTTTCCGCCCAACTTATTGAACATTTTTGATAAGATGTCAAGTGGGGTTGTCCATTTCACAACGATCCACCACTGAATACGCATAACAGGGGTATACGTCACCATTTCGACCTCTGCCAGCGCACGATGGCGACCGTCAGCCAAACCAATAAGGCCAGCGCGAAGCCGCCGAGTAGCCACGGCAAAACGGGCTGCAGATACATGATGGCGACGTTTAGCGCGATGGTTGTACCGAGCACGAGCACGCACGCGCGGAAGAGCCACTCGACGACGTTTTTGCCGGACTTGTTGTCGCTCATGGTCGGGTCCCCCGCGTCGTCTGATCGCTAGGCACCGGGTAACCCGGGATGCTGATATCGGAGTCGATCTGGTTGCCCCACACCGACCACGCACGCAGGCTTGGTGGCCGACGCCGGGCGAACAGCTCCAGGTACGGGCCGTCCGAGATGCGCTCGATGACGGCATACTGCTCGTCCGGCTTGACGGAGTGTTCTTGGACGGGAGCGTTAATCCATGTCGGCTGCGAACGAAATCGGACCGGCGCCTTGCCCCGAGTCGCGAAAAGCAGATGTTCCGTCGAGTTGCGCAAGTAGGCGCCCAGGCCAAGGCGGAATTTCACCCATGTCAGCGGCGACCGAACAGTAAAATTCCATGCCTCCGCGACGTCGTAGCCGTCGCGGAGCGTCGCGTTCGTGACCCACAACCACAAGTGGGCATCGGTGGCGGCCAAGTCGGCTACTGGCATGGCTTTGATTTGTTTGAGACTCATGAGCGGGTAGTGTCGGCTGGCTCCAAATTCCCCTTTCTGCTGGGTGTTCCACGGCGGGTCCGCCAGGATCGTGCGGAACTTGCCCGTGGTTGCGGACGGCTCTGAAGTGACCTCCTTTTGCATATGTCCTCCTTTCTTGCTCCCGGCGGCAAGTGGCCGGGATTCGCCCCTAGTTATGAGGCGACGCGGATGAAAGAGAAACCGTCGGTTCGCTCGAATATTCGCTCGAACCTTCGGGCGAACCGACGATTCACTACCTCTGTTACTTGGCTGGTTTATGTGCGAGCAGAATCAACGAGAAACATGTTGTGCTATTCGCTACGACGGTGGAGGAGACAGGGAGCTCCCCGGGCGGTGGGTGATCAGGCTCGCGAACGCCGCGCGGGCGACCGCGCCAGGCGGATCGTCCCGCCCGATGTGAGTCACGGTGATGCGCTCGTCCAAGACGCCCGCGGGAAGTCGGGCACCGAGAACGACGGCGTGCACATCTCCGGGGAAGGCGGCGAGATCGCTGAGCACACCGCGCGGATCGGGATCCATGAGTAGGAAGTCCGAGAGGACGACCAGCGTTACCTCGTGTTCGGGATGGGCCTCTGCCACCTCCGTGACTCGTGCCAAGCTGGGTGCGAGTTCGCTGGAGCCTGCACCGTCCGGCGGGATCCGCAGGCCTTTCTTGAGGGCGCCGACCCCAGACCGGGTGAGCGGAACCGGACCAACCTCGCCACTCGATGGCGTGTCGAAATGGACCACGGCGCCGAGTTCGTGGCGTGCGCCCTTACGCGCCACTACGGAGAAGGCGTGCTCGACTTCGGCGAACCGGTTCGACAGCGGATCGGCACCCACCGGACAGATCACCGAGCCCGAGTTGTCGAAGACCGCGATGAGCAGCGTCGGCACTGTGGCTGGCCTGCCCGGGTTGCCGAGGGCGTACCCCGCCTTTGACCGAGCCTGCGGCTTGCTTGAGGTTCGCGAACCAAGCAGGCCGCCAGGGAGCAGCGTGCTCGTCAGCAAGCGGACGGAGGCGGTCATACGGCACCGCCGTTCCGGCGCGCTCGCCGTCCGATCACCCCGCTCGCGTCTCCAGATGGGTAGCCGTGTCCAACGGCACCGGGGTTGCGCCGGAGGATCCGGAAGCTGAGCGACGCCACGCGCTTGCTGGCGGCTTGGCCGCGGAGTGCGGCTTCGGCCTGGGTGGAGCGGGCAGCCTCGACCGCCTCCGCCCGGTCCGCGATTGCTGTATCTCCAGCCAGCTGTCGGTGATGGCGTTCCGCCCGTTTGACCTGCTTGACGTACGTCGCCAGCAGATCCGCCACCTCGTCGGCCGCCTGGTAGCCCAGCAAGCCAGAGGCCAACGCCGTCGCGAAGGCAATGAGGGCGTAGGTGAGCCCGGAGGAGCTGCCTTCCACCGACGAGCGCAACGCGAACACCGCGACCGCCAGCAGCGCCGCAACGAGGACCGACACGAACCCGATGAGCTTCACGATGCCCGGGGTCTTCTCGCTCCCGGTAAAAAGCCGCTCGTAGCGGCGCTCGTCCTCAGTGAGGGAGTCGGGATCGCGGCGACGCGTACGGGCGAGTTGCAGACGCTTGAGCTCGCTGCCGACCAGCCCTGCGGATGCACCTGCCAAGCCCGCCGAGAGGGCTTGGCCAGCGGCAATCCAAGGTATGTCGCCCCAGGAGATCGCCGCCGACCAGATGCCGCTGGCTTCGCCGAGAACGAGGAGCGGCCAGACCATCCGGTACCTGAGCTTCGCACCGGACTCGCGGCGGACGTGCGGCGTCAGCACCCGCGACGCATGCAGGTGATCTTCGTAGGCCGCGGCGACTGCCTTCTTACTTTCTGCCAGCAGGTCCAGCGCCGCGTCGGCGGCCGCGTCCAGGCCAGATACCCGAACAGTGTGCCCTCGGGCCTCGCGCTCACCTTCGGCCGACCACAGCCGTTCCTGTTCCTCGGCGAGGCGTTCGTATTCCTCCTCCGAGTAGAAGGTGGCGACGTTGGTCGGCCGAGGCCGACTGTCAGCCTCGTCGATGCGTTGCAGGACAACAGCATCGGCGGTCTCCTCCCACGATTCTGTTGTGTCCGGCGTGAGCATGTCGTCGAGGCGCTTGGCCCAGTTGGCGATGCTCATCGGCCGGCCTGGGCATAGTCGGTGACACTGCTGCACTTCGCGGCGCCTGTGTTGTGGCAGAGCTCGTCGTAGTAGGCCACCAAGCCCTCAACCACCGCGGACGGCGGCGTGCCCTCGGCGATCCGGCCGAGCCCAGCCACCACTACAGACGCTCCCGGCAGCTTCGGGACGTTCACTTTGTCGGCGAGCGCCGTCGCTTCCTGCTTACTGAGCGCCCTCGCCCTGAGATCCACTCCGATGTTCTGGAACCCATCCGTGAAGACCGTGAGGTCGAGCCGGTAGCTATCCCCAATCTGCTGCATCCATTCGCTGGCCAACCGGTACTGCGCCGTGATGTCGCTGCCGTTCTGCGGCAAGGCCGCCACTGCAGGTCCGTAGGCGGCGCGGATCTTCGCCATGACGTCGCTGACCGCACCGGGGACTCGACGCAGCCGGGCGTTGTCCGTGGCGCCGTCCATCTTGAGCGGGCCATCGAACAAGACAGTGGTCGCCGCCGAGGAAGAGGAGAAGGCCAAGACGCGCAGGTCGCCGGAACACACCGCCGTGCGCGTGGCGATGGATTCGATGGCCTGCATGCGTTCGGTCGTGATCGACGCGGCGTCGCTGGAGCCGGTGCCGTCGATCTCCACCAGGGAAGCTGGCGGCTTGGCCGGGTCGCACTGGGCGAGACGCTGCTGGTTGGCCGCCATATCGCCCGGCGTCGAGGACGGTGAGCCGCAGGCGGTGAAGGCGATCGTGGCTGTCAGCACGGTGACTGCACCGGCGACGCCGTGGCGGATTCGGGTGTACGCGGACATGAAGCACCTCCGATCTATGTGTGGGGACGATGGTGGGGAGGGGCGGCGGTGCCGCCCCTCCGTCTGACTACGGGCGGACAACGTCTTTGCTGATCGCGACGCCGAGGTCAAGCGGGGACGCGGCCGAGACGCGGACGGCGTGGCCACGATGGATGATGTCCATATCAGCCTCCATTCGGTCAGGCGCTGACGGTGGTCACGGTGCGTGCGGGCTTGTGGCGACGGTTCTGTTCCAGACGAGCGCGACGGCGATCCTTCAGGTCGATGACCATCGCCATCTCCACGACGTCGGTGGGCTGGCGGTGAAGCTCGTGCGCGAGGCGACGGAGCGCGCGGATCTGTTCCTCCTGGCGGATCTCGTCGTGTTCATGGACGAGGCGGGTGTAGCGGGTGCGGGGCATGACGATTCCTCCTTCTGGTGGTGGGGATGCGCGAGAACTGGCTGGTCGCGCACCTCAACCGTCCGCAGGAGGGCAGGGGACAGAACAGGACAGACAGGTGGACGATTGAAATGTCCCCCGCTGTCACCTGCTGTCCGGCACTGTCATGGGATACTGACCAGCAACGATGCGGAGGGGTGCCGGTTGGGCGATGTTGAGCAGCTAGTGGCTCGGTTCCAGGCTCTGCGAGATGGAGACGGGCTGACCATCGAGAGGCTCAAAGATCACGAGAACGCAGAGCTGCTTGATCTCCTCATGACGCCAGACGACCCGTACGCTGGACTCTCGGTGCTCGATGACCTCATCGCCCATTTGCTCGACGCGGGGAATGCGTGGGCGCTGGGTGCCTTGAGCTCCAAGGTGGTCAAACATGCGGTCCCTGTGGCAGTGCGCGTGGCGCTGGCCATCGGGAACGACGATGACGGAGCCTCTCTCCGGTCGCACGGGAATCTGACACAGCGGCGCGAGTGGGCTTGCGCCAAGGACGTGTTTGATCCGAACAGCAGGGCGTTCTTCATGAAAGTGGACGTCAAGACACACAGGCGTTACGAGGACCTGTACGGCTTCCCCGCACTTGCGTGCCTCATCTTGCGCCGGGCTGGGAAGTTGAATGTGCCCGGTGAAGCACGTCGCACTGAGGTACTGGCCAATGGCCAATCTGCTCCGGTGGCACTTACCGAAGACGCCCCGACCGCCGATGACCGCGATGCGCCGTGGTGGCGCCGCGCACGCTCCACACTTGTTACATGGATCAGGCGGGACGTAAAGGCATCAGTTGCCCTCGCGGTCGTCATGGTCGCAGCGGTTGGGACTACCACCGGCATCTTGATCGTGAAAAACAGATCGAGTCAAAGTCCTGTCAATCTGGTCGAGGCGGCAACGGTCCCATCCCGCGCGCAGGTGTCTACCCCGCCGGACGCAAAGATCGACAACACGCGCGGGTGGGGGCCAGACCGTAGAACCTTCACGATCAATGATCCAGCGCCATACCCGGTGTTCAACTCCATCACGGACCTCACCGGCTTCGGCGATGAGCGCAACTTTGTCCAGTGCCATGACTTGGCCGACAAGGGCAAGCCCGGTGGCGGCTGGGGCGATGACCTCATCGCCCGTGATGAGCACACTTACGAGTGCATGATTTTCTTCGACAATGATATTTCCCCAAGGCTTGACAGTATCGCCACGCCGTCGCCTTTTACTGAGGGTAACGTGGCGGCGAAGCTCCAACGCGCTCGGGCTTGGGCCGTGCTTCCAGCGCCGGGTATCTACAACCCTGGTCTGGTCGGCGCGTTGGCGGCGGACAACTCACCCGTCCCCACGGTGTGGGACAGTTGCAACTTCATCTCACCACGGCCGGTCACCATCGAATACCAAGCCGACTCGACACGTATGTTCACAAATGATACCCCGAAAGAAGGTGTCGGGGTAAAGAGTGACACCCTTACAGAAGGCAGCGTACTCCTTGGCAACAAGCAGGATGGCTACCTGGGTCAGGATGGCGGCTATCTGCTCTTCAATGTGCACGTGTCGCTTAGTTGAATGCGCTATTCCCTTTAACATAGCGACATAGTCAAACTATTGACTAATTTGTCATTTTGTGTTTAAATGAAAGAGATTGTCGATCGTCGATAACGCACATCGGTGGCCGTGGTCTTCGGATGTGGCGCTCCACTTACTTGCGTGAGCTAGTGGTGTGCCCTGTCCGAAGCAACCAAGGAGCCACACCCATATGTCGGAAGAGAGTGGCGGAAACGCCAATCTGCGAGAAACAAAACCTCGCCTGGAAGAACTAATTCGACGCCTGACGCAGCGCGGCGGTCTGACCCCTGAACGGGCCACGCAATACGCCGCTGGGTTCGGCGTAACGAACGGTCAAGAGCTATACGACCTGCTCCATGGTGTCCTCGGAGCCCTGGAGCAGGACGAGCACACCGAGGCCCTTCGCAATGCGTTCGGCGACGCAGAACATGCATGGTTGGATAGTGTGCCTCATCGCCGTGCTTATCTTGCTCGCAAGCTCGGCGTGCGCAGCGAGGAGATCCAAAGGCGAGAGAGGGTGGCGATCAGCCGAATGGCCGACGAGCTCATGGGTCTTACCTCCGTACGGGATTTTCTGGAAGCTCAGAGTCCCAAGACGCATGACGCGGTCGTCACTATGCTCGTGAAGCTCGAACAAGCCGTGACGAAACAGACGGCAGTCCTATGCGAGATACGCGACCGACTCAAGAGGCTTGACGTCTGACCCGAACCTCTTCCGACTCATCACCTCGGCCCGCGAGCGAAGAACACCCCGTGTCCGCTCAGCGGCCGGGGTGTTCTTCATTTTCTCCGCAAATTAAAATAGGCGGGAGCCGTACCCAGACCGCGATAAAACCCGCGTCGGGTCGACTCCCGCCCTTTGCTGGCTTGAGGATGGATTTCCGGCCAGCGTGCCGCCGGGCGGCGAATGCCTCTGGGCCTGCGGAGTTCACGCCACGGCTGTCAGTACTCCAGCCGCTGGCATTGCTCCTTCGACGCCGCCAGCAGGCGGTGCACCAACGAGGCGAATGTGCCGTCTTCGATGTGTGGCATCAGCGACAAACTTTCGAATGCGATGCCGTGCCGGATGGTCAGCCACTCGTCACCGCTCTTAGTCTGCTGAATGAAGCAGAGGTCACGGTAGTAGAAGGCTGTCCCGATCACCCATTGAGCGTGCCCGATCCAGTTTTCCAACTCCTCAACGCTGTAGCAGCCGGTGAAACTGTCCCGGGTAAACCGCGGGTCGGTGGCTCCGGCGATTTGCCGGTAACCTATCCCGATCCGATACCAGCTCTCCCGTAACGCCTCGTCCAGCACCGGAACGACTCGGACCTCGGTCACGGCCGTCCAGCGCTGGGCCAGGTCGACGCCATAGACGTAGGCGTCGAGCCAGTCCTCGAAGGTTCGGGCGTTGCTGCTCCACTGACGGTCGTGCGCTGTTTGTACTTCGACGCGGTAGCGTCGCGTATGAAACAGCAGGTCGACGAGATCTTGCGGCGCCGACGTGTCATCGCCGCGCCTGTCAGGCCGGCCGACGATGAACGCTGGCCCGGCGATGACGTCGCGGCCTCGGAAGGCACTGTTGTGGGTCCACGCCAGCGCCGTCGCCCGTCCATTGACCGGCATGTCGAGGAGCTTGCCTTCGGCGTTCATGTAGAGCGTCGCTGGCGGCCGGTTCAGATGAGCGACCTCCAGGTCGCCGTCCACCAGACGCCGGAAGGCATCGAGGGCGTGTTCATCGATCTGCGCGAGGTGTATCGGGTTGCGTCGATCCACCGGGATCACGATTACGGTTATCACTGTGTGTTGCTCGTTTCCGGACCAGAGGCCTCGTGCCTGGCGGGCGATCCGTTCCACACCAGGCCTCGGGCCCCGTGGCTGGGCCCGAGGCCTGGTGTGGAGGGAGCTGAGATTGTCGACGGTGGCGCTCCGGCCGATCCAGGCAGAAAGGCAGGAGCGGTGCCCGTGGCACAGCGACGTGGGTCGCGTGCGGACACACGCTCCTGCCGGGCGCTTTCCCTGAGCTCGCGCTCAGGTCGACGCGACGTGCTACTCGTCAGCCTTGGCGCGACGGGTAGCGGGGCGGGAAGCCGAGGCGTTCTTCGGTTCGCCCGACGTTGCGTTGTCCCCGCCGAAAATGGCGGTAATTGCATTGCGTCGGGTTTGCGCCTCACGCTCGATCTCCGCGCGAATGGCCTCGGCCTTCTGGAGCGTGGCCGGGTCGGACTTGGTCTTCTCGATCCAGTGCTCCAGGGCCAGACGGATCTCCTCAGTGGCGCTGCGGCCGGTGATCTGGGCGACGACGTCCAGTTGGGCACGCAGGTCTTCGTTAATCCGCACGGCCAAGGTACGCAGCGGTCCTCCCGCTCCTGTTGGCTCGCTCATGGCGAGTCACCTCCTCGGTGAATTGCGGCCGGCGAACCCGGTTGGTTCACCTATAGGCCGCAGGACACCGACGAGGCGTCGTGTCACCGAACACGACTTCTGCCACGTTTGGCTGCTCTATCTATCACTCAGGCCGCGAAAAAGATCAACCGTATGTTCGCTCATGATGTAAATACCGCTACAGGTGGCCGATCGAAGCTGGATGTCATCACTCAGCCGGAATCTTGTTGTCGAAGTGCGTCTTCGCCAACTCCAGCCCCTCCTCGTACTCCTTGACGATCCGCTCGCTGTGGTAAAGGTGGTATAGCGATTCATCGACAGACTTCCGCAGGTGCTCGTCAAGAATTCCGCACAACCCGCCCGTAAATTCCTCGTCACCGCCTGAGGTATTCATACCTCGGACCGTGCGGCCCAAATCCATGACGTTGCCCATCGCGGCTTCAATTAGGTCATGCAGGCCGGACGCTTCGGTGAGCAGTTGGTCGTATGTCTCGGGTCGCGTGTTCATTGGATGGTCATCTCTTTCTCATGGTCAATAGCGTGTTCTTTGAGTGGCAGGTCTGGGGTAGTCGACGGCACCACGTACGTCCCCTTCGACTGAATCGTCTTGACCAAACCGCGGTAGCGCAGCAGCCGCGTGGCATGGCGTACGGTGCCAACCGATACGCCATATTCGCTGGCCAAACGTCGTTCTGCAGGCAGCGGCGTATTCGGCCGCAGCTCGCCTGACGCGATGCGGGCCGCCAGATGGTCGGCCAGCTGGACGTAGGCGTACCCCGGGGTGGCGTCGGGATTGAACTTCGCCGGGTGGGTCATCCGGCAGGCCGCTCGGTGTCCGCCAGCGGGTCGATACCGAGCAGCGCCAGCTCCCGATCCAGCTCGTTGACGTGATCGCTCGTGGCTTTCTCGGCCAGCCGGGCGAAGAACAGCGCGTGGCTGACGCACGTCGTGAGATCGTGGTGGTCGGTGGCGCTCAACTCGCCCAGTTCGCCAAGATCGGCCTGGCCGATGTCCTGCACGCAGGTGTCGGCGTTCATCAGGAAGTGGATGGACTCATCGAGTGCGACACGCAACCGGCTGGCCCGAGACCGGAGCGTCGTGTAATACACGGCCCGGTCGCTCATGAATCGGTCTCGCTGAACTCGTCCGGCCGTATCGACGGCACCGTGCCGCTTCGGCGGAGCGGAGCTTCCCCTCGCCGGGCCGCCAGGCGCACCCGGATCAGGTCCGGGGAGTTCAGGAGCCCCGCGAGGGTAGCCACCTCGGTGAGCAGGGTGGCCATCTTGGCCGAGCGCTCGTCCTCAAGCTGCGCTATCTCGGTCAACCCCTGATGTAGCTGCCGCACGGCGGCTTCCAAGCGCAGGAACCGCTCGTGCAGCTCCGGCTCGGACGGGTCCGGGTTGGCCAAGTCCTCCGGCGTCAGCCGACCTTGGGCGAGATCGGCCAGGGCGGTGTCGGGCCATCCCAAACCCCTCGACACCTGCCGCAGCGTGCCGAGGTGCATCCTGCCCACCGGCTGCTTGCCGCGCAGCTTGGCAAGTGACGACGCCGACAGGCTGGTCAGGTCTCGCAGATCGCGCGGCGACAGCGCCAGCTCCGCCATGCGTCGGGTGACGGCTGCCTGCACCGCCGGCCAGTCACCGTTGTCGAAGGTGACGCGGTCACTCATGCCTCTGACTCGCGGAATTCTTCGCGGCGCACGTCGGCCCGAAAACCATGCGCCCACGCCACGGGTGCGTCTTCACTCAGCACGGACATGGCATCGTCGTCGTTGATTTTCGACGCCAGGTTTCGCCACTGGTCACGGTGCAGCCACATGCCGTCCGCTTCGCGCACGTAGTGAAACGCCCGGCCCTCAAGCGGCTTTATGACACCACGGGAAATCAAGTCGTCGATGGCGCGACTCACTGTGTTCTCAGCAACGCCGTACTCTGCGGCCAAAACCGCGTTTGGCGGTAGGCTGTTCTTGAATTCGCCCTGGTCGATTCGTGCAGTCAGATGGTCGGCCAGCTGCGCCCAGACGAGCAGCTCGCCAGTTTTACATAGGAGGTACTTGGGTTTGGTCACGGTCATGCGGCTGCTCGCAACGCTGTCGGTGCCACCGGCGCGTAGAGACTGCTTACGTCGAGCCAGAACTCGGCCATGGCTTGGGCGGCCACGGTGCCAGACACCCCGATTTCCTGCGTGGCACCATCGTCGTTGGTGAGCAGCCAGGGATACTTGCCCGCCGGGGTAGCATGCAGGACCCACACATTGCCGTCCCGCCAAGTGATTCGGTATGTCTGCTGATCTAACGGCGTCCACCGCTTGGTTGGTTTCATGTTTCGCTGCCCTCCACACTGAGCTATCCAGTGCACGGGAGCGTATGGACGCGGCGAGGCGCACACGAAGCTTGTTTCTCGATGTTTCGTGACGTTGATCAAGCAGCGGGCGATTCGGGAACCGACGCTTACCGCTCGGGCAGGTACGTCGTCCACTGCTCCGCGGCCTTGGTGATGAGGCTGCGGGCCTCACGCCCGTAGCTGATCCCTTCGACAGTGGCGAGCTGCGCAAAGATGCGGCCGTACAGCTCAGTTTCCTGAGGTTGTGCCAAGTTCAGTTCGGCCGAGAAGGTTTCGACCATGACGCGGTCGTCATCTAAAAGCCAGAAGCCGTGTGACGGTGCGACGTCGTACGCAACGCCGAACCCAATAATCCCGAGCTTCACGTTCGGCAACATGGACAGCGAGACCAACCGGTCAAGCTGGCCGAGCATGACCGCCGCGGGACACAGCCGGTAGCGCAGCACGGCTTCGGTCAAGACGAAGTGGAAGCGCTTCTCCGGCCGGTACAGAATCTCTTGGCGCTGAATGCGCGTGTATACCGCTTCATCGATGTCGTGACGGACACCGAAGACGCGGCCGCTTTGTTCGAAGCGGAAGCGAGCGTAGTCAGGGATTTGCAGCAGCCCCGGCACAAAGGTGGGCTCGAACACACGGAAAAACCGTGTTCGGGCGTTCAGTTCTGTCAGCTTCACCTGATGCGACTTGAGACCACTGGTGAGCTGGCGCTGCCACTCGACGTGCTGAAACTCCAGCGTTCTGAGGCGCGCGAGCAGGCCATCTGTTTCGTGCTCCGCGTTGGTGGCCTGTGTCCACACGCGAATGTCGGTCTCGGTGGGGGTTTGCCGGCCGTTCTCTAGCTTGGAGACTTTGGAATGCGGCCAGCCCAGCACCTCGGCGAGTTGCCGTACGGTAAACGTGGCGTTCTGCCGTAGCTCGCGGAGAAGAGCGCCGAGCGCTGCCCGTGCTTCCTGCACGCTCGAGATGTGCGACGGCGAACTACGGGGCAAAATCTTCCCGCCGTAGTGCCTTGTGTCGGGCGACGTCCCGCCAGTAGTTGTGCTGCACGATCTCGGCCGAATCCTCGATGATTTCGCCACCAAGGAACGTTTCGTTGTCGGCAAAGCGCATACGCACCAGCAGGCGCGAGTCGAACAGCCAGTAGTCGTAGTCCGGTAGCTCACCGGCCTGCGTGCGGTCGAGGTAGCGGATGTCCTCACCGGCGTCGTTGGTGTAGCCGGAGCAGAAGACGCCGAAGCGGCTGTAGTCGGTGAGCGGCACCGTCACGACGCGGACGCGCGAGAACCGCTTCCCCTCGGCGGTGGCCTGCCGAATCATGGTCAGCCAGTTCTGGAACCAGCCCATGTCCACCGGCTCACCGGCCACGAACTGCCGCAGAGCTTCCGTCTCGTTGGCGGACGTGTACTGATCACGGGTTTCCAGCCGGAAGGCCGTGTGCTCGAAGGTCTGGAAGAGCTGGCCGAACGTCGGGCCGGGCTCAATCAAGCGGCTCAGTGGTCTCCCTCTTCCTGCAGGTAGCGGCGGGCGTAGAACTTAAGGACGTCTTCTGGGATTTCGATGAGCGTCTCATGCTCCGGTACGGGGCCGACGTCGGCCAACGCGTCGGGGTCAGTCACCTTCCATCCCTGGGCGATGTAAGTCACGCGGTCGGTGCGGTCGGTCGCAAACAGCGTGGGTGACTGCCCCTCTTGGGACTCGGGGTCCTTGCCAAGGAACTGCGCACGCATCCTGCCTCCTGTTTCGAGAACCATGCTGAACCAGCGGAACCATCCTGCTCCAAGCGCTTCCCGAAAGTCAATCCTTCACCAGCCACTACAGCGCAGAGGTGTCGTCTTCACCGCGCCGTAGCGCGTCCGGGTAACCGAGCCTTCGCGCACGTCCGACAAGGTGATGGGGCCAGCCCGCCGATCACAACGCCCACATCGGCGGGAGGGCGTCGGGGGCTTCCGGCTCTACTGTCTTTCGGCGGGCCGGAAGCGCCTCGGCTTTGTCCGACCGGCTGAGCACTGGCTGGTCGGGTTCCTTGGCTTCTATGGTTCAAGAGGATGAACTGGGGGGTCAATGTCGGTTGACGAGATCGTGCGCGACGTCGGCCGCGCCATTTCCCTGTTGCCGAGCGGCCAAGTAGGACAGGCGCTCTATGCGCTCACCGAGGCCCACGAGCTGTTGATGCGGGTGATCCAAGGCTCACAAGACCCGGAAGCTCATCAGGCGGTCGGCCTGCTTGCAGAGGTCATCACCGCGCTTGGCGCGACACATCAACAGGTCACCGCCGCGGGGCAAGCGCTGGAGCAGTACCTCGCCAAAGTGGGACCGGTTGAACCGCCACCACCACCGAACAGCCGGCCGGAACCGCTTGAAGCAGCGAATCCACCGGCGACGCCTGTACCGGTTGATCCCGCACGCGTCGAGAAGTTACGTGACGAGCTTCCCCCTCCGGTACCGAGCCCGAACCCGGAGAACAAGAAGACCCACGGCCAATGGGTGGACGTCGACGGCACGGTGCGTAGGACAGTGAGCGGCGAGGACGAACAGTCAGCGGCAGCGTGGGAACGCTTCAAGCAGTGCGGACTACCCGCGAACCGGAAGCTGGCCATCACCACGCATGTCGAAGTCAAGGTGGCGACGGAGATGATCCAAACCGGGCAACGGCACACCGAGCTGGTCATCAACAACCGGCCGTGTGTCGGTCCGCTTGGCTGTGATTCCCTCCTGCCCGTCCTGCTCCCGAAGGGCTACGCCGTCACCGTGTACGGTCCGGATGGTTACAAAGAGACGTTCCAGGGAGGCGAACAGTGGTAGCCCTCGACATCTGGTACGACCAGGCGCCGAAGAACGCGGCGGGTGACGTTGCGATTCGTGTCACCACTGCGGCTGAACTGGACACGTTGATTGACCGCATCCTGGCTGAAACGACCGGTAACGCCGCCCCGCCCATGATTCAAGTGGCCCTTGCCGGGGTGAAGCGCTCGCCTGCCCTCGAAGTCGGTCTGGGCAAGGACAAGGGCTTTATTGGGTACACGGCCCGCACTGAAGGTGGCTGGACGAAGGGCGACGGCGATCCGAACGCGGTAGTCGACTACATCTACATGGGCAACCACACGCAGGTACGGGGTGATGTTGAAGTGCCGCTTTCAACCGTGCGCGAGGGGTTGCATGAATTTCTGGCGACAGGGGAGCGGCCGAATGCGGTGGGAAGTGGCGTCGTATGACCATCCCGCCGGATATTTTTGCTGACCTTGGTGCCAACCAGCAGAACCTGCTTCGAGTTATTTATGGGCCTGCTCAGGAGCATGGCCGCTGGCCTCATTGGCGGCATGTCGACAGTATCTATAGCCAGACTGGAAAGAACACACTGGACGTCCTGCACTCGTTGCCGACGATATGGCCGGTGTCGTCGCAGATGCCAAGGTACGGCCTGGTGAGGTATAACGACCAAATTATCCGCGACGACACGGTCATTCGGTTAACCGTAGCAGCGGCGTTGCAGCTGCCTGAATTCCAGCGGGTTGGCGAAGACTTTGTTCACGCCCTGCAAGTGTTCATCGACGAAGTCTCGGCTCCATCAACCAATCCATTTGAGGTTGAACCGATAACGATCACTAACGAAGACCTTGGTCAGCGGATACCGTTTAGTCCGGCGTTTGACCGTCTCATGCCGGATTTGCTATGGAATGAACCGATCGGCCTGGCAAGTGGATCGCGCGAGCCGATCACTGGAAAGTGGGAGCTGACGCTTCATCGAGAAGGGTTAAAACAGCTTCAGGGAGTTAAGGACCTAAAAGACTACGTGGAACGCGTCGTCGCTTGGGTGCAGCAGATCCCCGATCGGGTTGTGCCGAGCGTCGTTCCTGCTTCTGTCGCGGTGCCTGTTCGTAACAGCTACGTTGACCAAGCGCTGATCGACAAGCTGGAGGCAGCGCAAGCAGGCACGAAGTGGAACCTCAAGAAGCTGCTGCAACTCCTGCGCGAGCTGAACGAGAACTACGCCAGCGAGAACGTCTACGCCTGTCATGCGCTGCTACGGGCAATACTCGATCACGTGCCGCCGATCTTTGGTCAGCCCAACTTTGGGTCAGTGGCGAGTCAGTATCGGCCTAGGTCGAGCGACAAGAAGTACAGTGAGAATCTTGAAAAGTTCCGCCTGCAAGCGGATGACGCCATGCACCGGCAGGTACGCGAGCGTGAAGATATCCTGCAGTTCGACGACTTGCCGCTTCGCGCTTGGGTAAACCGGTTGGTTGACGAAGTGATCGCCATCCTGGAGTCCGACGCGCCTTCGGCATGAAAACACCCCGCATCCGGCAACGGACACGGGGTGTTTCTCGTTACGGTGCGGGGTCGAATGACAGAAGCGGCCTGTTCATGAGGGCCGAACCTTGAACAGGTCCCGAATCTATGGATGCCGAATGAACGCGAAAGTCGGCCATTCGATGGTCAATTGTTTGACGCACGAGTCCAAGTGCGCAATTTATCTGCTCTCCGTGTCACAGGTAGCGTAGAAGCCAACTAGTTGAGGTATTTACACGTAGCCCTCCAGTCGGTGTGTTGTTCTTTTAACCATATGCACGAGTTTCTAACTATGTCATAAATAGTTTGGCTCTTCAAGCAAAACGACGTGTGGGGAGTGCTGCGCCCAAACATGGCATAGCAGTGCTCCCCAGGCGTCGCGAACGTTAACAGTTCAGGTTCAAATCCTATGGAAGGGTGTGAGACGCTTTATGCGTCACCCAAGACGAAGGTTTGCGTTAGGCGCCATAGTTGGCGTGTTCATGTCCCTGCTGACGATTGCATCAGCAGGGACGGCGAGTGCAACAAGTAGCTATGACGATGTGATCGAATCCGTCGGTAGCGTTCACTTGTCGAGAGACAGCGCGACTCAAGGTTCTCCGACGTGTGCGTCGGTTGACGTAACGTCATCATGGGAAAGTATCCTTACTGATTCATCTTCGTGGACGTCAAGGACACAGATAATTGGTGGCGCAACCCAATCTGCAACACTTGCAGATTGGGCTACTACTCTCGGCAACGGAGCAGGTTGGGCTGTTGTCCAACAGCACAACAGTAACGTTTCTTACCCAGATTCGGGAAGCCCGATCGCGGATGCAGTGTATGTGGTGTTTACACCATCTGCATCGGCGCAGGTTGACTTCTCTTCCAGCCCAATCTACTGGGGCGCGCAGAAACAAGCGCACATGACCAACACGGATGACGGTTATGTGTACGCTGTGCGTGTTCAGTTTGACGATTTGGGTTCTTCTGGGGGCAATGACCAGTGCACTCCAGTCATCTCGATGGCTTGGCGTGGTAAACCTAGTACTGCTTGGTCTACGGAACCCAGATCTGTTGCGGCCACTTCCACGGTGTCGTCGGGTGGGTATAGCCTACGACCTTTGTTTATAAACGCCCCCATTAACTACCCTTCGGGGTATGAGGGCGAAGTTGCATCAACCCAACCTCCCGCTGCAAGATACGTTGCTATGGGCGATTCGTTCTCAAGTGGCGAGGGGAATTCGCCGTTTGAGGCCGGGACGGATGAAGATGATGTGAACAAGTGTCACCGGAGTACGTCCGCCTATCCACGTTGGCTCTCGCAAACTCCGTCGTTGAACCTTGGGTACATCAATTTCGTGGCGTGCTCAGGTGCGACAACGAACGACGTGTTGGGTACGACGGAAGCCGATGACCCAGCAGGAAAGTGGAACGAGCCAGCGCAGGTTGATGCCTTGTCGGACGACACCAAGGTAGTGACGATCACTATCGGCGGAAACGACATCGGGTTCAGCGACTTTGCAACAGCCTGTGCCGCTCCGTCGAGTGAGTGCGACTCAAGCACATCGATCTACAGCACAACAATGTACAAGATCCACAATGTCCTACCTGGCCATCTGGCGGATGTACTAACCGAGATTGCCGATCGAACTTCGAATGCAAAGGTCTACGTTATCGGCTACCCGTACGTCACTCCCTCTTCGGGGCTGGATTCGTTGCCCGTCCAGTGTAGCTACTTGAGCTCCTCTGCTGGAGATGGGGCTGATTCACTAGCTGCACGTGATGTCGTTACCGAACTCAATGGCGAGATTCATGATGCGGTCACGGGGTTCACCAATACGCTCAGTGATACCGAGTTCACATACATTGACCCGAACGCGAGCGTTGACGGGTCATTCGATGGTCATGATCTCTGTCAAGGGCTGGACTCGTATTTCCATAACGTGGCACCAAACGACGTCTTCGGAAACGGGTACAGGGAGAAGATTTTCCATCCCAATATTGACGGGCAGTACGAGTACTACCAGATTGTGAACGGAGTGATAACCCTGAACTAAGCTTTACATGCTGAAGAGCCGGCCCTCGCGGAGAAATCCCGGGGGCATCTTCATGTTGAAAACTACTTGGTTTTTTGGTAAGCAAAGATTGCCAAGAGCACCATAGGAACCATTAACGTAAGCAAGGACTCAATGGATAAGAAGGAGATGTTATCCGCACACTTTTCAACCACTCCAGACCAATGACTACATTTGACCCCGATGAAATCAGCACCCAACGCGAGAGGGGTAGGATACAGCAAGAAGATGGATAGAACGCCTTCTATTATTAGAGTTGACCCCAGTAATCTACGGGTGTCATTTCTATATATTATTTTATGGAGTGCATACGCAGAAAATAAAGAAACGATGACAAAGAAGGCAAATGGCCATAGGGATATAGCTTTACTGAACGTAAACAAAGAGACCAGCAAGACGTAGAGGCCTACGATTGTCAAGAACGCCTTTTCGAGCGCTGACCCTTTTTGTTTCTTATGTGCCATGTCAATTCGATTGTAGCATAATTGCAGCCAAAGATGCTAACGCCTGGCTTCGGAGTCGTAGCCTCCGTTATTTCGCTAGTCTTGAACAATGAACTGTGCTCGTTGGTATAATTCATCAAACGTGATGATCTCAACGTCGGTAATGCCGCGTCGGTAGAACTCAAACGATGAGAAGCGCTCGCCATTGACCCGCCCGTTTTGTTGAAACTGGCGCGCGTCGCCGATCACGACCACTTGCTTCGGCCGCACCGTCGAGTATTCGATGTCGGTTGGCGTGCCGTCCTTCTCGGTGTGCGTCTCAATGTAGTGCCCAATGCCACGAACAGCCTTGTCGGCCGTCTTTTGCACTTGCGAGACGGCACCCGTCAATTCTCGGGATGCTTGGTATACGTCGGGTTCACGGTACGCCTTTACCTCCAAGAGTGGCGTCGCATGGGTCTTAATCTCACAGAAAAGAAGGCTGCTGACAAACCCGCGGGATCGCAAAACCGCATCGCTCCGCTTTGCAGCTCCACGGAACAGGTCACCGCCAGTCGTGTACCGTTCGAGCTTACCGTCATCGAACGTCCGGCAGGATATGAGGTTTAAGCCGTACCCGAAGATCCAAGGATTTTCCTCAAAGAAGTGTTCCCACAGTGCCTCTTTGCCGTCGCGTCCATATTTGACGCGCTCGGCCTCGAAGAACGATTCATCGGCTAAGAGCCGGCCGAAGTAATCGAGCTGGGCTTTCCGATTGGTCATAAGGTGGATATCGGCTTGCGTGAGCGAGCTGCCGAGGACGCTGCGCACGGCCTCGATGACACTAGCTCGGTCGGCGCCTCTGAGCTGTTCCACCAGTTGGGCGCTCTGAGCTGTCACGACCTTGAACTGGTTTGGCGGAAGCTCAACGCCTTTGTAGCTCTGCAAGAAGTCGATCAGCGTCCAAAAGTTCTTGTACGCGTCTGCGGTATCAACGAGCGCTTTGATGGTTCTCGTGTCAGCGTTATCGGCAAGCTTAAACTCAAGAGTCGGCTTATCTGCTTTGGTCTTGTCCTTTTTCCAGAACTTGAGGCGCGGGGAATAGCCATCGTCCTTCTTGATAAGGAAGACATTACAGAGCGTGGCAACTCTTGGCCGGTCATCAATCACAAAGTGCTTAATGAGCCGATTGCTCTTGGTGTCGTAGAAGTAGTGAAACTTGCCATCCGTGCCCGCCCGTACTTCGAGCGTCGAGAAGTCGCCACCTTCGACAACGAACTCAGTCGAGAAATTTACTCTAATGCCCCTCTGAAAATTGGGCTTCATGTATTTTTGTACTCCTTGATTCTATTATAAACCGAAGTGTGGCGCGTCTTGTCGCTACACCGTCCGCCTTTCTGAAGGTGTATCGCTGTTCGTAACCCGTCGGTTACTGGATGGAGCACATCGTCTTGGTAACGGGTGACTTGGCTACCGGTGGGTCGTGAACACCGACACGTACCGCCCCTGCTCCCACTCTTCGGCTATGCCATCGACATCGAGGCGCACGTAGCGGTGTCGACCCGTGGGTTGCCTTTGACGTGCTCCTGCGGATCGCTTCTACTTGCCATCGTCGCGGAGCAGCTCGAGCGGCGGAACACCGAGCTTCTCGGCAATCCGTTCAAGCGATCGAAGCGTCAAGTTGCGTTCGCCGCGTTCCAGGCCGCCCATATAGGTACGGTGGACGCCGAGCACGTCGGCGAAGTCCTCCTGGCTGAGGCCGCGCTCCAGCCGGTAGGCGCGCAGGTTGCGCCCCACTGCCCGCTGAAGATCGCCCTCCACGGAGGAAAGCGTTCGCATATGCTACTTGTAGGTCTACAGACTTATGAGTAGCATAGTGGCGCTCCCTGGCTTTGACCAGGGAGTTTGCGGTGCCCGAACAAGCCGAGGAGGTGACCCGATGCGTAACGCCTTCAGCGGTGGCGGTGGCGACACCTGATCCTGCGTCTCCCGCCTCCCGCACGCGAGCGCCCTGGGTGTCACTACCACCCAGGGCGCTCGTCGTCTATTCAACACGTGTACAAAACTTGGTACAATAGCTGGTAGATGTCCCACCTGCTCGACCAGCTCTACAAGACCAAGCTCCGGTTTGCCGGACTGCTGACTGCTGTGGTCGGGGTGGGCTTCCTCTTCTTCTCGAACGCAGTGGCTTCCACACCGACGTTCAGCTGGCTGGTCGGGTGGCCGCTGAACGAGCTGGGCACCACGCTGCTCAGTGCCGGGGTAATCGCGGTGATCTTCGAGTACTACGCGCGCAAGGAAGCTGACGAGCGGGCCACCGAGCATTTCCGCACGGCCATTCGGCAAGAAGCCCCGGCCATCCGCGATGCTGTCCTGGACAGCTTCGCCTTCAACGCTGAGGCGTTGAAGGACATTGCCTCAGATGACACCCTCGACCGCATCGCCGCAAACGCTATCGGGCTGCGCGTCGGTGACCAGAGGCTCGGCCACCAGGCGTACGCCGATCTGCGCGACCAAGTCATCCGTTCACCCGAGCGCTGGCGCGACGTTGACGTGTCGGTCTCATTGACGCCGTGGCCGGGTGGCCCAGCCACGGGCAACGGCTCCATGTTCGTCGCTACCGTCCGTTGGGAGTACAAGGTCAAACCTGCCAGTCGAACCATGCGGTTCGCCTCCGTGTCAGACCTCGCCGAGTATCGCGACTTGCTGCACGACCCCACGGTCGCCTCGGCCTGGTACGTCGGTAGGAACGCGGGACTTGATGCCGCTGATCCCGAAGCGTTCACCCTGCTGCAGTTCAGCGTGAACGGCCGGGACCAACGCATCCGGCGGACAGCCCGAAACGGCAGCCAACAGGCCACGGTGACGCTCGACGCGAAAGCCGTCGACCACGAGGTGACCCTCTCGTACACCTACCGCGTGCTCGTCCAACGCCACGGCCATCTGCTTTACCTCGACGCGCCGCGGCCAGCCAAGGGCGTGCGGGTGCAACTCGACTACACAACGGCCGGCATCCGCCGTGTGAACGTGCTCGACTACTTCGCCAGCCCGGAGACAGCACGCGTCGAACAGTCACCAGCAGCGGCGCCCGCCAGAACCGTGGACGTCAGTTTCGACGGCCAGGTGTTCCCGCGCGCCGGTGTGGCGTTCGTGTGGGTGCTGGAGGAGGAGCTAAGTTGAGTTACCGCCTCGTAGCTCAGGGCCCACTGCGGCTAAAGCCCGTTGGGATCTCGGGTGCGGGCATATGACGGGCGGCACACGAAACGTATCGGTCGCTCTGAGCGATCACGTTGCTGATGACGAGGAGGAGTACACGATGGCGATCTGGGGAGCGTGCGATGAACTCCGATGCTCTCGCGGGCCAGGACAGGTTCGATCCAAAACTGGTCGCCTCTGGTTGGGCTGTCGTGCCGTACCCGCCCTCCGCGGGGAGCTGGTGCAATGAGTGACCGTGGCTTCCCGCTGTGGTCGGACGAGCCCACCGCTCAGGATCTCCTGTCGTTCAGAGCTGTCGCCTCGACGGTGGTTGACGCGGTTCTTGATGATGGTCTCGACCCGATAGCGCTCGGACTTTCAGGCGCTTGGGGAAGCGGCAAGACCAGCGTATTAGAGCTTGTTAAGGTCGAGATCGAACGCCGTTCCGTCGAGGCCGAGACAAGGGTCCTGGTCGTTCCAACCCAGCCATGGGGCTACGACCCAGCGGTCGGCCCCAAGGAGTCGCTCATTGCCGAGGTGCTCTCGGCGCTGGACGGAGCGATCGACGAGAGCAAGGGCGGCCAGGCGAAGAAGCTACTGAAAAAGCTCGTCGGCAAGGTTAATTGGGCCAAGGCGCTCAAGATGGCGGCCGTCACTTCGATGACTCTCCAGCTGCCGAAACCAGAAGACCTGGTGGCACTCATCAAGGAGGATTCAGGTAAGGCGGAGGAACTGTCTGGCGACAAAGGATTGGCGCGATTCCGAGAGGAGTTTGGGGCGCTTCTTGCGTCCGACGGCCTAAAACACATCAGCCGAGTGGTGGTCCTGGTCGACGATCTCGATCGTTGTCTGCCCGAAACCGTCGTCGAAACGCTGGAAGCCATTCGCCTGTTTCTCTCGGCCAAGGGCATGTCGTTCGTGATCGCCGCGGACGAGGAGCGTGTCGCAGAGGCCATCCAGAAGCGGCTGGGCACGCCGGGTGTGGCTACTTCAGAAGGTGAGACGCCTGCCCAGCTATACCTCCACAAGATCGTACAGACGACGATCCCACTGCCGGGCCTAAGTTGGTTCGATACCCAGGCATACCTGTTCCTGCTGCTGTCGCATGACTCGCTCGACGAGGCAGGATTCGATGCCTTAGTCCAGCAGTGCGACAATCTTCGACGAAGTGGCAGCAGCCTCGACGATCTCGTCATGCCGACAGGGGTGGACCTTGCTGAGCCTCTGGCGACAGCTTCACGGCTGACGCCGATTCTCTACGAGAAGTTCAAGGGGAACCCTCGGCGCATCAAGCGGTTCCTGAACGATCTCAACGTCCGCCAATCGGTGGCCCGCCGTCGTGGCATCGAGCTTCCTTCGGACGCTGTCGCCAAGCTGATGGTGCTAGAGCGTCTCCTTCCTGAGGATTTCACGACGGTGGTCGACTGGCTCGCAACCAATGAGCTGCGAGACAAGCTGGAAGCGCTTGACCGCCAGGCAAACCAGGCGATCGAACCGTCTTCGGTGCACGAGCCGAATGAAGACGGTAAGAAGCCCCGGCGCAAGCCCGCGGCCGAGGCGCCGCCAAAGAAGGAGGAGTCGTTCTCGGACACCCTCATTCGTTGGGCGAAGCTGCCACCAGAGCTCGATCCGTCAGCCGTGTCCGGCTACCTCTATCTGGCCGCGTCGTTTGTCGGGCTGGAGGTTGTCGACCGGGGCTTGCCTGAGCGTCTTCGGGACATTGCCAGTGCTCTTACCTCAACCCTCAAGATCGACCGATCTGCCATCAAAGAGGGTGATCTCAAGGCACTCATCGAGAGCGACGCGCAGCTCCTGGTTGGATTCTTGGGCCGCAAGACCCGGGACCAACCGGCACTGCAAAAGTTCACCGTTGCGGGGATGCTGCGCGTCGCGGACGTCCACCCAGGAGTCGAGAGCACGGTCGTTGCAGCGCTGAAGTCGGTTCCTGCCGGAGAGGTCACGCCGGCGACTGGCCTGATGCTGAAGACCCGGCAGCCGGACCTCTACCGGCCCGTGCTTGAGGCATGGAAAGCGGGCGGTGCCCAAGAGGACCTCGCGAGGACGATCGACAGCGTCCTGGGTGTATGGAGCAACGCCAGTGGGAACTAGCAATTCGTTTGGGGGAAGTGGAGGCAAGGACGCAAGAGACTTGCGTCAGTCCATTGTTGACTGGCTGGACGACGCCGCAGGTCCTGATGCTCCGCCGACAACGCCTCAGAAGGACGACCAGAACATCCCCGCTGATCGACCAGGCGACGGTCAACCCGCAGACAACCGACCGGATGTTGACCTTCGCCCCGCGCTGGGGCTGCTTCTGGGGGGTGCACGCCGTGGCGGCGGCGCTGACGGTCCTGGCGGTGGCACAGGTGGGGGACGTGCGCCTGGCGGCGGAGGTCGCTCATCCGGTGGCGCCAGTCGCTCTCTCGGAAGAGTCTCGCGGGCCGCAGGTCGGGCAGGACGACTCGCGCTCGGCTACGCGGCAGGCGACAGGCAAGCCCTCGAACGCGTCGGGCTGGATTACGACCAGCTACGTGCCCTCAACGATCCTGTCGAGATCGGATACAAGATCGTTGAGGCAGCCTTCGAGACGAGGCCAAATGGCACCGTCGAGGACAGCGAGGAGCGGGAGATCGTCGCTGCGGTCGTTGAGTGGGTTCTGCAGTCGCCTGATGGCCATGCGCCTTCGCCCGAAGAAGTGGTGCGGAAGGCGATCGAGACGATCATCGCGGACACCGTGCTGACAGAAGTCGGCAAGACCATCCGCGAGAATGGCTCGACACAGGCTGATCGGCGGGCGGCCGAGGAACGAGTTCGTGACACCGCCGAGGTCTATGCCCAGCAGGTGACGCTCACAGCCACGGGTGCCTCAGAGCGTGAGATGGCCGACGCAATTGAAAACGGGATCCGAGAGCTTGGCCGGATCTTCGGGGTTGACTCGTGACTCGTCTGCTGCTCGCGACCAACTCGGAAACCGCTCAGGACGGCAGCGGCTATGACGAGGTGTTCCTATGGAACGACAGCAGTCGATCGTCCTTTACTGGCTCGCTCGAACCTTCGCTCAGCGCCCTCGGACCGATCGGGGAAGTCAACAGCGACTTCGTCCGGGTCGCCTTGGGAGTCTTTGCGGCAGATCGCTCGGTGCGCCGGAAAGGTCGGGGCGCTGACTGGAACGCGCGCGATCTCCACCTTACTGTGCAGATAGCCGATCCTGGGCGCTGGCAGACAAAGTCGCAAGAACTGACCGAGCTGATCAGCTTCCTGACAGGCGACCGCTGGAGTCTCGACTTCGTCGCGGCACCTGCGAGCATTGTCACGCCACTCCCCGTTGACGATGCCAGCTTCGTTCAAACGGTTCTCTTGAGCGGTGGCGCGGACTCCGCGGCCGGCGCGCTGTACTCGGCCCTGCAACTTCAGCCCGGTGAAACCCAGGCGCTCGTCTCGCACTTCAGCTCGACCGCCATCTCCCCATTCCAGAAGAGTCTCGCTGACTCCATTGCCCAGCTAGCACCCCGCCAGACGTCCATTCACTTCCAGGTAAACCTCAACCGCGGCTCCAAGCGCCTCGACAGAACGAACTTCAGAAACGAGCCATCGAGCCGTTCGCGGTCACTCCTGTTCCTGGCCCTCGGTTTGGCCGTCGCCTCACGCACCAGTAGTCCCCTCCTGATCCCCGAGAACGGCTTCGCTTCGCTCAACCCACCCCTTGGGCCCGAACGACGAGGAGCCCTCTCGACGCGCACCACACACCCAAGATTTCTGCACGATCTTGAGAAGCTGCTGGCCGCACTAGGCGCCCACAGCCGGATCGAGAATCCCTTCCAGAACTTGACGAAGGGGCAGATGTTTGCACTTATTGCGGACCAGACGAATGCCGACACGGCCTCGCGGTACCTGAGCGCAACCAACTCCTGTTCGCACACGGATGCACACTACGAGGGTGCGCCGCCAGGTAGCTCATGCGGCGTCTGCTTCGGCTGCATCGTGCGCCGAGCTGCGTTCAAGGCGGCCGGTCTTAAAGATCGGACGACGTATCTGAGCGAAGACCCGGACGGAAGCTACAAAGACTTCGTGCAAAAGAAGTCGATTGAGGCAGCCGTCGCAGACTTCTGCCAAGACGAGGTCAAACCTCGCACAGTAATGGCCATGTCCTTGTCAGCGAACTATCGCGCGAGCGACGCGCTCGACCTGTGCAGACGAGGGGCGGCCGAGTTGCGGGAGTACATCCAATGAGCCGCCAACTGCCGCCAATCGACATGCACGCCCACGTCGACACGCGAATCAGTGCCCGTGATCTTGAAGGTTTGGGTGCGGTCGTCTTCGCCGCAACACGCTCTCTTGCGGAGTTCGAACAGACTCTCCACAGACGTGATCAGGTGACGATCTGGGGACTTGGGTGCCACCCAGGCGTGCGAACAGCACAGGCTGAGTTTGACGCTGAACATTTTGCTGGCCTGATGCGGAACACTCCGTTGCTGAGTGAGGTCGGCCTCGACGGCGCTGCACGAACGGACACCGAGACACAGGTGAGGATCTTCCGATCGATCCTCGCGCTCGCTGCCCAGGTACCGAGGATCGTCTCGGTACATAGCAAGAGGGCAACATCCCACGTCCTAGATCTGGTCGAGGAGTCCGGCGCACCAGGCATCGTGCTGCACTGGTGGCTGGGCAGCCAGAGCGAGACGCAACGGGCGGTCGGGCTTGGCTGTCTTTTTTCCGTCAACCGCAGCATGGACTACGAGCGACTTCGCCGTGCAGGCGTGCCTCTCGACCGGCTCCTGCCTGAGACCGACCATCCTGCAGGCAACCGCGCGGGAGGTGGCCTCCTCACGCAGCCAGGCTGGACACTCGACGTTGAGCGGGCAGTGGCGGATGCGTATGCACTCACGCCCGAAGAGGTACGGGCCCAATTCTGGAGCACCCTGGCTGGCCTGACACGGAGCCTCGATCTCGATGCTCTGTTCCCAATGCCGGTCAGGGCAATGCTGGAAGCGGCGAGGCATCAGGCCACCGTCCCGCCGGAGGGGCACGCATGAAGTTCAGACGGAGGAATTCCGAAGCGCTCGGCGACCTGATCTGCGGGAACCTTGGCTCGTACGACGCTGGACCAGGCGAGGAACCGAAGTATTTCCCGTATCGGTCGAGCATGTATATCACCGAGTTCTTCCAGGAGCTTGACACTGACTGGACCCACGACGGTTCGACCCGTCACCGCTGGGTCGCGGACGTGCTCGACGCCATGCTGGGTGAGCCGCATGATGGCCCGATACATCCGCCCGAGATTTTCTGTCGCCTCGTCGACCAGCTCATGAGTCCGAGCGACGCCATGAACGAGGGCACGGATCGGCCTAATGCGCTAAGACAGCTCAACGAGGTGCTGACCAGAGAGGGTTTCGAAGCCTTCTACGGCGAGGATCGCCACACGTATCTCCGCCACGTCGGGACGAACACCGTAACGGTGCTTCAGGCGAATCCTCACCGACCGCTGACCGCGGCGGAGGTCAAGCGGCGGGGCGACCTCGCGGCGTACCTCGATAGGTGCAGCGAGGACGAGCTGATCGAGGAGGTCCTGCTGCCGCTTTTTCGACAGCTCGGTTTCCACCGAATCACGGCGGCCGGTCACAAAGACAAGGCGCTGGAGTACGGCAAGGATGTCTGGATGCGCTACACCTTGCCGACCCAGCATTTCCTCTACTTCGGTATTCAGGCGAAGAAGGGGAAGATCGATGCATCTGGTGTCACGAAGGCCGGCAACGCGAACGTTGCCGAGATCCATCACCAGGCCTTGATGATGCTGGCACACGAGATCTTCGACCCGGAGATTAACAAACGGGTGCTGGTGGACCATGCCTTCATCGTCGCCGGGGGCGAGATCACCAAAGCCGCCCGGAACTGGATCGGCAATGCACTCGACGATGCCAAGCGAAGCCAGATCATGTTCATCGACAGGGACGACATCCTCAACCTCTACGTCGTGACCAACCTGCCCCTTCCAGCCGGTGCGATACCAAAGCAGGCCGATCCGTGGAACGTGTCTAGTGATGAGCCACCGTTCTGAGCGACGCGTGCTTGTCATGGGCGCTCTCGCCCCTGCGGATCTCTCATCCGTACCCCCCGCTCCCTCAGCCGGTGCCACACCGTGCCATGGTCCACGGCCATCCGCTTGCCGATCCGTGCGAGCGACCAGCCCTCCGCGTACAGTCGCACCGCCTCATCGACCTGCTCAGGGGAGAGACCCTGGCGTCGCATCGTGACGCCACGCTGCTTCAAGATTCGACTGACCGTTTGACGGCTGATGCCGAACTGCTCACCCAGCTCGTACACACTCGAACCGGCGTCATACCCCTCGACGAGTAGTTGCACCTCACCATCGTCCAGCCGTCGCATTCGCCCCGGCAGCGACTGCCCACTGCGCTGTCGTGTTGGTGCATCCACCCCTGGCAACTTGCCAATAAGGGCATGCAGTTGTTTGACCTGCATCTTTGTGTTGGAGTAGGCACCTCCAGGGTCCACAGACACAATTTGGACACGGGACGCCGATTGAGTCGGTTTCGTTATGTAGACCGGCTCGATCGGCGCTTGATCAGGGAAGCCGCCGTTCGGGTATGCCTCCATTGCGTCAGGACTGGCACCCACAATCCACCGCCGTCTTGATCTTTGCGACGGAAGTGGCTGCTGGCCTGGCTCGATGGGCGCATCCTTTCTCTTGACCACCAGCCTGGACACCTGGCTCGCTCACGGGAACACCAACAGCTCCAACATCCGCACCTTCCGGAACGTGTCAAGCTTTTCGAGGCAGGTTGCTCAGGAATTCATTGAGTTAACCACCGGCTCCAGGCAGTATCGGTTTCGTCTGGTTTGTTGCTCCAGATAGGCCAGCACATCAGCCGCACGAAAGATCCGGACTAGGTCAGATACCACTGGCCACGGTTCACGGTTCGTGATGCGGCCATCGGCGAGATGGAGCTGACAGAAGAGGGGCACGGTTGAGTTGCTGGCGTTGGTCGTCATCGCAGGCGCGGTAGACCTGGACCGAAGCAGAGGGCGACCGAAATCGTGGTCGGCGGTGCCGCCCTTGGAGAGCCTGGCGCGGCCCGCGGAGTCCGTGTTGAACGGCTACCGCATCAGGTAGCAACGTCCTCGGCCGGTACTTCGGCGCTGGTGCGGAGAGCGACCGGAATGGCGACAAGCGCGGCAAGCAGGGCCGCGCCACCACCGACGGTGTACGCAGTGGCGCTGGCGCCCTCGGCGAACGGAGTTGCGATTGCGATGCCGCAGAGGATAGCCGCGTTGACGCCAGCGAGGAACGTACCGAACGCCCGAGTGGCTTCCGACGGACCCACCATGCGGTAGATGGCGGCACGGAGCGTGGCGTTGAAGATCGCGTTGGCGAGGCCGCCCAGGACGAACGTGGTCAGCAGGACTGCCGCGGTCGGGGCCAGGCCGCAGGCCAGGTAGACGGCGCCGATCAAGGAACCGGACAAAGCGAGGCGGACGACCGGGGACACCGAAGACACGCGGCTGACGAGGGAGCTGCCCAGCATGATGCCGATGGCCCACGCGGCGGTGGCGAACCCGAGAACGGCCACGGCGGAGTCAGGCATGTGCTCGCGCACCAGGAAGACGAAGGCCACGTCCGTGCCCGCGGTGGTGCCGATGACGACGAACACGAGTCCCACCGTGAGGATCGCTGTGCCGGTCAGCCCACCTCGTTCGGGCTTCGCATCGGGTTCGGCGTCCTCGGCCAGGGGTACCGCACGCACCGCGACGCCGTAGGCCGCCACCGTGAGGAACGTCGCGGCATCGATCAGCAGTGCGCCGCGCACGCCCATGACGGCGAACAAACCGGCGCCCGCGAGCGGACCCAAGACCATGGCCAACGAGGACGCCGACTGCCCGAGCCCGTAGGCCGACTCGGCGACTTCCGTGGCCGCCAGCATCGGGAGTGCCGCGTTCAACATGGTCACGCTAAACGTGTTCACCACCGCCAGCAGCGCCACGAACCCCACGGTTCCGGCGGCGGGCAGGTCGAACGACAGGACGACCGCGACGGCTGCCTGCGCGGCCGACGCTGCCGCCACGACTGCGCCGGGTTTGCGTCCGATGAGCAGCTTGCCGACGTACCGCCCCAGCAGGACTCCTGGCAGCAGGGCCGCTACTTGCAGGCCGGCGACGAAGAGCGCCCCGGAGGAGGACAGGTGAAAGGTGAGGGCGAAGACGGCGACCTCGTCACCGCCGTAGGAGATGAGGAGGACGGTGAACAGGAGGACGGCGCGCAGCCCGAAAGCCCTAAACACCGTCCTGGTCCCGGACATCGATCGCGCGCCATGAACGCAGCCGGTAAAGCACGGCGTGGACGATATCAGTGAACTCGTCGTCCGCTCGTTCACGCGCGAGCTCGGCCAGGGTGACCGCTTCCCCGGTGTTGATCCGATCGAGGACGGCGGGCAGGGCGGGGTGGTCGGGCAACCGGGCGAGATGACCGTTCGCCGAAACCAGCAGTTTGCGGCACGAGCGTTCGTGAGCGATGGGGAAGCGGTGCAACGACACGGCCTGGTCTTCGGCTACGGGAGAAACGTCCAATGGGACGGGGACGTGGCCGAAGCCACGGGCGGTGAGCTTGCGCAGCCAAATGGCCAGGAGCCGGTCGGCGACGGTGTCCTGGTCGATCCGAGCCATGGCGCTGTCGAGCAGGACGGCCACCACCTCGGGCAACGCCGCTCCGTTCGCGCGCACGATTTCCCCGTGCGGTGGGCGCGGGGCGGCAGCCAGCTGTGCCGTCACGTCGTCGATGATCGCGTTGACCGGGTCGCCGTCGAAGAACAGAGCGATGTTGAAGGTGGCGGACGAAGCATCTGCGGACGTGCCGACATGCCAGTACCGGGAGGGGAAATAGCCCATCGCGGTCGTGCTTGCCGGCAGCACCTGGCCGGTGTCGCGCACCGCGAACCAGTCGCGGCGGTGCAGGGGCAGCCATTCGCCGTCCTCGGGCGGCCAGACGACGAGGTCCTTCGGCCCCGCGACGCCGAACATGAAGTTGGCGGCGTTGTCGCAGTGGATACCGACATGGGTACCCGCGTAGCGGCCGAGGAAGATATCCGTGTCGGCGTAGCCGGAGGGGAAGCCTCCGAGCGCCGTCCACAGGTCCTCAGTGAACACCGCGGCTCGCTCCCACATCTCGAAACTGGTGCGGTGCAACCGGCTCAAGCCCATGCTCCACTCGGCGCCGCCGGTCTCGTCGTCCATTCGGGACAGGAACCCGGCGACGGACCCGTCCTCGGGCCGGGGCAGGTAGCGGGCGCGGTCGCGGTGCAGGCGTTCGCCGTCGACCGAGAGCTGGAGCAGCGGCCCCTCGCCGCGGTCTCCCGCCGCCGCGGCTTGCACGACGGCGCGGAAGAACCAGTCACCGGTGAGGTCGAGGTCGACGGGTGGCGGGCCGACGATGGCCGCCTCGCGTTCCCAATAGCGCTCCAGGAACGCGCGCCAGTACCCGACTTTGTTGCCACCGGTGGTTAGTACCGTGGTCACGCGCTCACCTGCCTGCCCGTTCTGGTCTTGTCGCCGGATGCCATGGGGCCGATCCGCCGGTTCGCCTGCAGGAGCTCGACGCGGACCATGTCGGCCACCAGCTCCGAGTCGGCTGCCGCCGGCTCGTCCGCGGTGTGCTCCAGCCACAGCAGGAACGCGTGCACGTTGAGCGCCACCTCCCGCCCGGTCACGGAGCTGGTCAGGCGCGCTCGACCGGTCGTGAGGTCGACGTTTTCCCGCCAGCCCGGGGGCACCCGCACACGCAGATCGGTCCCCGCGGCTAGGGGGACGGCGTGTTTTCGGCGATCGGCGAGGAAACCGAACGTCCAAAGCGTGCAGAGTACGTCCACAATCGTGTTGTCCGAGTTGTCGAACTGCCATCCCGTGTCCAGTTCGGACACGAGCCGTACCCATCGCCGCGGCAACCGGAGGATGCTGTCGGCTCCAGCGGCGTAGAGCCCCACCCCACCGTCCGCCGACACGCGCCAGGTCACGCCCTCGGCCAGCCGTAGCGAGGTTCCGCGAACAGGGGCGAACGCCGCCGGGTGCGCGGTCGGACGTCCGGGCGGAACCCCGGTGCGGTGGACGCAACGCAGGAACGCGTACTCCTCGGACTCGCCGACGAGACCGCGGTGTTGCAGAGGCGCCGAGCGGCCGGTGTCGGGCAGGGCGTCGGCCGCGGCGGCGAGCCGCGCGGCCTCGGCGCCGGCCAAACCGGCATCTGTGAGGTAGTCCACACTCAGCGCAAGGTCTTCGTGCGGGCCGGGGTGGAGCACGGTCAGCCCGTACTGCTCCGGGTGCAGGCCGACCGGGGAGAGCAAGTCGAGGATGAACGGGCCGTTCACGCTCGTCGAATACGGCAAGGCGAATTCCTCCGTCGAGCGGCGCAGCACCCGTTCCACGAATTCGGGTGTGCGGCGGGCCTCTTCCTCCGTTTCGCCGGGAAAACCGGTGATGCAGAACAGGTGCACGGGAACACCCGCGCCCAGCAACGCCTCGATGTTCGCCTCGACGTGCTCGACCTTCGTGCCTTTGCGCATCAGGTCGAGCACTCGCTGGTTGTAGGACTCCAGGCCCAGGTCCAGCCGACGGCAACCGGACGCGTGCAGCTGCGCGGCAAGCTTGTCGTCCAGCCCCGCGGAGAACCGGGTCTCGCCGTACCAGTGCAAGCCGGCGTCCCGGCGCACCAGCTCGGCGCTGACTTCGCGCAGGGTCCGCTGGGTCATGATCTCGTCGACGAACATGAACGACGTCGTACTGTGCCGCTGCGCCAAGTACAGCATCTCCTCGGCGACGGTGGCGGCGTCCCGATGGCGGTAGCGATTGCTGGCGAACGGGATGGAGCAGAACGCACAGTCCCAGGCGCAGCTGCGGGAGGCGAGCACGGGCAAGACCGGCCCGGGAGCGAGGTAGGAGCCGAGATCGTAGTCGTCGAAGTCGGGGGCGGGCAGGGTGGCGAGGGAGACGTCGCGGGCCGGGGCGAAGCTCAGTTGTCCGTCAGGGGCCAGGGTGCTTCGGCCGGGGACGGGACGGGTACTGCCTTCGAAGAGGTTTTCGCACAGGGCGACGATCGCGTCCTCGCCTTCGTACAGCACGAAGTCGTCGACGAGGTCGAAGAACGGATGCCGGGTACGCCACCGGCCGGCTACCCGGGTGATGTAGTTGCCACCCATCACGATCCGCAGGTCCGGCCGGTGCTCGCGAACCAAAGCGGCCACGGTCATCGCCGGGATCAGCTGGGTGTCGGCGGAAACGGAGATACCGACCAAGCCCAGGCTCGGGTCGGCTAGCCGCGGTGGGAGCAGTTCCTCGAATGCCCACCGGTAGGGGTTGCGATCGGGGTCTCCGCTTGCGGTCAGCACCGACGCGCTGGATCGCTCACTGTAGTACTGGCGATTGGATCGCAGGTCGCAGTGGAAGCCCGCGAACGCGGCGGAATGGCACACCAGCGCGTTGCCGATGGTACGGGTCGCGGCTGCGAAAGCGGCGTGATCGTGCAGGCTCGCGGTGTCGTGGACGGTGACCCACGCGTCTTCGATCCCGTCGCGCACCGAGGGTAGAAGCAGCCGGGCCTCGTCCACTGCCTCGGGGTCAAGGCCCAGGTCGTCGGCGCGATCGTAGCGGTCGGCGAGACCGGCCACCGTCTTCGCCGAAAGCATCCATCGCAAGTGGGTGGCGCTCAGGTCGAAGGCGGTGACCGGCCACCCGCGGTCGCGCAGCACGGTGGTCAACAGCGGCACCGCCAGGTGCGGCGCGTAGACGTTCCACAACGGTGGGTTCACCAGCAGCGTGCGTGGGCGACGTGCCATGGAAACCTCCGCGTGCCTGGAGAAGGAGGGGTCATCGGACCCGGCGGGACGGGCGGCCACGCCGGGCACCTGTCGGCTCAGGACTCGTCCTCCAGCGCGGACATGTCCTTGGGCTCAGGGAACAACGCGTACTTGGAGGTCCGGACCTGGGGGTCCAGGGTGGATACCTCGGGACGCTCGTTGTCCTCGGCTGCGATCGCCTTGAGCTTTTCGATGTCGATACGGTTGCGCATTAGTTCTTCACCTCCTCCCCGGCCGGAAGCATTCCGGCGGCGTTGCTCGTGTGGACAAGGCCCTTCCGCTCCAGGTCTTCGAGACAGTCCTTGGTGGAGGTGAGGACGTCGTCGCGATCGGGCATGATCTCGGCGATCGTCGCGGAAATCTCCTCGAGGCTCCGGTCTTCGCAGAGTTCGAGCACAAGCCATGAGTACGAGTTGAGCCAGTGGAGCGCGGGCTTGTCCGGGGTGTAGGCCATGACCGCATGCCACGGCTCGAACGGACGCAGCCGCAGTCGCGCGTTCTGCACATACACCGTCCGGTCCAGTGGTTCGACGGGCACGGTCACACTCCCGTCATGGTCTGCGGGGCGCCGAACGGGAGGTCGACGATCCGGTCCGGCAGCCGGGTCAGGTCGGTGCCGTTGTTCATGTGCGTGCAGTACGGGTCCGGTGCGTCCCAGGCGCCCCCGAAGGCGTAGGAGGTGGATCGGCAGCCGCCGGAGCGGTTGCGGTCGTTGGCCGCGCATTCCGGGCAGGCGTCGGCTGCGCTGGCAGCGCGGACCTTCTTGTATGCCGGGTTGCGCCAAGTGTCCATAAAGGACACATCGCGGATGTTGCCGTAGTTGGCGAAGTCGCGCAGGTAGGGGCAACCGATGCTGTTCCCATAGGCGTCGACGGCGGCCATCTGCCAGCAGCAGTTGGGATCGTTGGGGTGCCAGGACTGCATGAGCTGCACGCCCGCCGGCACGGAGATCGCTTCGAGCGCGGCCATCTGACGGGGCAGCGGCACGGATAGCTTCGTCCAGTTCTTGCGCGCCAGTCCGAGCGGGTAGAGGCGCAGCACACCGAGCTTCTCGGCGCCGGTCTCGGCCGTCAGGTCGGCCAGCATCTGCAGCTGGTCGACGTTGTAGCTGGTCAGGATGGTGGTGATGAACGTCGAGATCCCGGCCTCGACCAGATGCCGGACTCCCGCCACGGCGCGGTCGAAGGCGCCAGGCAAGCCGACGAGAGCGTCGTGTGTGGCGGCATCGCCGCCCTCGATGTCCACGCACACAACGCCGACGCTGGCCGCCTTGAGCGCGCGAGCCACTTCGGCGGTCACCAGCGTGCCGTTGGTGCGGATCATCGTGAAGGCGTTGGGGGTGGCGTACTCGACCATGTCGAGGAAGTCCTCGCGCAGGAAGGGCTCACCGCCCTCGAAGAACACGCTGATGACGTTCTGGCCGAACATCTCTTGCATGGAGCGGGTGATCTCGTCGAACGTCAGCTCGACCCCGGTCGGATCGCACACGTCGTACGCCATTTCGCTGTCGAGGTTGGTGCGCTTGGTGGGCTGCACCCAGAAGCTAAATGGCGCGGGCATTTGAATTACCACAACAACCCCCATTTGTAGATGCCGCGATCTTTCCCCCTGTCAAGCGAACTCTTCGAGTTCCGCTGAATCCCCCGAACATGCCCCAGTGCGATTGACGCTACCTGATAAGCTGGCCGCCATCAAGCGTCTTATCGAGGTAGAGAAGAAACGAACTGCGCCCACGGCGCCCAGGGGGAATGGTGTCACTGAACGTGATGTTGTCGGGCAGTCAACAGGTTCGTCCGCTGGAGTCCGACGACGGGCCCGCGTTGCAGGATCTGCTGGAAAGGTGCGACGACTACTCCCGCTTGAGCTTCGGAATTCCCACGGGTTCGGCGGATGCGCAGAGTCAATTCCTGGAAGGGCTACAGTACGTTCCTGAGGAGTGCAAGCACCTGTTGGGGTGTTATTCCGGCGATCGAATGGTTGCTGCCGTGGACCTGCTGGAGCAGTACCCGGAACACGGGACCGCCGTTCTGGGAATGGTGGTCGTGGAACCCGAGTCGCGCGGTCGAGGGCTTGGCACCGGCATTCTGCTCGGGCTGAGTGCGGAGCTGGCTGGGCGGGGCATCGGGCGGCTGCGGGTCGACTGCCACGTCGCCGAGAACACCGAGGCGGTGAGGTGGCTGGAACGTCTGGGTTTCGAAGAGTTGTCCCGCGCCGAGATCACCGTCGCCGCGGGGCAGACCCGCACCAGGGTGCTGTGGATGGCCGAACTTCCCTTGCGCATCAAGGAGGACACGGGCTCGTGACCGTCAGATCCGACTACAACCGTGCCGGGGCACCGGCGGCAGCCCCCGTCCCGCCGCTGGACCGTCTGCTCCGCTTGCCCGGTGTCGCCGCCACGGTCGAGCCGTACTACTTCGACTCACCGCTGTTCGACGACTACGAACGCGACGTCGAGCGCCGGACTGGCGAGACCGAGTGGGACCTCGCCGGCCTCGCCCTGGCGATCGGCGACGGCGCTCGGGTACTTGAGGTTGGCTGCGGGATGGGGCGTGCATTGGTCCACTTGGCGACCAACACTAAAGCCGCCAGCCTGGTCGGGATCGACACCTCCGAACCCGCGTTGCAACGCGCCCGTGCCCGGGCCGACGCGGCCGGGGTTGATCGAGTGGAATTCGTGGCGGGTGACTTCCTCGCCTACGATCCGGGTGTCACGTTCGACGCGGTGCTCCTCGCCGACTGCACTCTGAATGGCTTCACCGACGAAGACGTCGTGGTAACCCTGCTCGCGCACGTCCGGTCCCTTCTCTCCCTGGGAGGCCGCGTCGCGGTGAGCATCTTCGACGACGGCGCACCGTCGGCGATGACCCACCTCGATGGTCGCGTGGTCGTGGACTCCTTCACCGATCGCGACGACGTCAACCACCTCATCATCTGGTCGATGCGTTTCGACTCCACCACCGCGCTCCTGCACCGCACGGCAGCAGTGCCGAAAGCAGTGTCGACACCAGGCGATCCGGTCCCTTGCGTCGTGTCGGACATGAACGACCGCGTCTGGACACCGTCGGCCCTTTCCCCGCTGTTCGCGGCGGCAGGGCTATCAGTCGTCGGCAAAGAGCCAGCCGCGCTCGACTCTGGCGCGGCCAGCGGTGCCCCCATGACAACCCTCCTCCTCAGCGTGGCATAGGCGCCAGAACCGTCGTGCATCCTGGAAGGGCGCTGGCGCTGGAAGGTCTCCGGGGCTGCTGTGCTCAGTCACGCGCTCGACGTGCTCGCTGACGCGCCAATCGATCACGCCTGCCGAACCGGCGTGTGGTCGACCGTTCCGGACGCTGCGAGGTCGCTGTACTCGTTTGCCGGCGCGCTGCCGGGCCCGCGTTGTCCCCGGATGCTTCCGGTACTGACCCTTCGATACTCGGTCGTTCGTCAGCGAACAGGGCCTGTGCCAGCTTCGTGTCGTCAGGCGTTGCTTCGGTCGGCCGATTGGCAGTGCGCTGGGCTCGCAGTAGCTCCGGGCCGGCCTCGGCCCAGCCCTTCAGCAGCAGTGGGCTGACGACATCGAACGCAGCTTTGCCGTACTGACCGGCTATGAGTGGGTCGGCCACGTCCAATGCGAGGGTCACCGTTCTGCGAAGATCAGCAGTCGTCGGGCTGGCCATAGTTGCACTGGCGTCGCCCACGCGAGGGTCGAGTGTCGACGGCCGAGGAGGAGCCCGAGGACCGAGAGGTCGACAGCGGGTGCGATGAGTGGAGCGACCCAGGCAGGTATGCCGAGCCGGAGCGCGAGATTGAGACGTCATTGGGTTTTCGGCGAAGCCGAAGAGGAAAGGTGAGTCCGACCCCCTGATCACGGTGACGGTCTGCACGACAGAGGGCCCCATCCGAACCTGATCGAGTCGGCATAGCTGCACGACGGGTCATCGGGCACCACCTGTTTCGGCGCGCGGACGTCCGTGGGTGTCTCGGGTGGGGATGCCGCGTTCGCGCAGCTTGTTCAGGACGGTGGTGTGGTTGACGCCCAGGTGGTCGCCGACTCGTGCCAGGGACCAGCCGAGGTTGTAGAGGTGGATGGCATCGTCGACCTGGTCCGGGGAGAGGCCACGGCGGCGCATCGGCACGCCGTGCCGGTGGAGGATGCTGCTGACCGTTCGCCGTTCGATGCCGAACCGGTCACCGAGTTCGTACACCGTCGCGCCGGACCGGTACTCGGCGATCAGCTGCTCGACTTGATCGGCGCCAAGTTGCCGGGCCCGGTCGGGTCGGTCCCGCTTGATCGACGGCGGCTCGGGTGCATCGAGGCTGGGAAGCTTCTCACGGAGCTCTTCCAGGGCTTTGACCTGGTCTTTCGGGTTGTAATAAGCTCCCCCAAGGTCCACCAGAAGGGTACACAGGAAGACCCTAGATGACCTGTGACCTGCGAAGATGAACGGTTTCGGGTCTTCCTGTGAAGACGCTCGAGTTTTGCGCTCATGCGAACACTGTCGTCTCTTCGCGTCGTCATCGCGGCGGTTTTCCACAGCCGGATTTCGAAGTGCCTCGACACCTGTCGCCCGGGGCTGCACAGGTCATCGGGTAGTGACGGCTGTCGATCGCGCCCAGCTGGCTTGGGCGCGGCGGACAGCGCTACGCGAGGGTTGGCTGCGCGAGGAATCTGACGTGGTTGTCGCTATCGGGTCGCCCGCATCCATAGCACCACGTCCAGGCATCGCAGCAGGCTGATGTCCGCGATCCCGCTCACCTCGTCGCGCAGTTCGCTGAGGGCTTTCGGTCGTTTCGGGTTGTCGTGGAGCCAGGTCCACAGGCAGGCCCAGCTGTCCTTTGGTCGCTGGAGCAACGTGGCGACCTCGTTGTCGTAGACCGGCAGCAGGTGCGGCCGTTTGCGAGCCGATAGCTTGTGGGCCATTACCCAGCGCTGTTTCCCGCCGCAGCGACAGAGCAGCGTCCAGAGCTCGAATGCCGGTGATCCGGCGGCGTAGTGCTCCCAGGGCGCCTGGTGCATCGCCAGGTCGGTGGGGAGCTGAGTCAGCAGCTTGGTGATCCGGTCGGCATAGGTCTCGGTGACGTCGATCGTGACTGCGGGCAGCCGGTCGGTGATGCTCAAGAAGGTCAACGCCAGCACGTCGGCAGGCGTTATCACGTCCCGGACCGCGGCTGTGTCACCGCCGCCGGCCAGTCGCTCGAATCTTCGCCCGCTGTACAGCGCTTCGGCTGGACCGTCGTCGCGGAAGTATTGCCGCATGTCGGCGAGCGACTGTTCGCGCCAGTCGCCAACGACGCAGCGGTCGAGGAGCTGGTGCTGCGATACATAGTCGGCGGCGATCGGTGTGCTGGCGGGCGGCGTGATCGACACGGTGGTTGGCTCCTTCGGCGGGTTGATGTTGGCGTCGTGGCTGGTGCGACGGAACGTATGAGCACGGCGCGACGTCTCTAGGCGCTCGGCTGGCTGCCAGCAACCCCGATGCTCATACTGCTGGTCCATTCGAGTGGTAGTCGCGGGTCTCGGATCGGCCGGCTCCTCGGTTTCGTACCGTGGTGGTGCCGCTACGCGGAGGGTTGGTATCGGCAGCCAAGGTGGCCTGAAGTTGATCCTGCAGGGGTGGGCTTCGCGCACTGGTGCGGCTTGCACTGTCACCGAGCGGATGGAGCGTTATGGACGGGCCTGGGTTTCGTGTCGATGTTGACAAGGTCGACGAGGCCGCTACTGGTATCCGCCAGAGTGTCGATGACCAGCACAATTTCGAGCTGCGCGGGCTGTGCGGTGACAGCGAGCTGTACGGGCACGCCGGGGTGCACGACGCCCTGATGAACTGCTGCGTCCGGTGGAGCGACGGCCTCGACACGCTCACCAACGACGCTGGAGCGATCGCGGATGCCCTGGCGCGTGCGATCCGCGCCTACCGGGCCATCGACGGCGCGACGGCCCGCACCCTGAAGACCGACTCCGGTACGGGAGCGGTCGGCGGTGGCTGAACTCGGCCAAACCCAAGATCCCACCGAGCTGGTGAAGGGCAAGCCGGACGCGATCGAGGAGAACGTGCGGGTGCTGCACGCCCGTGCGGATCGGGCGGGCCGTGCCGCTGAGGGACTCAAGGCCATCGATACCGGCGCCTGGCAGGGACCGGCGGCTCGGGCGTTCCATGACAAGTTTTCGTATGAGCCGGGCAAATGGTATGACGCAGCGGATTCGCTGCTGTCGGCCGCCGATGCCTTGGATTACTACGCGAGTACCCTGCGCTGGGCCCAGGCCCAAGCGGTCGAGGCGACCTCGCCCAGTGGAACCAGGGCCAGGCTGCAACCCAACAAGCCCAAGCCCAGCACGACTAGGCCACGGCGCAGGCGGCGGCCAATAATCAGCCTGCGCCCCGGTTCACCGATCCCGGCACCGCAACCCGCCAAGCGGCCCAGGACACCCTCAACCGGGCGCGCGGTCAGCTGGCTGAAGTCGGTGACGCCGTTGCTGCGGCGATCCAGGACGCCACCAGTGGGGCGCCGAAGCAGTCGAGTTGGCTCGATGAGGCGGGCAACTTCCTCGCCGACGCGGGCGCTCACCTGGTGAACGGGTTGGCGTCGTTCGGCAACGCGATGGTCAACCACCCTGGGTAGCTGGCGACCACGGCGATGGGGTTTCTCGGCATGGCCGCCGGGGCGGGCGGCGAAGTCGTAGGCACCGTGCTCGACGCCACCGGTGTTGGTATCGCGCCGGGGGTTGCGCTCCAAGCGGGCTCGGCCACCCTCATCGCCGGTGGCGCCACGGCGGCGGCGGCCGGAGCGACGCAGCTCGCCATGCATGCCATGGGCGACGATCACGTGTCGCCGATGCAGACCAACAGCACCAGCGGCGGGGGCGGCGAGACCGAACCGCCGTTCCCACCACCCAAAGAAATCACCGGCCAGACTGAGCATGGGGCGCAGCAAATGGCTGAGCGGGACGGGCACGGGGTCAGCGACGCCGCAGCAAAAGACGCCGTGGACAACCCGGTCAAGCCACCGAAGTACCGGCCCGACCAGTATGGCGGCGCCTACCGCTTCACGGGAAAGGACGCCGTGGTAAACCTCAACCAAGAAGGAAAAGTCGTCACCGCATGGGCACGATCCAAAGCGGGTTGGAGGCAGGAGTGAGCACCGTGATCGAGAGCCTCCCTGCGGAGTACCGGGACGTGGTCACGGCCCTGCTCGCGGAACGGGACCCTGAGCTCCTGTCCGCGCTGCAGGTGCAGGAGAGGCCCACCCTGGACCAGCAGGACGAGGTGATTGAGGTCCTCGCCGACGCCTTCACCGAGCACCTCGGGCCAGGCCAGGAGCCCACAGAACAGGGCGTGCTCATCGACAATGCGCTCGGTGCCTTCCTGACGCGATGGCCAACCGAAGCCCTAAGTGACGATTGACTTACTTGGGTTCGCCCGCGACACAGGCAAGTGTGTCCCGGTGCGCTGGTTCATGTTCGTTCATCTCAAGCAAGATCAGCCCGATTGCACCGTCGCTGATCTCGTTCGCTCGTGGTTGTGATGTCTGAGAGCGCTGCTTGAGCTCGGGAGTGTGTATCAACCAGACGTGTGACTCGACAATGTCGGCCTATGCTGTCGCGGCTGCTGATGATGGGCACCGTGACTGAAGATTCCTGCGCCAAGCGCCGTCGGCGGGACTGTGTGATCGAACGGATTGAGACGATGCCGATGACCGCCCAGCAGTACGAGCAGGCCGTCAACGCGTTGGCCACGTTGATCGTCGAATCGACGATGAGTCGGCAGAAGTCCGACAGCGTGACGTCTGATCATTCCGACGTGGATTGACCCGCCGCTGCTACTACGACAGGAGAGCCAAAAATCTTTAAGTTCCGCTGAGGGCGAGGATTCCGGCGAAGGCCGCGGTTCCGAACGCCAGCCAGGCGGCGTAGTCGCCGATGTGACCGGAATGCAATCGATGCAGGCCGGCCAGCGTCGTGCGCGACCACCCAGGGACTCGCCGGGTGTGCAGGGCCGCCAACGCGATGAGCACGGCGAGCGCGGTCGTGAGCAGACCCAGCAAGACACCGGTTCCGGTCCATGTCGTTTCAGGCGCGGCGGGCGCGGGCGGGGTTGGTTGCGCGAGTGCGTCCGCGGTATAGGCGTGCTGGTTCACGAACGCGGCGGCGGCAGGTCCGATTCCGGGGACGAATCCGATGACCAGCCCGCCTGCGAACAACAATGCGATGGCCACGGTCATGGTTGTCGGTGTCGAGGGAGGAGGCTGGGTGTCGGGTTCCTCGTCGCGGCCGGTGGTCAGCTCCGATGCGGGCTCGTCGGAGGGTGGGGGGCCCACCCCGAAGTAGACCCGCAACGCGACCCGGAACGCCGCGGCGCCGGTCAGTGCGGACACGACGAGCGTCAGCCCGGTGAGTGCGGGCGAATCACCGGCCTCGTCCATCAACGCCTTGCCCAGCGCTGTGCCGAAGGGTGGCAGGCCGGCCAGCGCGAGCGCACCGACGGCGAACGCGAACCCGGCCACCTTGTGGTCGCGGGCTCGTCCGTAGAGTTCGAGTTCATCTACGCTGCGGTAGCGGCTGAGCAAGAGCCCCGTCAGCAGGAACAGCGCACCTTTCACCGCCGCATGGGCGGCAACGGCGACGCCCACACCCGCGATCCCCAGTGGGCTCAGCGCGGCGATGCCAACCAGGAACAGGCCGATGTGGGCGATCGTCGAATACGCCAGCAGCCGCTTGATGTGCCGTTGGGTGAAGCACATCAGGCCACCCAACGTGGCGGTGACGATGCCGAATACGAGGAAGGTGCGGTGCACGGCCGTGTCCGGGAGCACGCCGCGGAAGACCACCCAGTACAGGCGGGCCAGCCCGTAACACCCCAACGGCGCCATGACGCCCGAGAACAGCACGCATACCGGGGCCGGTGCGACCGCGTGCGCGTCGGCCAGCCAGAAATGGAACGGTACGGCGGCGGCCTTGACCAGCCAGCCAGTGCCGATCAGCACGAACGCCATGAGCACCAGCGGATCGCTGCCCCGGGCGGACAAGGCGAAGGCCAGCTGTGGCAGACCGAGCTGGCCCGTGCGGGCATACAGCAGGCCGATTCCGGTCAGGCAGAGGTAGGCACCGAGCGAGTTGACGACGCCGAACGTCAGTCCACCTTGGACAGACTCTGGATCCTCGATCTTGAACCCCGCCAGCGCGTAGGCCGCCGCGCCCATCAGTTCGAAGAACACGAACATGTCGAACAGGTCGCCGGTCAGCGCGAAGCCGGCCATACCGGCGGCGAACAGCAGCATGAGCGCGTGGTAATGGCCGTGGGCGGTGTCGAAGTAGCGCCATCCGAACAGCAGCGCGACGGTGGTCAGCGCGAAGATGAGCACGGCGATGCCGCTGCCGCCGCGGTCGGCGACCAGCACGATGCCGACGGTCAGGTTCGGCCGGGGCTGCCAGCCGCCGGCCCAGGTGACGACCCGGCCGCCCGAGGTGGCGTGCAGCAGCAACGCCGAGACCGCGAGCCCACCGGCGGCCACGGCCACGGCGGTGCCGTCGGTGACCCAGCGTGGGCACCTCGCACCCAGTGCGAGCAGCACGCACGCGCCGGCGACCGGCACGACCAGGCATAACGGGAGCAGCGCGGTGGGATCAGCCACGGAGCGCCCGCAGTTCGTCGGGCACGATCGTGCCGTGCCGCTTCGCCACCTGGATCACGAGTGCGAGCAACAACGCGGTCACCGTCGCGGAGACGACGATGTCGGTCAGCGTCATCGCCTGCACCACGGGGTCGACGACGGGTGTGCCCGCAGCGGTGCTCGGTCCGAAGATCGGCGCGACCGCGCCACGCTGGTAGCCGACCGTCAGCAACACGACGTAGGTGCCCGACTGCGCGACCGAGACGCAGACGACGGTGTGGATCAGGTTACCGCTGCGGACCACGCCGAACACACCGGCCAGCACCAACCAGATTCCGGTCCCGTAGGCGAAGGTGCTCATCGGCGGCCCCGTCTCGTCGCGATGGCCAGATCCTGTTCGAGGAAGCCCGCCAGCAGTACGACCACCCCGGATGCCACCTCGATGCCGATCGCGATGCTGAACAGTGGCACGGTGCCGGCCGAGACGAGCTGCCCGAACTGTCCCGTCGGCAACACGTTCGCCAGGAAGCCCGCACCGGCGGCCAGGCCGGCCACGCCCAGCGCAACGACGGCACCCATGCCCACGGCCTCGCCATATTCGTACCAGTGCAACGGGCGCAAGCGGCGCAGCGCGGGATAGCTGCCCGCCAGATACATCAGGTGCAGGCCCGTGCCGAACACGACACCGCCCTGGAAACCGCCGCCGGGTGTGAGGTGACCATGCACGACGATATCGGCGCCGAGCAGCAGGCTCACCGGAAGGAGCAGGTAACCGGCCAGGCGGGTGCTCTGCAGGACATGCCCGGCACCGGGCGGCCGGCGAGCTCGCTCGTCTGCGGCCGGCCGCAACAGGGTGACCGCACCGATCACGGACGCGAGCAGGATCGCCTCTTCAGCGAACGTGTCCAGGCCGCGCTGGTCGAAGTTGACGGAGGTGACTACGTTGGGGGCCTGGCGGGACAGCGCCGCGGCCACCGCGCTGTCCCGGTACGGATGCCAGTCACCGCCGAACGGCGGCACCAGGTGCAACGCGTACCCGAGCATGGTTGCCAGGACGGTCGCGCCGATCCCGAACAGCACGAGCCGCGCCCTTCTGCTCACTGCTTCTTGTCCTTTGTGGACCGAACACTGCGGATGGTGAGCAGGACCATCAGCGGTACCACCGCACTGCCCACCGCAACCTGCGACAGCGCGACGTCGGGCGCGGCCAGAATGAGGAACAGGACACCGAGCAACACGCCGTACACCGATAGCGTGACGGCCTGCCTCCTCGGATCGGACGTCAGGACGACCACTGTGCCGCCGAGCGCGACGAGGCCCAGCATGAGAAAGCTCAGGACTGTCATTCCGGTGTCGCCACCTCGATGACCCCGTCGCGGCGCGCGTTGAGCCTGCCGGTCGCGGCCCCGAGGATCGGGCCGGTGACGGCGAGAAGAACGACGATCGCGAGCACACTCGCGCCGCTGAGCCCGAAACCGTCGACGACGATCGCGGCGGCCCCGATCAGGGGGCTGGCGACGGAGGTCAGGACGGTCAGATAGTGCAGGCGGCGAAACGCGGTCCGGGCCCGCACAGCGGCAAGCGAGGCGAGCACCGCCACGAGCGTCCCCGTGCCCAGCAGGATGCCCGCGATGACGCTACTCATCGGACGCGCCGAGCAGGCGGGTGAACACCAGTGTGCCCACGAACGACAGCAGTGCCAGGGTGAGCGGCACGATCAGGTAGCTGCTCTGGCCGAACGCCTGGCAGACCACGAGCATCATCAGGGTGGCTGTGACGGACACCAGGCCCAACCCCACCACCCGGCGTTCCGCGGTGTCCCGATAGGACACGACCATCGCGGGCAGCAGGCCGCCCAGCAGTAACGCGCCGGCCGCGATCAGCCAGACCGTCATGGGCTCAACTCCCGTTCCAGCCGGGTACGACCGATCGGCATCTTGTGGAAGAGCAGTTCGCCGGAGTCACGGTCGATGTCCACCACCACCGACCCCGGAGTCGCGGACAGCACCGCCACGGTTGCCGCTTCCTGGCCGGCTCGCGCAACCTCCCCCCGCTCCCGGGGCAGCGTCATGCTGCGGAACTCGTCGTGGCATTCGTGCGTCCGGCGACGGGCCGCGAGCCCGAGCACGGCCAAGGCGTCATGAATGACCGCACCCGGCAGCATGACCAACCACCGGATCCATGTCAGGCGGATGCTCCAGCGCAAGCCGGCCGCCCGCCGGGCGGTACGGGCCACCACGGCGCACGGCACGGCAAGTACAGCCGCGGTCACGATCTCCTGTACTGACACGGAGTTCAGCGTGGCAAGCCACACCACCACGAGGAACGCCCACCATACGCCGACTTCCACGGCAAGGTTAGTACCCGGGACGGGCCGGAACAAAACCCGCACTGTTTGGAGCCGTGGCGCGGTGGGCAGTCTCTCGCTATGAGTACAGAAGATCCGAACGATCTCGCGAACCCGCACCGGACCACGGTCGACGAGGAGCGGCGTCCACACCGTCCCGATGAGGACACGCCTCCGAGGGAGGAGCGGGAATGGCGGGAGGTGGCCGAGGAGGTCAAGCAGGCCGTGGAAGACGCCGACGGCCCGCTCGAATGAATCTGGGATCCACATAGGACGCAAAAGGAGAGCGATGACGAAGGCACGTGACTTCATGACCAAGGATCCCCAGTGCGTGCGGTCCAGCGAGGCGGTGCTCGATGCCGCTCGCCGGATGGCCGACCTCGCGGTCGGGGCGCTGCCGATCTGCGGTGAGGACGACCGTCTCAAAGGGATGATCACCGACCGCGATATCGTGGTGCAGGTGCTCGCCGCGGGCAAGGACCCGCGCGCGATCCAGGCCGGTGACCTCGCTCAGGGGGAGGCCGTCACCGTCGGCGCGGACGACGACGCCGAAGAAGTCCTGCGCACCATGGCGCAGCACCAGGTGCGGCGGGTTCCGGTGATCGATGGGCACGATCTCGTCGGGATCATCGCGCAGGCGGACGTGGCCCGGGCACTCACCGACCCCAAGGTCGGGGACCTGCTGGAAGCGCTCTCGGTCGATTGAGCGACCACACGTCGATGAGTCAGGTGGTCGTCGTCACCGGGGCCAGCGGCGGTATCGGGCGTGCCGCTGCGCGCGCGTTCGCCAGACGTGGCGCGCGGGTCGCGCTCCTGGCCCGCGGTGAACGGGGGCTGCGCGCAGCCGCTAACGACGTTCGCGAGGCCGGTGGCGACGCGCTGGCGCTGCCCACCGATATGGCCGACTTCAGCCAGGTCGAGCGGGCCGCGAGCCGGGTCGAGGCGGAGTTCGGCCCGATTGACGTGTGGGTGAACGACGCGTTCACCTCGGTGTTTGCGCCGTTCGACCAGATCCGGCCGGAAGAGTTCCGGCGGGTTACCGAGGTGACCTATCTCGGGTACGTGCACGGCACGCTGGCAGCGCTCGCCCGGATGAAGGCACGCGACGCCGGCACCATCATGCAGGTCGGTTCGGCCTTGTCGTACCGCGGCATCCCGTTGCAGTCGGCGTACTGTGCGGCCAAGCACGCGATCCAGGGCATGCACGAGTCGCTGCGGTGCGAACTGCTGCACGAGGACAGTCACGTGCGGGTGACCATGGTGCAACTCCCGGCGGTGAACACCCCGCAGTTTTCCTGGGTACTGTCGCGGCTGCCCCGGCGCGCGCAACCGGTCCCGCCGATCTACCAGCCGGAGGTGGCGGCGAGAGCGATCGTGTACGCGGCCGATCATCCTCGCCGTCGGGAGTACTGGGTGGGTGTCAGCACCGCGGGTACGCTGGCGCTCAACGCGATCGCACCCGGCCTGCTCGATCGATATCTTGCCAGAACCGGTTTCTCGTCCCAGCAAACCGATCAGCGGCGCAGCCAGGACCAGCCGGCCAACTTGTGGAAGCCCGCCGACGACGCCCCGCAGGGACACGACTTCGGCGCACACGGCGCGTTCGACCGCCAGGCAAGGGAGCGCAGTGCGCAGCTGTGGGCAAGCAGGCATCACGGCGCGCTGGCCGGTGCCGGAATGCTGGCCGGCTCGCTGGCGCTGTGGCGGGGCTGCTCACCGGACGGTCCAGGTGACGGTCGCGCCGCATGTACTGCGCGAATACGCGCTCATCGCCGACGGGGAACGTGGGGCCCTGTGTGGTCCGCAGGGCGATCTCGCGTGGCTGTGCGCGCCGGGCTGGGACGACGACGCCGTGTTCGCCGGTCTCGCAAACGGCGATGGCGTCTACGCGATCACGCCGACCGACCGCTTCGCATGGGGCGGCTACTACGAGCCCGGCAGCCTGATCTGGCGCAATCGCTGGATCACCGACCATACGGCGGTCGAATGCCGAGACGCCCTGGCGTTTCCCGGTGACGAGCACCGCACGGTGATCCTCCGCCGTGTGCTGGCCGTCGAGAAGGATGTCCGGCTCCGGGTCTGCCTGGATGTCCGAGCCGGATACGGCGCCCGGCCCATGCACGACCTCCGCCGCGACCAAAACGGCAGCTGGCTGGCCCGTACCGGTGATCTCCGGGTGCGGTGGTCCGGCGCCGCGGAGGCGAAGCCGGACGAGAATAGCGCGCTCGGGTGGGAGCTTTTCGTACCCGCCGGCCGGCACCACGACTTCGTGCTGGAGATCAGTGATCGGCCACTGCCCGATCTCCTCGACGCGGAGCTGGCGTGGACCCGCACCGAACACGCCTGGCCGGAGGCCGTCCCGGCGTTCGCCGGCAGCGTCGCGCCACGCGATGCGCGGCATGCCTATGCGGTGCTGCGCGGGCTGACCACACGCGGTGGCGGCATGGTCGCGGCGGCCACCCTCGGCCTGCCCGAGCGGGCCGAGGCCGGACGCAACTACGACTACCGGTATGTGTGGCTGCGCGACCAGTGTTATGCCGCCCAGGCGGTCGCCGTCGGCGACCCGCATCCGCTGTTCGACGACGCGGTCCGGTTCGTCACGGCACGTGTCCTTGAGCACGGTCCCGACCTCGCGCCCGCATATCGGGCGACCGGCGCGGCTGTGCCGGCACCGGAAACGCTGGGCCTACCCGCCTACCCCGGGGGCGCCGCCGTCACCGGGAACCGCGCCACCGCACAGTTCCAGCTCGACACCCCGGGCGAGGCCCTGCAAGTGTTCGCGACGGCCGCCGCCCACGATCACCTGGACGCCGAAGGTCACCGCGCCGCCGAACTGGCCGTGCGGATGATCGGCGATCGGTGGCACGAGCCGGACTCCGGAATCTGGGAACTGGATGACAAGCGGTGGACGCATTCGCGCCTGGCTTGCGTCGCCGGGCTGCGCGCCTACGCCGCGCAGCTGCCCGGCCCTCGCGCCGCCGAACTGACCGCCCTCGCCGACGCGATACTTGCCGAGACGGCCCCACGCTGCACTGGTCCGGGCGGCGCCTGGCGGCGCAGCCCCGGCGACGACCGAGTGGACGCATCGCTGCTACTGCCTCCGGTGCGAGGTGCCGTGGCGGCCACCGATCCGCGCACGCTCACCACCCTCCAAGCGGTCGAGGACGAGCTCACCGAGGACGGGTATGTGTACCGCTTCGCCCAGGACGGTCGGCCGCTGGGCGAAGCGGAGGGCGCGTTTCTGTTGTGCGGCTTCACGATGTCGCTCGCGCAGTGGCAGCAAGGCAAGGCGACTGAAGCGTTCCGCTGGTTCGAACGCAACCGTGCCGCGTGCGGCCCGCCGGGGTTGTTCGCCGAGGAATACGATGTCCTGCAACGGCAGCTGCGCGGGAATCTGCCGCAGGCCTTCGTACACGCGTCGCTGCTGGAGACCGCCCAGCGGCTGGCCACACCGTGCCCCCGATAGCGGTCAGGCTTTGGCCTGCATGCTGCGGCGGGCCGGGTTACCCTGTTCGGCGGCCTTCGGGTCGAGTTCGCCCTGCTTGGCCCGCACTCCTTCCTCGACCTGCCTGCCGAGGTCGGTGTCCACGTTGCGCCAGTAGTGGAAAGCCCGTTGCAGCACGGGTTCGGTGACCTGGTTGAGCAGGTGACCGACGATGTTGTCGATGAGCCGCTCCCGGGCCGCGTCGTCCAGCACGTCACGAACGAGCGTGCCCGGCTGGCTCCAGTCGTCGTCCGCCTTGTGGGACACGTACGGTGAACGCACGATCTCGCCTGCGGCCGCCCAGCCGGCCGGTTCGCCGGACCGCTCGGTGTCGGCGCGCGGTCCGGCCTTCGAGTTCGGGGCGTACACCGGGTCCGACACCGGCTCGTACCGCATCGCGCCGTCCTTGCTATAGCTGTGCACCGGCACGTGTGGCGCGTTCACCTTCAGTTGCTTGTAGTTCGCGCCGAGGCGGTGACGGTGCGCGTCGGCATAGGAGAACAGGCGGGCCAGCAGCATCCGGTCCGGGCTCGGCCCGATGCCGGGCACCATGTTGTTCGGTTCGAATGCCGCCTGCTCGATTTCCGTGTGGTGGTCGACGGGATTGCGGTCCAGGGTCATCCGGCCGACCTCGACCAGGGGATAGTCGGCGTGCGGCCACACCTTCGTCAAGTCGAACGGGTTGAATCGGTAGCGCTCTGCGTCGTCGAACGGCATGATCTGCATGGACAGTGTCCAACTGGGATGATCGCCTCGCTCGATCGCCTCAAACAGGTCCCGTGTGTGGTAGTCGGTGTCCACGGCCGCCATCTGGTCGGCCTCGTGCTGCGTGAAGTACTCCATGCCCTGGTCGGTCTTGAAATGGTACTTCACCCAGAACTTCTTGCCTCGCGCGTTGATCCACAGGTAGGTGTGGGAGCTGTAGCCGTTCATGTGCCGCCAGGTGCGGGGGATGCCGCGGTCGCCCATCAGCCAGGTCACCTGGTGTGCCGATTCCGGCGACAGGGTCCAGAAATCCCACTGCATGTCGTGGTCGCGCAAGTTGTTGTCGGCGCGGCGTTTCTGCGATCGGATGAAGTGCTGGAACTTCAACGGATCCTTGACGAAGAACACCGGCGTGTTGTTGCCGACCATGTCGTAGTTGCCGTCGGTGGTGTAGAATTTCACCGCGAACCCGCGCGGGTCACGCCAAGTATCCGGGCTGCCGCGTTCACCCGCCACGGTGGAAAACCGCACCAAAACATCGGTCGTCACGCCGGGCTGGAACACCGCCGCCTTCGTGTACGCACTGACGTCCTGGGTGACCTCGAAGCGCCCGAACGCGCCGCTGCCCTTGGCATGCGGCTGGCGTTCCGGGATCCGTTCCCGGTTGAACTGGGCCATTTGCTCGATCAGGTAATGGTCTTGCAACAGGACGGGACCCTCCGGTCCGAGCGTCAACGAGTGTTCGTCGCTTTCGACCGGGATGCCCGCGTCGTTCGTGGTCGGTGGGTATTCGCCCGAAGGCATACGCCGCCTCCTTTCGTGGTTCCACCGTCGGTTACCCGGCATTGCGCCGGGGCGAAACGTCCGCGGGCGACATGGTTGACTCGGCACGCAGCGGGTAGTCAGCGGACGTGATCGGGATCGAGTCCGTCGAGGCTGCCGCTTATACGCTGCCCACCGAGATCCCGGAGGCCGACGGCACCGCAGCTTGGCAGGAGACCACGATCGTCGTCGTGCACGCGCGTGCGGGTGGGAAGGTGGGCGTCGGATGGACCTACGGTGCCGCGGCGTGTGCCGCCATCGTGCGCGATCTGCTGGCCGGCGTGGTGGTGGGCCGGGACGCGCTGGCGGTGCCCCGCTGCTGGTCGGCGATGGTCGCCGCGGTCCGCAATGCGACCAGGGCCGGTGCCATCGGTTATGTGATCTCGGCCGTTGACGTGGCACTGTGGGATCTCAAGGCGAAACTGCTCGATCTGCCACTGGCCAGCTTGTTCGGCATCGTGCACGATGCCGTGCCGGTGTACGGCAGCGGCGGGTTCACCACCTACGACGCCAATCAGTTCACGAAGCAGCTTGCGGATGGGCACACGACCAGCGCATCCCCCGGGTGAAGATCAAGATCGGCGAGTCGTGGGGCAGCGAGGAACGCCGCGACCTCGACCGTATCGCGGCGGCCCGCGAGGCGATCGGCCCGGACGTCGAGCTGTACGTCGACGCGAACGGTGGCTACGAACGAAAACAGGCCGCGCGCGTCGGCCGGGCGATGGCTGAGTGGGACGTGCGCTGGTTCGAGGAACCGGTCAGCTCCGACGATATCGACGGACTGCGCGAAATCCGGGACTCGGTCACCGCCGAGGTGACGGCGGGCGAGTACGGCACCGACATCTTTTACTTCCGCCGCATGTGCCAAGCCGGTGCCGTGGACTGCCTGCAGATCGACGCCACCCGTTGCGGCGGCTACACGGAGTGGTTCCGCGCCGCGGCCGTCGCGGCGAGTTTCGGGCTGACCGTGTCCGGCCGCTGCGCCCCACACCTGCACGCCGCTGTCGCGGCCGCAACCCCGAATGTGCGGCATCTGGAATGGTTCCACGACCACGTTCGCATCGAGAACGCGCTGTTCGACGGATGTCTCGATCCAACCGGCGGCGAGGTCACCCCTGACGCATCGCGTCCCGGCCACGGCCTGACATTCCGGCACGCCGCCGCCGAGCGCTATGCCGAACCCGTCTGAGGAGGACAACGATGAGCCCTGTCGACGCCGACGGGCTGGCCCGATCGCTGCGGGAGCGGGTGGACGGGGACGTCCGCTTCGACGCCGGCAGCCGGGGGGCCTACTCGACCGACGCATCGAACTTCCGCCAGGTGCCCATCGGGGTCGTGCTGCCGCGCACCCCGGATGCCGCAGCCGACGTGATCGCCGTTGCCCGCGAGTACGACGCGCCCGTGCTCTCTCGCGGTGGCGGTACCAGCCTGGCGGGCCAGTGCACGAACACAACCGTAGTGATCGACTGGTCGAAATACTGCACCGAACTGGAATCCGTGGACACCGACGCACGCACGTGCGTCGTGCAACCGGGCATCGTGCTGGACGAGCTGAACGCGCAGCTCGCCGATACCGGCCTGCGCTTCGGGCCGGAACCGGCCACGCACGCCAATTGCACGATCGGCGGCATGATCGGCAACAACTCCTGCGGCGCCACCGCCCAGCGCACCGGCAAGGTCGTGGACAACATCGGCCGGCTGGAGGTCCTGCTCTACGACGGCACCCGGTTCTGGTGCGGTGAGACCAGCGACGAACAGTACGCAGAGATCGAACGTCGCGGTGACCTGCGCGCGGCGCTGTACCGGCAGTTGCGCGGCCTGCGCGACACCTACGCCGACCGGATCCGGGAACGCTATCCGGATGTCCCGCGCCGGGTGTCTGGCTACAATCTTGACTCGCTGTTGCCTGAGCACGATTTCGACGTCGCCGGACTGCTCGTCGGCAGCGAGTCCACTTTGGTCACCGTGTTGCGCGCCGAGCTCGAACTCGTTCCGGTACTGGAGAGCCGCAGCTTGGTCGTGCTCGGCTACCCGAGCATCGACCGCGCGGCCGACGCCGTGCCCGCGATCCTGCCACACGAACCGATCGCGCTGGAGGGGGTTGACGCGAAGCTGATCCGCGACGAGGAGATCAAGCACCTCAATCCCGAAGCGCTGGCCGAACTTCCCAGGGGCAACGCGTTCCTCATGGTGCAGTTCGGTGGCGCCGACACCGAAGAAGCCGACGAGCGGGCCAAACGGATGCTGGACGCGATGCATGAGAGCGACCACGAACCCACGGTCGCGTTCCTCGACGACCCGGCGGGCGAGGACGAGTTGTGGCAGGTGCGCGAGGCCGGTCTCGGTGCGACCGCACACGTGCCGAGCCACCGCGACACGTTCGAGGGCTGGGAGGACTCCGCCGTGGCGCCCGATCGGCTGGGTGACTACTTGCGCCGACTGTCCGCACTGTACGAGGAATTCGGCTACGCCAGCGCCGGTGCATCTGGCGGAGCTGCTGGCCGCCGCGAACGCAGGCACCGGTACAGCTCCTCGCCGTAGGGAAGCGCGATGAGCCCGGCGATCGCACCGCCGACGGCGGCCAGATAGCCCGTGGGCAGGCGACGCCGCTTGAACCGGAGTCGCCAGGCATTCCCCTGCGTGGCACCGCCCGCGAGCGCACGTAACTGCTCCCAGTGCAGGCACGCGAGTGTCCCGGTTGCCATGAACGGCAAGGATTCCAGAAAGCTGTGGACGTGCTGCTCCCACGGCGTCACGGTGCGGCCGCTGTCCTGCGCGGTCCGCACGTCCCACAACGCCGTGGCCTCGTGCGCCGCAATCGCCGACGCGATGATCACCAGCGCAAGCGGGTTGATCTCGCACAGTAGGGCGAGCGCTATCGGCCCGCCGACCTCTGCCATCATCAGCGCGTGGATCAGCGATTCCCGGGTACCCGACGTGTGCTCGATGCGGGTGCGCCGGTGTTGCAGCCAGTCCAGAATCCCCGGTGCGAACCACGCCGGTAGCAGGCCGAACAGCAGGTATCGCAGGGTCGCGCTCTCGACGTCGGTGGGCCGCCCGGACAGCCGGATCGTCCGCTTTCTCACGACCTGGCTGCCCGAAGCTCGGGGAACAACTCACGCTCCGCGAAGGCGAAGAAGTCCCGTTGTGCACCGCCCCCGATTTGCGCGAGCGCGACGTCGGTGAATCCTGCCTTCCCGAACTCCGCGACGGCGGACACGATCCCGTCGATATCCGGACCGCACGGGATGTTCGCCGCGACGTCCGCCGGTGTGACGAACTGGGTGGCGTCCGCGAAAGCCTGCGTGCCGGGCAATTCCGAGTTCACCTTCCAGCCGCCCGCGAACCAGCGGAACTGCTCGTGAGCCCTGCGCACGGCTGCGTCTCGGTCGGTGTCCCAGCAGATCGGCAGCTGCCCGATCTTCCGTTGGCCGGTCTCGGTCGAGAGCCTGTCCCAGGCAGTGACAAGATCGTCATCAGGAGCCACCGCGATCATCGCGTCCGAGCGCGGGGCGGCCAGCGCGACCGATTGCGGTCCGGACACGGCCGTGGCGATCGGCACCCGGCGCTCGGGAAGGTCCCACAGCTTCGCCGAGTCGACCTGGAAATGCCTGCCCTGGTAGTTCACGTAGTCACCGTCGAACAGCTGGCCGATGATGGTCAGCGCTTCCGCGAGCATCTCGTGCCGGACGTTCACCGGCGGCCAGCCCGGGCCGATCACGTGCTCGTTCAGGTTCTCACCGGCACCGAGCCCGAGGGTAAAGCGCCCGCCGGATAGCAGTTGCACCGTGGCGGCCTTCTGCGCGACCACGGCCGGGTGGTACCGCCTGGTTGGGCAGGTCACGTAAGTCATCAACTCGACGCGGTCCGTGGCCTGGGTGACCGCGCCGAGCACACTCCACGCGTACGGGGCGTGCCCCTGGCTGGCGAGCCACGGCGAGTAGTGATCGCTCATCACCTCGAAATCGAATCCCGCGGCCTCGGCCGCGCTCGCGTTGGCCACCAGGTCCCGCGGGCCTGCCTGCTCCGTCATCAACGTGTATCCGAAGCCCATGGCCCTCGGCTGCCCACGATGTGACCGCGGTAAACCGCCCGACAGCGACTGTCCATTCCGGACGCATCGGCAGCACGTTTAGCCCTTGCGGTGCGGCGGTAACCGGTAGACATGACTGAGACGGTTGCCGATCATGTCCTGGCCAGGCTGCGCGAATGGGGTGTCGAGCAGGTGTTCGCCTACCCCGGTGACGGCATCAATGGGCTGGTCGCCGCGTTCGGCGAAGCGGATGACCGGCCGCGGTTCGTGCAGGCCCGGCACGAGGAGATGGCCGCGTTCGCCGCGGTGGGATATGCGAAGTTCAGCGGCGAGGTCGGCGTGTGCATGGCCACCTCGGGGCCGGGCGCGATTCACCTGCTCAACGGCCTCTATGACGCCAAACTCGACCATGTTCCCGTGGTCGCGATCGTCGGTCAGACGGCGCGCAGCGCGATGGGCGGCAGCTATCAGCAGGAAGTGGACCTGCAAGCGCTGTTCAAAGACGTGGCGAGCGAATACCTCGTCGAAGTGAACGTGGCGGAGCAACTCCCCAACGCCCTGGACCGCGCAATGCGCACCGCGCTCGCTCAGCGCGCGCCCACCGCCGTGATCATCCCGGCGGATCTGCAAGAGGATGACTACTCCCCGCCACAGCACGTGTTCAAGCAGGTACCCTCCGGTCCGCCGAGCCGTCCGCGTGCCGTCGTTCTCCCGCCGACGGATGAGCTCACGCGCGCCGCGGAGGTGCTCAACGCGGGCGAGAAGGTCGCGATCCTGGTCGGCCAGGGAGCGCGCAATGCGGTCACCGAACTCCGCGAGGTCGCCGAAGTCACCGGCGCCGGGATCGCGAAAGCGCTGCTGGGCAAGGATGTCCTACCGGACGACCTGCCGTACGTCAGCGGGTCGGTCGGGCTGCTCGGCACCCGGCCGAGCTACGAGCTGATGCGTGACTGCGACACCCTTTTGATGGTCGGATCCAGCTTCCCGTACACCCAGTTCCTTCCGGATTTCGATCAGGCGCGCGCCGTCCAGATCGACGTCGACGCCCGCTTCCTTGGCCTCCGCTACCCGGTGGAGGTACCACTGCTGGGCGACGCCAAAGCTACGTTGCAGCAGCTGATTCCCCTGCTACGGGCCAAAAAGGACCGCTCGTGGCGTGAACGGGTGGAGCACAACGTCGCCGGCTGGCAGGAAACCGTGCGGCGGCAGGCAATGCTCGATGCAGACCCGATCAACCCGATGCGGATCGTGCACGAACTGTCCGAACGGATCCCCGACGATACCATCGTCACCGCCGATTCCGGGTCAGCGACCAACTGGTACGCCCGGAATCTGCGGTTCCGCGGCCGGATGCGCGGATCACTGTCGGGCACGCTCGCGACGATGGGCCCGGCCGTGCCGTATGCGATCGGGGCGAAGTTCGCCTTCCCGGACCGCCCGGTGGTCGCGCTCACCGGCGACGGCGCCATGCAGATGAACGGCATGGCCGAGCTGCTCACCATCGCCCGGTACCGCGAGCGGTGGGCTGATCAGCGATGCATCGTCTGCGTGTTCCACAACGGCGACCTCAACCAGGTCACCTGGGAGTTGCGAGCGATGGGCGGGGCGCCGAAATTCGAGGAATCGCAGACACTGCCCGAAGTGTCCTATGCAGACTTTGCGCGCAATATCGGCCTGGATGGGATCGCCGTGGACGAACCCGGCGAACTCGGCGAAGCCTGGGACACCGCATTCTCCGCCCGCCGCCCCACCGTACTGGACATCCGGTGCGATCCTGAGGTGCCGCCGATCCCACCGCACGCCACCCTGGATCAGGTCACCTCGATGACCGAGGCCGTACTCAAAGGCGACCCGAACGCGTGGCACCTCGTCACACAAGGCGTCATGACGAAACTGCAGGAGCTGTTGCCCACAAAGCACTAGGGGGTCCACTGTGGACACATCGTGGCTGCGCCCGGTCACCGAAGCCGACGGCCCTTTCGCCTCGGTGCACATGGACGAGTCGCACGATACGGAAGACGCCATGAAACAACTCGACCTCCGGCTGAGAGAAGTCGAGACCGAGCTGGCCGCGCAGGGGGCCGATCCGCAGACGGTGGCCGCGGTAGTAGCCGCCGTGCGGGACAGCCGGCCGCCGGCCGGCAAGGCCGGTCGCGGCGTCATCGCCGCGCGCGGCTCGGTGCTCGTCAACCGGCGGCTGGCGGGGCCGCCGGCGACACCGGAGGTGCGGTTTTCGCCACTGCCGTATCTGGTGCCATTGGCGGTGCACACCGACGAATGGCCGCCGTATGTTGTCGCGGCCGTCGATCGCGTCGGTGCCGAAATCGCCGAGCACGGCCCGGGCAAGCCGCGCACACACGTCGTGCGCGGCGCCGATCATCCGGTGCACAAGGTGCGCGGCGGCGGCACTGCCCACCGCGAGATCCAGAAGCACACCGAGGAGACGACCCGGCAGAACCTCGCCGAGACCGCCCGCGAGATCGCGAAGACGGCCGAACGCACAGCCGCCGCATTCGTGTTCCTGGCCGGGGAAGTTCAGTCCCGTAGCGCCGTGCGGGAGCTGCTGCCGGAGGCCCTCCGGCCGATCACCGTCGAGGTCGGCACCGGCGACGACCGGCGCATCCAGGAAGCGCTGACCGGGCACCAGCTGGCCGGGCTCGACGAGGTGGCCGCCGAGTTCCGCGCCGAGTCCGGCCGGACGCCCGGGCGCGCGGTCGCCGGCCTGGACGCCGTGACGACCGCGCTGACCGAGGCGAATGTGGCCACCCTCCTGGTCGCTTCTCCGGGCGACGCGACGGTATTCACCGGGCGCCGGCCCGCGGACGTCGCGGTCGGGAAGTCGGGGCTCGACGCGCCGGTCGCTCGTCGAGCCGACGAAGCGCTGCCCTTCGCGGCGGTCGCGACCGGAGCGGACCTGGCCGTGCTGGACGAGCGACTGGACCTCTGGGAAGGTTTCGGTGCGCTACTGCGGCACACGTGAAGGCGTCATGATGCCCGCAGCGCCTCTTCAAGTTGGGCTTTGGTCATCTTCGACCGGCCTTTGACGCCATGCTCGCGAGCGAGCCGTTCAAGATCCGTTTTAGACATACCCGACAGGTCTTTCGCCGCGTTCTTCCGGGCGCGCGCCGATGTCCCCCGGCGACGGCGTTCCACGCTGCGCGACAACGCATCCATCAGGTCGACCACCTTGGTCGGCTCGCTCGGCCCGGTTTCCGCGGCAACCGTGTCGCCGGAGCTCTTGGCCTCGATCAGTTCGTGCACCCGGTCGAGGTAGGTGTCCTGGTAGTCCTCCGGCCGCCACGGCTCGGTCATCGCGTCGACCACGTCTTCGGCGAGATCGAATTCCTTCGTGCGGGTCTTCACCGCACCGGGCAGCCTCGGCAGGGCTTGCCCCGGCTCCCGCACGTCCGCCGCGAAATGCAGCGTGTGCAGTGCAAGCACGGAACCGGACGCCCGGATCAACGCGAGGTATTCCTTGCCCCGCATGGCGAACCGGGCGATCGCGACCTTGCCCAGGTCAGCGAGCGCGTCGCGCAGCAGCACGTACGCGCGGTCGGATTTCTCGTCGTCCGGACCGAGCCAATAGGCCCGGTCGAACAAGACCGGATCGATCTCCCCCAACTCCGCGAAGGACTCGACGTCGATCGTCTTCGATCGCCCAGGCGCGATATCGTCGAGTTCCTGCTGCTCCACCGGTACGTACTCACCATCTGTCGGATAGCCCTTGACGATGTCGGAATAGGGGACCTCTTCGCCGGTACGCTCGTTGACCCGGCGATTCCGGATGCGGTCACCGGTTCCCTGCTGCAGCTGGCGAAACCGCACGCTGTGGTCCTCGACCGCGGCGTACAGCCGCACCGGCACGATGACCAGCCCAAAAGACAACGCGCCACGCCAGATCGGTCTCGCCATGATGACCTCCTGTTTCGGGATTGCCACGGTGTCAGAGCACCAAACACCGACCCGCGACCGCTCGGGTGTTTGATCGAGACGTGCCGCGACCGGAGCGATTCCCTACGGCGGCAAGGCAAGCACAAACGACCCAGGGTGTGCACGCCCGCCCACCATCGGCAATTCGAGCGGGGCGCAGTTCAACGCTCCAGCCCAGCGGGCTGCGCATCGGTTGGACACAGACGGGGATGGGCACTGCAGACTGGCGAGCGGCTCGATGCCCTCGACGTATCGCCGCGCAGCTCACCATCGCCGACGACGAAGACACCACCCCGGCACCAGAGCTGCACCTACCTGCCCCGACCGAGCTGGAACTGGAGCAGGCGATGTCCCCTCGCGAGGCCTTCTTCGGCCCCGCCGAACACGTGCCTACCCAGCAAGCCGCGGGCCGGGTCGCCGCCGAAACACTGAGCCCCTACCCGCCCGGTGTTCCGGTCGTGCTGCCCGGTGAAATCCTCACCCAGCCCGTGATCGACTACCTGCGCAGCGGTGTGGTCGCCACGATGTTGATCCCCGACGCCACCGATGAGGAGGAAAAATGGCCGCGGCGTCAGGAATTGTCCTCTTCGCACGGAAGTTGACGTGCTGCGGGCCGCGGCCGAGGGGCGCGTCGAAAGCGTGCCGAGCGTGGAACCCGACCTCTTCGTCGACGGGCGATCAGGTGAGCGCGCACGAACTCGCGCACGACGGTTTCATCGCGCTTCTGCGGCCGGGACCGACCGGGCGACGGGTACGGGTCGAGATCACGCAGGCGGGCCGCGTCGCGCTGGCAGGGCGGTTACAGTGCCGCGCGCGGTGACTCCGTCATTTTTCTCGCCCTTGCTGGCAAAGGCAGTTCTCGACAGAGCCCGCAACGGAAGTTCCGGAGTGGCTGAGTGGGCTTCGAGATGGTGCAGCAGAACTCCCTCTCGCAAGGCCCACGGGCAGATCTCGACGGAAATCACGTCCAGCGCCGACATAGTGGCCTCGGCAGTCAGCGCTCCGGCCACTATTTGGCCGGCGCGCGGCCTCGAAATTCCTTTGAGTTCGGCGCGTTTCCTGGTGTTCACGTCGGTGAGCCGAGGGATCTGGTCGCGCAGGTCGGCGAGTGACAGTTCCCGCTTGACGAACGGGCCCCTTCGCCGCGGTGCGGCGCCGGCAACCCTCGCCAGTTGCTTGAACGTCTTCGAGGTGCCGACGACACGTCGCGGGTTCCCCTCCCAGCGCAGCCGGTCGAGCACCTCCGACAACGTGTCGCGCACATGCTGTCGGAGCCCCTTGAGTTCGCTGCGGCCCGGTGGATCGCCGTTGAGATGGCTCCTGGTCAGTCTGCCCGCGCCGAGCGGCAGGGAGACGGCCAGGTCGGGCTCGACGTCACGGCCGAGCGCGAGTTCCATGGAGCCGCCACCGATGTCGATGAGCAGCAGGTGACCCGACGACCAGCCGTACCACCGATGCGCGGCGAAGTAGGTCAGGCGGGCTTCCTCCTCGCCGGACAAATACTGTGGCCGGATTCCGGACTCGACCTCGATCAAGTCGAGGACGTCGCTGCGGTTGGTGGCGTCGCGGATCGCCGCGGTGATGAAGGGGTAAAGCAGCTCCACCTCCAGCCTGCCGGCTGCCTCGACGGTACGCCGGACCGCGGCTGCGACACGGTGGGCGCCGCGTTCGCTCAGGCTGCCGTCGGCCTGCAACTCCTCACCGAGCCGCGTCGGCTCCTTGACGGCGTGCACTGGCAGCGGAGGCGCCCCTGAAGCGACATCGACAACCTGTAGCTGTGCGGAGTTGGAACCGATGTCCAGTACGGCAGAACGCATGATGATTGGTGTACCCGCTATGAGCTGGTTGACACCTCGGCAGGAGCGCCGCGGCGGACCAGCAGCGCCCCCGTGTGCTCATCCCACGGACGGCCGTCCCTTCACGACGATGCCGCAGCACCCCTCATTGTGAACAAGTGTGAATACGTACTCGCCGGGTAGCCAGCTGGACGAGCTGGAAGGAGCCGCGATGTCCGAGCCGATACGCCCGCCGCAGCAACAGTATCCGCCAGGGACTACAGGTCCGATGGACCCGCCACCGCGGGATACCATGGCTGATTACCTGGGTCGTGATCTCCTGGCCGGCCAGCGGGCGCTCATCACCGGCGGCGATTCCGGTATCGGCCGTGCGGTCGCCATCGCGTTCGCCAAGGAAGGTGCCGACATCGCGATCGCCTACCTGGAGGAGCACGAGGACGCGGAACGTACCGCGGAACTGGTTCGCGCCGAAGGCCGCACCTGCGCGCTGCTGCCCGGTGATCTCGCCGAGCCCGCGCAGTGCCGCTTGGTGGTGACCGAGACCGTGCGCCGCCTGGGTGGGCTGAACATACTGGTGAACAACGTCGCAACGCAGTGGCCGGTAAACGCGCCGGAGGAGCTGACCGACAAACAGTGGTCGCATACGTTCGACGTCAACATTCACAGCTATTTCCGGGTGACCTCTGCCGCGCTGGAATACCTCGGCGACGGTGACGTGATCATCAATACCGGTTCGGTGAACGGGCTGCGCGGCAACAAGTCCCTGATTGACTATTCGGCGACCAAGGGCGCGGTACACGCGTGGACGTACGCGATGGCACAAGCCCTCGCTGGTCGCCGCATCCGGGTGAACTGCGTGGCGCCGGGTCCAGTGTGGACACCGCTGATCCCGTCCACCTTCCCGCCCGAGCGGGTCGAGAAGTTCGGACTTCAGGTCCCCTTCCAGGAGGCCGCTCATCCCGACGATCTCGCACCGTCGTACGTGTTTCTCGCCTCCAACCGGCTCGCCGGCTACTACAGCGGTGAGGTCATCGCCGCCTTGGGCGGTGAAACCACCCCGGGCTGACGTTACCGCTGCTGTTTCCCGACGCCACGACTTGCGCTCTCGGCTCGGCGCGACTCCGCCAAGCGTAGAGTCAACCCATGCCGCCATCGTCGGAGTCGCCCAACCTGGCCGTGTTGGACGAGATCATCGGCACACCCGTGGGTCATCTCGGGCTCGGTGAGCAACTCGACATGGCGCTCAAGAAGGCGTGCGAAGTCCTCGGAGTCGACACGGCCATGGTGTTGCGACACGAACCGCGCGGCCGGTACCTCGTTCCGATCGCCGCGGCCGGCCTCGAAGAGGCTCTCTACCAGGGCGTTCGCACACCGCTTGGAGTCGGCCTCGCCGGCCGAGTGGCCACGCGGCTGGAACCCGTGGTGATCGACCGGGTCGACGAGACCACCGTGTCGAACCCCTCGCTGTGGCATCGCGGTCTGCACACGATGCTGGGCGTGCCCATGCTCACCGACGCCGAGCTGATCGGGGTGCTCCACGTCGGCTCCCTGCGGCCGCGCACATTCACCAAGGCCGATATCGCGGTCGTGCGAATGCTCGCCGACCGGCTCGCGGTCACCCTGCAACTGGACGCCCTGCGGGAGAACCAGACCGCGACCCTCGCGCTCCAACGCAGTCTGCTGCCCGCTGCGCCGCCCGAAGTCCCCCGGCCTCACGTTCGCGACGCGGTACGTGCCCGGCGCCGGTGCCCATCTCGGCGGCGACTGGTACGACCTGTTCCGGTTGCCGGGCGACCGGTTCGGCGTCGTGAGGGGAGACGTGTCCGGGCATGGGCTCGACCCAGCGGTGATCACGGGCCGGCTCCGCAGCGCGCTGCGCGCCTACGCACTCGACTCCGAGGATCCCGCCCAGGTCCTGGGCAAGCTGGACCGCAAGGCCAACCATTTCGAACACGGCGCGATGGCGACCGTGGCCTACGGGGTGTTCGACCCCGGCCGCCGTCATCTGGCGCTCTCGCTCGCCGGTCACCTACCCCCCGTCGTGGCCTCGCCTGGCCAACGCGCAACACTGGCACCCGCACCGCCCGACCCACCGATCGGCCTGACGATCGCGACGCGACCCCGCCGCACCACCGTGCTGACCCTCGCGCCGGACACCGTGCTCGCCTTCTACACCGACGGACTGGTCGAACGCCGCGACCAGCTCATCGATGTCGGCATGCGACGGCTGACCGAGCTGATCGAGACGGACGATCCGGAACACCTGTGCGCACGTGTCATGACGTCGCAGGTCGGGTCACGTCCCGCGCAGGACGACGTCGCGCTGCTGATCACCCGATGCGGAGCCGCGTGCCGACCGTGATCACAGCCCGGCCAGGGACGCCTCGAGCGTCGGGTACAGGGGCAAACTCTGATCAAGTCCGGTGAGATGGATCGGCCTCAGTGTGGCCCGCCCATCCGCGACGATCCGTAGCACGGTCTTATCGCCGACATCCCGGTGCATCGTCAGCAACGCCGACAACCCCGCCGAGGCCAGAAACCCCACCGCCGACAGGTCCAGCACCAGCATCCGTGGTTGCTCCGCGACGACATCCGCGACCGCGTTGGTCAACCTGGGCACCGTGAAGGCGTCGACCTCACCGCCGATACGCAGCACCACGGCCCCGGCCCGATCTTCCCGCACGATCCGCAGCTCGCGCTCCAGACCGGAGGTGACATCAGTTGGCTCGCTCATCACATCCTCCTGTCATGACCGTCCGGGTTCGAAACCATGCACACGAAGGCTCCATGAGACTACGCCCCGAAAACGCCGGTCGCCCGCTGCCGGCGGCGCGGCGAGCTGCTCGCGACCTGGCAGGCACCCCGTAGCCGGGCCTCAACCCGGCGTGAGGTTTGCGCGACCTTCGGCACGGGAAACGCTACACGGGAAAGGAGTTTGTCATGCCCCAGCAGGCCTGGAACGAGAAGCGGGAACGGCAGTACGAGAGCATCAAGAGCAGCCAAAAGGAGCGTGGCGCGAGCGAACGGCGTGCGGAGGAGATCGCGGCGAGGACCGTGAACAAGAACCGTGCCCGATCGGGGGAATCGCGGCAGCAGAGCCAGACCTCGCTGCGCGATAAGTCTCCGCAGGAGCGAGGTGGCCACAGGTCCGGCAAGCGCCTCGGGCCGGGCGGGCCCACCAAGGAACAGCTGTACAACGAAGCCCGCAAGCGCAACATCCGCGGCCGTTCCACCATGACGAAAAAGCAGCTCCAGCAGGCCCTCGGCCGCTGAACCCCGAGTCTCGCCGGGTAGGCACGGCACCGTCGGGTGACACAGTGTGTGCACGCGATCCCTGATTTGTCAGCCCGCTTGGGCCGGTTCCGGCATCGATCACGGACATCGCACGAGTCGCAAGCCCGGAGGCCTACCCACGATCGCCAAAGCGATCACCATACGCCGTTGGCGGGTCCGGGGCGTGCCGAGCTTGCCCCAGCTGCATCACTGGCTTCGCCGTTTGTACGGTCAGAGCCCATCTCTTGCGCGATCTGCGGTCGATCTCCGACGCCGACCCCGACGGGCAGGTGTGGGCCACCGCGATGGCCACCACCCTCACCGACGCCAACCGCGCCGCCCACACCGCCCGTGAACGCGACGCCGACCGCCTCGATGAGGCAACGCTCAAGCAGATCCGCAACCACTACCTGGGCGCCCGCGCCCGAGGTAGAGACGACAACCAGGACGAAGACACCGCCCTCGCCGATAAGGCACGCACCCTCATCGCCCGGTTCCGGCGCTTCGAGAACATGATCTTGAGATTCGCCACTGATCTTTCGGTCCCATTTACGAACAATGCCGCGGAAAGAGCCTGCAGGCCCGTCAAAATCCAGCAGCGCACCTCCGGCGGCTGCTGGCGCACCCTGCAAGGGCTCACCGACTTCGCCATCGTCCAGTCCTACCTGGACACCACCACCAAATAGGCCCACGACAAACTCGACGCCCTCCACCAACTCTTCACCACCGGCGCCTGGCTACCACCCGCACTCACACCAGGTGAATAGCTACCCCACGGCTCTTCGCCTCCGAGTCGGTGACCGAGGGACACCCCGACAAGATCTGTGACGCCGTACGCGGATATCCGGCAGCGTGGGTGCCCGCGATGGACATCGTCGCGACGGGCGCGCGCTGTGTTCGGCCCGTGCGCTACGCCTCGGCGGGCTACGGCAGCAAGCCGTGGATACGGGCCTGGTAAACGGCTTCGCCCCGGGTGTGACTGTCCAGTTTGCTCATCGCGCCCTTGAGATAGGACTTCACCGTTTGCTCCGTGAGGCCAAGCCGGGACGCCACACGTCCGTTGCTCCAACCCATGGCCACCTCGGCGAGTACGTCCAGCTCCCGCTGCGTCAGCTTCACCCACGGCTGGTGCGCGCTGCCGCCTTGCAGGCGGACGAGCCGTTCGGTGAGGTCACGCAGTCGCTGGCGAAGTGTCGGGTCGGCGACGTCCTTGGCAATCGCGACGAGCTCGGCGTAGACGTCGCGGATCGCGAGACCGATGTGATCGGGCTGCGGGCTTCGGCAGGCACGGCTCGCCTTGACCGCGTCGTCGACAATCGCCAATGCCCGGTCGATCAGCCGTTCACCGAACGACAGCGGTCGCCGTACCGCCCCGTACACGATCTCCCGTACCCCGGTCGGACCGGCGACGGGTATGGCGAACATTGCCCGAAGTCCTTCGCCCGCGACTTGACGGTCGAACTCGTGACTGATACCGCGAGCGGCGGCGTAGTCGGCCACCGATACCGGCCGGCTGAGCGTAATGCACTTGCCGCCCACCCCGTGTTCCGTGGAACAGACGAGATTGCGCAAGTTCGCCGTGCGCGCGCCCTCGAACCGATCCAGGACGAACGTGTCGCTGTGGTCGTCCACCCGCGCGGCGAAGGCGACATCAACGAGGCACGACGTCCGCAGCGACCTGAGGAGGTCACCAGACGCGACTCGGTCATGCTCGGCCGGTACCGGCATCGAAGCCTCCCTCCGCGCCTCTTCGCGCGTTGTGGCGACAGTCACTATATTGGCTGGTCGCTAGATATTCAACACGTGACTTGAGTCGGGTCAGCAGGTCGGTTCGGCTCTGGGTCAGGCCCTCGCGGCCGCGCGAACCCGGTCGAGAGCGTGGGCGGTGACCGAGTCGACCAGATCTGCCGGAACGTCGCCCACGCCCGCCAGATAGAGCGTGGTCAATGCCTTGCCGATGCGGACAACCACCACGTCGACGACCACCTGGCCGCGCGAGGTGGGGGTCACGAGCTGGACCGCCGCGGACGAGTCGCCTCGAGCCGGCGTGACCAGCGGCCGGACGGTCACACGTTGCGAGCTTCCCCGACCGGGGATGGCAAACTCTGTGCAGGCCCTGGTCGCGGAGCTGAAGGCGGTCAAGGCGGCGCTCGCTCCGTCTTTCGCGGGTACCGCCACCGCCTGCTGCACCAGCGAGCCTGAATTCCCCTTGACGAACCGGACACCGGTGCGCACCGGCGCGCGGCTCATGGTTCTGGCCAGATCGTCCAAGGGGCTGTAGCCGCTGGCCGGTGCCGTGCCGGTGGCCGAGTCGGGGGCCGGCGCAACCTGCCACCCTTCGGGCAGGTCTGACTGAACCAGTGTGGAGTAGGGCACCTGGTCGGCGGTAAGCGTGAGATGCCCGTCCCCAGCGGTAACGGAACCGGCCATCGGCGCGGTGGGACAGGTGGTAGGCGCGGCGGAAGCGGCGGGAGCGGATGTGCCGGCCGCGGCCGGCGGTTCCACCGTGGAACGATCGGCTGCCGCGGCGGAGGTTGGCGATGGGGAACGACCGTGCATTGTCAACACCATTGCCGCCACGACGCCGGAGACGATCACGAGCGTTGTCGTGGCGAGGACGAACGGCCGCCGAAACTTCGACGGCCATCTCCGGCTTGTCGCGGGCAGTTCGGGCTCCGGCTCACCGGTCGCCGCCTGCGCCCGTTCTCGGTCGGTGTCGTCGGGGTCGTGATTCTGTGCAGGGCTGGTGCTGCGCAATGACTCGTCCTTTTTGGTGGGATCGGCTAGAAGACGCAGGAGTGGCGCAGCCGACCGGGATCGCCGATACGACCTACCCCGGCCGGCCACGCTCGCATAAGCTCTCTATCAGTTGATCGGCAGGTTCGTGGGCGGAATCAGCCGACCAAGCTCCGGCAGTAGATCGGTGACGTCGGTTTGCCTGCTCACACAAGACTGTCGATAGTTCGCGTTGTTCTGCCCCTGCGGGCCCATCGACTGATCAGCAAAATAGGCTATCTGCTCCCACACCTGGTTCGCGTTCAGTTCGAAGTTGATGTCGTGTCCGCCGCCGGGGATGACCGCCGTGCGGAGGCAGGCCTGCGGCGAGAAGCCCGGGTTCTCGTATTGGGTCATCGCCTTGGCATCCTCTTCGAGGGTGTTCGGACCGTCCGCCGGCGTAGCGGCGGTGGCGCAAGCGATGTTGTTGGGACCGCAGAAGAAACTGTCCTGCTCGCCGTCGATCAGGAACGTCGGGGTATGAATGTTCTTATGCGTGCCGTCGTATTCACGCACGAAGAAGGTCGCCAACTCCTCAGCGGTGACCGGACTCTGCAATTCCTCGTCCATTGTGAAGATCGCGGGATCGGTGTCCGCCTTGTTGAAGAACGGGGAGTTCGCGCGTGCACCTGACCGGAAGCTCAGGTAGCCGGGGTCCAGGGCCCAGGGCTGCCCCTTGTACAACGGTTGTGCCGACGCGGGGATCAGACCGGCGAAGAGCATCCCGCCCTGGTCGAACTTGAACCGGTTACCGTACCCGGTCCCGATCACCACGTCCGCGTCGTTGAACTTGGCCGTTTCGAGGTAACTGGTCACCGTGCCGTAGGAATGTCCGACCAGCCCGACGTGCCTGAACTTGAATCCCCCGATGTCGCCGCTGTGCAGCTTGTCTATGAGTGCGTGCACCGTGTTGGCGTTGGTGTCGGCCGTGACGGCGGCACTGATCGGATGGCTGCTCCTACCCTCACCGAGCCGGTCGATGTTCAGCGTGGCGTACCCGTGCTTGATCAAGCCGTTCACAACCGAATACTTGTCGGGTTGGTACGGCGAGTCCCAGTACCAGGTGCCGTAGGTGATTCCGTGCACCAGCAGCAGCACCGCGACCGGCCTGCCTGCCTTTGCGGCGGCCAGTGTCTCCCGGCTCATACACAGCTCGCTGTAGATTTGCACCGGGATCGCGGCAGCGTCCAGGGTATAGCCACCGAGTCCGGGCAGGGAGGACCCGACGGGCGAATTGACCACCGGAACCGACATCGGCACTTCACCGGTGAACGGGCACACCTTGTCCGGCGCCGGGGTCGGCGTACCGAAATTCCGCGTGTCGGTGCCGGCGCCGGACCCGGCAAGGTTTTGCAGCGCACCGGCTGGAAGCTGTGGCAGGCCGTTGGGCAACGTCGCCGTATTGGCCAACGCCGGCAGACCCTTGAGCAAGTCTCCCGTGCTGCTCAGTTGGCCGACACCGTCGAGCGGAGAACCAGAACCGGGACCGGAAATCGGCCCGCTGATGGGGTCCGCGAACGCGGGAGCGCCGAGGCTCACACCCAGACAGGCGGCTGCCAGTAGGACAGCCCATCGCTTGTGCAGAGCGAATTTCACTAGTCGTACCTCTCACTGTCACTCGGATTCGGCAATGGCCAAGGCGGATGTGCCCCGGGCCCGCGGGTACCACGAAAGGCATCGGACACCGGGCCATCGACCGTGCGCGACCAGAACGGCATGCGATCTGGCGGTTCATACCTTTGACCGCTGAGATTCTGATGTCGCCCGTATGTGCCCACCACCCACCTTTGAGGGTGTGCCGCAGTGCGGGCCGACCTGTCGCGCCGGGCAGCGCCTCGTAGATTGATCTTGCTGCCGCGCGCCGGCCTGTCCAGAGTGGACTTTGACCAGGTGCTTTCCCTGGAAACGCACGGAAAGTAGCCGCGTTGTCACCGGTGCGACTAGGCCGGACAGGCGTGCGGTTTCATTCTTTCGGGTGTGTCGGGTACGGCGTTGTTCAACGCGTTCCGTCAGCCTTCGATCTACGGTCCGTAACGCTTTCCCGGCCGCGGCCGCGGTCGCTGCCGACGACGGCAGAACGGGGCACGCCACGCAAGAACCGGTCGCGTATCGGTGGCCGCGGCCCAGATCGCCCGGCGGGTACCTTGCCGCGACCGCCGACGAGCGCGACGCCATCGTGTGGTCGTGCCAACGGCTACAACCAGAACGTCCATTGCGGACGACGTCTACCGGCGGCCGGACGATATGGCTATTCGTCCCGGCCGAACCGCGCGATCGGGTGGGTCCGAATCGAACCGTCGCGGCTCACCGCGCCGCGGCCGATCCTGCGATCGCGGTGACCACCGCCGACAAGGCGGCGGGGTCCTCCATGGCGCTCGTGTCGCCCTCGGGCCGGCCGGTCACGAGAACGTCCCGCAACAGCCGGCGCATGATTTTGCCCGTGCGGGTTTTGGGCAGTGTGGCGGTCGGATACACCCGGGCCAGGCGCGCGTATCCGCCCAGCTCCTCGCCCGTGAGACGGATGAGATCCGCGCGGACCGCATCGGCGTCGGCGCCTGCCATGAGCGTGACGAAGGCGATGGGGACGGTGCCCTTCGTGTCGTCGGGTACGCCGATGACCGCGGCCTCGGTCACCTGGTCGTGGGCGGTGACGACAGCCTCGATCTCCATGGTGGAGATCCGATGTGCGGCCACGTTGATGACGTCGTCGGCGCGACCGAGTACCCACAAGTGGCCGTCGGAGTCGAACACCGCCTCGTCATTCGTGGCGTAGCGCCCGGGAAAGCGACCGAAGTAAGTGCTCAGGTAACGGTCGTGATTACCCCAAACCGTCCGGGCCAGCGTTGGAAATGGCCTGGTCAGCAGCAGGTTTCCCTTCGTGCCGGGCGGTACCGGCTCGCCGTTGTCGTCAACGACTACGCATTCGTGCCCAGGCAGCGGCCTCCCCACCGAACCCGCCTTCAGGTCGTCCACCCCGGCGACGGGATATGTCCAGGTGGACCCGGTTTCCGTCTGCCCGTAGGCGTTGACGATGGGAACGCCGCCGGCCAGGTGCTCGGACGCCCAGCCGAACGTGTCAGCGTCCAGGGGTTCGCCCTGGACGGTGACCAGTTTCAACTGTGGCAGGGGATGCCGGGCACACAGCTCGTCGCCGAACTTGCGCAACATGCGCAGCACCGTCGGTGCGGCCAGCACCTTGGTCACCCCATGCCGCTCGACGAACTCGTAGAACCGTTCGTTGGTCGGCGTGTCCAGAGCACCCTCGTAGCAGGCGATGGTCATCCCGCAGGCGAGGCCGCCGACCACCGCCTGGATCGGGAACGTCAGCCAGCCCACGTCGGCGGCGACCCAGTAAACGTCGCCGGGTTCCCGGCCCACCTGCCAGTGCGCGTTCGCCCAGGTGCCGACGAGGAAGCCGCCCACCGAATGCACCACTCCCTTCGGGGTGGCTTCGGTGCCGCTCGTGAAGATCAGGAACGCAGCGTCGTTGGGTTCCAGCGGGACCACCGGCGTGCCCCCTGGATGCGCCGAGACCAGTTCCGCGTAGGAGACCTCGCCCCGCTGCAGAGGGACTTGCCGGCCCGTGCGGTCCACAACGATGGTATGTGCCACGTGGTCCAGGTTCCGGCGAGCAGTCCGCAGGTTGTCCAGGAGCGGAACCAGCTTGCCACGCCGGTAACTGGCGTCGGCGACCACGACCGCCTTCGCGGCGGAGGCCCTGAGCCGGGATACGACCGCGTCGGCGCCGAAACCCGAGAACAGCACGGTGTAGATGGCGCCGATCCGGTTACAGGCGTGAATCGCGGTGAACGCCTCGACCAAGTTGGGCATGTAGATCGCGACCACGTCGCCCTTGGTCACTCCGAGGTCGAGCAGCCCGGCGGCGAGGCTGGACACCTCGGCGGCCAGTTCCCGGTAGGTGACGGTGCGGCTGTCGCCGGGTTCGCCTTCCCAGATTATCGCCGCTGTGTCCGCGGCCGTAGCGTCCTCGGCCCAGCGATCGACGCAGTTGTCGGCGACGTTGATCAACCCGCCCTCGAAGTACCGGAAATCGGTCAGGCCACCGGACCGTAGCGTGGTCCACGGCCGAATCCACCGCTGCTGTCCGGCCACCCAGGCCCAGTATTTGTCCGGATCCTCGTCATGCAGTGCGCGCGCGGCGAGGAGTTCTTCCGCACGCTCCCGCGAATAGCACTGCTTGCGCAGCGGCAGCAGGGAAGCGGAGATGAGCTGATTCAGGCTGTCCGTCATGCCACGCTCCTTCGGGTTAGTCATGCGGGATGCCGAGTGGCACACCGCGCCTCTTCCTGGTCTGACCCCGGTTCCGGCGATGCCGGACGCGAGTCCCGACCGACCCGCGATGCCGAGTAGCCACCGCAGGCACGAACCGCCGTCGTCGGGGACCGTGGCGTTCAGTTGCGGACTCGCCGTGAGGTACCTCGCAGGCTCCCGCTCTGCCGACTCGGTCTGGCCGGCACCTCGAGTGGCGAGAAACGCCTGCCATTCCGCACACCTGCGGCGGTGCCGGGCTCGAGGGCGCCGGCTGATCGCTCGCGGAGGGAAGCGCTGCTCGGCGGTCGCCACGGCACGCGATGTGGGCGATCACGGTGCTTCCGTCACACGGCGCCGCTTGGCCGGCAGCTATCGAAAGGTGAGGGGCGCAAGCCCGGACGATATCGCGGCCCCGGCCCCGGTTCGGTGCCATCGGTCGGCGCATCCGGCGGTGCGGCCATGGTCCTGGCTCCCAGCTTTGGTGACTCGTCCTCCATCGACGAGAGCGAGCAGGTGTACGACGCAGGTTAAGACTGAGTGGATGTCAAGGACACCCACGATCGTGGGGGCAACGGGCCTGCTCACCCGCCCTCTCCCGCGGATCGCCCAAGCGGGCAGGGAGGTGGCCGACGTCGGCGAGGATCGGCCGGCGTTCTCGCGATCCCGGTCGCCGGCGCGGCGCGGTACGGGCGAGGCGGTGTGCCGGGCGCGCGTTGCGGGCTTGCTACCGTGAGTGCTGACACGGTGTGCGAGGTGGTCGGTGGCTGGATCCGGGGACAGTGGGCGCGTGCCCTCGTCTCGTGCAGAGCGGAAGCGTGCGCAACGGGTGGAGCGGCTGGAGCGGACCGCGGCGAGGATCTTCGCCGAGAAGGGTTACGACGGCGCGAACTTCGATCTGATCGCGGCCGAGCTCGACCTGCGTGGGCCCAGCCTGTACCACTACTTCTCCTCGAAGGAGGAGCTGTTCCTGCGCTGCGTGCAGAAGTCCGGTGACGAGGTCTTCGCCCGGCTGCGTGCGATCGCCACAGCGACCGAGGACCTGGCGGACCGGCTGCGTGCGTTGTTCCGCGAACAGGTCCTGATCGAGGTGCGCGACTATCCGGAATTCGTGCCGCTGTTCTTCAAGACTTCTGTGCCGATAGCGGAACTGCGCGAGACCGTGCTCCGCATCCGCCGTGAGCACGCCGCGATCTTCGAAGAGGCGGCGCGACGCGTGGCCGACCGGCACGGGATCGGCGCGGCGGAGCTGCGGCTGCGCCTCGGCATCGCCTTCGGTGCCCTCGCCTATCTTCCCGAGTGGTACGACCCGCGCGGGGCCCTGGCCCCGGAGGAGCTGGCCGATCAGCTCGCCGATCTGCTGGCCGCGCCTTTCCTATCGCTTTCCCCGGCTTAGCCTGCTTGTCCCCGGCGCATTCCGGTCGGCGGAGCCCCCACGATCGTGGCTACTCGGCGCCGCGGATCGGTCCTACTTTCCCTCATGGCCTGTCCGATCGCCGACGAGGCGACGGGTCGCGGTGTGAGGAGCCGAGGACCATGGATGTACCGAGCTTGATGCGCCAGGCGGTGGCGTTCAACCGAGACCGCGTCGCGGTCATCACCGAGCACGAGACCTTCACCTTCGAGCAGATGTGGGCCAGGGGGGTGCGGCTCGCCAACGCCCTGCGTGATCTCGGCGTACGGCCGGGTGACCGTGTCGCCGGGCTGGAGGACAACAACCTCGGCGCGGCCGACCTGTTCCTGGGCGCGGCGATCGCCGGCGCGGTCCGGGTCCCCCTCTATGCCCGCAACTCGGCGGAGTCACACGGCCACATGATCGAACAGACCGGCACCAGCGTCGTCCTGACCGATCAGGCCTACGCGGACTCGGTGGCCGAACTTCCCTCCACATCGGACTGCCTGCGGCACGTGGTCGTCCGGGACGACGACTACGAGAAATGGCTCGCCGGCCGGTCCGACACGGACCCGATGGTGGACGTGGACTCGGATGCCTGGTACATCATCCGCCATTCGGCCGGCACCACCGGACGCCCGAAGGGGGTCGGCTACACCCAGCACGACTGGCTGGTGAACTGCCGGAACTGGTTCTACCGCCTGCCCAACCTCGACTGGGAGAGCGTGGTCGGCCACGCCGGGCCGATCTCACACGCTTCCGGCTACCTGTTCCTGCCCGCCTGGCTGCATGGCAGTACCAACCTGCTGTTCGGCTCCTTCGATCCCGTGAAGGTCCTGGGGATGCTGGAGCGGCACAGGGTGACCCACATGTTCGCGCCGCCGTCGATGGTGCAGATGCTGGCCGCCGAGCCGTCGGCGGCCCAGCGCGATCTGGCGGCCCTGCAGTGCATCCTGGTCGGCGGCGCACCGATCACCGACTCCACCGCGAACGCCGGGCGCCGGGTGTTCGGAGACGTGCTATATCAGGTCTTCGGGCAGACCGAGGCGGTCCCGCTGACCGTCATGACCCCGCAGGAGTGGTTCGGCGAGTTCCCGGGCTCGACGCCGATGCGGGCGGCTGGCCGAGTGCTGCCGTTCGCCCGGATCGAGGCGCGCGACGTGGACGGGACCGTGTTGCCGATCGGCGAGGAGGGCGAGCTCTACGCCAAGGTCGAGTCACAGATGCGCGGGTTCTGGGGTGACGACGAGTTGACCGCCACCCGGCTTGTCGACGGATGGGTGCGCACCCGCGACATCGGCCGGATCGACGAGAACGGTTTCGTCTACATCCTCGACCGGGCCGACGACATGATCGTGTCCGGTGGCTTCAACATCTGGCCGGCCGAGCTGGAGACCGTGATCAATGACCACCCCGAGGTGATCGAGGTCGCGGTGTTCGCCATTCCGCACGAGAAGTGGGGGGAGACCCCGATGGCGGTGTGCCGGGTGGAGGAGGGGGCCACGGTCACCGAAGAGGGCGTGATCGATCTGGTGCGGACAAGGCTCGGCTCGTACAAGAAACCGTCCAAAGTGGAGCTGACCACCGAGCCGCTGCCGAAGAACGTGGTCGGCAAGCTGCTGCGCAAGGCGCTGCGGGAGCCGCATTGGCAGGCACACGGCAAGCGGGTCAGCGGTGCCTGACCGTCAAAATCTACACATCAGAAGATTATCTAGTAGAGACTTGAATTTGATCGCTCGGATTGACAGTATGGGAACCGAGAGAGAGGCAGGTGGTGTCGGATGACCGCGACCATCGCGTCCAGGCAGGGCAAGGGACTTGCCACCGACGGCTATGACCTTCCCTGGGCGTTCGAGCCCGAACATCTGGACTGGCGGGACACGGTGCGCCGGTTCGTCACCGAGGAGGTCGCACCCGGGGCCGCCCGGCGCAGCATCGAGTCGTTCTTCGATCCAGCGCTGGTGCGCAAGGCGGGCGAGCTTGGCATGTTCGGCCTGCTGGTCGGCACGGAGTACGGCGGTGCGGGCGCGGACCTGCGATCGCTCTGCCTCACCGTCGAGGAACTGGCCACTGTGGACTCATCGCTCGCGGTCACCGTGCACGTGCAGTCCATCTGTGTCGCGCTCCTGCAGCATCTGGCGAAGGACCGGCCGGAGTTGTGCCGGGAGGTCCTGCCGTCGGCGGCCGCCGGCGACACCTTCATCTCCATCGGGCTCACCGAACCGTCCGGCGGTTCGGACGCGGGCAACATCGCCACCACGGCCCGCCGGGACGGCTCCGACTGGATCATCAACGGGTCGAAGCAGTTCATCACCAATTCCGGTACGCCGTTCTCCAGGTACGTGATCCTGATGGCCGCGGTGGGCGAGAACGTCAGCGGCAGGCCGCCGGTGTCGGCGTTCCTGGTCCCGCTGGACGCGCCCGGCGTGACAGTCGGGGACAAGTACCCGAAGCTGGGCTGGCGCTCCTCGGACACCCACCCGTTGTTCTTCGACGACGTGCGGGTACCCGCCGAGGCGCTGATATCGGAGCACGGTCGCGGCTACCGTGACGTGCTCGAGTTCCTCACCTGGGCCCGGCTGCCGATCGCCGCGATGAGCGCGGGGCTGGCCACCGGTTGCCTGGCCGACACGATGCGGTTCGTCGAACAACGGACCTCGTTCGGCAAGCAGTTGGGCCGGCATCAGGCCGTCGCGTTCCAGACCGCCGAGATCGCCGCGCTGGCCGCGACCGCGCGCACCCTCACCTACGACGGGGCCTGGAAGTACGACAAGGGGCTGCCGATCCGGGAGGCGGCCGCGACCGCCAAGCTGGTCGCTTCGGAGGCCGCGAACAAAGCGGCGTATCTGGCCACCCAGCTGCAGGGCGGGTACGGGTTCATCGAGGAGACCGCGGCCACCCGGCACTATCAGGACGCCCGGATCCTGACCGTCGGCGAAGGCACTTCCGAGGTGCAGAAGATGCTGATCGCGCGGGCGCTCGGCCTGGCGGTCTGACCGGATGTCTCTTCCGCTGGACGGGCTCCGGGTGCTGAGCCTGGCGCACCAGTACCCGGGGCCGTACGCGACGTTGATCCTCGCGGACCTCGGCGCCGACGTGGTGCTGGTCGAACGTCCGGGCGCCGGTGACCCGGCCCGCGCGTTCCCCGGCTTCCACGGGGCGCTGGCACGCGGCAAACGGTCGGTGGCGCTGGACCTCAAGACCGACCAGGGCCGGGACCTGCTGCGCGCGCTGGCGCGGCGCAGCGATGTCGTGCTCGACGGGTTCCGCCCTGGAATCCTGGACCGGCTCGGGGTCGGCGCCCGCGAACTCACCGAGGTCCGGCCCGACCTGGTCTACGTCTCGGTGACCGGCTACGGCCAGGGCGGTCCGAACGAGACCCGGCCCGGCCACGATCTGACCTACCAGGCCGAGGCGGGCATGCTCTACGAGCACCTGCCGCCCGCCTCGCCTCCGGCACCGCCGTCGCTGGCACTCGGCGATCTGGCCTCCGGCCTGCTCACGGTGCAGGCCGTGTTGCTGGGGCTGCTGCGCCGGGAGCGGCAGGGGTGCGGCGGGTGGCTGGACGTATCGATGTTCGACGCCCTGGTGTCCCTGCTGACCGCGCACATCGGCCCCGTACTCAACAAGGACGGCCCGCCGGGGTTCCCCTACGAGCCGGGGTACGGCGTTTTCGCGACCCGGGACGGCCGGTATCTGGCGCTCGGGGTGGCCCACGAGGATCACTTCTGGCGCGCGCTCTGCGCGGCCACCGGGTTGACCGGTGAGCTGAATCTGAACGCGCGGCAGCGGTTCGACCGGCACGAGCGGCTCTCCGCCGCGCTGGCCGACCGGATCGCCACCAGGACGTGCGCGGAATGGGAAGAGATCTTCACCGCCGCGGATGTGCCGTTCGGCCGGGTTCGTGGCCTGGGTGAGCTGCCCGACGTGCCGCATGTGCGGGCCAGGAAGCTGATCAGCAGGCTGCCCGGAGACGGCCGCTGGTACGTGCGGCAGCCGCTCGGCGTGGACGGTCGGTGGCCAGGGCCCCGGTCCGGGGTGCCGGGCCTGGGTGCGCACACCGTGGAGGTGCTCGCCGAGACCGGCGTGCCGCAGGAGGACATCGACAGCGCGATCGCGAGCGCCGCGGCCATTCAGCATCCGGGGCCGGGGTGACCGCGGTGTGGCGTGACAGGCAGGACAGGGGATGAGCACAGCATGAGCATCGACCCGAACCGTCCGGTATCGGGCAAGTGGTTCGAAGAATTGACCGCCGGTACCGTCGTGCGGCACGCGACCCGGCGCACGGTCACCGAGACCGACAACGTCCTGTTCACGACGATGACCATGAACCCGGCCCCGATGCACCTCGACGCCGACTACGCGTCGCGTACCGAGTTCGGCAAGCCGCTGATGAACAGCATGTTCACGCTCGCGCTGGTGGTCGGGCTGTCGGTGCCGGAACTGACGCTGGGCACGATCGTGGCCCAGCTCGGGATGAGCGACGTGCGGTTCCCGGCCCCGGTGTTCGCCGGGGACACGGTGCGGGTGGACAGCGAGGTCGTCGAGGCACGGGCATCGAAGTCGCGCCCGGAGGCCGGGATCGTGGTCTTCGAACACCGCGCGCACAACCAGCGCGACGAGCTGATCTGTCAGTGCCGCCGGGCCGGTCTGATGTACCGCAGGCCCGGTGGCACCACACCGTCGGCGGCGGGAGGGCAGTCGTGACCGACGCCGCCACGGACATGATGAGGCAGGAGGCGGAAAAGCAGATCGCCGAAACCGAGGCCGCCGCGCGCGCGGCGCTGGCCGGTGGCGACGCCAGCCGATGGCCGGACAAACTGCCGGTACGGCAGCGGATCGCGCTGCTGCTGGATCCCGGCAGCTGGGTGGAGGACGGACTGCTTGCCGGCGACGGGCTCCCGGCCGACGGGGTACTCACCGGCGTGGGCACGATCCAGGGCCGGCCGGTCGCGGTGATCGCACACGATTTCGCCGTCAAGGCCGGCTCGTGGGGACAGCTGACGTGCGAGAAGCAGATCCGCATTCTCGAGCGCGCCGACCGTGACCTGATGCCGGTGGTCTACCTGGTCGACTCGGCAGGGGGGCGGTTGACCGACCAGCTGGGGTTCTTCCCCGGACGCCGCGGCGCGGCCGCCATCTTCAACCTCCAGGTCCGGCTTTCCGGGCGGGTGCCGCAGATCTGCTGCCTGCACGGACCGTCGGCCGCCGGTGGCGCCTACATGCCCGCGTTCACCGACTGGGTCGGCATGGTGGCCGGCAACGCCTCGATGTACCTGGCCTCGCCGCGGGTCGCCGAAAAGGTGACGGGCGAGAGCACGACGCTGGAGGAGATGGGCGGCGCGCTCATGCACGCGACCGTATCGGGCTGCGGCGACGAGGTGTTCGACGCCGACTGGCAGGTGATCGCCGCCGCCCGGTTGCTGCTGTCCTACCTGCCCGACAGCTGGCAGTCGGCGCCGGCGAGCACATCCGGCACGGAGCCCGAGCTCCCGGACTGGCCGGAGGGGCTGATCCCGCTCGACCCGAACACCGCCTACGACGTGCGCGAGGTGATCCTGCGCCTTGCCGACGCCGGCAGCTTCTTCGAGATCAAGGCCGGCTGGGCCACCGAGCTGGTCACCGGTCTCGCTCGCCTGGACGGGCGCGTCGTCGGGCTGGTCGCCAACCAGCCCTCGGTGCGCAGCGGGGCGATCTTCGTCGACTCGGCGGACAAGGCGGCCCGGTTCATCTCGCTCTGCGACGCCTTCAACATCCCTCTGGTGTTCCTCCAGGACGTGCCCGGCTTCATGGTCGGTGTCGCGGTGGAGCGGCAGGGCATCATCCGGCACGGCGCCAAGATGATCACCGCGATGGCCTGCGCCGAGGTGCCCAAGTTCACCGTGGTCCTGCGCAAGGCGTACGCGGCCGGGTTCTACGCCATGTGCGCTCCCGGGTTCGAGCCCCGCGCGACCATCGCGCTGCCCACCGCCACCATCGGCACGATGTCGCCGGAGGCGTCGACCAACGCCGTCTACGCCAACAAGATCGCGGCGATCGCGGACCCGGTCGAGCGGCGGGAGTTCGTCGAGGCCCGGGTCGCCGAGCAGGCCGCCGACTTCTCGCTCGCGCGGATGGGCGGCGAACTGGTCGTGGACGCCGTGGTGCCGCCGGAACGTCTGCGCGCCGAACTGCTCGGCCGGTTGCGGGCGGCGGACGGGTGGCAACGCTCCGGCCATCGCCGCCACCACGTGGTGAGTCCGGTATGACCGGCGGCGAACGCCCATTGAGTCCGCGCAGCCTGCTGTTCCTGCCCGGAACCCGGCCCGAGCTGGTGGACAAGATCACCCGGTTCGCCCCGGACGCCGCCGTAGTCGATCTGGAGGACGCGGTGCCCGCGGCGGACAAGATCGCGGCTCGGGAGGCGGCGCTGACCGCCCTGCGGGGCAAGGACTTCGGCCGGACTATGATGCTGGTGCGGGTCAACCCGGCGGGGTCTGCCTGGTTCGCGGACGACCTCACCTCCGTGGCTCGGCTGCCGGGAATCGGCGTGGTGCTGCCGAAGTACGAGGACCGCGGCGACCTCGACCGCGTGCGCGAGCTTGTTGGCGCGCGGGTGCCGGTGATCGTCGGCCTGGAGACCGCGCGCGGCGTCGCCGACAGCCGGCAACTGCTGGCGGGGAGGCTCGACGCGGCCTACTTCGGCGCTGAGGACTACATCGCCGATGTCGGGGGACGCCGCACCGCCGAGGGCCTCGAGGTGCTCTATGCCCGCAGCCAGGTGCTCGTGGCGGCGTTCCTCAACCACGTGTCGCCGATCGACCAGGCCGTGGTCGCGGTCCGCGACGGCGAGCGGTTTCGCGTCGACGCCGCCCGCGGGCGCGAGCTCGGCTACACCGGCAAGATCTGCGTGCACCCCCGTCAGGTCGAGCTGGCGCACGAGGCGTTCACTCCCGGCGAGGACGAGGTGCGGCACGCGCGCGACGTCCTGCGGGCCGCCGGTGCCGGGGTCGCCGTGCTGGACGGGCAGATGGTCGACGACGTGCACATCCGGATGGCGGCCGCGGTGCTGGCCCGGGTCCCCGGAACGGAGGGCTCCTGATGCGTGTCGGCCTCATGTTCCCGCCCGGCCGCGACCAGACCGACCTGGTGCGGGTGGCCCGGTGGGCCGAGGAACTCGGTTTCGACTACTTCTGCTGCGGCGAACACGTGTTCTTCCACGGGCCGATCACGAACTCGTTCGTCGGCCTCGCCGCGGCCGCGGGGGCCACCGAGCGCATCCGGTTGCTCAGCGCGCTGACCGTGCTGCCGGCATACCCGGCCGCGCTCGCGGCGAAGCTGATCGCGTCGCTCGATCAGGTCGCTCGTGGCCGGTTCGACCTGGGGGTCGGTGTCGGCGGCGAGCATCCGCCCGAGTTCGAGGCGCTCGGGGTCGCGCTCGCCGAACGCGGCAGGCGCACCGACGAGGCACTGGAGCTCCTCGCTGAGCTGTTCTCGGGCGGGCGGACGACGTTCCACGGCGGCTTCACGACGATCCGGGACCAGGCGCTGGAACCGGTTCCGGTGCAACGGCCCGGTCCTCCGGTGTGGGTCGGCGGACGGCGCCCGGCGGCGCTGCGGCGGGCCGCGCGGTACGGCGATGTCTGGCTGCCCTACCTGGTCGATCCCGGAAGACTGGCCATGAGCTTGTCCGAGGTGCGGACGCGTGCCGCGGAGTACGGGCGGCCCCCGGAGTCCGTGCGCGGCGCGGTCTTCTGCTGGGCCGCGGTGGACAGCGATCCCGCACGGGCCAGGCGCAACGTGCTCGCCGAGGTCGGTCGCACCTACCGGCAGGACCTGAGTGGGCGAGCCGAGCGCTACCTGCTGTACGGAACGCCCGAGCAGGTGCGACGGCGGATCGGCGAGTACGCCGGGGCGGGCGCGGAAGAAATGGTGTTCGCACCCGCGTGTCCGGCAGGCGAGTTCGACCAGATGGTGGACCTGTTCGCCGGTGAGGTGTTGCCGAGCATCCGGGCAGCACAGCCGGCCACGACCCCGGGAGGGCTCGTTGACGCGTGAATTCGGCAAGGTCCTGGTGGCCAATCGCGGGGAGATCGCGGTGCGGGTGATCCGGGCCTGCCGGGACGCCGGCCTGGTCGGCGTGGCCGTGTACGCCGACCAGGACACCTCGGCTCCGCATGTCCGGCTCGCCGACGAGGCGTACGCCCTGCACGGCGCCACCGCGGCGGAGACCTATCTCGACATCGACAAGCTGCTGGACGTGGCCAAGGCGACCGGGTCGGACGCGGTACATCCGGGATACGGGTTCCTGTCGGAGAACGCGGGCTTCGCCGAGGCGGTCATCGGAGCCGGGCTGACCTGGGTCGGCCCGCCCCCCGAGGCGATCCGCGCCCTCGGCGACAAGGTCACCGCCCGCCGGATCGCCGCACGGGTCGGCGCGCCGCTGGTGGCCGGGACGGCAGACCCGGTGTCGGGCGCCGACGAGGTGGTGGCCTTCGCGCGGCGCCATGGGCTGCCGGTGGCGATCAAGGCCTCGTTCGGCGGTGGCGGCCGAGGGCTGCGGGTCGCGTACTCGATCGAGGAAATCCCCGAACTGTTCGAGTCCACGGTCCGGGAGGCCGCCGCGGCGTTCGGGCGCGGCGAGTGCTTCGTCGAGCGCTACCTCGAGCGGCCACGGCACGTCGAGGCACAGGTACTCGCCGACGAACACGGCACGGTGGTGGTCGTCGGCACCCGCGACTGCAGCCTGCAGCGCCGTCACCAGAAGCTGGTCGAGGAGGCGCCGGCGCCGTTCCTGACCGACGAGCAGCGGGCGACGATCCATTCCTCGGCCCAGGCGATCTGCCGCGAGGCGGGCTACCGGGGCGCCGGCACCGTCGAGTACCTGCTCGCCGCCGACGGCACGATCTCGTTCCTGGAGGTCAACACGCGGCTACAGGTCGAGCATCCGGTCACCGAGGAGACCACCGGAGTCGACCTGGTGCGCGAGCAGTTCCGGATCGCCGCGGGAATGCCGCTGTCGCTGACCGCCGACCCGCGGCCGTCCGGGCATGCCTTCGAGTTCCGCATCAACGGTGAGGATCCCGGTAGCGGCTTCCTGCCGACCCCGGGCCGGATCACCCGGCTCCGGCTGCCGGAAGGCCCGGGTATCCGCCTCGACTCCGGAGTCGAAGAGGGCAGCGTCGTCGGCGGCGCGTTCGACTCGCTGCTGGCCAAGCTGATCGTGTCCGGTCCCGACCGGGACACGGCGCTGGCGCGCAGCCGACGCGCCCTGGCGGAACTGGACGTCGCGGGCGTGGCCACGGTGCTGCCGTTCCACCGGGCCGTCGTGCGCGACCCGGCGTTCACGGGCCGGGACACCTTCGCCGTGCACACCCGGTGGGTCGAGACGGAGTTCGACAACCGGATCGAGCCGTACCGTCCGGAGGCCGAGCAGGACGGTGCCACGGTCACGGTGCTCATCGGCGGCCGGCCCATGCGGGTGCCGCTCCCGGGCCTGCGCACCCTCGGCTCCGTGGGTGAGCGCATCCTGGCGCAGGCGGAGGAACAGGCACTCGGCGGTCATGCGGCGGCCGTGGCCGGCGACCTGGTCACCACGCCGATGCAGGGCACCGTGGTCAAGGTGGCGGTGACCGAGGGCCAGCACGTCACCGAGGGGGAGCTCGTTGCCGTGGTGGAGGCGATGAAGATGGAGAACCCGGTGAGCGCACACCGCTGCGGGGTGGTCCATGACCTGGCGGTCCAGATCGGCGACACCCCGGCCCAGGGCGCCGTGCTCTGCCGGATCGACGACGAGGAAGGTGCGCCCGATGCAGGCTGAGACCAAGCGGTGGCACGAGCCCGGGCCACACCCGGTCGCCGAGGGCGTGTACCGGGTGCCGTTGTCGTTGCCCGACGACGGCTTGCGCGCCGTGAACACCTACGTCCTCGAGGACGGCGCCGGGATCACACTGATCGACCCCGGGCAGTACGGCCCGCTCGCCCGGAAGGAACTCGGCGACGCGCTGGCCGGTCTCGGATACGGCTTCGCGGACGTGCGCCGCTGCCTGGTCACCCACATTCATCGCGACCATTACTCACAGGCCGTGGCGTTGCGCCGGGAGTTCGGCTGCCGGGTGAGTCTCGGCGAGCACGAACGCGACTCGCTCGCCGCGGCGCGGGTTTCGCCCAACTACGGCATCGACCCGCAACTGCGGACGCTCCCGCTGTGCGGGGCCGCGGAGCTCGTGGACCTGCTGGATGTGGAGCACGCCGGGCACGGGCTGCCCAACCACATCTGGGAGGATCCCGACGAGTGGCTTGCCGATGGCGACACGGTCGGGCTGACCTCCCGTACGCTGCGCGTCGCGCACACCCCTGGGCACACGCGCGGGCATGTGACGCTGCACGACCGCGACGCCGGGTTGGTGTTCAGCGGGGACCACATACTGCCGCAGATCACCCCGAGCATCGGGTTCGAGCCGGTGAGCGGTCCGTTGCCGCTGGCCGACTTCCAGGCCTCGCTGCGCAAGACCCGTGGGGCGCCGGAGGGGAGGCTGGCCCCCGCGCACGGGCCGGTGACCGGCAGCGTCCATGAGCGGGTGGGTGAGTTGCTGGCGCACCACGAGAACCGGCTGCGGCTGACGCTGGAGTCGCTGCGGGCCGGGTCGGAGTTGGTGTACGAGGTCGCCCTGGGACTGCGCTGGACTCGCCGGGAGCGCAAGCTGGATGATCTCGACCCGTTGAACCGCATGCTGGCGGTACTGGAGACCAAGGCCCATCTCGATGTCCTGGTGCGGCACCGCGAGGCCCATTGCGAGACACGTCGCGGGCTGCTTCGCTACGTCCCGGTCACCGGACCGTGACTACACCTCGGCCGCGGAATATCGACGAGGCGTCTGCCTTGGATCTCGGTGATCACATCGGTCCACCAGACGTGCCGGATCGAGCGGGCTGACGGCGACCGGGATCGCCAGGCGTAGAACCCCGACCCCCCAACACCCGGTTCCTCGCGCGGCGGGCAACCCGCCGTTCGGATGACGTCAGGTCATCGATCCCTGGTTCGCTCTCCAGCGGTTTCTCGGCACCCGCGAGCTGGATGCGGTGGTGCTCAACTCCTACCAGGCGGTGACGCATTTCGCGGGCACGAACCTGCTCTCACAGCTGCTGCTTCCCGATCGCCTGACCTACCTGCTCGTCACCAGGACCGGGGTCTCCCTGGTGACTTGCAACCTCGAGGCGTCGCAAGCTCGCGCGCAATCGGGAATCCAGCGGGTCGCCGAGTACGTCGAGTTCGAAGAGCCACCCGAATCGTGCTTGGCCCGCGAACTCGTTCGTCACTCGCTGGCACCGGCGAAGATCGGCGTAAAAGCACGTCGTCTGCCGGGTCACTCGCGTGATGAGATCGTCGCGCTCCTGCCCGGTCTGGAACTGGTGCCGATCGATGACGACATCCAGCTGCTGCAGACGTTCAAGTACGACAAGATCCGTGACCGTCTGGCCGGGGCCACGTGCGCCACACAGAAGGCCATTGACGAAGCTGTGGCCGCGGCCCGGCACACCAGCACCGAACTCGACGTGGTGAGTGCGATCATCTCGGGCATCTCGGGAGACGGCGGTGTCCCGGTGTTCTGTTTCTTCGGTTCCGGACCCCGCACAGTGCTCGGGCACCCGGAGGGCCGGGACGTTCGGCTCGAACGCGGAACCGTGTGGCGTACCGACGTCGGCGCTCGCTTCGACGGCGGCGTCATGTCGGACGTCGCCCGATGCGGCGTGGTCGGCGAGCCGAATCCCCGTCAGGAGCGGGCTTTCGCGACCATCCAGGCCGCCCAGCGCGCCGGTTTCGAGCCGCTGCGTCCCGGCGCAACCGCCGCAGACGTCTACGCCGCCGTGCGAACGACCATCCGGGAGGCCGGATACGACTGGGATGTCCCGCATGTGGGACATGGTCTTGGCGTCGGCGTACACGAGGAACCCGTTTTCAGTCCCGGGAATCAGACCGTTCTCTCCCCAGGAATGGTCGTCAACGTCGAGCCCATGCTCTTTCTGGTCGACAGCGGCGGCGAGGCCTTCCACACTGAGGATCTGGCGGTCGTCACGGAAAGCGGTCACCGTCTGGTGACGGCGCCGCAGACCGAACTGCTGCGGATCGGGTCATGAGTTCGGACGCGCACAGCCGGCGAATCGATGCCGTCGTAGAGGAATTCGGTATCGACGCCGTTGTGCTCGACAGGACCACGACGTTGTCGATCCTGACCGCAACCCTGCGCGACCTGCACGCGTTCGAGCACCTCGACCCGACCGGGATGCCAAGCCATGAGGCAGAAGGAACGGACCGTGGCTGAAATCTTCGAATGGACTCTGGTGGAAACCGCGTTCGCGCTCCGCCGAGGCCAGGTCAGTGCCCGGGAAGTGACCGAAGCCGTCATCGACAGGGCGAACCGGACCGAACCGGTTGTGCACGCGTTTGCCGAACTGCGCGAACAGGACGCCCTCCGCCAAGCGGACCACGCGGACCGGCTCCGGTCGAGCGGCCGGCCGCTCGGTCCGCTGCGCGGCGTCCCGATCGCCGTCAAGGACCTGATCGACGTCGAGGGATTCCCCACGCGGGCCGGTTCGCGAGCGACCGGTGACGCTCCGGCGACCACCGATGCCGCTGCCGTCCGCACCTTGCGCGCTGCCGGTGCCATCGTGATCGGGAAGACGGTCACACACGAATTCGGCTGGGGTGCGAACGTCCCGGCGACACGCAATGCGTGGAATCCGCGGCGAGCACCGGGCGGCTCGAGCGCAGGGTCCGCCGTTGCAGTGGCGGTCGGGGCGGCCTTCGGGGCCCTGGGAACCGATACCGGCGGGTCGATCCGGGTTCCCGCGGCGCTCAACGGTGTGGTCGGGCTGAAGCCGACACTCGGATCGGTCGATACGACCGGTGTGGTCCCGATGAGCAGGTCACTCGACACGGTCGGGTGCCTGACACGAACCGTCGACGACTGCGCGACCCTGTTCACCGTCCTGGCCGGGGGCCGGTCGACCACGAACACCGGCGCGGCGTGCCGAGCCGCATCGGCTATATCAAGATCGATGACAGTGCGGGAATCGATGGTGGTGTCGCCGCCGCGATCGAGTCCGCGCTGCAGGACGCGGACTCGCCGGCCGCACGCGTCGTCGGCGTCGAGCGACCGCTGCCGGGGCTGTTCGCCGCTGTCGGGAACGGCCGACCAGTCTGGCCATACCCCAGCGGGATGTCCACCGGCGGGAACCACAGATCGCACTGGGCAAGCTCACCCGGTTGATACAACGTCCGCGACACCGGATCCGGCGGCAGGAACAGCGGCCGCAACACGCGAACTCGTTCCTTGAGCACAGTGATCGAACGGTCCCAGCCGATCCGTTCGGCGACCACCGTGGCCGGCATCGTGGGCCACTGCTCCAACAACGCGCGGATCTGCGGTTCCACCGCATCCACGATCGACCCCCGACTCGCCCGCTGGTAACGAGGCGGTTCATGCGAGGCCAGCGCCCTGCGCACGGTGTTCTTCGAGATACCCATCTGACGGGCGATGGCCTTGATCGGCATCCCCTCACCCCGATGCAACCTGCGGATTTCTGCCCAATCCTCCACCCTCAGCACACCCTTCCTTCCTGACTCGATCTTGAGTCAGAGTCCCGAAGGGGGTCAGTTTTCGCCCGCCAGAACCAGTTTTCACGCGACGCCGACAGTAGGTCTGGTCGTGGCGCAACAACGGCCCCAGCGTGCGGATCAAGACTGCCAACTCATTCCCCGTGTTCCAAGGCAGCGGCGTTGGGGACCACTATGTGGAAGTGATGGCGACCAATCGAGGGCGAGCAGCGACCACTGTCGAGAGTTGGGGCATCGAGCTGCCTGCGACGAACGAGACAGCAATCCCGGCCACCCAAGCACCGTGGTCAACTTCTCTGCCTCATCGGCTTGAGCCCCACTCCAATGCCACCTTCTATGTGCTTGCCGACGAGGTGCGCAGCATCGTCGCGCAAAAGCGGACTACTTTCCGTGACTTGCGACCGTTTGTTCGGCTCAGTACCGGCCAGAAGGTCTATGGTCGCGGCGTCCCGTTGTCCTGACCCTGCGTGCCATTAGAAGGGGTCAACCAAGGTCAACGGCGGTGCTCCCAGACCGGGTCGAGCCGCAGGTCAGGGCCACTTTCCTCCGTGATCCACTTGATTCCCAAGCTGAGAATCGCCGCTACTCGGGCAGCAGCGTGAACGCCTTCACGTGCCGGGGCCGAACCGCCCGGAAGTGCCGCTGATCCAGCGTTGCGATCTCATCGATGTCCAGGCGTTCGGCCAGGGCGATCACTGCGGCGTCGCTGGTGCCGAGAGGGAAGTCCGCGTACTGCTCGACAAGGTCGGCCATGCGGTTGTAGTCCGTGTTGGTCAGGTCGGCCGAGATGAACGCGCCTTCGGCGACGGAGCGGAGGAAACCGGCCTCGATCTTGGCGTTGCCAAGGCGCCCGAGCAGGTAGCCGACTTCGGCGACGATGGGGGACGGGACGAGGATCGGGCGGTTCGCCAGGTGGAGACCCGTGAACAGCTCGGTGCAGCGGTGGTAGTCGGTGTCTCGACGGATCGAGGCGGCGACCAGCGGACCCGTGTCACAGATGATCACGTGCTACTGGCCGAACCCCTCGGCGAGCAGCTCCTTCGCACGAGCACCGATCGCAGTCCCGTCCCCTTCGATGCTCCCGAAGAAGACCGGCGGCCACGTCACCTCGTGGACCGGGCGAAGGTGCCTGCGCACGTCGGCGAGCACCTGCGGGACCTCTTCCTCGGGAAGCTCGTCCACCAGGCGCTTCAGCTCATCACGCTCAGGGCTACTCATGCGAACCAGTCTACGATGGGGCAGGCGCGGAGCGCCGGAAACCCGCTGATCCGGGCGTTGCTGTACAGCAGCAAAGTACAGCAACGGCACCGACCGACAACGACCGTCACCGGCCATTATTGCCCCAACCATGACCTCGCTGACCTGGGAAAACTCCGATGCTGACAGTTCGCATCGAGAAGGTCAGGGGTTCGATTCCCTTCAGCTCCACAGACGTATTTTGGACATGCGACGCCGAATTGAGTCGGTTTCGTTACACAGACTGATTCGATCGGTTCCTGATCAGGGACGTTGCCGCATAGACCTGTCAGACCAAACGCTGAGGTGGGCGCACCTTTCGATCCTCGGCAGTGGTCGGCACCGTGACACAGCTGCTGTGACAGCGGGACTGGGCCGACGCGGAGATCGTCGACATCGTGGACACCACCGGTACCAGCCGATCAGCCTGTACGTCACGTTCTGCAGCAAGCTGGCCCTTGCGTCTGGGCGGGCTGCGCCGCCTGGCCGAGCACGCCGAACCCGCGTTCACCGCGCTGGAAACCGGCGGGCGTGGTCTGACGACGAGCGCGGGCTTCTTCGGCGGGCAGATCACCGCCCGCTGCGCGGGTCCGCTGGTGCCCCTGGGCTCCTGGCCACGAATCTCCGGCAGGCATGCACCTTCGGGGATGTACTTGCCGAGCAGCACCAGCGAGCGTGGGACGCGCAACGGGCTGCGCTGGACTCGGCCGGACCTTGGCCAGCTTCGCCCGGAGATCGATCTCGACGCCACCGCGGAGCGATCTCGTGCTGGCAGCGCAGGGCGTTAACCTGCGCTCGCGGGCCGACGCCGACGCGTCGCCCCTGAACGCGCTGCGCGGTCCCGGCGACAAGACCCGACACCTGGCCGCGAGCCCTCCGTCGCGCGGGTCGGTCATCATGCTGGCGGCCTGCGGTGACCCATCCATTTTGACGAGTATCGTTGTATTAACTAGGTACGCTGGTCGGGTTTGCGGCGTGGTACTCCAGAAGGGAGCAAGGGATGGCGTATGTGATCGCGGAGCCCTGCGTGGACGTGATGGACCGGGCGTGTGTGGAGGAGTGCCCGGTGGACTGTATCTACGTGGGCGAACGTTCGTTGTACATCCATCCGGACGAGTGTGTGGACTGCGGGGCGTGCGAACCGGTGTGTCCGGTGGAGGCGATCTACTACGAGGACGACCTGCCCGAGCGATGGACCGTGTACGCCGAGGACAACGGTCGGTTCTTCAACGACACGCTGCCGGATCGTGATGGGCCGCTGGGCAGTCCTGGCGGGGCGGCGAAGGTTGGCGATCTTGGCGTGGACACGCCCATGGTTGCCGGCCTACCCCGCCCGCAGGGCCGGTCGTGATGACGGCGACGCTGCGTCGGCCGGACGCCGGCTGGTCGAGCGTCGAGTGGCGTGCGGTGGAGGACGACTATGCAGTGCCAGGCGGCGGGCGGTCCGGCGCGCCGGATACCGAATGCGGGAAGCGGGAACTGGGAGAGGTGGCCGCGGCCCTGTCCCGTCCGATGGTCCGTGTGGTGCTGCCCGAGGCCGGTATCGTCACGGTCGGCGTCGGTGCGCCGGCCTGCCTGGCAGGACTACCCGGCCGGGACGAACCCCGCACCGACGGTCCGCATAGTTTCTACAAATACTCTCGGCTAAAATGGATGGCATGAGCGAGCAGGTGCTGACCGATCCGGAGTCCCGTCCGGTGCTCGGCGAGAGCCGGGGCCGGGTGCTGGACGTGCTCCGCGCGACTGGTGAACCGATGGGCGTACAGGACGTCGCGGAGCGGGTCGGCCTGCATTCGAACACGGCTCGGTTCCACTTGGACGGGTTGGTCGACGCGGGTCTTGCCGAGCGGCGTACCGAGGACCGCACTCAGCCCGGCCGGCCCCGCACGGTCTACGTCGTCACCGCGACCGATGTGCCGGCCGGGCAGCGCAGCTACCGGTTACTGGCCGAGATGCTCACCAGTCTGGTCGCGGACACGCTGCCCGAGCCGGGGAACGCCGCGGAGACGGCGGGCGAGGCGTGGGGACGCTATCTGGCGGAGCGGCCGGCCCCGTCGCAGCGAGTCGATGCGGCGGAAGGTGTTCGCCGGCTGTCGACGGTGCTGGCCGATGCCGGTTTCGCCCCGGACACGGTCGACGATCCGGAGCGACCGGTGATCCCGCTGCGCCACTGCCCGTTCCGGGAGGTTGCCGAACAGCACCGGGACGTGGTGTGTTCGTTGCACCTGGGCTTGATGCGTGGCGTGCTGGACGAGGTCCGGGCCCCACTGAAGGCAGATCGGTTGGAGCCGTTCGTCGAGCCGTCGTTGTGCCTGGCCCATCTGGTGCCCATTTCGGGCCGCTCCGCCGGTGGCGATCGTCGCCGCCGGGGCGGCCGGTGAACCGTTGACGCCGCAGTCAGCGTCCCTGGAAAGGGTGCGCGGGCGGAGGTGCGCCGCACCCCCGCCCGGTCCTGCTGTCTGTCAGCTCGCGACGCGTCCGATGCGGACCTTCCAGACCTCGGGGCCTTGTTCGAGGTAGTCCCAGGTGAACTGGTCCGCGTGTTCGGCGGCGAACTGGTAGTACAGCGGCTTGGGGTCGTGGTCGTTGACGAGCACGAAGTTTTCGCCGTCGGCGAGTGCGCCGTAGGTGGCGAAAATGAGTTCGTGGCGGCGCGCCGGGATCTCTTGGCGGACATCGAGTTCAGGGGTGGCGGTGGTCATCGTGTTCTCCTCTGCTGGCGGGTTGTTGATGGACGGGGTTTCGGTGGGTGGCAGCCGGGCCAGGTAGTGCAGCAGGCTCGTGAGGTGGTCGGCGGCGCGCGGGTGATCGGTGCGCAGCACGGACCAGGCACGGCCGGCCAACTGGCTGGCCAACTCGACCTGACCGGTGCCACCAAGGGCGCGCAGCCCCCGAATCAGCAGATCGGCCAGGTCGGTGACCTCGGTATCGAGGTCGGCCGGTGCGTGGGCAGGTCAGTGCTCATCGCGGTGATCACCTGGGTTGTCGTTGTGTTGGCCTCCGGTGAGCAGGCGGTGCGTGCTGGAGAGCAATGCCGCGATGTCGGTGCCGGATCGGTGCAGCGCGGGTAGCAGGTACTCGTTCTCTTTGTGCACGTGGATGGTGAACAGGATGCGGACCGCCGTCGCGGTGGTGGCCAGCGCGAGCGGGTCGGTGACGTTCTTCAGCTCACCGACCAGCTCGGTGAGCGTGCGGTGTTCGTCGACCATGGCCTGCACCAGCGCTGCGGTGTGCGGGTCTTCCGCGGCGGCCGGATAGAGGGTGCGTTCCTCGGCCGCGGCGTGCGGCAGGAGCTCGTCGAGCAGAAAGGTCAACAGGGCGCGCCAGGCGGTCAGAGTGTCGCCGACGATGGCAGGCACCCCCGCAGGGCTGTGTCGTTGACCTACGACCGCCAGCACGTCGGCTACCCGATTGCCGAGGTCATGGTCGAGCGCTGCGTGGTGCGCGCGAATGGCAAGCAGGGCAGCGTCGGTATCGGCTTCGACGTTCGCGTCACGCCGAGTCGGCACGTTCGTTCCGGTCACCGGTGTCTCCTCCCGCTCATCTCGGATCAGCTAGACTAGTTTTTACTATAGTACTCGTCTAAACGAGCGCGAGTGCTTATCGGATCACAGGCGGGAGGTGTCGTCGATGACGGACCAGGGGCGGTCTCGACTGGATGTGACCGCGATGGTCGCCGGGCCGGTGACCGAAGATGTGGTGCTCGACCTGCTGGGCGACGTGATCGATCCGGAGTTGGGGGTGGACATCGTCAATCTCGGGCTGGTCTACGGCGTCGACGTCGGCGCGGCCGGGGTCGTGGTGCGGATGACGTTGACGACGCCCGGCTGTCCGCTGGGGGCGTACCTGGACGACGAGGTCGGCCGGTGTCTGGCGCAACTGCCCGGCGCGCCGAACGTGCTGGTGGATCTGGTGTGGGAACCGCGGTGGAGTCCGGCGATGATGACCGGCGAGGCGAAGCGGCTGCTGGGGTGGTCGCGGTGACGCGGGCTGCGTCGGTAACGAGGCCGACGCGGCCGACATGGGCGGCGCCGGTCATGGCGCTGGGCGTGGTGGCGTTGCTGACCGGGTTGTGGGCGGGCTTGCTGCGCCTGGGCCTGCCGGTGCCGGCCGGGCACACCGATCTGGCCGAACTGCACGGTGTGCTGATGCCGCTGGGATTCCTCGGCACGCTCATCGCCGCCGAGCGGGCCGTCGCGCTCGGGCAGGGGTGGGCGTGGCTGGCTCCGGCGGCGAGTGGGATCGGCGCGCTGTGGCTCGTCGCCGGGCTGCCGGCGAGTACCGGGCAGGTGCTGATCGGCCTCGCCGGGTTCGGCCTGCTGGCGATGTTCGCCGAACTGCACCGGATCCAGCCGTCGTGGCACAACGCGACGCAGGCTGCCGGTGCCGCCTGCTGGTGTGTCGCCGGCGTGCTGTGGCCGGCGGGCCGGGACCTGTCCGCGCTGGTGCCGTGGCTGGCGGGATTCCTGGTGCTCACCATCGCCGGCGAACGCCTGGAGCTGTCCCGGCTGGTCGCGCTCACCGCTCGCGGCCGGGCCTGGTTCGTCAGTGTGATCGTGGTTCTGCTGGCCGGACTGGGTCTGTCGATCGCCGCGCCCGCGGCCGGGGTCCGAGTGGCCGGTGCCGGCCTGCTGGGGCTGGCCGGATGGCTGGCCGCCCACGACATCGTGCGCCGGACGATCCGGATGCGCGGGGTCACCCGGTACATGGCCATCGCACTGGCTGCAGGTTACCTGTGGCTGGCCGTCGCCGGCGGCTTGTGGCTGGCGATCGGGCGGCTGGGCGACGGCCTGGCCTATGACGCCATGCTGCACGCGGTGTTCCTGGGCTTCGTGTTCTCCATGGTGTTCGCGCACGCCCCGGTCATCGTGCCCGCGGTGCTGCGGGTGCGCCTGCCCTACCACCCGATCGCATACTTGCCACTGGCGCTGCTGCACGCCTCGCTCGCCCTGCGCCTGGTCGGCGGTGACGCGGCGGGCAACGCTCTGGCGTGGCAAACCGGTGGCGTCGCGGGCGAGGTGGCCATCCTGCTGTTCCTCGCCCTCATCGCGGGCACGGCGATCCGGGCCCGCCACCGATCGGTGACCAAAGACACCGGTACGACCATGCCACGGTGACCTAGTATTTACCAGAGAGATAGTAAATACTAGGAAGGGGTGGGACGGATGGCGACAACCTCGCACGACACGCCCCGAGTGCTGGTCGTCGGCGCCGGACAGGCCGGAATGCACGTGGCCAGGCGGCTACGGCGCCGGTTGCGGCCCGGCGAGGCCGCGATCACAGTGGTGGACCCGCACTCGTATTCGACTTATCAGCCGCTGCTGGCCGAGGCGGCCGCCGGCAACCTCGAACCTCGGCACGTGGTCGTGCCGCTGCGGCAGGTGCTGCCGGGCGTTGAGGTGATCACCCGGGCGGTGATCTCGATCGACCACTCCCGCCGCACCGCTTATGTGGCATCCGGTTCCGGCGAGCCGGAACCGTTGGGCTACGACGTGCTGGTGCTGGCTCCGGGATCGGTGACGAGGGTGCTCCCGGTACCAGGGCTGGCCGAGGGCGGGATCGGGTTCAAGACCGTCGGTGAGGCGATTCACCTGCGCAACCACGTGCTCGCCCAACTCGACACGGCGGCTTCAGCCAGGTCGGATGCCGACCGGGAACGGGCGTTGACGTTCGTGTTCGTCGGGGGCGGCTACGCCGGTGTCGAGGCGCTGGCCGAGTTGCAGGACATGGCTCACGACGCCTGCCGCCACTATCCCGGGATCGACCCGGCGCGTCTGCGGTGGGTGCTGGTGGAGGCCACCGGGCGGATCCTGCCCGAGGTGGGCGAGCGAATGGGCCGCTACACCGTAGATCTGTTGCAGCGCCGCGGCATCGACGTCCGGTTGGACACCCGGCTGACCTCCGTCGTGGATGGCCATCTGGTGCTGGACGACGGCTCGGAGTTCGACGCCGGCACGCTGGTGTGGACCGCCGGCGTAGCGCCGCATCCGCTGCTCAAGCAGACCGACATGCCGCTGGACGAGCGTGGTCGTGTCCTCGCCACTAAGTATCTGTCCGTTGTGGACACTCCGGATGCCTGGGCGCTCGGTGACTGTGCGGCGGTGCCCGACCTGGCCCGTGGCCCGGGTGCGGTGTGCCCGCCCAGTGCTCAGCACGCCGTCCGGCAGGCTAGGGTGGCCGCCGGCAATGTGATAGCCACGCTGCGCGGCCGCACGCTGAAGCCGTATCGGCACACTTCGGCCGGATCGGTTGCCAGTCTCGGTCTGTACCAGGGCGTCGCGCAGGTCTACCGGTTGCGGCTGCGCGGCTTGCCCGCGTGGCTGGCCCACCGCACGTACCACTTGCTGGCGCTGCCCACCTGGAACCGGCGGCTGCGGGTAGTGGCCGACTGGACGCTGGCTCTGCTGTTCCCTCGCGAGATCGTGTCCCTGGAGGCGCTGGAGCACGCGCGCGACGCGTTCACCACCGCTGCCGAGGAAACTGCCGGACGGAGGTGAGGACGCCGTGCTGTCGATGGACGAACAGCGCATTCTGCGCGAGATCGAGCACGGCCTGCGCCACGATGATCCTTGGTTCGGCTGGCACCTCACGATGGTGCGGATCCGGGACCTGCGCCACCGGCGCAGTGCCCGTGTGTGCCTGGTGATGGAACTGGCCTTCGTTGCGCTCACCGTCGCTGGTGCGGTGTGCGGACTGCCCGCCCTGCTCATCCTCGGCGCCGGGTTCGGTGTGCTGGTACCGATGGTGGCCTTGGTGTGCTGGTTGCCGCCGCCGGATACACCCGACGGGTCGCCACTCCCGCCACTGACCTTCGGCTGCTGGTGAGCGTGCCTCGCGGAGCCAGCACCGCTTGACGTCGCGTTGTCGGGATTACCGTTGCGGCTGGTCGAGGGTGTGCAGCGCCACCGTCGAGTGCGCGAACGCGCCGCCCGCGCGCATCTCGGCGGCCACCCAGATCGCTTCCATGATCTCCTGATCGGTCGCGCCTTTGCGGTGCGCGAGCGTGGTGTGTCCGGCGATGCAGTACGGACATTGGGTCACGTGCGCCACGGCGACGGCGATGAGTTGCTTGGTCTTCTCCGGCAGCGCTCCTTCGGCGAACACCCGCTTGCTGAACTCGTCGAAGGTGCGGTGGATTTCGGGTGCCAGCTGACGACGATGGTCGCCGATCTCTCGGGTGGCGCTGGGGTATACCGCGTCCGTCATGGCTGGATCCTTCCCGTGTCGGTGGTGTTCGCTCAGGCGTCCGTCTGGGTCTCGCGGCCGCCGGAGCCAGCGGTGGCCGCCCGTCGGTGGCGACGGCCGATGTGGGCTTCGGCCCGGAGCCGTTCGATCATGTGCGGGTAGTGCAGTTCGAACGCGGGTCGTTCGGAGCGGATGCGGGGCAGTTCGGTGAAATTGTGCCGTGGCGGCGGGCAGGTGGTGGCCCATTCGAGGGAGTTGCCGAATCCCCAGGGGTCGTCCACTTCGGTGATGTCGCCGTAGCGGTAGGACCGCACGACGTTGTAGATGAACGGCAGCATTGAGGCGCCCAACACGAAGGAGCCGATGGTGGAGATGGTGTTGAGGGTGGTGAATCCGTCGCTGGACAGGTAGTCGGCGTAACGCCGCGGCATGCCCATGTTGCCGAGCCAGTGCTGGACCAGGAATGTGGTGTGGAAGCCGATGAAGGTGGTCCAGAAGTGGAACCGGCCGAGGCGTTCGTCGAGCATCCGCCCGGTCATCTTGGGGAACCAGAAGTAGATTCCGGCGAAGGTGGCGAAGACGATGGTGCCGAACAGGACGTAGTGGAAGTGGGCGACGACGAAATAGGTGTCGGTGACGTGGAAGTCGATCACTGGTGAGGCCAGCAGCACCCCGGTCAGGCCGCCGAAGAGGAAAGTGACCATGAACCCGAGCGAGAACAGCATCGGGGTTTCGAAGCTCACCTGCCCCTTCCACATCGTGCCGATCCAGTTGAAGAACTTGATCCCGGTGGGGACGGCGATCGTGAAGCTCATGAAGGAGAAGAAGGGCAGCAGTACCGCGCCGGTGGCGAACATGTGGTGCGCCCACACGGACATGGACAGGCCCGCGATCGACAGGGTGGCGAACACCATTCCTTTGTAGCCGTAGAGCGGTTTGCGGGAGAACACCGGCACGATCTCGGTGACGATGCCGAAGAACGGCAGTGCGACGATGTAGACCTCGGGGTGGCCGAAGAACCAGAACAGGTGCTGCCACAGGATCGCGCCGCCGTTGGCCGGGTCGAAGACGTGTGCGCCGAGCCGGCGGTCGGCCAGCAGCCCGAACAATGCCGCGGTGAGGATCGGGAACACCGCCAGGATCAGGATTGACGTGATGAAGATGTTCCAGGTGAAGATCGGCATCCGGAACATGGTCATGCCGGGCGCGCGCAGGCACACCACGGTCGTGACCATGTTGACCGCGCCGAGAATCGTGCCCAGCCCGCCGACCAGCAGCCCGGTGATCCACAGATCCGCGCCCACCCCGGGCGAATGGATCGCATCCGACAGCGGGGTGTAGGCGAACCAGCCGAAGTCCGCTGCCCCGCCCGGGGTGAGGAACCCCGACAGCACGACCAGACCACCGAACAGGAAGAGCCAATACGACAACGAGTTCAGCCGGGGAAAGGCCACGTCGGGCGCGCCGATCTGCAGGGGTAGCACGAAGTTGGCGAACCCGAATACGCTCGGTGTCGCGTACAGCAGCAGCATGACCGTGCCGTGCATTGTGAACAGCTGGTTGTACTGCTCCTGTGACAGGAATTGCAGCCCCGGGCGGGCGAGTTCGGCGCGCATCAGCAACGCCATCACGCCGCCGATGAGGAAGAACCCGAACGCGGTGCCCAGGTACATGATGCCGAGCAGCTTCGGATCGGTGGTGCGGACCAAGCGCAGCGCCAGCGCCCCCTTCGGGGCGGCCGTCGCCGGCGCGTGGGTGGTGATCGGCTCCTGTGTGGCGGTCACGTGTCGGACTCCTCTGGGCACGGGTGTCGGGCCGCACCGTTTATCGGCTCATTGGCGGTGCGCGGGTCTGGTGCGTGCGGCTTAAGCGGACATCGCCGGCCGTCCGATGCGCACTCGCCATTGGGCCGGGCCGGATTCCAGGTAGTCCCACGTGAATGCGCCGGGATAGGTGGCGGTGAACTCGCGGCGCAGCGGTTTCGGATCGTGGTTGTTGACCAGGACGAACGAGTCCCCGGGCGCCAGCCGGGAGTAGCGGCCGAAGACCCGCGGGTGGCGCTGGCCGTGTGGGATCGGGCGCACATCGATGACATCCGGAGCGTCGAGCTCGCCACCGTCGAGCAGGGTGCGCAGGTCGTCGGCGAGTCCGGGCAGGTCGGCGCCGGGCAGTTCGGCCAGGGCAGGCAGCAGCATGGTCTGGTCGAGGTCCAAGACGGCGCGCAGCACCGCGCCGAGGGCCTGGGCGGCATGGCTGGCCTGGTCCGGCGAGTTCGCCGCGGCCAGCTCGTCGAGGTGCTCGGTGATGGACTCGCGGAACCGCCGCAGTGCCCGCACCAGCAGCCGGGTCTCGCCCGCTCCGGCTGCGGCGGCGTAGAGGACACGGTCGGTCGCGGCCAGGTACGGCCGCACCTGGCCGATGGCGAAGTCCACCAACGCTGTATAGGTCTGCTCGCGGATCATGCCGTCCAGGCACAGGTCGGTCACCAGAGCGGCTTTCGCCTGGTACGTCAGCAGCAGCCGGTCGGCCGCATCGCGGATCGCGGCGCTCGCCCGCACGGCCGGGTCCGTGGTGGTGCCGGTGATGTAGAGGCCGGATGTCGTGGTCATGGGAAGCCTTCTCTCGCCAGGAAATCCCCATTATTCATAGTATTTATGAGTAATCATAGTATTAACTGTGGCGAGGTCAAGACGTCGCCAGTGGCTATGGGCGATCCCATACGCCGTCCGGCCGATGTGCCGGGTTACGCAGCCGGATGCTCAGGCAGTGGTCAAGGCCAGGTAGGTGTGAACGAGCAGGGCCACCAGGACGGCAGCGCCGAGCATGTGCAGTTCGACAAGATCGGCGGGTAGGCCGGTGAAGTACTGCAGGTAACCGACACCGGTTTGCGCGAGCATGAGCGTCACGATCCACCGATATCCTCGCCGGGCACCATCGGGAACGTGTCCGGCGCGCAGGAAGAAGTAGCCTGACACGATCAGGCCGAGCAGGAATATCCCGATCACGGCGTGCAGTTCGGTCACCGCCGGCCGGGGCAGTGGCAGCCGGGGCGTGCCGGGTTGGCCGGCGTGTGGGCCGCTGCCGGTGACCACCGTGCCCACGATGATGGCGATGCCGAGGACGGCCAGCATCAGCCGCCCCAGCCGCACCTGTGGACCGCCGGGCGTCACCGGATATGGCGCCCGTGCCGCGGCCCGGTGATAAAGGATCACCGTGATGGCCACCAGAACGAGGGCCACAGCCATGTGCACGGCTACCACCACAGGAGCCAGCCCGCGCAACACCGACAGCCCACCCAGCACCGCCTCGGCGACATACCCGACAGCAAGCCCCGCTGCGCACCACACCAGATCCGTGCGGCGCGGCCGGTGCCACACGGCAAGCGCGAACGTCGCGACGACCAGCCCCCCGACAGCGATGATCACGCATCGGTTGATGAACTCCACCAGCGAGTGATATGTGCCGCGCGCCACGAAGTCGTCGGCGAAGCACCTGGGCCAAGTGGTGCAGCCAAGTCCCGAATCGGACAGTCGTACCCAACCGCCGGTGCCGACCAACGCGACCAGTGCAACGAGTGTGGCCGCCACTGCACGGCGCAGCGTTCGCACCGACCCCCGCGGTGGCATGAGCCGTTCCGCGATCGCCGTGGACCGGCCGATCACGGGAAAACCTCGCCGTCCTCATCGTGGCGGTGGTCCAGCTTGGCAGTCACGCCGGCTCAATCCGAGTAAGGGCCAACCCGATCGGAATGCTCACCAACAGGAGCAGCACCAGCACGCGGAACCCGTACAGCGCCCACCGTCCGACCCGTGTGCTGCGCCGCAGGCCACCACGAACCGCGTGGATCAGCAGTGCCAGGTCGATCACCAGCAGCGCCCCGCCCAGATCCACCAGCGGGAGGACCCCGGTCAACGTCCCGGCCAGGACCGCGGCGTTGCCGACGTTCCACCCGATGACCTGCGCGGCGACCTGCCTTGTCGATGGTGGATGCGACGCGAGCGCGGCCTGGCCGAGACCGAGGGCAATCTGTGCGACACCGGCCACCAGGACCAGGTAGGCGGCCGCCCACGACGCGTGCGTCGAGGGCGCAGGGGCTGTGACGGCCGCGACAAGGCCCCCGGCCACCACGCACCCCGTGCCAACCGCGGCGAACGGAGCTGCAGCAAATCGCCGATCAAAAGTCATAGAAACAACCATAGCTAGTTAAAATGGAACGCGGGCGGGAGCCCTGCCGGAAGGGAACGACGCAATGGCGACAACGGAGGACGACGACATGCCGATGGCCGCCACGGTGCAGGTCGAGATCGTGGTGCGGGCGCTGCGGCGCATTCGCCCATCCGTCTACCAGATCAGCCGGGAGGCGGACCGGACCTCGATCACCTTGACTGCGGTGGCCAGTGCGGCCGGGCGACGCAACGCCGCGACGCGGATCGTCGCCGCGTTGACCGACGGCGGGATCGCGGTGGTCGCCGACGATCCGATCGGCGAGTTGGCGCGCGGTGCCTGCCTCGTGTTGACCCACCAGCCTCGGTGAGCGCCGTGGCGCTATGACCGACTCGACTGGCGGGCTGGACTATTTGGCGACGGTGAGCAGGGCGACGCTGTCCTCGACCGCCACCAGGCCGTGCCTCGCTGGTGGGATGAGCAGGAGGTCGCCGGCACGTCCCTCCCAGGTGTCCTCGCCCGCGTGCAGCCGTACCCGGCCACGCAGCACGATCAGCGTGGCCTCGCCCGGGCTGTCGTGTTCGGTCAGCGAAGTTCCGGCGCGCAGCGCGACCAGGGTCTGGCGCAGCACCTGTTCGTGTCCGCCGTAGACGGTGGTGGCGCTGCGGCCGGTTGAACCGCTCGTCGCCCGGTCGAGGTGTTCCCGGGCCAGGGCGTCCAGAGAGAACTTCCGCATGGTCTGCCCTCTCGATCAGTAGGGGACGCCGATGCGGCGCCAACGGCGGCCGCTGGTGCCAGGTTCGGTCGGGTGGGCCGGGGTTCGGCCGCGGTAGACGATGAACGGCCGCCACAGGTACCACAGCGGGTAGCTCCAGGCATGCACGAGCCGGGTGAACGGCCAGATGGCCAGGATGGCCCAGGCGGCGGTGGCATGGATCTGGTAGATCAGCGGCGCGTGCGCGATGGCGGCCACGTCCGGATTGCCGGCGAACAGGCCGCGGAACCACAACGCCACGCTCTCCCTGTAGTCGTAGCCGCCGCCGAGCAGGTTGACGCCCACGGTCGGGATGATGCCGAGCACGATCACGACGGCGAGCAGGATCAGCGCGACCCAGTCGACCGGGCTGGTGGTGGCCCGGACCCGGGGGATCAGGGTGCGGCGGTAGGCGAGCATGGCCACGCCGATGGTCACGCCGAGCGCGGCGAGGGTCCCGGCGATCGACGAGAACCACCGGTATCCGGCTTCCGGGATGCCCAGCCAGTGGGTGAACGACTTCGGGATCAGGATGCCGATGACGTGGCCGGCGATCGCGGCGAACGTGCCGTAGTGAAACAGCGGGCTGCCCCATTTCAGCAGCACGCGTTCCTGGAGCTGGGTGGAGCGGCTGGTCCAGCCGAACTGGTCGTAGCGCCACCGCCAGATGTGGCCGACGACGAAGGTGACGAGGGCGAGGTAGGGCAGGATCACCCACCACCACAGGTCCCAGGCGGTCATCGGTGTCCTCCCGTGACGTAGTCGGGCGGGGCGAAGGGTTCCAGGCCCACCTGCTCGATCGGTGGTCCGGCTTCGGCCAGCGCGCGCAGCTCGTCGCGGTGCCGTTTCGGAAGGTCCGGCAGGCAGGCGCGGATCACGTCGAGCAACTCGGCGTAGGGGCTGTGGGCCTCGCGGACGGCCTCGGTGAGCAGTTCCAGCCCGGCCTGGCACTGGATCAGCAGGCGCTGCCCGGGTTCGGGGGCGGCTGCCGCGAATTCCAGCATCAAGGGCAGGAAGTCGGGCAGCTCGTCCTCGGGCGCGGGGTAGCCGGCTTGGCGGTAGGTGTGTTTGAGCGCGAGCAGGGCCATGCCGCGAGCGCGGGTGTCGCCGTGCCGGTAGTAGGTCAGGTACAGGCCGCGGCGGCGGGTGTGGTCGAAGGTCACCACGTAGTGCTGGGCGGCTTCGGTGGGTGTCCGGCCCGCCAACCAGTCGGTGAACCCGCCCAGCGAGTCTCGCGCGACGGTGTCCGTGATCGCCGGGAGGACCGCGGTCACCTGGGTGAGGTGGGCCAGGACGCGGTTGTCGGGGTACTGCAACAGGATCGAGGTGATCTTGCAGAGCAGCGGGGTATCTGCGGGATGCGGCGTGGCGCGTCGGGTCCGGCGGATCATCGGCCACCGCCTTCGCCGAACAGGTGTGCCGGGCGGCCGGAGCCGTTCCAGCCCAGCAGGTTGAACCGCGTCCGCCCGTCGTCGTCACGGAACTGGCTGCCGCCGCCCCCCGTTGCGGCGAGGGTGTCTTCGGTGTGTGCGCCGAGGTCGGCGACGCCGCCCGGGTAGCCGACGGCACAGTGCTGTGCTTGCAACCGGCCGGTGTCCTCCGCGTGCACCTTCGGGATGACGTAGCGTTCGTCGTACTTGGCGATGGCCAGGATGCGGTACAGATCCTCGACCTCCTCGGCCGTCATGCTCACCGACGCCAGCAGGTCGGCATCGACGGGGTCGCCGAGTTGCTGGGCGCGCATGTGGGTGCGCAGCACGGTCAGTCGCCGCAGTGCCCGCTCCACCGGCCAGGTATCGCCGGCGGTGAACAGGTTGGCCAGGTAGCCCAGCGGGATGCGCAGGGATTCGATGGCGGCGAAGACCTGGTCGGGGTTGTCGTCGTGGTGACCGGTGGCGTGCACGGCGTCGGTGATCGGGGACAGCGGCGGGACGTACCAGACCATCGGCATCGTCCGGTACTCCGGATGCAGCGGCAGCGCGACCCGATGCGTGGCGATCAGTGCGTACACCGGGGAGCGTTGCGCCGCTTGGATCCAGTCGTGCGCGATGCCGTCCCGTTCGGCCCCGGCGATCACATCCGGGTCGTGCGGGTCGAGGAACACCGACAACTGGGCCTCGTACAGCTCCTTGTCGTCCTTGGTGGACGCGGCGGCAAGCACGGCGTCCGCGTCGTAGAGCATCACGCCGAGGTGCCGCAGCCGACCGACGCAGGTTTCCGAGCAGATGGTGGGTTGGCCGCTCTCGATGCGCGGGTAGCAGAAGGTGCATTTCTCGGCTTTGCCGGTGCGGTGGTTGAAGTACACCTTCTTGTACGGGCAACCGGAGACGCAGAACCGCCAGCCGCGGCAGCGGTCCTGGTCGACGAGCACGATGCCGTCCTCGACCCGTTTGTACATCGCGCCCGAGGGACACGACGCCACGCACGATGGGTTGAGGCAGTGTTCGCAGATGCGGGGCAGGTAGAAGTGGAACGCGTGCTCGAACTCGAGCTGTACCTGTTCGGCCAGACCGTCGAGGTTCGGGTCGGCGGCGGCGTAGGTGCCGGAGCCCGCGAGGTCGTCGTCCCAGTTCGGCCCGGCCGACGGGGACATGTTCCGCCCGGTGAGCTGGGATTTGGGGCGGGCGCTGGGGAAGGAGTCCGACAGCGGCGCCGTGGTGAGGTGCTCGTAGTCGTAGGTGAACGGCTCGTAGAAGTCGTCCAGCGACGGCAGTTCCGGGTTGTAGAAAATGGACAGCAGCTTGCGCAGCCGCCCACCGGCCTTGAGTTTCAGCTTGCCGCGCCGGTTGAGGGCCCAGCCACCTTTGAACCGGTTCTGGTCCTCGTAGCGGCGCGGGTAGCCGGTGCCGGGCTTGGTTTCCACGTTGTTGAACCAGATGTACTCGCTGCCCGGCCGGTTGGTCCACGTTTGCTTGCAGGTGACCGAGCAGGTGTGGCAGCCGATGCACTTGTCCAGGTTCATCACCATCGCGACCTGCGCCATGACGCGCATCAGAACTCCACCTCCTGGGCACGACGCCGGATGACGGTGATCTCGTCGCGCTGGTTGCCGGTCGGACCGATGTAGTTGAAACCGTAAGTGAACTGGGCGTAGCCGCCGATCAGGTGCGTGGGTTTGATCAGCAATCTCGTGAGCGAGTTGTCGCCTCCGCCGTGCCGGCCGGAGACCTCGGTTTTCGGCACGTTCAGGTGCCGGTCCATCGTGTGGTACATGTACACCGTGCCTTCGGGCATCCGGTGGGTGACCACCGCGCGGCAGGCAACAACGCCGTTGCGGTTGTACGCCTCGATCCAGTCGTTGTCGGCCACGCCGATCTTGTCCGCGTCGGCCGGGCTCATCCAGATCACCGGCCCACCACGGAACAACGTGAGCATGTGCAGGTTCTCCTGGTATTCGGAGTGGATGGACCATTTCGAGTGCGGGGTCAGATAGCGCACCACGATCTCCGGGCGCCCCGGGTCGGACCGGGAGGGATCACCGAAGTGGGCGAGCACGTTCAGCGGCGGCCGATAGGTCGGCAGCTGCTCGCCGAACTCGGCCATCCACTCGTGGTCGAGGAAGAAATGCTGCCGCCCGGTCAGCGACGTGATCTCAACGACTTTCATTTGATCATTCGATGTTCAAAATGGGTCAGGGTGAGTGCGGCTTTCACGATG
>NZ_VDFW01000019.1 GCF_006152065.1 Amycolatopsis alkalitolerans
GTGACGGGGGCACGTGCACCGGCCAGTCGGCGGATCGCCAGCTGCAGCGGTGGTCTCGACCACAGCCGCAGCCGGTGCGAAGCCCGCAGCAGCAACCACACCAGCCGCGCCGCGACGAGACCCGCGGTCAGCACGACGAAGACCGGATAGGTCAGCGCGAGGGGATTGATCTGCGGCAACGGAGTACCGACACGCGAGGTCGCGCCGTAACCGGCGAGCCGCGTCCAGCCGAACAACGCGAGCCCGGCCGTCGCCAGCTCCCACGGGAAGAACGCGAGCAGCCGCGCGCGCACGCCGCGCCGCGGCATGCGGCCCACCTGGAACTCGCGGTGCGCCCGCATCGCGGACACGACGGCCAGCAGCACGAGTGCCACGCCGAGCACCCCGAGCGCGATCCCGCCCGCCGCGAGCTGCCGGCCCCAGGCCACCTCGCCCGGCGGGGCGTACCACGGCACCGACAACCGGGCGAGCACGATCCCCACGATCCCGCCGGCCAGTACCGGCAGGCCGAGTTCGGCGACGGCCAGCCCTCCGATCGCCGGGGGACCCGCGCCGCGCGCGGCGAGCAGCCGAACCTGGGCGTGGCGGCGCTGATACCACTGCAGCGCCACGACGGCGATCCCGCCGCAGCCCACCAGCACGCTGATCACGGCCAGCGGCAGGATCGACACGAGCACATTGGACTGTGCCTGCCCGGCCAGCTCGACCGACCGCGCGAACGGTGTCTGCGCCGCCAGGCTTCCGGCCAGGCCCTGGCGGCTCAGATCCGCGTTGACCGCGGCGATCAACTCGCGTGACCGGTCGAGGTAGGCGCTCGCCTGCTCGGGGGTGCGCGGCGGGTCCAGGTAGAACGTGATGGACAGGTTCGCCAGCGCCGGCGGGTGGACGTCGCGCACGACGTCGTCGAAGGTCCGCTGGTCGCTGGCGAACGCGATGGTGTTGAGCGGATCGTTCGCGTAGACGTAGACGGTCGCGTCGTGCTGCTGCGAGCACCACCAGCGCGGCGGCGGCACGGACAGCGCGTGGTAGATGCCCGCGACCGCCGGCAACCGCCCGCCCGCCACCACGTCCCCGGGCTTGACCGGCGCGAGCCGGGACAGGTCGTCGCCGATCCACAGGCCCGGCCCGCCGCCGCGCTGCAGCTGCCGCAGATGGTCCAGCGCGCCGTCGCGGTAGGCGATGGTGTACTTGCGCCCCGGGCCCGCGCCGATGCCCGTGATGAACGCGCCGGTGTACATCGCCGCGACCGGCTGCGGGAACCCGTGCGCCGCCGCCTGGCGCCGGACCGTGTCGATCACCGCGGGCGCGTCGGCCGCGGGCAGGCTGGTACGGGAGAACACCGGACCGTAGGTGTCCGGGCAGGCCACCGCGGCCTGATAGTCGGTGGCCGCGCCACCGGCGGCGGACGCGATCAGGACGGCTGAGGTCGCGAGGAAACAGGACAGCAAGGCGGTCACCCCGGCGATGATCGGGGTGAGCTTGCTCGACAACGCCGCGCGCGGCGCGCGCGACCACGGAAGGGAGACCCCCCTCGCCTCTCGCATGCCGGCGAACCTACCCCGAAAGTGTTGCCAAGCGGTGTCTTTTCCGCGGTTTTGCCCGTCCACGCCGCGGGAACTCCGGGGCGGACGACGCGCGTGACGGGAAGGGACACGGGACATGTCCGCCGAAGCCATCGAACGCACCGAAAACACCGAGCACCTCGTCAACGGCCGGACCGCGCTCTGCCGGTTCTGCGACCGCCCTGGCGCCAAGGGTCTTCATCGCGCGCCCGGTCCGCTCGGACCGATCTGCCCCGACTGCCTGGACACCGGCCGCGCGCTGTGCCAGGACGGCCGCGAACGGTCCCTTCGCGGGCCGAAGCTCGCCCGCCTGGTGACCGCGCCCGGTGTTCCGTGCGAGTTCTGCGGCCGCAGCCGCCGTCACGGCGTGCTGCGGCACCATCGCCCGCTGCCGCGGATGCGGTGCATTCCCGGCGAGGCGGTCATTTGCGCCGACTGTCTCGCCCGCGGCACGCAACTTCTCGCCCGCGTCACCCGGGTGTGTCGGCCGCGAATTCTGTAAGGTCAGCACCGTACTTACTGTGCTAATAGTTACCAAGCCCACCGACAGTCACGGCGATCTGCCAAACGTAGACCGGCTGCGGTTGGCCGGCGGGCCTACTTTTCGGTCGGCTTGGTAACGCCATCACACTTTCGGTGCACGGAGGGGCGCATGGTGTCGGCGAGCGGCACCTCACTGCTGCTGGCGGTCCCCGCGGCGGTCGCCGGCGCGGCGAGTATGGGGCTGGCCAGCGCCGCGCAGGCACGCGCGACCAAGGAGGTCGAGGTCGGGCGGATCCTCGACCCGGGGCTGCTGCGCGGTCTCGCGCACCGGCCGCTGTGGCTGATCGGCATGGTCGCGACCGGCGCCGGGCTCGCGCTGCAGCTGATCGCCCTCGCCTACGCGCCGCTGCTCGTGGTGCAGCCGCTGCTCATCACGTCCCTGATGTTCGCCGGGGTCTTCTCCGCCCGCCTCGAACGCCGCCAGCTCGACCGGGTGATGGTGGCGGGTGCCCTGATCTGCGTCGCCGGGCTCGCCGGGTTCCTCGTCGTCGCCCGCCCCACTGGCGACTCCTCCGACTTCGCCGACGCCACCGGGCCGCTGCCGCTCGCGATCGCGCTGGCCACGCTCACGATCGTCGCTCTCGTGGTGGCGCTGCTGGTCCGCGGTTCCTTGCGCGTGCTCGGCCTCGCGGTGGCGACCGGCGTGCTGTACGGCGTGACCGCCGGCCTGATGAAGGTGGTCGCCGGGCAGGCCCGCGACGGGCTCGCCGAGCCGTTCCAGAACTGGACGCTGTACCTGGTCTGCCTGATCGGCCCGCTGGGGTTCCTGTTGAGCCAGAACACCTTCCAGCAGGGCCGGTTCCTCACCCCGGCCCTGGCCGTGATCACCGCGCTCGACCCGCTCGTCGGCGTCGGCATCGGCGTGTGGTGGATGGGGGAGACCGCGAACAGCGCACCCTGGGCGCTGGCCGGCGAGGCCATGGCCGGCGCCGTGATACTCGTGGGCATCGTGCTACTGGCCAGCCGTGCGGAACACCTCGCCCGCGCCCAGCCGGGGGCGGGAACCGACGTTCCGCTCAACGCTCCGGAAGGGACCGCATGAAGAAGGTTCTGGTCGTCTCGGCGGCCATGGGCGAGGGACACAACGCGACCGGGCGTGCGCTGGAGGACGCGGTCAAGCGGCTGTGGCCCGAGGCGACCGTCGGCTGGCTCGACGCCCTCGACGTGATGGGTGCCGGGGTCGGGCCGCTGTTCCGCTGGATCTACGTGTCGAACGTGCAGCGCACGCCGTGGTTGTACGAGTTCTTCTACCGGTCGCTGTGGCGGCACCGTTGGTTCGCCACGGCGTCGAAGCGGTTCGTCGGGGTGTGGTGCGGCTGGCGGCTCGCGCGCAAGATCCGCACGTTCGAACCGGACCTGGTGCTGTCCACCTACCCGCTCGGCTCGGCCGGGCTGGACTGGTTGCGCCGCCATCACCGGCTCGACGCGCCCACCGGGGCCTGGGTCTCCGATTTCGCGCCCCATCCGTTCTGGGTCTACGGCGACCTCGACCTGAACCTCGTGATGCACGAGCAGGCCGTGCCGCCCGCGCTGAAATGCGTGCCGGAGGCGAAGGTCATCGTCTCGGCGCCGCCCGTGCGGGCCGCGTTCGCGCCCGGTGACCGGATGACCGCGCGCCAGCGTCTCGGCCTGCCGCCGGACGCGTTCATCGCGCTCGTGTCCTGTGGTTCGCTCGGTTTCGGTGACGTCGAGGACGCGGCGAAGGCGCTGCTGAAGGCACATCCCGACGTGGTGCCCGTGGTGGTCACCGGGCGGAACGAGGCGCTCAGGCGGCGGCTGCAACCGCTGGCCGACGCCGAACCGCGGCTGCACGTGCTGGGCTGGACCGACGAGATGCCCGCCTACACCGTCGCCGCGGACGCCGTCGTCACCAACGCCGGCGGCGCGACCGGCCTCGAGGCGCTCGCGTGCGGCCGCCCGGTCCTGATGCACCGGCCGATCGCCGCGCACGGCCGCGCGAACGCCGAGTTGATGGCCGAAGCCGGGCTCGCGATCGTGTGCGAGACGGACCGGGAACTGGGCGACGCGGTGCGCGAGCTCATCGCCAGCCCCGAACGCTGGAAGGCGATGGCCGAGGCCGCGACACGCCATTGCGACGGCACGGGCCGCCTCGAGGACGGGCTGCTGGCGCTGTCGAAGCTCACACCCGCAGCTCGCGAGGGGAGTGCGGCGCGCTGACCCGGGGTACCCCCGGACATGGCGGACGTGCGAAAGGTGCTCGCCGAAGCGGGCCGGACCTTTGCGCAGGAAGCGGGCATCAAGCTCGCCGACACTCCCGCCCAGCTGTACCGGCTGCTGGTGCTGTCCGTGCTGATGTCCGCGCCGATCCAGGCGAAGATCGCGATCGCGGCCACCGGGGAGCTGGTGCGGGCCGGGTTCGGCACCCCGCGGCGGATGGCGGACGCGAGCTGGCAGCAGCGCGTCGACGCCCTGGGCCGCGGACACTACGTCCGGTACGACGAGAGCACCGCGACCGCTCTCGGTGAGGGTGCCCGGCTGCTGCTCGACAAGTACCGCGGCGACCTGCGCAAGCTCCACGCGCAGGCGCCGGACGCCCGCGCGCTGGGCACCATGCTGCGCGAGTTCCCGAGGCTCGGCCCGGTCGGCGTGGACATCTTCTGCCGCGAGGCCCAGCAGGTATGGCCCGATCTGCGCCCGTACTTCGACGGCAAGGCACGCCAGGGCGCGGAACGGCTCGGCCTGCCGACCGATCCGGACAAGCTCGCCAAGCTTGCCGACGGTGACGACCTCGCCCGGTTGGCCGCCGCCCTCGTGCGGGTGAGCCGCGACAAGAAGCTCGCCGATTCCCTACGGCAGCCGCTTCCCCGCTACCGCCCTCAACGGACGCGCTTCGCGCCGCAGGATTAGATTCAGACCTATGCCCAGGGCGAACGAGGAGGTCGAGGCGCTGCTGAACGAGTACGCCGACCTCCTCTCGATCACCGGCGGCGACGGGTTCAAGGTGCGCGCCTACGAGAAGGCGGCGCGCGCGGTCGCCGGTCACCAGGAGGACGTCTCCACGCTCAGCGCGAAGCAGCTCCGCGCGATCTCGGGAGTGGGCAGTTCGATCGCGGACAAGATCGCCGAGTACTTCGCGCACGGTCAGGTCGCGGTCATCGAGGAGGCGCGCACCCGCATCCCGGCCGGGGTCCGCGAGTTGACCGAGATCCCGACGCTCGGCCCCAAGAAGGCGATGCTGCTGTACGAGCAGCTCGGCATCGCCTCGATCGACCAGCTCGTCGACGCCATCCAGCACGAACGCCTGCACGGCCTCAAGGGCTTCGGCCCCAAGACCGCCGAGAACATCCTGCACGGCGTGGACCTGCTGCGGTCCTCCGGCGGGCGGGTGCTGATCGACGTCGCTATGGAGCTGGCCGAGGACATCGTCGCCCAGCTGTCCACTGTGGACGGCGTCGAGCGCTGCGCGTACGCCGGGTCCCTGCGACGGTTCCGGGAGACGATCGGGGACGTCGACATTCTCGCCGCCGCCGAGGATTCCGGCCCGGTCATGGCCGCCTTCCGTGCGCTGGACCTGGTCGCCGAAGTCATCGCGAGCGGCGAGAAGAAGACCTCGATCCGCACGGCGAAGGGCCTGCAGGTCGACCTCCGGGTGGTGCCGCTGGAGTCCTGGGGCGCGGCGCTGCAGTACTTCACCGGCTCCCAGGCGCACAACATCCGCACGCGCGAGATGGCCGTGCACGCCAAGCTCAAGCTGTCGGAGTACGGCCTGTTCGAGGTCGACTCGGGCGAACTGATCGTGTCCCGCACCGAGGAGGAGGTCTACCAGCGGCTCGGGCTGCCGTGGATCCCGCCGCCGCTGCGCGAGGACCGCGGCGAGGTCGAGGCGGCGCTGCGTGGCGAACTGCCGGATCTGGTCGAGGTCACGGACCTGCGCGGCGACCTGCACACGCACACCGACCTCACCGACGGCATCGCCTCGCTCGAGGAGATGCTCGAAGCCGCGGCCACGCGCGGCTACCGCTACTACGCGATCACCGACCACGCGCCGAACCTCGTGATGCAGCGCATGACCGACGAGAAGATGCTCGCGCAGCGCGAGCGGGTCCGCGAACTCGACCGCGCCTACCGGGGGATGCGGCTGCTGCACGGCACCGAGCTCAACATCGACCCGGACGGCGAGGTGGACTGGCCGCCGGAGTTCCTCGCCGGCTTCGACCTGTGCGTCGCCTCGGTGCACTCGGCGTTCACCCAGTCCCGCGCGGACACCACCCGCCGGCTCGTGCGCGCCTGCGAGAACCCGCACGTCAACATCCTCGGCCATCTGACCGGCCGCCAGATCGGGCACCGCGCCCCGATCGACGCCGACTTCGACGAGGTGTTCCGGGCCTGCGCCCGCACCGGCACCGCGCTCGAGGTCAACTCGTTCCCGGACCGGCTCGACGTGCGCGATGAGCACATCCTGCACGCCAAGCGGTACGGGGTGAAGTTCTCCATCGACAGCGACGCGCATTCGATCCGGGACCTCGCGCAGATCCGCTACGGCGTCGGCACCGCCCAGCGCGGATGGCTCACCGCCGACGACGTGATCAACACCTGGCCGCTGACCCGGCTCAGGAAGTTCCTGCGGAAACCCAGTGCGCGGGGCGCGTGAATCCTTGCGGCAGGCGGGTTCTCGCGTCCCCGTTCGCCGCGGCCAGCTGCGGTCCGGTGAGGAACAGGCATCCGGTCAGGTCGGCACCGCGCAGGTCCGCGCCCCGGAAGTCGGCGCCGATGACGTCCGCCTTGCGCAGGTCGGCGTCCCGTAAGTCCGCCCCGATCAGGCAGGCGCCCCGCAGCGAGGCGCCGCGGAGTTTCGCGCCCCGCAGTTTCGCCGCGATCAGCTCCGCGCCGCGGTGGTTCTTCTTCCGACCGGGAATTCGCGCCCGCGCGAGCTCACTGGCCCGCAGCAACAGTTCGCTGGCCTCGCGCCTGATCGCCTCGATGTCCAGCGCCGCCAGCTCGTCCGGGCCTTTCTCGGTGCGGCGCTCGATGTCGTCCAAGGCGCGCTGGAGTTCCACCCAGATCGGCTCGGCCGCGGGCATTGACACCGCCTCAGTGAGGTAGACGAGCAACTCGTGCAGCCCGCGCATGACCGGGAACGCGGCGAACATCCGCCGCGCGGTCTCCGGATCGCCCCGCCAGTCCTGCCCGCCGAAGGTGACCTGCGAGACCTTCTGGCCCGCGCCGAAACAGTCGAACACCGTGCACCCGGAGAAGCCCTCGTCGCGCAGCCGCGCGTGGATCCCGCACCGGAAGTCCTGCCGCAGATTGGTGCACGGCGTCCCCGCGGGCTTGTCCACGGCGAAATCCGCCGAAGCGGCGAAGGGCAGGGCCACACAGCAGAGCCCGAAGCAGGACGAGCAGTCGGCGGACAAGGACACGCCTCATTGTCACTCCGCCGCCGTCAGCTCCACCCGCCGGGACCAGTCCAGCTGGCCCGCCAGTTCCTCCTCGGAGACCGGCGGCGGAACGTCCATCGGCGGCAGGCGCGCGCTCATCCGCCCGCTCGCCTCGGTGTTGTACTCGACCCGCGGCCGCCGCAGCTGCTCATAGACCTCGAGCGGGTTCGCGGTGTCCCGCATCGCCTTCGCGAGGACGACAGCGTCCTCCAGCGCCATCGACGCGCCCTGCCCGGTCGCGGGTGAGGCGGCGTGCGCCGCGTCGCCGATCAGCAGCATCCGGTCGGTGCGCCACCGCGGGATCTGGGCAAGGTCGCGGGCGTTCGTGCCCAGCACCGGGCCCCGCGTGGCGGCCACGATCGCCGCACAATCCTTGTCCAGCAACGCAAGCAGGCTCTCCCGCCAGCTCGGCTCCGGCGACTCGACGGTGGACACGCGCGCGAACCAGTACGTTTCACCGCCGGGGGAGACGGCGAACCCGAAGGCCGCCTCGCCGCGCACCATGACGATCCGTCCCGGCTCGCACGGCGGCCGGCGCGGCCTGCTGTAGCCGTAGAACACCTGCTGCCCGGCGTAGCGCGGCTTCGCGCCGGGGGAGACCAGCGCCCGCACCCTGGAGTTGAGCCCGTCGGCCCCGATCAGCACGTCACCGCGGGCTATCCCGCTGTCGGTGAACCGGGCCGTGATCCCGTCGGCGTCCTCGGCCGCCGACGCGAGCCGCTTGCCGTGATGCAACGGGATGCCGCGACGGGCCACCTCCGCCTGCAGCACCCGGCACAGCTCGGCCCGGCGCAGGCACCGGTGCCCGGCCAGCTCCCGCACGCCGCCGGCGAATTCCAAGGTGTGCAACGGGAATCCCGCCCGGCCGACCGCGATCGCCGCGTCCAGCTCGCGCAGCGCGGCCATCCCGTTGGCGGCGAGCGTGAGGAACGCGCCGATGTCCTCGCCGCTGTCGGGATGGCCCTCGAACACCACCGGCGCGAACCCGGCCCGGTGCAGGGCCAGCGCGGTGGCGCAGCCGGCGACACCACCGCCGATGATCAGCACCCGTCTCATGCGCACCCCCCGGTGCGCAACGATAGAGCAGGCCCGGTCAGCTCCGCCGGGTTTCCCACCAGATGCGCCCGGCCTCGGGGAGGGTGGCGATCGGGTCGTAGTAGGGGTAGCGGCGCCGCAGCGCTTCCGGATCGTCGTGCTCGATGCCGGTGCGGTAGTTCTTCGTCCAGTAGGAGATCCCGCGTTCGCGGTCGTACTCGGCCAGCTGGTGCACCCACCGCTTGCCGACGTAGGGCACGTCGCAGACGATCCGCGGCGTCGCGTACCCCGGCAGGTAACCCATGATCGCGTGCTGCAGCTCCTGCGCCTCCCACACCGCGACCCGCCAGTGCTCGGCGTTCGGGATCATGTCGCACATGTAGAAGTAGTACGGCAGGATGTTCGCCTCACCCTGCAAGGCGAAGCACAGGTCCAGCAGCGCCGCAGGCGTCGCGTTCACCCCCCGCATGAGCACGCCCTGGTTCCGCACGTCCCGCACCCCGACGTCGAGCGCGGTCCTGGCCGCCTGCGCGACCAGCGGCGTGACCGACTGGGCGTGGTTGATGTGCGTGTGGATCGCGAGGTTCACCCCGCGCCGGTGCGCGGTCCGGGCGACCCGCTCGAGCCCCTCGACGACCTTCGGCTGCAGCCAGTGCTGCGGCAGGCCGGCGAGCGCCTTCGTCGCGAGCCGGACGTCGCGGACCGTTTCGATGTCAAGCAGCCGCATCAGGAACGACTCCAGCTGGTGCCACGGCACGTTCGCCACGTCACCGCCGGAGACCACCACGTCCCGCACGCCCGGATTGCGGCGCAGGTAGCCGATCATCGCGTCCTGCCGGTCGACCGGTTTGAGCTCCAGCTTGTGCTTGGCCACCTGCTCGGTCGAGTTCCCGACGAGGTCCATCCGGGTGCAGTGGCCGCAGTACTGGGGGCAGGTGGACAGCAGCTCGGCCAGCACCTTGGTGGGGTAGCGGTGGGTCAGCCCTTCGACGACCCACATCTCCGCCTCGTGCAGCGAGTCGCGCGCCGAATGCGGATGGCTGGGCCAGGCGGGGTCGCGGTCGCTGCACACGGGCAGCATGTACCGGCGGACCGGGTCGGCGTAGAACGCCTCCGTCGACCCGGCGTTCATCGTGTTGAGCATCTGCGGCGGTAGCAGCATCGACATCGTCGCGAGCTCATGCTGGTCGGCCTCCAGGTCCTGGTAGAACCGCTCGTCCACGAGATCCCCGAGCACCGCCCGCAACTGCTTGACGTTGCGCAGGCAGTGCACGCGTTGCCACTGCGCGTCGCACCACTGCGCCTCGGTGACGTCCCGCCAGCCGGGGAAACGCCGCCAGTCGGGCTCGATCAGCTCCTTCCGCGCGTAGGCGTAGGGCTGGCCAAGCGTGTCGGCAGGCGAGACAGGCTCCTGGATCGCAGTCATCTGTGCTCCTCGTCGGCGTTCTGCGTGAAAAATCTCCGGTACATCTGACCATAGGGCGTAAATATTTCCGGCGCATCCAGTGGGGCAGACTCGACACCGTGAACGACACGACGCTTCTGGTCGGCGGGCGGATCCACTCGCCGAGTTCGCCCGGCGCGACCGCGATGGCGGTCACCGGGGACACCGTGGTCTGGGTAGGGCAGGACGGCCCCGGCCACGCCCTGCATCCCGGCGCGGACGTGATCGATCTCGACGGCGCGTTCGTCGCGCCCGGGTTCGTCGACGCCCACGTGCACGCGACCGCCACCGGACTGCACCTGACGGGCCTCGACCTCACCGGCACGCGCACCGCCGCGGACCTGCTCGCCGCCGTCCGCGCGGCCATCCGCCCCGGCGAGATCCTCATCGCGCACGGCTGGGACGAATCGGCCTGGACCGAGCCCCGCCTGCCGAGCCGGGCCGAACTCGACGAGGCCGCCGGTGGCGCCCCGATCTACCTCAGCCGTGTCGACGTGCACTCCGCCGTGGTCTCCACCGCATTGGTCGAACTCGCCCCCGAAGCCCGCGAAGCCGATGGCTGGTCGCCCGACGGCCCGCTCACCCGCGGCGCCCACCACCACGTCCGCACCGCGATCCGGGCGGGGATCACCGCCGGGCAGCGCCGCCGCGCGCAAGACGCGTTCCTGCGCCGCGCGGCCGAACAGGGCATCGTCAGCGTCCACGAATGCGCGGGTCCCGACATCTCCGGAGAAACGGATCTCGCCGACTTGCTGCGGCTGGCCGCCGAGCCGGGCCGCCCCGAAGTCGTCGGTTATTGGGGCGAGGCCGGCGCGGTCGACGTCGCGCGCCGCCACGGCCTGCGCGGACTGGCCGGTGATCTGTTCGTCGACGGTGCGCTCGGCTCGCACACCGCGGCGCTCCACGAGCCCTACGCCGACCGCCCCGACAGCACCGGTGCCCGCTACCTCGACGCCGACGCGATCGCCGCGCACCTGGCCGACTGCACCGAAGCCGGGCTCCAGGCGGGCTTCCACGTGATCGGCGACGCCGGGGTCGCCGAGGTCGTCCGGGGATTCCAGCTTGCCGAGAAGGCGGTCGGCCGGCGTCCGCTCGCCGGCGGAAAGCACCGCCTCGAACATCTCGAAATGATCGACCCCGACCAGGCCGCCCTGCTCGCCGGCTGGGGTGTCACCGGCTCGATGCAACCGCAGTTCGACGCGCTGTGGGGCGGCGAGGACGGCATGTACGTCACGCGGCTCGGCTCACGTGCCGCCGCGCTCAACCCGTTCTCCACTCTCGCCGCGAAAGGGGTCCTCCTCGCCTTCGGCTCCGACAGCCCGGTCACCCCGCTCGACCCGTGGGCGAGTGTCCGCGCGGCCGTGCACCACCGCACACCGGGCTCGGGCCTGTCCGCACGCGCCGCGTTCAACGCCCACACCCGGGGCGGTCACCGCGCCGCGGGGGTGAACGACGGGCTGACCGGCAGCCTCGTGCCGGGCGCACCCGCGCACTACGCGATCTGGGACGCCGCCGACCTCGTCGTCGCCACCTCGGACCCGCGCGTGCAGCGCTGGTCGACCGATCCGCGCTCGCGCGTGCCCGGACTGCCACCGCTCGATCCGGGGGTTCCGCTGCCAACCTGCCTGCGAACCGTGCGGGCTGGGCAGGTTCTCTACGACGTGTTCACGCCCTCGGCCTAAGCGCCAGCCCCTCGCCCACCACCACCCTCAACGGAGACGCATCGCGCCGCTAGATTGGACCCCGTGGCCGTAACCGCGCCGGAGACGTCGGCGACCTCAGTAACCGAACGGCGCCGCCGGGCCTGGCGGCCGTGGCTGCTGCGCCTTACCCTGACGATCGCCTCGGGGTTCGTCTTCTATCTCAGCTTCGCGCCGCGTCCCCTGTGGTGGCTCGCCCCGATCGGGTTCGCCGGCCTCGCGGTCGCGCTGCGCGGGCGGCGCCTGTGGGGCGGGCTGGGCTACGGGTTCGCCTTCGGTCTCGCGTTCAACCTGCCGCTCCTGCTGTGGCTGCAGGACTTCCTCGGCGCGCAGTTCGGCCCGTGGCCGTGGCTCGGGCTGGCGGTGGCGCTCGCCGCGTACCTCGGCGTCGGCGGCGCACTGTGCACACTCGTCGCGCGCCTGCCGTGGAGCCCGGTGTGGATGAGCATGATCATCATCGCCACCGAGACACCCCGCGCGTGGTTCCCGTTCGGCGGGTTCCCGTGGGGCCGGGTCGCGTTCAGCCAGCCCGAGGGCGCGTTCCTGCCGCTCGCCTCGATCGGCGGCGCGCCACTGGTCGGGTTCGCGGTGGTGCTGACCGGATTCGCCGTACCGTCCCTGGTGTCCCGCCTGCGCCACCGCGAGTGGCGGCGGGCGTTCCTGCCCGCGGGCGGGGTGGTGCTGCCGGTCGTCGCGGGGCTCGCGCTGTGGCCGACCGTGGGCACCGCCGCCGAGACGGGCAGCCTCACCGTCGCGACCGTCCAGGGCGACGCGCCCAACGTCGGGATCGCGCTGATGGACGAGCAGGACACGCTCAGGGCGAACCACCTCGCGCAGAGCGAACGGCTCACCCAGGAGATCCGCTCGGGCGCGGTCCCGAAGCCGGACCTCGTGGTGTGGCCGGAGAGCGTGACCGATCTGCAGGGCCCGGACCCGGTGCTCGACAAGACCGTCGCCGATCTCGGCGCCCCCACCCTGGTCGGCACCGTCTACCGGCACGCCGGTGAGACGCAGAACAGCGTGTTCGTATGGGACCCCAGGACCGGCCGGGGGGAGGATTACTCCAAACAGCAGCTGGTGCCCTTCTCCGAGCACGTCCCGGCCCGCGCGCTCGCGCAGTTGGTCACCCCGTTCGTCAACGGCTTCTACGACATGACCCCCGGCTCCAGGCCCGCCGTCCTCGACGTCGCGGGCACGAAGGTCGCCACGCCCATCTGTTACGAGATCGCCTACGACTACGTCGTGCGGGACGGCGTCGACCACGGCGGCCAGCTGATCGTGCTGCCGACCAACACCGCCTGGTTCGGCGAGAGCGAGATGAGCTACCAGCAGCTCGCGATCGCGCGGCTGCGCGCGGTCGAGCACAGCCGCGCGGTTGTGGTCTCCGCCACCAGCGGGGTCAGCGCGATCGTCGAGCCCGACGGCACGATCATGCGCTCGACCAGCGAATTCACCGCAGCATCCCTGGTCGGGCGCGTGCCGCTTCGGGACACGACTACGCTGTCGGATCGACTCGGTGCGTGGACGGAGTACGGCCTGATCAGCGTCGCGGTGGCGGCGGTGCTCGCGGGCCTCGTGCTCCGGTGGCGCACCCGGCGCGCAGGCGCCAAGGAAACGCGAGCGACCGGGGCGGGGTGAGGACTCCCGCCGAGGGAGGACACGGATGGCGCAGGCGCCACGGGCAGCACAACCGATCGAACCGGTTCTGGTGGTGATCCCGACCTACAACGAGCGTGAGAATCTCACGCCGATCCTGCGCAGGCTGCATGAAAGCCTGCCGGCGGTGCACGCGCTCGTGGTCGACGACGGGAGCCCCGACGGGACCGGCGAACTCGCCGACAAGCTGGCCGCCGACGACAAGCGGGTCCACGTCCTGCACCGCTCGGAGAAGGCCGGGCTCGGTGCCGCGTACATCGCCGGTTTCCGCTGGGGGCTCGAACGCGACTACGCGACGATCGTGGAGATGGACGCCGACGGCTCTCACGCGCCGGAGGACCTGCCCCGCATGCTCGACGCGCTGGAGAACGCCGATCTGGTGCTCGGCTCGCGCTACGTGCCCGGTGGCAGCGTCGTGAACTGGCCCAAGCGCCGGGAGTTCCTCTCCCGCGGCGCCAACCTGTACTCGCAACTCGCGCTCGGCGGCAAGATCACCGAGTACACCGCCGGGTTCCGCGCCTACCGCCGCGCGGTCCTGGAGAAGCTCCCGCTCGACGAGATCGCCTCGGCCGGCTACTGCTTCCAGATCGACCTGGCCTGGCGCACCCTGCGGGCCGGGTTCGAGGTCGTCGAGGTGCCGATCACGTTCACCGAGCGGGAGATCGGTGAGTCGAAGATGAGCGGCGCGATCATCCGCGAGGCGATGATCCGCGTCGGCGTCTGGGGGACCCGGCACCGGCTCGGCCAGCTCCGCCGCCTCCTGCGCCGCTGACGCCGAGATCTACGTTCACGACGGCGAGTTCGACATAAACAGGCCCCCGCGGCGGGAGGACGCGGGGGCCTGTTCGTCTTCGGTGGTGTTCAGCTACGCCGAGCGGCTCGTCCGGCGGCCCTTCAGCTCCGCCAGACGCTCGTTCAGCAGATCCTCAAGCTCCGGGATCGAACGCCGCTCGAGCAGCATGTCCCAGTGCGTGCGCGGGGGCTTGACCTTCTTCTGCTCCGGCTGCCCGCCGTTGACGATCTCCGATTCGCTGCCGTGCAGGCGGCACTCCCACACGGACGGGATTTCCGCGTCGTCGGAGAACGGCACCTCGAACTCGTGGTTCTTCGGGCAGGCGTACCGCACCGTGCGGCGCGGTGCGAGGTCGTGATTCCGGTCGGTCTCGTAGCTGACCGCTCCCAGCCGGCTTCCACGGAGTACACGGTCGGCCATGATGACGTCCTTTCAGTCGGCTCCGATGGTCAAGAGCCAGGTGATGCTCACCCTATGCAACGGCCCTCACCCACCGCGAATTCCCGGTGGGACATGTCGTCGCTCACGATGAGCAGGCTCACCCCTCCACAACAGCTTCCACCAGGGGGACACCTTTCGCGCCGCTAAGTGACGCGCTTTGGCCGTTCTTTCTGCGATTATCCCCCAGACGGGCTACCGGTTGACGGCAAAAGAGGAAACGGGGCGCGCCGGCCGGGCCCCAGGCATCTTCGCCGCCCGACCGGTCCGTCAAGATCTCCCGTGCCGGACCGGTCGCGGCACGGTGCCCGGTAACACAAAGTAGTGAAATCGGGTTGCGCGCGTGATGATGTTGCAACTTCAACAGCACTCTCGCGCCGGCTCCCTTGATCGGGTGAATCAACGGGAGGTCCATGCCCGGCGAGCCGATGACGGGGGAGCGCCGGATGATCGGGCCGTTTCGGTCGCTGACCGGCCGTTCTTCGCGCCGATCGGCGTGTCGCTCCACCGTGTGAAAGGTGATCTATGTGATTCTGGTGTGTTTGATGTGAACCTTGTGACTGCTGGGGCGCGAACCTTACTGTGCTGCGCATGGGGAAGCACAGACTCAGACGTATGGGCGTACGGGCCCTGCTGATCGCGTTGGTGGCGGGCGCGGTCCAGTTGGTCACGACGACGTCCGCGTTCGCGGATCCCGCGGCCTCGACCTGGCTGAAGCTGCGGATGTGCGAGTCCAGCAACCGCTACACGGTCAACACCAGAACCGGGTACTACGGCGCCTACCAGTTCGACCTGCCCACCTGGCGCAGCGTCGGCGGCCAGGGCCGGCCCGATCAGGCGAGCCCCGCGGAGCAGGACTACCGGGCGCTGTACCTGTACCGCATGCGCGGGTGGCAGCCCTGGGAATGCGCCGGGATGCTCAGCCTGCGAGATGACGGCGACGCACGCAGCAAGCGCGTCCCGACCTACGCCGAAGCCGCCTACATCGGCGGCGGCCCAGCGCCCGCACCCGTGCCGCCCCCGGCGGCGGTCATGCCACCGTGGCCGGGTCTCGTCTACGCCTACGGCGACTGCGCCCCGGCACTGCGGACCTTCCAGCTGCGGATGAACGCCTTCGGCTACGGCTTCGAGGGCACCGGCTGCTACTACCAGAAGACCCAGCAGGCCGTGCTCGACCTCCAGCGCGCCAACGGGATCAACGATTCAGGACGGCTCGGGCCGAAGACCTGGAAGGCCGCGTGGGACGGCAAACCCCCGCGCTAGCGCCAATGTCCCCGCTCGCGCAGCACGTCGCGCAGCAGATCCGGGCGGTCGGTCACGATGCCGTGCACGCCCAGTTCCAGCAGGCGCCGCATCTCGCCCTTGTCGTTGATCGTCCAGGTGTGCACCTCGACCCCGGCGCGCCCGGCGGTACGGAGGAACGAGCGGTCGACCACGGTCAGCCCGGACATCCGGACCGGTACCTGGGCCATCGCGCCGCGGTGCAGGAAACCCAGCCGCAGCCACGGAACCCAGCCGTTCGCCCGGAGTACGGCGACCGAGCGCGGGCCCATCGAGGTGAGCAGCTTCGGGCCGGCCAGCCGGCGGATCCGGGCGAGCCGGGTCTCGGAGAACGCCGCGGCCGCGACCCGCTCGTACGCGCCGACACGCTCGATGACCTTGAGGAACGGCACGATCGCACTGTTGGCCTTCACGTCGATGTTGAGGCGGGCTTCGGGCAGTTCCTCCAGCACGTCCTCCAGGCGCGCCACCTGTTCACGACCGCGGATCTTCGCGTGCTTGACGGCGGACCAGGGCTGTGCGGCGATCGCCCCGTGCCCGTCCGTCGTGCGGTCCAGTGACGCGTCGTGGTGCACGACGACGACACCGTCGGAGGTCGCGTGCACATCGGTCTCGATGTACTGGAAGCCTTCGGCGACGGCGCGGCGGAACGACGACAGGGAGTTCTCCATGTCGTCGAGTTCGTCCAGATGCCACCCACGGTGGGCGAAGGCTCGTGGGAAGGCGCCGGCGAGGTACGGGTGAGGGCTTGGCACCCGACCAGTGTGCGGCATCGGCGTGGCCACCGCGTGAGCCGGCGGTGGCCGGTTAGGGTCAGGCACGTGAGCGAAGGGTCGGCTGAGCTGCTGGCGGGGATTCCGCGCAACGTCGCGCCGGCACACTGCGGCTGGTGCGGGCGGCGGCTGGAAAACGCCGCCGCCAAGGGCAGGCGGCGGCGGTACTGCGGGCAGTCGTGCCGGCAGCGAGCGTACGAGCGGCGCACGGCGATGCAGCGCACCGGCCTGCCGGAGGACGCGGTCGTGCTGTCGGACGCGGAACTGGCCGCGCTGCAGGACCGGTTGTTCCAGCTTCGCTGCGCGGCCGAGGACGTCGTCACCGCAGCGGACGACGGCGCAGCGTCCGATGAGCTCCGGCGGATGGCCCTCGAACTGGCTCACTCGGCGCGTGAACTGGAACGCCTGCGCTGAACCGCGGGCTACGCCGGCGCGAGCCGGCTCAGCACCCCGGTCTGGGCCAGGAGGGCGAACCGGTCGGGCACGCCCCAATGCTCGACGATCCGGCCTCCGGTCACGCGGGCGACGTCGATCACGGTGACCTCGACCGGCCGTCCGCTGGGCGGCCCGAAGAACGGCCCGGTCGCGGTTCCCCGTGCCGTGGCCCGCACCCACGCGGTCTCTCCGTGCTGAGCGGCGTCCTCGACGGTGAACGCGATGTCGGGAACAGCGGCATGCAGGTCGCGGATGGCGTCCTTGACATGCTGGATGGCTTCCGCGCCGGCACCGGCCAGTCCGAACTGGTGTTCCACGAGATCGGGTGCGCACAGTTCGTCGACGACGTCGGTCCGGCCGGTGGCGAAGCCCTCCTCGAGGATGCGGCGCAGCACCGTGACGGCGTCGGCGTGCTGATCCGGAGCGGTTTGCGGGGGAGAAGTTGTCATGATGGCTCCCTAATGCAGGATCCCTGCACTCGTTGCAGTGTTACTGCACTGTACGCAGTGATACTGTGCCCAGGTGGCTCGTTCCGTCAAGACCCGCTCGGGGTATCGGCAAGAACAGGCGGCGGCGACACGCCGGCGCATCGCGGAAGCCGCCCGCGGGCTTTTCGCCAAGAACGGCTACGGGGCCACCAGCATGGACGCGATCGCGGCCGAGGCGGGGGTCGCCGTTCGCACGGTGTACTCCGCGTTCGGCGCGAAGCGCGAAATCCTGTCCGTGATCTGCGAGCACTGGCTCGAACGGGCGCTGGCCAGGGAGCGGGCCGAGGAGGTGCTCGCCGAACCGGACCCGGTCCGCAGACTGCGCGGCGCCGCGGGCTGGCTGCGCGGCCTCTACACCGCCGGGTTCGACGTGGTGTTGATCTTCGAGGCCGCCACGGACGAAAGCGCCGAGACGCGTGCGTTGCTGCGCGCGAAACTGGCCGGGCGCAACGAGGTCATGGACGCGATGATCGCGTCACTCGGGGAACATCTGGCCGTTCCGGTGACCGAGGCGCAAGCCGTCTACCGAGCGCTGGCCGCCCCGGGCGTGTACCGCGAACTGGTTGAGGACTCCGGATGGACACCCGACGACTTCGAGCGCTGGGTCGGGGACAACCTGGAGCGGCATCTGCTCGGCAACCGGGGTTTGTGAGCCCCTCTCCCACTGGATCCACCGCGCCGATAATGTACATTATGTTAAGTAGAAGCTCTCAGGGTCGCTCACCGCGAACGACCGTCGCTCCACTGTCCTCGCAGGTGGCGACCGACGGGATGAGGCCCGCGCCGGAGAACGCTTTCACCGCCGCCGGGGCCTGGCGCTCACTCGTCTCGACGAAGAGATGCCCGCCTCGCGCCAGCCACTGCGGCGCCTCATTCGCCACGCGGCGCAGGATCGACAGCCCGTCGGGACCCCCGTCGAGCGCGGCCCGCGGTTCGTGCACGCGCGCCTCCGGCGGCATGGTGGCGATCGCATCCGTTGGCACATAAGGAACGTTCGCGACGAGAATGGTGACGCGGCCACGAAGTTCAGCCGGCAGCGGCGTGTACAGGTCCCCCTCGAACACCGGCCCCGGCACGTTCCGGCGCGCGCAGCGAACCGCGACGGGATCGACGTCCGCCGCGTACAGCGAGACATCCGGCACCTCGGCCGCGATCGCCGCCCCGATGGCGCCGGAACCGCAGCACACGTCCACGACCACCGGCGCCTGCCCGGCGACCGCGATCGCTTGCTCCACAAGGAATTCCGTTCGCCGCCGCGGTACGAACACGCCTGGCTCGACCGCTATCCGCAGCCCGCGGAACCCGGCCCAGCCGAGCACGTACTCCAGCGGCTCCCCCGCGACCCGGCGCGCGACGAGCGCGGCCAACTGGGCGCCGTCGGACGCGGCCGACCGCAGCAGAGCCGCTTCGTCCTCGGCGAAGACGCAGCCGGCGTTGCGCAGGGTGGTGACGACATCGGACATGATCTGCCGGCAACAATAGCCGAACCGGGTAAGTCAGCCACGCAGCACGTAGAACCGCCAGAAGTCGTTCTCGATGGGAGCCACCTCGAACTCGGCGAATCCGGCTTCCCGCGCCCACCGTTCGAGCGTGGGCGCGCGGAGCATCGTGCCGTTGGCTTCCACCGGACGCTCGGCGAGGGTCGCGGGCAGGCAGTGCACCACACTCCAGCCGAACTGGAATCGCTCGAGCAGGCCGGCGTTCACCACCAGATCGTCCGCCACCTTCTCGTCACCGACGAGCACGGCGCCGTCCTCGTTCAGCGAGGCCCGGGCCGTGCGTAGCACGCCGACCGGATCCCCCATGTCGTGCAGCGCCTCGAACACGGTGACCAGGTCATACGATCCGGCGGACGCGTCAAGGGCGGCGTCCCCGGCAGCGAACGTGATCCGGTCGTCCAGGCCTTCGGCGGCGGCCTCCGACCGTGCCTCGCCGACCGACGCTTCGTCGAGATCGACGCCGCGCACTACCGCGGCCGAGTAGGCTCGCGCGATCGCGATACTCGACTGGCCGCGCCCGCAGCCGACGTCCAGCACCCGCGCGCCTGGCTCGCGCAACCGCCGGTCGATCCGCGGGACGGCGGCCAGCCAGCCGGCGAGATCGTGGCGGAACATCGGCCGGTTCAAGTCGCCGATCCCCTGCCGCAGCGCCCGCCCGTACGCCGAGTACGGCACCCCGCCGCCCGTGCGGTAGGCGTCCAGCAGATCGGGGACCACCGGCCCGACACCGGCGACGGCACTCGCGACGGCGCCGGCGAAGTACGGGCTGTCGTTGTCGAGCAGCACCTCGGCGTGCGCCCGCGACAGTCCGTAGCGTCGCTCGCCGGCGGGCGCGGCGGGATCGGCGCACTCGACGTACCCCGAGGTGGCCTGCTGTTCCAGCCATTCGCGCGCGTACCGCGGCGCGACGCCCGCCCGCTCGGCCACTTCCTCGAAGGTCGCCTCACCCAGGCCGGCCAGCGTCCGGTAAAGCCCGAGCGCCGTGCCCAGGTACACGCTCAGCGTCTCCAGCGCGCGCGTCGCGTCCTCGATCAGCCGCTCCGCCAGTGCCTCTCGCGCGTCCGTGTTCGTCACGAGCTCAGTCATGCCGCACCTCCTGGCGCGCTATCCGCCCGATATCCCCATGTCGGACATCATGCGCCGGCGGCATGCCGGTGTCGACGGCGGCGAGTCAGGCGCCCTTCGTCTCCGGCCGGTCCATGATGCGCAGCCACGTTCCGTCGGGCTGGCGGCGCGCCACCTGGACCCGGCCGCCGGTGCCGTCGGCCGGCCGGGTGGACGTGAGTGCGAGGTCGCCGTAGCGGAGCGTCGGCAGCGGATCCTCGAACTGGAACCGGGGCGCCTGCTCGAGCATCTGCTCGAAGACGGCGAGGATCGCGTCCCGGCCCACGGTGGTGGAGCCCGGCGGGAAGGCCAGGACGGCGTCGGGTGCGTACAACTCGGCGAGGCCTTTCGCGTCGCCGGCCTTGGCCCGCTCGACGAAGAGGCGGGCCAGGTCTTCGGGTTCGTATGCGGTCATACGTCCAGGGTGCGGCTGGACACCGCATAAGTCCAAGAGCTAGTTGTGCTACGTCCTAGAATCAGCGGTTATGGAACTGCGGCAGCTCGAGTACTTCGTGACCGTGGCCGAAGAAGGCAGCTTCACGCGCGCGGCCGAAAAGGTGCATGTGGCCCAGCCCGGGGTCAGCGCTCAGATCCGCCGCCTGGAGCGGGAGTTCGGGCAGGAGTTGCTGGACCGTTCGGGGCGTTCGGTGCGGTTGACCGAGGTCGGCACCGCGGTGCTGCCGTATGCCCGCGCCGCGCTCGCCGCGGTGGCCGGTGCGCGCCTCGCCGTGGACGAGCTGACCGGCCTGGTGCGTGGCCATGTCGCGGTGGGCATGGTGACTTCGCACGGCGTGGATCTGCCCGGGCTGCTCGCGCGCTTCCATCGCGATCATCCAGCGGTCGAGATCACTCTCACCGAGGGCAACTCCGACGTGCTGGCCGCCTCGCTGCGCGATGGGCGGCTGGACGCGGCGATCGTTTCGCTCGGCACCGCTCCCCCGGCCGATCTGGATCATCTCGTGGTCACCGACGAGGCGATCACCGCCGCGGTCGCGGTGGACCACGAACTGGCGCGCCACCACGAGATCACCCTCGACGACTTGCGCGACCGATCGTTGATCTGCCTGCCGCCCGGCTCCGGGATCCGGTCACACCTGGACAGCGCCTGCGCGCGAGCGGGGTTCACCGCGAAGGTCGCCTTCGAGGCCGGCCACCCCCTGGCACTCGCGCAGCTCGCGGCGCGCGGGCTCGGTATCGCGATCCTGCCCGATTCCGTGGCACGCAACCAGGAAGGCCTGCACCCGCTGGCCATCGTCAAGCCGCGCTTACGCGGGAAGCTGGTCTTCGCGTGGCGCGCGGATGGTCCGGCGAGCCCGGCCGCGCGGGCGCTGCTGGCGCTCGCACGCCGCACTCTGGGGAAGGAAGACGTCATCGATTGACGCGGCGTGGGAGCGACGACGCGAGGTGGCCCACTCTCTCCCCGGAGAGCGCGGCCGGGCGCTCATCGCGTGGTCGCTGATCTGCATCACTTCGGGCTTCGCGTCCGCTGGCGAGATCGCCTGAGCCGCGATGCTCAGGTGTGGGCGCCACCTGGCCGGGTGGCGTCCAGAAGTGTGCGCAGCCGGGGCGGCAGGTCGGCCGGCTGCTCGGCGAGCGCGGTGAGGATGCCTTCCCGTAGCTCGGTCAGCCGGCCGGACACCGAATCCCGGTCCCGTCCGGCTGAGGCGGCGGTCGCCCGGGCCTCGTTCGCGGTCGCCTGGTCGCGGGCCTGGGCGCTGGTCAGTTCGCTGACCTCGTGACGGACGGCCGTGAGCGCCGTTTCGTGCTCGTGCCGGAGCGCGGCGATTCGCCGGTCGTGTTCGGTCCGAAGCTGGACCCGGGCGTCCTCATCGCGCGCGCGGAGGTCGGCCAGCGCCTGTTCGTGCCGGTCACGCAGGTGCGCGACTTCGTTCGTGTGCCGCTCCGAGAGTTCACGCAGATCGCTCTCCAGGCTGCGAGCGCGAGCGTGCGCGGCCTCGGCTTCGCCGGCGCGGGCGGATACTTGCGCCGTCAGGTCCTCGAGACGTTCGGCCGCGCGTTCAGCCCCCTGGCCGAGGCGGTGCACCTGCTCCCCCAGTGCCTCGGCCTTGCCGAGCGCGGCGATGCGATCGGTGTGCGCCTGCTGCGCCTGCTGGCGGTCGGCCGCCGCTCGCCGCTCCGCTTCGGTGGCGCGGGACTCCGCCTCCCCGGCACGCTCCTCAGCGTCCGCGGCCGCACTCTCCGCGGCTTCGGCCCGCGCTTCGGCCGCGGCTGCCTCGGCCACCGCCTTTTCGCGCGCCTGCTCGGCTGTTTCCGCGCGTTCACGGGCGGCCGCGACCTCCTCGTCGAGCCGGCCGCCGAGCGCGGTGAGGCTGTGCCGGAGCGGGTTGATCTCAGCCAGCGCGCGGCTGATGTCACGCCCCAATCCGGCCACGTCGAACCCGGGGAACGCGGATCCGTAGGCGGCGTGCACGACCTGATCGGCCTCGTCGAGCCGGGCGCAGGTGACCTCGCGGCCCTTCTCGTCGACCGCCCACACGTGATCACAGAAGTCGGCCGTCCGGCCGCGTCCGCCCAAGCCGCGGCGAGGGTACCGGCGGCAGTACCCGCACAACCCAGGGTCCATCGGCCGCTCCCGGCGCCCGTCCGCATCGCGCCTCGGCGGCGCCGGGGCCCGCTCCTCCCCCACTTCGGGGCTCTGACCTGCGGTTTCTTCCTCGCTCTTCAGCACGCCAGCCAGTCTACTTCATTTTTATTAGTGATTGTTAATCGCTGTTTATTAATCATTAATTTGACCGTGCTTGATCCGCGATAATCACGGTTATCGCGGGACAGGGGTGGACCCTTCGCCAGTGGGGAGGGTTTAGCGTTCGGTGAGGTGAGAACATGCGGATCGGTGAGCTTGCCCGCCGCGCCGATGTGCACGATGTCCGGCTCACGCGTGAGATCCGGGCGCTCAGCAAGCGCGGACGAGTGTCCCGCCTCGCTGGCCGGGTACCTGGACGCCATCGACGGGCCACGCTGATCTCTCACCTGCACAAGGCCGGCAACCACACCGCATCAGCCGGTGAGCGAGGAGATCCGGTGAACGACTACCAGACGCTGCCCGACGACCTGCCGGTGCCCGAGAACGACGGCGCGGCGGACCACCTGCCCGGGACGAACGCACCGCGCCTGGCGTTTCCGGGCACGGCTGGCACGACGATCCACCTCGGAGCATTGGGCACCGGCCGCACCGTGCTCTACCTGTACCTGCTCACCGGCCGCCCGGGCATCGACCTGCCCTCGGGTTGGGACTCGATCCCGGGAGCGCGCGGCTGCACCCTGAAGCGTGCGGTTTCCGCGACCACTTCCAGGACCTGCGCGAGGCCGGCGCGGCCGGCGTGTTCGGCTTGTCCAGCCAGGACACCGGCTACCAGCGTGAGGTCGTCGAGCGGCTGCGACTGCCGTTCCAGTGACACCACCGTCTCCGCGCTGGTCCATGCCGCCGCGATCGAGGGCATTCACAGCTTGGCGAGCACGACCCGGCAGCAGTTCGACGCGCTGGTCGGGGTCAATTTCGGCGGCCCGTTCTTCCTCACCCAGGCGCTGGCGCCCCGCCTCGGCGAGGGCTCGGGGGTCGTGTTCGTCGGCAGCGTCTCGGCCCGGCACGGGCGGGAACGCCATGCGGCCTACTCGGCCACCAAAGCCGCGTTGCTTGGCCTGACCACCAGTCTTGCGGCAGAACTCGCGCCGAAGGTTCGCGTCAATTGCGTCTCCCCCGGCGCCACGGACACGCCGATGTTCGCCCAGGCCGTCACCGAGTATTTCGGCGGGCTCGATGCGGGCAGCCACGAGACCGTGGCGGTCGCGGAGCAGTCGCGGGTCCTGCTCGGCCGGATCGCCGAACCAGCGGAGCTCGCCGCCGCGATCGTCTATCTCGCCCTCGACGCCAGCTACAGCACCGGTACCGTCCTCGACGTCGACGGCGGCTATTCCGCCCGCTGACCAGCCCGCGTGAGTGGCAGCGTGAGAGTGGACGGACGCCGATGTCCACGGCGCGCTCGACGTGCGGACGAGCGCACATCCGCCCTCGACGCCGCCGAGGGACGACGCTCGATAAGGTCGGAACATGGGGCCAGCGCTCGCACCGTATGAGGCGCCGCCGATGCCGGCCCGGCAGCCGGACGAGCGGGCGTTGCGCGCCCTGCTGGCCGAACTCGTCGCCGGGCTGCCGGCGCTTCCCCGTGATAGCCAGACGGAGCGGTATGGCGCCCGGTCGGTCACCCGCGCCTGGCTGCAGGGCATGACCAGCCACCAGACCCGCCGCTCCTACTGGCGCGGCCTCGCGCTGTGGCTGTCCTATTGCGACTGGCAGCGCGTCGACCCGCTGGCCGCGCGGATGACCGACGTCAAGGACTGGATCGCCGAACTGGCCCCGGTCAGCCCGGTCACCCACAACGCGCGGCTGGCCGCGGTGAGCGCCTGGTACACCGAGCTGATCGACAACCGCGTCCACGACGACAACCCGGCCCGCCTCGTCGCCCGTCACAAGCGCGCCAAGGAATCCCGCACCCGCGCGCTCGGCTACGACGAGCTTGTCGCTCTCCTCGGGCACGCGCGCGCCAGGGCCGGGCGCGCCGGCACCGAGTCGGCTCTGCGCAACCGGGCGATCCTGGAGATCATGGCGACCACCGGGGTGCGGTCCGGCGCGATCCTGCACGCGCGGATCGACGACGACCTCGCGATGGATCACGGCCACTGGATCCTCCGGTACGTCAACAAAGGCGGGCATCGCAAGACGGCCGACATCCTCGGGTTCGCCGAAGAGGCGCTCGCGCGGTACCTCGCCGCCCGAGCCCAGCGCGAGGAGAAGGCCGTGCACGACCTGTCGGGATGGCTCTTCGCCACGCGCACCGGCACTCCCCTGACCTCACGCGATCTGGGCAATCTGTTCCACGCCACCGCACGGGCGGCCGGTATCGCCGATCCGCACGATGTCGTGCCGCACTCGATGCGGCATACGGTCCTGACCCTCGGCTACGAGAACGGCGTCGCCATCGAGGATCTGGCTGACCTGGCCGGTCACGAGAGCACCGCGACCACGCTGCTCTACGTCCGCCGCAGCCGTCGCCGCCAGACGACCCAGCTGCTGGCGGATCTCGTCGGCGAACGTCCGGTGCCGGCGGAGCGCCCGCATCTGCGGGTTGTGCGTTCGGGCTAGCGCGATGAGTTCCGCGCACCGGCTGGGTCTATCCGAGCGACAGACCTGGAGGTGTGAGCATGGGCAAAGTGATCGCGGACATCTCGATGTCGCTGGACGGATACGTCACCGCACGCGGCGTCGACCTGGAACATGGCCTCGGCATCGGCGGCGAGGCGATCCACGCGTGGGTGCTCGAGCAACCCCGCTCCCCCGTCGACGACGCCGTGCTGGCGGACAGCTTCACCAGGACAGGCACGGTGGTGATGGGACGCCGACTGTACGACATCGTGGACGGCCCGCACGGCTGGAGCGACGACATCGGGTACGGATACGACCAGAACCAGTCGGCCGCGCCGCCGTGCTACGTCGTCACCCACCAGCCGCCTGCGCAGGTGCGACTCGCGCACAGGTTCCGGTTCGTGACCGAGGGAGTGGCCGAGGCCGTCGCACAGGCCCGTGCGGCCGCGGGCGACAAGGACGTCGTCGTCATGGGCGGCGCGAACGTCGTCGACCAATGCCTGGCGGCGGCGCTGGTCGACGAGCTCCACCTTCACCTGTCACCGCTGATTCTCGGCGGGGGCACCCGGCTGTTCGAGCTCGCCGGCCCGACCACACTGGTGCAGCGGAAGGTCACCGAGTCATCGCGGGCGACGCACCTCGTTTACGAGGTCGTCAGGGGTTGAACCTCAAGCCGGTGCGCCGGCCGGGAGACCCGAACCGGCGCACCGGGTTTCATGCGGTGTGGTGCTGCATACGGTAGTCCTTCAGGCTGGCGGGAACTGCGGCCAGCGCGGACACCACGACCACGGCCCCGACAATCCACGAGGTCCATGCGGCACCGCTCAGGGCCGAGTAGGAGAACAGCCACGGAGCGACGAAGGCGACCACGCCACCAGCGGCAGTCGCCCACTCGTCGATGAAGGCACCGGGCAGCGCGAGCGCGACAAGCGCCAGCACTCCGATCGCCGCACCGATGATCACCATTGCCCACGTGCCGCCAGTGCCGATGTCGACCCAGAGCGGGGACAGCGCCATGAACGCGCCCGCGAGCAGGGTGACCCAGTCCTGGAGGCGAGTCCAAGGCCTCGACAGTGTGCCTGCCATTTTTTTCACCTCTTCCGGCATCTCGAACTGTTTCTTGCAATTCCCACTAATCGCCGGTTTCGGTGGCCGCAACAGAGGACTTGGTCTGTACCTGGAAGGACCTTCTCCGGGCTGGACGTGGCCTGATCAGGCCCAGAACCAGGCGAGGCCCGCCGCTTCTCGCCGGCCCTGCTCGTGGCCGGCCTTCGCCGCCGGACCGCGTACCGCGGGGTCGAGGAGGTTCGGGCCCAGCGCGGCCTTCGCGGCCTCATCAGGCCGGATCACCGTCACCCGCGCCCCGGATGCGCGCAGCGTCGACACCTGATCGTCGAGTTCGTGAGACTCTGGGACCTCCATGACCTGGAAGACGAGCACGCGCTCGCAGCCGGCCGCGAGGTCGGCGTTCTCCAGCGAGCGGACCCCGCCGTCGACGTAGCGGCGCGCGCCGATGGTGACCGGGGGCCAGGTCGCCGGGACCGCACAGCTCGCCGCGACCGCGTCCACCAGGTCGACGCCGGAGTCCTTGTCGAACACCCGCTCCTCGCCGGTGTGCGCGTCGACGGCGACGATCCGCAGGTCGAGCGCCGGCCAGCTGTGCCGGGGCAGCCGCGCGGCGATCACCGCGCGGCGCTCGGCCTCCGGCACCGTGGGCGCCCGCAGCGCGAGCGCGCCGATCCGGCGCCGCATGTCCAGCGGTCCGGTCGCCTCCACGTACGCCGAACCGAACAGCTCACTCATGGCCTCGGCGTCCAGCGCGGCGGGTAGTTCGGGCGCCTGCAACGACGGATCCACCTGCCGCTGGTACAGCTCCGGCAGCCCGATCCCGCTGGTGATCTGGGCGGCGACCGTCGAGCCCGCGGACGTCCCGACGAGCAGATCCGCGTCGAGCACCGACCGGCCCGCTTCGATCAGCCCGGTCAGGTATCCCGTCTCCCAGGCGATCCCGGCGACCCCACCGCCACCCAGCACTACCCCGCGTCGAGTCATGATCGTGCCAACCCGGTGGTTCCGACGACTATTCCGCCGATTTCCACCAGCCAGGCACCGCACGCGCACCGCCGGTAGCCGACCTTGCCCTCGGCGGAAGGGTGGACCGAATCCGGCAGCAGTTCGGCGAGGGGGCAGCCGCAGTGCGGGCATCGGGGTTCCGGCATGCCGCCAGCATGTTGTAATGGTTCAGTGCACTTCAACCCTTACGGTGGAGCCGCGGCGCACGTGGCGGCCGCACTGGTGAACCGCGGCCCCGCGTCGGCGGCCGAACTCCTCGAAACGATCCGCGCGACGGGCATGTCGCTCACCGCTCTGTCCGAAAAGGACGCCGCCATGGTCCGCGACTGGGCGGCCCGGCTCCAGGAGGTGTTCGCCGAGCGCGACGCCGGCACGAGGGCGGACCTGGTCAACCGGCTGCTCGCGGACGCCGCCTGCCGGCCCTACATCTCCCGCCACGACGGCAAACCGGCCCACCTGCACTATGCGAGCGAGGACGCGGAGGGCGCGCGGCGCGTGCAGGCGTACACCGCGGGCGGGCTCGCGCACCTGTTGTGCGAGGACCCGTCGCGAATGGGGATGTGCGCGAGCGAAGGCTGCGCGGTGGTCTTCGTCGACACCTCCCGCAACGGCCGCCGGCGCTTCTGCTCGACCAGGTGCGCGACCAGGGTGCACGTCGCGGAGCACCGGCAGCGCGCCGCTAGTCTTTCGGCATGAGCAAGCGCTTAGTGGCACTGGGCGACTCCTTCACCGAAGGCGTCGGCGACGACGACCCGAGCCGTCCGAACGGCGTGCGCGGCTGGGCCGACCGCGTCGCCGAAGTGCTCGCCGCCCGCGACGCCGGTTTCCGGTACGCCAACCTCGCCATCCGCGGCAGGCTCCTGCCGCAGGTGCTCGCCGAGCAACTCGAACCGGCGCTCGCGATGGAGCCGGACCTGGTCACCCTCTACGCCGGCGGCAACGACATGATGCGCCCCAAGGTCGACATCGACGCGCTCACCGACGACTACGAGAAGGCGGTCGTGCGGCTGCGCGAGACCGGCGCGACCGTGGTGCTGTTCAGCGCGGCCGACGGGGTCGAGGACAGGCTGTTCCGCCGGATGCGCGGCCGGGCCGCGATCTACAACGAGCACGTGCGGGGCATCGCCGCCCGCCACGGGGCCGTCGTGGTGGACATGTGGGCGATGCGGCAACTGCGGGACCGGCGGCTGTGGGCGCCCGACCGGCTGCACCTGAACTCCTTGGGGCACAACGAGATCGCTATCGCCGTCCTCGATGCGCTGGGCGTTGAGCACGAACTGTCCCCGAGCGTGCTCGGGCCGCGGCCGGTGGTGGATCCCCGCGTGCGGCGCGCGGAGGACCTGCGGTGGGCGCGGGAGTTCCTGGTGCCGTGGCTGGGCAGGCGGCTACGCGGCGAGTCCTCCGGGGACGCGATCAGCGCGAAGCGCCCGCGCCTGGCGCCGGTCGAGTTCTGAGCCCGTCGAACACGATCTCCACGGTGCGCCGGCGGAGCGCCGCGTCCTCACCGAGATGTTCGGCGGCACGCGACGTGCCGACCATGAGCGCGATCACCTCGCGCACGCCGACGTCGTGCCGGACCGCGCCGGCCTCCTGGGCTCGGGTCAGCAGGATGCCGAGCGAGTGCAGCACCCCTTCGCGCACTTCGCGGTCCACCCGTGGCACCTCGGCGAGCGCGTCGGCATAGGCGTTCTTCACGGCGGCCATCTCGACCCATTGCGCCAGGAACGCGAAGAAAGCGCTTCCCGGATCCTCGGCCTCGGCGTGCTCTCCGGCGGCTTCGGCGAACCGGCGCATCCGTTCTGCCAGCACGGCTTTCAGGAGCGATTCCTTGGTGGGAAAATGTCGGAAAAGTGTGCCGATGCCCACTTTGGCCGCCTTCGCGATCTGCTCGGTCGGCGCGCCGGTGCCGCGCTCGGCGAGCACGATCTCGGCGGCCGCGAGCAGCCGGGCACGGTTGCGTCGCGCGTCCGCTCGTTTCGGTTCGGCCACGGCGACCATCGTAAGAGCTGGTGAACGGCGTCCGCTCAGCATTGGAGGAAAGTGATTATCCGGCCGGGCTGGACTTCCCGCGACTCGTCGGCGAACCTGATCTGCAGAGTGATGCCGGTCACTGGAGGCCCATGATGGTGCTCGGACGCAACGAAGCGAACAAGGTCATCGACAGGCAAGCCACCGAACAGCGAAGCCAGGTCCGCAAGGCGGCGATCGCCAGCGCGATCGGCACGACCATCGAGTGGTATGACTTCTTTCTCTACAACACCGCGGCGGCGCTGATCTTCCCGCACCTGTTCTTCCCCGCGTCGAGCAGCTACGCGGGCGCCATGCAGTCCTTCGCCACCTACGCGGTCGGCTTCGCGGCGCGGCCGATCGGGGCGGCGATCTTCGGCTACTGGGGTGACCGGATCGGCCGCAAGGCCACTCTGGTGATCACCCTGCTGCTGATGGGGATCGCGTCCGGGATCGTCGGCGTGCTGCCCGGCGCGAGCGCGATCGGCATCGCCGCGCCGCTGATCCTGGTGGCGCTGCGGCTGATCCAGGGCCTCGCGGTCGGCGGTGAGTGGAGCGGTTCGGTGCTGCTCACGATGGAATGGGGTGATCAGCGCAAACGCGGCCTGCTCGGCAGTTTCGCGCAGATCGGCGTGCCGGCCGGGCTCGTGCTCGGCACCGGCGGGCTGACGCTGCTGTCCGCGGTCCTGTCCGACGCGGCGTTCAGCGCCTGGGGCTGGCGGATCCCGTTCCTGCTCAGCTTCGTGCTCGTCGGGATCGGGCTGGTGATCCGGCTGCGCATCCTCGAAACGCCGATGTTCGCCGCGGTCGTCGCGAAGCAGCAGACCTCGCGCAGCCCGGTCGGCGACGCGATCAGGCATCATTGGCGTGAGATCCTGCTCTCGGCCGGGCTCCGGTTCAGCGAGCAGATGCCGTTCTACCTGTTCACCAGCTATGTCCTGGTGTACGTGGTGGCCGAGCATCACTACTCGAAGACGTTCGTGCTCAACGCCGTGCTCGTGGGGGCCGCGCTCGAACTTTTCACCATCCCGTACTTCTCGCAGCTGTCCGACCGGATCGGGCGCAAGAAGGTCTACCTGTCCGGCGCCGTGCTGACCGGGCTGCTCGCGTTCCCGTACTTCGCGGTGCTCAAGGCCGGCGGGTATGCCCCGGTCTTCCTCATCGTGATCGCGTCGATGATCGCGCACGCGATGCAGTACGGGCCGCAGGCAGCGTTCATCGGCGAAAGCTTCCCGACGCATCTGCGGTACGGCGGCGCGGGCCTTGGCTACCAGCTGGCCTCGGTGTTCGCCGGCGGGCCCGCGCCGCTGCTCGCGACGTGGCTGCTGCACGTGACCGGGACGCCCTACTCGATCTCCGCCTACATCCTGCTCGCGGTCGTGGTCACCGTACTGTGCGCGGTGTACATCACCGACCGCTCCCGCACGGACCTCACCGACCACGCCGCCTACGCCCGCCGCCCCGCATAGAAGAAATGCCGTGAGGGGGTCCCTCACGGCCCTATCGGGCATGAGGGGGTCCCTCACGGCATTTCGTCACTGGTGCGGCGGCTGCTGCGGGGGCGGCTGCGGCGGCTGGTACGGCGGGTTGCCGTAGTGCTGCCCGGGCTGGCGCAGCGGCAGGCCCGGCTGCGGGCCGGACTGCGGGCCCGGCGGCGGCACCGGCGGCGCGGGCGGCTGGGCCGGAGCCTGGGCCTGGGGGGGTGCCGGTGGCGCCGGTGGCGGCGGGGTGTCCACCGGAGCCGGACCGGAGTCCTGCGCCTCGTCCGGCGTCGACGTCCGGCCGCGCAGCAGGTTCGTCGCGGACGAACCGCTCCCGGGCCCGAGCGGGCCGGGGACCTCCTGGCGCGCGACCTTCTCCGCCTCGGCCACCGCCTCGGCGATCCGCGGGTCGGTCGAGGTGTCGAACCAGTGCTCCACGTCGTCGTCATCGAAGGTGGGCGGCTCCAGGCCCTCCTCGGTCGGCTGCTCGTACCGGAACACGCCGTCGTCGCCCTGCTTGGCGAACGCGCGCGCGAACTGCTGTAGCGCGTTGCCGTAGTCGCTCGGCAGGAGCCACACCTTGTTCGCGTCGCCCTGCGCCATCTGCGGCAGGGTCTGCAGGTACTGGTACGCGAGCACCTCGGGCGTGGGGCGACCGGCCTTCACCGCGGCGAACACCTTCTCGATCGCCTTCGCCTGCCCCTGCGCCTGCAGGTAGCGCGCGGCCCGTTCACCCTGCGCCCGCAGGATCCGCGACTGCCGGTCCGCCTCCGCGGCCATGATCGTGGCCTGCTTCTGCCCTTCCGCGGCGAGGATCTGCGACTGCTTCTGCCCTTCGGCCGTCTTGATCGCGGCCTCACGCTGACCTTCGGCGTTGAGAATCATCGCGCGCTTCTCCCGGTCCGCGCGCATCTGCTTCTCCATGGAGTCCTGAATGGACGGTGGCGGGTCGATCGCCTTCAGCTCGACCCTGGCCACCCGGATGCCCCACCGGCCGGTCGCGTCGTCCAGTACGCCGCGCAGCTGGCTGTTGATCTGATCGCGCGAGGTCAGCGCCTGCTCCAGGGTCATCCCGCCGACGACGTTCCGCAGGGTCGTGGTGGTCAGCTGCTCGACACCGACGATGTAGTTCGAGATCTCGTACACCGCGGCGCGGGAGTCGGTCACCTGGAAGTAGACGACGGTGTCGATGGACACGGTCAGGTTGTCCTCGGTGATCACCGGCTGCGGCGGGAACGAAACCACCTGCTCGCGCAGGTCGATCCGGGCGCGCACCTTGTCCAGGAACGGCACCAGGAAGTTCAGCCCCGGCGAGGCGACGGTGCGGAAGCGGCCGAGCCGCTCGATGACGGCGGACTGCGCCTGCGGGACCACCATGATCGCCTTCGCGATCGTGACGATCACGAACAGGGCGATGACCGCGACAACTACGATCGCTGCGGTTCCCAAGATCTCTCCTGTGTGCGATTTCGTCGATTCATATCTCCGGGGACACCACGGCCGTGGCGCCCGATATCTGTACCACGGTCACTTTCGTACCGGGCTCGATCCGCTGGCCGTCGGTGAGGCTGCGCGCGGACCACACGTCGGGGCCGAGCTTCACCTGGCCGTGATCGTGGTCCACCGTGGACACCACCACGCCGTGCGTGCCGACCAGCGCCTCCGCGCCCATCTTGAGCTCGGGTGTGTGCAGGAAACGCCGTTTGAGCGCGGGGCGGGCGAGCCACAGCAGTGCCGTCGAGGCCACCGCGAACACGATCACGTCGATGATCGGGTTGCCGGTGAACAAGGCCGCGCCCGCGCCGACGAGTGCGCCGCCGCCGAGCATCAGCAGCACCAGGTCGCCGGACATGACCTCGGCCGCCATCAGCACAATGCCCACGATCAGCCAGATCAGCGCCGGTGTCATGGCGCATATCGTGGCAGATGGGGCGCACCCGCAGCCACCGAACACGCGAAAACACCCGCGGGTGGACCAGCGGTTCAGCCTTCCGGCGCGGTCACGAAGTCGATCAGCCGCTCGACGGCGCCGATCAGCGGCGTCTCCAGTTCGCGGAAACCGGACACCGCGCCGAGCACCCGCTGCCACCCCTCATAGGGTTCGCCCCAGCCGAGCGCCGCGCAGATGCCCTCCTTCCACGGCATCCCGCGCGGCACGGCCGGCCACTCGGGAATACCCAGTGCCGACGCCTTCACCGCCTGCCAGATGTCGACGTAGGGGTGGCCGGTCACCAGCACATGCTCGTCGGTGATCGCGCCGACGAGCCGCGACTCCTTGCTTCCGGCGACGAGATGGTCGACGAGCACGCCCAGCCTGCGCCCCGGCCCCGTCCCGAACTCGTCGATGCGCGCGGCGAGCAGGTCCACCCCGTCGAGTGGTTCCACCACCACGCCCTCGACCCGCAGATCATGCCCCCAGACGCGCTCGACGAGTTCGGCGTCGTGCTTGCCCTCGACCCAGATTCGCGAGTCCCGGGCGGTGCGCGCCCGCAGTCCCTCGACCCGGACCGAGCCGGAGGCGGACATCGTCCGCGCGGGCGTCGCGGGCGCCTTCGGCGGTACGAGGGTCACCGGCTTGCCTTCGAGAAGGAAGCCCGCGGGGCTGAGCGGGAACACCCGGTGACGGCCGTGACGGTCCTCGAGTACGACGTTCCCGTACTCGAGACGCACCACCGCGCCGCAGAACCCGCTGCCGGGTTCCTCGACCACGAGTCCCGGCTCGGCGGCGATTTCCGGGATCTTCCGCTTGCGCGGCCCGGCGAAGACGTCGTCATACGAATGGGAACGCACGATCTCCGACGGTAGCGCCGGATTCACGATCGCGTCGCGCCGCCACGCCGGGGCGAGAGTACGAAGGGGCCACCACCCCACCGACGACATGGAAGGCGAGGCGGTAGCCCGAAGTAAGCGCTTACAGCGAGCCGGTACGCGACGCGGCTTCCTAGCGAACCGCGGTACCCGGGCGGTTGGCGCGCGACGGCCGGATCGTGAGGAGCACGGCCAGTGCCCGCGACCAGCGGCGCACCCGGTCGCGGTCCGTCGACGCCAGTGCGGCGACGGCTTCCTTGAAGTCGCGGCCGGAGCGCAGGACCCAGTCGACCGCGTCGAAGGCCGGATCGCCGTGACATGGGCGGGGGTCGATCACGACGAGGCCGTCCGGCCCGGTCAGGACGTTGCCCGGGTGCAGGTCCGTGCAGCAACCGGCTCGGACCGCCTTCTGCGAGCGTCAATGCGGCGGCGCGCGAGGCGGCCATCAGCCCCGGCTCGGCCGAACCCCCAGTCTGGCGTTCGGCCAGGTCGAACATGAAGTTCACGCGGTCGGTCAACGACGGGAGGCCGTCCGGCACCGGGACGGCGTGCAGCCGCGGGAGCAGTTCGTCGATCTCCCCGGGAGTCCAGCGGCGTTCGGTGAGCGGGGTGCCGGGCTCGACGCCTGCCAGCAGGATCGCGCCCACGTCGAGGTCGGTGTCGAGGATGTCCACGACCTGCGGGCAATCCCGCCAGGCGTGCAGCGCGGTGGCCTCGGTCTCGGCGACCGCGGTCCGGGGTGAGCTTCAGGACGCCGCGACTTCGGGACCGACGCGGATGGTGAGCCGGGCGCGGGCCGCGTCGTCGAGGATCAGAACAGGGGCCACGGGATCGCGCGCCAGTCGTCTCCCGGTTCGGGGAACACCCCGACCCGCGCCAGTGTCTCGGCGCGGTCGGCGATCGCCTCGATCTCCAGCCCGGTCAGGTGGGGCGACAACTCGTCGCCCAGCGAGCCGTAGATCTTCTCCGGCAGCGCACGCAGCTTCTCCACCGCCTCCTCGGGCAACTGGTCCCCGATCCAGCCCCACAGCACGGTCCGCAGCTTCGGCTCGGCGTGCAGGCAGATGCCGTGGTCCACGCCGTAGACGCCGCCATCGGTCCCGGCGAGCACATGCCCGCCCTTGCGGTCGGTGTTGTTCGCGATGATGTCGAGGATCGCCAGATCCCGCACGCCCGGGTGATCGGCGTGCGCGAGCACCGCCGGGTCGCCGAGCCGGTCGTGCGCGTGCAGCACGACCCGCCAGCCCGGCGGCACCTCTTCCGGGGCGCGCACGTCGATCAGCTGCTCCTCGGAGGTCTCGACCCACAGCTGCACCATGCCGACCCCGAACGGCCCGTCCCGCAGCACCGTCGGCGGGATGCGGCCGAGCCCGGACGCGTCGGAGAGCAGGTACGTGGCGACCTCACGGCCGGCGAGCGTGCCGTCCGGGAAATCCCACAGCGGGCGCTCCCCGTTGACCGGTTTGTACACCGCGTTCGCGGACATCCCGTCCAGTTCGACCGAGCAGAACAAGGTCACGTTCGAGGCGTCCACGAGCCGGCCTTCGACGTCGAGGCGACCGTGCGCGACCAGATGCCTGGCGGCGGGATCGGCGGGGTTGAGGGATTCGGCCACGGACGCTATTCCCCGGCGAGGTCGGTCTCGCGGCGATAGCCGTTCTGCCGGGGACAGATGTGACCGGCCGGGTCGAGCGGCTCACCGCACAGCGGGCACGGTTTGCGCCCGGCGTTGACGACCCGGTCGGCCCGCTCGGCGAACGCCCGCGCGGCGGCCGGGCTGAGGAACACCCGCACGGCGTCCGGCCCCTCTTCGGTGTCGTCGAGCACGACCGTCTCGTCGACCTCTCCCTCGGTGATGGCGAGCAACTCGACGACGACCGCCTTGCTCTCGGCGTCCCAGCCCAGCCCCATCGTGCCGACCCGGAACTCCTCCTCGACGGGCACGGTGAGCGGGTCGACGTCGACCAGATCGTCCGGGACCTGATCGGGCACGTCGGCGCCGAACCGGCTGGCCACCTCCTCCAGCAGCGAGGCCAGGCGCTCGGCGAGCACGGCGACCTGCTGCTTTTCGATGGTCACGCTGATCGTGCGGACGTTCTCGGACGCCTGCAGGTAAAAGGTACGGTCGCCAGGTTCCCCGACGGTCCCTGCGACGAACCGGTCGGGCTGGCGGAAGACGTGGATTACACGAGCCATGGCACCTTCGACCCTAAGCCACTCTCCCATGATCGGCACCCGCCCCCCTGAATGAGGGCCGCCGTTTACAGTGCAGCGGTGCGCCGAACGTCACCGTATGGAAGCTGGAGCTCACCGATCAGTGCGGCGGACGCCGCCGCGGCGGGGGGTGGTGCGCAATGGCTCGACGTCGTCGACGGCGAAGTGTGGTGGGCCGAGGCACGCCCCGCCGAGGGCGGGCGGCTCGCGCTCGTGCGCGCCGACGGGACGGAAATGCTGCCGCCGCCGTGGAACGCACGCAACCGCGTGCACGAGTACGGCGGCCGCCCGTGGCTGGTCGTCGGCCGTTCGCTCTACTTCACGCACTGGGACGACCAGCGCGTCTACGTCCGCGATCTGGACACCGGCGACGTTTCCCCGGTCACCCCGGAACCGCCGTCCCCGCAAGGCGTCCGGTTCGCGGATCTCCGCCGCGGCACCGGCGGGGAGGTGTGGGCGGTCCGTGAGACGAGCACCGGGCCCCGCCCGACCGACGTCCGCCGCGATCTCGTCGCGTTCGCGTATAGCGAAATCCGGGTTCTCGCCGCGAGCCACCATTTCCTGACCGCGCCCCAGCTCTCCCCGGACGGGCGGCACGCGGCGTGGCTCGGCTGGGAGCACCCGTCCATGCCGTGGGACGCAACGGAACTGTGCGTGGCCGAGGTGCGGCTCGACGGGACCTTCGGCCCGCACCGCGTCCTCGCCGGCGGCGACGGGGTCTCGATCTGCCAAGTCACGTGGGAGTCGCCGACGACGCTGCTCATGATGGCCGACCCCGGTGGCTGGTGGAACCTGCACCGCGTCACGCTGGAGGGCACCAGCACGAACCTCGCCCCCGTCGCGAAGGAACTCGGCGGCGCGATGTGGAAGCTAGGTCCGCGCTGGTTCACCCCGCTCGGGGAAGGCAAGCACGCGGTCCTCGACTCGGGGCGGCTCGCCGTCCTCGACGAGGGCACCGGCACGGTCACGGATCTCGCGCCGGAACTGACCGAATGGGCGCCCGCGCTCGCCGCGTACGACGGCGGCGTCGCGGGTATCGCCTCGGGACCGGACCGCGAGCACACCGTCGTGCGCGTGGATCTGACCTCGGGCGCGGTCACCTCGCTCGCCGAGGGCCCCGAACTCCCACCGCCGGCCTACCTGCCGACGCCCGAGGAGCGGGTGTTCACCGGCCCCGACGGCGAGCGGATCCCCGCCTACCTCTACCCGCCGGCCAACCCCGAGTTCACCGGCCCCGACGGGGAACTCCCGCCGTACCTGGTGCACGTGCACGGCGGCCCCACCGGTCGCAGCTACCCGGTCCTCGATCTGGACTTCGCGTACTTCACCAGCCGCGGCATCGGCGTCGTGGCGGTCAACTACGGCGGTTCCACCGGCTACGGCCGCGAATACCGGGAGCGGCTGCGCGAGCAGTGGGGCGTCGTCGACGTGCGCGACTGCGTCGCCGTGGCGCAGGCGCTCGTCGCCGAAGGCATCGCCGACCCGGCCCGGCTCGCTATTCGCGGCGGCAGCGCGGGCGGGTTCACCTCCGCCGCGGCGATGACGACGGACCGCACCTTCGCCGCGGGCACGATCAAGTACCCGATCCTCGACCTGGCCGGCTGGACCGCGGAAGGCGGCGAGACGCACGACTTCGAGTCCCGCTACCTCGACGGTCTCGTCGGCCCCCTGCCCGAGACCGTGCGGCGCTACCGGGAACGCTCACCGCTCACCCATGCCGGCGACCTCGCCGGCCCGGTCCTGTTCCTGCAGGGCCTCGACGACCAGATCTGCCCGCCCGGCCAGGCCGACCGGTTCGTGAAGTCGCTGCGGGGCAAGGGGATCCCGTACGCGTACCTGACCTTCGAGGGCGAGCAGCACGGCTTCCGCAGGGCGGAGACGATCATCGCCGCCCTGGAGGCCGAGCTTTCCTTCTACGGTCAGGTGTTCGGGTTCGGCACCCCGGGCGTGCCGAAACTGGACCTGAGCCGGTGAAGGGCCTGCAAGCCGGGGACACGGTCGCCCTGATCACGCCCGCCGGGCCGGTCGCGCCGGAGTTGCTCGACCGCGCGGTGTCCGCGCTGGAGGGCTGGGACCTGACCGTCAAGCGGTTCGGGCCGGCCGGGAACCGCCACCCGTCGCTACGGTATCTGGCCGACACCGACGAACGCCGCGCCGCCGGCTTCCAGGCCGCGTGGCTCGATCCGGCCGTGTCCGCGGTGATCTCCGCGCGCGGCGGCTACGGCACCCAGCGGCTGCTCGACCTGATCGACTGGGACGCGCTGCGCGCCGCGGGGCCGAAGATCTTCACCGGGGCCAGCGACGTCACCGCGCTGCACCAGGCGATCTCGGCGCATCTCGGCCTGTCCACGCTGTTCTCTCCGATGCCGGGCGGCGAGTTGTGGGACGAGGTCTCGGCCGGGCACCTGCATCGCGTGCTGTTCGATCCGGCGGCGCCGGTCGTCGTCCACGCGAAGGAGGCACTCGTGCCGGGCGACGCCCGCGGAACGACCGTCGGCGGGAATCTCAGCCTGCTCGCCGCGAGCGTGGGCACGCCCGAACACCGCGCGCCCGCCGGCGCGATCGCGATCCTCGAAGACGTCACCGAGCACGCCTACCGTCTCGACCGCATGCTCACCCAGTTGCTGCGCGCCGGCTGGTTCGCTCGCGTGACCGGAATCGTGCTCGGCTCGTGGACCGGGTGCGGCGACCTCGAAACGGTGCGGACTGTGATGCTGGACCGGCTCGCACCGCTCGGGGTCCCGATCCTGTGGGAGGCCGGGTTCGGGCACCTGCCGGGTTCGGTCACGATCCCGCTCGGGGTACCGGCGGCCATCGAGAGGGTAAGCCTGAGCTGTGGACGCTGAGACTCGCTTCGCCGCCGCCCGCGTCGCCCGGCTCGCCACCGCCGACGCCGAGGGCGTGCCGCATCTGGTGCCCGTGACGTTCGCGCTCGACGCCGGGGCGATCGTGTTCGCGATCGACCACAAACCCAAGCGCGGTACGGATCTGCGGCGGCTGCGCAATATCGCCGCCAACCCGGCGGTCAGCTTCCTGGCCGACGGCTACGACGAAGACTGGTCGCGCCTGTGGTGGGTCCGCGCCGACGGGATCGCGCGCATCCTGGACTCCGCCTCCAGCGCGCTCGACGCCTTGCAAGCCAAGTATCCCCAGTACCGCGACCACCGGCCGCAGGGCCCGGTGGTGCGCACCGAGGTCACGGCGTGGCGGAGCTGGTCGGCGTCGTGACCTCGCCGCCTTCGGCCACCGCGGCGGCCTTCTGCCGCCTCCAGGCCCCGATGAGGCCCAGCGGGTCCGGGCGCAGCAGCGCCGCCGCCGCGTAGACCGCCAGCCCCAGGGTGATCGCGACGAACCACCAGTCGTAGAGCGCCTGCTCGCCCGTCGGGTAGTAGGCCATCACCAGGAACACCGCGACCCCGACCACGATCGCGAGATGCCTGCGGCGCCAGCTGAACGCGGCCGCGATCACGAAACCCCAGGTGAGGTACCACGGCAGGGTCGGCGGCACGAGGATCGCCGCACCCAGCAACGTGATCGCCATCCGGAACACGGCTTCGTTGCCGCCGAACCGCGACTTCCACCACTGGCGCGCGACGAGCACCGCGAAGGCCAGGATCGCGATCGCCCTGGCGACGGTGACGAACGGCGACTCCGGCACGTTGATCACCAGGTGCACCAGGGTGTGCACGAGCTGCCCGACGCCGGTCGGGAAGTTCACCCAGTTCGTCACGAGCGTGGGGGCCTGCAGCCCGCCGATCCAGCCGAGGTTGAACGAGCCGAGCGAGACCCAGGTGCCGACCACGAACACGACCGCGAAGATACCGACCGACGCCGCGCCCGCCTTGACGAAGTTGCGCATGCGCTGCTCACCGGGCAGGTGGTTGGCCCAGACCCAGACCAGGAACGGCAGCGCGACCGCGGCCGTCGGCTTGATCAGCATGCCGAGCGTGACCAGCGCGATCGCCAGCGCGTGCTTGCGCTCGAGCGCCGCGAGCACGCCCACCGTGAGGAAGCCGAGCATCAGCAGGTCGTTGTGGGGCCCGCCGACGAGGTGGATGACCGTCATCGGGCTGGCCACCGCGAGCCACAGCGTGATCGGCAGCTTGCCCCCGAGATGGCGCACCAGCCGGGGCAGCGCCCAGACCATCGCGCCGAGGCCGACGAGCAGCACGAGCCGCATCACGATCACGCCGGCGATCACGTCGTCGCCGGTCAGGGCCACGATTCCCTTGGCGACCAGCAGGAACAGCGGGCCGTAGGGCGCGGGGGTGGTCTGCCACACCGGGTGCACGTTCTGCACGACGTTCGGCAGCACGTCGAGCTCGGCCGGGCCGTGCGCATACGGGTCGAGCCCGTGCAGCAGCTGCGCGCCCTGGCCCAGGTAGGAATAGACGTCACGGGTGAACAGCGGCGGCGCGGCGAGCAGCGGGGTCATCCAGCACGCGGCCGCGATCACGATGGGTCTGCTGCCGATCCGGCCGGCGAGCATGTATCTGCCCAGCCGTACCCACGCCCACACGACGAGCCCGAACCCCGCGTAGAGCACCGCGTTGGCGAGCATCTTCCCGTGCCCGTAGCGCACCCACGACAGCGGGCCCGTGCCGATCACCGGGTCGCGGATCAGGATGCCACCCGCGCCGAGCGCGCCGAGCAGGAGCAGCACGCTGCCGATCGTCCCCATCGAAATCGTGCGATAGGGAAAGGGTGAGGGCACGCGCGCCGCCGGGCGCGCCTCGCCGGGCGCCCCGGCGTCCAGTGCGGGGACGTCCGGTGCGGGATCTGTAGTGGTCGCCATTTCGTCTTGGGAGATTACACACCGCGCCGCGACGGATTCGCGGCGGCGGCGGATTGCGCGCCATTCGGCAACGCCGCGAGTAAGCACCTTGTGTAATCGTGTCGCGGAGAGAGCAGAACCTCCTCGACCGGGCCTGCTTCCACCAGCTCGCCGCGGTACATCACGGCGACCCGGTCGGCGATGTTCCACGCCAGCCCGAGATCGTGCGTGATGACCAGGCCGGCCAGGCCCAGTTCCCGCCGTAGCCGCAGCAGCAGCCCGAGGATTTCCCCGCGCACCGACGCGTCGAGCGAGGCGACCGGCTCGTCGGCGACGAGCACGGCCGGCCGCAGCGCGAGCGCACCGGCGATCACGACACGCTGGCGCTGCCCGCCCGACAGCTCGTGAGGCAGCCGCAAGAAGAACTGCTCGGCCGGGCGGAGTTCCGCGGCTTCCAGCGCTTCGACAACGAGTTGGCGTTCGTCACCGGGCAAGCCGTGGATCCGCAGGCCCTCCGCGACGGCCTCGTACACGGTGTGCCGCGGGTTGAGCGCGCTCGCCGGATCCTGCAGGACGAGCTGCACCCGGCGGCGGTACGACTTGAGCCCGCGCGGCGTCAGCGGGGCGCCCTCGAACAGGACCTCGCCGGAGGCCGGCTTCTGCAGGCCCAGCAGCGTACGCGCGAGGGTGATCTTGCCCGAGCCCGACTGCCCCACCAGCGCGACGATCTCGTTGCGCCGGACCTCGAGGTCCACCCCGGCGACGGCCTCGACTTCCCCGAACCGGACGCGCACGTCCCGGGCCGCGAGCCGCACGTCGTGAGCGGGCGGGGATTCCGGTTCCGGCGGCAGCGGGGTGCTGGTCGCCGGGGCGAACCGGGACGCCGGATCGCCGACCACCGGGAACGCCGCCGCGAGCGCGCGGGTGTGCGCGTGCCGCGGTTCGGCCAGCAGCCGCGCGCCCGGCCCTTCCTCGACCACTTCCCCCTGGTACATCACGGCGATGCGCGCGCACGTCGCGGCGAGCACGGACAGGTCATGGGTGATCATGATCAGCCCGAGGCGCCGCTCGGCCACCAGTTTCGTCATCAGCTCGAGTACCTGGGCCTGCACGACGACGTCGAGCGCGGTGGTCGGCTCGTCGGCGATGATCAGCTGCGGGCGGCAGGCCAGCGCCATCGCGATCATCATGCGTTGCTTCTGCCCGCCCGAGAGTTCGTGCGGGTACGCCGCGGCCCGCGAGGGCGGCAGGTCCACCTGGTCCAGCAACTCCGCGACCCGCGCCTTCACTTCGGCGTCGGACGGCGGTTTCTCCGCGTGCAACCGGATCGGCTCGGCGATCTGGGCGCCGACGCGGCGGACCGGGTTGAGCGCGTGCATCGCGCCCTGGAACACGATCGACGCCTCGGCCCACCGCACCGCGCGCAGCCGGCCCCACCGCATCGCGGTCACGTCCTCCCCGCCGAGCAAGATCTCGCCCGACACCCGCGCCGACTTCGGCAGCAGCCGCAGCACGCTCATCGCGACCGTCGACTTGCCCGAACCGGACTCCCCCGCCACGCCCAGCGTGTCCCCGGGCTCCAGACGCAGGTTGACACCGCGGACGGCCTCGACGTCGCCGCTGCCGGTGCGGTAGGTGACGCCGAGGTTCTTCAGCTCCAGCAAGGGACTCACGCGCGCTCCCCCCTCAGGCGCGGGTTCACGACCGTCTCCAGCGCCCGCCCGACGAGGGTGAAGCACAGCACGATCACCACGATCGCGAGCCCGGGCGGCAGCAGGTACCACCAGGCGCCGCCGGTCACCGCGCCCGAGGTCAACGCGCGCTGCAGCATCGAACCCCACGACACCGCGGTGGGATCACCGAGGCCGAGGAACGACAACGTGGACTCGGCGATGATCGAGTTCCCGACCACGAGCGTGGTGTTCGCCAGTACCAGGGGAAGCACGCCGGGCAGGACATGCTTGCCGACGACGTGCAGATGCCCGCCGCCGAGTGCCCTGGCGCGCTCGATGTACGGCCTGCTCTCGATCGTCATCGTCTGCGCGCGCACCAGCCGGGCGGTCGTGGGCCAGGACGTGACTCCGACGGCGAGGATGATCGTCGCGACGCCCTGGGGCAGCACCGTCGACAGTGCGATGGCGAGCACGAGTGACGGCAGCACGAGGAAGAAATCGGTGAACCGCAACAGGATTCCGGCCACCCACCGGCCGAAGTGCCCCGCGGCGATGCCGACGATCGTGCCGATCACCACCGACAGGATCGTCGCGGCGAACCCGACCAGCAGCGAGACGCGCGCCCCCCAAAGCGTGAGCAGCAGGACCGACCGGCCGTCGACATCGGTGCCCAGCAGGAACTCACCGCTCGGTGGCTGCAGCGGGCGGCCCGGTGCCTTCGTGACGTCGAGGCCCGCCGGGTCGGTGATCACCGGCGCCAGTACGGCGAGCACCACGATCACCGCGAGGATCCCGAGCCCGGCCAGTCCCCCGCGGTTCGTGGCGAACTCGCGCCACACGCCCGCCGCGGCCGCACGCCGGCGCCGCCAGACGATCGCCGCGGTCACCGGGCACGCACCCGCGGGTCGAGCACCCGGTAGAGCAGTTCCGCGATCAGGTTCATCACGATGACCGAACCGGCCAGCACCAGAAAGACTCCTTGCAGCAGCGGCAGATCCGGCACCTTCAGCGCCTCGTAGGTGAGCAGCCCCAGCCCGGGCCACGAGAACACCGTCTCCACCGTGACGGTGCCCGAGACGACCATGCCGAACTGGAGGAACACCAGGGTCACGGTCGGCAACAGCGCGTTCGGCACCGCATGGCGACGGCGCACCAGATCGTCGCGCAGGCCCTTCGCGCGGGCCGTCGTGAGGTACTCCGCGTCCATCTCGCTCAGCAGCGACGAGCGCATCACCAGCATGTACTGCGCGTAAAGCACCGCGAGCAGGGTCACGCACGGCAGCACCAGGTGGTAGGCGATCGTGCCGGCCTGCGCGAAGAAGCCCGGCCCGGCGTCCGGGGAGCGCATACCGCCGCTGGGGAACAGTCCGTGCGTCGCGATGAGCAGCAGCAGGCCGAGCCAGAACTGCGGCACCGACCACAACGTCAGCGCGATCCCGGTGTGGGTGCGGTCGAACCCGCTGCCCCGCCGCCACGCCGCCCGTACCCCGAGCCACAGGCCGAGCGCGACCGCCAGCAGCGTCGCGGTGCCGACGAGCAGCAGCGTGGGCCCGAACCGTTCGGCGATCAGGTCCGCCACCGGCCGGTTGTAGCCGAACGAGGTGCCGAGGTCGCCGTGGAGCAGACCACCCGCGTAGTCCAGGAACTGCTGGTACAGCGGCTTGTCCACGCCAAGGCGCGCCCGCAGTTGCGCGATCTGCTCCGGACTGGTCGGACGGTCCCGCGTCAGCGTCGCGACCGGGTCGCCCGGGACCATCCGGAACAGCAGGAACCCCAGTGCCACGACGAGCAGCAGGCTGACGACCGCCGCGCCGAGCTTGCGGAGCACGAACCCGGCGGTGCCGCCACCAGCCGGCCGCGCACCGGGCTCGGTCGGCTCAGCGCTGGTGAGCGCTTCGGTCACGGCTACTCCTGATCGTCGGCGGATTTCCGCCGCCGCGACGCGGTCACGCCCCCGACCGCCACCACGACGACCGCCGCGGCGCCGATCCCGACCCAGGCTCCCGGGGACAATCCGCCGCCGCTCCCGCCACCGCCTTCGGCGGGCGTCGCGCCGTAGAAGCTCCAGTAGCCGCTCTGTTCCATGATCGTGCCGGTGCCGGCCGGCTGCTTCGGGAACCCGGTGAACCGGTCGGACCGGTAGGCCTCCAGCGGGTTGTCGTAGTCGATGACGAAGCTGGGCACCTGGTCGTAGTAACGGGCCTGCGCCTGCTTCACGAGGTCCGCGCGTTTGGCCGGGTCGAGTTCGGCCCGCTCCCGCGCGTAGAGCGCGTCGAACTGCGGGTCGCAGAAGAACGAGGCGCTACTGCTGCTGCCCGCGGTCGCCGGCAGCGCCCCGCAGGTCTGCTTGCCGAGCGTGTAGTCCGGGTCGGGGCTGGTGCCCCAGCCGGAGAACGCCAGATCGTAGGTCCCGGCGTTGGTCCGGTCGTCCACCTCGTTGTCGGACACCAGTTGCTTGTCCACCTTGATGCCGATCGCGCCGAGCCAGCTGACCACGTAGTCCGCGGCGCGCAGCGAGAAGTCCTCGCTCGCCTTGCCGAGCAGCCTCAGCTCGAGCGGTTTGCCGTCGGGGCCGACCCGGGTTCCGTCGGCGCCCCGGCGATAGCCCGCCGCGTCGAGGGCGGCGCCGGCCGCGGCCGGGTCGAACTTGTAGCGCTGCGCGTCGCTCGGATCCCAGTGGTAGCGCGGGTACGCCAGGGGCAGCAGGCCGCCGCCGAGCTGGCCGTACCCGCCGAGGACCTTGTCGATCAGGGTCTGCGGGTCGATCGCCTGCGCGATGGCCTTGCGGACCCGGACGTCCTTGAGCGCGGGGTTGCCGTCGCCGATCGGCTGGCGGGCGGCGTTCTGCGCGCCCGGGTTCATCAGCAGTTCGCGGTAGCGGCGGCCGGTGGCCTTGCTGGTGGTGATGCCCGGCTGGCCCGCGAGGGTGTCGAGCTGGGTCGCGGTGAGCCGGTTGACGAGGTCGACCTCGTTGTTCCGCAGCGCGTTCACCGCGGCTTCGGCGTTCTTGTAGGTGATGAACTGCAGCTCGTCGTACTTCGCCTTGCCACGCCAGTAGTCCGGGTTCGCCTTGAGCCGGACGAGCTCGTTCGGGCGGTATCCGGTGATGAGGAACGGGCCGTCGCCCACGCCGACGACCGGCACGGTGTCCGTCTTCGGGTCGGCCATGTCGCTGATGCCCGCCCAGACGTGCTCGGGCACGATCGGCACGTCCAGCGCCGTCATGCTCGCCTGCGGCACCTTCGTCCTGATGACGAGCGTCCGGTCATCCGGTGCGGTGACGCTCGCGAAGTTCTCGACGTAGGTGCCGTTCGCTTCCTGTGCCTTCTTGTCGGACATGATCCGGTTGAACGTGAACGCCGCGTCCTTCGCGGTCACCGGCTGCCCGTCGGACCATTTCACGCCGGCGCGGATCTGGTAGGTCCAGGTGAGCTTGTCCGGTGAGGTCGTCCACGACTGCGCCAGCCCCGGGCTCGGCGAGTTGTCCTCGGCCGAAGGCAGCGTGAGGAACTCCCAGGCCAGGCGGCCGACCATGGTGCTGGAGGCGAACGAGGCGAGGAACGGGTTGAGGTGGTCGACGTCCTGCACGAGCGCCACTCGCAGCACCCTGCTGTCCTGCTGGGCCTGCGCCTGAGGCGCGAACGGGTCCGCCATGAGTGTCGCCGCGAGCGCGACCGCACCCACCCGCCACCGTCTGCCGAAGGACGACCGCACTGGTTCCGCCTTTCCATGGATTCCCCAAGGCGGAAAAGTAACCACATAGTCGTCTATCAGCGCAATATCTGACAACCGTTCGTTACGTTGAGGTCTGGACCATCAGGTCGTCCAGACCAGGTGAGCGCCGGACCCGGCGGTCCGCGCCGACCGCGAACACGAGGCAGCCCGGCTGCCCGGCCGCCCAGCCGGCGCCGGCCGCGCCCATCGCGAACGCCGCCGTGGACACCGCGTCGGCCGTGGTCAGGTCGGCGGCGACGACGGTCAGGCTCGTCAGCTCGCGGACGGGTTCGCCGGTGCGGCCGTCGTAGATGTGCTCACCGCGTTCGTAGCAGCCGGAGGTCGCGACCGCCTGATCCCGCACGGCGAGCACGGCGCACACCTGGTCTGCCCGCTCGGGATGGCGGATGCCGACCGACCACACCCGCCCCGCCGCGGCGACGTCACCGCCCGCGTTGAGGCAGAACGACCGGACGCCCTGGGCCCGCAGCAGATCCGCGGCACGCTGCACGGCCCAGCCCTTCACGATCCCGCTCGGATCGAACGGCCTGCCCGGCAGCCGCGCGCGGAACGCACCGCCGCTGCGCAACTCGTATTCGGCGCACAGCCGCTCGATCTCGGCCATCTCGGGACTGCGCAGGCCGAGCCGGACCTCGCTGTCGGGCCGGAAGGGGCTGAACCGGCGGTCTACCTCGGCGAGCCAGTCGAACACGACCTGGCCGCCGTCGGGCACGTGCTCGCGGATGTCGAGCGAGATCGGCATGCCCATCACGTGCTCGACCCGGCGCATCAGTGACCCTTGGCGTCGATCGCCGCCTGCAGCGACTGGGCGTAGGACTCGCTCGTGATGGTCGCGCCGGACACGGTGTCGATACGCGAGCTCTGGGCCTGCAGTGCCTCCTCGCGCAGGGTCGGCGCCGCCTCGCCGGCGATGCGCTGGCTGTGCCGGTCGCTCGGCTCGGTGATCAGCCGGACGTCGGTGATCCGGTTGCCGGTGAAGGTGACCTGCACCTGGTACGGCCCGTAGTCGCTGTCCACAGTGGACCCGTTGACGACCTCGGTCGCGGCTCGGGCCGGGGGCGCCGTGCTGGGTTGCCCGCTGGTGGACGGGCTGGTGGACGGGCTGGTCTGCGTCGGGGGCGCCGCGGGGAGTGTCGCGACCGGACCGGGCGCCGCCGCCGTGGCGGAGGTTTCGGGGTGATACCGCAGCAACGGCAGCAACCCGGCGATCGCGAACATCAAGACGATGAAGAACTTGCGCACGGCCCTGCTCCTAGTGTCGTGTGATCCTGTCCGGTTTACGTTGCCGTGTTTGCCCGTAGGGTCGTTGGGTTTGTCCGCTGCGGTGTCGAGTTGGCTGGTCCGGTCGCTGACTGTGCCCTAGGCGACAGCGGCCGGCCAACTCGATAACGCCCCGAGCCAACTCAGCGACGCCAAGGGCCAACTCAGTACCCTGGCGAACAAACACACCCGCGCGCAAAGACAACAAGATCACGAAACACTAGGCGGCGAAGGCGAAACGTTCGGTGTGGCACTGCGAATCCGGCAGGCCGAGCTCGGCCAGGGTGCCGCGGACGGCGTCGGTCATCCCCGGCGGGCCGCAGACGTACACGTCACGGCGGCGCAGGTCCGGAACCATCGACTTGAGGTGCCGCGGGCCCATCATCGGCCCGTAGCGGCCGACGGCGTTCGAGGGACCGGTGACGACGTAGAAGCGGGCGCGGCACCAGCGCGCGATCCGGGTCATCTCTTCGGTCAGGACCGGGTCACGGCCGCGGTAGATCACCGCGATGTCGTCCCCGGCGAGCGCGAACTCCTCCAGCAGCGCGCGGATCGGTGTCACGCCGACGCCTCCGGCGATCAGCAGCACCCGCTCGCGCGTGCGCCGCTCCCCCGTGAACGCGCCGTAAGGACCTTCGGCCAGTACCCGGACGCCGGGCCGGATCCCTTGCAGCCAAGCGCTTCCGTCGCCGAGCGCCTTCACGGTGATCCGCAGCGAATACCCGTCGGGCATCGCCGACAGGGAGTAGGGATGCGCCTCCCACCACCGGTTCGAAAAGCGCCAGAGGAAGAACTGCCCGGCCCGGGCAGGCAGGCGGTGCAGATCCCGCCCGCCGATTTCGACCGTCACCACATCCGGGCTTTCCCGGTGCACCGCGACCACCCGCAACCGGTGCCGGAAGTTTCGCAGCAGCGGCAGGGCGACGCGGCTCAGCCCGACCGCGGCGAGCGCGAGCCCGTAGAGCGCCCACCAGTAGAACCGCCCGATGGGTGAACCGACGAAATCCTGGCCGACCGAGACCTGGTGCAGGAAACCGAGGATCACGGCCAAGTACGCGCCCAGATGCAGCAGGTGCCAGCCTTCGTACCGCAGCCGGCGCCGCGCGCGGCGGGCCGAGCTGACCCCGACCACGACCAGCAGGGCCGTCGCGATGGTGGCCTTCAGCACGTCCTCGGTGTGGAACACGAGCGTGCCCACCTCCGCCAGCACCGGGCTGCCGTCCTGATGCGCGTAGCCGAGGGTGATGAACACGACGTGCGCGATGACGAGCCAGAGCACCCAGAACCCGCTCCAGCGATGCCACGCGGTGAGCCGGTCCATGCCCAGCCGCGATTCGAGGAACGGCACCCGCGCGACGAGCACGAGCTGCACCACGAGGGCCAGCGCGCCGTACAGCCCGGTCAGACGGCCCAGTGCGGTCAGCAGATCGCCGCTGGTCAAGCCGTGCCCGAGCACGAACAGGTCCGTCGCCCACACCGCGTTCAGTGCCACGAGCGCGAACAGCCATCTCTCCGCTTTCACCCGCCCGAGTCTCGGGAGGTTTTCTGGGCGAATCCTTGGAGGGCTACCGGCGGCGGCGTTGTTTCGGGGGCGCCGGCGGCGCGTAACCGAACTCCAACACGGCCTGCGGATGGACCTGGCAGCCGAGGAACCCGCGCAGTTCGGGCCGGGCCTTCTGCACCGCGTCCGGCCGCAGCAGAACCGCGGCCTGCGCACCGTGCACGCTGCTGGTGAGCAGCACCCGCTGGAGCGCGCGGCCGGCCTGCAGCTGGCCGCGGGCGGTGTCGGTATGCGAGCTCAGCACCGCGACCAGACCGTCCGAATCAGACAGCTGTTCCTTGAGCGTGCCGACCGCCGCAGCCGGCTCGAGGAGCGCGAGTTCGGCCTCTTCCCGGGCCGCGGCATGGACCAGCGCGGTGCGGACGCGCTGCGGGACGGGCCCGCCGGCGAACGGCCCGTGGTGTTCGCGCAGCGCCGGGATCGCGCGTGCCAGCGCCCGTTCGTGGTAGCTCGGGACGCAGGTGGCGCGGATCCAGACGACGGCGACCAGCCCGGGCCGGGTGTGGTCGGGCAGCAGATCCACGGTCGCGGCGTGGCCGGACGCCCGCAGCGCCAGCTGGATGTTGAGCACGGCGGCCCCGCACGCGGCCAGCGACTCACGGTCTCCGTCGTCGAGCAGCACATCGATCCGGCCTCGGCTCGCGCGCGTGTCCCCCGGGAACGGCACTCGCGCGGCGGCCGCGATCGCCGAAGTGACGTACTCGGGTTCCGACAAGGTCTTGGGCATCGGAAGGCTCCCTGAACGAGGGCGTGCGGCTCCAGGATCGGGCTCGTGGGTGGCGGCGGCAAGGGCACGGCGTCCCCGCCCACGAGGCCTTTTGTACTCCCTCCCCGGCCGCGGCTGAAGACCCGGGCCGAGCTGTTTTCCTGTTCCTAACCTGGGACGGCCCGCATGCGTTGTCCCGGCCGCTTCCCGGCGGCATGATTCGAGCTGAACAGCGCAGGAGGAGGGGCGATGTCCGTCGTGTCCCGTGGTTTCACCGGCCGCCGCAGCTCCGGCCCGCCCGGGCGGCTGCCGCCAGGCCAGTACGACGCCGGCGCCGCGTTCCCGGTGCTGTCCGCGGGCCCGGTGCCGCGCCGGCACCTCGACGCCTGGGATTTCACCGTGACAGGTGACATCGACGATCCGCTGAGCTGGACCTGGGCGCGGTTCCAGCAGCTGCCGCACCAGGACGTCACGGTCGACATCCATTGCGTCACCAGCTGGTCGAAGTTCGACACCCGCTGGTCCGGCGTCAGCGTCGACACACTGCTGGGCGAAGTCGAGACGGCCGCCGAGTACGTCGTGGCCTTCTGCGACGGCGGGTACACCACGAACCTGCCGCTGGAAGACGTTCTCGACGGGAAGGCGTGGATCGTCGACTCCTACGACGGGCAGCCACTGGCGCCCGAACACGGTGGCCCCGCCCGGCTGCTCGTGCCGCATCTGTACTTCTGGAAGTCGGCGAAGTGGGTGCGCGGCCTGAGGCTCAGCCTCGCCGACGAGCCGGGGTTCTGGGAGACCTTCGGCTACCACAACTACGGCGACCCGTGGAGGAACCAGCGCTACGCCGGCGACTGAGCGGAGACACGATGACCACACCCGATGACCGCCGGCTCGACGGGAACGCGATCTTGGGCCCGCTGAGCGAACTGTTCGCGATCGACCTCGCGACGGCGACGATCACCTGCGCGCACTGCGGGGCCGGCGGTCCGCTGGCCGCGTATCACCTCTACCCCGACGCCCCGGCGCTCGTGGTGCGCTGCCCGGCCTGCGCCGAGGTCGTGCTGCGGTACGCCTCCGACAGCCGCGGGCTCCGGCTCGAGATGACCGGAGCCCGCCTGCTCACCGTCGCGGCTACGTGACCAGTTTCGCGTAGACGATGATGTTGTCGAGATAGTTGTGGTGGGCCGCGTCGTAGGCGCCGCCGCAGGTGATCAACCGCAGTTCCGGGTCGGTCGTGTCGCCGTAGACCGCTTCGGTGGGGAAGGTCTTCTTCGCCACCTGGTCGACCTTCGTCACGGTGAACGTGCGGGTGCGGCCGTCGCCGCCGCCGACGACGACCTGGTCTCCGGCCTTCATGTCGTGCAGCCGCCAGAAGATGCCCTCCTGGTGGTTGCCGTCGATATGCCCGAGGATCACGGCCGGCCCGGTCTGGCCCGGCACCGGGCTGTACTTGTACCAGCCCGCCTGCAGCGGCTGGCCGACCGGCGGCACCTCGACGGTTCGGTCCGGGTTCAGGCCGAGCTGAACCAGGCTCGACCGGGCGCCGATGCTGGGCAGGTTCACCCAGGCAGGCGCTGGTGCCGGCGCGGGTGCGGAGGACGCCGGCGCGGGGGGTGGGGCCGGAGCCGCCGCGTCCGTTCCGCACCCGGCCAGCACCAGCGCCGAGAACAGGGCGAGCAGCGCCCCGGCCCAGCGCTGGAAACCGTTGCGCGGCATCAGTTCTCGATGACAGTCGCGAGGCTGCCGTCACCGGTCTGCGGGGCCCCCGCCGGGATGACGCTCACCTGACCGGCGCCGCCCGCCGGACCCGGGGTGGCGGGTCCGGCCGGTGGCGTGGTGGTGGTCCCGCCCGCCGGGGCGGTGGCCTTGCCGCAGGTCGCCGAGGCGAGCACGATGTCGCCGCTGCCGAGCGCGCCGGTGGCCTGTCCGCCGAGCAGCTTGATGTGCAGGGCGTTCACGGTGAGGCTGCCGTCGGAGCCCTTGACCTGCTCGTTGATGATCACCTGCACGACGCCGGGCACGCCCAGCTCCGTGTTCGGCGGCGCCGCGACGGGCACCTGGCCGATCCGGCCGAGGTCGAGCCCGGCGATCTCCGCACCGCCCGTGACTCCGTCCGCGGTCGAGGTGCACTTGGCGTTGATCACGCTCGCGGTCGGCGTGCTGCCGGCCAGCCCCGCGAGCACGGGCAGCGTCGCCCCGACGATCTCGGCGTTCGAGCTGACCTGGCCGGTCTGCGTGCTGTGCTCGGCCGAACTGCTGATGGCCTTCGCCGTGACCAGGCCCTCCAGCGGTACGTCCGCGACCGAGGCGCTCGTCGGGCCGGTGGTTCTCGACGCCGCGAGCTTTCCGGTGTCCACGGTGATGCCCCCGTTGCCGAGCACGCCGGGCAGCAGCGAAACCGACGCCGAAGCGCCGTAGGCCGAACCGGTGCCGGGGGCGGTGGCCGCGGCGGCCGGAGTGAGTGCGCCGGCCAGCAGCACGCCCGCCGCGAGGCCGAGCACACCGGAGGAGCGCAGCACTGTAACCCGCATGAATCGTCCCTTCAAAACGTGGAAAATGCGGCTCGCAACTGAAAACGTCCCCGACACGGCGAGCGCCGCTGAAGCTACCAACACGGGGGGCGCAGCCCAAGCGGCTTCGTTTTCACGTGCGCCGTAACGAGCGTTCTGAGTAGCAGGCGCTCTCCGACTTCTCACCCTTTGGTGTGACGACCGGCTGAGCGCGGCGGGCAGTGGTCGTGACTGAGCGTGCCGTTTCCGCCCGTTCACCGGATGTTTGCGTCCGCACTCCACCTGGAGAGGTGATCATTCGGTCGGCGCGCCGAAAACACCCTCCGCTAGGTGCCGGTTACGAGCTCAGCCGGCGCGCCATCCACTCACCGGCGGTGCGCGTGAAACCGTTGCGGCGGTAGAGGTCCGCCGCGTGCCGGTTGTGCTCGTACACCCGCAGCACGACGCGATCCGCCGCCTGCGCCGCGGCCCACCGCACCACCGCGTCGATCAGTGCGTCGCCGACACCGCGGCCGCGGGCCGAGGGCGCGACCCACATCGAGATCAACTCGACCGCCCGCCCTCGGTCGGGGGCCGTGCCGCTGACCATGCCCACCGGGACATCGCCGGCCTCGGCGAGCACGTTGAACGGGACGTCAATCAGCCGTCGCCGCCAGCGCGGCTCGTCCTCGTGCTCCCAGCCGGCCAGGTTCGCCCCGAACGCGCCGGGCGCATCGCGCAGCGCGGCCAGCCTCATTTCCCGCCAGGCCGCCCAATCGTCGGCCGAGAGCACGCGCAGCCCGATCATGACCGGCGCGCGCGTGCCCGCGTGACGGCATGACAGGCACCGGGGCCCGACGCGCGCGCCACGATCCGGCCACCGTCGAGCCGGACCGCGAGTTCGGTCGTGTCACCGGCGTCCGCTCCGGCGGCCGCCGCGAGCGCCCCGGTTTCGTCGAACAGCACGCGCACCCGCGGCGGCCCGGGGAACGCCTGGCGCAGGCAACCCTCGACTTCGGCGATCATCCAGCGCGCGAGCGGCATGAGCTCGGCCGGTTCGCTCGCGACGACGACAACGGTGACGTCGGCACCCATGCGCAGCGCTTGTTCGGCCGCGGACAGCCGGCGCAGGCCGAGCACCGCCACCACCCCGTCGGCCGGGTCCGCGACCGTCCACGGTTCGTCGACGACGTCGAGGTGCTGGATGGGCGGCGGCGACCAGTGGTCGTTCAGCGCGAGCCCCGCCAGTTGCTCGCAGGCACTCACCATGTCGAACGGCTCGACGAACCCGGGCGCGGCGGCCGTGAGCCAGCTCGCGCCCTGCAAGGTCGTCAGCACGATCCGCGCCGCGCGCACGAGCCGCGCCGGTGGCGCGCCGGGCGGCGTTTCCGGGGGCGCCAACCGTTCCCAGGACAACGCGAGCAGTAGCGCGCCGAACTCCATCAACTCGGCGAAGGCGCCCCGGACGGTGTCGTCGGAGAGAGCCTCGGGGATCAGGTCGCGACCGAGCGATCGCTCGTCGAGCCGCGCGACCCAGGCTCGCCCGAACGCGCCGATCGCCTCCTGCGCGGTACGCCCCACCTGAGGATCCGGCGGGCCCGATGCGCGCTCGGCGAGATCGGCCAGCACGGCGAAGTACAGGGCGCGCTTGCCGGGGAAGTTCGAATACACCGCGCCGCGCGTGAGTTCGGCGCGTTCCGCGATCAGATCGACCTTCGCGTCACGGAAACCGCGCTCGGCGAACTCCTCCCGGGCGGCGGCGAGCACTTTCGCCCGGTTGCGCTCCTGGGTCTCCGCTCTGGTGAGCCGGACCATCGTCCCTCCCCCGCCGTTGCCTCCTGCCGGGAATCAGGCTACGTTCACCATCCAGATGATGACATCATTTGAAATCTGACTGGAGGTTCCATGGTTCCCGAGATCGACCTGTCCGACCCGTCCGTGCTGCGGGATCCGTTCACCGCGTACGGCGAGGCACGCGAGCGCGCCGTCGTCGCGCGGTTGCCGGCGCCGGGTTTCGGCACGATGTGGGCGGTGCTGCGCCATGAGGAGGCCCGCGCGATGCTCGGCGATCCGCGGTTCAGTCCCGGTCCCGGCAGCTACCAGCGGCTCGATGTGCCGGAGCACTGCCGCCCCTACCTGCGCACGATGCAGGAGGTAGGGGCCGAGGAGCACCTCAGGCTCCGGCGAACCGTCGCCCCCGCCTTCGCCCCGCGGCGCGCCGAAGAGTTCCGGCCACGCGTCGAGCGGATCGTGGCGAAACTGCTCGGCGAACTCCCTTCGGACACCGTCGATCTGCTGCCCGCCTTCGCACGCCCGCTGCCGATCGAGGTGATCTGCGAGATGGCCGGGATCGACGAGGCGGACCGGCCGCGCTGGCATTCCTACGGCGCCGCGATCGCCGCCGGGGCGGTCGACTCGTTCGCGTCCTCGATCCCGAACGTCATCGAGGACGCCAAGGCCGCGCTCGCCGCCCACCGGATCGCCCCGGCCGACGATCTGGTGACCGACCTGCTCGGCGCGGAGCTCACCAGCACCGAAACGATCACCCTGATCTGGCATCTCGTGCTGGCCGGGCAGACCCCGGCGAACCTCATCACGAACGCGGTCGAAACGCTGCTCGCCCATCCCGATCAACTCGCCGCGCTGCGGGCCGACCCGGCGGCGATGCCGGGGGCCGTCGAGGAGCTACTGCGGTGGTGTGGACCACAGCTGTTCACGATCCCGCGGTTCGCCGGCGAGGACGCCGAGATCGGCGGTGTGCGGATCCCCCGGGGCGAGCCGGTGACGGTCGCGATCGCCGCCGTGAACCGGGATCCGCGCGCGTTCGACGATCCCGGCCGGTTCGACCTCACGCGCCGCGCCGGCGCGGGTCACCTCAGTTTCGCGCACGGGCCCCATTTCTGCCTCGGCGCCGCATTCGCCCGTGTGCAGATGGAGGTCGCGCTTTCGGCTCTGTTCCGCCGTTTTCCCGGCCTCCGCGTGGCTGACCTGGAGCGCGCTCCAGACCCGGGAACGTGGCGGCTCACGACGCTCCGTCTAGAGTTCTGAGCATGCGCTTCGGACTCTTCGTGCCACAGGGGTGGCGACTGGATCTCACCGGTATCGACCCGGCGGAACACTGGAGCACGATGCTCGGCATCGCGAAGATCGCGGAGGAGGGGCCGTTCGAATCCATCTGGGTCTACGACCACTTCCACACCGTGCCCGTGCCGACCGGCGAAGCCACGCATGAGGCGTGGGCTCTCATGGCGGCCTACGCCGCGGCGACGAAGCGGGTGCGGCTCGGCCAGATGTGCACGTGCATGGCCTACCGGAACCCGGCCTATCTCGCGAAGTTCGCCGCGACCACCGACATCGTCTCGGGCGGCCGGGTCGAAATGGGCATCGGCGCGGGGTGGTACGAGCACGAGTGGCGGGCCTACGGCTACGGGTTCCCGTCGGCGGGCGAGCGGCTCGGACGGCTCGACGAGGGCGTGCAGATCATGCGCCAGCTGTGGACCGAGGGGAAGGCCTCGCTGAACGGCCGGTACTACCAGGTCGACGGCGCGATCTCGCGCCCGCTTCCGGTGCAGGACGGCGGGATTCCACTGTGGATCGCCGGTGGCGGGGAGAAGAAGACCCTGCGCATCGCCGCCCGGTACGCGAACTACACCAACTTCGCCGGTGACGCGGCCGGGTTCGCCCACAAGTCCGAGGTGCTCGCCGGGCACTGCAAGGACCTGGGCACCGACTTCGACGCCATCGTGCGTTCGGCGAACTACAACGTCGTCATCGGCGAGACCGAGAAGGACGTGCAGGACCGCCTCGCGTGGATCCGTTCGCACTACGAGCCGCACGTTCCGGCGGACGTCCTCGAATCCGCGCACCGGACGTTCGCGACCGGGCCGCTCGTCGGCACCCCGGAGCAGATCGTGGAACGGCTGACCGAACTGCGCGCGCTCGGCATGACGTATGCGATCACTTACTTCGCGGACGCGGCGTACGACCGCGCGAGCATCGACCTGTTCGCCAGCAGGGTGATCCCGGAACTGGCGGGCTGAGCTGGGCGGAGTGGGCCCTGCCGGACGCGGCGGGGCCCCGTGCCAGGATGGCCTCCCGATACGCGGGAGAAAGGGCTTTCCGGTGCGGAGCAAGGTCTTCTGGTTCGCGGTGCTGGCCGCGGCGGTCACGCTGGCGGTCGCCGGCTGCACGGAGTCGGTCCCGGGGCGCGCTCGCGGGTCCACGGCCCCCGCGAGTTCGACGACCGGTGGCGCGGCGATCACGGTCGCGACCATGCACGTCACGCTGCCCGAGGGCATGCACTACACGAAAACCTCGTCCGGCGACTCGCTCGACGGTTGCCTGACCGCGCACTCGGTGACGTGCGCCGCGCGGATGCTCGACCTGCGCGCGGCCTCGGGCGACCCGCAGTTCGACGCCCCGAGCGCGAGCCGCCCCTACGGCTGGTACACGGGAAGCGGTGCGCCGCGGTGCGTCACCCCGTCCACCCCGCCCGGCGCCGGTCCGGCCGCAACCGGCAGCACGGTCGTGCAACGGGGATTCGCCCCGATCGGGCCGAAGACCGCAGACTACGCGCGCTGGCACGTCACGTGTACGGACCCCGCCCAGGACAGCGAGATCCGGATGTGGTGGCTGCCGGTGAGCAAGATCCTCGTGCTGGAATACGCCAGCACACCGGCGCTGGACCAGCAGATCGACCGTATCCTCGCCGGGGCGACGTTCGACCAGTAGGTGTCCCGTAGTTGATCTGGCGGTGGGTCTACCGGCAGGTCCACTCAACGCCGCCACAGTGCACTCGGCGGACACCCACCCACCAGCCGACTGCCACCAACCTGACGGCCAAACTCAAGCCAGGCACTGGTATTTCACCCGTAACGTCGCATCGGTGCCGAAGTGGCGAAGACTCCGATCGCTGCTTGTTTTTCCGTTTTTGACTCCTTCGACGGCCAGCGGTTGCCGAGCGTTCACTCGCCGGAGTGACCGGCGTCAGGATCCGGTGCCTACGGTTTGCACGTTCAATCGCTCCAGACAGCAGCGGGGCGAGTGGCATCCGGAGCAAGGGAGGACGGGATGCGGTTCATCCGCAAGACCCAGTCAGGACGGCGTCCACCGAGAGCGAGGACTACGGCGGCGATCGCCCTCGGCACCGTCGCGGTCGGCACGGCGGTGGCCGTCGCGGCCACCCAGGCGGTACACGCCGGACCAGCGGGCGACGGCACGGCGGTGACCCCGGTCGGGTTCCGGGTGACGCCACCCGGGCAGCAGACCACGCTCGGTGACCTGCCGTTGAGCAGCGCGGCGTCTCCAGACGGAAAGTCGATGCTCGTGGTCAACGCCGGCGACGGCGACCAGTCCCTGCAGATGATCGACACGGCATCCGGCAAAGTCATCCAGACCATTACCTACAAGGCGCCGCAGGCCATCTTCGCGGGCGTCACCTTCAGCCCGGACGGGCAGCGGGCCTACGTCTCGGGCGGCGGCAACAACGTGATCCGCACGTACTCCGTTTCGGGCCAGCACCTGACCGAGACCGCGACGATCGCGCTGCCCACGAAGAATCCCAGCGGGGCCAGTGTGAACATGTACCCGGCGGGACTGGCGGTCACGCCCGACGGCAAGCGCCTGGTGGTCGCCGACCAGCTCGCCGACGCGGCCACCGTCGTCGATCTTGCGACCGGCGCCACCAGCACCACCGGGGTCGGCCACGCCCCCTACGGCGTCGTGTTGAGCAAGGACGGCGGCACCGCGTACGTCACCAACCAGGGCGCGAACACGGTGAGCGTGCTCGACATCGCCGGCGCGGCCCCGGTCGTGCGGACCACGATCGGCGTCGGCACGCACCCGAACAACGCCGTGCCGAGCGCCGACGGCAAGCGGCTTTACGTCGCCGACGGCGACAGCGATCAGGTGAGCGTGCTCGACACCGTGGCAAACCGGGTGTCGCAGACGATTTCCCTTGCCCCGTACCAGAACGCGCCGGTGGGCGCCAACCCCGACGGCCTCGCGCTGTCGCCCGGCCAGCACACCCTGTACGTGGCCAACTCCGGTGACAACGACATCGCGGTGGTCGACCTCGACCGCGCGGAGGTCCGTGGGCTGATCCCCACGGCGTGGTACCCCACGAGCGTGCAGGTCGTCGGGAAGCGGCTGCGGATGGTCAACGCGAAGGGACTGGGGGCGGGACCGAACCCCAACGGGCCCAACCCCTACACCGACGACCAGCGCCGCAAGACCGACCCAGAAGGCTTCAACGCGCAGTACGTCGGCTCGATGATCAAGGGTTCACTGTCCACTATCGACGTTCCCGATGCGGGGACGCTGGCGAACTACACCCGTCAGGTCAACGACAACGACGGCTTCGCGCAGGGTGCCGGCGTGCGCGGCACGGGTGGCCCGGGCACGGCCATCATCCCGCGCCACGCCGGTGACCCCACGCCGATCAAGCACGTGATCTACGTGGTCAAGGAGAACCGCACCTACGACCAGGAGTTCGGCAGCCTGGGCAAGGGCAACGGGGACCCGTCGCTGAACCTGTTCGGTGACGGAACGGCACCGAACCTGCGGGCACTCGAGCGCCAGTACGCCGACCTCGACAACTTCTACGCCAACGCCGAGGTCTCGGCGCAGGGCTGGAACTGGGCGGTGGCCTCCAATTCCAACCCCTACACCGAACAGACCTGGGTGGCCAACTACTCCGGCCGCAACCACCCCTACCCGTCGGAGAACGGCGACCCGGCTATCGCGCCGAACCGCGACCCCGCTGACGCCTACATCTGGGACCGGCTGGCCGACGCCCATGTGTCCTTCCGCAACTACGGCTACTACGTCAGCCCGAACAGCACCAACCAGGAGATCGCCAGTGATCCCCGCCTGAACGCGAACACCGACCACGCCTACCGCGGGTTCGACCTCAACTGCCCGGACTCGGCCAACAGCTTCAAACCGCTTTCGGCCTCGTGTGGCAGCCCCCGGATCGACGAATGGCAGAAGGAGTTCGGCGGCTACGTCACCAACCACAACCTGCCGACGATGGAATTCGTGCGGCTGCCCAACGATCACACGTCCTCGACCGCGCCGGGCAAGCCGACCCCGAAGGCCTACGTCGGTGACAACGACTGGGCGACGGGGCAGCTCGTCGACGCGGTCTCGCACTCGCCGTATTGGAAGGACACGGCCATCTTCGTCACCGAGGACGACGCGCAGGCCGGTCCGGACCACGTCGACGCCCACCGCACGACATCCGAGGTGATCAGCCCCTACACCCGCACCGGCAAGGTCGACTCGACCTTCTACAACACCGCGTCCATGCTGCGGACGATGGAGCTGATCCTCGGGATCAAGCCGCTCACCCAGTTCGACGCGTTCGCCACGCCCATGGTCGGCGCCTTCACCAACAAGCCCGACTTCACCCCCTACACCGCCGTCAAGCCCACCACCGACCTGACGGCCGTCAACACCGCCAATTCCCCGATGGCGGCGCAGTCGGCGCAACAGGACCTGTCGCAGGCCGACCGCATCAACGAGTACGAGTTCAACCAGGCGACCTGGGAAAGCGTCAAGGGTGCGAACAGCCCGATGCCGCTGCCCCTCAGCAACGGTGTGCCGTTCGTGCCGCCGGCCAACCCCACCGGGCCCAACGGCAGCGACGGCTGACGTCCTGGCCACCCGGTCACCGGCCCCTGTCTCCCCGCGGAGGCAGGGGCCTCCGCCTATCTCGGGCAGGACCGGAAACCGGTTCGCAGCAAGGAAAACCAGACTAACCCGCCGAAATCTCCGCACCGGATCGACCTGTAGCGGTGTTGTTCATTGCGTTTGCCGGCGATCTTCACCCCCCGTCCATCGGTGGTCGCCACGATTCCCTTGACACGGTGAGGAGTTCGGCATGCACGAAGACCAGTTCGAGGGCGTCACCCGGCGGAGAATGCTCGGCGGTACCGCGGGCGCGGCGGCCCTGTCCCTGCTGCCCGGGTCCATGCGCACGGCGTTCGCGGCACCGGAACAGCGGCTGCGTTCCCTGGACCAGATCGAGCACGTCATGATCTTGATGCAGGAGAACCGCTCGTTCGACCACTACTTCGGTTCGCTCAAGGGCGTGCGGGGGTTCGACGACCCGTCCGCGATCACCCTGCCCACCGGGCGTTCGGTGTTCTACCAGCCCGACCCGGAGAACCCGGACGGCTACCTGCTGCCGTTCCACAACGACACCACGACCACCAGCGCCGCGATCGCCTATGGCACGAGCCACTCGTGGCAGTCGCAGCACCTGGCGTGGAACGACGGCCGCATGGACAACTGGGTGCCCACGCACCGCGCGGCGGACGGTAGCGTCAAGGGCCCCTTCACGATGGGCTACTACACTCGCGACGACCTGCCCTTCCACTACGCGCTGGCCGACGCCTTCACCATCTGTGACAACTACTTCTGCTCGGTGTTCGGACCGACGCATCCGAACCGGGTGATGGCGATCAGCGGCACCATCGACCCCGATGGCAAGCTCGGGGGCCCGGTCGTGGACAACTCGCCCACCGGGTTCCGGTGGACCACCTACCCGGAACGGCTGCAGGCGGCCGGCGTCAGCTGGCGTTACCTCACGGCCAACCCGTACGGCACCGATCTGGGCTGGTTCGAGGCCTTCCAGGATGCGAAGCCCGGTGACGCGCTGTATGAGAACGCGATGGTGCCCTACTCGCCGTCGATGGTGGCCGACCTCATCCGCAAGGACGAACTCCCGTCGGTCACCTGGCTGGACGCGCAGTGGCTCCCGTCGGTCTACGGCCTGCCCGAGGCGGCGGAAGGGCCGGGCAACCTGTCCGCGGCCGGCGCCGAATACATCTACACCATCCTCGACGCGCTCGGCTCACGCCCCGACGTGTGGGCCAAGACCGTTTTCATCATCAACTACGACGAGAACGACGGCCGTTTCGACCACGTGCCACCGCCCACCGCGCCCGAGGGAACCCCGGGAGAATGGGTCACCGTCTCGCCGCTGCCCGGCGGGGCATCGGGCATCGCCGGTCCGGTCGGCCCCGGCTTCCGGGTGCCCGCGCTGGTGATCTCACCGTGGAGCCGCGGTGGCTGGGTGTGCAGCGACACGTTCGACCACACCTCCACGCTGCGTTTCCTGGAGCGGCGGTTCGGGGTCCGCGAGCCGAACATCAGCGATTGGCGGCGCCGCGCGGTCGGCGACCTGACCTCGGCGCTGCGCCTGGACGATCACGACGTGTCATTCCCCCGGCTGCCCGATCCGGTCGCGCTGTACGACCTGCAGAAGGAGGAAGCGGCCACGCTGCCGGCCCCCACCGTCCCGGCGGACCAGCAGGTCCCGCACCAGGAGCCGGGACGGCGGCCGCACACGCGCTGACTCCGGGTCGAGCCCCGCGATCGCCTGCGGGGACTCCGGCGACGATCTGGTGCTCGCGCACCACACGGACGTGCACGTCCGGCACCAGGCTCAGCGCGCGGCGGCCCTGGCCGGGCCCGTGGTCCAGCACGATCGTGCCGGTGGTGGCGATGCCGAGCGCGGCGGTGATGACCACGGCGTCGAGCGGAGCACGGTAGCCGATCACCCGGTCCTCGACCAGGTCGGCGCCTTCACGCCACCTCGTTCGTGCTGCGCAAACGGGCCTCCGCGGCGGCCCAGTCGCCGCCCGTGGGGACGTACCTTCGCGGGCGGTGTGTGCGCCGGATCAGGGCCCGCATCGCGGCCAGGTCCGGCAGGCTGGCGCCCAGCGCCCGCGCCTGGACGAGCACGTTGCCGAGCGCGGCTGCCTCGACCGGCCCGGCGAGCACCGGCGCCTCACAGGCGTCGGCGGTCAGCTGGCACAGCAACTCGTTCCGGGCCCCGCCACCGACCACGTGCACGACGTCCACCGACCGGCCCGCCAGCCGCGCGGCTTGCCGTACGGTACGCCGGTAGGCCAGCGTCAGACTGTCCACAATGCACCGCACGATCTCCGCCCGGTTCTCCGGTGGCCGTTGCCCGGTCGCTTCGCAGGCCTGCCTGATCCGCGCGGGCACGTCGCCGGGGGCGAGGAACACCGGCGCGTCGATGTCGCTCACGGCTGCCAGCGGCGGGGCGTCGGCCGCTTCGGCGAGCACCCGCGGCAGGTCGTGCTCGTCCCAGGCGCGCAGCGTTTCGGTCAGCACCCACGCGACCACCGCGCCATCGACGCGAAGAACCGCGGTCTCGCCGAGGCACATCTGCGGGCCGTGCGGGGAAGGTACTGAGCCGTTCGTTGCCAATCCGGCGGCAGCCATGGCGGAAACGGGTTTCTACGAGCGGGTCGGCTGCGAACCGTGTCCGCCTACTTTCCGTCGGATTGGTAACGTCAGCTCTCGCCGTCCTTGCCGTTCCCGGCCGCCTTCGCCACCGGGTTCCGCAGCGTCTCCAGTTCGTCGCCGGGGAACAGCAGGTGCATGCTGATCACCTCGTACATCCGGTTGCGGGCCTGCCGGTCACCGATCTCGGCGGTCGCCGCCAGCGCACCCTGCAGCGCGCTGAACCGCCGCACGCTGCCCTCCAGCCCGCGCAGGTTCTCCGCCGCCCGGTCGCGGACGATGTTGGCCTGGCGGAACAGCAGCCGTCCGGCGGCGGCCGGGATGGCACCGGCCACCGCCGTCACCACGCCGACGTCGAGTCCGGCGAAGTAGGTGAGTGCCCCGCCGACGAGCACCACCGAGAACCCCAGCAGGCCCGACCACAGCGAGGCCTGCTGGTACGCCGAGTGGTGTTTGAGCGCGATCCGGTGGTGCTCGAGGTAGATCTCGGCTTCCTGGAGCGCGGTTCGCGAGATCGCGGTCATCTCGCCGTCCGGCGTGAGCGGCGGGTTCGCGTTCGTCCGCGTCCCGCGCCGGGCGGAGAGCCGGATGCCCTCCTCGCCCGGATCATGCCGAACTCGCGCGAACACCTGCTCTGCGTGCCCGGACTCCTCCCGGAGCCGCCGGGCCTGGAGCCGGGCCGGCCAGCACCACGCCCAGCGCGGCCGCCAGGATCGCGCAGGTAACGATGACGGGAGCTGCCGTTGTCACCACCGGAGCCTACCGGTCACCGGCCTCCCGGACGGTCCCGGCCGCCACGGCGCCTAATCCACTTCGCACCACGGCGCAACCGCCGAAAGTCGCCTTTTCCGTTTTCGCACCCGGTCCGAAAAATCAGGAAACATGGCCGACAAAGTGCGATAACAAGTGGTTTGGTCCTCTTTGTTCCGTTCTGCTCCAGCAGTTTTGCGCGATCGGTCACGCAATCCGGTCCATTCGTCCGATCGCTCGGTCACAATTCCGCTTCGAAGGCGGGTCACGTCTGGCCTAACTCGCTTTGACAACAGAGGCTGTCCGGGATTCATGGGCCTGTCACCCAGAATTTCCGAGCGGTAAAGGTGAAAGGGGTCAAGGCGGATGGCAGCTCCGCTGGACGTGTCGTCCACCGAGGCGCAGCCCGAATCCGTGATTTCCGGAATGGGCAAAGCGATCGAAGGCCGCTCGTTGAGCCAGATCGCCTGGCTTCGCCTGAAAAAGGACAAATGGGCAATAGTCGGCGGTGTGGTGATCGCGCTGCTGATTCTCGCCGCGCTCGCCTCGCTCATTCTCAATGCCGTCGGGGTATTGCAGCCCGACACTTATCACCCCGGTCTCATCGACGCCACCTACGGCCGCCCGGTCGGCACGTTCGGCGGGATCAGCTGGGCGCATCCGCTCGGCGTCGACCCCTCCAACGGGCGTGACCTGCTTTCCCGCATCCTCGTCGGCTCGCAGTTCTCGCTGCTCATCGCCGCCGGCTCGACCTTGCTTTCGGTCGTCATCGGCGTCGTCATGGGCCTCGTCGCGGGGTTCGCCGGCGGCTGGGTCGACACGGTGATCAGCTGGCTGATGAACGTGTTCCTCGCGTTTCCCCTGCTGCTGTTCGCGATCGCGCTCTCGGGCGTGGTCCAGCAGTCCGCGTTCGGCCTGTCCGGCAACACCCTGCACGTGGCCGTGCTGATCTTCGTGATCGGATTCTTCAACTGGCCCTACATCGGCCGCATCGTGCGCGGTCAGACGCTCTCTCTGCGCGAACGCGAGTTCATCGACGCGGCCCGCAGCCTCGGCGCCCGCAGCGGTTACATCCTGCGCCGTGAGCTGCTGCCCAACCTGCTCGCCCCGATCCTGGTCTACACCACGCTGCTGATCCCGACGAACATCCTGTTCGAGGCGGCACTGTCCTTCCTCGGGGTCGGTCTGCACCCGCCCACGCCGAGCTGGGGCGGGATGCTCTCGGACGCCGTCAGCAACGGCTCGTACTCGGCCGATCCGGAGTACGTGCTGGTCCCGGGCCTGGCCATCTTCCTCACGGTGATGGCCTTCAACCTGCTCGGCGACGGCCTGCGCGACGCGCTCGACCCGCGTGCGCGTTAGGCCCCCGGTTTCCCCCTTTTCCACCAGAAAGTACGAGGAGCGTGGCACTCGCATGAAACGGCGAAAACTGATCGGCATGGCACTGGCCATGAGCGGGCTCGGGCTGGTCTCGGCCTGTGGTGGCGGGACCAGCAGCGGCGGCGGGAGCGCGGCGTACAACGCCGGCAACACCTCGGTCGTGAACGCCTCGAACGCGACCGGCGGCACTCTCACCTACGGGATGACGAACGCGCCGGACTCGCTCGACCCCGGCAACACCTACTACGCCTTCATGTGGAACTTCTCGCGCCTGTACGCGAGCCCGCTGCTGACCTACAACCCGCAGCCGGGCGCGGCGGGCCTGAAGCTGGTGCCGGATCTGGCGACCGGGCTCGGCCAGGTCAGTGACAACGGCCTGACCTGGACCTATCACATCAAGCCCGGCATGAAGCTCTCCGACGGCGAGCCGATCACGACCGCGCAGATCAAGTACGCCGTCGAGCGCAGCAACTACGCCAAAGACGTGCTGCCCAACGGGCCGAGCTACTTCCAGCAGTACCTCGCCGACCCGGCGCACTACCAGGGCCCGTACAAGGACAAGTCGCCCGGTGGGCTGTCCTCCATCGAGACCCCGGACGACACGACGATCGTGTTCCACCTGAACCAGCCGTTCGCGGACTTCGACTACCTGGTGGCCAACCCGCAGACCGCCCCGGTGCCCCAGAGCAAGGACACCGGGGTCAACTACCAGTCCGATCCGGTGTCCTCGGGCCCGTACATGATCAAGGCGGGCTCGTTCAACCCGAACACCGGCGTGACGCTGGTGAAGAACCCGAACTGGAAGCAGGCGGACAGCCCCACGGTCAAGCAGTACGCCGACCAGATCAACTTCACCTACAACATCTCCGGTGACGACCTGGACAACCGTCTCCTCAACGGCTCGATGGACGTCGACGCCTACGGCACGGGCCTGCAGACCGCGGGGCGCGCGAAGGTGCTGAACAACCCGGCCTCGAAGAAGAACGCGGACGCCGCCCCGTCGGGCTTCCTGTGGTACCTCCCGATCGACACCCAGGTGATCGACAACGTCGACTGCCGCAAGGCGATCGAGTACGCGGCGAACAAGACGCTGTTCCAGAACGCCTACGGCGGCGCGGAAGCCGGCGGGGACATCGCGAGCACGGTGCTGCCGCCGAGCGTGGTCGGCTACCAGAAGTTCGACGACTACGAGGCCACCACGCAGCCCGCCGGCGACATCGCGAAGGCGAAGGACGAGCTGGCCAAATGCGGCAAGCCGAACGGGTTCTCGTTCAACATCGCCGCGCGCGGTGACCGGCCGAAGGAGGTCCAGGTCGCGCAGGCGCTGCAGCAGTCGCTGCAGAAGATCGGCATCAAAACCGACATCCTGCAGTACCCGACCGGGACCTACACCAGCACCGACGCCGGTTCGCCGCAGTTCATGAAGGACCACAACATCGGGATGGCCACCTACGGCTGGCAGGCGGACTGGCCCGAGGGCTTCGGCTTCCTGTCGCAGATCGCCGACGGCCGCGCGATCCACTCGGCGGGCAACTCGAACATCGAGATGCTCAACGACCCGCAGGTCAACCACCTGCTCGACCAGGCGGCCGCGAGCACCGACGCCAACACCCGCAACGCGATCTACGGGCAGATCGACAAGATCATGATGGGCCAGGCGGTCATCCTGCCCGAGCTGTACGCGAAGTCGCTGCTGTACCGGGGACCGAACCTGACGAACGTGTTCGTCACCGAGGCCTACGGCATGTACGACTACTCCCAAATCGGCAAGAAGTAGGTGCAGGTGAAGGGGCTTGCGTGGCGGTGCAGGCGGCGGAACCTGAGGCGGCCCCTGACTCCGGGATCGCCTCCTCATGAATGCCCGAAAGGCAGGTGAAGGCACCGGTGGGCCGGCGGCGATCCCGTCGGCCCACCGCCGCCGTCGAGTGTGATCACGTTCATCATCCGCCGGGTGCTCTCGGCCGTGGTGCTGCTGATCGTCGTGAGCATCGTGACCTTCGGCATCTTCTTCGTCGTACCGCGGCTCGCCGGGCAGACCACCGACCAGCTGGCCGCGAACTTCGTCGGCAAGAGCCCGAGTATCGACGCGCTGCACCAGATCGAGGCGCGGCTCGGCCTCAACCAGCCGCTGTACGAGCAGTACTGGCATTTCGTCAAGGGCATCGTCGCCGGTGAGAACTACGACACCGGCACCCAGATCGTGCACTGCTCCGCACCGTGTTTCGGCTACTCCTTCAAGACCCAGCTTCCCGTCTGGCCGCAGATGCTCGACGTGCTGCCGGTGACGGTGTCGCTCGCGCTCGGCGCCGCGGTCATCTGGCTGGTCACCGGTGTCGGGATCGGCGTGCTTTCCGCGGTGCGCAAGGGTTCCTGGTTCGACCGGGCCGCGATGACCACCGCGCTCGCCGGGGTCTCGCTGCCGGTGTTCTTCACCGCCCTGATCTGCCTCGCGCTGTTCCGCGACGCCATCCCGATCTTCCCCGACGCGGGCACGTACATCCCGCTCGCGCAGAACCCCGGCCGCTGGTTCTGGGCCCTCGTGCTGCCGTGGGTCACGCTCGCGTTCCTCTACGCGGCGCTTTATGCCCGGCTGACCCGCGCCGGCATGCTCGAAACCCTCGGCGAGGACTTCATCCGCACCGCGCGGGCGAAGGGCCTGCCGGAACGCACGGTCGTCGTCAAGCACGGGCTGCGCGCGACGCTGACCCCGATCCTGACGATCTTCGGTCTCGACCTCGGGCTGCTGCTCGGCGGCGCGGTGCTGACCGAGTTCGCGTTCTCCCTGCCGGGGCTCGGGCATTTCGCGATCCTGGCCATCCAGAACAACGACCTGCCGGAGATCATGGGCGTGACGCTGCTGGCCGGGTTCTTCATCGTCGTGGCCAACCTGGTCGTGGACATCGGTTACGCCGTCGTCGATCCGAGGGTGCGGTATTCATGAGTGAGCCTTTCCTGGAACTGACGGACCTGCGGGTGCACTTCCCGACCGCGGACGGCCTGGTGAAGTCCGTGGACGGGCTGTCGTTCTCCCTCGAGCGCGGCCGGACGCTCGGCATCGTCGGCGAGTCGGGGTCCGGTAAGAGCGTGACCAGCCTCGCGATCATGGGGCTGCACAAGGGCGCGCGGATCTCGGGCGAGATCCGGCTCGCCGGGCAGGAGCTGGTCGGGGCGAGCGCGGAGGAGGTGCGGCGGCTGCGCGGCAAGCGGATGGCGATGATCTTCCAGGACCCGCTGTCCTCGCTGCACCCGTACTACACGATCGGCCAGCAGATCGTGGAGGCCTACCGGCTGCACAACAAGGTCACCAAGCAGGTCGCCCGCAAGCACGCGATCGACCTGCTCGCCCGGGTGGGCATCCCCCAGCCGCAGTCGCGTGTGGACGATTACCCGCACCAGTTCTCCGGCGGGATGCGGCAGCGGGCGATGATCGCGATGGCGCTCTCGTGCGATCCGGAGTTGCTGATCGCGGACGAGCCGACCACGGCGCTCGACGTCACGGTGCAGGCGCAGATCCTCGACCTGATCCGGGATCTGCAGGAGGAGTTCCACTCGGCGGTCGTGATCATCACGCACGATCTCGGGGTGGTCGCGGAACTCGCGGACGACATCCTCGTCATGTACGCCGGGCGCGTCGCGGAATACGGTCCCGCGACCGACCTGTTCGAGCAGCCGCAGCACCCCTACACGTGGGGGCTGCTCGGGTCGATGCCCCGGCTCGACCGCGTGCGTTCCGACCGGCTGCGGCCGATCCCCGGCACCCCGCCGAGCCTGATCAACCAGCCGCCCGGCTGCCCGTTCCACCCTCGGTGCGCCTATGCCGACCGGACCGGTGGCGCGAGCCAGTCGGTCGTGCCGGAGCTGACCGGGTCCGGCCACCGGCTCGCCTGCCACCTGCCCGCCGAGGTCCGGCGCGAGCTGTGGGAGACCGAGGTCAGGCCGAACCTGTGACCGAACGACGTGAGACTGCGAGTTCCGAGATGACCGAAACCGAACCGGTGACCGCGCCGTCCGCGCGGCGGACGGAGACCATGCTCGAGGTTTCCGGGCTGCAGAAGCATTTCCCGGTCCGGCGCGGGCTGCTGCAGCGTGCGGTCGGGTCCGTGAAGGCGGTTGACGGGCTGGAGTTCACCGTCAGCAAGGGGGAAACGCTGTCGCTGGTCGGTGAGTCCGGCTGCGGCAAGACCACGACGGGGCGGCTGCTGACCCGGCTGCTGGAGCCCAGCGGCGGCCGGATCCTGTTCGAGGGCCGCGACATCACCCACCTGTCGGCGGCGCGGATGCGGCCGTTGCGGCGCGACGTGCAGATGGTGTTCCAGGACCCGTACTCCTCGCTCAACCCGCGGCATACCGTGGGCGCGATCATCGGCGCGGCGTTCACGCTGCAGCGTATGCCCACCGAGCACGGTGTGAAGCGGGCGGTGCAGGACCTGCTGGAGCTGGTGGGGCTGAGCCCGGAGCACTACAACCGGTACCCGCACGAGTTCTCCGGCGGGCAGCGGCAGCGGATCGGGATCGCCCGGACGCTCGCGCTGCGCCCGAAGCTGATCGTCGCGGACGAGCCGGTGTCCGCGCTCGACGTGTCGATCCAGGCGCAGGTGATCAACCTGCTGGAGGATCTGCAGGACGAACTGGACCTGACCTACGTGATGATCGCGCACGACCTGTCGGTGGTCCGGCACGTGTCGGACCGGGTCGCGGTGATGTACCTGGGCAAGATCGTGGAAATCGCGGAGGCGGACAGCCTGTACTCGACGCCTCATCATCCGTACACGGTGGCCTTGCTGTCGGCGGTTCCCGTGCCCGATCCGCAACGCCGGGGGAAGCGGGCCCGCATCCGCTTGTCCGGGGAGACGCCGAGCCCGCTGTCGCCGCCACCGGGCTGCCGGTTCAGCACGCGATGCTGGAAGGCGCAGGAGATCTGCCGTACCCAGGAGCCGCCACTGGTACCGGCGGAGCCGGGGCATCAGGTAGCGTGCCATTTCCCGGAAAACGAGGGGAAAGCCGCGTAAGGAGGCGTCCGTGTCGACACGATGGAGTGTGACGGTCGACTGCGCCGAACCGGCGAGGCTCGCGAGCTTCTGGGCGCTGGCCCTGGGTTACGTCCGGAAGCCGCCGCCCACCGGGTTCGGCAGCTGGGAGGAGTGGTTCACCGCGCACGGCGTCCCAGAGGACGAATGGGAGGACGGCGCCTACCTGTCCGATCCGGACGGTGCCGGCCCGGCGCTGTCGTTCCAGCGTGTGCCGGAAGGCAAGGTCGCCAAGAACCGCGTGCACCTCGATGTGCACGCGGGCGGCGGGCGTGAGGTGCCGTGGGATGTCCGGTGGCCGCGCGTCGAAGCCGCGGCCGGGCGGCTGACCGCCGCCGGGGCGACGGTCTTGCGCGTGCACGACCTCGCCGGCCGGCCCGACCACCTGCTCATGGCCGATCCGGAGGGCAACGAGTTCTGCCTGCTCTGACGCCTCCACCGAGGCGACGCACGCAGGCCGGTCGCCGCGGCGGACGAGGCTGACCCCTGGCTCACACCGAATTCCGTGACCGCGACCTTCATCGTCCGGTGGGGTTCTCGACCAGCCGGGCCAGTTGGGCAGCGACGGTGCCCCAGCCCTCGGCGAAGCCCAACTCGGCGTGCCGAGCGCGGGCGGCGGGGTCGCCGTGGCGCACGGTGATCCGGTAGTCGGTGCCGTCCGGGTGATCGTGCAGAACGACCTCGGCGGTCATCGAGATCGGCTCTGGGCTCGCGGGACGCCATCCGCTGTCGATCGCGTTGGTGAAAACGATCCGCTCGCATTCCTCCACCACGAGGAAACATGCGTCCAGATGCGGGACGAATCGGTCGCCGTCTTCGCTCATCAGCGTGACGAACGCGCCTCCGGGCCGGACGTCGAGGCGCTCGACACGGCAGCGGGCCGGGGCAGGCACCCACCACTGTGCGAGGTTGACCGGATCGGTCCACGCGTCCCACACGTGCTTGCGGGGCGCGCGAATGATCTGGTCGATGCCGAGATCGAGTTCGGGGTTCACTGCTTCTCCTCCTCGAGAGTGGTGGTGACGAACCGCTCCAGGCGATCAGTGCGGTCCGCCCAGACACTTCGCTGCTCCGCAAGCCAGTCCTCGACGAGCCCGAGCCCTTCCCGGTTGAGCTCGCAGACGCGCACCCGACCGGACTTCGCCGTGCGAATCAAGCCGTTCGACTCGAGCATCCGCAGGTGCTTCATGAACGAGGGCAACGTCATAGGGGCTTCCCTGGCAAGGTCGCCGACGCTCGCCGGCCCGTGCCCGAGCCGCCGCAGGACCGTGCGCCTCGTCGGATCGGCAAGCGCACCGAACACACCGTCGAGCACCGCAGAATACTGAGCCACGCGGCTAAGTATCACTCCAGGACAACACTTAGCGCAAGGGCTAAGTGTCGTGGTCAGGCCCAGAGGTCGATGGCGATCTCCCGCAGCTGTTCGCTGAAGACGCCGTCCGGACTGGTGTCGTGCACGAGCAGCCGCAGGTCTGTCTCGAACGCGGCTCGCTCGTCGCCGAACAGGTGCGGCGTAGAGCTGGACTGGGAGAAGACCGCGGCGACCACGTCGTCGGTCAGGCGGGTGACGACCTGGCCCGGTATCTCGATCCGCCGCGGTCCGGTGAATCCCGCGGCCCGGTAGATCTCGTCCTCGCCCGAAGGCGTGCCCTGCGGGAGGCGGCTCCGGCCCGCGCGCCGCTCCGGGCCGAGGTATGCGCGCACCAGGTCCGCGATCGACGAGTGCGGCGGGCGAGGATGCGGCAGTCCGGCGTCGCTGTCGATGCCCTGATGCGTCGTGGCGTGCACATGCGCGCACACTCCCCCGGCCGCCAGCATGCCGTGGACCACATGGGCGACCTTGGCGCGATCCATCCAGTGAAACGACTGCGCGAAGGTGACCAGCCTGAACGTGCCGAGCCCGGCCGGGAGGTCCTCGGCGCGCAGGTGCACCCAGCGGGCGTTGCGGATACCCGCCCGCGCGGCGAGCCGAGCATGTCAGCATCGGCGTCCACGCCGATGGCCTCCTCGAGCATCCCGGCCAGCGGCAGGGTCAGCGAACCCGGGCCGCACCCGACGTCGAGCAGCCGCCCGGACCCGTCGAGCCGGAGTTCGGTCGCCAGCGCCTCGGCGAGGATCTTCGGATAGGGCGAGCGCCCCCGCGCGTAATAGGCGGCGCTGCCGGCGTAGAGCGACGGATCCCATTCCCAGGTGCTCGCACTCACGCCGGCCAGCGTAGAACGAGTCACCGGTGCCGGGCGAGGTGCAACTCCTCCAGCCCGGCACCGGGCGGCCCGCGGTAGCGTACGGGCCCGCGCGCCCGCCTCCCCCGAGCGGGCCTGGCCTGTCTACTCAGGACAAAATGAGCAAGAAAAAGCCGCCCTGTCCGGAGCTTCCGGGGGCGGCCATGTCAGGGGTGGGTCAGCACGCCCCGGGGAACCGCCGCGATCGGATTCGTCGCAAAAGGACCATGGCACCCAGGTTCGCGGACCACCCCCGGCCGGGGCAACCGTATTTCCCGGCCGCCGCGCGGAATGACGGTCACGGCCTGACGTCGAGCTCCTCGATCCACCACCGCAGCGCCGCCTGGCTTTCGCGCAGTATCCGCGCCGGTTCGCCGAGCCCGGTCAGCGTCCGGCGGCGGCGCTCGAGCTTCGACGAACGGTAGCGCGGGAAAGCCAGCTTGAGGCTCAGATCCAGCATTTCCGTGTGGTAGCAAAGCAGTTCGGCGATCCGGCGCGGGAGCGAACCGGGCTCGTCGCCCTCGCACAGGTCCTGCACCCAGCCTTGGATGCGGGCGTACTCCGCGGCGACCTGCCGCCCGCGGCGCGCCACCGAGCCGGGCGTCTCCCCCGGCAGGCCGCAGGCGACGATCACCTCGTCCGCCTCACGCTGCAGCACCACCGCCCGGTCGACCAGCTCGAGCAAGGTCACGAGCCGCATGAGCCGCGCGGCGGCCGGATCGAGCTGGACGGTGCCCGGGCCGTCACGGCGGTCGGGAAATCCGCGCCACCGGAAGCGCATGACCCACGATAGCGCCTCTTCAGGCCGTGCGGTCAGTCCGAACGTGGTAACGGGTGCCCGGTCTGATCCCGGTGCAGGACGTGGTGCGCGATCTCCAGCGCGGCGTCCGTCGCATGGCGTTCGAGCGGGCGGCCCGTGCGGAGGGACCGGCCGAGCTCCTCGAGTAACCGGGCCACGGCGAACAGCACGTACTCGACGTTCACCTCGACCGGGCCGTCGGCGCCGATCCTGCGGCGCAGCTCCTCCGCCGCCTTGTGCAGCGTCTTCGCCTCGTCCTGCGGACCTGTCTCCGTCATACCTCCAACCTACGGCGGACGGCCCGCCGGGGCAGCGGACGTGGTTAGCTGGGCCGATGAGCGGTGACGAGGTGCGCGAAGGCGTCTCGCTGACCCACCTCGACCAGGCGTTGTTCGACGGCGCCGGGGTGCGCAAACGCGACCTCGTGGACTACCTCGACGCCGTCTCGGCCCGGATGATCCCGCATCTGCACGGCCGCCCGCTGTCGGTGATCCGGGTCCTGCGCGGGCAGGACGCGTTCATGCAGAAGAACCTCCCGAAGTACACCCCGGCATGGGTCCCGCGCACGACGGTCTGGGCCGAAAGCTCGCGGCGGAAGGTCACCTACGCCCTGTGTGACGACCGGCCCACCCTGCTGTGGTTCGCGAACCAGCGGGCCATCGAATACCACCCGGCGCTGTCGCGAGCCGAGACGCCCTACCACCCGACACATCTGGTGCTCGATCTCGACCCGCCCGCCCACGACGCCTCGTTCGGGCTCGCGGTGCGCGCCGCCCATCTGGTCCGCCAGGCGCTGGCCGAAGCCGGACTCTCGGGCGCGGTGAAGACGAGCGGCGCCAAAGGGGTGCATGTGTTCGTCCCGCTCGCCGGGCAGGTGAACGGCGAGGAGGCCGCGGCGGCCGCCCGTGCGCTGGCGGCGCGAGCCGAGCGCCTCGACCCGGCGCTCGCGACCACGGCGTTCATCCGGGAAGACCGCGGCGGCAAGGTCTTCCTCGACTCCACCCGTGCCGGTGGCGCGACCGTGGTCTCGGTGTACAGCCCGCGCGCCCGGCCCGGGCTGCCGGTGTCCTTCCCGGTGACCTGGGAGGAACTCGACGCGGTCGCGCCCGGCGATTTCACCGTGCGCTCCGCGCTCGCTGCCCTCGGCGAACGTGATCGGTGGGCCGAGCTGATGCCGCGGCCGCAACGGCTGCCCGACGATGTGATCGAGGAAGGCCGGGCCATCCCGGTGGCCCGGGTGCAGGCGATGCACGAGGGCAAGCGCCGCGCCCGGGCCCGCCGGGAGGCCGGGGAGTGATCCGGTGCCCGGCGCCGCGGGCGTGAGCGGGCAGCGGATCCGCGTGGGCTACCGGTGGGTGCCCAGGCCGTAGCCGTACGGGAACAGCGGGTGGTAGTTCCGGTCCCCGATGTTGATCGGTTCCTGGTCCTCGCTCCGCGGCCAGGTGACGGAAAGCTTGCCGGTGAACGGCTTCTTGCCGAACAGCACGTCCGCCACCCCGGCACCCTCGCTGCCGGGCAGCCAGGACATCACGAAAGCGTCCATCTTGGACAGTTCGCCGGTGACGATCTGCGGGCGCCCGGCCACGTCCAACACGACGCAGGTCTTGATCGCACCGCACACCTTGTCGATGTTCGCCCGGTCGGCCGCCGAGATGTTCAGCGTGTGGCCGTTGCCCACGTCCCCGACGCCCTCCGCGTACGGGGTTTCGCCGATCACCACCACACCCACGTCGGCACCGCCGGTCGGCGCCGACGCGTCCGCGCTGTAGGTGACGTTCTTCGCGACCTGCTGGATACCCTGCAGGATCGTCGTGCCGGGGATCGTGTTCCCGGACCGGCCCTGCCAGGTCACCGTCCAGCCACCGGCCTGGTTGCCGATGTCGTTCGCGTTCACCCCGGCGACGTAGATCTTCTCCGAGGGCTTGAGCGGCAGCGCGCGGTTCGAGTTCTTCAACAGCACCTGCGACTCCGCGACCGCCTGGCGCGCGACCGCGCGGTGCTGCGGCGAGCCGACCGTGCCGATGTTGGTCCGGTCGGTGTAGGGATGCTCGAACAGGCCCAGTTCGAACTTCGCCTTCAGGATCCGGCTCACCGCGTCGTCGATCCGGGACATCGGCACCCGGCCCGCCCGCACCTCGGCGGTCAGCGCCTGCTCGAACTGCGGAGCGCTGTTGGGCTCCATGAACATGTCGATGCCCGCGTTGACCGCCGTCCGCACCTGCGTCGCGTAGTCACCGGGCAACTGGTGGATCGCCTCCCAGTCGCTGATCAGGAACCCGTCGAAGCCGATCTTCCGCTTCAGCACGTCCGTCAGCAGTTCTCTGTTCGCCGACATCTTCACCGGGGTGCTGCCCGGCCGGTCGGTCCACTGCACGCTGGAGAACGACGGCATGATGCTGCCGACGTTGTGGGCCTGCACGGCGGTCACGTACGGGGCGAGGTCGACCGTGCTGAAATGCTTCCAGTCGGTGATCGTGACGCCCTGGTCGATCGTGTACGTGCCGGTGGTCGAGGTGCCGTAGGTGGTGTCGCCGTCGCCGGCGTAGTGCTTCGCGGTGGCCAGCACGTGGTCCCGCCCGGCCAGATCGGTGCTGCCGTTGCCCTGGAAACCGTCGATCGCGGTTTCCATCTGCCGCACCAGATCCGGGTCCTCGCCGAAGCTTTCGTAGGTGCGCCCCCAGCGCTCGTCGCGGGTCACGCACACGCAGGGCGCGAACACCCACTGCGGGCCGGTCGCCCTCGTCTCGGTCGCGGTGATCTGCTCCTCGGCACGGACCAGCGCGGGGTCGCGGGTCGCGCCCATCGCCACGTTGTGCGGGAAGATCGTGGCGCCGATCAGGTTGTTGTCGCCGTGCACCGAGTCGATGCCGTACAGCAGGGGAATGTGCAGCCGGGTGGCGAGCGCCCGGGACTGGTAGCCGTCGACCATGTCGGCCCAGCCCTGCGGAGTGTTGTCCGCCGGGGTCGAGCCGCCGCCGGACAGTACGGAACCGAGCGCGAGCGTGGTGATCTGGCTCGGCTCGGAATCGATGGCGCCGCGCTCGGCCTGGGCCATCTGGCCGATCTTCTCCGCGAGGGTCATCCGGCCGAGCAGGTCGGAAACCCGCTGCGCGACCGGCAGTCGCGGGTTGAGGTAGGCGGCGGTGTCCGGTGCCGCCGCCGCGGCGGGCACCGCGGTCGCCGTCACGGCGGCGACCGCGAGCACGGCACCGGCGAACCGGGCACGTCTGGGTAGGCGCGTTCTCACGCTGTCCTCCTTCGTTGCAGGACGAAATAGGGCTCGCGACCATGCCACGGCCCTGAGGTGCGCAATGTTGCGCGTCACAACATATTGCAGGGATTCACGCGGGGAAATCGGCCGAAAGTCGTATTCCCGCCGCGTTCACCCGGATGGTCCAGCCCATTGCCAGGTCCGATGTGGACGGTCAGCGTCACCAGGGCCGGTGCCGCTGCCGCGCCACGACCGTCGCCGGTCCGGCCAGCCCGGCCAGCCGCGGCGCCAGGTGCTCCAGCCCAGCGCGACATCCTCGATCCGCACCACGCCGATCTGCCACCCCGCCGGGGCGAGGATGTTGAACAGCAACGAGATCACGACGGTGAACGCCGCCTGCCCGGCGGTGAACGGCAGCGCCCCCGGCGAGTAGGCGGCGACGAGCACGGCGACCGGCAACGCGATCCACAGCGCCGTCGGGCCCGTGCCGATCGCGAGCAGCAGCAAGGCACCGATCACGAAGCCCAGCACGGTGCCGACGAGCGCCCGCAAGGCCGTCGCCCCCGTGGACGCGGCGTTCGTGCGCAGCACCGAGAGCGTGCCCAATACCACCCAGAACCCGTGCTCCGCACCCGTGAGGTCCGCGACCGCGACGGCCGCGGCGAGGGCCAGCGCGCCGCGGGCACTGTTGAGGAACCACACCGACCGCAGGCTCGCGTGGCGCGTGACGATACCCGTGACCCCCGCCGGCCCGACGAGCCTGCGCTCGCTCAACGCGGAGTCCTCGAAGCTCTGCCCGTACCAGCGACGGACCCCCGGCCCCTCGTGGCCCGCGGCCACGAGCGCGTCGGCCATCGCCGTGTGGGCGGCGACAGCGGCTGTTCTGGCGTGGAAGGACAGGTGCAGAGCCTCGGCGTACCCGTCTCCGTCTGCGCTCAGCCGCCGCAGGTACCCGACGCTCGCGGCGAGACTCTCTTCGAGCCCGGCCAGGACGCCGGGCGACCGCGGCGAGAACACGAGCACTGCGACAGTGCCCGCGACGGAAGCCATTCACCAGCCTTCGAGCCGCGCGGGCACCATGTCCAACGTCCCCGGCGAAGCCGCGGGCAGGACATACGCGAGCAGCACGGCGGGCCCGGCCGACGCCGCATTCGGGCCGCCGATGCCCGCGAACAGCACCACGAACGCCACCGGGATCGTCACGAGCGACGCCAGCAGGATCGACGAGTTCACCGCCGTGCCGATGACGAGCAGCGCGCTGCCGGTCAGCGCAAGCCCGGCGTGCGCGCGCAGCTTGTTCTGCCATCCGCCGCCGAACGAGGCCAGCACCAGCGTCGCGAACCCGCCGAACGCCGCGAACGTCGCCACCTGGAGATCCCCGATGACGGTGTAGCCGAGCGCGAACAGGCCCGGGACCACGATCCCCGCGCGCACGGCCCGCATCGCGGCGGGCTTCGACCACATGCGCCGCCACGCCGGGCGCACGCGGCTGGGTTCGGGCAGCTGCTGGGCGGGTCTGGTGTCCACCGCCGGACCGCCGGTCATCGCGGAATCATAAGGCCGCCACGGTATCCGGGGCGACTGAACGATCGCCCCGGCACGGGCCGTGTGGTGGGTACCATCCGCGAAGAGGTGCCGCATGCCAGAATCCACCCGCCGCCGGGTGCTCCTCGGCGGTGCCGCCGCGCTCGGCGTCGCCGCGCTGACCGGCGTCGCCATGCCCACCGGGCGGCGTGCGATGTTCTCGCTCGGGGTCGCGTCCGGCGATCCGTTGCCGGACGGCGTGGTGCTGTGGACCCGGCTCGCCCCCGATCCCCTGACCCTGGACGGCGGCTTGCCGGACCGGCCGGTGCCGGTCGAATGGCAGGTCGCCACGGATGAGCGCTTCGGTTCCGTCGTGCGGTCCGGGGTCGCGGTGGCCCAGGGCGCCGCGGCCCATTCCGTGCATGTGGAGGTGTCCGGGCTGCGGCCCGGCACGGACTACTTCTACCGGTTCCGCGTGGGCAACGAACTGAGCCCCGCGGGCCGCACCCGTACGGCCCCGGCCGGGCCGCTGGACCGGTTCTCCTTCGCGTTCGCCAGTTGCCAGCGCTACCGCGACGGCTTCTACAACGCCTATCACCATCTCGCCCGCGAGGATCTCGACCTGGTGGTCTTCCTCGGCGACTACATCTACGAGGGTGGTTCGCAGGGCCGGATCGGGCGAGGGCACCGGCCCGCGCACGACGTCCGCACGCTCGGCGACTACCGGATCCGGTTCGCCCAGTACAAGTCCGATCCCGACCTGCAGGCGGCGCACGCGGCCTTCCCGTGGGTGGCCACGTTCGACGACCACGAGGTCGAAAACAACTGGGCCGGCGACCACTCCGAGAGCGGGATGCCGCCGGATCAGTTCCGGCGGCGGCGGGCGGCCGCGTTCCAGGCCTACTACGAACACCTGCCGCTGCGGGCCGCCCAGCGGCCGGCCGGGTCCTCGATGCCCATCCACCGGCGGCTGGCCTTCGGCGAGCTGATCGACCTGCACGTGCTCGACACGCGCCAGTTCCGCAGCGTCCAGGTGCCCGGGCCAGGGCGCGCGGATCCCGGCCGCACCATCCTCGGCGCCGCACAGAAGGCGTGGCTGCTGCGCGACCTCGCCGCCTCCCGCGCGCGATGGAATGTCCTTGCCCAGCAAGTGTTCTTCTCGCGGCTCGACCCCGCGCCAGGTGCGCAGACCCGCAGCGACGACGCCTGGGACGACTACCCCGCCGAGCGCGACGAGGTCCGGGATCACCTGGCGACCGCCCGCAATCCGGTGGTCATCACCGGTGACGCGCACGCGAGCTTCGTGTGCGACATCAAGGCCGACTTCGGCGATCCCGCCTCGCGCACGGTGGGCACGGAGTTCGTGGGCACCTCGATCAGCTCCGAGGGGGACGGGGTGGACCACACCGCCGGGGACCTGGCCCAGCTGCGGGTCAATCCGCACCTCCGGTTCGTCAACCGCAAGCGGGGATACGTGCGCTGTTCGGTCACCCCCGCGTCCTGGACGGCCGTGTACCGGACCGTCGATTTCGTCTCCAGGCCGGATTCGCCGGTACACGACCGGGCGCGGTTCACCATCGAGGCCGGTCGCCCCGGCGCACGCTGCGAAGACGCCGCGGGCATAAATGGCTCGCCGGGGGCGGCGTGCCCGCGGTAACCTGCCGGAGGCTGTGGCATCACGCGAGGAGGTGGGACCCATGAACGCGGTATCGAGGTGGGTGCTCCCACGCTTCGTCATGGCCGGGCGATCGACCTAGGGGTCGCCGGGAGCGCCTCGGCAGAAGCACTCCCGAAAGGCAACAACCTATGTATTCTGTGCACTTCACCGGGGAAACGTCGTCGAACGGCGTCGTAGAACGCGATTTCGTCGTGGGCGAGGTCCCCGGCGTGCTGTTCTCGCCCGCATCCGGCTCCGATCGCGCGCCGCTGGTGCTGATGGGGCACGGCGGCGGCCTCCACAAGAAGACACCGGCACTCCGGGCCCGCGCCCACGACACGGTGACCACCTGGGGTTACACCGTGGTCGCGCTCGACGCACCCGGACACGGCGACCGCCCGCGCACGGCCGAGGACGAGCAGGCGCGCACCGACCTCCGGCAGGCGATGATGGCGGGCAAGCCGGACCAGGTCGCGTCGGTCAGCGCCCGCTACGGCGCCTCGCTGGCCGAGCGTGCCGTCCCGGAATGGCAGGCGACACTCGACGCCCTGCAGGAACTACCCGAGATCGGCACCGGCGCACCGATCGGCTACGGCGGCGGGATTTCGCTGGGCACCGCGATCGGGATACCGCTGACCGCGATCGAGCCGAGGATCACCGCCGCCGTGTTCGGTGGCGGGTTCGTCGTGCACGAGGCACTGATCGAGGCGGCGCGACGGGTCACCGTCCCGGTCCAGTTCCTGCTGCCCTGGGACGACGAGCACGTCGACCGCCAGTCCGCGCTCGCCCTGTTCGACGCCTTCGCCTCGGAGGAGAAGACGTTGCACGCCAACCCGGGCGATCACCGGACCATCCGCTGGACCGGGCTCGACGAGCAGTTCCTGGCCCGGCATCTCGGCCAGGGCTCAGTCGTGCAGTGATTCCTCGGTGACCATCGGCCGGCGTGCCCCGCCGTGCAACGCCGCGGCGGAGAGGGCGGCCGCGACGAGGGCGGCGAGCCCGCACACGACGTAGCCGAGCGAATAGGCGTGGTCGAGCGCATGGAACGCCACGTCCTTCAGCGGGTTGAACGGCATCGGCGCCCCGCCCGGGCCGGGGATCGTGGCCGGTACGGCGTTCGCGCCCAGCGGGCCGGAGTTCACCGCGCCGACGGCGGCCTCCACGGTCGCGCGCTCGGCGCCGGGGACCTGGCCCGGCAGCCCGTTGAACTTCTCCAGCGCCGCGCGCAGCGGGCCGCTGCCCGCCAGCTTGCTCTGGATCTGGGCAGCGGCCTGGCTGAGCGCGATCGCGCCGACCACGGCGGGGCCGAGGGTGAACCCGAAGTCCCGCAACTGGCTCGTGGTGCCCGAGGCCATCCCCGCCAGGTGGTTCGGCACCGTGTTGACCGCGACCGCCGTGACCCCGGACAGCGCGAACGCGAAGCCGACCCCGATCAGCGCGAGCGGGGCGATGATCGGCAGGATCGACATCGACGTCACCGACTGCGTGGCGATCCACAGGTCCCCCGCCCCGATGAGCAGGAAACCGGCGCCGAGCGCCCAGCGCGGGTTGTAGTGGTGGATCGCCCGCGCGGTGACCGGCATCAGCACCAGCGCGAAGCCTTGCAGCAGCACGAACGCGATGGCGGTCTTCAACGGCGAAAACTCCTGGATCGCCGAAAGCCGGATACTCGTCGCGTACGCGGTGCCCAGGAAGCTGAACATGCCGATCACGGTGACGACCGAGTTCGTCGCGAACGCCCGGTTCCGGAACAGGTCCAGCCGCAGCAGCGGTGCGGGCGAGCGGCGTTCGGCGACCACGAACAGTACGAGGAAGATCACGGCGACCACGAAACCGCCGATCACCCAGCCGTCCGACCAGCCGCTCGTGGCACCCTGGATCACCCCGAACAGCAGCGCGAACAACGCGACCGCGATCGTGATCTGACCCGGCCAGTCCAGCGAACGGCCTTCCGGCGCCGACGAGTTCTGCGCCGTGACCGCGACCGCGGCGCTGATCAATGCCAGCGCGCACACCGCGACGAACGCCCAGCGCCAGGTCGCGTACGGGTCCGAGCCCCAGCTGATCTTCGTGACGAGCCCGCCGAGCAGCGGCGACACGAAACCGCCCGAAGACAGCGCAGCCGCCCAGATCGCGATTCCGCGAGCGCGGTGCTGGACGGTGTGGGTGCCGGCGGCGACCATCGCCAGCGAGGTCGGGAACAGCACCGCCGCGCCGATCCCGGCAAGCGCCTGCCCGAGCCACAGCACCGCGACCCGCGCGTCGGTCGAGACCCCGGCGCCGGGCGTGAGCACGCTGACGATCTCCCCCACGGCCAGCAGCAGGCTGCCGCCGATGAGCAGCCGCTTGCGGCCGAACAGGTCGCCCAGCACGCCGAAGGTCAGCTCCAGCAGGGTCACCGGCACCAGGAACGCGTCGGAGATCCAGGTCAGCTGCGAGGACGTGGTGCCGAGATCCTGCTGGAAGAGTCCATTGAGGACAGCGGGGATGGCAAGGCCCACCTGCGCGACACAGACCGCGATCGCGGTGGCGATCCGGGTCCCCGCGGTCAGGGTGGGCGTGTGCACGGCGGTCCGCTGCTTGACTCCGGCGGTGGGACTCATGGAACCTCCACGGTGCGATCCTGGCGGCCCGGAACATACAGGAATCCTGTCCTTGTGTTGCCTGCCGCAACCGAGCCGTAACCGCCCGCGCCCGAAACATCCGGATTACTAGCCCATGCGTCACCATGGACGCGTGCCCACCACGCCGAGCCTGCTCTACCTGATCAAGCAACTCGAACTCGCCGTCCGCGCGCGCCTTGAGGACATCCTGCGCCCGGAGGGCATCACCGCCCTGCAGTACACCGCGCTCACCGTGCTCGAACGCCACCCCGGCCTCACGACCGCGGAACTCGCGCGGAACTCGTTCGTCACCGATCAGACGATGGCCGGCATGGTGACCGCGCTCGAGGCGCGTGACCTCATCTCGCGGCACACCCACGACGGGGACCGGCGGCGGCGCGTGATCGAACTGACGCCTGCCGGACAGCGGGTCCTCGACCGCTTCCGGGACGAAGTCGCCGCACTCGAAGAGAGCGCGGTCTCGGGCCTGCGGGGCGAGGAGGCCGCTGCCTTCCGCCGCTATGTCCGGGTCTGTCACGCGGCGCTGGCGGAACGGCCACCGCACTGATCTGGTGCCGTATAGGTCGTTATACGGCCGGTTTCCCAAAGATGCTCATCAGCTCGGCCTTCAGGCCAGGGCAGACGGCGATGGTGGCCGCCGAATCCACCGTGTGCCCGGTGCCGTCGCCGTCGAGGACGAACCCGCCCGCTTCGCGCACGAGCAGCACACCGGCCAGGGTGTCCCACGGCAGGTTCGCGAGGATCACCGTCGCTTCGAGCCTTCCCTGCGCGACCCACGCCAGGTCGACGGCGGCGGTGCCGAACATGCGGATGCGCTGCGCACGCGCGCCCAGCGCGGCCAGCAGGGCGAGGCGCGCGCGGTTCTTCACCTCCGCGCCCTCCCCCACCGCGAAATCCCCGATCGCGATCGCCGCGTCCGCGAGATCCGTCGCGCCGGACACGTGGATGCGCTCGTCGCAGGCGAAGGCGCCATGACCTTCGACAGCCGTGTACGTCACGTCGAGGAACGGCAGGTCGATCGCCGCCAGCACGGCACAGCGTGCTTCCACCAGCCCCAGCGACACGCCGCACAGCGGGATCCCGCGCGCGAAGTTCGCCGTGCCGTCCACCGGATCCAGCGCCCACCACAGCCCGTCGGACGGCCCCGTACGGCCGTGCTCCTCACCGAGGATCCCGATTTCCGGTGTCTCCCCCGTGAGGAACTCCCGCACCGCCTCCTCGACGGCGAGGTCCACATCGGTCACCAGATCGCGATCCCCCTTGGCAATGACCGAAACCGGGGCGCGCTCGCGGACGATCCGGCGCGCGATCGCCACCGCCTCGCGGGCCACCGGCAGTAGTTCCTGGTGATCAGCCATGGCGCTCGCCGATCGCGAACTCCTCCAGTTGCGGCAGATCGTGCCCGAGCCGGTCGCGTTTCGCGCGGAGATAGGCGATGTTGCCGTCGTGAGGCGGCATCAGCAGCGGCACCCGCGCGGTGACCGTGATGCCGTGTTCCTCCAGCGAGGCGATCTTGTCGGGGTTGTTGGACATCAGGCGCACCGACCGGACGCCGAGGTGGGCGAGGATCCGCGCGGCCGGCGTGTAGTCGCGGACGTCCACCGGCAGGCCGAGGCTCGTGGCCGAGTCCACCGTGTCCATCCCCTCCTCGTCCTGCAGCACATGGGTGCGGACCTTCGCCACCAGGCCGATCCCGCGCCCTTCCTGCCCGCGCAGGTACACCAGGATCCCGCTGCCCTCGCCGACGATCGCGTCGAGCGCCGCCCCGAGTTGCTCGCCGCATTCGCAGCGCATCGCGCCGAACACGTCGCCGGTCAGGCATTCCGAGTGCACCCGCACGAGCACGTCCGCATGCACCGGCGCCCTGCCGTACACCAGCGCCATATGCTCGTGGCCGCCGTAGGCGAACGCGACGGCGCGGAACGTCCCGCGCCGGGTCACCAGTTCGGACTCGGCGACGTCGTTGTCAGCGATGATCGGGTCGGGCATCCAGTGCTCCCATGGTCTCGAACCGCGCTTTCCCGGTATACACGACGAATGGACCTGTTGCCGTTCACCACGACCGCCGAAATCTCCGGGCACGACACCGCGGTGGCGGTGCTGCCGGTCGGCAGTTTCGAGCAGCACGGCGCGTTCCTGCCGCTGGCCACCGACACCGTCATCGCATGCACGCTCGCCGCCGGGATCGCGGCGGCGTATCCGGTGCGGCTGCTGCCGCCGGTCACGATCTCGTGCTCGCACGAGCACGCGGCGTGGCCGGGCACGGTGAGCGTTTCGGCGAAGACACTGTACTCGATGGTCACCGACATCGCCGCTTCCCTTCGCCAGGGCGGGATCCGCCATCTCGTCCTCGTCAACGGCCACGGCGGCAACTACGTCCTGGCCAATGTGGTGCAGGAAAGCCGCGGCGCCATGGCCCTGTTCCCCGGCGTGGCCGAGTGGGACGAGGCACGGGCGGCCGCCGGCCTGGAAACCAGCAGCGACACCGACATGCACGCGGGCGAACTGGAGACTTCCATCCTGCTGCACGCGCATCCGCAGCTGGTCCGGCCCGGGTACGAGACGGCCGACTCAGTCGCCCCCGACCGGCGCCACCTGCTGACCACGGGCGTCGAGGCCTATACGGAATCCGGCGTCATCGGCCGCCCCTCCCTGGCCACCGCCGGCAAGGGCAAGGACGTGCTCGCGGCGCTCGTGGCCACCTTCGGGACGCATCTGGCCCTGTTCGGCTGACCACGCAGGAACAGCACGAGCGCGCCCGGCAGGGCGGCGACGAGCGTCAGCACCCCGTACACCACCGCCGCGGTGACGCCGTGCGCCGCGCCGAGGCCCGCGGCGCCGAACGCGACCGCGGCGAAAGCCTCGCGCGGCCCGTAGCCGCCGATGTTCACCGGCAGGCCCATCACCAGCAGTGTCAGCACCACGAGCGGGACCAGCGTCGTCACCGGGGCGTGCAGCCCCGAGGCCCGGATGGCGACCAGGTACATCGTCACATGGCCCACCACCGTCAGCGCGGACAGCAGCATGACGCCCGGCAACGTGGACCGGTCGAGCAGGCCGCGGCCCCACCGCGCCGCGGCCGCGAGCGCGCCGGCCGCGAGCACCACACCCACCACCGCGATCGCCGTGTCACCGCCCGGCAGGACCCCGGCGAGACCCGGGTCGGCCAGCAGCACCACGACGGCGACCGCGATCAGCACCACCTGGCCCGCGAACCGTTCGAGGAACACCGCCCGCACCCCGCGCCCCATCGCACCGGACTGCTGGCCATGGCTGACCGCGCGGTGCACGTCCCCGAGCACGCCCGCGGGCAGCACGGCGTTGAGCAGCAACGCCCGGTAGTACTCGGTGACCGCTTCGCCGAGCTTGAGCGGAAGCCCGAGGCGGCGGGCGACCAGGCACCACCGCCAGGCGCTCGCGACCGTCGTGGCCAGCCCGATCACGAGCGCCGCCGCCAGCGCCGGCCCGTCGATCGCGCGCAGCCCCGCCAGGAAGGCGCCGCTGCCCACGCGCCACACCAGGACGCCGAGGATGCCGGCCCCGACGAGGAGTTTCAGCCAGGGCCAGATTCTGTTGAACAAGGCGCACCACCGATCGCGAGCAGGTCGACATGGCCGACCACGACCTCGCTGCCGAGCCGGCGACACTGGTAGTCCGCGGCGTACGGCTGCAGTTCGGGCTGCTGCTCGCACGCGGCGTCAACCCATCCACGAAACCACTGCCGGAAAAGTTCACCGGGGCCGAGCCGCCAGGGGCTGCGGCGGCTGTGCACGATCGCCCCACGCCGCACGAACGCCTCGATCGTGACCTCGATCGCATCCGGTCCCAGCAGGCGCCTGCCGCCGGTTTCCCGTCGCTGGTGGTCGTCGAACGCGGCGGCGAAGCGGCGGTCGAGGGGATCCGGCGGGGTGAACCCGACCTGCCCGGCGACCGAGAGAGTCAGCAACGCGGGGCATCCCGCGACCGTGCACGCCTCGGCGAGCGCGTCGACCTCGTCGGCCGTCAGCAGGTCGAGCAGTGCCGAGGCGGTGACCAGGGAGGCGCCTTCCAGATCGCGCGCGGTCAGCTTCGTCAGGTCGCCGGCGCGGATCTCGGCCGGGGCCGGGATACTCGCGGCGGCGCGGGCGAGCAACTGCGGATCGCGGTCGTGCAGGACCCAGCGCTGCGGCCGCGGCAGCAGCGGCGCGAGCCAGCGGCCCATCGAACCGGTGCCGCAGCCGAGGTCGTGCACCACGAGCAGAGCGTCCGGGAGGACGGCACGCAAGGGTTCGAGCAGTGCGACGGCACGGGCCGCGGCGTCGGCCTTTTCGCGCAGTGCCAGCCAATCCGGGCTGAACGCCGGGATCAGAGCCGGGCCAGCACCGCCGCCAGCCGGCGTGAGGTTTCGGTCCACGGCGCCAGCATGCCACGGCGAGCGCGTGCCTCGCCGCGGAGCGCGTCCCGCCGGACCGGATCGCCGAACCACGACCGGAGCCCGTCCGCCAGCGCGGCCGCGTCGCCCGGCGGCACCACGATCCCCGCCGCCCCAAGGGTTTCCGCGATCCCGGCCACATCCGTCGCCAGCACCGGAATCCCGCGCGCGAGCGCTTCGGTCACGACCATGCCGTAGGTCTCCGCCAGTGAGGGCAGCACCACGAGATCGGCGGCCGCATAGGCGTTTTCGAGCGCGCGCCCGGTGAGCGGTCCCGCGAGGTCGATGCGCTCGCCGAGCCCGTGCCGGCGGATCAGCTTCCGGATCCGCTCCACATAGGCCGCGTCTCGCCGCACCGGTCCGGCAAGCGTGCACCGCCACGCCCCCTCGACCCGCGCCAGGGCCTCGACCAGCAGATGCTGCGCCTTGCGCGGGGTCAGCGAGGCGACGCAGAGCAGGTGGGAAACGCCGTCGGTGCCGGGCGCGAGCGGGGCGGGATCAGTGCCCGGCGGGACGACGTGAACCTTTTCCGGCGGCAGCCCGTGATGCTCGATGAGCCGGTTCGCCGCCCACCCGCTGGTCGCGATGACCGCGCGCACGGCTTGCACCGTCTCGCGCTCGCGGGCGTCCAGATCCGTGACGTCCGGTGGTGCCAGTCCCGTCTCGTCCGCCAGTGGCAAGTGCACGAGGACCGCGAGGCGCAACCGTTTCGCTTGCGGCACCACGACTTCCGGCACTCCACATGCGACGATCCCGTCGAGCAGCACGACCTCGCCGTCCGGGCTGGCCGCGAGCGCCGCGGCCAGCCCTGCGGTGGACGCCGGGCGTGGCCACGCTCCGGGAAGCGCCGTCTCGTGCACGCCGGGCAGGCCTTCGCACGCCCGGCGGTCGTAGATGTTGCCGCCGCTGGGCACGGTCACGTCGTCGACGTCACCGGGCAGCACGACGTGCACGATCGTCACAGGTCGCGCTCGTAGCCGGCCGAAGCGACGTGCGACTCGTGCAGTGTCACCGCGATTCCCGCGAGCCCGCGGGCTCCGGCGCCGAGCGCCCCGGCGTGCACGCGCTCGGCAAGCCGGTCCGCGATGTGCTTGGCGAGGAACTCGGTCGAGGTGTTGACGCCGGTGAACACCGGCTCGTCGTCGAGGTTGCGGTAGTTGAGCCCGGCCAGGACCTTGCCCAGTTCGGCCGTCGCCAGTCCGATGTCGACGACGATGTTGTCGGCGTCCAGTCCGGCGCGCCGGAACGTCGCGTCCACCACGAACGTCGCGCCGTGCAGGCGTTGCGCCGGACCGAAGACCTCGCCGCGGAAACTGTGGGCGACCATCACGTGGTCGCGAACGGTCACGGAGAACATGTCACGCACCGTACGCAATCCGGTGGCACAGCGCCGGAAGCGATCCGTCCGCGAGCCTTGGCAGCACGCCGGGCAGTTCGTCGAACGAGCTCTCCCCCGTGATCAGGACGTCGAACGCCGGGTTCGCCAGCAGCTCCAACGCGAGCGCGCGCCGGTCGCCGACGGTGCGGCGGGCGCGCCGCGCGGGCGAGACCGACCCGACCTGGCTGCTGCGCACGGCGAGCCGCCGCGAGTGGAAGAACTCGCCGAGCGGCACGCTCACCTGCCGGTCCCCGTACCAGCTCAGCTCGATCACCTCGCCCTCCATCCCGAGCAGTTCGAGCGACCGGGCGAGCCCCGCGCCGGTGGCGCTCGCGTGCACGACGAGGTCGCAATCGCCCGCCGCGTCTTCGGGAGCGGCGAAGGAGATCCCGAACGCCTCCGCGATCGCACGGCGCGACGGATCGGAATCGACCAGCTGCACACGGGCACCCGGGAACCCGGAGAGCACCCCGGCGACGCTCGCCCCGACCATCCCCGCCCCCACGACGGCGATGCGGTCGCCGACGAGCGGCGCGGCGTCCCACAGCGCGTTCACGGCCGTTTCCACGGTGCCCGCGAGGATCGCGCGGCCCGGCGGGACGGCGTCGGGGACGGCGGTCACCGCGGCCGACGGAACCACATACCGGGTCTGATGTGGATACAGGCAGAACACCGTGCGCCCCACCAGATCCGCCTCGCCCTCCTCGACGACGCCGACGTTGAGGTAGCCGTACTTGACCGGGCCGGGGAACTCGCCCTCCTGGAACGGCGCGCGCATGATGTCATACTGGTTTCCGGGCACGCCGCCGCGGAACACCAGCGCCTCGGTGCCCCGGCTCACCCCGGAGAACAGGGTGCGGACCAGCACCTGGCCCGGCCCCGGCGCGGCGAGCGCGGCCGTCCGGATCTCGCCGCCATGGGGCGGATTGAACCAGAATGCCCTTCCGGTTCGTGTCATGGGCGTCCTCCGGAAAAGTTCGGGTGCAAGGGAAAACGATGATCACACGAGCTCAGTACAGCACGGTCGCGGTGGTTCCCGAGCTGGCCGCCGGGATGGCCGCCCAGCTCCTGCTGCTCGCCGGGCTCGGCGGCTTCATCGGGCTGGGCCCGGCCGGCTGGCTGACCGGCACCGCGTTCGCCCTGGTACTGGGGGTGCTGCTCGCCTCGGCGATGCACCGTTCACGGTCCTGCGCGCTGGGCCCGGCCGACCTCGTCACGTTCGCCCGCGCGGTGCTCGTCGGCGGGGTGGCCGCGCTGGTCATCGACCGGTTCGGCACGGCCCAGCCGGGGCCGGTGTTCGTCGCGCTCGCCTCGGTCGCGCTCGCGCTCGACGCGGTCGACGGCCGGGTCGCGCGCCGCACCGGCACGGTTTCCGCCCGCGGCGCCCGGTTCGACATGGAGGTCGACGCGTTCCTGATCCTCATGCTGAGCGTTCAGGTCGCGCTGGCCCATGGCTGGTGGGTGTTCGCGATCGGCGCGATGCGGTACGTCTTCGCCGCCGCGGCGTGGGCCCTGCCGTGGCTGCGCGCGGCCCTGCCGGCGAGCGTCGCGCGCAAGACCGTCGCCGCGCTGCAGGGCATCGTGCTCGTGGTCGCGGGCTCGGGCCTGCTGCCGGATGCCGCCGCCGTCGCCGTGACGGCGGGCGCTCTGGCGGCGCTGGCCTGGTCGTTCGGCCGCGACATCGGGTGGCTGTGGCGCCGTCAAAGCCAGTCGCGGCGTTTGAACAACGCGTACAACGCGCCCGCGATGAGCAGGATCGCGACGGTGGACGTGATGAAGCCCGACCACTGAGAGAAACCGGGATACGGCACGTTCTGCCCGTAGAAGCCGGTGATCGCGGTGGGCACCGCGATGATCGCGGCCCAGCCGGTCAGCTTCTTCATGATCACGTTCAGCCGGTTGCCCTGGATCGTCAGCTGCGTCTCGCGGACGGTGGTGACCAGATCCCGCAGCGACTCCGTCCACTCGGTGGCGCGCAGCACGTGGTCGTACACGTCCTGGAAGTACGGCCCCATCACGTCGTCGACGACACCGAGATCGCGCCGCATCAGCGAGTTCACCACCTCGCGCATCGGCAGCACGACACGCCGGAGCTTCGTGAGGCTCTTGCGCAGGTACAGCGACCGGCGCTGCATCTCCTTGTGGTCCACCGTGTCGTCGAAGACCATGTCCTCCAGCGCCTCGATCTGGTCGTCGAGCGACTGCACGGCGGAGAAGTAACCGTCCACAATGTAGTCGAGCAGCCCGTGCAGGAGGTACCCGACACCGCTCTTTCCCAGTTCCGTGGCCGAATCCCACCGCGCGAGGACCGCGTCGATGTCGAAGCGCTCGGATTTGCGGACCGTCACGAGCGCCCGCTCGGTGACGAACGCGTCGATCTCGGCCGCGGCCAGTATCCCGGACTCCTCATCGAGTTTCACGCCGTACGCGGTGAGGAAGCAGTGCGTGTCGTAGTGATCGAGCTTGGCACGCTGATGCTCGCTGACCGCGTCCTCGATCGCGAGCGCGTGCAGGCCCAGTTCGTCGGCGGCCATCGCGAGGTCGTCCTCGGCCGGCGCGCACAGGTCCATCCAGACGGTGACGTTCACGTCGCGGAGGTAGTCCGAGAGGAGTTCGGCGGGAAAGTCCTCGGCTTCGAGGACGCCGTCGCGGTACGCGCGGGTGCGGGTCATGAACCCGAGGGTAGGTGACGGGGCGGGCACAAGCCCCCTGACGGGTTTTCAGTCGAACGGGCGGTTGGCGCGATCCGGTTTGCCGTGGGTGCCGGAGCCGCCGCAGGATCGGGGCATGAATCCGGACGAGGACACCGCGGACACGCCCACCTTCGGCGTCAGCCTGCGCGGGTACCGCCGCGCCGAGGTCGACGAGTACGTGCGGTCGGTACGGGTGAAGGCCGAACGCCAGGCCGACGCCTTGCGCGAGGCCCAGGCACGGCTCGAAGAGCTGGGCTCGGATCCGGCGGTGCCGCTGGAGGCGCCCGGATCCGGTGCGATCGGCGCCCGGGTCGAGCGGATCGTGGCGCTGGCGGAGTCGGAGGCCCGCGAGATCCGGGAGCAGGCCGCGCAGGACGTCGCCGACATGCGTGCCGAGCTGGAGCGGGAGTCCGATCAGGCGCGGCGGTTCCGGGAGCAGGCCGCGAAGGCGTCGGCGGAGGAGTCGCGACGGTTGGTGACTCGCGCCGAGAACGAGGTCGCGAAGCTGCGCGAGACGCGGGCCGATCTGCTCGACCAGCTGGTCAAGATCGGGGAGACGGTGGATCTGGTGACCGAGCGGCTCGAGGAGAAGAAGGCCGCGCCGAAGCCACGCCAGCCCGACAACCGGCCGAAACCGCGCGACCCGGTGGCTGACGCGAAGGAGCGCCTGGGCAAGGCCGCCGCGAACTGAGCGGGCGGCGGCCGGTCAGCGCTCGTCCGCTTCGGGGACCACGTGGACGGCGGCCTCCTCGGCCGACGCTCCGGCACCGTCGATGCCGATGTCGGTGGCGAACAGCTCCTCGTCACCGGCCTCGCCCGCGACGAGGCGGCCCGCGCGCAGATCGCCGACCTCGTCGTCGATCAGCTCGCCGTCGGTACCCTCGATGTCGCCGAGGCCGTCGTCGTCCTCGTCGTCGTAGTCGTCGGGCAGTTCGCGCGCGAGGCGCCTGTCGAGGCCCTCGCCGAGCCGTTCCTCGCGCGGTGTCGTGCCCCAGCCTTCGGTGGCCCGGGGACGTTCGACCGTGGTGTAGCCCTCGTCGAGCGGGTCCTCGGGTCTGCCGTACTCGAGCGTGTCTTCCTCGTCGAGTTGCTTGAACACGACGTCATCGGTGTCATCCGGCCAGTCGGCCATGGTGCCGCTCCCCTTCTTCCGTCTCAGGCACCGAAGCGTAACAATTTCGCCCGGTACGCCCGTCGGTGAGCAAAGGGGGCGGGCGTGCCCTAGATTTCCGGCATGACCGAGTCACCGGGGCCGTACGAGCCCTATCCGGCCGGCGGCGGAGACGTCTCCCCGCCAGGGAAAACCGCCGTGCCGTCGACGATCACGACCGCGTTCTACTGCTACCTCGCCTCGACCGTGATCGGGATCGTCAGCGGCCTGCTGGTGCCGGGCAACCAGGGCGAAATCGCGGACGCGTTGCGCCGCGCCAACACCGCCCACCTCACCGAGAGCCAGATCCAGGACGCCGCCCGGATCGCGGTCATCTCGGCCGTCGTGATCGCGCTGCTGATCTCGCTGATCTACCTGTGGCTCGCGTTCAAGCTCCGCGCCGGCCGGAACTGGGCCCGGATCACGCTCACCGTGCTCACCGTGCTGCAGGTGATCTTGCTCGCCAGCGGGCGCGGCGGCAGCGTCGTGGGCTACCTGGCCCTGCTGCTGGCCGTCGCCGGGCTGGTCTTCGCGTGGCTCGGCGCGTCGAGCCAGTACATCCAGACCGTCAAAGCGTCCAGGTCCTAGCCCGGGAGCCCGGCCGCGAACTCGCGCACCGCGGTGAGTAACGCGGCCGGGGTTTCGAACTGGGGCAGGTGCCCGAACTGAGCGAGGCTCAGCAGGACGGCGTCGTCGTGGTCGCCGATGTCGTCGTGGTGGTCGTGCTGGTGGTCGTCGACGGCGGCGGCGTGGTGGTCGTCGTGGCCGGGGGCGTCGTCGTCGTGTCCGATGTGGATGATGGGGGTGTCGTCGTGGGGCAGGTCGGCGGTGCCGTCGTTCCACTGGACGACGAAGTGGTGGGGCTGGAGGACCTCGTGGTGCTGGGAGCGGACGTCTTCGCGGGCGGGGCGCCCGGCGAGGCCGGAGCCGGTGTGGCCGTGACCGGCGGAGCGGGTGGAGCGGCCGCGACTGGTGCCGGAGGCGGCTCGACGGCCGGGCCGGGCAGGCCCGCCGATCCGGCGACCGGGCCCGCTGGAAGCTGGCCGTCGGGGATGGAGCTGGCTCCGCGCTCGTAGGCGTCGGCCCACAACAGGACCGTGCGCACGTAGTCGTCCGAGTGGTTGTACCGGAACACCGCCTGCGCGCGCTGCTGCGGGTCGCGCAGGTCTCCCCCGCCCGCGCACAGGTACTTCCCGGCCGAGAGCGCCGCGTCGTAGACGTTGTTCGGATCCGCCACGCCGTCGCCGTTGCCGTCGGAGGCGTACTTGACCCAGCTGGCCGGGATAAACTGCATCGGCCCGACCGCGCGGTCCCAGGTGGTGTTGCCGTCGTAGCGGCCGCCGTCGGTGTCCGGGACCGCGGCGAACCCGGCGCCGTCGAGGATCGGCCCCAAGATCGGCGTCAGCGTCGTGCCGTTCGCGTCCACCCGGCCGCCGCGCGCGTGGTTCGACTCGACGCGGCCGATGGCGGCCAGCAGCGACCAGCTGATATGGCATCCCGGCGCGAGGCGCGCGAGCTCCTGCTCGGCGCGGCGATAGGCCTGCAGCGCGCTTTCCGGGATACCGAGGGCGCCCACCACGGGCGCGCCGAGCGGCGTGAGCGGCACCTGGTCGAACGAAGGCAGCTGCTGGAGCAGCAGCAAGGGACTGCCCGCGGCGTCGAGTACCCCGGGACCGAGCCTGAGCTGCCCGGACGCGCGCCCGTCGGCCCCCACCGAGGGAGTGTCCACTGTGGACGTCAGCCCGAGCGGGCCGCTTTCCCCGGACAGGAACGGCACCAGGGCGAGCGAAGCGACGGCCAGGGCACCGGCTTTAACCCGGCGTCCCGGAAATCTTCGGCTCTCCCCGCTGGTGCTGTCCGCACGTCTCATCCACTCTCCCGGGCTCGTCGTCGACCGGCAGGCTCCGCCCCCGGCGCGGCCGATGATATCGCCACGATCGGGTGGGCCGCACACGTTCGGCAACGGGTTTTCCCCGCGCTTTCCCTTTCATTCACCACGCGCCCTGCTTTCGTCCGAAAGAACCGGTTGATACCGCCGCACGGACGAATGTGAACGGCAGATGACGCACGGTCGCCACCGAACCGGCGGCCGGATACGCCGTGTTCACGATCCTGACCCGGCGACGACACGGCCGGCCGGTGCACTGATCCGCGACCCGCACCAGTGCGGGGCGCGTCTAGGGTTCCGCCACTTCGGTGGGTCTGGTCCGAGAGACGCAGGCGGTCCGGCTCGGGAGCCGGAACCGTTCCACGGCGGGAGAAAAGCCCGGGAGGCCATCACGGCCCCGGGCTGCGCGTGTGGTCCGGGTTTCGATCCGGAGGTCGACATGACCGTGACATCACCACCTACCCGCACCGACGCCGGTGACCTGTCCACATTCGGCTACGGCCAGCAGTTACGCCGCAAGATCGGCGGGTACGGCTCCTTCGCCGCCGGCTTCTCGTTCGTCTCGATCCTGACCACGGTGTTCCAGCTGTTCTTCTTCGGCTTCTCCTTCGGTGGCCCGGCGTTCTTCTGGACCTGGCCGATCGTGCTGGCCGGCCAGCTGCTGGTGGCGCTGTGCTTCGCCGAACTCGCCGCCCGCTACCCGATCTCGGGCGCGATCTACCAGTGGTCGAGCCGGCTCGGCGGCCGCGTCTGGGGCTGGACCGCGGGCTGGCTGATGATGGTCGCCCAGGTGGTGACCCTGGCCGGCGCGGCCATCGCGCTCCAGGTCGTGCTGCCGCCGGTGTGGTCCGGCTTCCAGCTCGTGCCCGGGGATTCCTCGCTCACCAGCACCTCCGGCGCGGCCAACGCGGTCGTGCTCGGCGTGCTGCTGCTCGGCGTGACGACGGCGATCAACGCGATCGGCGTGCGCCTGATGTCGGTGGTGAACAGCGTCGGCGTGACCTGCGAACTGGTCGGCGTGACGCTGCTGTGCATCGCCTTGTTCTCCCACGCCGAGCGTGGTCCTGGTGTCGTCCTGCAGACCCAGGGCGTCGAGGGGCACGGCTACCTGTGGGCGTTCGCCGTCTCCGGGTTGATGGCGGCCTACGTCCTCGTCGGGTTCGACAGCGCCGGTGAACTGTCGGAAGAGACCCGCGACCCCCGCCGCACCACCCCGCGCACGATCCTGCGTGCGGTGCTGGTGTCCGGGCTCGGCGGCGCGCTCATGCTGCTGGCGACCCTGATGGCCGCGTCCAGCGTCACCGACGGGAGCCTGGGCGACCCCGCCCGCGGTCTGCCGTACGTGCTGACCAGCCGGCTCGGCGACACGCTCGGCCGGGTGTTCCTCGTCGACGTCGCGATCGCGGTCTCCGTGTGCACGCTGGCGATCCAGACCTCCGCGACGCGCATGGTGTTCTCCATGGCGCGCGACGGGGTCCTGCCGTTCTCCGGCGGGCTGTCCACGGTCAACCGGCGGACCGGCACCCCGGTGCGCGCGTCCGTCGTGGTCGCGCTGGTCGCCGCGGCGTTGCTGCTGGTCAACGTCGGTAACGCGGCGCTGTTCACGACGATCGCGAGCGTCTGCATCATGCTGCTGTACCTGGCCTACCTGATGGTGACGGCACCGCTGCTCGTGCGGCGGCTGCGCGGTGAGGTGAAGCCCGAGCAGGGCCGGTTCAGCCTCGGGCGCTGGGGAATCGCGGTGAACGCGCTCGCCGTCGTCTGGGGTGCCGCGATGGCGATCAACCTCGGCTGGCCGCGCGCGGAGGTGTTCGACCCGGCGGGCGGGAACCTCTACCTGCAATGGTTCGCCCCGCTGTTCCTGGCGGGCACGCTCCTCGTCGGCGCACTCGCGTACGCGGTGCAGGCGCGCCGCCCCGCCGAAGCCCCGGCGCTGGCGGTGGCGGAATGACCGAGGTGCTTGTCTCCCACGAGATTCCCGGCGGCGCGGCCTGGTCCGTGCTCGTACGTGGCGGCCGGGAGCTGAAGCTCACCGCGCTCGCCGCGGGCGCGAACTGCTCGGCGCTGCTGTTCGCGGCGGGGCATCCGGTGGACCGCCTCAACGTCCCGGACACCCTGAAGGCGCAGATGAGCGCGCGGATCCACCCGCCGATGGTGCTGATGTCCGATCGCGGGACCGCGTTGTGCTCGGTCACCGGGTCCTCGCTCGACTGGCATGACGCGCTGTGCGGGCATTCGTGCGATGCGCACCTCGAGCGGTTCGGTCCGTCGAGCTACACCGCCGGCCGCAACACCTGGCGGCGCTCGGCGCGCGCCGGGCTGCTCGGTGAACTGCGCAAGCACGGCCGCGGCCCTGCCGACCTGCACGCCTGCGTGAACTTCTTCGCGAAGGCCGCCACGTCCGGCGACGGCACGCTGACCTTCCTGCCCGGGCATGCGAAGGCGGGCGACTGGGTGACGCTGCGGGCGGAACAGGACGTCCTCGTCGTGCTGTCCACCTCCCCGCATCCGCTCGATCCACAATGGACACCGGCGGCGGTGCTGGCCGAGATCGGCCCCGGGGACGCGGCCGGTGACGACGATCCTTCGTGGACCTTCCGTGCCGAGAGCGCGCGGGCCCTGCGAGCCGCCAAGGAGGTGCTGGCGTGACGGCGACCCGGTACGAAAGCACGTTCGACCCGGCGACCGCCGTACTCGACGTGACCGTGGCCGACGGCGACGGGTATCTCGGCACGATCCCGGCGGGCGGCACCTTCCGGATCGTGGACCTGCACGGGAATCAGGCGGTCGACACCTTGTTCTACGACGCCGCCGACATCGACAACCGCTACAGCGCGATGGACACCGTGCGCGAACAGGGCGCGGCGTACCTGACCACGGGCTCCCGGTTGCTGTCGCTGAACCTCGACGTGCTCGCGACGATCACCGCCGACACCTGCGGCCGGCACGACACGCTCGGCGGCGCGTGCGCGCAGGAGTCCAATGTGGTCCGTTACGGCGAGCACACCCGCCACCAGCACGCCTGCCGGGAGACGTTCCTGCGCTACGGCGCACGGGTGGGCATCGGCGCGCGGCAGCTCGGGCACAACATCAACTTCTTCATGAACGTGCCGCTGACGGCGGAAGGTGGCCTCACCTTCTCCGACGGGCTGTCCGCGCCGGGCAAGTACGTCGAGGTGCGGGCCGAGCGCGAGCTGTACGTCCTGATCAGCAACTGCCCGCAGCTCAACAACCCGTGCAACGGTTGGGATCCGACGCCGGTCCGGCTGCTGGGCTGGTGGGACGTATGACCGCGGCGCCGGCCACGACCATGACCGTGCTCAGCCCCGGAACCCAGACCACGGTGCAGGATCTCGCCGGCCGTGGCGGGATGTGGGACGTCGGCGTACCGCCGTCGGGCGCGTGGGACGACCTGTCCTTCGCGCTCGCCAACGCCGCCGTCGGCAACCCGCCCGGCGCGGCCGGGCTCGAAGCCGTCGTGACCGGGCCGGTGCTGCGGTTCGACCGGCGGACCACGATCTGTCTCACCGGCGCCGCGCCCGAGGCCACTGTGGACAGTAAACCGATCCGGCCCGGGGTGGTGACCACTGGGTCCGTTGTGGACCTCGGCCGGTGCGGCGGGCCGGGTATGCGGGCCTATCTCGCCGTGGCGGGCGGGCTCGTGGTGCCCGAGGTGTTCGGGAGCAAGGCGACGTTCCTGCTCGGCGGGTTCGGTGGCCTCGAAGGCCGGGCGCTCGTCGCGCGTGACACGATGGCCGTCGGCCGGACGGAGAATCTCGCCGCGCCCGTCGACGTCGCCTCGCTGCTGCCCGCGATGAGTACACAATGGACTGTCCGGGTGCTCGCCGGACCGCACGGCGCGCCCGAACATCTCACACCCGAAGGCGCGGCCGAACTTCTCGGCGCCGGATGGACGATCGACCACCGCGCCGACCGGACCGGGGTGCGCCTGGCCGGGCCGGCCCCCCGGTGGGCGCGGCAGGACGGCGGCGAGGCCGGTTTGCACCCGTCGAACATCCACGACAGCGCCTATCCGGTCGGCGGGATCATGCTGTCCGGCGACACGCCGGTCGTCGTCGGCCCGGACGGGCCCAGCCTCGGCGGGTTCGTGGTGCCGTTCACCGTGATCCACGCCGACCGGTGGAAGTTCGCGCAGGCGCGGCCTGGCGACACCGTGCGGCTCGTGCTCGTGGCGCCGGAGGAGGCCGACAACGCCAACGCGGCCCGAGCGGCGCTGCTGGCGGATCCGCGCGGCGCCGTGGTCGCGGAGTTCGAGCGAACCCTCGCGGGACGGCCCGCTCCCGAGCCCGTGCTTCCCGCAGCGGGCCCGGAACTGCTGGCCGAACACGGGTTGCTGCTCGAACGCCCGGCCGACGGTGCGGCGCCCGCGCTGGTGATCCGCCGCGCCGGCGACCACCATGTGCTCGCCGAAGCCGGGCCGCCGGTCCTCGATCTGCGCGTGCGCGTCTGGGTTCACCTGCTCGCCCAGGCGCTGCGCGCGGCAGCACCGGACGGGGTCGCCGAACTCGTCGAGGGTGTCCGTTCGCTGCTGGTGCGGGTGGATCCGGACCGGCTCCCGCTCGCGAAGCTCGCCGGCCTGCTCGGGGAACTCGCCGCCGGGGTGCCGGATCCGGCGGGCGTCACGCTCGACGTGCGGGAGGTGACGCTGCCGATCGCGTTCGACCATCCGGCCGCACACGAAGCGATGGCGCGCTACGCCCGCTCGGTCCGTCCCGACGCGCCGTGGTGCCCGGACAACGTCGAGTTCATCCGGCGCATCAACGATCTCGGCGAGCGCGACGAAGTGTTCCGCGTCGTGCGCGACGCCACGTACCTCGTGATCGGGCTGGGCGACGTGTACCTCGGTGCGCCGGTCGCGCTGCCGATCGACCCGCGGCACCGCCTGGTCACCACGAAGTACGATCCGGCGCGCACCTGGACCCCGCAGAACGCGGTCGGCATCGGCGGGGTGTACCTGTGCGTGTACGGCATGGAGGGCCCCGGCGGCTACCAGCTGGTCGGCCGGACGGTCCCGGTGTGGCGGCATGTGCCCGGCTCGGCCGAACCGCCCTGGCTGCTGCGCCAGTTCGACCGGCTGCGGTTCTCCCCCGTCAGCGCCGGGGAACTGGCGGATCTGCGGGCGGAGGTCAAGGCGGGCAAGGCACTCGAGACCAGACCAGCTCGGTTCTCACTGTCCGAAGTGGACGAGCTGGAAACGCGGCACCGCGCGGAGATCGAGCTGTTCCGCAAGAGCAGGCAAGCGGCGTTCGACGCCGAGCGGGAAAGGTGGCGGGCTCGATGAACCTGAAGGCCGTGCGGGACATCGGCCAGCCCGCGTTCATCACCGTCCTCGACGAACCACCGGCGTCCGTTCCGGACGGACCACTGGCCGGGATCCCGTTCGCGGTCAAGGACAACATCGATATCGCCGGGGTGCCGACCACGGCGGCCTGCCCGGACCTCACCGCGCCCGCGACCGAAACCGCATTCGCGGTGCGGCGGCTTCAGGCGCGGGGCGCGGTGCCGGTCGGCAAGACGAACATGGACCAGTTCGCGACCGGGCTCGTCGGCACCCGCTCCCCGTACGGGGCGTGTCACAGCGCCTTCTCCCCCGAGCATGTCAGCGGTGGCAGCAGCTCCGGGAGCGCGATCGCCGTGGCCCTCGGCGCGGTGCCGTTCGCGCTCGGGACCGACACGGCCGGCAGCGGCCGGGTGCCGGCGGCCTTCAACGGCCTGGTCGGGGTCAAACCGACCCGGGGCCTGGTCTCGACGCGCGGGGTGCTGCCGGCCTGCCCGTCCCTGGACTGCGTCACGACGCTGACCAGGACCGTGGGCGACGCCCGCCCGGTGCTCGACGCACTGATCGCCTACGACGCGGATGATCCGTACTCGCGCCCGATGCCCGCGCTGCTGCCGCCGGGCGTGGCGCGGCAGATGCGGGTCGTCGCGGTGCCGGACGGGCCGCTCGAACTGGACCCGGAGCACCAGGAGGCATGGACCGCGGCGCTCACGCACGCGGCGAAGATCGCGCACGTGGTACCGGTGAACGTCGAGCCGTTCCTCGCGGCGGCGCGGTTGCTGTACGAATCGGCGTTCGTCGCGGAGCGGTTCGCCGCCTTCGGGCACCTGCTCGGTGACGGCGCCGATCCGGCCGTGCGGCGGATCGTGCTCGGCGCGGAGCGGTTCTCCGGCGCGGACGCGTTCCGCGGCCTGCACGAACTCGCCCGGCTGCGGCTGGTGGCCGAGCTGGCCTTCACCGGCGTGGACGCGTTGCTGCTGCCGGTCACCCCGGGCCATCCGACGCTGGCGGAGGTCGCGACTGATCCGATCGGGGCGAACTCGCGACTGGGGGTGTTCACGAACATGGCGAACCTGCTCGATCTGTGCGCGGTCGCGGTCCCCGCGGGTCTCCGGCCCGACGGGCTGCCCTTCGGCGTGCAACTGCTCGCGCCCGCGTTCGCCGACGCGCCGCTGCTCGATCTGGCGGCGCGGTGGAACGGTGAGCCCGCCGGCCCGCCGGCCGGCCGGGCGCTCCTCGCCGTCGCGGGCGCGCACCTGACGGGCCAGCCCGCGAACGCCGATCTCGTGCGGCTCGGCGGTGTCCTGCACAGCCGGGCGAGGACCGGGCCCGGCCACCGGATGTACACCGTGGACGGCCCGTTCCCCCGGCCCGGCCTGGTGCGCACCGGCGACGGTCCCGCGGCGGGGCTCGAACTCGAGGTGTGGGACCTGCCGCACGACGCGATCGGCGCACTGCTGCCAACGATCGCCGAGCCACTGCACCTGGGCCCGCTCACCCTCGACGACGGCAGCACCGTCCTGGGCTTCGTCGCCGACAGCGCGTGCGCCGACCCCACCCGGGACATCACCTCCCACGGCAGCTGGCGTGCTTACCTGCGTGCCGTGAGGGACCCCCTCACGGCCGTATAGGGCATGAGGGGGTCCCTCACGGCATTTCAGGTGGCCTCCGGCCGGGCTCGGTTGCGCGCGGCGGGCGTGGTTCGATCTCGGTATGGGGGATCCGGAAGCACGCTCGCCGTCGGCCGCGAGACACTGGACACCGGACGGTGTTCGGAGGTGCACGATGGGCGCTGACAACGGCCACGCCGGGGACGGGCCGCCCCCACCAGCGGACACGGCGGACGCGCCGCGGCCCGCGACGAGCCCGGACGGTGCCGCGCCCCGCCCTGACCTGCGCGACGCCGCGGGTGCCGTCCCGTGGCGGATGCGGGTCGCGGCGGCGCTGAGCTGGCGGTTCCTGCTCATCATCGCCGCTGTCGGGGTGATCGCCTGGGTCCTGGGCTACCTGTCGGCGGTCACCATCCCGGTCGGCATCGCGCTGCTGGTGTCCGCGCTGTTCGCCCCGCTCGTCGACCGGCTCGTGAAGTGGAAGGTGCCGCGGTCGCTCGCGACGCTGATCGCCATCGTGGTCGGGCTGGTCGCGGTCGGCGGGCTGCTCACGCTGGTCATCACCACGATCGCGGCGAGCCTGCCGCAGTTGCAGGCCCAGCTCTCGGCGAGCCTCGGCAACATCAACGACTGGCTGCAACGCGGTCCCCTCCACCTCTCGCGCGACCAGCTCCAGCAGGTCATCGACCGGACGATCGGCGCGCTGCGCGGCAACTCCTCGGAGCTGGTCACCCGGGCGCTGAGCACCGCGACCACGATCGGCACCACCCTCACCCAGGCCCTGCTCGCGCTGTTCACGCTGATCTTCTTCCTGTACGGCGGTTCGCAGGTGTGGAACTTCGTGCTGCGCGCCGTCCCGCGCGGTGTGCGCGCCCAGGCCGACGTCGCGGGCCGGCGCGGTTTCGCGTCGCTCGTCAGCTACGTCCGGGCGACCGTGGCGGTGGCGTGCGTGGACGCGGTGTGCATCGGCATCGGGATCTGGCTCGTCGGCGTTCCCCTCGCGGTGCCGCTCGCCGCGATCATCTTCATCGGCGCCTTCATCCCGATCATCGGCGCGGTCGCGGCCGGCACGGTCGCCGTCCTGGTCGCGCTGGTGGCCAACGGGATCGTCGCCGCGCTGATCGTGCTGGCCATCCTCATCGCGGTGATGCAGCTGGAAAGCCATGTGCTGCAACCGTTCCTGCTCGGCCGCGCGGTCCGGCTGCACCCGCTGGCCGTGGTGCTCGCGATCGCGATCGGGGTCGAGGTGTCCGGGATCGTCGGCGCGCTGCTCGCCGTCCCGATCCTGTCCGTGATCAAGTCCGCGGTCGGTTCGCTGCTGCACGACCCGGAACTCGACCCCGCCGGGGTCAACGCGCTCCACCCGCGGAGCGCCCGCCCTCAGCCGGAACAGAAGCAGCCCGAGAACGACTGAGCAGGGCGAGCGCCACCGCGGCGAGGGCGGCCACCCCCGCCGCGAACACCACCCCGGAGATGATCAGGCCGAACGCGGTCGCCGCGGCGCCCACGCCGACCACGGGAAGCGTGATCCCGATGTACAGCACGAAGAAGTAGGTCGAGGTGAGCTCGCCGCGCTGCCGGGCCGGGGCGGCCGACGTGAGCGCGATGAGCCCCGCCCGGAAGCCCATGCCCTGCCCGAATCCGGCGATCACCGCGCCGCCGAGCAGTGCGGCGAGCGACGCGAGCGGCAGGCTCGCGCCGATCAGCACCATCCCGGCGATGAGACCCGCGCAGCCGAGGATCATCGCACGGCGTTCGGTGAGCCGGGCGGACGTGACCTGCCCCGCCGTCGAGGCGGCGAACACGGACAGGACCACGACGCCGGTCAACGCGCGGTTCGTGTCGTGCAGCACGGTGCTCAGGAACGCCGGTGACACCCCGGTGAACAGGCCCAGCACCGCGAAACCCGCGAACCCGGCGATCGCGGCGCGCGCGAAGGTCGCCCGCACACCCGCGGGAACGGTGATCCGCTGGAGCGCGAGCCGCGGACGCGGCGCGCGCTCGACGGGTTCGGGCACCAGGGCGACGCCGATCGACGCGAGCACCACGAGCCCGAGATCGACGGCGTAAGGCAGGCGCAGCGGCGCCGGGGCGTACTGCCCGAGCACCCCCGCCACCAGCGGGCCGAGCCCGAGACCACCCATGTTCGCCGCGGCCGCGACGAGCCCGGCGCGCGCCTTGTCCGGCGCGACGTCAACCACGGCCGCGGTGGCGGTCCCCGCGAAGATCCCGGCCGAGAACCCGGACAGGATGCGCCCGGCGAACAGCCACCCCGTCGTGCCCGCGAAGAGGAACACGAGCGCGGACGCGCCGGACAGCGCCAGCCCCGCCTGCAGCATCGGGCGCCGCCCGAGTTCGTCCGACCAGCGGCCGGTGAGCAGCAGGGCCGCGATCACCCCGACCGCGTAAGTGGCGAACACGAGCGTCGTGACCAGCTCGCCGAAACCGAGAACACGCTGGTACTCGGGATAGAGCGGGGTCGGCAGGGTGGTACCGAGCATCGCCGTGGTGAACGCCGCCGCCAGCACCACGACAGCTGTCCACCCGCGCCCCGCGATCGCCACCATCACTCACGACCCTCGCCCCGCGGGCGGCGCCACGCAAGTCAGGGCTCCAGGACCTCCTGCGCGACGAGCGCGGTGACCCAGTTCTGCCACCGCGCGGCACTCCACCCGCGTTCGCCGGTCACGAGGAGGTACACCTCGGGGCTGACGAGCGTGAAGATGATGTCCGCCGCCTTCGCGACGGTCAGGCCCGGTCGCAGGGCCTTCTTCGCGGCAAGGATCTCGGCCAGCGTGCGGTGCGCGACGTAGCGCTGGTCCTGGTTGACGCGCCATTGCGCGGCCATGTCCGGATCGGCGCCGGCCGCGTCCCGCACCACCGACAGCAGCGGTGCGACCCTGCCGTAGACGGCGCGACTGTTGCGCAACCAGATCGCGACCGCCCGGCGCGGGTCTGGCTCCTCGCGAACCCGCCGCAGCCAGGGGCGATCGAGCAGCGGAACCGGGGCGTCGTCGCCGACGGAGCTGACGTCCATCACTTCCTTGAGCACCGTGGCCTTGTTGCGGAAGTGGAAGTACACCGTCTGCACCGCCACCCCGGCGCGCAGCGCGATCTGGTCGAGCGTGGTCGCGGCGTACCCCTGCCCGAGGAACAGTTCGCGGGCGGACTCGATGATGCGCGACCGCGTGGCGCGGGCCTGCGCGGTACGGCGGTTGGTCTTGACAGGCTCGCTCACTCGCTAGATGCTACTCTAACGAATCTCGCTAGAGACGGCTCTAGTGAATCTTGGAGGGGCCATGGACACCACCCTCGCCGGTTTCCATCACGTGAAACTGCCGGTCTCCGATGTCCGGCGCAGCCTGGAGTGGTACGAACGCGTTCTCGGGTTCCGGATCCAGCTTGAGTTCGTCGAGGACGGGGTACTCGAGGGGGTGGCGCTGACCGATCCGGGTGAGACGGTCAGCCTCGCGCTGCGCCACGATCCGGCGCACGTCGGGGGCTTCACCGGATTCGATCCGATCGCGCTGTGCGTACCCACCGCCGACGCGTTGCGCGCGTGGCAGCGGCGCCTGGACGATCTCGGCGAGGCGCACGGCGGGATCGCCCAGGGACACGTGGGATCCGTGCTCATGGGGCTGCGCGATCCGGACGGGATCGAGATCCGCTTCTACTGCCCCGGCGGTGCGGCATGAGCTTCGACCCGGACGGTTACGTGCTGCGGGACGGCGACGGCCCGCACGTGTGGTTCCTGGACACGCGGATGACGGTCAAGGCGGGCGCCGAGCAGACCCGCGGCGCGTTCACCTTCCTCGAATGGTCGGCACCGGCCGGTTTCGGGCCGCCGCTGCACCGCCACGACCGCGAGGACGAGGCGTTCTACCTGCTGGAAGGCGGTATCGAGGTCGACTGCGGCGACCGGCACTGGCTGGCGGGTCCCGGTGACTTCGTGTTCCTGCCACGCGGGATCCCGCACGCGTTCACGGTGTCCGACGGCCCGGTCCGGGGCCTGCAGATCACCGCACCGGCCGGATTCGACCAGTTCATCGCCGAACTCGGCAGGCCCGCGGCCGGCCCGGACCTGCCGCCGCCCACGCCGCCCGACGTGCCGAAGCTGATCGACGTGAGCCTGCGCTACGGCATCGAGACACTCGGGCCGCCGCCGAACGCCTGAGCGTCACCGGGGCGGGTCGATGCCCAGGAAGCGGAAGGCGTTGTCCCACAGGACGGCGTCCAGGTCGGACTCGGGCAGCCCCGCCATCCGCAGGGTGCGGCCCGCGGGCTCTTCGCGCGGCATCGCCGGGAAGTCCGAGCCGACCAGGAGCCGGTCCGCGCCCAGCAACTCGACCAGGTACCGCACGGCACGCACGTCGAACACCATCGAGTCGTAGTAGAACCGGCGCGCGTACTCCAGCGGCGAGGGGCCGTCGTCGTGGGCCGGCGCCCGCTCCGGGATTGCCGGCTCCTCGTTCCAGGTGCCGCCCCAGAAGTACTGCGCGCGCGGCACCATGAGGCCGAACCCGCCGGCCGCGTGGCTGAACGACACCCGCAGATCCGGGCATTTCGCCGCGATCCCGCCGGTGATGATCGAGGCGGCGGCCAGCGCGCCTTCCAGGCCGACCACGTAGGTGCCCATCGTGGACATGGGCAGCCGGTCGGTCGCGCTCGGCATGGCGTGCACGAAGACGGCCATGCCGAGCCGCTCGGCCTCGGCGAAGAACGGCAAGAACCGCTCGTGCCCGATCGACGCGCCCAGGATGTTCGACGCCACTTCGACGCCCCGCAGTCCCGCCTCCTTCATCGGCGCGAGTTCCGCTGCCGCGATCTCGGGATCCTGCAGCGGAACCATGCCGAGGCCGGCGAACCGGGCGGGGTCCGACGCGCACAGCGTCGCGGTGAACTCGTTGACATGCCGGGCCAGCGCCAGCCCGTCGGCCACCGGCAGGTCGTACTTCAGCAACGGCGGCATCGGGCTGAGCACCTCGAAGTCCACTCCGGACGCCGCCTGCTCCTCGATCCGCCGCTCGGCGTCGAAGAACGCGTCCTTCGCGCGGAACCGCGTCGCCCCGAACAGGAGCATCCGCGCGGACTCGCCGTCGATCGCCTCCATCCGCGGGAAGCATTCCGGGGCGCCGGTGGGATAGTCGCGGGGCAGCAGGTGGGCGTGGGCATCGGCGAGCACGGGATCTCCTCAGCTGTTGGGGTGGACGGACACGTGCACCGCCGTTTCGCCCGGCACCTCGCCGGCGAGCGTTTCGATCGCCTTGACGGTGTCGTCGAGCCCGAACGTGTGGGTGTGCAGCTTTTCCAGCGGGAAGCGGCCGGATTCGATGATCGCGATCGCCTGCTCGTTCGCCGACGCGTCCACCCCGAACGCGCCGAACACCTGCAGCGCGCGGTTGATGATCAGGTCGGTGCGCAGCGGGATCTCCTTGCCGCCCTTGAGGCCCGCCAGCACGACGCGGCCACCGTGGCGCGCCGAGAGCAGCGCGTCGGTCACCGGGGCGGCCGCCATCGGGGTCAGTTCCAGCACGACGTCGGCCATCGCGCCGTTCGTGATCTCCCGGATCCGCTCGACGGTGTTCACCGTGTCGTTCTTGGAGTCCACCGTGATTGTGTGGTCCGCACCGAACTCGCGGGCCAGGTCCAGCTTGTGCCGGTCGGACTCCAGCCCGGTGATGATGATCGTGCCGGCCCCGGCCGCTTTCGCGGCGATCACGCACGCGATACCGCGCTGCCCCGCGCCGAGCACGACCACCGTGTCGCCGAGCTTGATCCCGCCGAGCTGGGCCGCCCAGCGCACGCCGGCGCCGAGCGGGTTGAACATCGCCGCGACCTCGACCGGGACGGAGCGGTCGATCGGATGCACGATCGTGCCGGGCGAAAGGTAGAGGTACTCGGCGAATCCGCCCCACAGCGCGGGTTCGACGTCGATGCCCGTCACGCCGTGCCCATACTTGCGGTTGGGGCACGACTGGTACCGGCCGGTCAGGCAGTGCTGGCACGCGCGGCACGGCACGATGACCTCGAGCGCGACCCGGTCGCCTGGCTGCACGCCCCACCGTTCCGCGGCGCGTTCCCCGATGTCCTCGATGATGCCCATCGGCTCGTGCCCGGGGATGAACGGCCCGCGGTCCGGGTTTCCCATGTGTCCCTTGAAGGTTTCCACGTCGCTGCCGCAGATGCCGTTGGCCTCCACGCGCAGCAGGCCGTCGTCGGGCCCGATCTCCGGCCGGGGGAACTCGCGGATCTCGATGCTGCGGGGTCCGGTTTGGACGGCCGCACGGACGGTTTCTGCCATGTCTCTCCTTAGCCTGCGGGCCGGACCAGCCGGGACTTCATTTCGGATCGTTCGAGCGAGCCGGGCGGGACCAGGGTGACCTCCGCGCGCACCGAAAGCCGCGCCCGGATCAGGGTTTCCAGCTCCTCGCGCAGCTGCGCGTGGTCGCCGGGCGCCTCACCCCACTCGGCTTCGACCCGCAGCGGCGGCTCGACCCGCGGGCCGGTGCCGGGCACCACGATCTGCACCGCGCCGGTGGTGCGGGGATGGCGGGTCTGCACGAGATCCCTGACCGCGGACGGGAAGACGTTCACCCCGAGGACGATCAGCATGTCGTCGGTCCGGCCCACGCAGCGGATGAGCGGCGCGCCGTCTTCGGCCGCGCCGGTGACCACGACCCGGTCGCGGGTGCGGAACCGGACCAGCGCGCAGCATTCCCGGTCGACCGCGGTATAGACCAATTCGCCAGACGCGCCCGGCTCAGCCGCCACCGGCTCGCCGCTGTCGGGGTCGATCAGCTCGACGACCACATGCCGCCCGCCGGTGAACCGCATGCCCCCGCTGCCGGGCGCCTCCCCGAACAGGACCGGCGCCATATCCGCGTTCCCGAGCCCCTCGGTGACCGGCGCGCCCCATTCCCGCTCGACGTACTGCCGGAAGGCGGGCTCTCCCCCGCCGGGCTCGCCACCGACGAACACCTTGCGGATGCCGAACTCCCGGGGATCGCGGCCCAGCCCGCGCACGTACTCGGCGAGGTACCGGACGTAGGACGGGGTCGAATGCAGGGCGGTGACGCCCAGGGTTTCCATGGCCAGCACGGCTTTCTCCGATGCCCCGGTGCCGATCGGGACCAGCGTCGAGCCGATGCTCTCCAGCGCGTCGCGGATCGGCAGGCCGCCCACGAACAAGGTGAGCCCGGCGCCGTGCAGCACGACGTCCTCGCGGGTGGCCCCCATCGTGCGGAACGCCCGCGCGACCATGTCGGTCCACGTGTCGGCGTCGCGCCGGGTCACGCCGACCCAGCTGGGTTTGCCGGTGGTGCCGGTGGAGGCGTGCACCCGGACGACCTCGGTCAGCCCGACCCCGGCGTGCCGCCCCAGCGGCGGCGCCGCGGCCTGCGACTCGCGCAGCATCTGCTTGCCGGTGAACGGGAACTTGCCAAGATCGTCGAGCGTCTCGAACGACGGGTTGCCGTGCTCGGCGAACAGATCGTGGTAGAACGCCGAGCGCGCGGGCAGCTCCTTCAGCTGCTCGCGCAGCGCCGCCTCGACGGCCGCACGGTCTTCGGGTGCGACGAAGCCGGGTGTGACCACAGCAGGACCTTTCTCGCGTGCCGGTGCCTAGGCGACCGCGGTCGCCGCGACCTGCGGCACGACCTCGGCGCCGAGCAATGCGATGTGCTCGAGATCGTGGATGTCGTAGATGTGCAGGTACACCGTGTCCGCACCGGCCTCGCGCAGCTCGCCGATCCGGTCGGTCACCTGCCTGGGGGTGCCGATGACGGCATTGGCGCGCATGAACTCAGAGCCCATTATTTCGCCGCGGCGCGCCGCCTCCCGCGGCGTCGAACCGCACGCAACCGGCAGCACGGCCGAGCGTCGCGCCTCGTCCGGGTCACGGCCGATCGCCTCGCAGGCCCGCGCGAACACGGCGAACCGGTCGCGCAGATCACCACCGAGCGCGCCGTTGAACTCGTTCGCGAACCGGGCGGCGATGGCGGGGGTGCGCTTGGGGCCCGAGCCGCCGATGATGACCGGCGGATGCGGGTCCTGCGCCGGCCGCGGCGTGGCACCGTTCGCCTCGATGCCGTAGTGCTTGCCGGTGAAGGAAAACTCGTCGCCTTCGCCGGTGCGCCACAGCCCGGTGATGATCTCCAGCTGTTCCTCGAACCGGTCGAACCGCTCGCGCGTCGACGGGAAGGGGATGCCGAACGCGGCGTGCTCACGCTCGTACCAGCCGGTGCCGAGGCCCAGCTCGACACGCCCGCCGCTCATCTCGTCGACCGACGCGACGATCGTCGCGAGCAGGCCGGGCTGCCGGAAGGTCGCGGCGCCGACGAGAGCCCCGAGCCGGACCCGCGAGGTGTCGCGGGCAAGGCCGCCGAGCGTGGTCCAGCAGTCGGTCGGCCGGTAGGTGCGGTCGTTCGCGTCCACCCCGAGCAGATGGTCCGAGCGGAAGAACGCGTCGAACCCGGCGTCCTCGGTCGCCCGCGCCAGCGCGAGGATCTCGTCGTATCGCGAACCGTGGCGGGGCTCCATGAGCACCCGCAGCCGGAAGTCAGTTCGTGCCACGCAGGGACACCGCCTTCACCTGGGTGTAGTTGAGCACCGCGTCCGCGCCCATGGTGCGGCCGAAACCGCTGCGCTTGTACCCGCCGAACGGCGCGCCGACCAGGCCCGCGCCGAGCGCCGCGTTGACCGCGACCTGCCCGGCCTGCAAGCCCTTCGACAGCCGCACCGCACGGCCGACGTCACGGGTCCAGACCGACGCGACGAGCCCGTAGTCGGTTCCGTTCGCGACCTCGAGCGCCTCGGCCTCCCCGTCCACGGGGATCACCGACAGCACCGGGCCGAAAATCTCCTCCCGCGCGATGCGCATCCCGGGGTCCACCTGGTCGAACAGGGTGGCCTCGACGTAGAACCCACGCTCGAATTCCGGGCCGTCGGGCACCCCGCCGCCGACGACGAGTTCGGCGCCCTCCTCGCGGCCGACCTTCAGGTAGTTCAGCACCCGGTCGTGCTGCTTCGCGTTGATCAATGGACCCATCTGGACCTTCTCGTGCCACGGCCCGATCCGGACCTGGCCGAGCCGTTCCGCGAGCCGCCGCACCACTTCCGCATGCACCGACCGGTCGACGACGACCCGCGAACCGGCCGCGCAGATCTGCCCGGTGTTCAGCGTGATGCCGTTCGCGATCGCGGGCACGGCCGCGTCGAGATCGGCGTCGCCGAAGATCACCTGCGGGGATTTGCCGCCAAGTTCGAGGTGCAGCGGGATGAGGTTCTTCGCGCAGGCGGCCATCACCAGCGAACCCGTCTCGGGCGAACCGGTGAAGCTCATCCGGCGGATCCCCTTGTGCGCGGGGATCGCCGCGCCGGCCTCGTGCCCATACCCGGTGACGACGTTGACCACCCCGGGCGGGATCCCGGCTTCGACGGCGAGCTTCGCCAGTGCGAGCGGCGTGAGCGGAGCGTCTTCGGCGGGCTTGATGACGATCGTGTTGCCCGCCGCGATCGCGGCGCCCACGTCGTTGGCGAACATCGGTCCCGGCGCGTTCCAGGGGATCACCGCGCCGACGACACCGTACGGTTCGCGCAGCGTCAGGCCCAGCACGTCCGGCGTCCCGGCCGGCAGGGACAGGCCCTGCACCTTGTCGGCCTGGCCCGCGATGAACGTGAGCATCCGCGCCATCGGCGGCGGCCCCCACGACGGCCGGCCCACCTCCTGGGACTCGAGGCCGTCGAGTTCCGACTCGTGCTCACGGATCTTCTGGGCCCAGCTCATGATCAGCGCGCCGCGCTCGGTCGGGCTCGTGTCGCGCCACGCCGGGAACGCGGCGGCCGCCGCACGCACGGCGGCATCGACGTCCTCGGCACCTCCCCTGGGCACCCTCGCCAGGACCTCGCGCGTGGCCGGGTTGATCACGTCGATGGTTTCGCCGCTTTTCGCCGGGACCCATTCGCCGCCGATCAGCTGGGCATTGTCGACGAGGAGGGCGCTGGTCTCGGGGCTGGGCAGGACGGTCGTCATGGCTGCTCCCTCAGGGTTCACGATGAATCGGACTATGCCGGGGCGGGCTGGCCTGCCGCGATACGCCTTTCGCGACGCGGAAAACCCGCGCGAAGCCCGGCGAGGACGGCGTCGATGGTCAACACTGGGGTCATGACGACGGTGCGCGAAACGGTCCATGAGCTGCTCCGCGGCTGGGGCCTCACGACGGTGTTCGGCAATCCCGGTTCCAACGAACTGCCGTTCCTCGACCGGTTTCCCGCCGACTTCCGGTACGTGCTCGGCCTGCACGAGGGCACCGTGCTCGCGATGGCCGACGGGTACGCGCAGGCCACCGGGCGTCCGGCGCTGGTCAACCTGCACGCGGCGGCCGGGCTCGGCAACGCGATGGGCAACCTCGCGAACGCGCGCCAGCAGCACACGCCGCTGATCGTCACGGCGGGCCAGCAGGCCCGGAACATGGTGGGGCTCGGCGCGATGCTTTCCGAGCCGGAGCTGACCACCGTGCCGCGACCGCATGTCAAGGCCGCGCTGGAACCGTTGCGAGCCCAGGACGTCCCGCGCGCGCTCGCCGAGGCTTACCACCTTTCGACGCTGCCGCCGGCCGGGCCGGTGTTCGTGTCGCTGCCACTGGACGACTGGGCCGCCGAGGTCGTGCCGCACGAGGTCGAGCACCTCGGGCGGCGCCGGGTGACCTCGCTCGCCGCACCCGCCGAGGGTGAGATCGAGCGGCTGGCCGCCCGCTTGGACGCCGCGAAGGCGCCCGTGCTGGTGGTCGGCCCGGAAGCCGACCGCGAGCCGGTGTTCGACCAGGTGGTGAAGCTCGCGGAGGCGGCCAACCTGCCCGTCTGGCTGCCGCCGGGCCCGCCACGCTGCGGGTTCCCGACAACGCATCCGCACTACCGGGGCGTGCTGCCCAACACCGTCAACGGGATCACCGAAACCCTGGCGGGGCACGATTTCGTGCTCGTGCTCGGGGCACCGGTGTTCCGCTACCACGTCAACAAGCCCGGCCCGTTCCTGCCGGCGGGCACCGAACTGGTCGCGGTCATCTCCGATCCCGCGGCCGCCGCGCGCTCGCCGATGGGGGACGCGCTCGTCGGTGACGTCGGCGAGGTGGTCTCCCGCCTCGCCGGTCTGGTGACCGGCTCCGGCCGTCCCCCGGTACCGCCCCGGCCCGCCGCGCAGGCGGTGCCCGCCGCGAGCGCCCCGTTCCCGGCCGAGGCCGTGTTCGACGTGCTCGCCGACGTGCTTCCCCCGGATGCCGTGCTGGTCAACGAATCCACGTCGAACACGGGCGCGTTCTGGGCGCGGATCCCGATCCGCCGCTCGGGCGGGCTCTACTTCCCGGCGGCCGGCGGGCTCGGTTTCGGCCTGCCCGCCGCGGTCGGCGTGGCGCTGGCCGATCCCGGGCGGCGCGTGTTCGCCGTGCTCGGCGATGGTGCCGCGCAGTACGGGATCCAGGGCCTGTGGACCGCGGCGCACCACCGGCTGCCGATCACGTTCCTGGTGCTGCGCAACGACGAGTACGGCGCGCTGCGCCGGTTCACCGGACGGCTCGGCGTGTCGGAGGTGCCCGGGATGGACCTGCCCGGGATCGACGTCGTGTCCGTCGCCCGCGGCTACGGGCTGCCCGCTCGGCGGGTGGAGGACGCCGGCGCGCTGCGGGACGCGCTGGCCGCGACCGGCGGGCCGCTGGTGGTGGAGGTGCCGATCACGCGGACGTGAGACATCCGTCGCGGCCCAGGTACGGCGCGTGACCGACGACGCCGGAGGTGAAGGCTTCTTTACTTCGAGTGTCCTTCCTCGACGCCGCGAAAGGCAGAAAATGACCGGCTCCCCGCCCAGCAAGGCCTCGCTCCTGCTCGCCAGCTGCGTCGGCACCTCGATCGAGTGGTACGACTACTACATCTTCGGCAGCGCGTCCGCGCTCGTGTTCGGTTCGCTGTTCTTCCCGTCCTTCTCGCCGGTCGCCGGCACGCTCGCCGCGTTCGGCACGTTCGCGGTCGGGTTCATCGCCCGCCCGCTGGGCGCCGCGGTGATCGGGCACTTCGGCGACCGGATCGGGCGCAAGGCGATGCTGGTGCTGACGCTGATGATGGCGGGGCTTTCGACGTTCCTGATCGGTGTCCTGCCCACCTACGCCGCGATCGGGGTGGCGGCGCCGATCCTGCTGGTGATCATGCGGCTGCTGCAGGGCTTCGGGGTCGGCGGTGAATGGGGCGGCGCGGTACTCGTCGCCACCGAGCACGCGACGCCGCGGCAGCGGGCGGTGTACGGCAGCTTCGCCCAGTTCGGCGTGCCGATCGGGGTGCTCACCTCGAACCTGGTGTTCCTGATCGCGTCGCAACTGCCGGACGCGAGCTTCAAGGCCTGGGGCTGGCGGATCCCCTTCCTGCTCAGCGCCGTGCTGCTCGGCGTGGGCATGCTCGTGCGGCGGAAGCTCAACGAGAGCCCGGAATTCCGCCGGGTCAAGGAGACCAACAAGGTCAGCAGGCTGCCCTTCGGCACGCTGCTGCGCGAACAGCCGGTGACCCTGCTGCTGGCCAGCCTCGCCGCGATCGCCCCGCCCGCGGTCGGCTACACGGTCATGGTCTACATGCTCAACTACGGCACCAAGGTCGCCGGGTTCAGCCGCACCACGCTGCTCACCGTGCTCCTGCTGTCCGCGCTGGTGTGGATCGCGGGGATCTACTTCGCCGCCGTGTGGGCGGACAGGTGGGGCAGCAAGCGGGTCTACACGGTCGGCGCGATCACCGCGGTCGCCTGGGCGTTCCCGATCTTCCTGCTGGTCAACACGGGCAGCCTCACGGCCGCGGTGGTGGCGTACTTCGTGGCCGCCGTCGTGCAGGCGATCATGGCGGGCGCGCAGGGCGCGCTGTTCACCGAACTGTTCCACACCCGGCTGCGGTTCAGCGGCGCGTCGGTCGCCTACCAGCTGGGCGGCCTGATCGGCGGCGCGGTGGGACCGCTGGTCCTCACCGCCCTGTTCGGCGCCTACCACTCGTCCACGCCGCTCGCGCTGTACCTGGCCGCGATCTGCGCGGTGAGCCTCGTCGCGGTCGTGCTGGTACGCCCCCTTCCGGAGTACGAAAAGGCCGTGGCGGAGCGGGAAGGGGCGCCGTTAGCGTCGGGGCGGGAGACTAGCTGAGGAGTGCGCATGTTCGAGGCGATGATCGATCCGACCGCCCGCCCGGCCAGCACGAACGGAGCGGAACTGGCTCCGCGCCCGGCCCGGCTGGCGGGGCTGACCGTGGGCCTGCTGGCCAACACGAAGAAGAACGCCGAAGCCTTCCTGGATGAGGTCGGCGAGCTGCTCACCGCCGAATACGGCGCGGCAGGCCTGGTGCGGCGGAAGAAACTCAACATCGCCGAGACCGCGCCGGCCGAAATGCGCGCCGAACTGGTCGAGGCCTGTGACGTGGTGGTCGTCGGGGTCGGCGACTGCGGCTCGTGCAGCGCCTCGGCCGTGGCCGACGGGCTCGAACTGGAGGCGGCCGGCGTGCCCGCGGTGGTCATCTGCAGTGAGGCGTTCGTGGCGACGGCCGACGCGATGGCGGATCTCAAGGGCGCCAAGGGATACGGCTACACCCGCACCCCGCACCCGGTGGCCCCGCTCGACCTCGACGAGGTCCGCGAGCGCGCGCGGCGGATCCTGCCCGATCTGGTCGGCATCCTCACCACGCCCGCGACGGCCGCCGCATGACCGATACCGCGCTGGAGCGCGACGCCGAGCGGCTCGACTATGCGCGGCAGGCGGTCGAGCACGCGTACGCCGAGGGCTGGACCGACGGGCTGCCGATCGTGCCCGCGACCGCCGAGATGGTCGAGGAGTTCCTCGCGGCCACGCCGCGGGCGCGCGACGAGGTCGTCGCCGCCGTACCGCATCTGGATCGCGAGTGCACGGTCGAGCAGGCCGCGGTCAACGCCGCGATGGCGGGCTGCCGCCCGGAATACTTCCCGGTCGTGCTGGCCGCGTGGGACGCGCTGATGGCCCAGCCGGTCGTCACCGGCGGCGGCTGGCAGAGCACCAGCGGCCCGGCCCCGCTGATCATCGTCAACGGGCCGGTCCGCGCGGAGCTGGGGATCAACTCCACCGGCGGGGTACTCGGGCCGGGGTTCCGCGCCAACGCGACGATCGCGCGGTCGATCGGGCTCGTGGTGCGTAACGTGCTCGGTATCCGGCCGCACGAACTGGAGCAGGCGACGCAGGGCCTGCCCGGCCGGTGGACGCTGTGCGTCGGGGAGAACGAGGAAGAAAGCCCGTGGGAACCGCTGTCGGCCGAGCTGGGGTTGGCGCCCGGGACGAGCGCGGTGTCGGCGCTGTTGCTGCGCACGTGTGAGTTCGTGGACAACCGGCACACCAAGGAACCCGAAGAGGTGCTGTGGGACTTCTGCGACACGGTCGCTCGTACCGGCGCCGCGATCGGACGGTTCTCTTCGGCGGGGTTGGTGTTGAGCGTCGAGCACGCGCAACTGTTCGCCGAAGGCGGGTTCTCGAAGGCCGACGTCCAGCGGTGGCTGTATGACCACGCGATCCGCACCCACGCCGATCTCGAGCGCGCGGGCAAGGGTCTGGACGACCTCGACGCCCCCGGCGTCGACGAGCACGGCCTGCACATGACCCCGAGCCCCGAGCAGATCCCGATCATCGTGGCGGGCGCGCGCAACGCGGCGATGTCGATGGTGATACGCCCGTTCGGCTTCAGCGGCTGGTCCCGCACCGCCCACCCCGTCTGACGGCGTGTTCGCCCGCCACGTCAGTGAATTGGCCCGCCACGTCGGTGAATTGGCCCGCCACGTCAGCCGTTCGGCGCGCACGGCCAACTCGGCGACACCCACGGCCAACTCGGCGACGCGCACGGCCAACTCGGCGGGGACTAGTGGGTGGGGTGGGGGACTTGTTCCAGGGGGATGACGGGGAGGGGGCCGGCCAGGTCGGCGGGGGCCGCGGGGGCGTAGGCGAAGTTCTTCGCGCGGGCGCCGCCGTCCACCACGAAGTCGCAGCCGGTGATCAGCCGGGCGTAGTCCGAGCACATCCACGCGACGCAGTGCCCGATGTCGGTCGGGGTACCCGTCGTCCCCATCGGCACGAGCGGCATCCGGTCGCCGCTCCAGCGCGCGGGCCGGCGCCACGGCTCGTCACCGGTGGGGCCGCCGAGACCGCCCGAGCGCGGGCGATCCAGCACCCCGCCCGGGCCCTGTTCCGCGATCAGGTCCGGGTTGTCCGGGGTCGGCGCCGTGGGCGTGAAGCTGTTGACCCGGATCCCGTACGGCGCCAGATCCATCGCCGCCGCACGGACGAAGTTGTTGACCCCGCCCTTGTGGAACGCGTACGCGATCACCCCCGCGGTGCCCGACCAGCCGTTGGACGAGGAGATCGCGACGATCGACCCGCGGATCCCGCGCTCGGCCATGTGCCGGCCGGCGTGCTTGGTGTTGAGGAAGTTCCCCATCGCCGCGACCTGGACGGCGCGCGAGAAGAACTCCGCGCTCTCATCGAGCACCCCGCGCCCGCCGAGCACGGCGGCGTTGTTGACCAGGATGTCGATCTGCCCGAAGGTGTCGATCACTTTGTCCAGATAGGACAGTACCTGCCGCTCGTCGGTCACGTCACCGGGGATCGCGATCGCGGTGCCACCGTTGCGCTCGACGCGCTCCACCGACCTCTGCGCGGCCTCGGCGTCGAGATCGTTGCACGCGACCTTCGCCCCGTACCGGGCCAGCGCGAGCGAGATGCCGCTGCCGATGTTGGGCCCGGCCCCGGTGACGACGGCGACCTTGCCTTCGAGCGAGATTTCCATGTTGTCCCTTACTGTTCCGGTGTCATCGGGAAGTGGCAGGCGACACTGTGGCCGGGCGCGAGCTCACGCAGCGCCGGGGACTCCGTGGCGCACCGGTCCTGGGCGAACGGGCAGCGCGTGCGGAACCGGCAGCCGCTCGGCGGTGAGATCGGCGAAGGCGGCTCGCCCTTGAGCCCCACCGGCTGCGTGGCGTGGCGGGCGCCCGGGTCGAGCTTCGGGATCGACGACAGCAGCGCGACCGTGTACGGATGCATCGGCGCGCGGTAGAGCGAATCCGCCGGCCCGATCTCGCACAGCTGCCCGAGGTGCATCACCGCGACCCGGTCGCTGACCTGCTTGACCAGCGCCAGATCGTGCGAGATGAACAGGTAGGACAGGCTCAGCTCGCGACGCAGCCGCTCGAACAGGTTCAGCACCTGCGCCTGGATCAGCACGTCCAAAGAGGACACCGCTTCGTCGCAGACCACCAGCGCCGGGTCGAGCGCGATCGCCCGCGCGATCGCGACCCGCTGGCACTGCCCGCCGGACAGCTCGTGCGGGCGCCGGCGCGCGTAGGTGTCCGGGTTGAGCCCGACCAGGTCCAGCAGCTCCCGCACCCGCGCGTCGCGGTTCGGGGCGCGATAGCCGACCAGCGGCTCCTCGACGATCTCCGACACCCGCCACCGCGGGTTGAGCGAACCGTAGGGATCCTGGAAGACCATCTGCATCTGCCGCCGCGCCTGGGTGAGCGCGCGGCTGCGCCGGTTCATCAGGTCCTCGCCCTGGAAGACCACCTCACCCGACTTCGGCCGGGGCGCCTGGAGAATCGACCGGGCCAAAGTGGACTTTCCGGAACCGGTCTCCCCCACCACACCAAGGGTTTCCCCGGCCTCGAGATCGAAGGACACATCGGACACGGCGTGCACGACGCCACCCTTGGTCCCGCCGCGGCCGCGCGCGGTGAACTCCTGGACGACGTTGCGGACACTGAGCAGCGGAGTCATGCGGTCTCCTCGCAGGGATGCCAGCAGGCCCACCAGTGTGCGGGTTCGTGCTCGGCGAACGGCGGGAGCTTCGTATGGCATTCGTCCGTCGCCCGCGAGCACCGGGGGGCGAACGGGCAGCCGGGCGGGAGCCGCGTGAGATCCGGCGGCTGTCCCGGGGTGACCGGCAGCTCCGCGTGCGGCTCACGTTCCAGCCGCGGGATCGCGCCCAGCAGCGCCTCGGTGTAGGGCATCCGGACGCGCGCGAACAGCTTGCTCGCCGGCGCGTACTCGACCGCGCGGCCCGCGTACATCACCACCACGTCGTCGGCGTAGCTCGCGGCCAGCCCCAGGTCGTGGCTGATCAGCACGATCGCGGTGCCGAGCCGTTCCTGCAGTTCGGCGAGCAGTTCCATGATCTGCGCCTGCGTGGTCACGTCGAGCGCCGTGGTCGCCTCGTCGGCGATCAGCAGCTTCGGCTCCCCCGCGAGCGCGATCGCGATCATCACGCGCTGGCGCATCCCGCCGGAAAGCTGGTGCGGGTACTCGTGGAAGCGGCGTTCCGGGGCGGGTAGCCGCACGAGCTGCAGCAGTTCGACCGCGCGGTCGTGCGCGGCCTTGCGGTCGACCTTCCGGTGTGCCCGCACGGCTTCGGTGATCTGCGCGCCGATCCGCATCGTCGGGTTGAGCGAGCGCGCCGGGTCCTGGAACACCATCGCGATGTCGGCACCCCGGATCCGGCGCATCTGCCGGTCCGACCGCCCGACCAGCTCCATCCCGCCGAACCGGGCCGAGCCGCTGACCTTCGCGGTCGGCGGCAGCAGGCCCATCAGCGCGCGGGAACTGACGCTCTTGCCCGAGCCCGACTCACCGATGACGGCGAGCGTCCGGCCGGCCGCGAGCCGGTAGGACAGCCCGTTGACGGCGTTCACTCGGCGGCCCCGTCCGGTGAACCGCACCCGGAGGTCCTCGACCTCCAGCAACGGCTCTCCCGGCTCGTTCCGGACGGACACGGCGGCGGCCTGCGCGGCTTCTTCGACACTCATCGGCCACTCCAGCGGGAGCGCAGGGTCTCACCCAGCAGGTTGAACCCCAGCACGGTCAGGAAGAGCGCGAGGCACGGCCAGACCACGAGCATCGGCGTCGCCGACAGGCTCTGCTGTCCCTGCGCGATCATGTTGCCCCAGCTCGGGGCCGGCGGCGGGATACCGAGTCCGAGGAAGCTCAGCGCACCCTCGATGACGATCACGATGCCCATGCCCAGCATCGAGAAGGTGATCAGCTGCGGCAGGATGTTCGGCGCGATGTGCCGGAACAGCATCCGCCACGTCCGGGTGCCGCACAGGTCCGCGGCGACCATGAACGGCTGCTCCCGCAGCCGCAGCGTCGCCGCCCGCGAGATCCGCGCGAACGCCGGGACGGAGAAGAACGTGAGGGCGAAGATCGTGTTGAGCTGGCTCGGCCCGAGGCTCTGGGCGACCGCGAGGGTCAGCACGAGCGACGGGAACGCGATCAGCACGTCGAGAATGCGCATGATCACGGTGTCGAGCACGCCACCCGCGTACGCGCTCACCGCGCCGAGCGTGCCGCCGACGAGCAGGCCCATCAGGTTCACCGAGACGCCGACGGTCAGCGACGAGCGCCCACCGTAGAGCAGCCGCGACCACACGTCGTTGCCGTTCGGGTCGGTGCCCAGCAGGTGCCCTGGCGAGAACGTGGGCAGGCTCGACGAGAGCACGTCGCCGCCGGTCGGATCCGGTACCGCGCCGAACAGCGGCCAGATGAAGCAGGCGCCGATCACGAGCACCAGCAGCACGATCGGGACGATGAGCTCGAGGTGACGCAGCCAGCCCCGGCCGAGCCCGCTGTCCTCGGACAGCAGGACGCCGGAGGCGCCGGCCTCAACTATTGCCATAGCGGATCCTCGGGTCGAGTACGGCGTACAGCAGGTCGGCTATCAGGTTGGCGAGCACCGCGACGATCGCGAAGACCACGACGCACGCCTGCACGACCGTGTAGTCGCGGGTGTTGATGCCCTGCAGCAGCAACTGGCCGACCCCGGGCAGCGCGAAGATCTGCTCGATGATCACGGTCGCGCCGATGAGCGTGCCCAGGTTGAGTCCCACCACGGTGATCAGCCCGAACGAGGAGTTGCGGAACGCGTGCCGCAGCAGCACCTGCCACGGCCCGATCCCCTTCGCCCGTGCGGTCGTGATGTAGTCCTCGCCCTGCAACTGGTCCACCAGGTCGCCGCGCAGGAACCGGGTGTAGAAGCAGAACAGCGGGAACGCGATCGCGACCGCCGGCAGGAACAGCGACCGCAGGTTCTCCCCCAGTCCCTGGCCGACCGGGACGAACCCGATCGCCGGGAACACCGTCAGCTGCACCGCGAACAGCAGCACCAGCAGCAGCGCGAACACGTAGTTCGCGACCGAGAGCCCGGTGATGCTGATGAACATGCTGACCCGGTCGATGAGCTTGTTGGGCCGGTAGGCGGCCAGCAGCGCGACCGGGATCGCGAGCCCGAGGGAGATCACGAACGCCAGGCCGACCAGCTCACCGCTGACCGCGAGCCGCGAGCCGAGCTCCCCGGTCACCGGCTGCCCGCTGACCAGCGAGTTGCCGAGGTCGCCGTGGATCGCGCCACCCAGCCAGTGCAGGTAGCGCTGCACCGCGGGCTGGTCGAGCCCCATCTGGTGGTTGAGCGCGGCGATCTGCTGCGGCGTCGCCTCGGGGCCGAGCAGCAACTGGGCCGCGTTGCCCGGGATCAGGCTCAGCACGAGGAAGGTCAGGATGCTGACGCCGAGCACGATCGGGATCGCCATCAGCAGCCGCCGTACGACCAGCCGCAGGCTCGGTGAGCGCAGCACGTGGGCGAGCGTGCCCGGCGCACGGGCTTCGACCGCGGTCATGAGCTCCTCCAGACGCTGTCCCAGTGGATGCCGTTGTTGACCACCAGCGGAGGGATCTTGGTGGTGAGGCCGGGCCCGTACACGCCGGGGGCGGCGAGGTTCCCGCGTGGGCCGGCGAGCAGGAACGGGGCGTAGGCCTTGTCGCTCATCAGCTTCCCGGCCTGCTGATAGAGCGCGTCCCGCCGCGCCGGATCGGTGACCGCCTCCGCCTGGTTGAGCAGCGAGTCCAGCTGCGGATCGTCGACGCCGCTGAACGGCCGCCCGGACAGGAACCGGAAGCCGACCCCGGTGCCGGCCGCGGGATCCCACGCGCCGGAGGTCGCCAGCTGGATCTGCCACTTGCCCGAGTTGTACTGCTGGATCTGCGCGTTGAGCTCGTCGCTGTGCATGGTCACGTGGATGCCGGCGGCCTCCCACTGGCTCTTCAGTGCCGTGATCACCTGCTCCGCGACGTAGCTCTTGAGCGTGCCCAGATCCACCGACAGCCCGCCCAGCTGACTCACCAGCGCCTTGGCCTTCGCGAGGTCGAAGGTGCGGTAGCCGGGCACCGTCGGGTGGTAGAACAGGCCGCCCGGGGCGGTGAACGTCTGCGAGGCCGGGGAGAGATCCCTGAACAGGCCCTTGCGGATCGCCTCGACGTCGGTCGCGTAGTAGATCGCCTCGCGCGCCCGCTGGTCGTTCAACGGCGGGATTTTCGTGTTGAACTGGATCACGTAGGGCGAGTTGGCCGGCTGGAGCGTCAGCGTGACCCGCTTGTCGTTCTCCGCCTGCTGGATCAGCGGCGTGGTCACCATGCCCTCGTAGGCCTGCGCCTGCCCGGCCTGCACCGCCTGGTACGCGGCCTGGTCGCCGCCGATCGACTTGAAGATCAGCTTGTCGAGATAGGGCCGGCCCTGGTGGTAGTAGCTCTCGTTCCTGGTCAGCCGCAGTTCCGAGCTGAGCACGTCGTTCTCGACCTTGAACGGGCCCGCCCCGACCGGCGTGACCTTGAACCTGTCCGGGCCGAGCTGCCGCAATGCGGTGGGCGAGGCGATCCAGTTCGCGTTCGACACGAGCATCGCGTTGATGACGGGCGCGTAGGGCCGGGTGAACTTCAGGACGACCGTGTTGCCCTCGGTGCTGATGCCGTCCGGGGCCAGCGGCCATTTCGGCGCGCAGGTGCAGGTGGACTTGACGTCGCGGGTGAAGTTGAAGGCCACGGCCTCCGCGTCGAACGGGGTGCCGTCGCTGAACTTCACCCCGTCCCGGATCGTGATCCGCACCGTCTTGGCGTCGGGGCTGACGTCGTACCCGCCGGCCAGGTCCGGCTCGACGTGCGCGTTCGAGCCGTCGTCGTTGGCCGACAACCGGAACAGCCCGCCGAAGATGGCGGTCATCAGGCTGAGGTTGGCCGCGCCGGTGGTGTTGGTCGCCGGGTCCAGGCCGCTCGGCCACACGCCCGCGAAGCTCGACAGCTCGAGCACGGTGAGCGTGCCGCCCCGTTTCGGCGGTCCGGCCGGCGTGGTGCTCGCCGCCTGACCGCCGCCGCAGGCGGCCACCAGGAAGGTGACCGCCGCGAGGGCTAAGAGCTGGTGGATCCTGATTCTCAACGGGGACTCCCGCTTCGTCGCGCAGTAGCCGTGGACAGGGAACCGCTAGTGTTCGTGGACGATGACGCCGCGGATGTTCTTGCCGTCGAGCATGTCCTGGTAGCCCTCGTTGACCTCGTCGAGCCGGTACTTGCGGGTGACCAGCTCGTCGAGCTTCAGGTCACCGGCTCGGTACAGGTCGAGCAGGCGGGGCACGTCGTAGAGCGGGTTGCTGTCGCCGAACAGCGCGCCCCGGATCTGCCGCTGGTAGCCGATGAGCATGCCGCCGGGGAAGTGGATCGGGTGCTCGCCGAGCTTGCCGACCGCGGTGATGGTGACCTTGCCGGTCTTGCCGGTGATCTGCACCGCGGAGTTCACGATCTCCTCGGTGAGCACGCCCGGGGTGCAGATCGCGTGATCGGCCAGCTGCCCCCACGTGGTCTGGACCACGAAGTCGTGCGCCTCCTTGGCGTCGGCGAACGTGTGCGTCGCGCCGAACACCTTCGCCATGTCCCGCTTGAACTCCACCGGATCCACCACGACCACGTTCTTCGCGCCCGCGTACCGCGCGCCCTGCACCGCGTTACTGCCCACACCGCCCGCGCCGTAGATCACCACGGTCTCCCCGGCGCGCACACCGGCGGCGTGCACGGCGGAGCCCCAGCCGGTCGGCACGCCGCAGCCGACGAGCGAGGCGATCTCGAACGGGATGTCGTCGGCGAGCGGGATGCAGGCCCATTCCGAAACCACGGCATACTGCGAAAACGTGCCGAGCGTGCAGAACCCGCCGAGGTCTTCGCCGTCGAGATGGAAGCGGAAGGTGCCGTCGAGGAACATGCCGGTCCCGGCGTTGAGCCCCTTCTCGCACATGTTCTGGTGCCCCGTCACGCACGGGCGGCAGGCGCCGCACGCGGGGATGTAGGAGCAGACGATCCGGTCGCCGGGCTTGACCCGCCGCACGTGCGGCCCGACGGACTCGACGATCCCGGCGCCCTCGTGCCCGCCGACGACGGGCATCCGCACGGGGGCGTCGCCGCGCGTGATGTGGTCGTCGGAGTGGCACATCCCGGCCGCGGCGAACTTGACCCGGACTTCGTGGTCCTTCGGCTCGTCGAGCAGCAGGTCGACGATCTCCCACGGAGTGTGCGCCTTGCGCGTGATGGCGGCGCGCGTCGTGATCGGCATGGCGGACCCCTTAGTGTTCGTGGACGATGACGCCGCGGATGTTCTTGCCGTCGAGCATGTCCTGGTAGCCCTCGTTGACCTGCTCGAGCGTGTACCGCTTGGTGATCAGCTCGTCGAGCTTCAGATCGCCGGAGCGGTAGAGGCCCAGCAGGCGCGGGATGTCGTAGATCGGGTTGCAGGCACCGAAAACCGCGCCCTGGACGCGCCGCTGGTAACCGATGAGCATGCCGCCGGGGAAGTCGAGCTGGCCGGGGCCGACCGCGGTGATGGTGACCTTTCCGGACTTGCCGACGACGTTGACCGCGGAGGCGATCACCTCGTCGCTCAGGACGCCGACGGTGATCAGCGCGTGGTCGGCGAGCTGCCCCCACGTGGTCTCGACGACGAACTCGTGCGCCTCCTCGGCGCCGGCGAACGTGTGCGTCGCGCCGAACACCTTCGCCATGTCCCGCTTGAACTCCACCGGATCCACCACGACCACGTTCTTCGCACCCGCATACCGCGCACCCTGCACCGCGTTGCTACCCACACCGCCCGCGCCGTAGACGACCACGGTCTCCCCCGGCCGCACGCCACCCGCGTAGACGGCGGTCCCCCAGCCGGTCGGCACGCCACAGCTGACGAGCGAGGCGACGTCGAACGGGATGTCGTCGGGGATCTTGACGCAGGAGAACTCGTGCAGCACGGCGCGCTGGGAAAACGTGCCCAGCACGCACAGCCCGCCGTAGTCCTCGCCGCCCGAGTGGAAGCGGAACGTCCCGTCGGGGAACTCCCCGGTGGAGGCGTTCTTGCCCTCGTCGCACATGTTCTGGTGACCGGTCGAGCAGTACCGGCATTTCCCGCAGGCCGGGATGAACGCGCACACCACGTGGTCGCCGACGGCCACGCGCGTCACGTCCTCGCCCACGGCCTCCACCACCCCGGCGCCTTCGTGCCCGCCGACCACGGGGAACCGCATCCGCGCGTCGCCCTTCTGGATGTGGTCGTCGGAGTGGCACAGGCCCGCGGCATGGAACCGGACCCGGACCTCGTCGGCCTTCGGTTCGTCGAGCTCGAGATCGACGATCTCCCAGGGGCTCCGGGGTTCCCGGCAGATCGCGGCACGCGTGGTGATCATCTGGCTCCCCGTTCTTCGGCAGTGGCTCCACTCTTCCGCCGCCGCCCGCGTGGCAGCCAGAGCCATTCCATCGGGCGAAAGATCCGCTGTTAAGACGCGGTTGCGGGCCGATGACCTTACGCGCGGGGAACCGATATATTACGAGCAGGCGAACGAACGGCGAATCAACGGTTTCGCCAGAGGCGAGGTGCGTGCGTGGAGGGCGAACGGGCGGCGGACGCGCCGAGATCGGTCGCGGAGCTGGGTGGAGATCCCGCCTGGCAGGTCACGGCCGGGGCGACGGGCCAGTGGATCACCGCCGAGGTGACCGTCACCCACCCTGAGCGCACCTGGCGGATCGGCCTGACCCCTGGCCCGGACGGGGTGACGGCGCTGATCCTGTGGGCCGACGGCGCCGTCGTCGACCACGCCCGCGGGGCCGAGCCGGCGATGGTCGCGCGGGCGCACCATTGGCGGGTCAATCTCGCCGCGCGCCGCCCGTGGCACGAGGCGGCACGCCCGGGCTGACGGCGGATTCACTGGGAGCGCAGGCCCTCGAGCAACTCCATCTGGTCAGACAGCACCCCGGTGAGGATCTTGCGAGCGACGGCGAGCAGTTCCGTGAGATCGGGGCTGGTCAGCGAGTAGTACACGCTGGACCCCTCCTTGCGCGTGGTCACCAGGCCGGCGCGGCGCAGGACCGCCAGCTGCTGTGACAGGTTCGCCGGCTCGACACCGACCTCCGGTAGCATCTCGGCCACCGCGTGCTCTCGCACCGACAGCAGCTCCAGGACCCGGATCCGCGCGGGATGGCCCAGCGTCTTGAAGAACTCCGCCTTCAACTGGTACAGCGGCGCGCTCACAAACGCTCCTCCCGTGATGACGACCCGCCGCCGGAGAACCGAAGGAGCGAGGTCATGAGCTGAAGTGACCTTGTGCCCTTGCCTGCCGGTCCGCCAATTTACCAGTATCACCTGCGTGGATCAAGACTTTCGAAATTCTGCAAGTCCTCGCTCCGGTGGGCCGGAGATCGCCGTGCAGGCAACGGGTGAGGTGCTCGACGGTGCGCGCGAGTATGTGCAGCGGCAGCTGGCGGCGTTCGCACGCCGGGTCTCGGGCGACGTCGACGCGATGCGGGTGCGGCTGACGACGTTCCGCCAGACCAGCGCGGCACGGCCGGCGCTCGCCCAGGCCAACCTGGTCGTGGACGGCCGGCCCGTCCGGGCGCAGGCGGCCGCGCCCTTCTTCCGTGAAGCGGCCACGCTGCTGCGCGCCCGCCTGGGCGGCCACTTGGCCCGGCTGGCTCGCCCCGCCGAGCCCCGGTCCTGGCCGGATGCCCGCCATGCCCACAACCGGCCGCCCGCCGTGGCGCTCCCGGCGGCGCGGCGCAAGATCGTGCGCCGCAAGCAATACCCGCTCGCACGCTCCCATCCCGATGAGGCGGCGCTGGCGATGGACGTCATGGACTACGACTTCCACCTCTTCGTCGATGCCGACACCGGTCAGGACAGCCTCGTCTACCGCGTCGGCCCGACCGGGTACCGCCTCGCCCGGCTGCGCGGCCTGCGGCCACCCACCGCGCCGGCGTCGATCCCGTGGACGATCAACGTCCATGGCGTGCCCCGGTTGTCCCCCGACGAAGCAGCCGAACGCGTGGAGACGACCGAACTCCCCTACCGGTTCTTCGAGCACTCCGCGACCGGGCGAGGCAGCGTGCTCTACCGCCGCTACGACGGCCACTACGGCCTGCTCACCGCCGCCGGCCCGGCACCGGAAACCACATGACCGGCGCCCGCCTCACCGAACTCGGCCGCGACGAAGCCCTGAAGCTGCTCGGCAGCGTCGAGCTCGGACGGATCGTGTTCACCGAACACGCGCTGCCGGCCATCCGCCCCGTCAACCACATCGTCGACGACGAGGACGTCATCATCCGCAGCCACACCGGAGCCGCGCTGACCTCCAGTGTGGACACGGTCGTCGCCTACGAAGCCGATGACATCGACCCCCGGACGCACACCGGTTGGAGCGTGATCATCACCGGTATCGCGCGCAAGGTCACCGACGAGGCCGCGATCGCCCGCTACGAGCGCGCGCTGCAGCCCTGGGTCGACCGCTCCATGGACCAGGTGCTGCGCATCCACGCCGAGTTCGTCACCGGGTTCACGCTCACCGGCGGGCCGCGTGGCTGATCACGGCGGTTAGACCGGGCTCAGCACGAAACCGTCGGAGTCGCCATCGTCCGAAGAGGACGGACGACGACTGGGGCGCCCGGGTTCCGCCGGGCGTTCCGCGGGCTCGCGGTCGTCGAGGCCGAGTGCCTCCTCGACGGCGGCCGCGACCTGAGGGACGCAACCTGCCGTGACGGCCCGCATGCCTTCCCGCAGCGCGCTCGTCCCGGCTTCGGCGCTCAGCCGGGAGATCTCCGCGGCCAGGCCTTCCGGCCCCAGCGCCAGCGCCTGCCCGCCGATGTCCAGCCCGACCAGCATGCCCTGCACGTCCACCGTCGCCGTGACGCCCTCGCCCCGCGCGGTGGCCCGGATCCCGGCCATCCCCTCGGCCAGCCCCAGCCGCTCGGGGATCTCCTCGGCGATCTCGATCAGTTCGTCGATACTGCGCTCGTCCTCGTCCATCAGACCCGCCAGTGCTCCGGAGTAGTGGCTTCGGCAACCTCGGTCAGCGACTCCTCCTGCGTCAGCCCCAGGCGGGTCAGCTCGTCCTGGCTGAGCCCGCCGAGCACGCCGGCCATCGCATGCTTGGCGCGCTGGTTGGCCTGCGCCGCCGCCTCGCCCACCAGCGCCAGGATCGTCCGCGCCAGCGCGGGACCCCCGTGCTCCAGCGCCTCGGCGGTCAGTTCCACTGCGCGCAGCGCACCGCCGGGCAGGACCTCGACCGAGATCCCGTCCCGCCGGGCGCTTCCGGTGATCGTCACTTCGGGTGCACCCCTCCGTAGAACCGGTGCGCGTCGCGGGGCAGCGTGTAGGTGTGGCGCATCACCTGGTCGCTCGAGTTGCCCTCGATCGTGGTGATCTTGTTGCCGTCGACCTTCTCGATGATGCCGATATGCTCGCTGCCGCTCCAGCTTGGCCCGGTGCCGAACAGGATCGTGTCGCCGGGCCGTGCCTGCTTGGCGATGGCTCCGCGGTCGTAGGCGAGGTGGTGGCGCTCGCCCCATTTGTAGACGTCACCGGTGAAGCCGTACTTCGGGATGTTCACCCCGGCCTCGCGCCACATCGACGTGGCGAAATAGGAGCACCAGGGCTGCCCGGTGGGCCCCCATTTGTTGCGGTTGTTGGGACCCTCGTGATAGCCGAGGTTCTTCCGCGCGTGCGCCAGGATCTCGTCGACCTTCTTCGAGTGGTGGCTCGGTTTCGTCGTGCCCTTGTGGTGCTTGGGGTGGCCGTGCTCCTTGCCCGGCACCGGTTTGTGGTGCGCCTGGCCCGGGTCGGCGACGCCGTCGTGGTTCAGCTCCTTTTCCAGCGCCCGGAGTTTGCGTGCCGCGTCCTCCATCTCGTCACGCGCGCCCTTGAGCTGGCCCGTGGACTCCTTCAGGTACTGCCCGGCCAGATCGGTGACCTCCCCGAGCGCCTTGAGCAGCACGCCCGGCACCGCGAGACCCGCCATCGCGTAACCCGCCTTGAGGAAACCTTCGGCCTTCGTGACGAACTCGTCGATCAGCACGCCCGTCGTGCCGTGCCGGGCGGACAGCGCCTGGGTGACCTCGGAGACGATCTTCGCGCCCCGGACGCTCGCCTCCGCGGTGGTCGTGAGGTCGTCGCCCAGCTTCGCCGACTCGCCCTCGAAACCGGTCGCGGCCTTGCTGTCCCAGTGGTTCAGCAACGACTGCGCGGCCTTCCGCTGGGCGTCGTGCTGCTCCATGATGGCCTTCGCGGCCGACTCGAGCGCGGTCTGCGCGGCCTGCGCCTCACCGGCCTTGCCTTCGAGCTTTCCCTGATGCGTCTTCATCTCGCCGGCGAACAGCGTGGCGATCTGCGCGATGTCCATCGTGTTCCTCCCCCGTTCAGCCCAGGACGCCCTTGGCGTCGAACTTCTTCAGCTCCAGCCCGGTGTCCTCTTCATGACCCTGGTAGGTCTTCGCCGCCTGCGAAATCTGCGAGCCGAGCCCCTGCGCGGTCTTCCCGGTGGCGGCCACCTGCCGTTCCAGCGACCGGCTGAAATCACCGAGCGCGTCGGCGAACCCGGTCTCCTCGCCGACCTTGCCGAAACTGTCCTTCGCGATCCCGGTCACCGCGTGCACCGTGCGCGAGCCGACCGAACGCAGTTCCCCGGCCACGTGCCCGGCCTTCTTGGTGTAGGTGTGGAACTGGCCCGGGTCCACGCGGTATCCGTCGTGCCCGTTGCCCTTGTGATGGCCCTTGTCGTGCGAGGACCCTTTGTGGTGGGTGGCCTTGCCGTGGTGCTTGGCGACGTCCTCGGCCGCCTTCTTGGCCGCGGCCAGATGTTTCTTGTACGCGCCGTTGGTGTAGGTCGACCACGGCTCGAAACTCTTGCCGTGGCTCGAAATCGCGTACGCGGCCTTCGCGTTTTCGTCGGCGTTGAACAGTTCCTTGTTCGAATCGAGGTGGAACTGCTCGCGCCGGGCGGGGCCGAGCGAGCCGAGCATGTTGACCTGCCACAGGCCGTAGGAGTTGTCCGGCGGCGTGCCGTTGTGCGCGTGGGCGTTCCCCCCGGACTCGGCCATCGCCACCGCCACCGCCGTGGTCAGCGCGTGCCCCCGGAAGCCCGCCTTGTAGGCATGCTGCGCGATCTGCTCGGCGCTGAGCGTGCTCATTTCGCCCCCTTCAGTTCATGGTCTGCTTCACGCGAATCGGACGGCGGAGCTGTCCCGTCAGTTCCGCCGTACGCCTCATCCGGATGTGACGCGATCGGCGAGCTCGCCGATGCGACCCGCCATCCACGCTCCGTTCGCGGGCGCGATCGTCACCCACCGGCCGCCCGCCACGTCGTCCACGGTGGCCCCGTACCGGCCGGCCTCCGTGTCGTACCAGGACACGATCGGGGACCGGCCGCGCGGCCCGTTGACCGCCAGCTGCCCCGAGGCGGTACGAGGGGTGCCGACGATCGTCGACAGCGCCCGCACCGCGCGACCCGTGATGCCGGCCTGCGACAGCGCCCGCTCGAAACCGGTGTAGCCGCCTTCGGCGTAGGCCCGCATCGCCGCCGAAAACGCCTCGCGTGGCAGGCGAACAGCGGCGCCAGGCCCCGGCGCGGCATCTCCGATCACCGCGGCCACCAGGTCCCCGATCTCGTCAGGCCGGCACGGCCGCAACGCCAGCTCGCCCTCGTCGAGCACCGCGAGCACCCCCTGGCGGCGGCCGGCCGCGGCGAGCATCCGCAGCGGCGCCTCACCGAACAGCACCGCGTCCACCGAAAGCTCCGGGCGGGCCAGCAAAACAAGCATCTCCCCGAGGCGGGAGTCCACGTCCTCGTGCTCGTCGATCAGCCGCGCCTGAGATAGCGTCTCGAAGACCCGCGCGCCCAGTTCATCGCGCTCGGCCATGGTGAACCCGTGCGAAGGCACCTCGAGGGGATACGGGTGGGGGCCGAGATCCAGGTCCTCCCACAACAGGTCGTACTCCAGGTGGGACAGTACGACCCCGGCCACCGCGGTCAGCTCACGGGCCACGGTTCCTCCCTCACTCGCCCAGCACGGGCGGATACGCCGGCGGCAGATCGTCGAGCAGGTCCAGACCGCTGCCGTCGGTGTAGCGGTTGCGGTGCTCGTTGTCGCCGCCCTGCTGCCCCGCACCCGCACCGCCCAGCGCGCCTGGGAAGAACCCGCCGGCGCCGCCCGCGCCACGCGTTGCCGCCGCGCCCGCGGCAGCCGCGGCGGCCCGCCCGGCACCAGCCGCG
>NZ_VDFW01000002.1 GCF_006152065.1 Amycolatopsis alkalitolerans
TACTCGCCACCGCGCCGGGCAACACCGGCACACCATGCGCGGCGAAGAGATCCTTCGCCTGGTATTCGTAGAGGTCCATGAGCATATCGTAGACTGTATGCAGTATGGTGAGAAGGGGTGATCTCAGGGTTCTTGGGGTTTGCGTACCAGCAGGTGTGCCTGCCGGAACCGCTCGTTTTCGTAGGGCTCGCGCTGCATCCGGGCGATCTCCGAGAACCCGGCCTGGCACAACAGGTCCGCGAGGCTGTCCGGCGACCATTGATAGGCGAGCGTGACCTTGTGGTCGACTTCCCGCGGCAGCGGGTCGTCACCGGTGAGGAATCCGAGCAGCACGTGGCCGCCCGGCGCCAGCACCCGCTCGAACTCGGTGAACACGGCCGGCAAGTGCCGCGGTGGCGTGTGGATGGTGGAGAAGAACGCGAGAATGCCGCCGAGAACTCCGTCGGCGAGGTCCAGTGCGGTCATCGAACCCTCGTCGAACCGCAGGTCCGGATGAGCCTGCCGGGCCAGGGTGACCATCTCGGAGGACAGGTCGACGCCGAAGGCGGTCAGCCCGAGGGAGTGCAAGTGTGCGGTCACGTGGCCGGGTCCGCATCCGATGTCCGCGACCGGTCCGGTGTTGCTGGCCCGCACGAGTTCGGCGAACGTGGCCAGCAGCGCACGTTCCAGCGGTAAGGTCTCGAGCACGTTGCTGAATAGTTCGGCGTAGAGCGGTGCAACGGCGTCGTAGGCAGCCTTGGTGGAAGGTTCGGTCACGGCGGAAACATAGTCGCGCCCGACCTGCCGGCCTGGCGCGGCACTGGCTGGGTGCCACGATCCGCGAAGCGGCCGGCTGACCGGCGTGCGTCAGGTCACGGGAAAAGGGCGAACGGTTCATTGTATGCTGTAGCCAGTCGACTAAATGCTGGGAGTTCGCATGCCGCCGAGTGAGTTGCCGCAGGATATGGCGGCGCGCCGGATCGACCGGCCCGTACCCTTGCGGGAACGGGTTTACCAGGCGATGCAGGAGCTGATCATCTCGCGCCAGCTGGCGCCCGGCCAGCATCTCGTGGAGAGCGAGCTGGCGGAGATGCTCGGCGTTTCCCGCCAGCCGATCCGCGAAGCGTTGCAGCTGCTGAACTCCGAGGGCTGGGTGGACCTGCGGCCCGGGTACGGCGCGTTCGTGCACGCCCCTGCCGACACCGAGGTGGACCAGTTGCTGGCCGTCCGGTCCATCTTGGAGAGTGAGTCGGCCAGGCTGGCCGCCGAGCACGCGGACGAAACGAGCATCGAGCGGCTGCGCCAGATCTGCGCGGACGGCGAAGCCGCCCTCGCCTCCGACGACATCGACGGGATGGTCGCCGCGAACGCCGACCTGCACCGCGCGGTCACCGAGCTGTCCGGCAACCAGGTATTGCTCGATTTCGTGACGCAGGTCGACCGGCGGGTCCGCTGGTACTACACGCCGATCGCCAGGCAGCGCGGCAAGAAGTCCTGGCAGGAGCACGAGAAGCTGATCGACGCCATCTCTCGTGGCGACGCCGGACGGGCCGCGCAGATCATGCGCGAGCACACCGAGCGCACCCGTCAGTCCTATCTGGAAGAGCGGCGGAACAAGCCTGCCGAGGAAGCGGTACCCCTGCACACCCGGCGCCGCCGCCCCCGCCGCGCCTGACCCGCCTGATGCCGTGAGGGGCCCCCTCACGGCCCATAAGGGCATGAGGGGGTCCCTCACGGCATTTCGTCAGCTAGTGCCGCCTGCTTCGGTGGCCGGGCGCAGGCTCGCCGGGGCCCGTGGCGGCGTCACGGTGAGCCGCGGGCGCCGCAGGAACAGCGCGAGCACGCCCGTGCCGATCCCGATGCCGCCGGCCAGCAGGAACGCGCCGCCGTAACCCCAGGCGCCCACGACCACCGAACCGAGACCGGAGCCGACCAGTCCCGAAACCAGCTTGGAACTGTAGACGAGCCCGTAGTTCGACGCGTTGTTGTTCTCCCCGAAATAGTCCGCCGTCATCGCCGCGAACAGCGGGAAGATCGCGCCGCCGCCGAACCCGGAAACCATCGAGGAGAGCAGGAACAGCGGCATGTTCCCGACCGACCCCGACAGGTAGACCGCGAACTGCGCCAGCCCCAGTGTCACGCAGACGATCACCAGGGTCTCACGCCTGCCGTACCGGTCCGAGATCCAGCCGATCACACCCCGGCCGGTCCCGTTGATCAGCGCCTTCAGGCTCATCGCCAGCGCCACGATCCCGCCGGCGAACCCCATCTCCTCACCGAAGGGAACCTGGAAGGCGATCCCGAAGATGTTCACCCCGGCCGTGCAGAGCAGGCAGAACCACATCAGCGGCAGGACACCGGTCTTGAACGCTTCCCGCGGCGTGTACTGCTTGAGCGCCGGCGGGTTCTTGCGCAGCGACCGCCGCACCCGCGGGTCGTCGGTCGCGGCGCGCAGCGGGTCCACGTGCGGCGGCCACCAGTTCTTCGGCGGATCCCGGAAGAAGAACCCGCTCACGCCCACCGCCGCGGCCAGGAACACGCCCACCACGAACAGCACCGTGCGGTAGTTGCCCAGATCCAGGTACTGCTGGAAAAGGAAGATGAACGGGATCGAGCCGTAAGCGAACCCGCCGTTGACGAATCCCGTCTTGCCGCCCTTGCGCTCGGGATACCATTTCCCGACCATGTTCACGCAGGTCGCGTAGACGAACCCGGCCCCGGAACCGCCGAAGAACCCGAAACCGAGATAGGCCCAGAACACCGACGGCGAATAGGCGAGCGCCACATACCCCAGCAACGCCCCGGCGGCTCCCAGCAGCATCGCCGCCCGTGCGGACAACGTGCCGTTCTCGCGCATCCGCCCGGCCGGGAAAGCGACTCCGGCCTGGAAGAACACCCACACGCCCAGCAGCCAGAAAATGTGGGCGCCGTGCCAGTTGTGCGCCTCGGACAGGGTGTCTTCGGCGGAGGTGAAAGCGTATTCCGACGAGCTGATGGCCATCATGGCGACCCAGGGCAGCCACACCATCCACGCCCGTGCACGGCCCATGATATCCCGGTCGGTCTCCCCGACCCGGTAGATTCTCCCGTTACTGTCGACTACTTCCCGGAATTTCGGCGGCGCTGGCGAATCCATTCCGTTCTCCTTTTTCTGTTGTCCCCCCGTTTTCCTCCGTCAGGTGGTACTGGCGAACCGCCCGGCCGGCGCCGTCATCACCGGCCGGGCGGTTTCGCGTCGTTTACAGCAGTCCGGCCGCCCGTGCCCACTGGTACTTCGCGCCCAACACGGCCACCGGGCGTTCCGTCGTGTACGGGTAGGCGATCACCTTGTGGTCGAACAGGTACTCGCACGCCTTCTCGACCTCGGTGTCGCCCGCGAGCGAGGCGACCACGGGCTTGTCGATGCCCTTGGCCCGGAACTCCTCGACCACGCGGGCGGTCAGTTCGGCGAACACCATCGGCGGCGTCACGATCGTGTGCCAGTAGCCGAGAATGAGCGCGTGGATCCGCGGGTCCTCCAGGCCCAGCCGGATCGTCGCCTCATACGTCGACGGTGGCTCGCCGCCGGTGATGTCGATCGGGTTGCCCGCCGCGCCGAACGGCGGGATGAACTTCCGGAACGCCTCGTCGAGGTCCGGTGGGATGTCCATCAAGGACAGTCCGTTGTCGACACACGCGTCCGAAAGCAGCACGCCGGAGCCGCCGGCCCCGGTGATGATCACGACGTTCTCACCCTTGGGCGCCGGCATCAGTGGCAGCGACCGCGCGTACTCCAGCATCTCGTTCAGACCCGGGGCCCGCACGACGCCCGCCTGACGCAGGATGTCGTCGTAGACCTTGTCGTCACCGGCGAGAGCGCCGGTATGCGAACCGGCGGCCCGTGCGCCCATGTCGGTACGGCCGGCCTTGAGCACCACGACCGGCTTCGTCTTCGTCGTGCGCTGCGCGGCGGAGACGAACGCGCGCCCGTCCTTGAGATCCTCCAGATGCATCGCGACGCATTGGGTGTTGTCGTCCTGCTCGAAGAACGTCAGCAGGTCGTCTTCGTCCACATCGGACTTGTTGCCAAGGCCGACGATCGCGGACACGCCCATCTTCGTGGTCCGGCTGAACCCGAGGATCGCCATCCCGATCCCGCCGCTCTGCGAGGTCAGCGCGACGCCGCCGCGCACGTCGTACGGGGTGCAGAACGTGGCGCACAGGTTCTGCGGCGTGTAGTAGTAGCCGTAGATGTTCGGGCCCAGCATGCGGACCCCGTAGCGCCTCCCGATCGCGACGATCTCGTCCTGTAGTTCCTGGTTGCCGGTCTCGGCGAATCCGGACGGGATCAGCACCGCCGCCGGCACGCCCTTCTCGCCGCATTCGGTCAGGGCGGCGGCCACGGACTTCGCCGGGATCGCGAACACCGCGACGTCCACCTCGCCCGGGATGTCCCCGACCGCCGGGTACGCCTTGCGCCCCATGATCTCGTCGGCCTTCGGGTTGATCGGGTAGATCTCGCCCGCGTACCCGCCGCCCAGCAGGTTCTTCATCACCGAGTTGCCGATCTTGCCCTCGGTGTCCGAGGCGCCGATGACCGCGACCGAGCGCGGGTTCATCAGCCGGTTCATCACGCGCAGGATTTCCTCCTGCGACGGCCGTACCGGCTCGGTCACCTCGCCCGTCTCGACCAGGATCCGCACGTCCGCCGCGATCGCACCGTCCGCCGCCGCGAACACCGGGTTGAGGTCGAACTCCCGGATCTCCGGGAAGTCGGTGACCAGAGTGGACACTCGCTGGATCACCGCGGCGAGCGCATCCACGTCCACCGCGTCCGCGCCACGGACGCCGTGCAGGACCTCGGCGGCGTCGATACCGTCCACCATGGACTTCGCTTCGGCGAGATCCAGTGGTGCCAGCCGGAAGGTGACATCCTTGAGCACCTCGACGAGCACGCCGCCGAGGCCGAACGCGACCACCTTGCCGAACGTCGGATCGGTCGTGGCGCCGATGATGACCTCCTGGCCGCCACTGGCCATCTGCTGCACCAGCACGCCCGTGATGCTCGCGGAAGCGTTGTACGCCTTGGCATTCGCGACGATCTTGTCGAACGCCTCGCGGACCGCGCCCGCGCCTTCCACGCCCACGATGACGCCGCCGGCTTCGGTCTTGTGCAGGATCTCCGGAGAGACGATCTTGCACGCGACCGGGCCGCCGATCTCCTCGGCGAGCGCCGCGGCCTCGTCCGGCGTGGTGGCAAGCCCTTCCCAGGGTGCCGGGATGCCGTAGGCGTCGCAGATCTGCTTGCCTTCGGGCGCGGTCAGCGCCTCCCGGCCCTCGGCGCGCACCTTGTCCAGGATCTCGCGAACGATGCTCTGGTCCATCAGATGACTCCCTTGGCCTTGAGTCCCGCCAGTTGCTCGCCCAGCCCGAGTTCGCGGGCGTAGACGTCCTCGTTGTGCTCGCCGAGTAAGGGAGAACGCTGGACGTCGACCGGTGAATCGGACAGCTTGAGCGGGCAGCCGACAGTCGTGAACTCGCCGCGCTCGGGGTGGTCGACCTTCACGACCATCTCGTTGTCGGCCAGCGACTCGTCCTCGATGATCTCCTTGGTGGACAGGATCGGCCCGCACGGGATGTTGTGCGCGGTGAGCTCTTCCAGCACCTCCCATTTGCCGAGGCCGATGCTCCAGTCCTCGATCAGCTGGAACATCTTGTCCAGCTTGTTCAGCCGTGCCTCGGGCGTGGCCCACTCGGGATCCTCGGCCAGTTCGGGCCTGCCGATCAGGTTCGTGATGGGTCCCCAGCCGACGGGCTGCACGATCACGTAGATGTAGTCGTTCGGACCGCCGGGCGCGCATTTCACCGCCCAGCCCGGCTGCCCGCCGCCACTCGCGTTGCCCGAGCGCGGTACGGTGTCGCCGAATTCCTCGTTCGGGTACTCGTTGAGCGGGCCGCGCGTGAGCCGCTGCTGATCGCGCAGCTTGACCCGCGCGAGGTTCAGCACGGCGTGCTGCATCGCGACCGTCACCCGCTGGCCGCGGCCGGTGTGCTCCCGCTGGTACAGCGCGGCCAGGATGCCGGCCACCGTGTGGATCCCGGTGCCCGAGTCGCCGATCTGCGCGCCGGTGGCCAGTGGCGGCCCGTCCTCGAAACCGGTCGTGCTCATCGACCCGCCCATCGCCTGCGCGACTACCTCGTAAGCCTTGAAATGGGTGTACGGGCCCTCCCCGAAGCCCTTGATGGAGGCGAAGATCAGCCGCGGGTTGAGCTCCTGGAGCCTGTCCCAGGTGAAGCCCATCCGGTCGAGCGCGCCGGGCCCGAAGTTCTCCGCGAGCACGTCGAACCGGGGCAGCAGTTCGGTGAAGATCCGCTTGCCCTCGTCGCTTTTGAGGTTGAGCGTGATGCTCCGCTTGTTACAGTTGAGCATCGTGAAGTAGAGACTGTCCACATCGGGCAGGTCACGTAACTGTTTGCGGGTGATGTCGCCGCCGGGCGCTTCGAGCTTGACCACGTCGGCGCCGAGCCAGGCCAGGATCTGGGTGCAGGACGGTCCTGATTGGACATGGGTCATGTCCAGGACACGCACGCCTTCGAGTGCCTTTCCCATGACGTTTCCCCTCACTTGTACATGGTCTGGTTCATGGTTCCCGGCGCGTACACGTCCGGGTCCACCCACACGTTGATCAGCGACGGTTTGCCCGACTCGCGGGCGCGCTGCAGGGCCGGCGCGATGTCGGCCGGGTCGCGTACTTCTTCGCCGTAGCCGCCGAGCATCCTGGCGAACTCGCTGTAGGGCACGTTGCCGAGCGTGTTGCCGACGCGGCCGCGGTCCTCGCCGTATTTCTGGATCTGCCCGTAGCGGATCTGGTTCATCGACGAGTTGTTGCCGACGATCCCGATGAACGGGAGGTTGAACCGTACGAGCGTCTCGAAGTCCCAGCCGGTGAGGCTGAACGCGCCGTCGCCGAACAGTGCGACCACTTCCTGGTCCGGGCGGGCGTACTTCGCGGCGAGCACGAACGGCACGCCGACGCCGAGGGTGCCGAGCGGGCCCGGGTCCATCCAGTGGCCCGGCGCCTTCGGCTGCACGACCTGGCCGGAGAACGTGACGATGTCACCGCCGTCGCCGATGTAGATCGAGTCCGGCGTGAGGAACTCGTTGATCTCGTGGACGAGCCGGTACGGGTCGATCGGGTTCGCGTCGGAATGCTGGCGCGGCAACCGCTTCTCGTATGCCTGCGTCTCGACGGCGCGCAGCTCCTCGAGCCATTCCTTGCGCCCGGTCGCGCCGTTGTCGGCGCGGCCGGAAGCGGCCTGCGTGACCGAGGACAGCACGACCCCGGCGTCCCCGACGATGCCGAGGTCGATGTCGCGGTTCTTGCCCACCGTGCGGTAGTCGAGGTCGATCTGCACGACGGTCGCGTCGGGGGACAGGCGCTTGCCGTAGCCCATCCGGAAGTCGAACGGGGTGCCGACGATGATGATCAGGTCGGCGTTGCCGAAGGCGTAGCGGCGGGCCAGTTGCAGGTGGTGTGGGTCCTGCGGGGGCAGCGTGCCCCGGCCGGAACCGTTCATGAACGCGGGCACGTTCAGCTCGCGGACGAACTGGATCGCCGCATCGGTCGCCCGGCAGGTCCATACCTGGCTGCCCAGCAGCACGCACGGTTTCTCCGCCTGCACGACGAGATCCGCCAGCCGCTCGATCGCCTCGGGGTCGCCGGCCGACCGGGTGGAGGCGCGGTAGCCGCCCGCCTTCGGGATGCGGGCCTTCTCGAGCGGGACCTTCGCGTCGAGCACGTCGCGCGGGATCTCCAGGAACGACGGGCCCGGGGCGCCGGCGTAGCACTCGCGAAACGCCATCGAGACCAGGTCGGCGGCGCGTTCCGTCGCGGGTACGGTCGCGGCGAACTTCGTGATCGGCGACATCATGTCGACGTGCGGGAGGTCCTGCAGCGAGCCCATCTTGTGCTGGCTGAGCGCCCCCTGGCCACCGATGAGCAGCATGGGACTCTCCGCGCGCAGGGCGTTCGCCACGCCGGTCACCGCGTCGGTCGTCCCCGGCCCCGCGGTCACGACGGCGCAGCCGGGCTTGCCGGTGACGCGCGCATAGCCGTCGGCGGCATGGGCCGCGACCTGCTCGTGACGGACGTCGATCACGTCGATGCCCTCGTCCACACAGCCGTCGTAGATGTCGATGATGTGGCCGCCGCACAAGGTGAAGATGACCTCCACACCCTCCGCTTTCAGGGCCTTCGCCACGAGATGCCCGCCGGAGATCAACCCGGGTTCGCCTGACATGCGCCCTCTCCTCACAACATTGTGGCTACCGAATACTGCATACGATATGGAGCCATGGTGGCCCTCGATCGACGCGGTTGTCCAGAGCTTCGAAGCCATTGACCAAATCTCTCCATACCGTATACTGCATACAATACTCTCGCAAGATCGAGGAGACACCGTGAAAGTCGCTGTTCTCGGTGCCGGCGCCATCGGCGCGTATGTCGGCGCCAGCCTTCACCGCGCGGGAGCTGAGGTGCACCTCATCGCCCGCGGTCCGCATCTGGCCGCCATCCGCTCGTCCGGGGTGCGCGTGACCAGTGAGCGGGGCGATTTCACCGCGCACCCGCACGCGACCGACGATCCGGCCGAGGTCGGCCCGGTCGATCATGTTTTCCTTGGCCTGAAAGCGAATTCCTATGCCACCTGCGGCCCGCTGATCGAGCCGCTGCTGGCCGGGCACACGTCGATCATCGCCGCGCAGAACGGCATCCCGTGGTGGTACTTCCACGGCCTGCCCGGTCCGTACCAGGGGCGCCGGGTCGAAACCGTCGACCCGGGCGGGGCGGTCAGCGCGGTCCTGCCGGTGCACCGCGCGATCGGCTGCGTCGTCTACGCGGCGACGGAAATCTCCGCGCCGGGCGAGATCCGGCATCTGGAAGGTACGCGGCTGTCGATCGGTGAGCCGGACGGCAGCGTCTCGGCGCGCTGCCGCGAGTTCTCCGACGCCATGGTCGCCGGCGGTCTCAAATGCCCGGTCGAACCGGATCTGCGCCACGACATCTGGATCAAGCTGATGGGCAACATCGCGTTCAACCCCATCAGCGCGCTCACCCGCGCGACGATGCTCGGTATCTGCAAGCACACCGATACCCGCTCGACGGTGGTACAGATGATGCGCGAGACGCTCGACGTCGCCGCGCGGCTCGGCGTGCATCCGGAGGTGTCCATCGACCGGCGGCTCGCGGGCGCGGAACGGACCGGCGAGCACAAGACGTCCACGCTGCAGGACCTGGAGAAAGGCAAACCCCTCGAACTCGACGCCATCCTCGCCGCCGTGGTGGAGCTGGCGGATCTGACCGGCGCGCCGGTCCCGACGCTGCGCGTCGTCAACGCGCTGGCCGGGCTGCTCGGCGAGCAGGTGGCCTCGTGATCATCAAACCGGGAACCGAGTGGGAAAGCGTTTACAGCCGGTGCCGTTCCGTCGCGCCCGAGGCGTTCGGCGGAGAGCGGCTGCGGAACTTCTGGGGCGGGCGCTGGCGGTCGGAGGGGACACCGACCGAAACGACCTCGCCGATCGACGGCACGGTGATCACCGGCCCGCCCCGGCTGGAAACGGTCGACGCGAAGCGGGCGGTGCGGGCGAGCCTCAACGAGCACCGCACGTGGTCGTTCGCGCCCCTGGCCGAGCGGAAGAGGCGGGTGGTCGCCGCGCTCGGCGACCTCGCCGAGCACCGCGAGCTGCTCGCCCTGTTGCTGGTGTGGGAGATCGGCAAGACCTGGAAGTCCGCACAGTCCGATGTGGACCGGTGTGTCGACGGGGTTCGCTGGTACGCCTCGAATATCGAAGGCATACTCGAGGGCCGGGCGCCGTTGCCGGGGCCGGTCAGCAACATTGCGAGCTGGAACTACCCGATGAGCGTGCTGATGCACGCGATGCTCGTCCAGGCACTCGCCGGCAACGCGGCGATCGCGAAAGCGCCGACCGACGGGGGAGTGAACTGCCTGACACTCGCGGTCGCATTGGTGGCGCGCCAAGGGGTTCCGGTGACGCTGGTGAGCGGTGGCGGCGCGGAGCTATCCGAGGCGCTCGTGCGGTCGGACCTGATCGGTTGTCTGTCCTTTGTGGGCGGACGGAGCAGCGGAGGGGAGATCGCGGCGAGCCTCGTCGACTCCGGCAAGCGGCACATCCTCGAGCAGGAGGGGCTGAACTGCTGGGGCGTCTGGGAGTTCAGCGACTGGCCGGCCTTGGCGAGGCATGTCCGCGGCTCGTTCGAGTACGGCAAGCAGCGGTGCACGGCGTATCCGCGTTACGTGGTCCAGCGTTCGCTGTTCGACGACTTCCTCGCGGCATACCTGCCCGCCGTGCGGGAGCTGAAGGTCGGGCATCCGCTGGCCGTCGCTCGGGCCGAGGATCCGTTGCCACAGCTGGATTTCGGGCCGCTGATCAATGACGTGAAGGTCAAGGAGCTGTGCGATACGGTCGACGATGCGATCAGCCGTGGCGGTGTGCCGCTGCATCGCGGCTCCCTCGGGGAGGGACGGTTCCTGCCGGGACAGGACACCGCTGCGTACCTCGCGCCGGTGTCGATCCTGAACCCGCCGCCTTCGTCGCCGCTGCACCACGCGGAACCGTTCGGGCCGGTGGACAGCGTCGTGCTGGTGGACACCGAGGCGGAAATGCTGGCGGCGATGAACGCGAGCAACGGTTCGCTGGTGGCTTCGCTGGCTTGCGACGACGAGCCCACCGCGCGGCGGCTGGCGGCGGACCTGCAGGCGTTCAAGGTCGGCATCAACCGCCCGCGCTCACGCGGCGACCGCGAGGAACACTTCGGCGGCCGGGGCGCCTCATGGCGCGGCGCGTTCGTCGGCGGCGAGTTGCTCGTGCAGGCCGTCACCGAGGCGCCGGACCGCCCCCTCTACGGCCACTTCCCCACCCACACCCTCTACCCCCCGACCTGACCGACCCCCGGCGCGAGTCGGCCTCCCACAGCGGGTGTGTCCGGCTTCCGGGACGGGTGAGTTCGGCTTTCGATCCCGGTGAGTCCGGCTTTCGGTGCGGGCGAGTCTGGCTCCCGCGCGCCGCGAGTTCGGCTTTCGGCCCCCGCAAATCAGGCCCTCGTGTCCCGCAAGCTCGGCCCGCGGACGCCCACGCCCGAGCCCGACAAGACCGTCGCTCCGCGCCGTCAGCTCACCCGGCCGCGCGGAGCGCTTTCCACTTCACCGGTCGGCGACGGCGCGCTCCGCCGCCTCCATCCACTCCCGCCATTGCGCGGCCTGCTCGTCGGCCTTCTTCGCGCGGCGCTCGTCGCCCGCGGCGCGGGCCTTTTCCGCCTGGCTCTCGAACTGGTGCACCCGCTCGCGGAACTGGTCGACGCGGGCCTGCACCTCGGGATCCGTGCGCCGCCACCGGCTTTGCTCGACGTCGTGGACGCGGTCGGCCACCGCTTTGAGCCGGCCGTCGAGTTCGCGGATCCGTTCCCGCGGCACCTTCCCGATCTCGTCCCACTGCTCCTGGAGCCGCCGCAGGTGCGTCTTCGCCGCGTCCAGGTTCGCAGCCGGGTCGAGCTTCTCCGCCTCGGCCAGCAGCTCCTCCTTGCGCGTCGCGTTGGTGGCGAACTCCGCGTCGCGCTCTGAGTACACGGCCGACCGGCGTGCGAAGAACTTGTCCTGCGCCGACCGGAACCGCTGCCACAGCGCGTCGTCGGTCTCCTTCGGCGCGCGGCCCGCCGCCTTCCACTCGGCCATCAGGTCCTTGTACCGCCCCGCGGTCGGACCCCAGTCGGACGAGTCGACCAGCGACTCCGCCTCGGCGATCAGTTCTTCCTTGCGCGCCTTCGCCGCCGCGCGCTGCTTGTCCAGCTCCGCGAAATGCGACCCGCGGCGGCGGTTGAACGCCTCACGTGCCTTCGAGAAGCGCTTCCACAGCTCGTCGTCGGTCTTGCGGTCGACGCCCTTGACCGTCTTCCACTCGTCGAGGATCGCGCGCAGCCTGTCCCCGGCCGCCTTCCACTGAGTGGACTCCGCGGCGATCTGCTCGGCTTCCTCGGCGAGCGCCTGCTTGCGCTCGATCGCAGCCGAACGTGCTTCCTCCCGCTCGTGCTTGGCGTTGGCGAGCGCGCCCTCCGCCTGCTCGACGATCCGGTCGAGCCGGGTGCCGAGCGCGGTCAGGTCGCCGACCACGGCGGCCTCGGACAGCCCGCTCCGCAGCTGGGTCGCGCTCTGCAGTGCCTGCTTCGGGTCCCCGGCGCCTGAGCTCAGGCGGGTCGCGAGCAGTTCGACCTCGGTGCGCAGGTCGTCGAACCGGCGCGCGTAGTGCAGCAGCCCTTCCTCGGGGCCGCCTGCCTGCCAGACGCCGACCGTGCGTTCACCCTCCGCGGTCCGCACGTAGACGTTGCCCTCTTCGTCCACCCTGCCCCAGCGGGACGGGTTCGGCTCGGCCGGCGGAACCGGCCGGTCGTGGCCGGCCGGCGGGTGCGGGAGCGGCATCTTGTGCGGCGCGGGTACGCCGGGCTGGGTCTCGTCGGCCATCGCAGGCTCCTTATCGCCTGTCGGGCCCGCCGGTCGGCGGGCGCCCCACCGGGATGGGGCCGGGTCGTGCGGGGGAGTGCTTCCACCCCCACGCCGCATTCAAGCAGTTCAGCGCTGCTTGCGGTACTCGGTGTGGTGGGTCGGAGCGGGTGATTCTACTGTCTGTGGCTGTGGGGGCGGTGTGATCACGGCGGCCCGGTAACCTCGACCAGTGTGATCAGGCGTGCCGTCGTGGTACCACAACCCCCGTTGCTGGTGCCTCGGCTTTCCCCCGGACCCGCTCCTGACCTGGCCACTCTCCGCGAGGCGTGCGTTGCCGCGGCCGGCACGCTGGGCCCGGTGTGGACGGCTGTCGGCGTGCATACGCGGGACGAGGTCATCGGCCCGGACGCGGCCGGTTCCTTCCGTGGTTACGGCGTGGACGAGCGCGTCCGGCTGTCCGCGCACGGGACGGACCGTGATCTGCCGTTACCCGCGCTGATCGCGGGCTGGTTGCGGGAGCAGGCGGGGGCCGAGTCGGTTCAGGTGCGGCTGGTCGCGGAAGGCACGAGAGCCGCGGACTGTGCCCGCCTTGGTCACGAACTGGACGGTGACCTGCTGATCCTCGGTGACGGCTCGAACCGGCACGGCCCCGGCTCACCCGGCAGCGAGGACGAGCGCGCACCCGCGTTCGACGAACTGGTCGCGAAGGCGCTGGCGAAGGCCGACACCGAGGCCCTGCTGCGGCTCGACCCGGCGCTCGCCAGGGATCTCGGCGCCGGCGGCCGCGTGCCGTGGCAGGTACTCGCCGGCACGGGCGGGGACTGGCACGCGGAACTGCTGTACTCCGCGGCACCGTTCGGGGTCGCCTACCACGTCGCGGTGTGGGAGCGGGGATGAGGACCGGACCAGCAGGCGCGGACGAAGGAACGCCTGCGCAGGAGGACCGGCGGGGTGCGGGGTCTCCCGCATCGGCGCCGAGGGCACCGATCGCCGTGGTCGGGCCGACCGCGACCGGGAAGTCCGAGCTCGCCATCACCCTCGCGGAGCAGGTGGGCGGTGAGGTGGTCAACGCCGACGCGATGCAGCTCTACCGCGGCATGGACATCGGCACCGCGAAGGTGACGGTCGAGGAGCGCCGCGGTATCCCGCACCACCTCCTCGACGTGCTCGACGTGACCGAGACCGCGTCGGTCGCGGCGTATCAGCGTGACGCGCGGGCCGTCGTCGAACGCCTGCTCGCCGAGGGCAAGGTGCCGATCCTCGCGGGCGGCTCCGGACTGTACGTGCAGGCGGTGCTCGACGACCTGCGCTTCCCCGGCACCGACCCGGCCGTCCGTGCCCGGCTCGAAGCGGAAGCGGCCGAAGCCGGGGCCGCGACGATGCACGAGCGGCTCGCGCGCCTCGATCCCGCCGCGGCGGCGGCGATCCTGCCCTCGAACACCCGCCGGATCGTCCGCGCGCTCGAGGTCATCGAGCTCACCGGCGAGCCGTTCTCCGCCACCATGCCGAAACCCGGGCCGGCGCGTTACGGCGCGGTGCTCGTCGGCGTCGACCGCGAACCGGCGGAACTGGACGAACGGGTCGACCGGCGGGTGGACCGGATGTTCGCGGCCGGGCTGGTCGACGAGGTACGCGCGCTGGCCGATCGAGGGCTGCGCGAGGGGAAGACCGCTTCGCGGGCGCTCGGGTACCAGCAGGTGCTGGCGCAGCTCGACGGAGCCGGGGATTTCGCGGCGGCCGCGGCGGCGACGAAGCAGGCCACGCGCCGATTCGTTCGCAGGCAACGATCCTGGTTCCGCCGGGACGGCAGGATCGCCTGGTTCCCGGGAAACGATCACAGCGTGGCCGCGCGAGTGCTTTCCGTGCTCTGCCAGTAGTCTGACCGTGTGGCGATCGAGTTTCTCAAGGGGCATGGCACACAGAACGACTTCGTGCTGCTGCCCGATCCGGACGGCCGGCTCGACCTGACACCGGGCCGGGTTGCCGCGCTGTGCGACCGCCGGCGTGGGCTCGGCGCCGATGGGGTGCTCCGAGTGGTCCGGTCCACCGCGCTCGGGCAGGAGTCCGCGGGTGAGTGGTTCATGGACTACCGCAACGCCGACGGGTCCCTCGCGGAGATGTGCGGCAACGGGATGCGCGTGTTCGCGCGGTACCTGACCGAGTCGGGGCTGGCCGCCGGGCCGGAGTTCGTGCTCGGCAGCCGCGCCGGTGACAAGCGCGTGATCGTGCGCCCGGGCGGCTCGGTCACCGTGCACATGGGGCCGGCCTCGATCACCGGCGCCTCGGTCGCGATCGTCGACGACCGGGACTTCTCCGGCGTCGCGGTGGACGTCGGCAACCCGCATCTGGTGTCCGTTGTGGACGATGACGTCGCCGAGCTGAACCTGTGCGAAGAGCCGCGGTACGACAAGGACTTCTTTCCCGAGGGCGTGAACCTGGAGTTCGTGAACCCGCTGGGTGCGGGCGCCCTGCGCATGCGGGTGTACGAGCGGGGCGTCGGCGAGACGCGCTCGTGCGGCACGGGTACGGTGGCCGCGGTCGCCGCCGCGTTGCACCTCGCCGGCACCGACAGTGGCGAGTCCACAGTGGACATACCGGGCGGCCGGGTCACGGTGTCGATGGAGCGCGGCGAGGCCACGCTGACCGGCCCCGCGGAGCTCGTCGCGCGCGGTGAGCTCTACGACGAGTGGTGGGACGCTCAGGCGTAGGTCGCTTCCTTCGGCAGGTCACGCATCTTCCGCAGCGGTGAGAGCACCACCAACGCGACCGGGATGACGAGCGAGGCGGACCCGATCCACAACGCGCCCCGCACGCCGAGCCAGGCGCCGAGCCCGCCGCCGATCAGCCCGCCGATCGGCATCGTGCCCCACACCAGGAACCGCACGGTCGCGTTCATCCGGCCGAGCAGCCGGTCCGGGCAGATGGCCTGGCGGTAGCTGACCTGCGCGACGTTGTAGACGATCACGCCGAAGCTCATCACGGCGGCCCCCGCCGGCACGAGTGCGATGCGCCAGCCAGGCGCGGCGAGCGGTACCAGCAGCTGGAACGGCCAGGTGAGCAGGGGGATGAGCCAGATCGCCCTGGCCTGCCCGATACAGCGGGTGCACCAGCCCGAGACGAGTGCGCCCGCGACGCCCCCGACGCCCATCGTCGTCAGTATCGCGCCGACCGCCGCCGAGCCGAGGCCGAGGTTCCGGGTGAGGAACAGGATCAGCATCGCCTGGAAGATCGTGTTCCCCAGGTTCGCCGTGCCGGTGCACAGCGTGATGGCCCGCAGCGTCGGGTTGTGGAACACGAAGCGCATGCCTTCGGCGACCTGAGTCCGTAGCCGTGTCCCGTCGTGTCGTTCAGGTTCGGGCTCGACGGTCTTGATACGCAACAGGAAAAGCCCCGAGGCGAGGTAACCGAGCCCGGTCGCGAGCACCGCGTTCGCGGCGCCCGCGAGCTGTGCGAGTCCGCCGCCGAGCCCCGGGCCGGCGACCTGCGCGACGGACTGGCTGGCCTGCAGCTTCGCGTTGCCTTCGAGCAGGTGCTCCCGGCCTACCAGGGACGGCAGGTACGACTGGTAGGAAACGTCGAAGAACACCGTGCAGGCACTGACGAGCAGCGCCACGACGATCAACTGGGCCAGCGTGAGCACACCCGTCCACCACGCGAGCGGCACCGTGCCCAGCAGCGCGGCACGGGCGAAGTCGGCGCGCAGCATCAGCGGGCGGCGCCGCAACCGGTCCACCCAGACGCCCGCCGGCAGCCCGATGAGCAGGAAGGCCGCGTTCTCGGCGGCCGTGAGCAGGCCCATTTCGAACGGCGTCGCGGCGAGCACGGTCGCCGCGAGCAGGGGGATCACGGTCTGGCCCACGAAGGTGCCGCCCTGGCTGACCGTGTCGCTCGCCCACAGCCGCCGGAAGTCCGCATGGAACCAGAGCGTGTCGCGCCGCATGGGAACCAGTCTTCCCCGAGTGATTGGAAACAGTCAATCACTTAAGCTTGGGTAGTGACGACCCGCCGCGAAGCGACCGAGGCCGAGGCGAACGCGCTCGCCTCCGGAATACGGCTGCGCATCATCCGGTTGACCTATGCGGACGCGCTGACCAACAAGGAGTTGGCCGAGCGTCTGGGCCGCGACCCGGCGACGGTGCTACACCACGTGCGCAAGCTGGTGGACACGGGCTTCCTCGCTCCTCAGCCGCCGCGGCGCGGGAAGCGGGGCGCGAAAGAGATCCCTTACCTGTCCACGGGGTTGTCGTGGTACCTCACGGGCGCAGGGCTCCATGAGGAGACGGCGAAGGCGATGCTGGAGGCCTTTCTGGCGGAGATCGCCGAGGTGGCCCCGGCCCGGCTACGGCAGACGAGGCTCGTCGTGCAGGTGCCGGAAGAGGGCCTCACCGAGTTCGAGGACCGGCTCCAGGATCTGCTGGAAGAGTTCAAGGACCGGTCGGACACCGGCCGCGGCGAGCGCACCGCGATCTACGTCGCGACATACCCGAGCCTGTAATGCGCTCGGCATCTCCCGCGAATCGTGGGACGATAGAAGGACGATGACAGAACTGACACACACAGACTTCCTCGAAGAGGACCCGTCGGCCGGCGAGCTGGAACTGGAGGAACGCGCCTCTCTCAGGCGTGTCGCCGGGCTCTCCACCGAACTGGCGGACGTCACCGAGGTCGAGTACCGGCAGCTCCGCCTGGAACGAGTGGTGCTGGTCGGCGTGTGGACCGAAGGCACCGCGGCGCAGTCCGAAGGGTCGCTGGCGGAGCTCGCGCGACTGGCCGAGACGGCGGGCTCGGAGGTGCTCGAGGGGCTCGTGCAGCGGCGCGACAAGCCGGATCCCGCCACGTACATCGGCTCGGGCAAGGTGCGCGAGTTGTCCGACGTCGTCATCGCGACCGGTGCCGACACGGTGATCTGCGACGGTGAGCTCTCGCCGGGCCAGCTGCGCCAGCTGGAGGCCAAGCTCAGGGTCAAGGTGATCGACCGGACGGCGCTGATCCTGGACATCTTCGCCCAGCACGCCCGCTCGAAGGAGGGCAAGGCGCAGGTCGAGCTGGCCCAGCTGCAGTACCTCATCCCGCGGCTGCGCGGCTGGGGCGAATCGCTGTCCCGGCAGGCCGGTGGCCGCGCGGGTGGCGCGGGCGGCGGCGTGGGCCTGCGTGGTCCCGGTGAGACGAAGCTCGAGACCGATCGCCGACGGATCGGCAAGCGGGTGGCGAAGCTGCGCCGCGAGATCGCGGCGATGGACACGATCCGGGGCACCAAGCGGGGCCGCCGGCTCGCCAACGAGGTGCCGAGCGTCGCGATCGTCGGTTACACGAACGCGGGTAAGTCGAGTCTGCTCAACGCCATCACGGGCGCGGGCGTGCTCGTCGAGGACGCGCTGTTCGCCACGCTGGACCCGACGACCAGGCGGTCGGCGACGCCGGACGGGCGCACGTACACGCTGACCGACACCGTCGGGTTCGTACGGCACCTGCCGCATCAGCTGGTCGACGCGTTCCGTTCGACGCTGGACGAAGCGGCCGACGCGGATCTGCTGGTGCACGTCGTGGACGGGTCCGACCCGGCGCCGGAAGAGCAGGTCGACGCGGTGCACGAGGTGCTCGCGGAGATCAACCGCCGGCGGTCCTCGGCCCTGCCGCCCGAGCTGCTCGTGATCAACAAAGCGGACGCGGCGGACGAGCTGTCCCTGGTGCGGCTGCGGCATTCCCTGCCCGACGCGGTCGTGGTGTCCGCGCGGACCGGGAAAGGCGTGCCGGAGCTGATCGAGGAGATCGCCGCGCGGCTGCCCCGGCCTGAGGTCACCGTCGAGGCGCTCGTCCCGTACACGCGTGGAGCGCTCGTCGCCCGGGTGCACTCCGACGGCGAGGTGCTGACGGAGGAGCACCTCCCGGAAGGTACGCGGCTGTGTGCGCGAGTCCGGCCGGATCTCGCTTCGGCGCTGGAATCCTATGTCGTGAACGGCTCCCCGGCCTGACTGTCGGTACCGTCGGTTCGGTGACCATGCGCTGGGGCGCGCTGCTCGCCACCTTCTCGTTCGTCCTCGCGCTGTCCGTCGCTCCCGCCGCGGCGGCGGACGCGCCGGCCACGGTGTGCACGGTCTCGGACCAGCGGCTCACCGAGATGTCCGGGCTGGTCAGTGACGGGCAGTGGTGGTACGCGATCAACGACGGCGGCAGCAAGGTCCAGGTTTTCGTGCTCGGGCACGACTGTGCCGTGCAGCGGGTGATCACGAACTCTCTCGATCCGTATGACCCGGAGGACCTCGCGAGGACGCCGGACGGCACGTTGTGGCTTTCGGACACCGGCGACAACGACAAGAAGCGCGCCACGGTCGCGCTGGTCGCTCTGCCGCCGCAGGGCAAGGCGACGCTGTACCGGCTGACCTATCCGGACGGCCAGCACGACGTGGAAGCCCTGCTGCTCGACCGGCAGGGCACTCCCTATCTGGTGACGAAGACCCCGTTCGGCGACTCCGGCGTCTACCGTCCGGTTTCCGCGCTGACAAGCCCTGGGCCGACCCCGCTCGAGAAGGTCGGCACCGTCGAGTTCAAGACCACCGGCACTCCCGGCGGCCCGGTGGCCGGTTTCGGTTCCGTGCTCGTGACCGGGGCCGCTTCGAGCGCCGACGGCACGGTGGTGGCCCTGCGAACCTACACCGACGCCTATCTGTACCTGGCTCCGGACGGCGACGTGGCGGCGGCGCTGAAACGGGCCCCGGTGCGTATCCCGTTGCCCGACGAGCAGCAGGGTGAGGCGCTGGCGTTCGAACCGGACGGCACGCTCTTGTCCGGCGGGGAGGGCGCCGGACAGCCGATCCGCGCGGTCAAGAACGCCGCGTCTCTCGTTGCGCCACCGACGCAGGACGCTCGGGACGGCGCCCCGGCCGCCGCCGGTCACGAGAGCAGTTCCGGCGCTGGAGGCTCGCCGGGCATCAGCCCGGTATCAGCCCTGATCCTGGCCGTGGTCCTCGCGGGCGGTGGCCTCTTTGCGGTCGCCAGGCTCCGGCGCCGCTCCGCCCGTAAATAGCTACAGCCGGCGCAGAACGGCCACCACCTTCCCGAGAACGGTCGCCTCATCCCCATTGATGGGCTCGTACGCTTCGTTCTGCGGCAGCAGCCAGAGGTGGCCGCCCTGGCGTTTGAACGTTTTCACCGTTGCCTCGCCGTCGATCATCGCGGCGACGATCTCACCGTTGTTCGCGGTCGGCTGCTGGCGCACCGCGACCCAGTCGCCATCGGTGATCGCGGCCTCGACCATCGAGTCACCGGTGACTTTCAGCAGGAACACCTCGCCCTCGCCGATGATGTCCTTCGGCAGCGGGAACACGTCCTCGATCGCCTGCTCGGCCAGCACCGGTCCACCGGCGGCGATCCGGCCGACCACCGGCACGTACGCGGGCTTCGGCATGTCACTCTCGGTGCGCCCGATCCGCGCGGCGCGCTCGGCATCCGCGGTGAGCACGCCGACCGCACGCGGCCGGTTGGCGTCGCGGCGCAGATATCCCTTGCGCTGCAAGGTGCGCAACTGGTGCGAGACCGAGGATGTGGACGTGAGGCCGACCGCCTCGCCGATCTCGCGCACGCTCGGCGGATAGCCGAACCGGTCGACCCAGGCGCGAATGACCTCCAGGACCTGCTGCTGCCGCGGGCTCAGGCCCTCCTCGACATCCTCGGGATCGGGGAGCGGGTGCACATCCCCGAATCGTCCGCCGGGCCTGCGCGGAATCTCGGCCGACTCTTCGCTGTCTGTCATGGTGCTGCCTTCCAGCCACATCGCTCGGTTCGTACCTGCCGGGCCGCAGACCGTGCGCGACCGGCGCGTATCGCCTTGTCCTGGTCACCGAGGGTAGTGCACCGGACGCCGAACATCAAACAACTGTTCGAGCGACACGCCGGGTGGCTCTCGATTTTGTCGGACCCTGGTGGTACACATTCGCGCAGAGATTCGATAGAACGAGTGTTCGACCCGAGGCCCGCCCTGCGGGGCCGGGCCACGAGGAGGTTCACGATGTCGATACTGCTGGACAGTAGCGCGGTGACCAGCGAGAACGCGACTGGAGCCCGTCCGGTGCCGGTCCGGGCGCGAAGGCGCGGGGAGCCCCGCCGGCCACCCACACGCGCCCGGGTCGTCGCCGGTCGCCGCCGGGCGGTCGTACCTGACTGCGCGCCCCGGCGCGTCGTACCGCGCTGGCCGTGGCTCGCCGTGGTCGCTCTCGCCGTCGGGCTCATTGTCACCGGTCTGGGTGTTTTCGCCGAAGGGATGTCGGGCGCGGTGCCCGAGCGGACGGCCACGGTGACCGTCGGCGTAGGTGAGACGTTGTGGGACGTCGCCCAGGAGTACGCGCCGAGTGCGGATACCGGGGCCGTCGTGGCCCGCATCAAGCAGGTGAACGGCCTCGGCGACGCCACCGTCGTGCCCGGCCTGCCGCTGACCGTCCCGGTGGACTCGGGACCGCTCGGCGCGGGCCGGTGACCTCCCGCCGAGAGGTGCCTCGTGACACGCGCTTCACCCGGCCGGGTCGCTTGCGCCGCGTTGGCGTGCGATCTAAGGTCAACCGCTATATCTAGTAGTTACATGGCTGTAGTTGGTCCACAAGTTGGGGTAGACTGAAAAGCGAGTTGTCCACAGCTAGGTGATGTCCACCCACCGGATATCCACAAGATGATCACCAGGTCAGCATCGTTTCCGGGCCGTTGCGTGGCGGCCGGGCGCGACGGGTATCCAACGGGAACAGACGGAAGGGGAAGGTGATCGGTCGTGCGGTGCCCGTTCTGCCGCCATGCCGACTCCCGGGTCGTCGACTCCCGCGAGGTGGACGAGGGGCAGGCGATCCGCCGCCGCAGGTCGTGCTCGGCCTGCGGCCGCAGGTTCACCACCTCGGAGACGATGGTGCTCGCCGTCGTCAAGCGGTCCGGGGTGACCGAGCAGTTCAGCAGGGACAAGGTGGTCCGGGGCGTGCGCCGGGCCTGCCAGGGCAGGCCGGTCGACGACGACGCCCTGCAGCAACTCGCACAGCGGGTCGAGGAGTCGATCCGCTCCGCTGGCGTCGCGGAGATCCCGAGTCACGAGGTCGGCCTCGCCATCCTCGGTCCGCTCCGGGAACTCGACGAGGTCGCGTACCTCCGGTTCGCCAGCGTCTACCGCTCCTTCTCCTCGGTGGAGGACTTCGAGAAGGAGATCGCGGACCTGCGCGCGGCCATGGCGGATTCGGGAGCGCCGCACGACGGCGACAGGAGCGCGGCCGGCGAGTGAACTCGCCGGCGGGAGAGGGACAAGTCGATGACGGAGACCGTGGCGACAGGCAGTAAAGGCGCGAAGAGGGGTAAGCGCGGGCTCACCGTCGAGCGCGTGTTCACCACTGAGGGTGTGCACCCTTATGACGAGGTGAACTGGGAAAAGCGCGACGTCGTGATGACCAACTGGCGCGACGGTTCGATCAACTTCGAGCAGCGCGGGGTCGAGTTCCCCGGGTTCTGGTCGGTCAACGCGACGAACATCGTCGCCAGCAAGTACTTCCGCGGCGCGGTCGGCAGCCCGCAGCGCGAGAACAGCCTCAAGCAGCTCATCGACCGGGTCGTGAAGACCTACGTCAGGGCCGGCACCGAGAACGGCTACTTCGCCACCGGGGCCGACGCCGAGATCTTCGAGCACGAGCTGACCTGGATGCTGCTGCACCAGGTGTTCAGCTTCAACTCCCCGGTCTGGTTCAACGTCGGCACGACCTCGAAGCAGCAGGTCAGCGCCTGCTTCATCCTCGCGGTCGACGACAACATGGACTCGATCCTCAACTGGTACAAGGAAGAGGGCCTGATCTTCAAGGGCGGCTCCGGTGCCGGGCTGAACCTGTCGCGCATCCGCTCCTCGAAGGAGCTGCTCTCCTCCGGCGGCACCGCCTCCGGCCCGGTCTCGTTCATGCGCGGCGCCGACGCGTCCGCGGGCACCATCAAGTCCGGCGGGGCGACCCGTCGCGCGGCGAAGATGGTCGTGCTCGACGTCGATCACCCCGACGTCGAGGAGTTCATCCAGACGAAGGCGCGCGAGGAGGAGAAGATCAAGGTCCTGCGCGACGCCGGGTTCGACATGGATCTCTCCGGTGCCGACATCCACTCGGTGCAGTACCAGAACGCGAACAACTCCGTCCGCGTCAACGACGAGTTCATGCACGCGGTCGAGTCGGGCGGCGAGTTCGGCCTGCGTGCCCGCCTGACCGGCGAGGTGATCGAGACCGTCGACGCGAAGAAGCTCTTCCGGTCGATGGCGCAGGCCGCGTGGGAGTGCGCGGACCCGGGCCTCCAGTACGACAGCACGATCAACGACTGGCACACCTGCCCCGAGTCGGGCCGCATCTCCGCGTCCAACCCGTGCAGCGAGTACATGCACCTGGACAACTCCAGCTGCAACCTCGCCTCGCTGAACCTGCTGAAGTTCCTGAAGGACGACGGCATGTTCGACGCGGAACTGTTCGTGAAGGCCGTCGAGTTCGTCATCACCGCGATGGACATCTCGATCTGCTTCGCGGACTTCCCGACCGAGCCGATCGGTGACACCACGCGCAAGTTCCGCCAGCTCGGGATCGGCTACGCCAACCTGGGTGCGCTGCTGATGGCCACCGGGCACGCCTACGACTCCGACGGCGGCCGTGCACTGGCGGCGGCGATCACCTCACTGATGACCGGTACCTCCTACCGCCGGTCGGCGGAGCTGGCCGGGATCGTCGGCGCGTACGAGGGCTACGCCCGCAACGCCGAGGCGCACCAGCGCGTCATGCGCAAGCACGCCGCGGCGAACGACGCGATCCGCACCCTGCACGCGAACGACGCCGCGATGCGCGGCCTGGCCACCACCGAGTGGCAGCGCGGTATCGAGATCGGCGCCAAGAACGGCTGGCGCAACGCGCAGGCCAGCGTGCTCGCGCCCACCGGCACCATCGGTTTCATGATGGACTGCGACACGACCGGGATCGAGCCGGACTTCTCGCTGGTCAAGTTCAAGAAGCTGGTCGGCGGCGGCTCGATGCAGATCGTCAACCAGACCGTCCCGCGCGCGCTGAAGGCCCTGGGCTACCAGGACGAGCAGATCGAGGCGATCGTCGAGTACATCGCGCAGCACGGTCACGTCGTGGACGCGCCGGGCCTGCGCCCCGAGCACTACGAGGTGTTCGACTGCGCGGTCGGCGAGCGGTCGATCAGGCCGATGGGGCACGTGCGGATGATGGCGGCGGTGCAGCCGTTCATCTCGGGTGCGATCTCGAAGACGGTCAACATGCCGGAGGCGGCGACCGTCGAGGAAATCGAGGAGATCTACTTCGAGGGCTGGAAGCTGGGGCTGAAGGCGCTCGCGATCTACCGTGACAACTGCAAGGTCGGCCAGCCGTTGTCCACGGCGAAGAAGTCCGAGGCCAAGGCGGACGTCGAACCGGAGAAGGTCGTCGAGTACAAGCCGGTCCGCAAGCGCCTGCCGAAGAAGCGCCCGAGCCAGACCTTGTCGTTCACCGTCGGCGGCGCCGAGGGCTACCTGCACGCGGGTTCGTACCCGGACGACGGGCTCGGCGAGATCTTCGTCAAACTGGGCAAGCAGGGTTCGACCCTGGCCGGCGTGATGGACGCGTTCTCGATGTCGATCTCGGTGGGCCTGCAGTACGGGATCCCGCTCGAGTTCTACGTCTCGAAGTTCTCCAACCTGCGCTTCGAGCCGGCCGGGATGACCGACGACCCGGACATCCGGATCGCCACGAGCGTGCTGGACTACCTCTTCCGCCGGCTCGCGCTGGACTACCTGCCGTACGAGAAGCGGGCGCAGCTGGGCATCTTCACCGCCGAGGAGCGCACCAAGCAGGTCGAGTCCGGTTACGGCAGCTCCTCCGCTCCGGAGCTGGAGAGCGTGGACCTGGAGGAACTGCGCAGCACGGTCGAGTCGCGCCGCGCCGAAACGGAGCCGCACCGCCCGGTCGAGCCGGAGGCGGCGCACAGTACGGCCGAACTGATGGACCTGCACCTGGGCAAGGCCAACGACGCGCCGCTGTGCATGACCTGCGGCACGAAGATGCGCCCCGCGGGCTCGTGCTACGTCTGCGAAGGCTGCGGCGCCACGTCGGGCTGCAGCTGAGCCTTGGCTGACAGTAAATAAGGTGGTCAGATGGGGTGCGGACTTCGTGTCGGCACCCCATCTGCCGTTTTTTGGCGAGTCGGGCGTTGCGTTCAACCCAACACGTGCGCTGTAGTGGCCGGCGGTGGCTACTCGGCCTGTTCGGTTACCGGATGGCCTGTCGAAGTGTCTGGCGGGCGCGTGTCAACTCGTCCGCGCGCTGATCAAGGCGGGCGAGTGGGGTGCGTAACTTGTTCAGCACACCTGGGCACGGACGCAGCGAGCCGTCCGCGACGGCACAGGGCAGCAGCTGCCGAATCAGCTCGGTGGACAGTCCGGCGGCCAGCAGGGCACGAATGTGCCTGACCCTGTGCTCGGCGGCATCGTCGTAGTCGCGGTATCCATTGGCTGCCTGCTCGATGTGAGCAGGCCGAACCCGTTCGTAGTAACGGAGTGGGCGCTCGCTCGTCCCGGTGAGTTTGGCCAACTGTCCGATCAACATCGCCGCGCCACTGAGCTTGACCTTGCCATTGTGTCAACGTCCAACACTGGGGCCGGTGGCCGCATTCCGCCGCCACCGACCATGACCATTCGGCACCCGGCCGCATCCTGAGCGAGCCACCGATCTGGCCTCGTTCCGGCGCGAGAGGAGCGTGCGGGACGAGACGATCAGCGGACGGTCCAACGGGCCGGACAACTACCGAACCGCCTGGCAGGAACTCGACTCAGCGTGCGCGGCACACCCCGACCGTTTCATCGGGTTCGGCAAGGTTCGCCTGGACGTCCCGGCCCCGCAGATTGCGGCGGACGTCGAGCGAGAGGTCCTCGGCCGGGGCTTTCGGGGCATCGGTGAGCTGACGCCGCCACCGGACGGAGCCGGGCGGATCGAGCCGGTTCTGCGAGCAGCCACCGATCGAGCTGGCCCGGGAAACCCCGAACATCTACCTGGAGCTGTCGACAGCGAACATCATCTTCGCGGTGCGACTGGCCATCAACGAGATACCTGAGCGCGCACTGTTCGGTTCCGACGCCCCCTATGGCGACCCGATTCTCTCCCGCGCCACCGTCGAACGCGTGACTCAGCCAGGTGCGCTGCGCGATCGCGTCCTCGGCGGCACGCTGGCCGAACTGCTCGATCTCTGACCGCACGCACGGCTTCGACACAAGCTTGGGGGTGACCGAGCCAGGCCCGGTCACCCCGCCAAACCACTTGTTCACTTGCTGCCCGCTAACCTCTGTCACGTTCCGGCGTGCCGTCTCGTCGTAACTGCGGGAACCTGGAACCGGCGAACAAGGGGGTACCGTGAACGAGACGATCCTGGTCACCGGCGGTACCGGCACCCTCGGCCGCGTCGTGGCGGAACGGTTGCTGGGTGACGGGCGCGAGGTGCGCGTGCTCAGCCGCAAGCCCGCGCCCGCGGGCACGCCCTACTCGTGGCGAACGGGGGACCTGAAGACGGGTGCCGGGATCGCCGAGGCGACCGAAGGCGTCGACACGATCGTGCACTGCGCCTCGAACCCGATGGGTGGGGACGTCGCGGCCACGCGGAACCTGATCGAGGCCACCCGTGGGGCGCACCTGGTGTACATCTCGATCGTCGGGATCGGCCAGATCCCCTTCTTGTACTACAACGCGAAGCTCGCGACCGAGCGGCTCATCGAGAACTCCGGGTTGCCGTGGACGATCCTGCGTGCCACCCAGTTCCACGATCTCGTCGCCGGCTTCACCAAGGCCCAGCTCCGCCTGCCCGTCACCTTCACCCTCAAAGGCCGCTTCCAGCCGGTCGACGTCCGTGAGGTCGCCGACCGGCTGGTCGAGTTGGCGCTGGGGCAGCCCGCCGGTCGCGTGCCGGACATGGGCGGGCCCGAGGTGCGCGACTCGCGCGAACTCGCCAGGGCCTGCCTCGCCGCGGTCGGGCGGACCAAGCCGGTGGTCGCGCTTTCCTTACCGGGCAAGGCGGCCAGGGCTTTCCGCGCCGGGGCGAACCTCACGCCCGCGCACGCCGACGGGAAGGTCACCTTCGAGCAGTACCTGTCGGAGCATAGCTGAGCTGGGACCACAGGAACTCGAACAGCAACGCCCATTTCTGGGCCAGCTGCTCGTTGTCCGCGGCGGCGCCGTGCCCGCCCTCGATGTTCTCGTGGTAGCGCACCTGGTAATCCTGCTCGCGCATCTTCGCGACCATCTTCCTCGCGTGCCCGGGGTGTACCCGGTCGTCGCGAGTGGACGTCATGAACAGCGTCGGCGGGTAATCACGTCCACTGTGGACGTTCTGGTACGGCGAGTACTTCCTGATGTACTCCCACTGCGCCGGGTCGTCCGGGTCGCCGTACTCGGCCATCCACGACGCGCCCGCGAGCAGCAGGTGGTAGCGGCGCATGTCCAGCAGCGGCACCTGGCACACGATCGCGCCGAAGAGCTCCGGGTACCGCGTCAGCATGACGCCCATCAGCAGGCCGCCGTTGCTTCCCCCGTGCGTGCCGAGCTTCTCCCGCGTCGTGATCCCGCGATCGATCAGATCCTTCGCCACCGCGGCGAAATCCTCGTACACGAGGTACCGGTTCTCCTTCATCGCCCGGGTATGCCACGAGGGCCCGTATTCGCCGCCACCGCGGATGTTCGCGAGCACATACGTTCCGCCACGGGCGATCCACCCGCGACCGAGCACCCCGCTGTAGTCGGGCAGCCGCGAGACCTCGAACCCGCCGTAGCCGGTCAGCAGCGTCGGCCCGCCCGCCGCTTTCGGCCGGACCACGAAGTACGGGATCTGGGTGCCGTCGGGGGAGGTGGCGAAGTACTGGCCGACCGTCGTCCCCTCGGCGTCGAACCGGGTGGGTGACTGCTTCAGGACCTCGGCCGGCCCGCCGACCTGCCCGTAGGACAGCGTCGGTGGCTCGGCGAAACCACTGGTGCTCAACAGGTATTCGTCGCTTTCAGCCGGATCGGTGTCCACGATCTCGGCGACGCCCAGTTCGGGCCCCGCGGGCATCGGCTCGCGGCGCCAGCCCTCGCCCGGCGTCAGCACGTGCAACCGGGTGCGCACGTCGGACAGTGTGGTGAGCAGCAGGTGGTTCCGCGTCCAGGCGTAGTCCTCGAGCGAGGTGCGGGCGTCCGGCTCGAACAGCACGGTCAGCTCGCGCCAACCCGCGAGGTAGCCGTCGAACGGGGCGGCGAGCAGGGTGCCCGCTTCGTACTCCCGCTCGTTGACCGTCCACGGTGAACGTGTCCGGATGAGCAGCCATTCGCGATGCACCGTCGTCTGCGCGTCCTCGGGCACATCGATGCGCACGAGGCCGTCGGGGGTGCGCAAGAACTTCTCGACCCGGTAGAAGTCCGGCGAGCTGCCCACGAAATCGCGTTCGAAGCCCGGCGTGGAATCGTGGTAGCCGAACGCCGAAACGTCCTCCGGCTTTCCTTCGTAGACGGTCACCGCCTTTTCCAGCGGGGTGCCGCGCTGCCATTCCTTGATCACTCGCGGATAGCCGGAGGTGGTCAGTGAACCTTCGCCGAAATCGGTGCCGACATAGATCAGGTTCTCGTCGATCCAGCCGACGCGGCTCTTGGCTTCGGGCAACTGGAATCCGTCCTCGACGAACTCGCGGCGATCGAGATCGAACTCGCGGACCACGGTCGCGTCGGCGCCGCCGCGCGAAAGTTCGATCAGCCCGAGCCGGTAGCCGGGCCGCAGCACGCTCGCGCTCTGCCAGACCCAGTTTTCGCGCTCCCGCTGGGCAAGCGCGTCGATGTCGAGCAGCACCTCCCAGTTCGGACGGTCCTTGCGGTATTCATCCAGAGTTGTGCGCCGCCACAACCCGCGCGGATTGCCGGCGTCCTGCCAGAAGTTGTAGAAGTATTCGCCGCGCCTGCGGATGTAGGGAATCCGATCATCGGCGTCGAGCACCTCGCGGATTTCCGTGCGCAGTCGCTCGAACCGTTCGCTTCCGGTCATCTCCTCGAGCGTCTCGGCGTTGCGGGCGCGCACCCAATCCAATGCCGCATCGCCGGTCACGTCCTCGAGCCACAGAAACGAGTCATCGTCAGCCATGCGGGACAGTGTGCCAGCTGAAGACGATTTTCAGGACAGGTTCGCCGACCATCGCCCGGATGGAAGAATCGCGCCCTGGGGCACCCGGTTCGACGGGGGTTTCCGGTTCTTCGCAACGCGTCACCCGGTCGGTCCAACCGGCGGTTCGCCCGGATCGTGGCTTTCGTCTTCGAGTGCCGGGCCCTAACCTGATGTGAACCAGATCACTACCCGGGAGGTGCTGGATGAGGATCGCGGACGTCCTGCGCAACAAGGGCACGGCGGTCGCCACGGTCTCGCCACAGGCGACCGTCGCGCAGCTGCTGGCTGGGCTGGCCGAACACAACATCGGCGCCATGCCGGTGCTCGGCCCGGACGGGGTCGTGGGCATCGTCTCGGAACGGGACGTCGTGCGCAAGCTGCACGAACGCGGTGAAGGCCTGCTCTCGCGGCCCGTCTCGGAGATCATGACCACCGTCGTCGCCACCTGCACGCCACGGGACTCGGTGGACGACCTGAGCGTGCTGATGACCCAGCGCCGGGTCCGGCACGTTCCCGTGCTCGACGAGGGGCAACTCGCCGGCATCGTGAGTATCGGTGACGTCGTGAAGACCCGCATGGAGGAACTCGAAGCCACTCACGAGCAGCTCCAGGCCTACATCGCGCACGGTTGACCGCGCTCCCACAGCGCCAGCACACGATCGATATCGGCCCGGATGGCTTCCCGCGCCTCGTCGCGGGGCATCCCGGCCATGAGCATCGCGTCGTATCCGGTGTCCTCGTGGCGGATCGACGCGACCACGGCGAGCCGGACGGCCTCCTCGTCCAGCGCGCGGCCGGCCGCGGACCTGCCCACCCGCCCGCTGCCCCGGGCGCCCGCATGCTCCGCGATCGCGTGTGCGCGGCCGGTTGCGCACCCAGGGAACAGCCGGCGGATCTCCGCGGCCATCGCGGCCTGGAACTCCACGTCCTGCTCGGCGCGGCGGACGGCATCTCGTTCGCGGCGGCGGGCGCGGACCTCCTCGTCGGCGAGGCACTGGCTCTCGGCCCGTTCGAGCGCCGCGCGCTCGACCAGGAGCCCTTGCCGCTCATAGCGTTTACGGCGCTTGTTGAACCGCATCACGAGTACGGCGAGAGTGCTTTCCTTCTTCGCGCGCCGGGACAGCGCCGCGTTGCCCGAGGGCAGGAACACCAGATGGCCGAAGTCCGCGCACGGCAGGCACAGCGGCTGGTCGCCGTCGAGGTGCATCCATTCGCCCGCCGCGCCCTCGGTCCCGCAACCGGCGCACGTCCAGTCGTTCAGGGGTGAGACGGCGACGAGGTCCGGCGCCTGGTTCTGCCGGGTTTCGAGGCGCTCGCGCTGCTTGCCCGACAGCTCCGGCGACATCCAATGCGTGCGGAAGATCCGTTGCAGCGCCTCGTTTTCGGAGAAGACGAGGGGGCGCCGGTCTCTCGTTCCGGCCAGGTATCCGGCTTCGCCCGGCTGCAGTCCCCGCTCGCGGGCCCAGTCGCGCAGGTACTCGAATGCCGTCAGCACCTTCGTTTCGTCCACCGGGAGCACGCCGGCCAAGGCGCCCGGGCGCCCGCCTCGCCACTCCCGCACGGCGATTGGGGACAGCCACCGCAAACCCGTCAGCACCTCGACCGGCGCCACGTACTTGGTGTTGCGCAGCAACGACTCCGCGACGTCCACGACCCGGCGCTGGAGTTTCGGCTGATCGGCCATGGCCGGGCAGTTTACCGGGGTCAGTGCTGCGCGAGACCGGTCCGGTAGGCGAACGCCACGGCCTGGGCCCGGTCACGCAGACCTGCCTTCGCGAACAGGTGGTTCACATGCGTCTTGACCGTCGCCTCGCTGATGAAGAGCGTTCGCGCGATCTCCGTATTGGACAGGCCGCCCGCGATCAGCCGGAGTACCTCGACCTCGCGTGCGGTGAGCCCGCCGACCTCCGGTGTGCGCGGCGCCTGTGCCCGACTCGCTGCCTCGACGAGCCGCCGCTGCAACTCCGAATCCACTGTGGACACCCCGCTGGCGGCTGAGCGCAGCGCCCGCGCGATCGACTCCGCGTCGGCGTCCTTGGTGAGGTAACCCCGCGCGCCGGCGCGCAGCGCGGACAGTAGGGAGTCGTCGTCGGCGTAGGTGGTCAGGACCACCACTTCGGTATCGGGATGTTCGGCGCGGACGCGAGCCGTCGCGGCCACCCCGTCGCAGCGCGGCATCCGCAGGTCCACGAGCAGCACGTCGGGTTCGTGCTCGGCCACGAGCCGCACCGCCTCGATCCCGTCGGCCGCGGCGCCCACGACATCGATTTCGGGCAGCAACCCGAGCAACGTCATCAGGCCCTCGCGGACCACGGCCTGGTCGTCGGCCAAGACCACACGCAGCGGTTTCACGCCGGTACCGTCAGCTGTACCCGCCATCCATCCTCCCCCGGTCCCGTGGCGAGCCGCCCGCCGAGCTGCTCGGCCCGCTCGCGCATCCCCCGTAGACCGTAACCCGGCGACGTGCCCGGCGCGGGCCGCTTGCCCTGCTGGTCGAGGACGGTCACCTCGACTTCGCCGGCCGAGTAGGCCAGTTCGACCCGCACACGGGCGCCCGGCGCGTGCTTACGGGTGTTGGACAGCGCCTCCTGCACGGCCCGCAGCAGCGTGGTACTGGTGGCCGCGTCTATTGCGCGAGGCTCACCGCGCACGGTCAGCGCCGCGGGCGCGCTCGTGTCGAGCCGGTAGCCCGCGAGCAGGTCCTCGATCGCGCGCTCCAGCGGCACCGGATCGTCGCGCAGGGCGGCGACGGCCTGCCGTGCTTCGCCCAGGCCGTCGGCGGCGAGTTGCTGTGCGCGTTCGATCTGCGCGAGCGCCTCGGCGCTCGCCCCGTCCCGGATCAGCATCAGGCGCGCGCCCTGCAGGTTGAGGGCGAGCCCGGACAGTGAGTGGGCGAGGACGTCGTGCAGTTCGCGGGCGATCCTGGCGCGCTCGGCGAGCGCGGCGGCGAGCGCGTGCTCCTCGGCGGCGGTGCGGGCACGGGCCAGCGCGAGCTCGGTCTGCTCGAGGCGGGCTACCCGGTCGCGGCGGTTGAGCCCCAGCAGGATCACGACCGCGATCAGCGAGATGTCGAGCAGCGCGTTCCGCAGGGTCACGTCGTAGCGCAGGAACAGGGCGGTCGTCGTGCCCGCCATGACCAGCCCGATCGCGAGCGCCGTCCAGAGCGACACGAACCGTGACGCGTAGAAGATCGTGGTGAACACGACGACCGAGACGAGCGAAGCGGGATGCAGCACCCACAGCGTCCCGCTCGCGGCGGCGAGGACGATCAGCCCGGCGGGCAGGAGCCAGGCGGGCTTGGACGGCAGCCACAGCATCGGCAGCGAGGCGACGAGCGCGACCGCCGCCAGCGGCCAGGTCAGCGGCGTGTACCGCGGGGCCGTGCTGATCAGCGGGATGAGCACGAGCAGCCAGCGCAGCGAGTCCAGCGCGAGGGAGTACCGCTCCCGCCTGATGCCGGGCGTCATGCCGTTCAGCATGCCTCAGCTTGGGGCGGTCTCGGACCTGCTGGCGGCGATCGGGAGGTCGCGGCGGCGTGCCCGGTGGTAGATGAGCGCGTTCTGGACGCCGATGCTCACACCGAGCGAGAGGAGAGTGGACGACGAGGTCAGCGGGCCCGTGAGTCCCATCTTCACCCCGGCGAGGGCGAACCCGATCCGGATCGCGATCGTCACGAGCCACAACGCGAGGGTCACCGCCGTGCCCTTCTGGAAGGCGTAGCCGTCGCGGGTGTCCAGATGCGTGCTCGCGCCGCGCGCGATGCCGAGCGCCAGCAGCACCAGCAGGTCGGCCGCGAACAGGCCGATCTCGCCCCCGGACGCGGTGGGCAGGGCGCGGGCGGAGTTCAGCACGCCGAGGACCAGCAGGATGCCCGGGAACAGGACCAGACCGCGCACGGTGATGGTGCTGCCCCGCTGTTGCCGGTACACCACGCGCCACACCACGAACGCGGCGATCACGATATACAGCACGATCTCCATGCGTTCCAGCCTCGACCGCGCTCGCCCGGTGCGCGTCGGCTTCCGGGTGGCTTCCGGGTTGATCGCGGCTCAACCCCAGGGTGGAGTACCCGGTTTGTCCACAACACCCCGGTTATCCACAGGCTGTCCATTTTCTTTCCCGCCACGGCCCGTCATCCGCCATTGTGGAGTGGTGACCACCACCACGCAGATCCTTCCTGACGGCACCCCCTGCATCAGCCTCCGCGACCCGGCACAGATCATCGCGTCCGTGCCGCCGCTGCTCGGGTTCCGCCCCGAGAACTCCGTCGTCGTGCTCGGGCTCGGCGGTGCCGACGGCACGCGAGTGCGGCCGGTCGTCCGTCTCGACATACCGGCCGCGATGCACGAGCCGGACGCCGTGCGGGCGTTACAGCAGGTATTCGACGAGAATCCGGTGAAAGCAGCCCTGATCGTCCTCATCGGACACCGTCCCGGGCAATCGCCGCCGTCCGAAGGGCCGCCGCACCGGCGGTTCGTCGAGTCGCTGTGCGCGAAGCTCGGTCCGCGCGTGCCGTATGCCGTGTGGGCGGCGGAGATCCGTGAGGGAGCGCGCTGGTGCGCGTACCACAGCGAGGAAAGCGGCGTGCTCCCGGACGACACCAGCACGGTGACCGCGGCAGTCTTCACAGCGGGTGGCAAAGTGACGTTCGAGAGCCGGGAGGAGCTGGCGGCCCAGCTGGCGCCGGATGACGTCGAAGCCGTGGCCAGGCGCGCGAAACTGGTGACAGCGGCGGTGAACGCGCTCGACCCTTCGGTGAGCCCGGAACGTCTGCTGTCGGCACAGCTGGCGCTCGTCCGTTCCGCGCTGGAGCGCGTACGGCGTGGCCATCTGTCCTTTTCGGACGGCGAGATCGTCGGGCTGGCACTGGCGCTGTCCAATACTGGCGTCCGCGACGCTTGCCTGGCGCTGGCCCGGGTCCCGCACGTCAGCAGTGATGCGGAGCGGCTTTGGCTGGAGCTGGTCCGCCGCATGCCGGCGCCGGAACGCAGCGAGGCGGCGGTCCTGTTGAGCTACTTCGCGTACCTTCGCGGCGAAGGCGCGCTGGCCGGAATCGCCGCGGACAACGCACTGGACGCCAACCCGCGCAACGTACTCGCCGATCTGCTTTCGTGCTGCCTCGTCACCGGTCTCCCACCGGAGCGGCTCCACGGCCTCGCCTGCACGGAGGATCCCGACCTCCTGTGCCCGGAATCCGCCGGGAGCGAGAAGTGACGGCTCCTCCCGGCAGCGGGGTATACGGCGGGACCGTGCCCCGCCCCGCCGCGACCTCGTGGGGACCCGCGACCTCGTGGGAACCCTTGGCGCCCGGGCCTCGACCTCGTAGAGACCGCGCCCGCGACCCGGCTGCGACCCTGTGGCGGCCTGGCTACGATCCTGCCGCGGCCCGGCTGCGATGGGGTGGCGGCGCTGGCGCGTCTTGGTGGCGACCCCGCCGCGATCCCTTGGCGATCCTGCCGCGTCCTCGCGGGGCACCTGGCCGCGATCTCGTGGGACCCGGCTGTGTCGTCATGGCGACTCGGCTGCGGGTTCTAGTGTTTCGTGATCTTGTTGTTTTTGCGCGCGGGTGTGTTTGTTTGCCAGGGTGCTGAGTTGGCTCTTGGCGTCGCTGAGTTGGCTCGGGGCGTTATCGAGTTGGCCGGCCGCTGTCGCCGGGGGCAAAGTCAGCGACCGGACCGGCCAACTCGACACCGCAGCGGACAAACCCAACGACCCAACGGGCAAACACGGCAACGTAAACCGGACAGGATCACACGACACTAGTGGGCATCCAGCGCCGACCCGTTGCTACTCGGCTGCGATCCGTGGGCACCCGGCCGCGACCCGTTGCCACCCGGCTGTCCTCGTGGCCACCCGGCTGCGATCCGTTGCCCCTCGGCTGTCCTCGTAGGCACCCAGCCCCGACCCGTTGCCACTCGGCCCTGTCCGGGTTACAGGCCTGCGCGCGACGGAGCTTTGGCCGTCGGATCTGGTCAGGCCCGGCGTCGCTTCTCGGTGAAGTGCCAGGCGTCGCTGACGATGTCGTGGAGGTCGGCGTGCTCGGGTTTCCACCCGAGCTCCTCGCGTGCCCGATCGCTCGCGGCGACCAGAACGGCCGGGTCGCCCGCGCGGCGCGGCGCGGCCACGGCCGGGATCTCGTGCCCGGTGACGTCGCGGCAGGTCTCGATCACCTGCCGCACCGAGAACCCGGTGCCGTTCCCGAGGTTGTAGATCCGGTGCTCGCCGGCGGTGGCGTGCTGCACCGCGAGCAGATGCGCGTCGGCGAGGTCGGCGACGTGGATGTAGTCGCGGACCGCGGTGCCGTCGCTGGTCGGATAGTCCTCGCCGAAGATCTGGATCTGGTCGCGGTCCCCGGTGGCGACCTGCAGCACGAGCGGGATCAGGTGGGTCTCGGTCGTGTGCCGCTCGCCGTAGCGGCCGTACGCGCCCGCGACGTTGAAGTACCGCAGGCTCACGGCCGCCAGGCCATGAGCCCGGGCGTAGCTGGTGATGGCGTGATCGATCGCCAGCTTCGACGCGCCGTAGGTGTTGGTGGGCTGGGTCGGCGCGGTCTCGGGGATCGGGGACACCTCCGGTTCGCCGTAGGTCGCCGCGGTCGAGGAGAACACCAGCCGGGCAGTGCCGTGCTCGCGCATCGCATCCAGCAGCCGGATCGCGGTGAACACGTTGCCGCGCCAGTACTTCCCGGGGTCGCTCATCGACTCGCCGACCAGCGACTTGGCCGCGAAGTGCAGCACGCCGTCGAAGCCTTCGGCGAGGAGCGAAGCGGTCGCGTCCGCCGCGTCGCCCTCGACGAAACGGGCGCCCTCGGGCACGGCGTCGGCGTGCCCGGTCGACAGGTCGTCCACCACCACGACCTCGTGCCCGGCCTTGAGGAGCTTGGCCGTGCAGACGCTGCCGACGTAGCCGGCGCCGCCGGTGACGATCAGTTTGAGGGCCATGAGTTGTCGGGAGCCTTTCTCGGAGACTGGCGAAGGAGGTGACAGCGCCCAGTGTGGACCATCACGCTGTGAGCCCAGCACAGGCTCTTCAGCGGTCGCGCCCCGCCCCGGCGGAGGGCACCGCGACGAACGTGCGCGGTGAACGCCAGCCTTCGCGCTCGTACGCCGCCGTGACGCCGGCCTCGACGGCGCCGACCTTCGACTCGGGCACGAGTGCGATCGCTGAGCCGCCGAAACCGCCTCCGGTCATGCGCGCGCCGAGGGCGCCTGCGGCCCTGGCCGCCTCGACGGCCGTGTCCAGCTCGACGGTCGAGATCCGGTAATCGTCGCGCATGCTCGAATGGGAGGCGTCCAGGAACGGGCCGATGTCCTCGATCCGCCCGGCGTGGAGCAGGTCCACCACGTCGAGCACGCGCTGGTTCTCGGTCACGACATGCCGCACCAGCGGCGCCAGATCGGAGGGCAACCGGCCGAGCGCGGCGTCGAGGCCGGTCAGCGGGACGTCGCGCAGCGCCTTCACGCCGAGCAGATCGGCGGCCCGCTCGGTGCCGCGGCGACGGTCGCCGTAGCCGGACTCGCTGTGGGAGTGCTTCGTGCGCGTGTCGATCACGACGATCCGCAGCCCGACGGCCGCGGTGTCGAACGGCACCTGCTCGGTCTCACCCGAGCGCACGTCGAGGAACAGCACGTGGGATTCGGTGCAGCACAGGGACGCCGTCTGGTCGAGCAGCCCCGTCGGCGCGCCGACGAAGTCGTTCTCCGCGCGCTGCACCCAGCGGGCGATCTGCATCCGGTCCGGCGTGCCGGGCCGGTCGAGCTCCTGGCCGTGCAGCCCGAGCAGAGCGAGCGACACCGCGCACTCGAGCGCGTGCGACGAGGACAGGCCCGCGCCGGTCGGCACGTCACCGGCCAGCACGATGTCGGCGCCACGGTCGGCGCCGTGGTCGCGCAGCACCCACGCCACGCCGGCAGGGTAGGCGGCCCATCCATGGACGGCGCCAGGCTCCAGCGGCGGGATCTCGACGGGATCGGCCTGCTGGATCCGCCCGTCGGAACCGAGCGTGGCGACCGTCAGCACCTGGTCTTCGCGCGGTGACGCCGCCGCGGCAATCCGGTGCGGCAGGGCGAAGGGCAGGACGAAGCCGTCGTTGTAGTCGGTGTGCTCACCAATCAGGTTGACCCGCCCGGGCGCGGACCACACGCCCTCGGGGTGCCTGCCGTGCACCGAACGGAACGCCCGGGCGGCCGCTTCGTGCGCCTGGAACCGCGCGGAACGGTCCGCGCCTGCCTGGCTCTGCCTTTCGTTCAACCCTCACCCGCTTCTACCGGAGACCTGCCCACCATCGCCCGGAACCCCGAGGTTCCCGCCGTCCAGTGTGCCGGAACGTCCCCGGCCGGCGGAGGGCCGTCAGCGGGCCTGCGCCAGCACCGCGTGCAGGACCGCCATCGGCACCTGTACCGACGACGTCTCGCCGGTGACCTCGACCGTTCCGCCGCCGGCGGCGCGGCCGACCTTCACCGTCGCGCCCGGCACGACGCCGACCTGCTTGAGGTCCACCATCAGCTTCTCGTCCAGCTGCACGTGCTCTGCGATCCGCCGGATCCGCGCCGCCCCGCCACCGGCACGCGCGAACTCGTCCAGCCGGATCAGGTCGGCCTCCGCGGGCGGGGCCGGCAAGGCGGCCTTGTCCAGCTTGTCCAGGCCCGGGATCGGGTTCCCGTACGGCGATGTGGTCGGGTGGTCGAGCAGCTTGATCAGCTTGCGCTCGACGGCCTCGCTCATCACGTGCTCCCAGTGGCAGGCCTCGGCGTGGACCTGCTCCCACTCGAGCCCGATGACGTCCAGCAGCAACCGCTCGGCCAGCCGGTGCTTGCGCATCACCGCCGTCGCCAGCTCCCGCCCGTGATCGGTCAGCTGCAGATGCCGGTCGTCGGCGACCCGCACCAGGCCGTCACGTTCCATCCGGGCCACGGTCTGGCTCACCGTCGGCCCGCTCTGCTCCAAACGCTCGGCGATGCGGGCGCGGAGCGGTACGACACCCTCTTCTTCAAGCTCGAAGATGGTTTTCAAGTACATCTCTGTGGTGTCGATGAGATCGTTCACGATGTCCCCTTCGTCCGCAGGGATCCATGGTAGTCGCTGGCACCGACGTTCAGCCCGGGTGATCGGGCCGCGAAAACCGCGCTGACCCCGGCTACCATCGGGCTGCATGGAGCCGCCCGCCGTCGTCTGGGATCCCGCGTTGCTCGGCTACGACCTCGGCGGCGAGCATCCGTTCAACCCCGTCCGGCTGCAGCTGACCATCCGGCTCGCCGCCGAACTGGGGGTGCTCGACGGCGTTCCGCTCCTGGTTCCCGAAGCGGCGGGCGATGCCGAACTGCTGCGCATTCACGCGAACGAGTACCTCGAAGCCGTCAAGCAGGCGCCGATGGCCGGCTGGGATGTCGGGCACGGCCTCGGCACCGCCGACAACCCGGTGTTCAGCGACATGCACGAGGCCTCGGCCCTGGTCGTCGGCTCGACGCTGCTCGCCGCCCGCAAGATCGCCGAGGGGGAGGCGCGCCGGGCGGTGAACATCGCCGGGGGCCTGCACCATGCGATGCGCGATCACGCCGCGGGCTTCTGCGTGTACAACGACTGCGCGATCGCCATCTCGTGGCTGCTGGACCACGGGTTCGAGCGGATCGCGTACGTCGATACGGATGTCCATCACGGCGACGGCGTGCAGGCCGCGTTCTACGAGGACCCCCGGGTCCTCACGATCTCGCTGCACCAGCACCCGTTCACGCTCTGGCCCGGCACGGGCTACTCCGCCGAGACAGGCCGGGGGGCCGGTGATGGCATGGCGGTGAACATCCCGCTGCCGCCCCGCACGCACGATCAGGGCTGGTTGCGGGCCTTCCACGCGGTGGTGCCCTCCCTGTTGGCGCAGTTCCAGCCGCAGCTGCTGGTGACGCAGTGCGGGGTCGACTCGCACGAGGAGGATCCGCTCGCGGACCTTTCTCTTTCGGTCGACGGGCATCGCACGATCTACACGACCCTGCGCGAGCTCGCCGAGCGCTATGCGGGCGGGAAGTGGCTGGCGATCGGCGGCGGCGGGTACCAGCTGATCCGCGTGGTGCCGAGGTCGTGGACGCACCTGCTGGCGACCGTGCTCGGCCGCGACGTCGAGCCGTCCACCCCGATCCCGCCGGGCTGGATGGACATGGTGCGCGCGGCGGCGCCGCAGGCCGAACTGCCGGTGACGATGTCCGACGGCGCGGACACCGGCCACCGGCCGTGGAGCGACGGCGACGACGATCCGGTGGACATCGCGATCCGCGACACGCGGCGGGCGGTCTTCCCGCTGCACGGCCTGGATCCGGACGATCCGAGGGACTGAGCGAAATGGGCGAATCAGGCGGCAGAAGGCGATGAGTACGGGCGACGAGGGTGGCCTCCGGGGCCGCACGGCAGGCGGGCCGCCAAACGGGCGTAGCTCGTGGAACGGTGCCGCCGGACACGACGGCCAGGCCCGCCGCGAGCCGGCGACGCACGGGCCCCGCGATCCCTACGACTACCCGCGCAAGTGGGAGGCCGACGTCGTGCTCTCCGACGGCGGTGTCGTCCACCTGCGACCGATCGTGCCGAGCGACGCCGACCGGCTCGTCACCTTCCACGGCAAACTCTCCGAACGCACGCGGTATCTGCGCTACTTCGGTGCGTACCCGCGGATCCCTCCACGCGACCTCGAACGTTTCACGGTCGTCGATCACCACGACCGCGTGGCGTTCATCGCGCTGCTGGGCGACGACATCGTCGCCGTCGGGCGGTATGAGCGGCTGGGCGACGGGCCGTCCGCCGAAGTCGCCTTCGTCGTCGACGACGCGCATCAGGGGCGCGGGCTGGGCTCGATCCTGCTGGAACACCTGGCCGCCGCCGCGTCCGAATCCGGCTTGCGCCGCTTCGTTGCCGAGGTCCTGGCCGAGAACTCCGCCATGGTGCGGGTTTTCCGCGACGCCGGTTACCAGGTGAGCCGCGCGATCGAGGAAGGCGTCCTGCATCTCGAGTTCGACATCGAGTCGACCGAAGAGTCACTCGCGGTCGCGCGCGCCCGTGAACAGGCCGCCGAGGCACGCAGCGTGCACAACCTGCTGCATCCGCATTCGGTCGCGGTGATCGGCGCCAGCACGGACCCCACGAAGGTCGGCTACGCCGTGCTGTCCAACCTTCTCGCCGCCGACTTCGCGGGCACCGTCTACCCGGTCAACCCCGAACATCGCTCGGTCCGTGGCGTGCGCGCCTACAAATCCGTGCTCGAGATCCCCGACCCGGTCGACCTCGCCGTGGTCGCCGTGCCCGCCGACCAGGTCGAGTCCGTACTGGACGGGGCGCTGGCCAAGGGCGTGAAGACCCTGCTCATCGTCACCGCCGGGTTCGCCGAGGCCGGGCCGCACGGCCTGCACGCCGAGTTGCGGCTCGTCGGGGAGGCGCGGGCGCACGGGATGCGGGTGGTCGGGCCGAACGCGCTCGGCGTGCTCAACACGGATCCCGCCGTCCGCCTCAACGCGACCCTCGCGCCGCGGCTGCCCGCCCGCGGCCGCGCCGGGTTCTTCTGCCAGTCCGGCGCGCTGGGCACCGCGATCCTCGCCGACGCCGAGGCGCGCGGGCTGGGCCTCTCGACGTTCGTCTCCGCGGGTAACCGCGCCGATGTCTCCGGCAACGATCTGCTGCAGTACTGGGAGACCGACCCGGCCACCGATCTCGTGCTGCTGTATCTCGAATCCTTCGGCAACCCGCGCAAATTCGCCCGCCTGGCCCGGCGGCTGGGCCGCAGCAAGCCGATCGTCGCGGTGAAATCCGGCCGGCACGCCGTGCGCCCGCAACTGGCCGCGACCTCCGCCGAGGTCGACGAGGCGAGCGTGCAGGCGCTGTTCGAGCAGGCCGGCGTGGTGCGGGTGGAGACGCTGGCGCAGCTGTTCGACACCGCGCTCGTCTTCGCGCACCAGCCGCTGCCCGCCGGCTCCCGGGTGGGGATCGTCGGCAATTCCAGCGCCATCGGGCTGCTGGCCGCCGACACCGCGCGGGCGCAGGGCCTGCGGCTGGCGTTCGAGCCGGTGGACGTCGGGCCGCAGGCGGGTCCGGACGAGTTCGCCGCCGCCGTGCGCGAGGCGCTGACCTCACCCGACACCGATGCGCTCGTCGTGGTGTTCGTGCCGCCGGTCGCCACCCCCGGGACCGCCTACGCCCGTGCGCTGCGCGAGATCGTGCGAGGTCTGGACCAGCGAAAGCCGATCGTGTCAACGTTCCTCGCGGCCGAGGGCGTGCCCGCGGAACTCGCGGTCGGCGGTGAAGGCGGTGCTCCCGGCCCCGGTTCGATCCCGTCGTTCTCCAGTCCGGAGCGCGCGGTGAACGCGCTGGCCAAGGTCATCCGCTACGCGGCGTGGCGGCAGCGTCCGCAAGGGAATCTCGTCCGGCCGTCCGGGGTGCACGCCGAGGCGGCGCAGCAGATCGTGCGCGAGTTGCTCGCCGACGGTGAGAAGAACATCGTGCTCACCGACTCCGACGTCGTGCGGCTGCTGGGTTGTTACGGCATCGACGTCGTGCGGTACCGGGTCGCGGCGAGCGCCGGTGCCGCGGTCGCCGCAGCCGAGGAGATCGGCTACCCGGTCGTCGTCAAAGCGGTCGACGAGCGGCTGCGCGGCCGCCCGGACCTCGCCGGGGTGCGGTTGGATCTCGGATCGTCCGAGGCCGTCCGCCGCGGGTACGACGATCTGCGCCAGGTGTCCAATGAGGACGAAGTGTACGTGCAGAAGATGGCGCCCAAAGGGATCTCCTGCTTCATCGGCCTGCAGGACGACCCGTCGTTCGGCACGCTCGTGTCGTTCGGGTTGTCCGGCCTGGTCAGCACGTTGCTGGGGGACAGGGCGTACCGCGCGGTGCCGCTGACCGACGTCGACGCTGCGACGCTGGTCCGCGAGCCGAAGAGCGCGCCGCTGCTCACCGGGTACCGGGGCGACGAGCCCGCGGATCTGGCCGCGTTGCAGGACATGGTGCTGCGGGTGGCGGCGCTCGCCGAGGACAACCCGGAGGTGCGCGCGCTGAGTCTGGATCCGGTGATGGCTTCGCCCGAAGGCGCGTTCGTCGCCAACGCGCGGATCGTGCTCGGCCCACCACCGGCCCGCCCGGACACCGGCCCGCGGCGGCTTCGGCCCATCACGGCGGTGGATTAGCCGGCGGAACGTCGAACACCGTCGTCCGGCCGTCGTACCGGCTGCTCCCGTAGGCGTCAGCCGGTCAGGTTAGAAGTACCTCGTAGGAAGTTTTCGCGTTTTGCCGGAACCATACCGGATCGGCGCAGTGTGAACCTTCGCCCGCCAACTGCCGTTTGATCACTTTGTACGTGGAAGTGCGCGGTAGTTCGTTGACGATTCGCACATACCGTGGCACCTGCTTCGGGCCGAGATCGGACTGCGCGGAAAGGAACGACCCGAGCGACGAGGGGTCGAGCGGGCCCGAGAGCACGAGCGCGGCCATCACCTGATCCCCGGTGACCGGGTCCGGCACCGCGTACACGGCGGCCTCGGCGACGCTCGGATGCCGCAGCAGGATGCGTTCGATCGGTGCGGTACCCAGGTTCTCCCCGTCGACGCGGAGCCAGTCGCCCAGCCGGCCGGCGAAGTAGCAGAAGCCGTCCTCGTCGGCATAGGCGAGATCGCCGGTGTGGTACCAGCCGCCGCGCAGCCGTTCGGCGTCGGCTTCCGGGTTGCGGTAGTAGCCCGCGAACGCGCCCGGACCAGCCGTGTTCACCAGCTCACCGATGGTGTGCGGCGGGCAGGGTTTCCCGGTCTCCGGGTCGACGATCAGGACGCCCTCGGCCGGGCGGCCGAGGGAACCGCGCGGCGAGCCGGGCGTGCGCGAGAACCCGATCCCGCCTTCCGTCGAGCCGAACGCGTCCACGACCTGGCAGCCGAACCGGCGACCGAACTCCGCCAGATCCGCCTCGGCGCCTTCGTTGCCGTACACGAGCCGGAGCGGATTGTCCGCGTCGTCCGGGCCTTCCGGTGTCTTGACCACATAGGACAGTGGTTTGCCGACGTAGTTCGCGTACGTGGCACCGAACTTGCGGACATCGGGGAGGAACCCGGATGCGGAGAACTTGCGCCGCAACGCGACGGTCGCACCGGCCGCGAGCCCGACCGCCCAGCCAGCCATGATCGCGTTGGAGTGGAACATCGGCATCGACACGTACACGGTGTCCGAAGGGGACAGTCCGAACCGGGAGGCGAGCATCGAGCCGGGGAACGCGATCTTCTCGTGCGTGCACCGCACCGCCTTCGGCTCCCCGCTCGTGCCCGAAGTGAAGATCAGCATCAGCAGATCGTCGGGCGCCGCGGGAACCGGTTCCGGCTCGGTGGGTTCGGCCGGCCGCAGCTCGTGCACCGGCAGCCCGTCGAGCAACGGGAGGTACCGCGGTTCGGCGAACACGAACTGGCAGTCCGCCAGCCGCACGTCCCGCGCCAGCGCTTCACCGCAGCGCGTCGGGTTCAGCCCGACCAGCACCGAACCGGACAGCGCGCACCCGCCGAGCAGGAACGAGAACGCGGGCACGTTGTCCGCGAGGATCCCGACATGCGGCGGCGCCTCCGGCCGCAGCATCCGCCGCAGCAAGGCCGCATAACCCGCGGACGCCCGGACGCACTCGGCCCACGTGTGGCGCTCGTCCTCGAACAGCAGACCCGGGCGCCGGTCGTCGGCGCGGGCGAGCAGGAGGTCGGTGACGGTCATGCCGGCTCGGCGGCCAGTAGCTCGCCCAGCGCCCGCAGGTGCGCGGTCGCGCCGCCGAAGGTGAACTCGTGCCGCTTGGCCGCGGCGAAGTACCGGTGCACCGGATGCTCGATGTCGATCCCGACCCCGCCGTGCAGGTGGACCACGGTGTGCGCGACGCGATGCCCGGCCTCGGCGGCCCAGTACTTCGCCGTCGCGACCTCCTCCGCCGCGGGCCGCCCCTCGGCCAGCCGCCACGCCGCCTGCCACATCGACAGGCGTACGGCCTCGACGTCGATGTAGGCGTCCGCGAGCCGTTGGCGCACCGCCTGGAACCCGGCCAGTGCGTGGTCGAACTGTTTGCGTTCCTTGGTGTACTCGGCGGTCCGGTGCAACGCGCTCTCCAGCACCCCGAGCTGGAGGGCGCACAGCCCGACCGTCCCGTGCAGCCGCAGCCATTCCCCGGCGCCCGTGCCCAGCGGCTCGCCGGGGGCATCGTTCAGCTCCACCAGCGCGGCGTCGGCGGTATCGATCACGCTCTGCGGCCGCACTTCCGCCTTCTCGACGAGGTACACGCCGTCGTCGCAGGCGATCAGGAACGCGTCCGCGAACGCGCCGAACGGCACGGCGCTCTGGGCACCCGAAACCCGCCCGTTCTCCGCCGTGAACCCGCACGGTGCGCCCGGGTCGGGGAGGGCGACCGCGAGCACTCGCGCACCGCGCACCGCGGGCATCGCCCAGCGCTCGATCTGCTCCGGCGTGCCGAACTTCAAGATCGCGCCGGCGGCCATCGTCCGCGTCGCCAGATACGGCACCGGGGCGACGGCCCGCCCGATCTCGGTCAGCACGGTGCACTGTTCGAGCAGGCCGAAATCGACGTCCACCACGCCCGCCTTGACCAGATCCCGCCACAGCGCGGGATCGAACCCACCGGAACCGTGCTGACCGGGCTGAACCTGGTCGGCCAGTATCCGGCGGGTCAGCCCGGCCAGTTCTTCCTGTGCCTCGCTCAACGCGAAATCCATGGCAGGCTCCTAACGGGTGACGGGCAGGCCGAGCGCGGTCGCGGCGATGAGATCGCGCTGGATCTCGTTCGTGCCGCCGCCGAAGGTCAGGATCAGCGCGGACCGGTGCGCACGCTCGATCCGCCCGCGCAGCACGGCCCCGGGCGAGCCCGCACGCACGACGGCGCCCGCGCCGAGGATCTCCATCAGCAGGCGGTAGGCCTCGATCGCCAGTTCCGTGCCGAACACCTTCGTCGCCGAAGCCTCGGCCGGGCTCAGGCCGGAGGTCGTGGCGATGCGCCAGTTCCGCAGCTTGAGGTACTCGGCGTGGGCGTGCACGCGGGCCAGATGCAGCCGGACCCACTCGGCGTCGATCACGCGGCTGCCATCGGGTTGCTTGGTCTCCTGCGCCCACAGCCGGACCTCGCGCAGCGCCGACTGCACGGGCGCGGCCGAGGTGAGCGCGACGCGTTCGTGGTTGAGCTGGTTGGTGATCAGCGGCCAGCCCGCGTTCTCCCCGGCGACCCGCGCGGCGACGGGCACCCGCACGTCGTCGTAGTAGGTCGCGCTCGTACCCGGACCGGCCACGGTGCGGACCTTCGTCCACGAGAAGCCGGGCGCGCCGGTCGGCACGATCACGATGCTCAGGCCCTTGTGCTTGCGGGCTTCGGGGTCGGTGCGCACGGCGAGCCACACGTAGTCGGCGTACTCGATCAGGCTCGTCCACATCTTCTGGCCGTTGACCACGTAGTCGTCGCCGTCGCGGACCGCCCGGGTGCGCAGCGAGGCGAGGTCGGTACCGGCCCCCGGCTCGGAGTACCCGATGGAGAAGTGCAGCTCGCCGGCGGCTATGCGAGGCAGGTAGAACGCCTTCTGCTCTTCGGTGCCGAACCGCATGATCGTCGGTCCGATCGTGTTGACCGTCAGGAACGGCACCGGCACCCCGGCGACGGCCGCCTCGTCGGTGAAGATGAGCTGGTCGATCATCGGCCTGTCCTGGCCGCCGTACTCGGCGGGCCAGCCGAGCGCGAGCCAGCCGTCACGGCCCAGTTCACGCACGATCTCCTTGTACGCCAAGCCGTCCCCGTACTCTCCGCCCTCGCCCGCGAGCGACTCGCGCCGCTCCGGCGTCATCAGGCCGGCGAAGTACTGGCGCAGCTCGTCGCGCAGTTCCCGCTGCTCGGCGGTGTAGTCGATCCGCATGCGTCACCTCCACCGCGTCCCACTCGTTCTGGTAGCGAGCCGGGCGCGACGCTAGTCTAGAACAGGTTCTAGTTCTACCAGCTGTGCCGGACTGGAGGAAGTCATGCGCGTCGACGTCGACCGCGACCTGTGCGAGGCGAACGGGGTGTGTACCGGGTTCGCGCCGGAGGTCTTCGAACTGGACGACGAGGATGAACTGGTCGTCAAGTACCCCGAGGTTCCCGAGGATGAAGTAGAACGTGTTACTCAAGCTGTCGCGGCTTGCCCGAGGAATGCCCTGTTCATCCGGGATTGAATGACGCTTGCTCTAAGCGAGAACAGATTCTAGTCTGTGCTGCGTGAGCAGAGTTGCGATCGTCACAGGCGCCGGTGCGGGACTCGGTCGCGCGGAGGCGCTGGCGCTGGCCGCGAGTGGTGCCTCGATCGTGGCCAACGACGTCGCCGGCACGGATGTGGTCGACGAGATCGAGGCCGCGGGCGGGAAGGCGCTCCTGATCAAGGGCGACGTCGGGGAGCGGAAGACGGCCGACGCGCTGGTGGCGGCGGCGCTGGAGCATTTCGGCGGGCTGCACGTGCTGGTCAACAACGCCGGCGTGCTGCGGGACCGGATGCTGTTCTCGATGTCCGACGAGGAGTGGGACACCGTCATCCGCGTGCACCTGCGGGGGCATTTCCTGCTGTCCCGCAACGCGACCGCGCACTGGCGCCGGCAGTCCAAAGCGGACGGTAAGCCGGTGTACGCGCGGATCGTGAACACGGCTTCCGAGGCCTTCCTGTTCGGCTCGGCCGGTCAGCCCAACTACGCCGCCGCGAAGGCCGGGATCGCCGCGCTCACCGTCGCGACCGCTCGCGGCTGCGCCCGCTACGGCGTGCGGGCCAACGCGATCTGCCCCCGCGCGCGGACCGCGATGACCCAAGGCACCTTCGGGGACGCACCGGAGGGGCCTGATCCGCTGTCGGTCGGGCACGTGGCGCCGTTCGCCGCCTTCCTCGCCTCGCCCGAAGCGGACCAGATCAACGGCCAGGTCTTCGTCGTGCACGGCGGGAAGGTCGGGCTTGTGCGCCCGCCCGCGCTCGAACGGACCTGGGATCTCGCCGAGCTTTCCGGGATGCCCGGTTACTTCAGCGGCCGCGACCAGATGTTCGCCAGTCAGGAGTTGCTATGACGCTTACCGTGCAACCGCACCGCGAGTCCGTCGGCCTCAAGGCCGGTCAGCTGCTCGTCGACGGGCAGTGGGGACCGGGGACGGGCGGGGACACGTGGACCCATCGCCACCCGGCGACGGGCGAGGCGATCGGCGAGTTCGCGGTCGCCACCGCGGGAGACGTGGACGCGGCGATCGGGGCCGCGCGCCGCGCCTTCGACTCGGGGACCTGGTCGAACGCGCGCGCCGGCACGCGGATCAAGGTCCTGCACCGCTACGGCGACCTCCTGCGCGAGCACGCCGGACAGCTGCGCGCGTTGCAGGCGCTGGACAACTCGGTGCCGATCTCGTTCAGCGGTTCCATCTACGCGACCTCGGTCGAGGCCGCGGCCGACGTGTTCGACCATCACGCCGGGTGGGTGGACAAGCTCGGCGGCCAGACGCTGCCGCCGTATCAGGGCGGCGACCACCTCGCGATGACCTTCCGCGAGCCGATCGGCGTCGTCGCGGCGATCCTGCCGTGGAACGCGCCGTTCCTGCTGTTCGCGCAGAAGGTGGCGCCGGCGCTCGCCGCGGGCTGCACGGTGGTGCTCAAACCGTCCGAGTACTGCACGTTCACGGTGCTGCGCATGGTGGAACTGCTCGCCGAGGCCGGGCTGCCACCGGGCACGCTCAACGTCGTGACCGGGCCGGGCGATCCCGTCGGCGAGGCGCTGATCACGCACAAGGACATCGACAAGATCAGCTTCACCGGCAGTCGCGCGGTCGGCAAGCGCATCGTCGAGGCCTCGGCCGGGACGCTCAAACGGGTCTCGCTCGAACTGGGCGGCAAGAGCCCGGCGCTCGTCTTCGCCGACGCACCCAACGTCGGTCTCGCCGCCGCGACGACGATCGGCGCGGTCACGATGGGGCTGTCCGGCCAGGCCTGCGTCGCCAACACGCGGGCACTCGTGCACCGCGACGTGTACGACGAGTTCATCGCCGCGGCACAGGGGATGGCCGCCGCGATCACCTACGGCGACCCGTTCGACCCCGGCGTGCTGGCGTGCCCGCTCATCAACGAGCGCCAGCTCGACCGCGTGCTCGGCTACATCGAGCAGGGTAAACAGCAGGGTCGACTGGTCACCGGCGGGGAACGGCTCGGTGGTGACCTCGCGGCCGGGAACTTCGTCGCGCCCACGATCTTCGCCGACGTCGCCAACGACGCGACCGTCGCGCAGGAGGAGATCTTCGGCCCGGTGCTCGCCGTCGTGCCGTTCTCGGACGAGGAAGAAGCGATCCGGCTGGCCAACGACACCGAGTACGGCCTGGGCGCGAGCGTGTTCAGCGCCGACGCCCAGCGCGCGTTCCGCGTCTCGCGGAAACTGCGCGCCGGGACGATCGGCGTGAACGGGTTCCAGATCGAGCCGCATCTGCCGTTCGGCGGGTTCAAGCAGTCCGGGCTCGGGCGCGAGGGTGGGCTGTCCTCGATCGAGGCCTTCACCGAGCTCAAGTCCGTGTACCTGCCGCTGACCGAAGAGATGATGTAGATGGGCAGGCTGGATGGGAAGGCCGCGCTGATCACCGGCGCGGCGCGCGGGCAGGGCGCCGCGGCCGCGCGGCGGTTCGTCGAGGAGGGCGCGAAGGTCCTCATCGCGGACATCCTCGACGAGGAAGGCAAGGCGCTGGCCGACGAACTCGGCGCGCTCTACCAGCATCTCGACGTGTCTTCCGAAGACGACTGGGCCGCGGCGGTGGACCGCGCGGTGACGGAGTTCGGCGGGCTGACGGTGCTGGTCAACAACGCCGGCATCCTGCATTTCTCCGAACTGGGCCAGACCACGCTGGCCGACTACGAGCGCGTCATCAAAGTGAACCAGATCGGTGCGTTTCTCGGCATGCGCTCGGTCGTTGAACCCATGTCCCATGCGCGAAACGGTTCGATCATCAACGTGTCCTCAGTGGAGGGATTGGCCGGAATGCCGTTCCTGGTCGCCTACACCGCGAGCAAGTTCGCGATTCGCGGGATGACCAAGGTGGCCGCGCTCGAGCTGGGTCCGAAGGGGATCCGGGTCAACTCGGTGCATCCGGGCATGATCGACACGAAGATGATCTCCGACGCTGCCGGGGGCGCGGAAATCGACACTTCCTGGGTGCGCAAGAAAGTGGCGCTCGGGCGGGCCGGGCAGCCCTCGGAAATCGCGAACCTGGTCGTTTTCCTGGCCAGTGACGAGAGCTCGTACAGTACGGGCGCGGAGTTCGTGGCCGACGGCGGCGCGACCGCCACGCATGCGCTGAAGGTCTGACCGTGATCGAGAGCACCTGGAGGCCGTCGCATTGATCATGTGAACACCGCTAACGAAAGCGGCTGCACATGGTGGGCAAGACTCAGGGCGACGAGGCTGAGGGGTCGGCGGAGGTGTGATGGGTTCGCGCAGTGGCACGGTGAACGTTCCGGGCACCGCCGCGCTCGCTCAGATCGGGAGGCTTTCCACGCTCGCGTGGGAGGTCCTGCTCGCGATCCCGCGCCGGCCGTTCCAGTTCCGAGAATGGATCCAGCAATGCTGGTTCTTTGCGAGCGTCACGATCCTGCCGACCGCGCTCGTCGCGATCCCGTTCGGCGCGGTGATCGCCCTGCAGCTGGGCTCGCTCACCGAGCAGATCGGCGCGCAGTCCTTCACCGGCGCCGCGAGCGCGCTCGCGATCGTGCAGCAGGCCTCGCCGCTGATCACCGCGCTGCTCGTCGCCGGCGCGGGCGGCAGCGCGGTCTGCGCGGACATCGGGGCACGCAAGATCCGCGAAGAGATCGACGCGATGGAGGTGCTCGGGGTCAACCCGGTCCAGCGGCTGATCGTGCCGAGGGTGCTCGCCGCGATGGTCGTGTCGATCCTGCTCAACGGCCTGGTCAGCGTGGTCGGCGTGCTCGGCGGGTACTTCTTCAACGTCGTCATGCAGGGCGGCACGCCGGGTGCGTACCTGGCGAGCTTCAACGCGCTCGCGCAGTTGCCCGACCTCTATATCAGTGAGATCAAGGCGCTGCTGTACGGGTTCGTCGCCGGGGTGGTGGCCGCCTACCGGGGGCTCAACCCCGCCGGCGGGCCGAAGGGCGTCGGGGACGCGGTGAACCAGGCCGTCGTGGTCACCTTCCTGCTGCTGTTCCTGATCAACGTCGTGCTCACGGCCATCTACCTGCGGGTCATCCCGCCGAAGGCGCTCTGATGACGACTCAGGCCGAGGACCGGACCGACCGGACGTTGGAGCTGATCGCCCGCCCGGGTGCGATCTTCGAGGGCTTCGGCGAGCAGCTTTCGTTCTACTTCCGGGCGCTGGCCTGGGCGCCCCGCACGCTTCGCCGCTACACCAAGGAGACGCTGCGGCTGCTGACCGAGGTGTGCTTCGGCACCGGCGGGCTCGCGGTGATCGGCGGGACGCTCGGCGTGATGATCGGTATGACGATGTTCACCGGCCTGATCGTCGGCATGCAGGGTTACGCCGCGCTGAACCAGTTGGGCACGGCCGCGCTGACCGGGTTCATCTCCGCCTACTTCAACACGCGCGAGGTGGCGCCGCTCGCGGCGGGGCTCGCGCTGTCGGCGACGGTGGGCTGTGGGTTCACCGCGCAGCTGGGTGCGATGCGGATCTCGGAGGAGATCGACGCGCTCGAGGTGATGGCGGTGCCGAGCCTGCCGTATCTGGTGACGACGCGGGTGCTCGCGGGGGTCGCCGCAGTGATCCCGTTGTACGCGGTGGGGCTGCTGTCCTCCTATCTGGCCGCGCGGCAGATCACGGTGTGGCTCTACGGGCAGTCCGCGGGCACCTACGATCACTACTTCAACCTGTTCCTGCCGCCCGAAGACGTGCTCTGGTCGTTCCTGAAGGTGCTCTTCTTCAGTGCGATCGTGATCCTCTCCCACTGCTATTACGGCTATACGGCCAAGGGCGGCCCGGCGGGGGTCGGCGTCGCCGTCGGCCGGGCGGTGCGCACCTCGATCGTGTTGATCTCGCTGCTCGACTTCTTCCTGAGCCTGGCGATCTGGGGTGCCACCACGACGGTGAGGATCTCGGGATGAACTCCTCGATCCTGCGCCGCCGGTTGTGGCATCAGCTGCTGGGTCTGATCTTCATCGTGGTGTGCGCGCTGTTCTTCGTCACCACGGTGGCGATCTACAAGAAGGCCTTCACCCCGGTTTCGATGGTGACACTGGAGACCGGCCACATCGGCAACCAGCTCGGCGCGGGCTCGGACGTCAAGATCCGCGGGGTCGAGGTCGGTGAGGTGCGCTCGGTCGCCTCGCTCGGGGATCACGCGGAGATCCGGCTGGCGCTGGACCCGGGCAAGATCGGTGAGATCCCGGCGAACGTCTCCGCGAGGCTGCTGCCGAAAACCCTGTTCGGGGAACGCTATGTGGCGTTGCAGATCCCCGCCGATCCCTCGGCGAAGCACATCGAGGCCGGGGACGTGATCCCGCAGGATCGCAGCAGTTCCGCGATCGAGCTGGAGAAGGTGCTCGACGACGTGATGCCGCTGCTGCAGGCGGTGCAGCCGCAAAAGCTTTCGGCGACGCTGAGCGCGGTCTCGACGGCCTTGCAGGGCCGGGGTGATCAGCTGGGCAAGACGCTCGACCAGCTTTCGGACTATCTGGGCAGGCTCAACCCGTCGCTGCCCGACATCAAGGCCGACATCACGAGCTTCGCGAACGTCACGGATACCTACAACAAGGCCGCGCCGGACTTCCTGCAGGCGCTTTCTGATCTCACGACGACGAGCAAGACGCTGGTCGACAAGCAACAGCAGCTGTCGCAGTTGTTCGGCTCGGTGACGAACGCCTCGGACGACCTGACGAGCTTCCTGAAGGTCAACGAGAACAACATCATCCGGCTGACCACCACCTCACAGTCCACATTGGACGTGCTGGCCAAGTACGCCCCGGAATACCCGTGCATGCTCAAGCAGTTCGCCGACTCCGTGCCACGCGCGTACGAGGCCTTCGGCTACGGCACCGACCAGATGAACCACGTGACGATCCGGTTCATCGCGGACCGCACCAAGTACCTGCCCGGGGTGGACGAACCGAAATACCTCGACAAGCGCGGCCCGCGCTGCTACCCGCAGGTCGTGCCGCCGGGCCGGTGGCCGCAGTACCCGCCGGGCGGTCCGGTGCAGGACGGGTCGAGCCATCCGCCCGTGCCCCCGGGGGAGAACACGCCCTTGCCCAGCAACGGGATGATCCAGGGCGGTTCGGGCACGACGGCGGGTTCGGTGGCGAACTCCCCGGCCGAGCAGGACCTCATCGGCGTGCTGCTCGCGCCAGAGCTCAAGACCACGCCCGACCAGGTGCCGGACTGGGCGAGCCTGCTCGTCGGCCCGCTCTACCGCGGGGCGGAGGTGGATCTGAAATGAGGAACTTCGTCGCGCCGCTGATCAAGATCTCGATCTTCGCGGTCGTGACCATCGTGCTCACCGGAATCCTCGGCGCCACCATCGCCAACACCAACTTCGGGGTCACCTCCGACTACACGGCCCGCTTCACCGACGCCTCCGGCCTGCACCAAGGCGACGACGTGCGCATCGTCGGGGTCAAGGTCGGCCAGGTCGACAAGATCAACGTGGTCGACGGCGACGGCCGCAATCTCGCCGATGTGCACTTTTCGATCTCTTCGGCGTACAAGCTGCCCGCCGCGGTCACCGCGACCGTCAAGTACCGCAACCTCGTCGGGCAGCGCTACCTTTCGCTGGGGACCACTGTGGACGGTGGCGGCCGGCTGCCGTCCGGCGGGCTCATCCCGCCGGCGCGAACCCAGCCTGCACTCAACCTGACGGTCCTGTTCAACGGGTTCAAACCACTGTTCGCCGCGCTCGACCCGAACCAGGTCAACCAGCTGTCCTACGAGATCATCCAGGTGTTTCAGGGCGAGGGCGGCACGATCGAAAGCCTGCTGGCCCACACCGCGTCGGTGACCACGGCGATCGCGGACCGGGACAAGGTGATCGGCCAGGTCATCGACAACCTCAACAACGTGCTGGCCACGGTCAACCAGCGCGGGCCCGAACTCGGCAACCTCATCGACCAGGTCCAGCAACTGGTCACCGGGCTCGCGCAGCAGCGCAAGCCGATCGGCGACGCGGTCTCGGCGCTGTCGAACCTCACCAACACGACGGCGGGCCTGCTGCAGGACGCGCGACCTTCGGTCAAGGAGGACATCGCCCACCTGGGAGTGCTGTCGAACACCCTGGCCGACTCGGGGCCGCTGCTCGATCATCTGCTGCAGGTGCTGCCGGGCAACCTCGACAAGTTCACCAGGACGCTCAGCTATGGCGGCTGGTACAACTACTACCTCTGTGGCCTGTCCGGCACGATCGGCATCTCCCAGCTGGATATCACCCTGCCGATGCTGCCCATCCCGAGTACCGAGACGCCGGAGAGGTGCAAGCCGTCGTGAAACGTCTCCGCGAGCGCAACCAGGCCGCCGTCGGTGCGGTGGCGCTGGTGCTCATCGTGCTGGTCACCGTCGTGTCGTACTTCTCCGACGAAGTTCCCCTGCTGGGCACGGGAACCACCTACCAGGCCTACTTCGCCGAGTCGGCGGGGCTGGTGCCGGACGACGAGGTGCAGGTCGCGGGCGTGAAGGTCGGGCAGGTCAGCTCGGTCTCGCTCGCGCGCAAGCAGGTGCTGGTCAAGTTCAAGGTGCAGGGCACCAAGGTCGGGAACCTGAGCACGGCCTCGATCGAGATCAAGACCCTGCTCGGGGACAAGTACCTGGCGCTGCAGCCGAAAGGCGGCCAGGCGCAGGATCCGGACGAGCCGATCCCGGTCGCGCGCACCACGACCCCGTTCCAGCTGCAGGACGCCTTCCAGCAGCTTTCGGACACCGTCGGGAACATCAACACCCAGCAGCTCGCGCAGGCCTTCGACACGGTGTCGGCCGCGTTGAAGGACACCCCGCAACCCTTGCGCGCCACGTTGAACGGGCTCTCGGCGCTGTCGAAGACGATTTCCTCGCGAGATCAGGAGCTGGCGGACCTGCTGAGTAACACCAGCCAGGTTTCGAAAACGCTGTCCGACCGCAACGCCCAGCTCCAGCAGGTGATCAACGACGGGAACCTGCTGCTGACCGAGCTTCAGCAGCGCAAGGCCGCGATCGACGCGCTGCTCACGGGCACACAGGCGCTTTCGGCCCAGCTGAGTGGCCTGGTCGCGGACAACCGGGCACAGCTGAGGCCGACTCTGCAGAAGCTCGGCGACGTCACCGACATCCTGCAGCGCAACCAGGACAACCTCAGCCGCAGCCTGGCGCTGCTCGCGCCGTTCTCGCGACTGGGCGCCAACGCGACCGGTAACGGCCGCTGGTTCGAGGGGTACATCTGCGGACTGTTCCCGCCGGTGATCAAGGCCGGCGGGCTGTCGGTCAACCCGGAGGGCTGTACGCCGCCGATTTCCGCGCCGGACCAGGGGGTGAGTGGAGGATGACGCTCGACACGAGGAACGGGCGCTCGGTCTACCGCTGGGTCGCCACGGCGTGCGTGTTCGCGCTCCTGCTGACCACCGGGCTGTGGCTGGCGTTCCGCGATCAGGGCGGGACGCGCGTGTCCGCGATGTTCGACAAGACCGTTGGGCTGTACGCGGGTTCTTCGGTGCGGGTGCTGGGCATCAAGGTCGGCGAGATCACCGGCGTGACCCCGCAGGGCGGTGCCGTGCGCGTGGACATGCGGGTGGACCCCGGCGTGCAGATCCCGGCCGATGCCGGGGCGGTCGTCATCGCGCCGTCGCTGGTCAGCGACCGGTACGTGCAGCTGACCCCGGCCTATGACAGCGGCCCGGTGATGGCCTCGGGCACGGTGATCCCGAAGGAGCACACGGCGACGCCGATGGAGATCGACGATCTCTACGGCAGTATCGACAAGCTCTCCACCGCGCTGGGCCCCAATGGCGCCAACGCGAACGGCGCACTGTCCAATTTGCTCGATACCGCGGCGAAGAACCTCGACGGCAACGGTAAGAACATCAACGACACGGTGACGGAACTGGCGAACCTCTCGCGCACGCTCGACAGCTCCAAGGGCGACCTGTTCTCGACGGTCCGCAACCTGCAGTCGTTCACCACGGCGCTCGCGGACAGCGACAGCCAGCTCAACCAGTTCTATTCACGGGTCGCGGATGTGACGGGCTTCCTCGCCGACGACTCGGGTGACGTGGGGAAAGCGCTTTCGTCGCTCGCGTCGTCGCTCGGCGAAGTGCAGCAGTTCGTCGAGGAGAACCGTGACCTGCTGACGTCCAATGTGGACAAGCTGGCGAGCGTCAGCAAGGTGCTCGTGGACCAGCGGTCGGCGCTCGCGGAGGTGCTCGACGTCGCGCCAACGGGCATGACGAACTTCATCAACTCCTACGACGCCGCGTCCGGCAGCATCGCGATCCGTTACAACGCCAACGAGTTCACCAACCCGCTCCTGGTCACGTTGTGCCGGGTGCTGAAGGCTTCGACCCCGGTCGGCCTGCCCGACGTGGTCGGCAACCTGTGCAAGACACTCCAGCCGGTCGTCGACGGGATCGCCAAGGTTCCCTCGATCCCGCAGCTGATGCAGGAGATGAACGCGGGCAAGATCCCGCCCCTGCCCTTGCTGCCGTTGGTGTCCATCCCGGAGAGTGGCTCGTGAAAAGGCTGCTGGGCGTGCTGGTCGTGGTGCTGCTGCTCGGCGGCTGCGGCACCGGGGGCTTCTCCGGGCTCTACAGCATGCCGCTGCCCGGCGGCGCGGATCTCGGCGACCACCCGTATCGCGTCACCGCGCAGTTCGCCGACGTACTCGACCTCGTGCCGCAGGCCGCGGTGAAGGTCAACGACGTGGCGGTGGGGCGGGTCGACAAGATCGAGCTGGCGCCGGACACGCGGTCCGCGCTGGTGACCATGCGGGTCAACGGCGACGTGCATCTTCCGGCCAACGCCTACGCCAACCTGCGGCAGTCGAGCCTGCTGGGGGAGAAGTTCGTCGAGCTGGCCGAACCGCCCGAGGGCGCGGCGGGCACGCTCACCGACGGCGCGACGATCCCGCTGTCCCGGACGAACCGCAACCCGGAGGTCGAAGAGGTCCTCGGCGCGCTTTCCCTACTGCTCAACGGCGGCGGCATCAACCAGCTCGCGGACATCACGCGCGAGCTCAACAAGACGCTCACCGGCAACGAAGCGGATATCCGCGCGCTGCTGTCGAGAGTGGACCAGCTGGCGACCGAACTGGACGGCCAGAAGAGCGAGATCATCCGCGCGATCGACGGGTTGAACCGGTTGTCGAGCACGCTGAACGCCCAGACGGCGAACCTGAGCAACGCGCTGGACAACCTCGCGCCCGGGCTGCAGGTCGTCAACGAGCAACGGGACCAGCTGGTCGGGATGCTCCAGTCTCTCGACCAGCTGTCCGGGGTAGCGGTGGACACCATGGACAAGAGCAGGAACCAGCTGATCGACAACCTGAAAGCGCTGGCCCCGACGCTGCAGAAGCTCGCCGAGGCCGGTAACGATCTGCCGACCGCGCTGAGGATCCTGCCCACGTACCCGCTGCCCGATGTCGCGGGCGACGTGGTCAAGGGCGACTTCGCGAACGTGCGCGCGCGGCTGAACCTCGACCTGAGCGATATCTACCAGTACGTCTCCAACGCGGGCCGGATCGGGATCGACACGCCGGCCGGGAGCATCCAGCTCGGCGGTGGGTCCGCGCCGCCGCTTCCGCTGCCACAGCAGGAAGCGCCGGCGCCGGCACAGTCCGGTGGCGGCGTGCTAGGCGGTCTGCTGGGCAGCCTGCTGGGAGGTGGGCACTAATGTTCACCAGGCGGCACTGGGTCAAATTGCTGGCGTTCGGTCTCATCGCGGTGCTTTCCGTCGGGTACGCCGGAGCGAAGTACGCGGGGCTGGACCGGTTGTTCGGTCCGCGCGGGTACGTGGTGACGGCCCAGCTGGCCGACTCCGGCGGGATCTTCGTCAACGCGGAGGTCACCTACCGCGGGGTGTCGGTCGGCCGGGTCACCGCGATGCGCCTGGACGATCAGGGCGTCGCGGTGGACCTGGACATGGACTCGGGCGGGCCGAAGATCCCGGCCGACACCCAGGCCGTCGTCGCGGACCGGTCCGCTGTCGGTGAGCAGTATGTCGATCTGCGGCCGAACCACGAGACCGGGCCGTACCTGCACAACGGTTCGGTGATCCAGCGGGACCGGACCGCGCTGCCGGTCTCCCCGGACACCGTGCTGGCCAACCTGGACAAGTTCGTGTCCAGTGTGGACCCTTCGGCACTGCGGACGGTCGTGGACCAGACCTACGACGCGTTCGCCGGCACGGGCCTGGACCTGCAGCAGCTGCTCGATTCCGCGGGCTCGTTCACCTCGGCCGCGACCGAGAACCTGCCGCAGACGACGAAGCTGCTCTCCGACGGCCGGCAGGTGCTCGCGACCCAGGAACGGCAGTCGCAGAACATCACGTCGTTCGCGACCGGCCTGAACCGGATCGCCGGGCAGCTCAAGACCTCCGATCCGGATCTGCGCAAGGTGATCGACGAGACCCCGCAGCTGGCCCAGGATGTGGACAACATCCTGTCGGTGTCGGGGAGCGATCTCGGGGTGCTGATCGCGAATCTGCTGACCACGATGCAGATCACCTCGGTGCGCACCGACGCGATCGAGGAGGAGCTGGTCGCGCTGCCGGTGATCTCGGCGTTCTCGCGGTCTGTCGCGTCGAACGGTGAGGGGCATCTGGGGCTGGTGCTCGACTTCTTCGATCCGCATTCGTGCACGAAGGGCTACGAGACGACGAAGCAGCGTCCGGCCAACGACACGAGTAACCAGCCGGCGAACACGCAGGCCTACTGCGCCGAGCCGCCCGGCAGCCCGACGGACGTGCGTGGCGCGGAGAACGCGCCGTACGCGGGCAAACCGGTCTCGCCGGCGCAGGCGCCCCAGCAGCAGCCCGCGCCGGGGTCGTCGTCTCAGCAGCCGCAGCAACAGTCCCAGTTGCCCGGTTTGCTCGGCTTCGTGCAGGGGCCGGGTGCGAAGGGAATCGGGCAGCTGCTGGGATTGCCGTGATGAAGTCTCGGGAAATGGTGGCCATGGGCGCGCTGGCCGCCGTGTCGGTGCTGGTCGCGGCCTGGTTCGGCTGGTCGTGGTGGAACGCCGCGCACGACGACGCCGCGACGCGCGCGCAGGAACGGGACGCCGTGCTGTCCGCCGCGGATGACGCGCTGACTGCGCTCAACACGATCGACTATCACGATCCCGATCCCTCGGTCGACCGGTGGGTCGACTTGACGACCGGGCAGTTGGGTAAGACGCTCAGCGGCGACCGGCAGCTCCAGCTGGACCGCGCGACGCAGAGCAAGACGGTCGCGAGCGCGCGGGTGAACCAGTCGGCCGTGGCCGAGCTGGACCCGGCGGCCGGGACGGCGCGGGTGCTCGCGGTGCTGGACGTGCAGCTGAGCACGAACGGCTCGCCGTCCGCGCCGTCGCGAACCCGGCTCAACGCGACGCTGGCGCGGACGGACCGCGGGTGGAAGGTCGATTCCGTGCAGGCGGCGTCGTGACCGGGCGGCGGCGCGCGGGCCAGGGCATCGTGCGTCCCTCACCGCGGCCCCGCCCTTCCCCCCATCCGCGCGCCGAAGAACCCGTTGCTCCGCGCGACCGCCGGGCCACCGTGCTGGCGGCGCTGATGGCCGTGGTGGTGCTGATGGCCGGGTTCGCGGTGTTCGCGGCGCTGCGGGTGGGTTCGCTGCACGGGGGGAACCGGGCGCTGGCCGACACGGCGGCGACCACGCAGGTCTCGGACCAGGTCGGCGCCGGGATCAAGGCGATCTTCTCCTACGACTACGACAATCTGGGCCGCACGGAACGCGCCGCGGCGAGCGTGCTCGTCGGTGACGCGGTCGGGCAGTACCAGTCCGGGTATGCGGCGGCCGAACAGCAGGCGGTGGACCAGAAACTCGTCCGCACCACGACGATCAGCTCGATCGCGGTCTCGCAGCTGAACGGCGACACGGCGCAGCTGCTGATCTTCGTCGACCAGCAAACCCTTGCCACGACGTCGAACCAGCAGTCCTCGGCGTCGGCCGCCCTGTCGGTCTCGGCCAGAAAGATCGACGGCACCTGGAAGATCTCGAACCTGACCGCCCTCTGACGTCAGCGCTGGTAGAGGGCGTCGATCGTTTCGGCGTAGTTCTTGCTGACGACGTTGCGCTTCAGTTTCAGGCTCGGCGTGATCTCGCCCGTCGCCTCGCTGAAGTCCCTCGTCAAGATCACGAACTTCTTGATCGACTCAGCGTGCGAGACCTGCTTGTTCGCCTCGTCGACCGCCGACTGGACCGCCGCGTCGAGGTCCGGGTCACCGGCCAGCTCGGCCACCGTCGCCGAGGCGGGCTTACCGTGCTGCGCCTTCCACGCCGGGAAGAACTCCTCGTCGATCGTGACCAGCACGCCGATGAACGGCCGCCGGTCGCCGACCACCATCGCCTGGCTGATCAGCGGGTTCGCGCGGATCGTGTCCTCGAGCCCGGATGGCGCGACGTTCTTGCCGCCCGCCGTCACGATGATCTCCTTCTTGCGACCGGTGATCTTGAGGAATCCCTCCGCGTCGAGTTCGCCGAGGTCGCCGGTGTGGAACCAGCCGTCGTCCAGCGATTCCTTCGTCGCCTGCTCGTTGTTGTAGTAGGCGTCGAACACCACGTCGCCCTTGAGCAGCACCTCGCCGTCCTCGGCGATGCGAACCGACGTCCCGGCCACCGGGCGGCCGACCGTCCCCACGCGGAAGGCGTTCTGCGTGTTCACGTTCGCCGCGGCCGACGTCTCGGTCAGCCCGTAGCCCTCGAACACCGGGACCCCGATGCCGCGGAAGAAATGCGCGAGCCGCGGCCCGAGCGGGGCGCCGCCCGACACCGCCGCGACACACCGCCCGCCCAGCGCCGCCCGCAGCTTCGCGTACACCAGCTTGTCGAGCACGAAATGCTGCGCCTTGAGCGGGAGACCCGCGCCGCCACCGTCCTGCGCCTGGCTGTACTGCACAGCGACCGACTCGGCGAGGTCGAAGATCCGCCCCTTGCCTTCGCCGTGCGCCTTCTGCTTCGCCGTGTTGTACACCTTCTCGAACACGCGCGGCACGGCCACCACGAACGTCGGGCGGAAGGTGCCGAGGTCCGCGACCAGGTTCTTCACGTCCGGCGTGTGGCCGAGCGTGACCCGGGCGGCGATCGCGGTCAGCGCGATCGCGCGGGCCAGCACATGCGCGAGCGGCAGGAACAGCAGCAGCGAGTTCCCCGCGTCCATCAGCTGCGGGAACGCGTTGATATCGGCGCGGATCTCGGCGAGCAGGTTGCGGTGGGTCAGTTCGACGCCCTTGGGCCGGCCGGTGGTGCCCGAGGTGTACACGATCGAGGCCAGCTCGCCGGCGCCGACCCCACGGCGCCGCTCGTGCACCACGTCGTCGGCGACCTTCGAGCCGAGCGCGGTCAGTTCCGCGATCGCGCCGCCGGTATGCGTGCTCTCGATCTGCCAGGCGAACTGCAGCGCGCCGAGCCGGCCGCGCACCTGGTCGACCTCCGCGAGATGTTCGTCGGTCTCGACGAACACGCCCTTGGCGCCCGAATCGGACAGGATCCACTCGACCTGCTCGGCGGAGGAGGTCTCGTAGATCGGGACGGTGGCCGCGCCGGCCGCCCAGATCGCGAAGTCGAGGAGCGTCCACTCGTACCGGGTCTTGGACATCAGCCCGACCCGGTCACCGTGTTCGATCCCGGCCTCGATGAGGCCCTTGGCCACCGCCATCACCTGCGCGGCGAACTCGCGGGCCGTGACATCCAGCCATGAGCCCTGCGACTGGCGGCGGAAGCTGACCGAATCCCCGAAGCGCTCGGCGTTCGCCCACAGGATGTCGCTCAGGTTCTCGTTGTCGGCAACCGGCCGCATCGCCGGGGCGCTGTACTCGCGCACGGGGAACCTCCGCGTTCTGGGTGTTACTCGCCGGTTAACTTACGTCAGTACCACCTTACGACCAAGGGCCATAAGGCATGACATTCTGGACCAGTGAGTACCCGAGGCGGCGCCCCACCCGCGGTCGACGTGGTCGACGAGACCTTCCTCGCTGTGCCGCCGAGCACGGTCAAGGCGGCTTTCGGCGATCCGGCGGCCTGGCGGCGGTACTGGCCTGACCTGCTGCTGGAGGTCTACAAGGACCGCGGTGACGAGGGCCTGCGGTGGACGGTCCGGGGCGCGCTCGTGGGCACCATGGAGGTGTGGCTCGAGCCGATGCTCGACGGCACCCTGCTGCACTACTTCCTGCGGGCGACCCCGCCGGCCGCGCTGCGCCCGCCCCAGCTGCGCCGCGAGCTGGACCGGCGCTCCCGGGCGGCCAAGGCGATCGCGCTGGAGCTGAAGGAGGTCCTCGAAGACGGCCGCGAGCCGGGCCTCCCGCCCCGAACGTCGAACTCACGGTCCTGAACGCAGATCTCTGCGTCTTGGGTGTAGATCTCGGGGATAGGGTCGGGGTATGCGGGTTCATGTCGTCTCCGACGTGCATGGCAACGCCGAGGCGCTCGCCCGGGCCGGGGAGGGCGCCGACGCGCTGGTCGTGCTGGGGGACCTCCTCGACTTCGTCGACTACAACCAGTACGACAAGGGCATCCTCGGCACGCTGTTCGGCGAGGAGAAGGTCTCGACCTTCGCCCGCCTGCGCCGTGAAGGCACCCGCGACGAGACCATCGCCTTCTCCCGTTCGCTGTGGGCGAGCCTCGACGATCCGGGCGCGGCCGTGGAGGAGGCCATCCGCGCGCAGTACGCGGAGCTGTTCGCCGCGATGAGCGCCCCGACGTACGCGACCCCGGGCAACGTCGACTCCCCGAACCTGTGGGCGGAGTTCGCCGGCGGCGGCGTGACGGTCGTGGACGGCGAGGTCACCGAGATCGGCGGCCTGCGGTTCGGGTTCGTCGGCGGGGTCGTCCTGCCCGAGGGCGCGACGCTGCGCCGCACCAACCCGGTGTGGCGGCCGTACCTGCGCACGCGCGACGAGTTCGACGACGCGGTGGGCAAGCTCACCGACATCGAGGTGCTGTGCTCGCATATGCCGCCCGCGTTTCCCGAGCTCACCTACGACGTGGTCGCGCGGCGGCACGAGATGGGCTCGGCCGCGCTGGCCGGGCTGATCGCCACGCAGCAGCCGCGCTGGTCACTGTTCGGTCACGTGCACCAGCCGCTCTCGCCGCGGCTGCGGGCCGGCCGGACCGAATGCCGGAATGTGGGACACTTCAAGGTCACCGAGCGCCCGTACGTCTTGCGCTGGTGACCGCCGGGGGCCCTGTAACCTCTGCGCCATGGCCGACGAGTCCACGCAGTCCATCGAGGTCGACGCGCCGCCTGAGCGGGTCATGGCGGTGATCGCGGACTTCGCCTCCTATCCCGAGTGGGCGAAGCAGGTCCGCGAGACCGAGGTGCTCGTCACCGGTGACGAAGGCAGGCCCAAACAGGTTCGGCTGACACTGGACGCCGGGCCGATCAAGGACGTCTACACCCTCGAGTACGACTGGGCGGCCGACGGCCGCGCGGTGAGCTGGCACCTGGTCAAGGGCCAGATGCAGAAGGCGCAGGACGGCCGGTACGAGCTCACGGACACCGCCTCCGGCGGGACGAAGGTGACGTACACGTTGTCGGTCGAGCTGGTGCTCCCGATGATCGGCCTGCTGCGCCGCAAGGCGGAGAAGATGGTGATGGACACCGCGCTCAAGGAGCTCAAGCGCAGGGTCGAGGATCTCCGCTGACATGCGGCTGCTGCTGTTCACCGGCAAGGGGGGCGTCGGGAAGACGACCCTCGCGGCGGCGACCGCGGCCGGGCTCGCGGCACGGGGGCACAAGACGCTGGTGGTCTCGACCGATCCGGCGCATTCGCTCGGTGACGCGTTCGCGAAGCGGCTGGCCGCCGAACCGGCCGAAGTGGATCATCTCCTGCACGGCGCGCAGGTGGACTCGCGCGGTCTGGTCGACGGCATGTGGCAGGAGCTGCGCGGCAAACTGCGCGCCGCGCTCGCCGGGGCTGGTATCGACGCGCTCGACGCCGAGGAGCTGACCGTGCTGCCCGGCGTGGACGAGTTGCTCGCGCTCACCGAGGTGCAGCGCCTGGCCGAGTCCGGCCGCTGGGACACCGTCGTCGTCGACTGCGGGCCGACCGCGGAAACACTGCGGCTGCTGGCGCTTCCCGAGGCGGTTTCCGGGTATCTGAACCGGATGTGGCAGGTGAAGCTCGCCGGCCCGCGCGGCACCGTCGAAGCCGTCCGGCGCCTCGGCGCGCATCTGGAGTCCCTGCGGGAGTTGCTCACCGATCCCGCGGTGACCGGGGTTCGGCTCGTGCTGACGCCGGAACGGGTGGTCGTCGCCGAAGCGCGCCGCACGCTCAGTTCCCTTGCCCTGCGCGGGATCCGGATCGAGGGCGTGATCGTGAACCGCCTGATGCCCGCGCCCGGGATGTGGCGCGGCGCCGCCGCGTCCTGGCTGCGGACGCGGCGGCGCCAGCAGGATCAGGTGCTGGACGAACTGGCCGGTTCGGGGCTCTCGGATTTCGCGCGGGTGGAGCACCGGGCGACCGAGCCGGTCGGCCTGTCCGCGCTGCTGGAGATCTCGCGCGAACTCTACGGCGAGTCGGATCCGTTGTCCCCCAACGAGACCGCAGTCACACCGCTGCTCGACGTGTCCGAGCGGGACGGTGGGTTCGAGCTGCGGATCGCGCTCCCGCTCGGGCCCGAAGCCGCGGTGGATCTGGCCAGAGTGGACGATGACCTGGCGATCACCGTCGACGGGTTCCGCCGCCTCGTCGCGCTGCCCGAGGCTCTGCGTCCCTGCCGCATCACCGGTGCCGTGTCGGACGTGCGCGGGCTGGTCGTGTCCTTGACCCACCCCGGGAGGCCCTGATGACCGACACCGAGGCCACGAGTCTGGCCGAGGAGATCCGGTTGCTGGTGGAGATGGTCGCCGAACGGGCCGCGCCGTGGCTGGAGGGGATCGTCGCCGCGGGGCATGGCACTGACGAGCGCGCGGAAGGCGCGGGCTGCGGGTGGTGCCCACTGTGCGCGGTGGTCGCCGTCGTGCGCGGGGAACGGCCGGAGTTCGTGGCGCGGCTGGTGGAGCAACTGGCGCAACTGGTCGCGTTGCTGCGGGCGGTGCTCGCGGACCGCTGGGACCCCGAGCACGGCTTCCACATGCCGGGTTTCTCCCCGGAGCCCAAGCCCGAGCCGGCCTCGCCCCGGGTGCAGCACATTCCCGTGCAGTGGCGCGGCGAGGAGCCCTGAGTGCCGGCGATCGGACTGGACGTCGGCGGAACGAGCGTGCGCGCCGCGGTGGTCGACGCGCAGGGGTCCATTCTGGACACCGCGAGGGTCGGCACGCCGAGCGACGAGAATGCCTTGGAAGACGCCATTTCCGGCGTGATCGACGAGCTGCGCAACCGGCACGACGACGTGACGGCGGTGGGGCTGGCGGTGGCGGGCTTCGTCGCCAGCGACCGGCGCACGGTGATGTTCGCGCCGCATCTGGCGTGGCGGGCGGCGCCGGTCTCCGACCGCATCGCGAAACGCGTCGGCCTGCCGGTGACCCTCGAACACGACGCGAACGCCGCGGCGCTCGGCGAACACCGGTTCGGCGCGGCGCGCGGCGCGCGGGTGGCCGCGCTGGTGGCGATCGGCACCGGGATCGGCGCGGGCCTGCTGCTGGACGGCGAGATCTACCGCGGCGCCTACGGGGTCGCGCCCGAACTGGGGCATCTGACGGTCGTGCCGGGCGGGCGCGCGTGCCCGTGCGGCAAGTACGGCTGCTGGGAGCGGTACTGCAGCGGCACCGCGCTGGCCGCGACGGCGATCGAACTGCTCGCCCGGTATCCAGGGCAGTCGACGGTGCTGGCGCGCGAGATGTCGGAAGATCCGGGCTCGATCACCGGCCGCCGCGTCGCCGGTGCCGCCCGCGACGGCGATCCCATCGCGCAGCGTGCGGTCGCGGAGCTGGCGAAATGGCTCGGGGAAGGGCTCGCGCTGGTCGCGGACGTGTTCGACCCGGAGATCATGGTGATCGCGGGCGGGGTGTCCGGTTCGGCGACGCTGTTCCTCGACGAGGCTCGCGAGCATTACACGGCGGCGATCACCGGAGCCCGGCACCGGCCGCTGGCGCGGATCCGTACCGCGCATCTGGGCGAGGATGCGGCCATGGTCGGTGCCGCCGCGCTGGCCCTGGACGCCCCGTCCATGTGACAAGGTGGGGGAATGCTGAGGCCGGACGACGGGGACGGGTTCGTCGAATGCCTCGGCGGGCACCGGCACTGGGGCCGGTTCGGCGCGGCGGGACTGCTGCTGGCCGATCCGGAGCGCGGAGTGCTGTTGCAGCGCCGGGCGTGGTGGACCCATCACGGCAGTACCTGGGCACTGCCGGGTGGCGCGCGGCAAAGCCACGAAAACGCCTGGCAGGCCGCGACCCGCGAGGCCGGGGAGGAAGCCGGGATTCCCGGTGACGCCGTGCGGCCGCTGTCCTCGTGGACCGTCGATCACGGTGGCTGGACTTACACGACGGTGCTCGCGCGGACCGTGCGGCCGGTGCGTGAGCAGGTGATGAACACCGAGAGTGAGGAGCTGCGGTGGGTGCCGCCGGCGACGGTGGCGGACTACGAACTGCACCGGGACTTCGCTTCGGCCTGGCCGCGGTTGCATCCGGAACTGGGCCGCGAACTGGTCCTCGTCGTCGACGGCGCGAACGTCGTCGGCGCTCGCCCGGACGGCTGGTGGCGTGACCGGGCGGGAGCGGCCGGCCGGTTGCGGGATCAGCTGGCCGGCCTGGTGTGTCAGGGCTTCGCCACGTCCGTGGACTGGTCGTGGTGGCCGCGCATCGTGCTGGTGGTCGAAGGGCAGGCGCGTGGTGTCGGCGCGGTCGAGAACGTGGAGATCGTCGCCGCGCCACGGGACGGCGACACGGCGATCGTCGAGACGGTCCGGGCCCTGCGCGCCGACCGGCCGGAAGACCGCGTCGCGGTGGTGACGGCCGACCGCGAACTGCGCGGCCGGGTCAGCGCGGAGGGCGCGGAGTACCTGGGCCCGCGCACCCTGCTGACCGCGCTGGACCTCCACCACTGACGGGCGGGCTGTCCCAAGGTACCCGCCCTCATCGCGCTCACCGGTTCTTCGCCGTGAAGGTGAGGTGCGTGACGCCGCTCGGGGTCGAGACCGCCTCGATGTCGTAGCTCTCCTCGAGGGATTCCAGGCCGTCCCACAGCCGGACACCGCGGCCGAGCACGATGGGCACCTGGACGACATGCATGCAGTCGACCAGCCCGGCGGTCACGAAGTCGCGCACGACGGTGGGCCCGCCGCCGATCCGCACGTCCTGCCCGTCGGCTGCTTTACGGGCCTGCTCGAGCGCCTCGCCGGGGGTGGCGTCGAGGAAATGGAAGGTGGTGCCGCCCTCCATCCGCATCGACGGCCGCGGTCGGTGGGTCAGCACGAAGACCGGAGTGTGGAACGGCGGGTTGGGCCCCCACGCGCCCTGGTAGCCGGGATCGTCCTGCCAGCCGGGCGGGCCGAACTTTCCGGCACCCATGATCTCGGCGCCGATACCCGGGCCGTACCGTTCGGCGAACGCGTTGTCGGCGCCGGCGCTCCCGCCCGGGCCGCCGACCATCTCATGCCAGAACCGGGTGGCGAACATCCACTCGTGCAGCCGTTCGCCGGCGTGCCCGAACGGGGCGTCGGCGGCCTGCCCTTCGCCGGTGGCGAAGCCGTCGAGCGAGATCGAGAAATTGTGGATGCGGACCTGGGACATCGCAACGCTCCTTCCGGCGAACTGGCTGTCGGAGACCAGCCTGGATCCTCAGACCCATGACGTCTAATGCCAATAACCGGACAAAAGCATTGATAATCTCGATGCATGCTGAACCTGGTCCATCTCAAGGTGCTGGCCGTGGTGGCGCGCCACGGGTCCGTGACCGGAGCGGCGAAGGAACTGCACTACTCGCAGCCGTCGGTCAGCCATCACCTGTCCCGCTTGGAAAAGGCCACCGGCGCCAAGCTCGTTCAGCGCGTCGGCCGTGGGATCCGGTTGACCCCGGAGGGGCGGCTGCTGGCCAACCGCGCCACCGAGATCGTGGGACGGGTCGACGCGGCGACCAAGGAACTGGCATCACAGGTCGGGTTGCAGGCGGGGCGGGTTCGCCTGGCCGCGAACGCGTCGACGCTGAGCACGATCGTGCCGACGGCCGCCGCCACGCTGGCCGGCGCGTACCCAGGACTCGAGCTGCACCTGATCGACCGGCACCCGGTCGAGGCGTTCCAGATGCTGCGACAGGGCGAGATCGACATCGCACTCGTCTTCCGGCACGCCGGGGACCCGGCCGACGAAGAAGGGTTTCGCCTCCTCCACCTCGGCGAAGACCCGATCTACCTGGTGAGCCGACGACCGGGCGACAGCCTCGCCAACCATCGCGAGTCCCCCTGGATCGGCGGATGCGAACGGTGCCAGCAGGAGCTGATCACGGTGTGCCGGCACGAAGGCTTCGCCCCGCGCACGGCCTCGCTCAGCGACGACATGGTCGTCGTGCAAGCTTTCGTCGCGGCGGGCGTCGGCGTCGCGATCCTGCCCGGGCTCGCGCTCCAGGCTCACCACCGGCCCGACGTCCACGCCGCCGAACTCACCGGCCACCCGCGCCAGCTTTACGCCGCCACCTACGGCGAGCCACCAGACCCGCCCGCCGTCGCCGCCGTACTGGCCACGCTGGCTGAGGCGGCCACCTCGGCCATACGCCGCGGCATCACGTCCACGCGTCGATGACGTGCACCATCTTCGCGCCGGGGTCGTCGGTGCCCGCGGGCATGAGGTCCGCCGCCGGGAAACCAGCCGCGCGCAGTGCGGTCGCCGCCTCCTCCGGCGTGTCGAAATGCAGGTGCACGCGGCCGCGGACGGTCGCCGCGATCAGGCCGGCGCCGACCCGCGAGGGAAACGAGTCACCGTGCGGGCGAAGGACGACGTCCGCGAAGTAGGCGCCGGTGGGGAAGCGCCGGAGCACCTCGGCGAACCGGTGCCACATCCCGGTGACCGTGTCGAAGTCGAAGTAGTTCAGCAGGCCCTCGGTCACGATCGCGGTCCCGGTCGACGGATCCAGCGAATCGGCCAGTGCGCCGATGCTCGACGGGCCGTCCGTGGCGAGTGCGTCGACCGTGGCGACGCGCGGGGCGGGGCCGTTCAGCCGCTCGAGGAGCCGTTGTTTACGCGCGGCCATCCGAGGCAGGTCGGCCTCCACATAGGTCAACCCGTCGTAGCGCCGCGAAAACCGCCAGCCGCGCGCCGACAGCCCGGCCGCGATCTCGATGACCTGCCCGACCTCGCCGCGCTCGATGGCGCCCGCGAGCAGCCGGTCCAGCATCCGGTGCCGCGCCACGAGCAGACCTTCGAACGTGGGCTGCCCCAGCAGCCGGCTGACCCGCATCGCCGGTTCGACGGCGTGGAACAGCACCCGCCCCTCCGGGGTCGCCAGCTGCCGCGGAGCGAGCCCGTTGCGCACCCAGACGTACCCGGTGTAGTGGCCGGTCGGGCTGATGGCCTCGGAACCGCGCGGGAGCAACACACGGGGGATCCTAGAGATCGGGACGGCCCGGCGCGATGGAAGGCGGTCGAGGATGCTGCTCGGTGTGGTGTTCGCGGTACTCGCCGCGGCCACGAACGCGGCCGGGTCGGTCATGCAGCGCACGGGGGCCCGCAAGCAGCCCGAGGGCAGCCGTCTCTCCCGGGACATGCTCCTGCATCTGGTGACCCAGCGGGTGTGGATCGCCGGGGTGCTGACCACGCTCGCGGGCCTGGGCCTGCAGGCACTCGCACTGGCCAACGCGCCGATCGTGGTGGTCCAGTCGTTGCTGGTCAGCGAGCTCGGGTTCGTCCTGGTGCTCTCCAGCGTCGTGTTCCGCACCCGCCTGCCGGCGCGGGAGTGGGCCGCGCTCGCCGGGCTGGGCGCCGGGGTCGCGCTCCTGCTGGTTTCGCTCTCGCCGGGCGGCGGGCGGCCGCACGTGCCCGTGCCGACGTGGCTGCTCGCCAGCGGGGTGACGGTCGCGACCGTCGCGGTGCTCGTCGCGATCGGCGTCCGGTATCGGCATGTGCGGCGGGCGGCGTACCTCGGCATCGCGGCGGGAATGTGGTTCGGGTTCACCGCCGTGCTCATCGACGGGATCACCGCGGACGGGCTGTTCTCGGCCTGGCAGACCTACGCGATGGTGGTGGCCGGACCGGCGGGATTCTTCCTGCTGCAGAACGCCTTGCGGGCCGGGCCGCTCGTCGCGTCGCAACCGGGGCTGACGCTCGCCAACCCGCTCGTCGCGCTCGGCTGGGGCGTCGCGGTGTTCGGCGAGCAGGTGCGCGGCGGCCCGTGGCTGGCCGGTTCGCTGATCGCGGCGGCGCTCATCGCCGCCTGCACGCTGCAGCTCGCCGGTTCCCACCTCCTGGACGATGCCGAATGAGTCACGCGACGGCGGCGCTCAGCTCGAGCACGCCGGCGTCGAGCAGCTCCCGCAGGTCGCTGCCGGGGTTGCGCAGCCACTGCTCGTACGCCGCCAGGGCAACCCCGAGCGTGGCGTACGCGATCGCTTGCGGCGCAAGGGAATCCGGCGGTGTCCCGAGCCGCTTCGCGACGAACTCGGCGAGCACCTGGCGCCAGTCCGCGTAGCGCAGCGTCGAATGCGCCTGCAGCGCGGGCGTGGTGAGGATCAGCTCCATCCGGCGGCGGTGCCACGGCGCCTCCGCCGGGTCGACCCGGTTGAAGTCCACCAGCGCGCCCCGGATCGCGTCGACCAGCGGCACGTCCGGTGGGTACTCGGCGAGTTGCCGGCGCATCCGGCGCAGCTCGCGGTCGAAATCGCCCCAGGCGACGTCGTTCTTCGACGGGAAGTACCGGAAGAACGTGCGGCGCCCGATCCCGGCGGCCTGCGCGATGTCGTCGACCGTGGTGCGCTCGAAACCCTGGCGTGCGAACAGTTCGAACGCGGCGTGCTCCACTTCGGAGCGCGACGTGATCGGCCTGCGCCCGGCACGCGGGGTGCCCTGATCGGTCATTGCCTCTTCCATTCGGCACTCGGTGCCATTATTGTCTGTGGCGCGGGCCGCGCCGTGGCGGCCGTCACGAAGGGAGCATCCCATGTCCGAGGCGCAGCAGGTTTCGCAGGACGAGGCTGTGGTGGAAGACGAGCTGCTCGTCGAAGAGGTCTCCATCGACGGTATGTGCGGCGTGTACTGAGCTCGTGTTCGCACCCGAGAAGCCCTACCGGTGCTCGCCGCGGGTCGCGCTCCGGCCGGAACCCTTCGGCGCGCTGGCCTACGACTTCGGCACCCGCAGGCTCTCCTTCCTCAAGACGAAGCTGCTGGTCGAGGTGGTACGCACGCTCGAGGCCCAGCCCAACGTGCACACCACCCTCGCCGCCGCGGGCGTGCCGGACGAGCAGCGGTCGTCGTACCTGAAGGCCCTCGAAGGCCTGGCCGAGAACGGAACCATCGAGCGACGGAACTGAAGGGCGTGCGATGAAGCTCGTCGAGCATTTCAAGGAAGGGCTCACCTCGCCCATCTGCCTGACCTGGGAACTGACCTACGCCTGCAATCTCTCGTGCGTGCACTGCCTCTCGTCGTCCGGGCGACGCGACCCGCGCGAGCTGAGCACCGGGGAGTGCAAGGCGGTCATCGACGAGCTGCAGCGGATGCAGGTCTTCTACGTGAACATCGGCGGCGGAGAGCCCACCGTGCGGCCCGACTTCTGGGAACTGGTCGAGTACGCGGTCGCGCACCAGGTGGGGGTCAAGTTCTCCACGAACGGCGTGAAGCTGACCCCGGAGCGGGCCCGCTGGCTCGCCTCGACCGACTACGTGGACGTGCAGATTTCGCTCGACGGGGCGACCCCGGAGGTCAACGACGCGGTTCGCGGGCCGGGTTCGTACGACACGGCGATTCGCGCGATGACCAACCTGCGCGAGGCCGGGTTCCGCGGCTTCAAGCTCAGCGTCGTGATGACCAGGCAGAATGTGGGCCAGCTGGACCAGTTCGCCGACATCGCGGACACCTACGGCGCGCAGCTGCGGATCACCCGGCTGCGGCCCTCGGGTCGCGGCGCCGACGTCTGGGACGAGCTGCATCCCACCGCCGAGCAGCAGCTGCGCCTGTACGACTGGCTGGTCGCCCGTGGCGAGAAGGTGCTCACCGGCGACTCGTTCTTCCACCTCAACGCGCTCGGCTCGGATCCGTTGCCCGGCCTGAACCTCTGCGGCGCCGGCCGCGTGGTGTGCCTCATCGACCCGGTGGGCGACGTCTACGCCTGCCCGTTCGCGATCCACCAGGAGTTCCTGGCCGGAAACGTCCGCGACGAGGGCGGGTTCGCTCGCGTGTGGACGGATTCGGAGCTGTTCACCGAGCTGCGCGGGCCGCAGACCGGCGGCGCCTGCACGTCGTGCTCGGCGTATGACGCGTGCCAGGGCGGGTGCATGGCCGCCAAGTTCTTCACCGGCCTGCCGCTCGACGGGCCGGATCCGGAATGCATCAAGGGCCACGGCGAGCTGGCGTTACAGGGCGCCGGCGCGGCGCCTCGGTCCGATGTGGACCATTCACACCGGAAGAGCCGCAAGGTTCCTGTGAGCATCGGCTTCGGCCCGCCTTCGCGGCCGGATCGTGCCTGCGACACGAGTCCCCTCGCTGATCTGCGATGAGCGACATCACCGGCCCGGTCGAGATCGCGGGACGGACCGCACCGAGCCGCGTCCTGTTCGGACCGCACGAGACGAACCTCGCGCGCGGGCGCGTACTGTCCGACCGGCACGTCGCCTACTACGCGGCACGAGCCGCGGGCGGGGCGGGCGCCATCGTCACCGAAACGGCGAGCGTGCACGACTCCGACTGGCCCTACGAGCGCGCGCCGCTGGCCGCGCTGTGCGGGCCCGGTTGGTCGGCAACGGTCGAGGCGTGCCGCCCGCATGGCGCGCTGGTGCTCGCCGGTCTCGGGCATGCCGGTTCGCAGGGGTCCTCGGCGTTCGGGCAGTCCGCCCTCTGGGCGCCTTCGCGGGTGCCGGACGTGGCGAGCCGCGAGCTGCCGATGGAAATGGAGGGCGGCGAGATCCGGGCGCTCGTCGATGGCTTCCGGGAGGCCGCCGCACTCGCGACGGAGTCCGGAATGGACGGTGTCGAGCTGGACGCCGGGCAGTACTCGCTGCTGCGGCAGTTCTCCTCGGCTCTGACGAACCAGCGCGCCGACGACTACGCCGACAAGACCTTGCTGCTGAAGGAAGTCCTGGCCGCCGTGCGGGAGGCGGTCGGTGACCGCATCATCGGGCTGCGCCTGTCGTGCGACGAGCTGGCGCCGTGGGCGGGGATCACGCCGGAACAGGCCGCCGAACTCGCCGCGGGGCTCGCGCCGGGCGTCGATTACCTCGTGCCGGTCCGGGGCTCCGCGATGAGCGCGTCGGCCACCCGGCCGGACCTGCACACCGAACCGGGGTTCAACCTCGACCTGTGCCGCCGCATCACCGAAGCCGTGGCTGGGCGGACGCTGACGGTGCTGCAGGGCAGTGTGGTCGATCACGCGCAGGCGCAGCGGGCGCTCGACGACGGTGTCGCGAACCTGGTCGAGATGACCCGCGCGCAGATCGCCGAACCCGGGCTGGTCGCGAAGGTGCGCGCGGACGAGAAGCCGCGCCCGTGCGTGCTGTCCAACCAGAAATGCCGCGTACGGGACAACCGCAACCCGATCGTGAGCTGCGTCGGCGAGCCCCGCAGCGGGCACGAGACCGAGGACCCGGCGCTCGAAGGCCGTGACACGCCGCGCGACGTCCTGGTGATCGGTGGCGGCCCGGCCGGGCTGGAGGCCGCGCGCGTGCTCGCGATGCGCGGGCACCGGGTCGAGTTGCGGGAGCGCGCCGATCGCCTCGGCGGCATGCTGCGGCTCGCGGCGAACGTCGGCGGCCGGGCGCGGCTCGGGCGCCTCGCCGACTGGCTGGAGAGCGAAGTTCTCCGGCTCGGCGTCCGGGTGGTGACCGGGGCCGAGGTGACCGCGGTGCCCGGCGGGGCGATCGTCGCGACGGGATCCGTTGCGGGGCCTCGCAACTACTCCGTGCACGGTGGGACGGTGATCGATGTCGTCGATCTGCTGGCGGGGGCGTCGCTGCCGGACGGCCCGGTCGTGGTGGCCGACCCAGTCGGGGACTTCGTCGGTGTGGGCGTGGCGGAACTGCTGGCCGCACAGGGGAAAGCGGTCACGATCGTGAGCCAGGACCAGGTGATCGGCACGCAGCTGGCGCTGACCGGCGACCTCGCCGACGCGAACACGCGGTTGCAGCAGGCCGGGGTCACCCTCGCCAAACGGTCGGTGCTGCGGGAGGTGCACGCGGGGCACGTGGTGGTCGAGGACGTGTTCACCGCCGAGCGCCGCGAGCTGGAGGGTGCCGCCGTGGTCCACTGTGGACATCGGTTGCCGAACCCGCTGCCCGGTGAGCGCCGCGCGGGTGACTGTGTCGCCCCGCGGACGGTGCACGAAGCGATTCTCGAAGGGCGTCGCGCGGCGATGGCACGGGAAAGAGTACTGGCATGAGCGGCGGACGGTACCGGTACCTGTTCTCGCCCCTGCGGGTCGGGCCGCTGGTGGTGCGCAACCGGATCGTGTTCTCCGCGCACCTGACGAACTACGCGCGGGACGGGCTGCCGAGCGAGCAGCACGCCGAGTACTACGCGGCGAGGGCGGCCGGAGGCGCGGGCCTGATCATCACCGAGGAGCACTCGACCCACCGCACGGACTGGCCGTACGAGAAGCTCATCCACGGTTTCCACCGCGAGGTCATCCCCGGCTACCGGCGCATCACCGAAGCGGTGCACGCGCACGGCACGCCGATCCTCGCCCAGCTCAACCACAACGGTGGCCAGGCGTCCTCGATGTACTCGCGGCTGCCGGTATGGGCGCCGTCGCCGGTGCCCGATCCGATGTTCCGCGAGGTGCCCAAGGCGATCGACACTCGTGAGATCGCAGAAGTGGTCGCGGGCTACGGCACCGTCGCGGGTCACTGCGCCGAGGGCGGGTTCGACGGCGTCGAGCTGCAATGCTCGCATTCGTCGATCGTGCGCGGTTTCCTTTCGCCCGCCACGAACAAGCGCACCGACGCCTACGGCGGTGCGCTGGAGAACCGGGCTCGGATCCTGCTGGAGATCATCGATGCCGTCCGCGAGGCGATCGGGCCGCAGCGCGCGCTCGGCGTGCGGATCTGCGGCGACGAGCTGATCGAGGGCGGCACCACGATCGACGAGGCCGTCGAGGTCGCGAAGCTGGTGGAGGCGACCGGGAAGGTCGACTACATCAACACCTCGATCGGGGTGGCCACCTCGACGCTGTTCATGATCGAGGCGTCGATGGCCATCCCGCCGGGCTACGCGCTGTTCATCGCGAACGCGATCCGCGACGCGGTGCGCCTGCCGGTGATCGGCGTCGGCCGGATCAAGGACCCGGTCCAGGCCGAACGCGCGCTGGCGGAAGGGCACTGCGATCTCGTCGGGGTGGTGCGCGGCCAGATCGCGGACGCCGATTTCGTCGCGAAGGCCCGCGCCGGGCATGCCACGGAGATCCGAACCTGCCTGTCCTGCAACCAGGAGTGCGTCGGCCGGATGGGCCTGAACCGCTGGCTCGGCTGCATCGAAAACCCGCGCACGGGCAAGGAGGCAGTGCCGTTACCGATGCCCGGCCCGCAGCCGAAACGGGTGCTCGTCGTCGGCGGCGGACCGGCGGGCCTGCAGGCCGCGTCCACCGCCGCGCAGCGCGGGCACCACGTCACGTTGTTCGAGCGGAACGACGCCACCGGCGGACAGGTCGCGCTCGCCGCGAGCGTGCCCGGCCGCGCGGAATTCCTTGACGTGGTACGCAATCTGCTCGCCGAATGCCAGCGGTACGGGGTCGATGTCAAGACCGGCGCCGAAGCCTCAGCCGAGCTGCTGCTGGCCGAGTCGCCCGACGCGGTCGTGCTGGCGACCGGGGCCAAGCCGCAGTCGCCGTACTGGGCGGGCGATCTGGATCGCGTCGTGGACGTGCGCGACGTGCTGGACGGCCGGGTGTCGCCCGAAGGCGAGGTCGTCCTCCTCGACGATCTCGGGTTCCACCAGGCGACCTCGGTCGCCGAACTGCTCGCCGACCGCGGCTGCTCGGTGCGGATCACCACGTCGGGCATGGTCGTCGGGCAGGATCTCGGGGTGACGCTCGACATGGAGACGTTCAACGTGCGGGCGCACGCGAAGGGCATCCGGCAGCACACCGACGAGGTGATCCTCGGTGCGTCCGAAGTGGACGGCCGGATCACCCTGCAGGTGCTGACCCACACGACCGGTGCGATGCGCGAGGTCCGCTGTGACTGGGTGGTGTGCGCGACTCATCAGGAGCCCGAGGACGAGCTGTGGCAGGAGCTGAAGGGCGCACCGTTCGAGGTGTACCGCGCGGGTGACTGCGTGACGCCACGCCGGGCGCACGCCGCCGTCATCGAGGGCCACCGGATCGGGGTGGCGTTGTGATGATCGCGGTGATCGTGGTCCGGGACGGGATGCTGCCGCTCGGCGCGGACGAGACCGTCGCCGAGGCCGGTGGCGCGGCTGTGCTGGTCGGCACCGGGGTGAAGGAGGCGGCCGGCGAGCTGCCCTCGCTGAGCACCGGGCGCCTGGCCGAGAACGGGACGTTCGCGCCCGGCCGGTGGGCGCGGCAGCTGGCGGCGGTTCTCGACGAGGAACAGATCCTGCTCCCGTCGTCGCCCGATGGACGTGATCTCGCGCCACGCCTGGCCGCCGAACTCGGCCGCCCGCTGCTCGCGGGCGCGATCCGAATGACCGAGCAGGGCGCCGAGGTCGCGCGCTGGGGCGGCCGGGTCTGCGTCGATCTCATCGCCGGAGGACCGTTCGTCGCGACCCTGCAACCCGGCGTGCGGGGCAGCGCGCCCGTTCACCAAGCGATGCTGACCGAGATCGAACTGCCCGACGCCGAGGCGCCGGACGTGACCGTGATCGAGGTGCTCGACCCGGAACCAGGCACGGTCGACCTCGCCGAAGCGCCGAGGATCTTCGGCGCCGGTGCCGGGCTCGGCCGCGCGGAAGCCGTGGACCTGCTGGGAAAGGTTGCGAACGCGATGGGTGCGTCCCTCGGCGCGACCCGCGTGGTGACCGACGCGGGCTGGACCGGCTACCAGCGCCAGATCGGCACGACCGGCGTCGTGGTGCGTCCCGAACTGTACGTCGCGTTCGGGGTTTCCGGTGCCGCGCAGCATCTCGGCGGGCTCGGTGACCCGGCGCACGTCGTCAGCGTGAACACCGATCCGTCCTGTCCCATGACCGCGATGGCCGATCTGGGCATCGTCGCCGACGCGCAGGCGGTGCTCGCCGAGCTGGCCCGGACGCTGGAGGTGCGATGACCCACACCGGACCCGGCTCACAGTCCACTGTGGTGGATGAATCGACAAGGACCTTCGACGTCGTCGTGGTCGGTGCGGGTCCCGCCGGCTCGGCCGCCGCTCTCGAAGTCGCGCGGGCAGGGCATTCGGTCGCGCTCGTCGAACGCGGGCCGTTCCCCGGGGCGAAGAACGTGTTCGGCGGGGTGGTCTACGGGCGCATCCTCGACGAGCTGGTGCCGAACTGGTGGGAGCACATCCCGGTGCAGCGCTGGGTGACCCGCCGCCAGACCATGGTGATGACCCCGGCGCAGGCGCTCACCATCGACTTCCGCACGCAGGACTGGGGGAGCCCGCCGTACAACGGGGCCACCGCGCACCGTGCCGACCTGGACTCGTGGCTGGCCGAGCAGGCCGTCGAAGCCGGTGCCGTGCTCGTACCGTCCACTGTGGCCACCGGGCTGCTGCGCGATCACGCGGGCGCGGTGGCCGGGGTGCGCACCGACCGGCCCGACGGCGACCTCACCGCGGGGGTGGTGATCGCGTGTGACGGGGTGAACTCGTTCCTGGCCAAGGAAGCCGGGATGTACCCGACCGGTCACGAGGCCGAGCACCTGACGCTGGGGGTCAAGCAGACCCTCGCGCTGCCACGGCAGGTGATCGAGGACCGGTTCGCCGTCACCGGGCGCGACGGCGTGGACATAGAGATGCTCGGCTGCACCCGGGGCATCCCCGGCGGCGGTTTCCTCTACACCAACCTGGATTCGATCAGCATCGGCGTGGTGCTGGGACTTTCCGCGGTGAGCAAGGCGAAGACGCGGCCCGAGGAGCTGATCGCCGAGCTGAAACGGCATCCCGCGATCGCGCCGCTGATCAAGGGCGGGGAGCAGATCGAATACTCCGCGCACCTGATCCCCGAGGGCGGTTACCACGCGATGCCCGAACTGGTCGGTGACGGGATGCTGGTCGCGGGCGACGCGGCCGCGATGTGCCTCGCGGCCGGGATCTGGCTGGAGGGCGTGAACTTCGCGCTCGGCGCCGGGATGTACGCGGGGCGTTCGGCGGTGAAGGCACTGGAGTCCGGCGACGTGTCGAAGCGCGGGCTCGCCGGGTACCGCACGATGCTCGAGGAGTCGTTCGTGCTCACCGACCACCGGAAACTGCGCGACTTCCCGGACCTGGTGCTCTCGGACCGGGTGCAGCGCAACTACCCGGGGCTCGTCTGCGATCTCGTGCAAGGACTGTTCCAAGTGGATAATCCGCTGCCGAAACCGGGACTCCGCAAGCTCGCCATGCGCAGCGCGAAGGACAACGGGGTGCGCTGGCGTGATCTGCTGCGCGACGGCTGGACCGGACTGCGGGGGTTGAAATGACCGATCAGCGATACCAGGAACGGGCCTTCGAGGACGTGATGTCCACGGTGGAGTTCCGGGTCTCCGAGCGCCCGCACATTACCGTGGACACCGAGGTGTGCCGCTCGTGCACGACCCGGGCCTGCGTGTACGCGTGCCCGGCGGACCTGTTCGTGCCGACGAGCGAGGGCGGCATCCTGTTCAACTACGAGCAGTGCTTCGAATGCGGGACCTGCTACCAGGTCTGCAACGGTGAGGGCGCGATCAGCTGGAGCTACCCCGACGGGGGCTACGGCGTCGTGTTCAAGAGGGGATAGCCATGCTGGTCGTCGCCGCCCTGCGCTGGAGCGATCAGCGCGCCGCCGTGGATCCGCTCACCGGTGAGGTGCGCACCGACGTGCACACGAGCGGCGCGAGCGCCGCCGACAGGGCCGCGCTCGAACACGCGCTGCGCATCGCCGAAGCGTTCGGCGCGCGCTGCCTCGCCGTGACCGTGGGCCCGGCCGAGGCGGACGACATGCTCCGGGATGCGCTTTCGTCCGGCGCGCACGAGGTGGTCCGGGTCGATGGCCCCCCGGCGACGGTCGCCGAGGACGGCAGCGCGACCGCACGCCTGTTGCTGGCCGGGCTCCCCGAACGCCCGGACGTCGTCGTATGCGGGGATCATTCGGCGGATCGCGGGACCGGCAGCACCCCGGCCTTCCTGGCCCAGCGGCTCGGTGCCTGCCAGGCGCTCGGCCTGATCGAACTGTCGGCCGCCGACGGTGCACTGCACGCCGTGCGGCGGCTCGACGGCGGGCGGCGGGAACGGCTCAGGTTCGGCCTGCCCGCGGTGTGCTCGGTCGAGCCGGCCGGCGTCGTGCTGCGCCGTGCGCCGCTGCCCGCGACGATCGCCGCCCGGACGGCCGAGATCCCGGTCGTGCGAGCGGGTGTGCTCGAGTCGCTGAGCGCGGGTGCGGTGAAGGCGTACCGGCCCCGGCCACGTGCCTTACCCGCGCCGGTGGGCGCCGAACCGCATCAACGGGTGCTCGCGCTCACGGGTGCGCTCGTCGAGCGAACGCCGCCGAAGGTGGTGCGGCCGGAGACGGCCGAAGAGGCCGCGCGCGAACTGCTCGACTACCTGCGGCGGCATGGGTACGCGCCATGAGCCGCGTCGCGCTGGTGACCGGGGCCGCCCGGGGAATCGGCGCGGCGGTGGTGCACGGGCTGGCCGCCGAGGGGTGGCGAGTCCTCGCTCTTGATCTGTGCGCCGATCTGCCGGGCGTGCCGTATTCGCTGGGGCGTAAGGAAGAACTGGGCGCGCTGGTGAAGCGGTGGCCGGGTCAGGTGCTCGACGTCGCCGCCGACGTACGAGACCAGGAGTCGCTGGCCGAGGCCGTGGCGCTTGCGGAACGGGAGTTCGGCGGGCTCGACGCGGCGGTCGCCGCGGCCGCGATCATGGCGGGCGGCGAACCGTTGTGGGAGACCACGGACGCCGAATGGGACGCGCTGTTCGACACCGGGGTGCGCGGGGTCTTCAACCTCGCCCGCGCCGCCGTGCCCGCGCTGCTACGGCGGCCGGAACCGCGCTCGGGCCGGTTCGTCGCGCTCGCGTCCGCGGCCGCGCACAAGGGGTTGTGGCATCTCGCGGGGTACAACGCGGCGAAACATGCGGTCGTCGGGCTGATCAAGGGGCTCGCCACCGATCTGCGCGGGACCGGCGTGACCGCGACGGCCGTCTCACCGGGTTCGACGCGGACCGCGATGCTCGACGCCACTGCCACGTTGTACGACCTGGCCGACGTCGAGGAGTTCTCGCGGCACCAGCTTGCCGAGCGATTGCTGGAGCCCGAGGAGGTCGCCGCCGCCGTGTGCTGGCTGTGCGGTGAGCAGTCGTCCGCGATCACCGGAACGGTCGTGCACGCCGACGGGGGGTTCACGGCGTGAAGCTGTGGGTTCGCCTCGATCCGGGGACGCGCGTCCTCGGTCAGGTGCTGATCGGCGGCGCCCCGCTGCGGGTCCTGCGGCTTTCGAAGGCCGGTGCCCGGCTGGTCCTCCAGTGGCGTGACGGGGCCGAGGTCGGGGACACGCCGCAGCAGCGCAAGCTCGCGGACCGGCTGATCGAGGCGGGTATCGCGCATCCCGAGTACGGCGAGGCCCACCTGACGCCCGCGGACGTGACGGTCGTCGTGCCGGCGCGTGACCCGGTGGCATTGCCCGCCGCGGACGTGGTGATCGACGACGGCTCGCGCACCCCGATTCCCGGTGCCACCGAGCGGCATCCGGTCTCTCGCGGGCCCGCCGCCGCCCGCAACACCGGTCTCGCACACGTCACGTCGGAGTTGACGGCTTTCCTCGACGCGGACACCGAACCCCAGCCCGGCTGGCTTGACGCGCTCCTGCCGCATTTCGAGGATCCGTCGGTGGTCGCTGTCGCCCCGCGAATCCGCAGTGCGCCGGGAAGTTCGGCACTCGAGCGGTACGAACGCGAGTGCTCCGCCCTGGATCTCGGCGACGCCCCGGCGCAGGTGGGGCCCGGCCGTCGCGTGACCTACGTGCCGACCGCCGCGCTCGTCGTGCGCACCGCCGCGGCGCGCGAGGCCGGGGGCTTCGACGAGCGGCTGCGCTTCGGCGAGGACGTGGACTTCGTGTGGCGGCTGCGGGGCCGCGTGCGCTACGAACCACGGTCGGAGGTGCTGCACGCGCCCCGGAAAACCTGGCGTGCCTGGGTGAAACAGCGGTTCGACTACGGGACTTCGGCCGCACCACTGGCGAAAAGACATGGTCACAAGGCCATGGCGCCGCTGCGGGTGTCCGGGTGGACGGCACTGGCCTGGGGACTCGTGGCCCTTCGGAAGCCTGGCCTCGGTGCCGCCGTCGCGCTCGGCACGGCCGCGCTGCTGCCCCGCAAGCTCGAACCGCTCGGCGTGCCGGCGCGCGAAGCCCTGACCATCGCGCTGCGCGGGCACCTCGGTGCCGGCCGGTACTTCGCGGACGCGCTCACCCGGACGTGGGGGCCGGTCGCGCTGCCGCTGCTGGCCACCACGGCGAGCGGCCGGATCATCCTCGCGCTCGCGCTTGCGCGGCACCTCCGTGAACCGCGCCGGATCGCCGACGACCTCAGTTACGGCGCGGGAGTCTGGTACGGCTGCTGGCAGGAACGGACGATCACGCCGCTGGTCCCGGACTTTTCCAACTGGCCTGGGAAAAGATGATGAAAGACCACACCTGGACCGAACTCACCCCGCGCCTGCTCGTGGTGCCGCTGGGCGCGACCGAGCAGCACGGTCCGCACCTGCCGTTCACGGTGGACACGGAGATCGCCGTCGCACTGTGTGAAAGCCTTGCGCGGCAACGAAACGATGTCGTGGTCGCGCCCGCGCTGCCGTACGGATCCAGCGGCGAACACGCCGGTTTTCCCGGCACGCTGTCGATCGGGCAGGAAGCGACCGAGACGGTCCTCGTGGAACTGGGGCGTTCGGCCGGCGCGTTCGCCGGGGTGCTGCTCGTCTGCGCGCACGGCGGAAACGCCGGACCACTCGGGCGGGCTGTCGCGAAACTCCGTTACGAGGGAAGGAGTGTGCGCGCCTGGAGCCCGAGGGGACCGAGCGAGGACAGCCACGCCGGCCGGACCGAGACCTCGGTGATGCTCGCGCTGCGCCCGGAAGCCGTGCGGCTCGACAAGCTCGAAACCGGCAACACCACGCCGCTGCCGGACTTGATCGATCCGTTGCGGGCCGGCGGGGTGCGTGCGGTGAGTCCCAATGGGGTGCTCGGTGACCCGTTCGGCGCGAACGCGAAGGAAGGGCGGGAAATCTTGCACGGCTGGGGGAAGAGTCTACTTAACTCTGTCGCGGCGCTTGCGGCGGATGTCATGATGTAGCGGTCCCATACTGCGACGTCACAAAGAGGTGGAGCGTAGTGAAGACGAAAGCCGCTGTTCTGCACGACGCACACAAGCCGTTCGAGATCGAGGAACTGGAGCTCGACGGGCCGCGCGCGGGCGAAGTCCTGATCAAGTACACGGCCGCCGGGCTGTGCCATTCGGATCTGCACCTGATCGACAACGACCTCGTGCCCAGGTTCCCGATCGTCGGCGGGCACGAGGGCGCCGGGATCATCGAGGACGTCGGCCCCGGGGTCACCAAGGTCAAGCCCGGTGACCACGTGGTCTGCAGCTTCATCCCCAACTGCGGGACCTGCCGCTACTGTGCCACCGGCCGGTCCAACCTGTGCGACATGGGTGCCACCATCCTCGACGGCTACATGCCCGACGGGACTTTCCGGTTCCACCGCGGCGGGACCGACTACGGCGCCATGTGCATGCTCGGCACGTTCTCCGAGCGGGCCACCATCTCCCAGCACTCGGTGGTCAAGGTGGACGACGGGCTGCCGCTGGAGACGGCGGTCCTCGTCGGCTGCGGCGTGCCCACCGGCTGGGGCACCGCCAACTACGCCGGCGGCGTCCGCGCTGGGGACACCGTCGTCGTCTACGGCGTCGGCGGGATCGGGATCAACGCGGTGCAGGGCGCCGCGCACGCCGGCGCGCTGAACGTCGTCGTGGTCGACCCGGTGGAGCTCAAACGCGCGACGGCGCTGAAGCTCGGCGCCACGCACGCGTTCGCCACCGCCGACGAGGCGCTCGCCACGGTCAGCGAGCTGACCTGGGGCCAGATGGCCGGCCAGGCGCTGATCACGGTCGGCACGGTCGACGAGGACGTGGTGACCGCGGCGTTCAACACGGTCGGCAAGGGCGGCACGGTCGTCATCACCGGCCTGGCGAACCCCGAGAAGCTCACCGTGCACGTCTCGGGCGGGGTGCTCACCCTGTTCGAGAAGACGATCAAGGGCACGCTGTTCGGCTCGGCCAACCCGCAGTACGACATCGTGCGGCTGCTGCGGCTGTACCAGGCGGGCGCGATCAAGCTCGACGAACTGGTCACCCGCCGTTACACCCTCGAGCAGGTCAACGAGGGCTACCAGGACCTCCGCGACGGCAAGAACATCCGCGGCGTCCTGATGCACGGCGGCGAGTGACCGCCCCCGCACCGCCGTTTGTGCCTGCACCGTCCCACGCGGTACCTTGTCGCGATATCGCGTGGGGCGGTTCTCGGCCCTCGATGCAATGCGGGGTTCACTGGTGGTCACGGGTAAGGTCGTCCGGTTCGACGAAATCCGCGGTTACGGTTTCGTAGCGCCGGAAAACGGGGGCGAGGACGTGTTCGTGCACGTCAACGATCTCGACGTGGACAAGCGGCTGATCGCGCCCGGCGCGATCGTCGAGTTCACTATGGAGGATGGCGAACGCGGGCCGAAGGCGTCGAATGTGCGGGTCGTGCGCAACGCCAGAGCCGCGGTCGAGGAGGAGTTCGTGCCGGTGGGCCTGGACTTCCGCGAGGAACTCACCGAGGCGTTGCTGACCGGAGCGCCGACGCTCACCGCCGAACAGGTGCTGCGCGTGCGAAAAACCGTCTTCGACCTGGTCCGCCAGCACGGCTGGCTCGACGAGTAGGCTGCCACTGGTCTGGACCACTGTCGGAATGCTCGGCGAGGCTCTCCGCCCAAAGTGGACGGAAGGCGGCTGCCCGCACCGAGCCGCCGGCCGGAGGTCAGGTCGTCGAGCACCTCCGGCCGCCAGTACCCTGTGTCTGTGCCCGATCTCGGTGAGTACCGGCGGAAGCGGGATCCGAAGCGGACCCCCGAGCCCGTGCCTGCCGGCGACCCGGTGCCGCGCGGCAACGACGACACGTTCGTCATCCAGGAACATCACGCCCGGCAGCTGCACTGGGACGTGCGGTTCGAGCGCGGTGGGGTGCTCGTGTCGTGGGCCGTGCCGAAGGGGCTGCCACCGCTGCCGGACACGACGCGGCTCGCCGTGCACACCGAGGACCATCCGCTGGAGTACGCGACGTTCGAGGGCGAGATCCCGGCGGGCGAGTACGGCGGCGGGCTCATGAAGATCTGGGACCGCGGCCGGTACGAGACGCTGCACTGGAACGACCACAAGGTCGAGGTCGTCCTGCACGGCTCGCGGGTGCGCGGCAAGTACCTCTTCGTGAACCGGCGCAAGGACGACCGGGACTGGATCGTGCGCCGGGTGGATCCGCCGCAGCGGCGCGGGTTCGCCGAACTGCCCAGATTCGTCCAGCCGATGGTGCCCCGCAAGGGAAACCTCCCCGAAGACGACGGCGCCTGGGGTTACGAGTTCACCTGGGACGGGCTCCGCGCGCAGGTGCGCGTGGAGGGCGGCCGGGCCGAGGTCCGGGACGCCGAAGGCGACGAGATCACCGGCCGGTACCCGGAGCTGAAAGGCCTCGGGGAGCAACTGGGCGCCACCGAGGTCCTGCTGGACGGGGAGCTGATCGCCCTGGAAGGCGCGAAGCCCAGCGCGGCGGCGTTGCGGCGCCGGGCGGGCGCGGATCACCGGCAGGCCAAGCGCCTCATGGACCGGACTCCCGTGCTCTACCTGCCGTTCGACGTCCTGCATCTGGACGGCCGCGCCCAGCTCGATCAGCCCTATCAGCGGCGGCGGCAACGGCTGCGCAGGCTCGGCCTCGAGGGCGACAGCTGGCGAGTGCCGCAGCACTACACCGGAGGCGGTGCCGACGTCCTGGCTGCCGCGCTCGAGAACGGGCTGACCGGGATCATCGCGAAACGGCTCGACTCGGTGTACGAACCGGGCCGCCGCAGCGACGCCTGGCGCGTCATCACGCGCTAGGTTCGCCGGCACAGGTCACCGCCGCCGGCGGCGACCTGTGCCGAACCTCAGTCCGCGATCCAGCTGCCGTGGAAGCCTTCCGGCACCCGGGCGGGCAGCTTGACCGAGGCGACCTCGCGCATGTCCGTGGCGTCGAGGACGACGAGGTCGCTGCCGTCACGCGAGCGGTCGTACGCGTAGGTGATCAGCCAGTTCGGTGGGGCGAACACGGCTTCGCCCGGCGTTCGGCCCGGGCCGAACTCATGCGCCCGCGAGCCGCCGGCATGCAGGTCGTACCGGATGAGCGCGTCGTGGGTGGTCACCTGGCCGTAGCGGGCGTCGAGCCCCGCCAGCCGGTCGTCGATGCGCGGGAACTCGCACCCCCGGTCGTCGAGCTGCTCCTCGCGGACCGTCCCGGTGCGCAGGTCGATGGTCCACCGCCACAGCGTCGAGGGCGAGTCCTCGTGGCCGTCCCACCACAGGTGCTCGTACCGCACGACGTGCAGCACGATCGCGTCCCCGGCCTCGTGCCCGTTGAGCGTGTGGAAGACGTAGCACGGGTCGATCGACAACCACCGCACGTCACCGAACGGGTCTTCCCGCGACAGCACCCCGATCCGCGCCCCGTTGCTCGCGTCCCAGTGGAACGGCATGCCGGGGCCGGGGGCGAACACGACCGGAAGGTCGAGGAACACCACGTGCCGGCGGGTGAGCGTGAAGTCGTGCACCATCGTCGGCCCCGGCACGGTGACCGGCCGGGAGACTTCGAGGTCGCCCGCCGCGCTCGCCCGGTGGTAGGTCACGTACGGCTCTCTCACGTCGTAGCCGAAGAAGTGCAGCTCGCCGGTTTCCGGGCAGATCTTGGGATGCGCCGTCATCGACGTCCGCAGCTTGCCGTCGAAGTCATACGGCCCAACGGTTTCCAGTTCGTGCGTCACCTCGTACGGCAGCGAGGACTCGACGAGCGCCAGGGTCCTGCCCGCGTGGTTGACCACATGCGTGTTGGCGAGAGACGCGGTGAGGTCCCGCGTCCCGTCCTCGTTGCGCACCCGCACCGACGGGTCCTCGAAACTGCGCGTGCGCACCCAGCGGTTGCGGTACCAGGCGGCGCGCCCGTGCTCCAGCCGGACCCCGTGGATCATGCCGTCGCCGGTGAACCAGTGCTGCGATTCATCCCGCGGATTCGGGCCGTTGCGCAGGTACCAGCCGGTCAGTTCGGGCGGGATCGCCCGGTGACGGGCAGGTCGAACGCGGTCAGCTCATCGTGGACGGGTGCGTAGTTTCCCGTCAGGTGGAACGAAGTGGTGGTCATGACAGGCCCTTCAGCCCCGTGGCTTTCTCGACCGCAGCGTGGCACGCGTGACCGAGCGGCGTGACGAGTTGCGCAGACTAGAAGAGCAGATCGACTGGGGCGACGACGCGCTGTCGGTGTACGGCGGACTCGCCCTCGAATGGGGGCTCCGGTTCACCGAGATGCACCGTGCGTGGGCCGAATGGGCACTGACCCAGTTGCCTGAGAAATAGCCCCGCCACGCTCGTGTTCGCTCGCAGAAGCCCGTTTCCGCCGTGGCTGCCGCCGGATTGGTCACGAACGACGCAGTAGGGTCGGGGCATGCAGGACCGCCTCTACTTCCGCCAGCTGCTGTCCGGCCGTGACTTCGCGGCCGGCGATCCGGTCGCCACGCAGATGCTCAATTTCGCTTATCTGATCGGTGATCGCGAGACGCGGGAGGCGGTGGTCGTCGACCCGGCGTACGCCGTCGGTGACCTGCTGGACGTGCTCGCGGCCGACGACATGCGCCTCGCCGGGGTGCTCGCGACGCACCACCACCCCGATCACGTCGGCGGCAGCATGATGGGCTTCACCCTGGCCGGGCTCGCGGAACTGCTCGCGCGCGAGCCGGTGCCGGTGCACGTCAACCGGGACGAGGCCGAATGGGTGCGGCGCGTGACCGGCCTGTCCGCCACCGACCTGACCGCGCACGACCACGACGACGTCGTGCGTGTCGGCGAGATCCCGATCCGGCTGCTGCACACCCCCGGGCACACCCCGGGCAGCCAGTGCTTCCTGCTCGACGACCGGCTCGTCGCGGGGGACACGCTGTTCCTGGAAGGGTGCGGCCGCACCGACTTCCCCGGCGGGGACGCGGAAGCGATGTACCACAGCCTGCGCGCGCTCGCCGAACTCCCCGGCGACCCGGTGGTCTACCCGGGGCACCAGTACTCGCCCGCCCCCTCGGCGGCGCTGTCGACCGTACGCCGCACGAACTTCGTCTACCGCCCGAAATCCCTCGACGAATGGAAGACCCTCTTCGCCTAACCCGCCCGCGAGTCCGGCTCTCACCGCCCGCGAGTCGGAATTCGCCGCGCGCGAGTTCGGCTTTCAGCCCGTCCGCCCGGCTACAGCCAGTCCTCCGCGACCTTCGCGGCCAGCCGCTCCAGGAGGGGGGCCGTCTCGGTCATGCACCGGTCCACATCGGACTCGATCTCGGTCAGCCCGTACCCCGCGGCGAACCCGTGCCGCTTCAGGGTTTCCTGCGTCAGCGCGATCCGCCCGGCCACCGCGATCACCGGGATTCCCGCCACCCGCGCGGCGATCCCGGCCGGCCCCTTGCCGTGCAAGGTCTGCTCGTCGAACGACCCCTCGCCGGTGATCACCAGATCCGCGCCGGGCAGCATCCGCGCGAATCCCGTCATCTCGAGCACGACGTCGATCCCGGGCCGGAACGTTGCGCCCAGGATCGACAGCGCCGCGAACCCGGTGCCGCCCGCGGCACCCGCACCCGGCGCGTCCGCCATCCCGGTCCCGGCTATCTCCGCGAAATGCGCGAGCGCCCGGTCCAGCAGCACGACGTCCTCCGGTGTGGCGCCCTTCTGCGGTCCGTACACCGCCGCCGCACCGTGCTCGCCCAGCAGTGGATTGTCCACGTCGCTCGCGACCACGATCTCCGCCTTCCGCAGCGCGCTGAGATCGATACTCGCCAGATCGAGCAAAGCCTTGCCGCCCAAGGGAATCTCAGCGCCGTTCGCGTCCAGCAACCGGGCGCCGAGCCCGCGCAGGAGCCCGGCCCCGCCGTCCGTGCTGGCGCTGCCGCCGAGCCCCAGCACGATCTTGGTGCACCCGTCGTCGAGCGCCCGCGTGACGAGCTCGCCGACACCGAGCGTGTTCGCCGTCAACGGCGCGAGCTCCGCCATCATGCTCAGCCCGGACACGGCCGCCAGTTCGACGATCGCCGTGCCGTCCTTGCGTGCGTACCCCGTCCGCACCCGTTCGCCGGTGGGCCCGGTCGCCTCGGCCAGCACGTACTCGAACCCCGCCGCGACCGCTGCCGCGACCGTCCCGTCCCCGCCGTCCGCGATGGGGCACTCCAGCGTCTGGACCTCGGGACGTACCCGCCGCAGGCCCGCCGCGATCGCATCCGCGACCTCGGTGGCGGGCAGGCTTCCCTTGAACTTGTCCGGGGCGATCACGACTCTGGGCATGCCGGGAAGACTAGCCGCCGCTAGACCTGCGCTCCGTTGCTCGGGTCGGCGCCGTCGGGCGGGCCCTGCTTGACCCGGAGCAGCAGCAGCGCGAGCGCGGTGGCCAGCGACAGGATGCCCAGGGGCGTGCCCAGCGACTGGGTGATCCCGATCAGGCCGGGCGCGATCAGCAGGAACAAGCCCACCAGGAAGAACAGCAGTACGATGAACGCGCCTTTACCGGGCCGGGGTAGCGGGGGCGGCTCCGGCGGGACGTAGTGCTCGTCCTCCGCCGGATCTTCGCCGAAGACGGTGTCCTCCCAGGTCGTGCCCCCGCCACGCCACGACGGGTCGGCCGGTTCGGGCTCGGGGGGAGGCGCGGGCTCGGGCGGGATCCTGTCGGCCCTGGGCTCGGCCGGTTCGTCCACGAACTCCCCGACGCCCTCCGCACGCAGGTCGGCGACGATCGCCGCGAAGGTCGCGTCCACGTCCTCGGGGTCGGTGCCGTGCGAGCTCATCGGGATCCCACCTGCTCCTGTGCGAACTCCACGCTGCGCTCGAAGATCAGCGGAGCGTCACGGTCGAGCGTAGCCACGTGGAAGCTGTTCTCGAGCACCACCTCTGCGACGTTCTCGCTCCGCACGCCTTCGAGCACGATCCGCGCGTTGACCGGTTCCACCACATGATCCACCCGCGAGTGGAACAGCAACAGCGGTTGCGTCACCTTCGGCAGGTCGGCGCGCACGAGCCGCCACAACTGCGCGAGGCTCGCCGCCGCGCGGACCGGGGTGCGCGGGTACGCCAGCTCCGTCACGCCGGGCTTGGCGATGTCGCTCGCGATCCCGGCGACCGACGGCAGCACCCGCGACAGCACGGGCAGGAGCTTCGCGTCCCACCGCAGCGTGGTCACCGAGGGATTGACCAGCACGAGACCCGCGACCTGCTCGCCGAAGTCCTGCGCCAGCCGCAGCGCGAGCGTGCCGCCCATGGACAGCCCGAACACGAACACCGATTCACAGTGCTCACGGAGCGCGAGCAGCTCCCCGCGCACGCAGCCGTACCAGTCCGGCCAGCTCGTACGGTTGAGCTCGGGCCAGGACGTGCCGTGGCCGGGCAGGAGCGGGCAGCGGACGGTGTACTCGCGCTCGGCCAGGTACTCGGCCCACGGCCGCATGCTCTGCGGCGTGCTGGTGAAGCCGTGGCAGAGCAGCACCCCGGCCTCGACCGATCCGGTGTGCGAGAACGGTTCCGCACCGGCGAGCACGGGCATGTCCATCCGCCCTTCTCCGTGATCCGACCCACCCCATCGTCGCACGCTGACCGGGCTGAGGACATGCCCGGCGCACCTGTGAGATCGCGCCCAAAGGCGGGGCCCGCATTGTGCTCGGCCGGTCACGGTTCGTACCCTGCAGGGGCAGGCTGGTCGGGCAGGTGTTGAGGGGCAGGTCTTCGTGCTGTACCGGTTGCTCAAATGGGTGCTGCTCGGCCCGTTGCTGCGGACGCTGTGGCCGACCAAGGTCTCCGGCACCGAGCACATCCCGGCCACCGGCGGTGCCATCCTCGCCAGCAACCACCTCGCGGTCGCCGACTCGTTCTTCATGCCGCTGCGCGTGCGCCGGCGGGTCACGTTCCCCGCCAAGTCCGAGTACTTCACCGAAAAGGGTTTCAAGGGCCGGCTGAAGAAGTGGTTCTTCACCGGGGTCGGCCAGATCCCCATCGACCGCTCCGGCGGGAGCGCGGCGCAGGCGGCGCTGGACACCGCGATCCGGCTGCTGCGCGAAGGCAACCTGCTGGGCATCTACCCCGAAGGCACCCGATCGCCCGACGGCAGGCTGCACAAGGGCAAGACCGGGGTCGCGCGGATCGCGCTGGAGGCCAGGGTGCCGGTGATCCCGGTCGCGATGATCGGCACCGAGAAGGTCAACCCGATCGGCTCGAAGATGTGGCGCCCGCGCCGGCTGGAGATCCGCTTCGGCGAGCCGCTGGACTTCTCCCGGTACCAGGGCCTGCAGGGCGACCGGTTCGTGGAGCGCTCGATCACCGACGAGATCATGTATGCCCTGATGGAGCTGTCGGGCCAGGAGTACGTCGACATCTACGCGGCACGGGCGAAGGAGCTGCTCGCGGCCGAGGCCGCCGGCGTGCGCGCCGCGGTTCCCGTACAGGCCGGCGCGGTCGACCGGATACCGGAGACCAAGGCCGGTTAGCCTAGGGTTCTGCGGTGCGATTCTTCTACGACACCGAGTTCATCGAGGACGGCGTGACGATCGACCTGGTGTCGATCGGTGTCGTGGACGAGCGGGGCCGGGAGTTCTACGCCGTTTCGACTGATTTCGATCCGGGTAAGGCCGGCCCGTGGGTGCGCGAGAACGTGCTGCCGAAGCTGCCCGCACCCGCCGATCAGGCCTGGCGCAGCCGCGAGAAGATCCGGGCCGACCTGCTGGAGTTCTTCGGCAAGCCGCCGGGCGGCATCGAGCTGTGGGCCTGGTACGCGGCCTACGACCACGTCGCGCTCGCCCAGCTGTGGGGCCCGATGCCCGCCCTGCCCCGGCAGCTGCCCCGGTTCACCCGCGACCTGCGGCAACGCTGGGAGGACGCGGGCAAACCGAAGCTGCCCGCCCCTCCCACCGACGCCCACGACGCCCTCGCCGACGCGCGCCACAACCTGGAGCGCTGGCGCGTGATCGAGCGCGTCCGCCGCTGAGCATCCGTGGTGCCGTGAGGGGGTCCCTCATGGCACATAAGGGCATGAGGGACCCCCTCACGGCATTCAGCGGTTCGCGACCGCCGCGGCCAGCTCGTCGAGCAGGTCCGCCGTGGACGCCCAGTCCAGGCAGGCGTCGGTGATGGACTGCCCGTAGGTCAGCTCCGAAGCCTTGCCCAGCACGAGGTCCTGCCGCCCGGCCTCGAGGAAGCTTTCGAGCATCACGCCGACGATGCCGCGTTCACCGTCGCCGATGCGCCCGGCCACCTCCCGTACCACCTCGGCCTGCCGCACGTGGTCCTTGCCGCTGTTGCCGTGCGACGCGTCGATGATCACGCGTTCCGGCAGGCCGCTCTTGGCCAGCCGTGCGAGCGTGTCGCGTACGGTCTCCGCGTCGTAGTTCGGCCCACCGGTGTGACCGCGCAGGATGACGTGGCAGTCGGGGTTGCCCGACGTGGTGATCAGCGCGGCCAGCCCGTCGGTGTTGATCCCGGGGAACACGTGGCTCGCCGCCGCGGCACGCGCCGCGTCGACCGCGACCTGCACGTCGCCCTCGGTCGAGTTCTTGATCCCGACCGGCATCGACAGCGCGCTGCACAGCTGCCGGTGCACCTGGCTCGCCGCGGTCCGCGCACCGATCGAGCCCCAGCTCACGGTGTCGGCGATGAACTGCGGGGTGATCGGGTCGAGGAACTCGCACCCGACCGGCAGCCCGAGCCGGGAGATGTCGAGCAGCAGCTTGCGCGCCATCCGCAGGCCCTGGTTCACCGCGTAACTGCCGTCCAGCGCCGGGTCGTTGATCAGCCCTTTCCAGCCCAGGGTCGTGCGCGGCTTTTCGAAGTACACCCGCATGATCACGTGCAGCCGGTCGCGCAGCGTTTCGGCCTTCTCGGCCAGCCGGATCGCGTAGTCGACGGCGGCCTCCGGATCGTGCACCGAGCACGGGCCGACGACGACGAGCAGCCGTTCGCCGGTGCCGTTCAGGATGTCGGCGGTCGCGGCGCGCCCGGCCGCGACGGTCTTCGCCACGGCCGTGTCCATCGGGTGTTCCTGCCGCAGCAGGGCGGGGGAGATCAGCGGGCTGATGCCCACGGTGCGCTGGTTGTCCAGCGACTCCAGGGGTTCCGCGGGGCCTGCGGGGATCTGCATGGCGGTCCTTTCGTGACCGGCCCGCCGTACCCGCCGAGCCGGTCTTTCATCCGGCTCGGGTGGAAGGTTCAGCGCGCGGCGATCTCGCCGGCTGGCCCACCCAGGGCCGGCCCGCTAAACCAGAAATACCGCTGCACGGGCGTGACCCTATCAAAGGCGACGGGCGCTTAACCGATCAAGGCCCGGCGCCGCTACGCTGGCGGTCGAGAACTGTGACGAGACCGACTTTTCGAAAGGGCTGGTTCCCATGCGAGTGGGGGTGCTGACCGGTGGCGGCGACTGCCCCGGGCTGAACGCGGTGATCCGGGCCGTGGTCCGCAAGGGGATCGAGATCATGGGCTGGGAGGTCGTCGGCTTCCGCAACGGCTGGCGCGGCCCGATGACCGGCGAGAGCCGGCCTCTCGGCCTCAGCGACGTCGAGGAGATCCTGACCAGGGGCGGCACGATCCTCGGCTCTTCGCGCACCAACCCGTACAAGGAGGACGGCGGCGTCGACAAGATCAAGGCGACGCTGGCCGACCAGCGGATCGACGCGCTGATCGCGATCGGCGGCGAGGACACGCTCGGCGTGGCGAAGAAGCTGACCGATGAGGGCATCGGTGTCGTCGGCGTGCCGAAGACGATCGACAACGACCTCGCGGCGACCGACTACACGTTCGGTTTCGACACGGCCGTGCACATCGCGACCGAGGCCATCGACCGCCTGCGCACGACGGCCGAATCGCACTACCGCGCGATCGTCGTCGAGGTGATGGGCCGGCACGCGGGCTGGATAGCGCTGCACTCGGGTCTGGCCGGCGGGGCGAACGTGATCCTGGTGCCGGAGAACCCGTTCTCCATCGACCAGGTCGTCGAGTGGGTCGAGCGGCGCTTCGAGCGCATGTACGCGCCGATCATCGTGGTCGCGGAGGGTGCGCTGCCCGAGGGCGGCGCAGAGATGCTGACCAGCGGCGAGAAGGACGCGTTCGGGCACGTCCGGCTCGGCGGCGTCGGCACCTGGCTGGCCGACGAGATCGCCGCGCGTACCGGCAAGGAGTCGCGCGCGGTGGTGCTCGGGCACGTCCAGCGCGGTGGCACGCCGACGGCGTACGACCGCGTGCTCGCGACCCGGTTCGGCCTGCACGCCGTCGACGCGGTCAAGGACGGCGACTTCGGCACGATGGTCGCCCTGCGCGGCACGGACATCGTGCGCGTCAAGCTCGCCGAGGCGACGGCCGAACTGAAGACCGTGCCCCCGGAGCGCTACGAAGAGGCCGAGGTCTTCTTCGGCTGAGGTTCCCACGGGGGCATCGGCCAGTCCCATTTCGGCATCGGCTCGTCCGTGCTCGGTTCCGCGCCAGGACGCGAGAACAGCACGGCGAGCCGGCTGCCCCATTCCACGTACCCGGCGAAGGCCGCGCGGAACTCCGGGTCGGCCGGAAGGCCGACCTCGTCGGCGGCGTCCATCAGCAGCGAAACCCACCGGCGGCGCTGCTCTTCGGTGATACCGCGGCCGAGGTGCCGGGAGATCATGTGCGCGTGCCCGCCGCGTTCGGTGCTGTAGTGAGCGGGTCCGCCGAACACCTCCCCGAGCCAGTCCGCGACATGCCGCGGGTGCCCGGGGTCCATGCCGCGGAACACCGGTTCGAGCAGGTCGTCGGCGAGCACCTTGCCGTAGAACACTTCGAAGAGCTTGACGAGCGCCGGCCGGCCACCGGCCCACTCGTACAGGCTGGGTGTCATGAGCCAAGGCAACACCGGCTGCAGGCGGTGGGCAAGTACGCACCTTCCGGTGCGTGGTGAAGGAGGACCGGTGGCGCGGCGCTACTACTGCCCGGTCGAGCTGACGCTGGACGTCGTGGGCGGCCGGTGGAAAGCGGTGATCCTGGCGCATCTGAAGGAAGGCGTGCACCGCTACGGCGAGCTGCGCCGCCGGATGCCGGGCATCAGCGAGAAGATGCTGACCCAGCAACTGCGCGAGCTGGAGTCGGACGGCCTGGTGGAGCGCGAGGCCTTCGACGAGCGGCCGCCGCGCGTGGAGTACCGCCTCACCCTGGACGGCGGCGCGCTCGGCCCGGCGCTGCAGGCCCTGTACGAGTGGGGTGAACGCCGGGCGGCCGCGGAGGGGATCGCGTTCGCGCCGCTGCCTGACGCACCGTGAGCGCGTTGCACCAGTGCCGACGGCGTCGCCGACACGTGGGACGGGGGCGCCCTTCGCGGGAACTTCGGGCAGCTCAAGTGGTTCAAGGTGATGTATCCCGGCCTGAAGGTCATCTACTCGGCAGCGAGGTGGTGACCGCGGCGATCACCGCCGACGGCACCTCCGGCGGCAAGATCGACGCGGCCGACTACGGCGGCGCGGCGCAGTACGCCGACTGGTACAACGAAGTACGAGGCGGGTATCGAGGACTACAAGATCCTCAAGACCCGCTGCCCGGCGAACGGCACCGTCGCGGGCACGGCGTACAGGTTCTGCGGTGGCGAATGGTGGAGCTACGACACCCTCAGCGCGATCGCGGGGTGACGGCGACGCGCCTCGGCCACCTTGTCGGTGACGCTGGCTATCGTCAGACCCGTGACGTTCGCCGGATTCGGGGAGCACGCCATCGAGTTCTACGACGGGCTGCTCGCCGACAATTCGAAGCCCTACTGGGAAGACCACCTGAAGATCTACCGCGAGCACGTCCGCGGCCCGATGGAGGCGCTGCTCGCCGAGCTGACGCCCGAGTTCGGCCCGGACTTCGGCGAGGGCAAGGTCTTCCGCCCGCATCGCGACGTCCGGTTCGCCAAGGACAAGAGCCCGTACAAGACCCATTGCGGTGCCGTGATCGAGCAGGGTCGCGGCGGGGGCGCCTACTACGTCGAGGTGTCCTCCGCCGGGTTGCGGGTCGGCGGTGGTTGCTTCCATCTGCAGTCCGACCAGCTGGCCCGGTTCCGGCAGGCGGTCGACACCGACCTCCACGGCGGCGTGCTCGAGCGAATTCTCGCCAAACTCCGCAAGGCCGGCTGGCAGATCCTCGGCGACACCTTGCGCACGAAACCACGCGGGTTCGCCGAGGATCACCCCCGGCTCGAACTGCTCAAACACCGCTCGCTGTACGCGGTCCGCAGCTGGGAACCCGACGACACGCTGCACGAACGCCGTTGCCTGGACCGCGTGCGGAAGGCGTGGCGGCAGGTGCGTGACTTCAACGAGTGGGCCCGGGATCACGTGGGGGTAAGCGAGCAGCCGCGTCGCTGACTCGATCTCGGGATCGGTAAAGACGAAACGGCCGCAAGGGGCTACGCTGTTCAAACGTGAGCCGACGCGCGAAGATCGTTTGTACGCTTGGTCCCGCCACCGCGACAGCGGAGAAGGTGCGGGCCCTCGTCGATGCCGGGATGGACGTCGCGAGGATGAACTTCAGCCACGGCAGCCACGGTGACCACAAGCAGGTCTACAACCTGGTCCGTGACGCCGCCGCGGCGACTGGGCGCGCGGTCGGCATCATGGCCGATCTGCAGGGCCCCAAGATCCGGCTCGGCACGTTCGCCGGCGGGCCCGTCGAGTGGCGCGCGGGCGACATCGTGCGCATCACGGTCGAGGACGTCGCCGGCACGCACGACCGCGTGTCGACCACGTACAAGGGCCTGGCCAAGGACGCCAAGCCCGGGGACAGGCTGCTCGTCGACGACGGGAACATCGGCCTGGTCGTGAAGGGCGTCGAGGGCTCCGACGTGGTCTGCGAGGTCACCGAGGGTGGCCCCGTCAGCAACAACAAGGGTGTCTCGCTGCCGGGGATGGACGTGTCCGTGCCCGCGATGTCGGACAAGGACATCGAGGACCTGGAGTTCGCGCTCGAGCTCGGGGTGGACTTCGTGGCGCTGTCCTTCGTGCGCTCGCCCGCCGACATCGACCTGGTGCACCAGGTGATGGACCGGGTCGGCCGCGGCCGGCTGCCGGTGATCGCCAAGCTCGAGAAGCCCGAGGCGGTCTACAACCTCGAAGCCATCGTGCTGGCCTTCGACGGGGTCATGGTCGCCCGTGGTGACCTGGGCGTCGAGCTGCCGCTGGAGCAGGTGCCGCTGGTGCAGAAACGGGCGATCCAGATCGCGCGCGAGAACGCCAAGCCGGTCATCGTCGCCACCCAGATGCTCGACTCGATGATCAACAATTCTCGCCCGACCCGCGCCGAGGCCTCCGACGTGGCCAACGCGGTGCTCGACGGCACCGACGCGGTGATGCTCTCCGGGGAGACCAGCGTCGGCCGGTACCCGATCGAGACGGTGCGCACGATGGGCCGGATCGTGGAGGCGGTCGAGACCGACTCGCCGACCGTGCCGCCGCTGTCGCACGTGCCGCGGACCAAGCGAGGCGTCATCTCGTACGCGGCGCGGGACATCGGGGAGCGGCTCAACGCCAAGGCGCTCGTCGCGTTCACGCAGTCCGGTGACACAGTGCGCCGGCTCGCGCGGCTGCACACCCGGTTGCCGCTGCTGGCCTTCACGCCCGAGGAAGGGGTGCGCGCGCAGCTCTCGATGACCTGGGGCACGGTCACGCATATCGTCGCGAAGGTCGACTCGACCGACAAGATGATCGAGCAGGTCGATCACGCGATGCTGGAAATGGAGCGATACCAGCCTGGTGATCTGGTGGTCATCGTGGCCGGTTCGCCGCCCGGCACGGTCGGCACCACGAACCTCATCCGCGTGCACCGCCTTGGCGAGGACGACCACGCCTAGAGTGGGCCGATGACAGACCTGGCGAAAGACGCCGCGGCCGAGCTCGACATCACCGGAGGCGCCGGCGGGCAGGCCGTGCTCGACCATCTGGTCGACCTGCTGGATCTGGAGAAGATCGAGGAGAACATCTTCCGCGGCGTCAGCCCCGCGAACTCGCCCGTGCGCGTGTTCGGCGGCCAGGTCGCCGGCCAGGCGCTCGTCGCCGCCGGGCGCACCGTGCCGAGCGAGCGCAAGGTGCACTCTCTGCACGCGTACTTCATCCGCCCGGGTGATCCGAGTATTCCGATCGTCTACGAGGTCGATCGCATCCGGGATGGCCGTTCGTTCACGACCCGGCGGGTGACCGGGGTGCAGCGCGGTAAGGCGATCTTCGCGCTGTCGGCCTCGTTCCAGCGGCCGGAGCCGGGGCTCGAGCACGCCGACGAGATGCCGGACGTGCCCGCCCCCGAGACGCTCCTGACGTTCGCCGAGCGAATGCGGGACTTCCCGGACCTGTCCGGCACCCGCCGCCGGCCGCGCCCGATCGACGTCCGCTACGTCAACGACCCACCATGGGTGACCCGGCAGACCGGGCGGGCCGAGGCGCGAAATCAGGTGTGGATGCGCGCGGACGGCCGCCTTCCCGACGAGGACCTGCTGCACGTCTGCGTGCTGACCTACGCCTCGGACATGACGCTGCTGGACTCGCCGCTCGCGCGGCACGGGATCTACTGGGAGCTGGACGAGGTCAGCGGCGCGAGCCTCGACCACGCGCTGTGGTTCCACCGCCCGTTCCGCGCGGACGAATGGTTCCTCTACGACACGACCTCCCCTTCGGCCTCCGGTGCGCGCAGTCTCGCCACCGGCCGCTTCTTCGCCGCGGACGGCACCCTCATCGCGACCGTGGTGCAGGAGGGGCTCCTGCGCGTGCCCTCCTGATCAGCCCACCGAATGCAGATGCGCGGCGCGGTGCCGGGGCCGCGGGAGGCCGGGCATCGCCGCCTCGACCGTGCCGAGCCGCAACTGGATGGCGAGGTACACGCGGCAGGGCAGGGGGCCGCGGCGCCGGAAGCGGAACCGCGATGTCCGTGGCCAGCACACCGCGCACCGGCCGCGCTCGTCGGGCGCGTGCTCGGCGAGCACGGCCCGCAAGGTCTCCACGAGCAGCGGAATCTCGTGGCGCGCCAGGTCGGCCGCTCTGCCGGTGTCGGCCAGCCCGGCGGTGCGCCGCAGATCGTCCAGGCGCCGGTGTACCGACCGCTGGAGTGGTCCGGTTGGTGAGCAGTCCCTGTGCACGCCGCCTCCCGCGAAACCGCCCGTGTCGGGGCTGGATTGCCGGAAACAGGCGCAGGATGCCACTCTATAACAGCAATATGCAATTTGCAGTCCGCCATCCGGGGAAAAGTAACCCAGTTGGGTAGGTTGTGGGTCGGTCCGCCGAGAGAATTGGCTGGTTAGATGTAGAACGCGTGGACAGGCAACCACAACCGGAGAATGGGCGCGGGCCAACGCGGAGGTGTAACAGTGAAACGGGGTCAGGGTCCCACCATTCGCCGCCGGCGGCTGGCCAGCGAGTTGCGCCGGTTGCGCGAAGCCGCGGATCTGACCATCGACGAGGTCGGCGAAAAGCTGGAATGCTCGGCTTCGAAGGTGAGCCGGATCGAAACGGGACATGTCGGGGTCACTCCGCGTGATGCGCGGGACATGCTTGAACTCTATGGACTTACCGGCGACGAACGGGAAGCGCTCGTTCAGCTCGCTCGTGAAGCCCGCAAACCGGGCTGGTGGCACGCCTACAAGGAGGTCTTCACCGGCACGTTCGTGGGTCTCGAAGCGGATGCCAGCTCACTGCGCGCGTTCCAGGCGCTGCTTGTTCCCGGGCTGCTGCAGACCGAGACCTACGCCCGCGCGGTGATCAGGGCGATGCGGCCGGACTCGGACGAAACGGAGATCGAGCGCCGGGTCGCCGCGCGCACGGCCCGCCAGCGGCTGCTTTCGGATCCGAACCCGCCCGAGTACTGGGCGGTCATCGACGAGGCGGTGCTGCACCGCGTGGTCGGCGGGCCCGAGGTCATGGTGCAGCAGGCGAACCGCCTGCTGGAGCTCGGGCAGTTACCGCATGTGACCATTCAGGTGGTGCCGTTCACGGCCGGCGCGCATCCGGGGATGGAGGGACCGTTTCTGATCCTCGGTTTTCCGGAGCAGGCCGATCAGGACGTCGTGTATGTGGACAGCACATCCGGTGGCTTCTTTCTCGAGCTACCCCCCGATGTGCGCCGCTATTCGCTCATGTTCGATCATCTCCGTGCCGCGGCGCTCAAACCGGATGACTCGCTAGGTCTGGTCGCCGAAGCCGCGGAACGGTATTCGGCCGAATAGAAAGAACACCATCGCGGGACGACTCAAGGAGTGGGGAGCTATGACGAACGGTGAATTTGCCGGGGGCACCTGGCGCAAGAGCAGCTACAGCGGCGGCGGCAACGACTGTGTCGAGGTCGCCCTGCTCGCCGACCGGATCGGTGTCCGCGATTCCAAGAATCCCGGCGCGGGCGCCCTGAGCGTCTCCCCGTCGGGCTGGCGCGGGTTCCTGCGCGTGCTCGACCGGGACTGAGCGTCTCACCCGACCCCTTACACCGCTGAGCAGGGCCGACGCGGGGTAAGGGGTCTTCTGCTGTCCGGCGCCGCCGTGGACGGCGTGATCTGCCGATGCCGGGGCACCTCCCTCAGGACGACTCTGAGGTTCGCAACGAACCACCGGAGCGGAAGAGGGATTCCCGATGCGAAACGACTGGATCTTCGACGCGGTGCAGGCCGAGGTGGCGTACCGGACCGAGGAGCTGCACAAGGCCTGGCCGGCCGGGCGCAAGCGCCGGCGCTGGCGGCTGGGCAGAAGGATCCCGGAGGTGCATGTGCCGCAGCAGCGGCGCCCGAGCCGGGACGAGGCACCCCTTACCCAGGCTCGGGCGCGGTAGCGGGGGACCAGGGGGCCTGCTTACGAACGTAAGCAGTATGCGGCCGAGAGCGAAAACCGTTCCGGGACTGTCGGTGGGGTAGGTAAGAATGCGTCTTGTGCCTCGTTTGGGTTCCGGTATCCCCCTGGTCGCGCGTGTCGACGAAATGCGCCGTCTGCGTGCCGGCTTCACCCGTGCGGAACGTGGTGAAGCCGGCGCCGTCCTGCTGTCGGGGGACGCGGGCGTCGGGAAGACGAGGCTGCTCGCGGAACTCGCGGAGTTCGCGGGCACCCGCGGCGCGCTGGTGCTGACCGGCCGCTGCCTGGACGTGCGCGAGGGCGGCCTCCCGTACCTGCCGTTCGCGGAGGCGCTGGGCCCGCTGGCCACGGCGGACGACGCGGCCATCGCCGACGCGGTGCGGATCCGCCCGGCGCTGGGGCGGTTGCTCCCGCTCGCGCAGCCCGGGCCGGTGGCCAGCGCGGAGCATGCGCCGGTCACCTCCGAGCGCGACGTGCCGTACCGGCCGCCCGTGGAACAGGATCTGGGGCAGCTGCAGCTGTTCGACGGGGTGCTGGGGGTGCTCACCGAGATCGCCGAGCACCGCCCGGTCCTGCTGCTACTGGAGGATCTGCACTGGGCCGACGGGTCGACCCGGAACCTGCTGTCGTTCCTGCTTTCGCGGCTGCGCGCGCAGCGGCTGCTGATCGTGGCGAGCTACCGCGAGGAGGACGTGCACCGGCGGCATCCGCTGCGGGGCCTGCTGGTCGAGCTGGTGCGGCTGCCCGCGGTCGGCCAGATCGAGCTGCACCCGCTGAAGGAGGCCGACGCGCGAGCGTTCGTCGAAGCCCTCGCGGACAGCCCGCTCGCCCCCGAATTAGTCGCCAACGTGGCCGAACGGTCCGAGGGCAACCCGTTCTTCGCCGAGGAACTGCTCGCCTCGTGTGCCGACCACGAGGATCTCCCGGCCGGGCTCGCCGAAGTGCTGCTGGCGCGGCTGGAACGGCTCTCCACCGACGCGCGGCGAGTGCTGCGGGTGATCTCCGTCGCCGGCGAGTCGGTCTCGCACGCGGCGCTCGCGGAGGTGTCCGGGCTCGGGGAGGACGAGCTCGACGAGGCCTTGCGCGAGGCGGTGCAGCACCACGCCCTGGTGGTGGAGAAGGGCGCGTACGCGTTCCGCCACGCGTTGCTGCAGGAGGCGGTGTACGGCGATTTGCTGCCGGGGGAGCGCACCCGGATGCACGCGGCGTACGCGGCCCGGATCCTGCGCACCCCGCAGGGCCGCGGGCACGACGCGAAGCTGGCGTACCACAGCCTGCAGAGCCGGGATCTCACCGCGGCGTTGCCCGCGTTGCTGCGCGCGGCCGACGAGGCGGAGCGGCTGGGCGCGCCTGGTGCGGCGCTGCGGCACGTCGAGCAGGCGCTGGAGATCTGGGACGCGGTCCCGGCCCCGGCGCGCCCGCCCGGAGCCGACGAGCTGCGGTTACTGCATGAGGCTTCGTACTTCGCCGGCACCTCGGGCGAGCCGGAGCGCGCGATCGCGTACGCGCGCTCGGCCGTGCAGGAGCTGACCGCGGAGACGAACGTCGAGCGTGCGACCAAGACGTGGCGGCGGCTCGCTGAGGCACTGATGAACGTCGAGGGTTCGATCGACGAGGCCCACGAGGCGATCGACCGTGCCTGGGAGCTGATCGCCGCGGCCGAACCGAGCAAGACCCGGGCCTGGGTCCTCGCGACCAGGGCGGCGATCCTGCGCGGTATCGATCGTCCGGAGGAGTCGCTGGTCAGCGCGCAGACGGCGGTCGCGGACGCGCGGTCGGCCGGCAGTGCCGGAGCGGAGGCCTCGGCACTGATCACGCTGGGCGCGCTCGCCGACAACGTCGCCGACTTCGCCGAGGCGCGGGACAGGCTGCGCAGTGCCGAGCGCAAGGCCGGCGAGGCGGCGGCGCCGAACGTCGAGCTGCGGGCGTTGTGCTTCCTGGCGCTCAGTTATGACGACCAGGGGGAGATCTCCGCGGCGATCAAGGTGTACGAGCGCGGCATAAAACGGGCTGAGGAGACCGGGCTGACGTGGAGCGCCTACGGGCTCGAGCTGCGCGCCCGGCACCTGTCGCTGCGCTACCAGCGTGGAGACTGGCCCGGCGAGTCCGTCACCGGCACGCCCGCGCGCGGAGTGTCCAGTGTGCTCACGGCGCGGATGACCGCGAGCTGGCTGCCGATCGTGGTGTCGAAGGGCGGGTTCACCGCCGCGGGCAAGCTCCTGGCCGAGCTGCGGCCGCACTGGTGGGCCGAACCGATGACGGCGATGGCGGCCGGGAGCGCGGGTACCGAGTTGGCGTACTGGCAAGGTGATCACGAAACGGCGGTCAAACGGGCCAACGAGGCGATCGACTTCCTCGACGCGCTCGACGCGGAGTACCGGTTGAGCTGGATCCGGATCGGCGCCGCCGCGCTGCCCGCCGCTGCCGCGCAGGCCGCGGCGGCCCGCCTGCGCGGGGACGACGAGGCGGCCAAAGCCGCGGTCGAGGCGGGCAGACAGCTCGTCGAGAGAGTCCGCTTCGGGGCCGAACACGGCAAGCCACGCGCGGGTGTCCTGGGGCCGGAGGGCCGGGCCTGGCTCGCGCGCGCCGAGGCCGCCGCGAGCGGGCTGGAGGGCGCGGCGGATCCGGCGCTGTGGGCGAAGGCGGTCGCGGAGTTCGGCTACGGGCAGGTGTACGAGCAGGCCGTGTGCCGGTGGCAGCACGCGGAGGCGCTGCTCGCCGCGTCGGAGCCGGGGCGCGCGGCCGAAGAGCTGGTCAAGGCGCATGAAACCGCGGAGAAGTTGCGGGCCGCCCCGCTGCGCGACGCGGCGCGTGAGCTGGCGCGCCGGGCGAGGATCGAGCTGCCGGGCGTCGTGGAGGCGGTGCTGCCCCAGCGGGACACGGTGGATCCGCTGACGGAACGCGAGCGGGCGGTGCTGGAGCGGGTCGCGCTGGGCAGGACGAACCGGCAGGTCGGCGAGGAGCTCTACATCAGCGAGAAGACGGTGAGCGTGCACCTGTCCCGCGTGATGGCGAAGCTCGGCGCCACCCGCCGCGCCGAAGCCGTCGCGATCGCCTACGACCGGGGCCTGCTGGTGCGAACCTGATCGACGTGCAGCGGGCGGCGCCGTGGGAGCGAAGCCGCGATCCCGGTGCAAGCCGACCAGGCCGGTGGGAAAACCTACAAGCCGGTTGACCTGTCCTGCGGATCAGCGGATCCGGCGCAGCAGGCGGATGCCCGCTGTCATCCCGCGCGCCCACAGCTTCGGCGGTACCGGGCGCGGCGGCCGCAGCCGCAGCCCGCGCTGCACGGCGATCGACTGCGATTCCGTGTACTTGAGCAGCCCTTCGGCGCCGTTGCGGCGGCCGTAGCCGGACTCCTTCATCCCGCCCATCGGCAGCGCGACCGTGCCGAACGTCGCGGCGTAGCCCTCGTTCACGTTGACGGTGCCTGCCTTGATCCGCGCGGCCACCGCCCAGCCCGCGGCGGTGTCACCGGTCCACACGCTGGCGTTGAGTCCGAACGCCGAGTCGTTCGCTCGCTCGATCGCGTCCTCGACATCCGCGTACCCGTAGATCGAGACCACTGGGCCGAACGTCTCGCCCGCGAAGAGGTCGACGTTCTCCGGCACGTCCGCGAGGATCGTCGGTTCGTAGAACAGCGGGCCGAGATCGGGCCGCGCCCGCCCACCGGTGAGCACGGTGGCGCCCTTCGCGCGCGCGTCCTCGACGTGCGCGGACACCGACGAAAGCTGGTTCGGCGAAGTCAACGAGCCCATGTCCGCCCCGTAGCCGAGATCGCCGCCGAGCCGCAGCGCCTGCGCCCTGGCGACGAACGCGCGCGTGAACTCCTCGCGGATGCGTTCGTGCACGTAGATTCGCTCGACCGAAACGCACAGCTGGCCCGCCGAAGCGAAGCAGGCCGTCACCGCCCCCGCGGCGGCCTTCGCGACGGGCGCGTCCGGCAGCACGATCATCGGGTTCTTCCCGCCCAGTTCGAGCGAATAGCCGGTCAGCCGGCCCGCGACCTTCGCCGCGAGATGCTTCCCGGTCGGGGTGGAACCGGTGAAGCACAGGTAGTCCGCCTCCTCGACGAGCGCGTCGCCGATCACCGACCCGCGGCCGAGCACGATTCGCCACAGGCCCGCGGGGAGCCCGGCTTCTTCGGCCAGTTCGTGCAGCCACAACGCGGACAGCGCGGTCTGGTTGTCCGGTTTCTGGACGACGGCGTTGCCCGCGACGAGAGCGGGAAGCACATCCATCGCGGTCAGCGCGAGGGGATAGTTCCAGGGCGAGATCACGCCGACGACACCCTTCGGATGCCGGAGCTCACCGGCCTTCGTCAGCACGGGCAACGCCCCGGCCACCCGTTTCGCGCCGAGGATGCGGGCACTGTGCTTGCCGTAGTAGCCGGCGACGAGCGCGGTCGAGGCGACCTCGTCGAACGCGTCGAGCCGGGCCTTGCCCGCTTCGAGCTGGATGAGGTCGAGGATCTCGTCCTGGCGGCCGAGGATCAGATCGTGCAGGCGGGTCAGGACCTGCTGGCGCTCGCGCACCGGCCGGGCCGCCCACGAGCGCTGCGCCTGCCGGGCGTCGCCGAACACCTTGCGCACGTCCGCGTCGGTCGCCTGCGGGATGGTCGCGCTCGCGAGCCCGGTAAAGGGGGCGACGATTTCCACGGGCGCCGAGTCCTGGCCCCCGGCCGCGCGGCGCACCAGCTGAGTGGCGCGCGCGGCGGACGGCGCGCCGACGACCCCGCCCACGGTGGTCGGTTTGCTGGCTTCGTGCCCGCTGGTCGCGGCAGTGCTCGTCATGGTCCCTCCGTTGGCGCGGTTACCGACGAGTACACCATACCGCCGGTATGGCAGGTCAACTCCACGTCGGCGGAGACCCCTGCTCCGGCGGTAGCTGATGGATCACCGTCGACGGGAACCCCATCGGCGGCGTGGCATCCGAGGACGGCGACCGCGGCTGGGCCACCGCCAGGGCGCCTGCCACCAGGGCGACCACCGCACCACCCACGACGACCCAGAACCCAGGCCGATCTCGTAGACGGTCCGCGAGACGCCGCTGCCGGCCGCGGGGTTCGAGTAGCTCTGCGCCGCCTGGACCACCATCGCCAGCATGAAGGCGACCGCGACGGGCGACCGCGACGGCGGCCGCTGCGGCCGCGACCAGCGCGATCCGTGCCGCGGCAGGGGATCGGAGCGCCGCCACCGCCGCGCCCAGGAGCGCGGCGGCCGTCACCGCGATCGGGAGCCCGAAGTAGGGCACATGGCCGGCGCTATAGGCGAGTGCCAGATCCCCTTGCGGCGGTGGATCGAAGGTGCGGGTCCAGGAGGTCACCACCATCTGCTGGTCTCGGACGCCGCGCGCGAAATGGGCCGTGACGGTCAGGGGCAGGATGCTGCCGGCGATCAGCAGCCCGGCGGCGACGGCGGCCGGCGCCGCGGTGACCGGGCGGGGAAGGGACCGCGTGTCCATGACGGCACTCCGTCCTCCAGATGTCCCTCCAGCATGGCGCGCCCAGGTGGGGTAGGTAAACGCCGGCCGGTGTCAGAACGCCGCGGCCACGCGCTTCCACTCCTCCAGCAACTTCTTCCGGCGCGCGGGCGAGCCGCCCAGTTCGGCGTCCAGCGCCAGCCCGCGCATGAGGTTCACCGTCAGCCAGAACAGGGTTTCGGCCTGCTCGGCGGGGAGTCCGTCGGCGAGGAAGCGGATCTTCTCCAGCGCGGCGCGGCCCATCGCGCGGTCGACGGGACGGATCGCGGCGCGCAGGGCCGGGTCGGTGCGCGCGGCGATCCACAGTTCGGTCGAGGCCGTGGCCAGCGCGCCCGAGTAGCCCGCCCACAGCATGTCGATCGCGGCCGGGATGGCGTCGGCGCCCCGGGGCAGCTTGCCCAGCGATCCGGCGAGCGCGTCCATCCGCTTGGTGGTCAGATGCCCGACCGCGGCCGCCATCAGTTCGGCCTTGGCCGCGAAATGGTGCTGTGCCGCGCCTTTCGACACCCCGGCGCGCGTGCAGATCTCCTGCATCGAGGTGCGCGCGTACCCGAGTTCGACCAGGCAGTCGATCGTCGCGTCGAGCAGCGCCGTCCTGGTCTGCTCGCGGCGCTGCGCCTGGGTGCGGTGCCCTCGGGGCTCGACCACGGTGCCTCCCGGATGTACATTCTGGTCAGAACTTACCTTCCAGCTGTAATGTATTTCTAGGAGGCCCAGCCGTGCCACTGCCGACACCGAACAGCGCCTGGGGGCGGGAGCTGGCCGACTTCCGTGAGCTGGCAAGGACTTTCTGCCAGAAGGAACTCGCGCCCAATGCCGAGCGGTGGAGCGAGCAGAAGCAGGTCGACCGGGAGCTCTGGCGCAAGGCGGGGGAGGTCGGCCTGCTCGCGATCTCGATCCCCGAGGAGTACGGCGGCGGTGGCGGCACGTTCGCGCACGAAGCCGTCCTCTTCGAGGAGCAGGCGCGCTCGGGCGACAGCGCGTGGGGCGTCGCCGTGCACAACGGGATCGTCGCGCACTACCTGCTGGCCTACGCGAGCGAAGAGAAGAAGCGCGAATGGCTGCCGAAGTTCGCCAGCGGCGAGATGGTGGGCGCCATCGGGATGACCGAACCGGGCACGGGATCCGACCTGCAGGGCATCACCACGCGCGCCGTCCGCGACGGAGACCACTACGTCATCAACGGCGCCAAGACGTTCATCACCAACGGCGGCCTCGCCGACCTCGTCGTGCTCGCCGTCAAGACCGATCCCGACGCCGGCGCGCAAGGGGTGTCGCTGATCGGCGTCCCGGCCGACACCCCCGGCTTCCGCCGTGGGCGGCTGCTGGACAAGATCGGGCTCAAGGGGCAGGACACCGCCGAGCTGTTCTTCGACGACGTGCGCGTGCCCGCGGCCAACCTCCTCGGCGCGCGCGAGGGCGAGGGCTTCATCCAGATGATGCAGCAGCTGCCGCAGGAAAGGCTCATCATCGCCATCGGCGCGATGGCCGGGATGGAGGCGGCGATCGAGCAGACCATCGCCTACACCAAGGAGCGCACCGCGTTCGGGCGCCCGATCTTCGGTTTCCAGAACACCAAGTTCACCCTCGCCGAGGCCGCCACGGAGGCCGCGGTCGCGCGCGCGTTCGTCGATCAGTGCATCGAGCGGCACCTCGCCGGCGAACTCGACGTGCAGGGCGCCGCGATGGCGAAGCTGTGGACGACCGAGCGGGTCAACAAGGTCGTGGACGACTGCCTGCAGCTGTTCGGCGGCTATGGCTACATGACCGAGTACCCGATCGCCCGCGCCTGGACCGACGTCCGTATCCAGCGGATCTTCGGCGGTACCAGCGAGATCATGAAGGAGATCATCTCCCGCACCCTGTAGCGGCGGCTTCGCTCAGTGGACTAAGGTTGCGGGCTCCGCCTCGGCGCCGGACCTGCCGCGGTGATCGGCTACTGCATCGGCGGTGCCTTGGCGATGCGCACCGCGGCCGCCCACCCGGGCCAGGTGGCGGCCGTCGCCGGATTCCACCCCGGCTTCTTGGTCACCGCACCACCAGCCCGACGCAGCTTCGCTGAAGCCACAACCGCTTCTTGCCGCTCGCAAATCCCGTTACACCGGCCGCTCGCGGCATGTCCTGGACGGGGGAGCGACGGCCGGAAGTTACCCTCGGGACGCATACGGAGAGTCAGGAGTGACCGCTGAGCGGGTGAAAGCCTGTCGGAATGCCTGTTCGTTGGGCAGGATGGCGGGGTATCCCGGGCAGCGGCCCGCGAAACGAACGGATGGAGCGCATGTCGGCGAACGCGAAGAAGGTCGCCATCGTCGCGGTGGTCGGGCTCGTCCTGTTCTTCCTGATCACCAAGCCGACCCAGTCGGCCGACGTCGTGCACAACGTCCTCGGCTGGCTGCGCGACGGCGCCGAGGCGATCGTGACCTTCGTGCGCGCCCTGTTCTCCTGACCCCAGACCGAGCCTGCCGGCACCGCGGACCCGCGGTGCCGGCACCTCGTGTACCCGGGGACTAGCGGTAACGGAAAGTCACGAAATCCGGAATTTGGGGCGCTCCATTCCACCATCCGGGTGGATCAACGTGATTAACCCCCTGGTCGTCGAATTCGTCGGCCGAAGGGTCTGGCGCACCGGCATGAATTCCCTCTACGGTGCTCACATTGCGTGACCAGCTGGTTCTGGCGCGCTCGATCGCTCGATCATCACGACTTGTCGTTGGGGCACAAGGAGGCAGGGATGACCGGAGATCCCGGAGTTGATGCGGTTATCCGCCAGTGGGCGGCGGAACGCGAGCAGACGGCCGAGGAGCAGGAGACCGACCGGATCGCCTCCGCGTGGCTCGCCGAAGTACCGCAGCAGCCACCAGGGATTCCCGGCCAGCGCGCCCGGTCCGGAGCCCGCGGCTGGGCCCCGGTCGAATCGGCCGATCCCGACTACCTCGACGCGATGCGCGAGCGGCTCCCGGGAGTACCGCACGATCTGCTGGTCGCCGCCGCCGGCTGGTGGCAGATGATCGGGGACGTGACCGAGGCCGCCAAATGGTGGGACGCCGGGATCAGCCCGCTCGACCAGCGCGCACTCGACTACCGCGCGGCCGGTCTGGCCCCCGCCGACCTGAGCCGCCGGCTCGGCCCGATGACCGTGCTGCAGCACCTGCGCCGCGGCAGCGCGCCCGCGTGGTGCGTCGCCCGGCTCGCCCGCCAGCAGCGCGCCAGCTAGCTCAAGCCGCCGTAACGTCGGGTCGCGTACGGTCGTTGGACCTACAGGCGCCGGCGGGAGGCAGGATTCTTGGGCACGGAGCAGGTCGAGCAGGAAACCGGCGAAGTGCCCGCCGAGCCGGACGGGCCGGGACGCGCCGGGCTCGCGGCGCTCGGCCGGCTCGGCATAGTGGTGGCGGTCCTTGCGGCGGCGGCGGTCGGCGTGCTGGTGACCACCCGGGTCAGCACCCCGGCACCCGGCGAGACGACCACCGACATCCCGGCGCTGTCGGTCAAGGCGGCGGATGTCGCGCCAGGGTCGACGGCCCCCGCCAACGCCACGGTCAGCGGCGCCCCCGTCGTGCACCAGAAGCAGGAGACCGGCCCGGACCTGCTGTCGGTCTGGGCGGGCAAGGTGTCCGACGTGACCGGGATCCCGGCCCGCGCGCTCGTCGCCTACGGCAACGCCGAGCTGGCGCTGCGCGAAGACCAGCCGCGCTGCCGGATCTCGTGGGCCACGCTGGCCGGTATCGGGCGGATCGAGTCGAACCACGGCCAGTACGGCGGAGCGGTGCTGCAGGCCAACGGCTACCCGTCGAAGCCGATCGTGGGCGTGCCGCTCGACGGTTCCGGCGGGGTCAGGGCCATCCCCGACACCGATCACGGGCGCCTCGACGGTGACCCGAACCACGACCGCGCGGTCGGCCCGATGCAGTTCATCCCGTCGACCTGGGCGAAGTGGGGCGGCGGCTACGATCCGCAGCAGATCGACGCCGCCGCGCTCGCCGCGGCGAAGTACCTGTGCGCCGGCGGGCGCGACATGTCGACCCCCGCGGGCTGGTGGCAGGGCGTGCTGTCCTACAACAACTCGGTCGACTACGCGCAGAAGGTGTTCGGGCTCGCCGACTCCTACGCCAGGGCCGCGCAGGTGGTAAAGGTCTCGTGAAGCGCGCCGAGTGCTAGCGTCGAGGTGTGCCAGCCGGGTTCCTCACGCCACGCCGTCTCACGATCGGGGTGCTGTGCGTGCTGAGCCTGATCGGGTCGGTCGGGCTGGCCTGGTGGCAGTGGGACCGGTTCGAGTCGGCCTCCGGCACCTTCCAGAACCTGGGCTACGTGCTGCAGTGGCCGCTGTTCGGCCTGTTCCCGGCGTTCATGGTGCTGCGCATCCGCAAGCTGCGCCGGGAAGCGGCGGACAAGGCGGAGACCGCCGATTCGGAGCCGGACCGCGCGCCTGTCGTCGAGGTGCCCAAGCCCCGGCCCGTCTCCCGGCCGGGCGTCGAGGACCAGGACGACGAGCTGGTGGCCTACAACCGCTACCTCGCCGAGCTCTACGAACGAGACCAACAAGAGCGCTAGGAGATAGACCGCATGGTGAGCACTGAAGGCACCGCGAAGGCCGCGACTTCGCTGCGGGGGCCACTGCTGCGGTACCGGGTGCTGGCCTACGCCACCGGTGTCGCGCTGCTGTGCCTGACCGCCGCGTTCATCCTCAAGTACGCGTTCGACTCGCCGGGCATGATGAGCTGGGCCGGGGTCACCCACGGCGTCTTCTACATGGTGTACCTGGTGATGGCGGTGGATCTGGCGCTCAAGGCCCGCTGGTCGATCAAGGGCACGGTGTTCGTGCTGCTCGCCGGCACCATCCCGTTCCTGTCCTTCGTCGCCGAGCGCGCGGTCACGCACCGGGTCGGTTCGGGCCGGAAGCTCTGACCAGCAGCGGCGGCACGGTGTTGCCCCGCAGGGCGGACGCGTCGATCGTCTCCGGGCGGTAGTTCGCCTTCTCGAGCCTGCCCTCCAGGCCCGGTTCGCCCGGTGCCACGCGGCCGGACAGGAACGCCCACTCGTGCTCGTCGGAGCCGTAGTAGACGACGGTGCCGAAGGCCCCGGTGAACCGCCGCCACGCGCTGATCAGCGTTTCGTTGCGCCACATCGTCGGGCAGCCTGCCTGGCTCGACACCACGCCGCCGGGCGCCAGCAGCGCCGTGCAGCGGGCGAGGAACTCCGTGCCGTACAAGCGGTTGTGCTGCGCCGACGGGTCGTCGTTCTCGTCCGGCAGATCGATGACGACGACGTCGTACCCCGGTTCTGCACCCGCCAGGAACTCCCAGCCGTCGCGGTAGTGCACGCGGACCTGGCCGTCCCCGCGCTCGGCGGCGGCGAGCTCGGCCGGGGTGTAGCCGTAAGGCAGATGCTCGGCGCAGGCGCGCACCGCGACCTGGTCGATGTCGACGTGATCGACGATCTCGGCGCCCTCCGCGACGGCCAGCCGGCTCGCGACGCCTTCGCTGGAGCCGATGATCAGTACACGCCGGACCCGCGCGGCGAGCAGCATCGGCGGCACCATGAGCGCCTCGTGGTAGGTGAGCTGGGTGGCCTCGGTGCTCTGGCGCTCGCCGTCGCAGAACAGCGAGATTCCCTGCGCCGTGCGCCCGATCAGCAGGTGCTGGAACTCCGTCCGGGTTTCGAACAGGACCTCCGAAACCTCCCACGACCGGGAAAGCCCGCGCCCGACCGGCTCGGTCAGCTGCCGGGCCCGGTGCCCCCGGCTGGCGGCGCTGGTGCGCAGCGACCGCGTGCCGAGCGCCCGCGCGAGCAGCCGCACGGCCAGCTCGGGATCGGCGCGCGCACCGCAGGTGAACACGTCCGCGAACGCGGCGCCGAGCTCGGGATAGGTGTGCACCGACGCGTGCGATTCGGCGAGCAGCGCGAGGACCGTGACCCCGCGCGGGGAAAACTGGTGCGCCAGCACGTCGATCACTGTCGCGCCTGCCTCCGCGACCGCCGTGCGCAGCGTCTCGCGCAGGAACTCCGGGTCGTCGAGCAGGTGTGGTTCGATCCCGTCCAGCTCCGCGAGCACGTGCCGGCCGGAGAAGGCGCCGATCTCAGTCAAGGCAGTAGGTCCGCAACGGCCCGATCCCGTTGAACGACACCGACGAATAGCTCGCCGTGTACGCACCGGCGTCGAGGATCTCGACCGGGTCGCCCGCCTTCAGCGAAAGCGGCAGCTCGTACGGCGTGTGTTGATAGAGCACGTCGTCACCATCGCATGTCGGCCCCGCGATGACGACCGGGCCCCGCTCGCCGGGGCCCGCGTCGACGCGGTACGGGATCGCCTCGTTCTCCGTTTCGGCCAGGCCGTTGTAGCGCCCGATGTCCAGGTAGACCCACCGGTGCTCGCCGCGCTGGGCGACCAGCACGATCTCGGCCCGGATCAAGCCGGCTCCGGCGACGATCGCGCGGCCGGGTTCGAGCGCGGTTTCCGGCGCGCCGGCGGGAAAGTGCGCGGCCAGCGAGGCACGGATGGCGGCCGAGTACCGCGCGAGCGACGGGACCGGGGCGCGGTAGGTGACGCCGAAGCCGCCGCCGAGGTTGAGGCGCCGGAACGGGAACTCGGCGAAGATCTTGGCCGCGGCCGCGATCCCGGCGTCCCAGGCGGCCGGGTCGGCCTGCTGCGAGCCGACGTGGAAGGCCACCCCCGCCGGATCAAGGCCGAGTTCGGCGGCCCGGCGCAGCAGCCCGGCGGCCTCGGCGGGCGAGCAGCCGAACTTGCGGCCGAACGGGGTGGCCGAGGCGGGAGCGTCCACCAGCACCCGCACGGTGACCGACGCCCCCGGGGCGTGCTCGGCCAGATGTGCCAGGTCGGACGCGGCGTCGGTGACGAACTCGCGGACCCCGCGGTCGAAGGCGAACGCGATGTCGGCCGGTTTCTTGATCGGGTTGCCGTACGAGAGCCGGTCCGGCGCCACGCCTTCGGCAAGGCAGGCGGTGATCTCCGCGGGGCCGGCGACGTCGAAGCCACCGCCCGCGGCCAGTACGGCGCGCAGCACGGCGGGCTCCGGATTGGCTTTCACCGCATAGAAAAGGAGCGAGTGCGGGAGTTCGCGCGCGAACTCCCGCACTCGCTCGGTCACCACGGCCGGGTCGATGACGAGGAAGGGCGACGGCGGGTGCTGCCCCGCCAGGAAGCGGCGGATCCGTTCGAGGCTCACGCCCTACAGCGTGTCAGGACCCGATGCCGGTCAGCGCCCGGACCTCCATCTCCGCGTACTTCGCCGGATCGCCCTTGCGCCCGCCCACCAGCGTGCCGACGAACCCGCACACGAACGAGAACGGGATCGACACCAGACCCGGGTTGGTCAGCGGGAACCAGTGGAAGTCCACGCCCTTGATGATCGCCGTCGAACTGCCCGAGACGACCGGCGAGAAGATCACCAGCACCACGGACGAGATCAGCCCGCCGTACATGCCCCACAGCGTTCCGGTCGTGTTGAACCGCTTCCAGAACATCGTGTACAGCAGCGTCGACAGGTTCGCCGAGGCCGCGACCGCGAACGCCAGCGCCACCAGGAACGCGACGTTCTGGCCGTTGGCGAGGATGCCGCCGAAGATCGACAGGACACCGATCGCCAGTGCCGTCCGGCGGGCGACGCGCACCTCGTCGGCCGGCTCGGCGTGCCCGTGCTTGAAGACGTTGGCGTACACGTCGTGGGCGAAGGACGCCGAAGCGGTGATCGTCAGGCCCGCGACCACCGCGAGGATCGTCGCGAACGCCACCGCGGAGACGATGCCCAGCAGCACCGTGCCGCCGATGTGCAGCGCGAGCAGCGGCGCGGCGGAGTTCTCGCCCCCGGGCGCGGCCTTGATCTCGGCGGTGCCCACCAGCGCCGTAGCGCCGAAGCCGATCACCAGCGTGCACAGGTAGAAGACGAACACGCACGCGGTCGCCCAGACCACCGAACGCCGCGCTTCGTGGGAGTTCGGCACGGTGTAGAAGCGCATCAGCACGTGCGGCAGGCCGGCGGTGCCGAGGACCAGCGCGACGGCGAGGGAGACGAAGTCGAGCTTCGTGGTGCCGCTCTTGCCGTACGCCGCGCCCGGTTGGAGCAGCTTCTCCCCGAGCGGGCTGTGGTAGGAGGCCTGGGAAAGCAGGTTGGACAGGCTGAACCCGAACTTGCCGAACAGGAACACCGTCATCAGCACCACGGACAGGATCAGGATCCCGGCCTTGATGATCTGCACCCAGGTGGTGCCCTTCATGCCGCCGACCAGCACGTAGAAGATCATGACCAGGCCGACGACCGCGATCACGACCGCCTGACCGAACTTGCCGTGCACGTTGAGCAGCAGCGCGATCAGCGCGCCGGCGCCCGCCATCTGCGCGAGCATGTAGAACAGCGAGATGACCAGCGTCGAGGTGGCCGCGGCGGCCCGGACCGGGCGCTGCTTCATCCGGAAGCTGAGCACGTCGCCCATCGTGAAGCGGCCCGTGTTGCGCAGCAGTTCCGCGACCAGCAGCAGGTCGAGCAGCCAGGCCACAAGGAAGCCGATGGAGTAGAGGAAGCCGTCGTAGCCGTTGATGGCGATCGCGCCGGCGATGCCGAGGAACGACGCGGCGGACAGGAAGTCGCCGGACAGCGCGATTCCGTTCTGCCTGCCGGTGAACGAGCCGCTCGCCGCGTAGTAGTCGGACCGCGAGGACCGCCCGCTGCTGGCGCGGTACACGACGAACAGGGTGATCGCGACGAACACCGCGAATACCGAGGTGTTGAGAATCGGGTTGCTGTCCGGGCTTTCACCGGCCGCGAACGTGTGGATCATCTGACTACCGCACTCCTGCCTGCTGCCGCACGGTTTCGACCTGGGGGTCCAGGCTGCGCTTCGCGAACCGCAGATAGGCGAACGTGATCAGGGCCGTCGAGACGAACTGCAGCACCCCCATCACGATCGCGACGTTGATCTCGCCGACGAGCTTCGTGCTCATGAACGCGGGCGCGTACGCGGCGAGAAGGACATATACGAGGTACCAGGCGATGAACAGCAGGGTCATCGGGAACGCGAACCGGCGGAACCGGCTGCGCAGGGTCCCGAACTCGGCGCTCCGCTGGATCGCCAGGTAGTCCACGTCGGCGCCGCGCTTGCGAGACTTCTGGGCCTCGTCGGCCGCCTCGAACAACGCGGGTATCTCACCGGTGTCCTCGGGTGAAGTCCGCGGCGCGGACCCTGGGACGTGCTGGACGACGTTCTGCATGGCTTGCCTCCCCGGGCGAGCTGGCGAACCTTGAGCGGCACATGCTAGCCACGGGTCAATACGGCCCCTGCGGCAGGCTGGGTTCATTCTGTAAGCGTCAATTACTACGTTCACCAGGTGTAATGCGCCGTTCAGGCTAGAAGTGCGCGAGCGCGACCCGGAGTGATGTCACGGCGAGTAGCGATAGTCGAGAACTGTCACTCTACGGAGTGGATGGGTAGGAATTAACGAATTCGCAGCGTTAAGAGGGAAAAGATTGTCCGCTTTGCGCGTTTCGTCGTTAATTCTCTCGGATCGACCAGCCGGCGAAAGCCACATCATCGGGCGTTATTCTTCTGTAACTCGGGCGTCCGAAACACGGTCGGTGCGCCTTTGTGGCAGAGTTCAGGCAACCCCTGGGCTATGTGGGTGAAAGTGGACGAACGTGGTCCCACCAGGGTCGTCACGTATCCGAACGGGTCAGCACGAGTGATCCACACGGTCGCGTCAACCCGTTGTTACAACGGGTATTTCCCCTGGTCGAAGCCATAATTCGTGGCGGGTTCAGTTGCTGCCCCATTGGTGTAAGCTCCCCTCGCCACGTTGACTCGCTGTGACCGAAGGCAGCCGACCCTGTTCGGACCATGCTGCACATCGCATCATGCGAGAACATCTGGGGGCGGCGGGTCGACGAGGCTGGGGACAACGCCGTCGGCCCGGGCAGGGCACGCACAGACGGACGTCGCAGGACGCGCACACGAGATGCCGGACAGGGAGTCACTTTCGTGACCGTTGCAGGAGAAGGCCAAGTGCCGGTGGGACAGCTCCTAGGCCAGCAACCACGGCGAACCGCCAAGTGGCGCGCGATCAGCAGATGGCGCGACTGGCGGCTGTCGGTCAAACTGGGCGCCGTCACGCTGGTGCCCATCCTCATCGCGCTGGTGCTCGGTGGGATCACCATCAGCAACCAGGTCCAGCGGTCGGACGACTTCGACCGCATCGACCGGCTGGTCGTGCTCAGCACGGACGTGCGGGGGCTCGTGGACGCGCTGCAGACCGAGCGCACCCGCACCGCGGCCTTGCTCACGCAGGGCACTGTCGGCAGCTCGCCGGATCTCGACGCCGCCCGCGCCGCGACCGACAAGGCGCTCCAGCCGCTGAACATCGACACCGACCGCGTCACCGAGGTCGACAGCGCGGTCGCCGCTCCCGGCACCGCCAGCAAGAACGCCCTCGCCCGGCTCGCCCAGGTCCGCCAGCAGGTCGCGGCCGGCCAGCTCGACTCCGTCCAGGCACTCGACGCCTACTCCGCGATGACCACCGCGCTGCTGAGTCTCGACACCTCGCTCGTGGCCGGCATCAGCGACCCGTCGATCAGCGGCACCGCGAACGCGCTGCACGATCTGCAGGTCGCCAAGGAAGAGGTGTCGACCTCGCAGGCACTGCTCGGCTACGGCATCGCACGCGGCAGCCTCACCCCGATCCAGCTCAACCAGGTGCGCACGGCCGAGGTCCGCCTCACCGACCGGCTCGAGGACTTCCGCGCGGCCGCCAGCGGTGCGCAGAGCCAGGACTTCGACCGGACGGTCACCGGGCAGAACTTCGACACCCGCGGCCGCCTGGTCCGCAGCGTGCTCGACGCGCAGGGGCCGACCGCGAGCGGCGCGCTCGACGGGATCTCCGGCGAGCAGTGGAACGCCGCGTCGACCTCCGTCGTGGACTCGCTGCGCGCGCTCAGCTCACGCCTCGGTGACTCGGCACTGACCACGTCCGGTGAGCTGGTCGACAGTTCGGGCACCGACGCGGGCCTGCTGGCCGTGCTGCTGTTCGCCGCGCTCGTGCTCACCGCCGCGGTCGTCTTCCTGATCACCCGCCAGCTGCTGCGCTCGCTGCGGATGCTGCGCACGAGCGCGCTGGACGTCGCCGACCGGCAGCTGCCGGCGGCTGTCGCGAACATCCAGGAAGGCCGCGAGCAGAGCGCCGAGGTCACGCCCGTCTCGATCGGCACGGCCGACGAGATCGGCCAGGTGGCCAAGGCGTTCGACGCGGTGCACAGCCAGGCGCTGCGCCTGGCGATCGAGCAGGCGGCGATGAGGACCGGCTACTCCAGCGTGTTCATCAACCTCTCCCGCCGCAGCCAGAGCCTCGTGCAGCGGCAGCTGCAGATGATCGAGCGGCTGGAGCGGGACGAGGAGGACGCCGACCAGCTGGCCACGCTGTTCCAGCTCGACCACCTCGCCACCCGGATGCGGCGCAACAACGAGAACCTCATGGTCCTCTCCGGCGCCGAGCCGGGCCGCCGTTCCGGTCAGCCGGTGACCGTCACCGACGTGCTCCGGGCCGCGGTGTCGGAGATCGAGCAGTACCAGCGCGTTTCGGTGCAGACCCCGCCCACCGCGAAGATCGTCGGGTACGCCGCGAGCGATCTGATGCGCCTGGTCGCGGAGCTGCTCGACAACGCGACCGCGTTCTCCGCGCCCGAGACGCAGGTGACGGTGTCGACGCGGGTGGCCGAGACCGGTGGTCTCGTCGTCGACATCATGGACAAGGGCATCGGCATGAACGAGGCCGAGGTCGCCGAGGCCAACGCCCGGCTGACCGAGGCCGCGACGGTCGACCTCGCCACCTCGCGCCGGATGGGCCTGTTCGTGGTCGGCCGCCTCGCCGGGCGCCACCACATCGGGGTGAGCCTGCACGGCGGCAAGGACATCGCCGGTGTCCGCGCGACCGTGCACGTCCCCGCCGAGCTCGTGATGGACCTGCCGGAGTCGGCCATGCCCGCCCCGGCACCGGCGCAGCAGCCGGATCCGGCGCTGCCGCGCCGCCGCACCGTCAACGGCACCGGCCGCGCCGGCGCTCTGACCAGCCTCGCGGGTACCACGTCCGGCACGCTCGGCGACGGCGCCGCCCAGCCGGGGCCGTGGAGCCAGAACGGTCACTCGGGCATGCTGCCGCCGCGGCCGCCGTCGGACGTGGAGGTGTCCGGCACCGCGCTGTTCAGCCCGATCCGGCCGGATGACGAGATGGACCGCCCGCCGGCCGACCCGCAGCCCGGCGATCTGCCGGGTGACGTCCTCCCCGCGGGCTCCGCGCTGTTCGAGGCGAACACCAGCGCGGGTGCGCTCACCGAATGGTGGAGCGCGGCCGCGGCCGAACCCGCGCCGCCGCCCCCGCCCCCCGAGACGACGCCGATCTTCGACGAGACCCTCTCGGCCTGGTTCCGCAGCGACAAGCCGGCGCCGAAGCCCGGGAAGGCCGACGACGCGGAGAAACCCGCGGAAACCGGGGAAGCGGAGAAGGGCGAGCCGGAGCCGCAGGAGGAAGCGGAGACCAGGGCCACCACGGGCTGGGACTTCGCGGCCGACGAGAGTTTCCGAGCCGTGCGTGCCGCGTCGCAGGCTTCGCCGACCAGCTTCACCGAGGCCGGTCTGCCGCGCCGTCGCCGCGGTGAGCAGCTCATGCCCGGCAGCGCCGCTCCGGCTGCCTCCGCGCAGCCGGAGACCACCGGGGAGACCGCCCCGCCGTTGCCGGCGCGCGACCCGGCGGACATCCGTGGCCGGCTCAGCAGCTTCCAGCAGGGCCTCAGCCGGGCCCGGCATGCGGCGCACCAGCCCGCCGAGCCGCAGGCGCCGGCCGAGGAGCAGGCGCCCGCCGAGGAGCCGAAGAGCCAGGCGCTGCCGCGGCGGCGTCCTTCGCCCGGCCCGTCCGGGCTCCCGCAGCGCGCGGCGCGTGAGGAAGCCTGGCCGGACGCCAGGGCGGCCGAGACCGCGGCACCGGACACGCAGTGGCCGCAACCGGAGGACAACCCGCTGCCCTGGCGACAGCCGGCCGCGGAGTCCCCGTTGCCGCAGCGTCAGGCTGGGGCGGACGGCTCGTTGCCCCGGCGTCAGCCGGGTGCGGAAAGCCCGCTGCCCCGGCGCCAGCCGGCGCCGCCGCGACCGGCCGCGGAGGAGTCACGGCAGCCGACGGGCGAGTACCCGTTGCCGCAGCGCAGGCCCGCGGCGGAGGCGAATCCGCTGCCCCAGCGCCGTCCGGCGGACCCGCCGCGCCGGCTCGAACCGCCGGAGCAGCCCGCGGAGACCTCGGGGTCGTTCCTGTGGCAGAAGCCGCGGTTCCTCGACGAACCGGCGATGGAGAGCCCCGAGTCGCAGGCTCCGTTGCCGGGCAGGCAGCACCACGAGCCCGAGGGGACCATGGCCGAACCCGTCGCCGCGGCGGGCGAGTCGTCGTGGTCCTTCGCGACGGACGAGAGCTGGCGGACGGTGCAGGCGGTTTCGCAGGCAGCTCCGTCGGGCTACACGGCGGCGGGCTTGCCGCGCCGCCGTCGTGGCGAGCAACTCATGCCAGGTAGTGCGTCTTCCGTGGGCGCGGCGGGACCCCGCACCCAGCGTGACCCGCGGGATGTGCGTGGCAGGCTGAACAGTTTCCAGCAAGGTGTCCGGCGTGGACGGCACCGCACAGGTCAGCCGGCCGAGTCTGAACACGAAACGATGGAGGGTGAATGACCTCGCCGCAGCCACAACAGAACCAGTTCGGATGGCTGGTCAACGATTTCGCTGAGCGTGTACCGGGGGTCGCGCACGCCGTGGTCGTGTCCGCCGATGGGCTGCTGCTGACCGCGTCGAACCGCTTGCCCCTCGACCGGGCCGACCAGCTCGCCGCGGTCGCGTCCGGCCTCGTCAGCCTCACGCAGGGGGCGGCGCGCTGTTTCGAGGCCGGGGCGGTCAACGAGACCGTCGTGGAGATGGAACTCGGCATCATGGTGCTGATGTCCATCAGCGACGGCTCGTGCCTCGCGGTGCTCGCGGCGCCGAACTGTGACATCGGGCAGGTGGCCTACGAGATGACCATGCTCGTCGATCGCGTCGGTCAGATCCTCACCCCGGAGCTGCGTGCGCAGCTGCAGGGCTCCGGTGGTGCCCTGATCGGTGAACCGGTGGGATGATGCCTCGATGACCCCTCCCGACGAGGACGACGCAACGTTCGCGGACGTCCTCAACGGCTTCACCTTGGATTCGGGACGTGGCCGCCGGAAGCGGAAGAAGGCCAGGGAACCCGAAGCCGGGGCCGAGCCGCGCCAGGAAGAGCCGGGTCCCGGCTCACCCGCGCCGCCGGGCCAGCCGAGCCCGTCGCCGCGGGTTCAGGAACAGCCGCCGGGCCCGCCCCGGTTCGCGGCCGAGCCCGCGCACGGCACGGGTTATTTCGAGCCCCCGTCCAGCCAGGGTTCGGGGTACTTCGAGCCCGCGCAGGGCACGAGCTTCGGTACCGGCTACTTCGAGCCGGCGGTCAGCAACGCCGGCCCGGCGCTGCCGGCGAGACCGGAACCGGCGCCGGCCGAGGACGAGACGGCAGCCGTCCGTCCGTATGCGCTGACCGGTGGCCGGACCAGGGCGAACTACGCACTGGAACTGGAGACGCTGATCTCCGTGAAAGACGTCGACGCCGCCCGCATGGACGCGGGGGCGACGATGCAGTTCGAGCACCGTCAGATAGTGGAAGAGTGCCGGTCGCCACGGTCGGTCGCGGAGATCGCGGCGCTGCTGCGGGTTCCGCTCGGCGTGGCCAGGGTGCTCATCAGTGACGCGGCCGACGCGGGCTTGGTCACCGTACACAAGACCGTGTCCGGCAGCGAAAACGCCGAGGCGCATCTCATGTTGATGGAAAGGGTGTTGAGTGGACTCCGTCGGCTTTAAAACACCGCGGCCGGCCGCGCCGCAGACCATGACCTCGGCCAAGATCGTGGTCGCCGGTGGCTTCGGCGCCGGCAAGACGACCTTCGTCGGGTCCGTGTCGGAGATCGTGCCTCTCACCACCGAGGCCATGATGACCGACGCCAGCCGCGGCATCGACAACCTCGACAGCACCCCGAACAAGTCGACCACCACGGTGGCCATGGACTTCGGCCGGGTGTCGCTGGACGCGGATCTGATCCTGTACCTGTTCGGCACCCCGGGCCAGCAGCGGTTCTGGTTCATGTGGGACGACCTGGTGCGCGGGGCGATCGGGGCGGTGGTGCTCGCCGACACGCGCCGGCTCGCGGACTCGTTCGCGCCGATCGACTTCTTCGAGGACCGCAGGCTGCCGTACATCATCGGCGTGAACACGTTCGACGGTGTGATGCATCACGACATCGACGACGTGCGCGAAGCGCTCGCGATCGACCCGAGCGTGCCGATCGTGCGCTGCGACGCCCGTGACCGTGAGTCGACGAAGCAGACGCTGATCACGCTGGTCGAGTACGCCATGCGCCAGTGGATCTCGCTACGCGCGGCCAACGCGAACGCTCGCTGAGTACGCCGGGATCGCGCGTGCCGTGCGGTTGTGCGCGCTCCTCGGACTGTGCCGTTTCACGGTGGCCCACGTCACGTTGACGGTTGGGTGTGAAATAGTAGGAAGTCCGAGTATTTTGGGGGTATGAGCGCGCCCCTGTACAAAGCCGTGCACCCGGTCCGGTTCGTCACCGCGTCGAGCCTGTTCGACGGCCACGACGCCTCGATCAACATCATGCGCCGCATCCTGCAGTCGCAGGGTGCGGAGGTCGTGCATCTCGGGCACAACCGGTCCGTCGACGAGGTTGTCACCGCCGCGATCGCCGAGGACGTCCAGGGCGTCGCGATCAGCGCGTACCAGGGCGGGCACGTCGAGTACTTCTCCTACCTGGTCGAGCTGCTGCGTGAGCGCGGCGCCGGGTACATCCGGGTCTACGGCGGCGGGGGCGGGGTGATCGTGCGCGAGGAGATCGAGCTGCTGCACTCGCGAGGGGTCGCGCGCATCTTCTCCCCGGATGACGGCCTGGAGCTGGGGCTGCCCGGGATGATCAACCTGATGATCAAGGAGTGCGACGTCGATCTGGCGGCGCGGCAGGCGGGTTCGGTCGACGAGTTGCTCGCGGGCGACGTGCGGGTTCTGGCGCGGGCGATCACGCAGCTGCAGGCGGGGGTGCTGCCCGGTGACTGGCATGAGGCGATCGCCGAGACCGCGAGGAAGTGGACGGTGCCGGTGCTGGGCATCACCGGCACGGGCGGTTCGGGGAAGTCCTCGCTCACCGACGAGCTGATCCGCCGGTTCCGCCTCGACCAGCAGGACAAGGTGCGTGTCGCGGTGCTCGCGGTGGACCCGACACGCCGCCGCGGCGGCGGCGCGCTGCTGGGTGACCGCATCCGGATGAACAGCCTCGGCTCCGCGGTGTACTTCCGTTCGCTGGCAACGCGCACCAAGAGCGGCGAGATTCCGGAGGGGCTGGACCAGGCGATCGGAGCGTGCAAGGCCGCCGGGTACGACCTGGTGATCGTGGAGACCCCGGGCATCGGCCAGGGCGACGCGGGCATCGTGGACCATGTCGATCACTCGCTGTACGTGATGACGCCGGAGTTCGGCGCGGCCTCGCAGCTGGAGAAGATCGACATGCTCGACTTCGCGGACGTCGTGGCGATCAACAAGTTCGAGCGGCGTGGCGCGGAGGACGCGCGCCGGGACGTCGCGCGCCAGCTGGTGCGCAACCGCGAGGAGTTCGGCGCGTCGCCGGACGACATGCCGGTCTTCGGGACCAGTGCGGCGAAGTTCAACGACGACGGGGTCACCGCGCTGTACCAGCAGCTGCGGGATGCCTTGGCGGACAAGGGGCTTTCGGTTTCCGCGGGCACGCTGCCGCGCGTCGGGGGCAAGGTGTCGACGTCGGCGGACACGATCATCCCGTCCTCGCGGGCGCGGTACCTCGCCGACATCTCGGACACCGTGCGCGGCTACCACCGGCGCACGCTGGAGCAGGTCGAGGCGGTGCGCGAACGCGACCAGCTCGCGGCGGCGAAGGCCGCGCTGGAGCGGGCCGACGCGGACACCGCGGCGATCGGCGAACTGCTCGACGAGGCGGAGTCGCGTGTGGACTCCTCGACCCGGCGCCTGCTCGACGAGTGGGCGGCGCTGTCCGAGTCCTACCGCGGCGAAGAGCTGGTGTTCAAGGTGCGGGACCAGGAACTGCGCACCCAGCTGTGGCGGGAGACGTTGTCGGGCAACAAGATCCCGCGTGTCGCGCTGCCGAGGTACACCGAACGCGGGGAGCTGTTGTCCTTCCTGCGTCGCGAGCACCTGCCGGGCTATTTCCCTTACACCGCCGGGGTCTTCCCGTTCAAGCGGCAGGGTGAGGACCCGGCGCGCATGTTCGCGGGCGAGGGCGACCCGTTCCGCACGAACCGTCGCTTCAAGTACCTTTCGTCGGAATCGGCGGCGAAGCGGCTCTCGACCGCGTTCGACTCCGTGACGCTGTACGGCCACGACCCGGCGACCAGGCCCGACATCTACGGCAAGGTCGGCACCTCCGGCGTTTCGATCGCGTCGCTCGACGACATGAAGGCTCTTTACGACGGGTTCGATCTGACCGCGCCGTCGACCTCGGTGTCGATGACGATCAACGGTCCGGCGCCGACGATCCTCGCGTTCTTCCTCAACACGGCGATCGACCAGAAGATGGCGGCCTTCCGCGCCGAGCACGGCCGCGAGCCGAGCACCGAGGAGGCGGCGGACCTGCGTGAGTGGACGCTGCGCAACGTCCGCGGGACGGTGCAGGCCGACATCCTCAAGGAGGATCAGGGGCAGAACACCTGCATCTTCTCGACCGAGTTCTCGCTGCGGATGATGGCCGACATCCAGGAATGGTTCATCTCCCATGGGGTGCGCAACTTCTACTCGGTGTCGATCTCGGGCTACCACATCGCCGAGGCCGGCGCGAACCCCATCTCGCAGCTGGCGTTCACTCTCGCCAACGGGTTCACCTATGTCGAGTCATACCTCGCGCGCGGTATGCACATCGACGATTTTGCACCGAACCTGTCGTTCTTCTTCTCCAACGGGATGGACGCCGAGTACTCGGTGCTGGGCCGGGTCGCGCGGCGTATCTGGGCCACGGCGATGAAGGAGCGGTACGGCGCCAACGAGCGTTCGCAGAAGCTCAAGTACCACGTGCAGACCTCGGGCCGGTCGCTGCACGCGCAGGAGATCAGCTTCAACGACATCCGCACCACGCTGCAGGCGCTGTGCGCGCTGTACGACAACGCGAACTCCCTGCACACCAACGCTTTCGACGAGGCGATCACGACGCCGAGCGAGCATTCGGTGCGCCGTGCGATGGCCATCCAGATGATCATCAACAAGGAGTGGGGCCTGTCGATGAACGAGAACCCGTTACAGGGGGCGTTCATCATCGACGAGCTGACCGATCTGGTCGAGGAGGCCGTGCTCACCGAGTTCGACCGGATATCGGAGCGCGGCGGGGTGCTCGGCGCGATGGAAACCGGGTACCAGCGCGGCCGGATCCAGGACGAGTCGATGCTGTACGAGCGGCGCAAGCACGACGGCTCGCTGCCCATCGTCGGGGTCAACACGTTCCGCAGCCCGCATCCGGAGGAGGACGAGGCCGAGGTCGAACTGGCGCGCGCGACGGAGGAGGAGAAGCAGTCGCAGTTGCGGCGCGTCGCGGACTTCCAGCAGCATCACCGTGACGACGCCGAGCAGGCGCTCAAGGCCCTGCGCGACGCCGCCACGAGCGGCGAGAACGTGTTCGCGGTCCTGATGGACGCGGCGCGGTTCTGCACGCTCGGCCAGATCACCGACGCCTTCTTCGAAGTCGGCGGCCAATACCGCCGCAACGTCTGAACGTCGACCGAGTTCGACGGTCGGCGGCGTGGGTCGACGGTTAGGGGCGGATCCGGGTCGCTTTGAGTTGCCAGACCGGCATGAGGAAGCGGCCCTGCTCGTCCACGGTGGGCGGGCCCCCGGCCGCCGCCTCCCCGGCGGGCGCTTCGGGCAGGCTCTCCCGCAGCCTGGTCAGCAACTCCGGGGTCATCGCGGTGGTGTAGTGCCGGCGCTCGAGGCGCGTGATACGCCAGCCCTTGCCGAACGTCTCGTGCAGGTTGTCGGCGCTGATCGCCCACGGCCCCGGGATCGGTCCCATCCTCTCCGCCAGGCAGAACAGGTGCAGCGTCGCGCCGGGCTTCGTGGCTCGGTGCAGGGCGGCCGCATACTCGTGCCGCTGCTCCTCGTTCAGGCAGTGATACAAGGCGCTGTCGAGCACCGTGTCGAACCGGTCGTCGAAGCCGTCGAGCCGGGTCGCTTCGGCGACGGCGAACTCCGCCCGCAACCCGCGCTCGGCCGCCTTCGCCCGCGCCCGCTCGATCGCGGTCGGCGCGCCGTCGATCCCCGTCACGTCATGGCCCTTGCTCGCAAGGAACAGGGCGTTCTCCGCGAGACCGCAGCCCGCGTCCAGCACCGCGCCGTGGACCTCGCCCGCCGTCTCGATTTCGACCACGAGCGGCTGCGGCCCGCCGATGTCCCACGGGACGAGCGAGAGCCCGTCGACCAGCTCCCTGCCGCGGTACACGTCGTCGAAATCGACGTCGTCCACGTTCGGCATGTTCATGGGCCCTCCCAGCTATTCAACGGTTGATGAGTTCGATGCTCCTCCGGCCTGGGAATTTCTGTCAAGGGACCGGCTGTTGCCCTGAGCTATGAAGTTCGGAATCGCCACCTTCGTGACCGACGACAGTATCCGGCCCGTCCCGCTGGGCCGCGCCCTGGAAGAGCGCGGGTTCGACTCGCTGTTCCTCGCCGAGCATTCGCATATCCCAGCCAGCCGCGAGACCCCGTACCCGGGCGCCGACGAGATGCCGTCGCGCTATTACCGCACGCTCGACCCGTTCGTCACCCTGTCGGCGATCGCGTCCGTGACGACCGATTTGCTCCTGGCCACCGGGATCGCCCTGATGATCCAGCGAGACGTCATCCACACCGCCAAAGAGGTAGCGAGTCTGGACATGATCTCCGGCGGGCGCATGCTGTTCGGCGTCGGCGTGGGCTGGAACCTCGAAGAGATGCGCAATCACGGCGCCGACCCGCGCACTCGCGGGGCGCTGCTGAACGAGCAGATCGAAGCGCTGAAAGAGATCTGGACGAACGACGAAGCCTCTTACGCCGGCACGCACGTCCGGTTCGACCCGATCTTCCAGTGGCCGAAACCGGTCCAGACACCGCACCCGCCGATCTACGTCGGCGGCGAGAGCCGGGCCGCCCTCGACCGCCTGCTCAAGCACGGCGACGCGTGGTTGCCGCGCGGCGGTACCAGCGTCGAGGAGATCAAGCGCGTGCGCGCGTGGCTCGCGGACAACGGCAGGCCGGATGTGCCGTTCACGATGTTCGCCGGCCGCGCCGACAAGGACCAGATCCAGGCCTACGCCGAGGCCGGCATCGACCGGTACACGTTCCTGCTGCCGGATCTGCCCGAATCCGAAGCGCTCGCCGAACTCGACCGCTTCGCGGCGCTCATCCCCTGACCAGCGACGCAAGTTGCTGGGTGCCCGTCGTCAATGCCTTGCTCAGCGCCTGATAGTGCGACAGTGGGGCGGAGGTCAGCACGACGACGACGTACCGCGCGTCCTTCCCGACCAGGCCCGTGGTGTTGAAGTACGCCGTCGAACCGCTGCTGCCCCAGCCCTGCTTGATTGCCCACGTGCTGCCCGGGAGGCCGTCGGGGATCCCGAAGTACTGGTCGGTGCCGTCGGCCGCGTCCTCGGACGCGTGGTACATCGCGTTGTACAGCAGCGCACGTGCGCTGTCGGGGATCTGGTCTTCGACATAGCGGTACACGGCCACGAGGTCCCGCGCGGTGATCTTGGTGTCGCCCCATTCGCCGGGCGTGGCCGGCGGGTTCGTCCCGGTCAGCCCCATCAGCGCCACGTCGCGGGTGATGATCGACGTGCCGCCGTCGGAGGCCCAGAACGAGCTCGCGATCGCGTCGTCGCTCGCCGAAAGCATCTGGGTGATCCGGTTCTGGGTCGTGGTGTCCGGCGGTGCCCAGTTGTCCCGCGCCAGCAGGTCCACCGCGATCAGCAGTTTCACCACCGACATGCTGGAGAACTGCTGGTCGGGTGCGAGGCTGGTCAGCACCGAGCCGGTCTGCCGGTCGTAGACCTCCATGCCGACCCTGGCGCTGGACACCGTCCCGCGCACGGCGGCCTGCACGCGTGCGGCGACTTCCTGCGAGTCGGGCGACGGCGCGGGTATGGGCGCCGACTGGGTCGCCAGCTGCGGGGCCGTCGTCTCGGTCGTCGTCTCGTCCGGCGCCGTCGCGGCATGGGCGCTGGCCACCGCTGCGGGGCCGCGGTCATGAACGACCGACACGACCACCATGAACGCGGCGCCCGCGGCGACCGCTGAGAGTACGGCCCGTCCGGCCGTAGCGTGCTTCACGAACGCAGAAACGTCGCGCCGGTACCGGTTGTTGCAGATTTTCCCGACGCAAAGAAAACCTTCAGGTCATTGACAGCGGACGCACAGGCAAGATCAACGACCGGTGACCAGCCGTGTTCACTCCGCAGCGGAGCGGTCCAGCAGCAGGTGCACGGACAGCTCGAGCCGGTCGGCCACGTCGGCCGCCGAAGCGCGGCGGGTGACCCACGCGACGAGGTTCGCCATCCACACGTCGGCGATGAGGTGGAACACCGCCCGGTCCCGCTCCGTGGGCTCCTCGATCCGCATGGCCTTGGCGAACATGTCCTCCATGAGCCGCCCGACCTGCTCGACCTCGGCCGCGGCCGTGGTATCGGCGAACATGAACGCGCGCACCATCGCCTCGGTCAGATGCGGGTCGCGCTGCATCAGCCGGGTGTTGCGCTGCAGGACGAAGATCAGCCGCTCGACCGGGGTCTCGCCGGGGATGGTGCTGCGGTCCATCTTCTCCCTGGCACGCTCGAACTCCCGCGCCAGACCGGACACCAGCAGATGGATCTTCGACGGGAAATAGCGGTACAGCGTGCCGAGCGCGACGTCGGCCCTGTCGGCCACCGCGCGCATCTGCACGGCGTCGTAACCGCCCTTCGAGGCGAGCGCGAGCGTGGCGTCGATGATGCGCCGGCGCCGGTCCCGCTGCGCCGCGGAACCCAGCTCGTCGCCCAGCCCGTTCCTGGTCTGGGCCGCTGCCCTCGACTTACCAGCCATCGCCTGCCACTCCGAAACTTGTTTCACCGACATCGCATACCTTACCTAAGGGCCATCCTGCCAAAAAACTGAAACACGTTCTATAGTGGCCGCCATGGCCATCGCGGTAACGGCAGAACAGCGGGCATGGGCCGAGTCGATCAGGGCGCGTGGCGGCGAGCCTGCCGAGCTCGCCGCGGTCGCGCTGCCGGAGGATCTCGGCGGCGCCGGGGGCGAAGTCGTCGATCTCGCGGTCGGGCTCGCCGAGGCAGCGGCCGCGCTGGCGCCGGGACCGCTGTTCGGCACGGTCCTGGCCGGGCTGGTCCTCGCCCGCCGCCCGGATTCCGCACTCGCCAAGGAACTCGCGCCCGCGCTCGCCGACGGGAGCGCGCGGGCGGCGGTCGCGCTGGGGCCCGGGTCGGTGGTCGCGACCCCGACCGAGACCGGATTCCTCCTGCGCGGGCGGACCGAACCGGTGCTCGACGCCAACGACTCGGCGCACCTGATCGTCGCCGCCGACCTCGGGTGGTTCGTGCTGCCGCCGCAACCCACAGCGCGGGCCGAAGGTTTCGACCTGTCCCGGGACGTCGGGTTTTTCGAGCTGGCGCTGGAAGTTCCGCGCGGCGCACTGCTCGACGATCCGCCCGTGCTCGAGTTGGCCGCGACCCTCGCCGCCGCCGAAGCCGCTGGGATCGCGGGCTGGTGCGTGCGCACGGCGAGCGAGTACGCGAAGGTGCGGGAGCAGTTCGGCCGGCCAGTCGGCTCGTTCCAGGCGGTCAAGCAGCTGTGCGCGGAGATGCTGTGCCGGTCCGAGGTCGCCGCGGCGCTCGCCTGGGACGCGGCACGCGCGGGCGGGGAGCACGCGCTGGCCTCGGCCGTGGCGGCGGCCGGTGCGCTCGACGCCGCCGTGGACAACGCGAAGGACTGCATCCAGGTGCTCGGCGGGATCGGGTTCACCTGGGAACACGAGGCCCACCGGTACCTGCGGCGCGCGGTCACCCTGCGGCAGCTGCTCGGCGGTTCCGGTCGCTGGCGCCGGCGGGTCGCAGAGCTCGCGCTGGCGGGTGAGCGGCGCGAGCTGAGGCTGGAGGTCGGCGAGGATGCCGAGGTGCGTGCGGCGGTCGCCGAAATCGCCGCGCTGCCCGAGGACCAGCAGCGCCGGCGGCTGGCCGAGGCGGGCTATCTCATGCCACACTGGCCGCGACCGTACGGGCTCGACGCGGATCCCGCGCGGCAGCTGGTCATCGACGCGGAGCTGGCTCGTGCCGGTGTGCGGCGCCCGGATCTGGTGATCGGCGCGTGGGCGGTGCCGACGATCCTCGAACACGGCACACCTGAACAGCGCGAACGCCTCGCCGGGCCCACGCTGCGGGGCGAGATCGTCTGGTGCCAGCTGTTCTCCGAACCCGAGGCGGGCTCGGACCTCGCCTCGCTGCGCACCAAAGCGACCAAAGTGGACGGTGGCTGGTCGCTGTCCGGGCAGAAGGTGTGGACCTCGCTCGCCCGCGAGGCGGACTGGGCGATCTGCCTGGCGCGCACGGATCCGGCCGCGCCGAAGCACAAAGGGATCACGTATTTCCTTGTCGACATGCGGTCTGCCGGGCTCGAGATCCGCCCGCTTCGCGAGATCACCGGCGACGCCGTGTTCAACGAAGTGTTCCTCGACGACGTGTTCGTTCCCGACGCCCACGTCGTCGGGGAGGTCAACGGCGGCTGGCGCCTCGCGCGCACGACGCTCGCCAACGAGCGGGTCGCGATGAGCGGCGGCTCGTCCGTCGGCGAGGGGGTCGAGGCGTTGCTGGCCTCGGTCCGCTCACCGGACGCGGCGACGTTGGAACACCTCGGGGCTCTCGTGACCGACGGCTCCGCCTGTTCGCTGCTCGATCTGCGGTCGACGCTGCGGCGGCTCGAGGGTCAGGATCCGGGGCCGGAGTCGAGCGTGCGCAAGCTCGTCGGCGTGCGGCACCGGCAGGAGGTGGCCGAGGCCGCGCTGGACCTGCTCGGCCCGGCGGGCGTCGTCGACGCCGCGGCGCAGCACGAGTTCCTGCTCACCCGGTGCCTGAGCATCGCGGGCGGGACGACTCAGGTGCTGCGCAACGTCGCGGCGGAGCGGCTGTTGGGGCTGCCCCGTTGACACCGCGGCGCGGAGCGCCTCCGTGAGGGGTGATGGTCGGGCGAAGGGCTGGCTGTCGGTGGGCGCCTCTATCGTTGGAGCGTGGAGCTGACACCGGACACGCGGGCGATCTTCGTGCCCTCGGACCCGCCGCGCGATGGCGTGCTCGCGCTGTGGGGTGACCAGGCCGGCCCGACCCCGGTCGAGCTGGTGCTGCCGAAGGGAAAGTCCTTCGGGCGTACCAAAGTGGACGCCCATGTGCTGCCGCTGGGGGAGGCGATCCCGCTGCTGCTGTCCGCGCCGGAGGGCAGCGGCACGGCGATCGCGGCCTGGTCGGCGGCCCTCAGCGCGGCACTGCAGCTCATCGCCCGCGGCCGGGTGCTGCCGGCCGCTACCGCCAGGGGCGTGGACACCTGGCGCGTCGGGCCGCTCGACGGCGCGGACGAGACGTTGTTGCGTGACCTCGCCGCCGCGCTCCCGCCCGAGGCGCATGCACTCCCCTTGTCGGGCTTGAAAAAGGTGCGCCTGCACTCGCCGGAGACGCTGGTCCGCGCGCTGTGGGACGCCACGGCCGACGTCCTGGTGCGTACCCCGGCGGCCCCGGTCGTCGCGGGCGGTCCGGCGTTCGCCGCGCCGGAGCCCACGCTGCTGGACGCGGCGGACGCCGAATGGCTCGCCGCGCAGCAGCCCAGCGGGGCGCAGCTGCAGTTACGGATCGAGATCCGCGGCGAGGAGGAGCCCGAGTTCGCCGGGGTGCTCGCGCTGCGCAGCGCGCTCGACCCGAGCCTGGTGGTCGACGCGGCCACGCTCTGGGACGCCCCGGACGCGGTGCTCGCACGGCTGGGGGACCAGGTCGAGGCGCAGCTGCTGATCGCGCTACGGCGCGGCGCGCGGGCGTGGGCGCCGCTGGGCCGCGCGCTCGAAGCCGCCGCGCCCGCCGAGCTGATCCTGACCGACGACGAGCTGGTGGAGCTGCTCGGTCCCGGTGGTGCCAACCTGAGCTCGGCGGGCGTGGAAGTGTTGTGGCCCAAGGGAATGTTCAGCGACGGTATCCGGGTGAAGGCGAGCGCGACGCCGGCGCCGGGCAGCGAGGCCGCGGCCGCGTTCCGGATGACCGATCTGCTGAAGTTCCGCTGGCAGCTGTCCGTCGGCGGCGAGGACCTGACCGACGCCGAGATCTCGGCGCTGGCCGAGGCGAAGCGGCCGATGGTGCGCCTGCGCGGGCAGTGGGTCCGGGTGGATCCGGGCATGCTCGCGAGGCTGCGGCGGCGGTCTTCCGACGAGGTGACGGCGGCCGAGGCGCTCGCGGCGGCCCTGTCCGGATCGATGGAGGTCGACGGCGAGCGGCTGGAGTTCTCCGCGCCCTCGGCGCTGTCCGGCCTGCTCGACCGGATCCGCCTCGGACCATCCACAGTGGATATCCCGAGCGACCTGAAGGCGACGCTGCGGCCGTACCAGCACGCCGGGCTGGGCTGGCTCGCGGAGATGACGGAACTTGGCCTCGGCGGGATCCTCGCCGACGACATGGGCCTCGGCAAGACGATCCAGCTCATCGCACTGCACCTGCACCGCCGTTCGCTCGCGGCCGGGCCGACGCTCGTGCTGTGCCCGACTTCGCTGCTGGGCAACTGGGAACGCGAGTTCGCCAAGTTCGCGCCCTCGACCCCGGTGCGTAGGTTTCACGGCGGCCGGCGCCATCTGGACGAGGTCGCGCCGGACGAGGTGGTGCTCGCGACGTACGGGGTGCTCAGGCGGGATCGCGAGGCGCTGGCCGAGGTCGGCTGGGGGCTGCTGGCCGCCGACGAAGCACAGCACGTGAAGAACCCGCTTTCGGTGACGGCGAAGCAACTCCGCCGTATCCCGGCCGCCGCGCGGGTCGCGCTCACCGGCACCCCGATGGAGAACCGGCTCACCGAGTTGTGGTCCATTATGGACTGGACGACGCCCGGGCTGCTGGGCTCGCTGGAGCATTTCCGCCGCACGATCGCCCGCCCGGTGGAGCGGGACCGGGACGAGGCGAGCACCCGGCGGCTCGCCGCGACCGTCCGCCCGTTCCTGTTGCGCCGCCGCAAGACCGATCCGGATATCGCGCCCGAGCTGCCCCGCAAGACCGAGACCGACCGGTTCGTCCCGCTCACCACCGAGCAGGCGACCCTGTACGAAGCGGTGGTCCGGGAGAACCTGGCGGTGATCAGGGAATCCCAGGGCGTGCAGCGGCGCGGGCAGGTGCTCAAGCTGCTCACCGAGCTCAAGCAGATCTGCAACCATCCGGCGCAGTACCTCAAGCAGACCGGCCCGCTCACCGGGCGCTCGGGCAAGCTCGCGGCCTTCGAGGAGCTGCTCGACGTGATCCTCGACGAAGGCGACAGCGTGCTCGTGTTCAGCCAGTACGTGCAGCTGTGCAAGCTACTGGCCGCGCGGCTGGGCGAGCGCGGGCTGCCCGTCGAGCTGCTGTCCGGCGCGACTTCGGTGAGCCGGCGCGAGGACATGGTGCGCCGGTTCCAGTCCGGCGACGTCCCGGTCTTCCTGCTGTCGCTCAAGGCGGGCGGGGTCGGGCTGAACCTCACCCGCGCGACGCACGTCATCCACTACGATCGCTGGTGGAACCCGGCCGTCGAGGATCAGGCGACCGACCGCGCGTACCGGATCGGGCAGGACAGGCCGGTGCAGGTGCACCGGCTGATCGCCGAGGGCACCCTGGAGGACCGGATCGCGACGGTGCTCGAGAGCAAGCGCGGCCTGGCCGAGGCCGTGGTGGGCTCAGGTGAGGACTGGCTGACCGAACTGTCGGACGAGGAGCTCACCGAGCTCGTGCGCCTGGGTGAGGCGCCGTGAGCCCGCGCCGGACGTTCGGCGCGACCTGGTGGGGTCGCGCGTGGGTCGAGGCGCTCGAAGGCCGCGCGAAGCTGGATCCGAACCGGTTGCCGCGCGGGCGGACGTATGCGCGGAAGGGGCGGGTGAGCGCGCTCGACGTGACGGCAGGGGAGGTCCGGGCGTTCGTGCAGGGCAGCCGGTCGGTGCCGTACCGCGTGAAGGTGCGCTGCCGGAAGTTCTCCGGCGACGAGTGGTCGGCGCTGCTGGACAAGATCGGCCAGCAGGTCGGGTACATGGCCGCGCTGCTCGACGGCGAACTGCCGCCGGAACTGGCCGCGGCGGTCGATCTGCTGCCCGGGCCGGGGGATCTGACGCCGCGGTGCTCATGCCCGGACAGCGCGGATCCGTGCAAGCACGCGGCGGCGGTGTGCTACCTGGTCGCGGACGAGGTGGACGCGGATCCGTTCGTGCTGTTCCTGCTGCGCGGTCGGGGCCGTGAGCCGGTGCTGGGACAGCTGCGTGCGCGGCGTTCCCGGGCGAAGGTGGTCGTCGAGGAACCCGGTCTGACGCCGAAGGAAGCCTTTGCCCGTAAGCCTTCCGCGCTTCCCGCGCGGCCCCCGGCGCCGCCGGAGCCCGGGCACCCGGCGGCGCTGGGCGAACCGCCTGCCGGGTCGGGACTGCGAGCGGAGGTCCTGTCGTCCCTCGCCGCCGATGCCGCGGTCCGCGCCCTCGACCTGCTGACCGGCGGGGACTCGGCACCGCTCACGCGTGAGGAGGACCTGGCCAGGCGCGGGTCGTCCGAGGTACCCGAGGCATGGGTGGCCGCGTGGCGCAGGGCAGGACGTGGCGGCCTGGCCGCGCTGCGCGAGTCGTGGCAGCCTCCGCGTGCGGCGCTGTACGAAGCCCGGTCCGAATTGGACGATGCCGATCTGCCGGGTGAGACGCGTATCTGGCGTAACAGGCTGACGCGCGGTGAGATCCAGCTGAGGCTGGGAAAGGACCATCTGTGGTACCTGTTCCGGCAGGGGGCGCACGGCTGGCTTCCGGTCTCGCCCGGGGCTCGCAGCCCGCTGGACGTGCTATCGGGCCAGTGAGCGCAGGTAGCTCCACTCGAGGAACCGCTCGACCCCGCGGACGACGTGCGCGCTGCGGATGGACGGGAAGACGTCGAACGCGTGCTGTGCGCCGGAAAGCTCCGCATACGCGACCGGATTGGGCGAAACCTCGCGTAACCGGCGCACGAACTCACGCGCTTCCCGTGCCGGAACCATCGTGTCGCGCTCGCCGTGGATCACGAAGAACGGGGGCGCCTTGTCGTTGACCCGGTCGAGTGGCGAGGCCGCGATGTAATCGTCGAGGTAGGCCACCGGGTCCTTGCCGACGACGTACCGCGCCAGCACGGTCTTGAGCCGGTGTTCGCTGGCGGCCGCGCCGCTCGTCGCCGCGAAGTCGTAGACGCCGTAGTGCGGGGCGCAGGCGTCGATCGTCGTGTCCACGTCTTCGAAGCCCGGCTGCAGCGCGGGATCGTTCGCGGTGAGCGAGCAGCGCCGCGAGATGCCCGCCCGCGGAACCACCGGTGGCGGCGAGGAAGGACGGATCCCCGCCGTGCTCCGTGATGTGCTCACGGATCCACGAGACCGCGCGCTTGACCGCGACGATGTGGTCCGGCCAGCGTGCCGACGGCGAGAGCGGGTAGTTGATCGCGACGCACACCCAGCCGCGCCCTGTCATGTGCAGCATGAGCGGGATGCCCTGGTGGTCCTTGCTGTCGACCATCCAGGCGCCGCCGTGGATCTGCAACAGCACGGGCCTGCCCCGGCCGGGCTCCTTCGGGCGGTAGATGTCCAGGAGGAACCGCTTCCCGCCCGGCGCGTACGCCACGTTCCGGTCGCGGCTTACGTCCGGATCGCGCATCCGGAACGGCAGCATGAGCTCGCCCCACGGGGTCGCGAGGTCCTTCGGGTCCGGCGGGCGCCGCAGATCCCGGACGTACTTCTCGCCCAGCGCGTCGGCCAGCGCGTGCTCGACCTGGCCGCGCGCCCGCTGCGCGTCGGCGATCAGGGCCCCGAGCCCCACCGCGGACGCGCCGGCCAGCGCGAGCCCGAGCCGGTCGGCGCGGGTGCGGACGCCGTGCCGCGCGACGTGCGACGCGGTGTCCGCGGCCGTCAGCGCGAGCAGGTGCGGCGCCAGTTCACCGGTGAGCCAGCCGGCGAAGAACGCGGGGATCGCGGCGCGCTCGCCCGGCACCGGCCGCAGCGCGTTCGCGGTGAGCGCGAGCTGGATCGCCCGTCGGGTGACGAAACGCGGTCGCATCCCTCGATCGTACTGTGCTGTTCGTGACCAATCCGGCGGCAGCCACGGCGGAAACGGGTGGCTGCGCGCAGGTCGGTTGGGGACCGCGTCCGCCTGCCTTCGGCCGGATCGGCCATTCGCGGCCGTACCCTGGTCATGTGCAACCGCTCAGTGGGCTCGACGCCAGTTTCCTGTACCTGGAAACGCCTTCGCAGGTGCTGCACGTGTGCGGCCTGCTCACGCTCGACGGTTCGACGATGCCCGGCGGATACTCGTTCGCCACGTTCCGGGAAAGGCTGGCCGAACGGATCGCGGCCATTCCGGAATTCCGCCGGAAACTGCACGATTCGCCGCTGAACCTGCTGCACCCGGTCTGGGTCGAGGACGAGTCCTTCGACGTCGACCGCCACGTGCACCGGGTCGCCGTGCCGAGTCCTGGCGACCGGGAAACCCTTGCCGAGCTGTGCGCGCATTTCGCCGGGCAGCCACTGGATCGCGCGCGCCCGCTGTGGGAGATGTACGTCGTCGAGGGCCTGCCGGGCGACGGCGTGGCGGTGCTGCTGAAGATGCATCACGCGACCGTCGACGGGGTCAGCGGCGCGAACCTCATCACGTACCTGTGCGGGCTCGAACCGGATTCACTGCTGCCCCTGCCCGAAACCGCGGCGAACCCGGCGCCGCCGAGCGATCTCGACCTGCTGCGCACGAGTGTCGAGTCGCTGGCCCGCCGCCCCGCCGAGATCGCGAAACTCCTGCCCGACCTGCTCGGCATGGGTTCGCGCTGGATAGCCCGCGCGCTCAAGCGCACCGGGATGCCGGTGCCGTTCACCGCCCCGCGCACTTCGTTCAACCGCACGATCACCGGCTTGCGCACCGTCGCCTACACCAGCGTCGACCTCGACGAGGTCAAGAAGGTGAAGAACGCGTTCTCGGTCACGGTCAACGACGTCGTGCTGGCACTGTGCGCGGGCGGGCTGCGGCGCTACCTCGACGAGCGCGGCGAACTCCCGGCGGAGCCGCTGGTGGCGACGGTACCGGTGTCGGTCGCGGACCGCAGCGATAAGGACGAGGGCAGCAACCAGCTCTCGGCGTTCTTCGCGTCGCTGCCCACCCAGCTGGCGGACCCCGCCGCCCGCGTGTACGCGATCGCGGAGAGCAACCGTGTGTCGAAGGAGCACCACTTCAGCATCAAGGCCGACATGCTGCAGGACTGGGCGCAGTTCGCCGCGCCCCGCCTGTTCGGTCTCGCCGTGCGGGCGTATTCAGCGCTGAACCTGGCCGAGCGCCATCCGGTGGTGCACAACCTGGTCATCTCGAACGTGCCGGGTCCGCCGATGCCGCTGTACCTGCTCGGCGCGAAGATCACCGGGCTGTACCCGCTCGGTCCGGTGTTCCACGGCGCGGGCCTCAACATCACGGTGATCTCCAACGCCGGGCGGGTCGACGTGGGCCTCCTCGCCGCGCGAGAACTTGTTCCAGAACTGTGGGCACTAGCCGACGCGATCGCGGCCGAGCTGAAAGATCTGCAGAAGGCTGCCACCGGGGTTGCCTGAGCGGCTTCGCTCCGCTAAGACTAGAACGTGTTTCAGTCTTAGTCTGAGGAGCCTGTGTGGACTTCATCCTCGACGAGACCCAGCGGGAGATCGCGGGCCTCGCCGCCGAGATCCTCGGCCGGGAGATCGACTTCGAGCGGCCGCCGGGTGAGCGCGGCTTCGACGAGCAGGTGTGGCGAGCCCTGGGCAAGGCGGGCCTGCTCGGCGTGGCGCTGCCGCCCGAACTGGGCGGGGACGGGCTGGGCCTGGCCGAGGTCGCGGTCCTGCTCACCGAACTCGGCCGTGCCGCCGCGCCGGTCCCGGCCCTCACGCTCGCGTTCGGCCTGCTGCCGCTTGACCGCCTCGGCACGCCTGACCAGCGCGCGGAGCTGCTGCCGGAGATCGCGGCCGGCGAAGCCGTGGTCACCGCGGCCGTCCACGAGCCCTCCGCGCCGCTGACCGCGGATCCGTCGACGCGGGCGGTCGCGGACGGCGGCCGGTGGCTGCTGACCGGTGTGAAGACGTCTGTGCCCTCGCTGGCCGCGGCGACCCGGGTACTCGTACCGACCACGGCCGGGGTGTTCCTGGTCGATCCTCGCGCGGACGGCGTCACCATCGCGGGCACGACGATGCGGCTCGACGGCGTCGCGGTCACCGAAGCCAACCAGGTGCGTGACCGGGAGTCCGGCGAAGCGCTCGCCACCCTGCGCCGGTACGCGCTGGCCGGGATGCTCGCGCTGGGCGACGGCGCGCTGGCCGGAGCACTCGCGCTGACCACGAAGCATGTCGGGCAGCGGGAGCAGTTCGGCCGCCCACTGGCCACCTTCCAAGCGGTCGCGCAGCAGATCGCCGACGTCTATATCGCGTCCCGCACGGTCCACCTCGCCGCGCTCTCGGCGATCTGGCGGCTGGCGAGCGGCCGTGACCCGTATCCCGACCTCGACATCGCCGGGTACTGGTTCGCCGGCGAAGCACCGAAGGCGCTCGCGATCTGCCATCACCTGCACGGCGGGCTCGGCGTCGACATCACCTACCCGCTGCACCGGTACTACGCGATGGTCAAGGAGCTGAGCGTATGTACATCGAACTGACCGCGCGGCAGGAGCGCCTGCGCGCCGAGCTACGGAGCTACTTCGCCGACCTCGTTTCGCCCGGGGAGCGCACGGCGTTGCTGCGGGAGCGTCACGGCGAGGTGTACCGGCGGATCGTGCGGCGGATGGGCCAGGACGGCTGGCTCGGCGTCGGCTGGCCGAAGGAGTACGGCGGGCGCGGGTTCGGCGATCTCGAACAGCACATCTTCGCCGACGAGGCCGCGCGCGCGGACGTTCAGCTGCCCTCGGTGACGCTGCAGACCGTCGGCCCGACGCTGCAGCAGTACGGCACCGAAGCGCAGAAGAAGGAATTCCTGCCCCGGATTCTGGCCGGTGACGTGCATTTCGCGATCGGATACACCGAGCCGGACGCGGGCACGGACCTGGCTTCGCTGCGCACGACCGCCGTTCGTGACGGAGACACGTACGTGGTCAACGGGCAGAAGATCTTCACGACGGGCGGGCACGACGCGGACTACATCTGGCTCGCCGTGCGCACCGATCCCGCGGCGCCGAAGCACAAGGGGATTTCGATCCTCATCGTCGACACCAGCGACCCCGGGTACTCGTGGACGCCGATCATCACCTGCGACGGCGCGCACCACGTCAACGCGACCTACTACTCCGACGTGCGGGTCCCGGCGGACATGCTCGTCGGCGAGGAGAACCGCGGCTGGAAGCTGATCACCACGCAGCTCAACCACGAGCGCGTGATGCTCGGCCCGAGCGGGCGCGTCGGCGGGCTGCACGACCGGGTGCACGCCTGGGCGTCGGCGCGCGGCCTGCTCGATGTCCCCGACGTGCGCACCGCGCTGCGGGAGACGGAGGCGACGGTGCGGATCAACGAACTGCTCAACTGGCAGGTCGCGGTGACGCAGCCGGTGAACGTGGCGGACGCGTCGGCGACGAAGGTGTTCGGGTCCGAGCGCATCCAGCGCATCGGCCGGCTGCTCGAAGAAGTCGTTGCGCGCCACGGAGATCTCACCGACCCCGAGACCGCGGAGCTGGCCGGATGGCTCGATGTGCTGGCCCGCCGCAACCTCGTGCTGACCTTCGGCGGCGGGGTGAACGAGATCCAGCGCGAGCTGATCGCGATGATGGGACTGGGATTGCCGAGGGTGCCACGATGACGATCGAAGAAGCCGCGGCCCGTATCGCCGCGCGGGGCGAGTCCAAACCACGACTGGCCCGTGATCCGGTGAACCCGGCGATGATCAACAACTGGCTCGAGGCACTCGGCGACGAGAATCCGCGCTACGCGGCCGAAGGCGTGGCACCGGCCGCGATGGCCCAGGTGTGGACGATGGGCGGTCTGCACGGGCAGCGCGCGGACGACGACCCGCTGGGCGCGATCCTCGCCGTTCTCGACGAGGCCGGGTACACCTCCATCGTGGCGACGAACTCCGAGCAGAGCTACCGGCGGCTGCTGCAGCACGGCGAACGCGTCGCGTCGACCACGAAGCTCGAGGGTGTCGTCGGTCCGAAAAGGACGGCGCTCGGCGAAGGGTACTTCGTGACCACGACGACCACCTGGTACGTGGGCGACGAGGTGGTCGCGGACATGCTGTTCCGGGTGCTCAAGTTCACGCCGAAGCCCGCGCAGACCGGCGTGCTGCGGCCGGTGATCAGCAAGGACACCGAGTTCTTCTGGGACGGCACGAAGGCCGGGGAGCTGCGGATCCAGCGCTGGGGCGACAAGCTGCGGCATCCGCCCGGGCCCATGCCGCCGGACGGGGATCTCGACGCGAAACCGGACTGGGTGGTCGCGAGCGGCCGTGGCACGGTGTACAGCTACATCGTGCACCACCGCCCGGCCGTGCCCGGCAAGCAGCTCCCGTTCGTGATCGCGCTGGTCGAACTGGAGGAGGGGGTGCGCATGCTCGGTGAGGTGCTGGAGGTGACCACCGTCGAAATAGGACAGCCGGTCGAGGCGGCGTTCGTGAAGGTCGACGAGGAACTGACGCTCCCCGCGTGGCGGGTGATCGCGTGATCGGCATCGAACTGCCGCCGCTGCGGATCGACGTCACCCCGACGTTCGTGATCAGCTCGGCGATCGCGACGCGCGATTTCCAGGACGTGCACCACGACCGCGACGCGGCGATCGCCCGTGGCTCGCAGGACATCTTCGTCAACATCCTCACCGACACCGGTCTCGTGCAGCGGTTCGTGACCGACTGGGCGGGGCCGGAGGCGTTCGTGCGCTCGATCAAGATCAAGCTCGGGGTGCCGTGCTACGCCTACGACACGCTCGTGCTGACCGGCGAGGTGATCGCGCAGGACGGCGACGAGGTGACGGTTCACGTGACCGGTAAGGGAAATCTGGGCGAGCACATCGCGGGCACGGTGACGGTCGGAGGTGTGTCGTGAAGCTGTCGGGCGCGGCGGCGATCGCGGGGATCGGCGCGACCGAGTTCTCCAAGGACTCCGGGCGCAGCGAGCTGCGGCTGGCCGCGGAGGCGGTGCAGGCGGCACTGGCGGACGCCGGACTTTATCCGTCCGATGTGGACGGACTCGTCTCGTTCACCATGGACTCCAACGCCGAGGTCGCGGTCGCACGCGAACTGGGCATCGAGGAACTGACGTTCTTCAGCCGCATCCACTACGGCGGGGGAGCGGCGGCCGCGACGGTCCAGCAGGCGGCGATGGCGGTGGCGACCGGGGTCGCGGACGTCGTGGTGGCCTACCGCGCGTTCAACGAGCGGTCCGGGATGCGGTTCGGCCAGGTGTCGAGCGCCGCGGCGGGGCAGGTCAACTCGTCCGGAGTGGACAACAGCTTCCACTACCCGATGGGCCTGGGCACCCCGGCCGCGACGGTGGCCATGGTGGCGCAGCGGTACCTGCACGAGTACGGCGCGACGAGCGAGGACTTCGGCCGTGTGGCGGTGGTGGACCGCGAGCACGCGGCGACGAACCCGGCCGCGTGGTTCTACGGCAAGCCGATCACGCTGGCGGAGCATCAGGCTTCGCGCTGGATCGCCGAGCCGTTGCACCTGCTGGACTGCTGCCAGGAGACCGACGGCGCGGTCGCGCTGGTCGTGACCAGCCTGGAGCGGGCGCGCGACCTGCCGAACCCGCCGGCCGTGGTGACGGCCGCCGCCCAGGGCAGCGGACCGGACCAGTACGTCATGACCAGCTACTACCGGGACGAACTCGCTGCGCTGCCCGAGATGGGCGTCGTCGGGCGGCAACTGTGGGCCCAGTCAGGCCTGCGTCCGGCGGATGTCGACGTCGCGGTGCTGTACGACCATTTCACCCCGTATGTGCTGATGCAGTTGGAAGAGCTGGGTTTTTGCGGGCGGGGCGAGGCGCCCGGGTTCATCGCGGGCGACACACTGACGCTGGAGGGCTCGCTGCCGCTCAACCCGCACGGCGGCCAGCTCGGCGAGGCGTACGTGCACGGCATGAACGGCATCGCCGAAGCGGTCCGGCAGGTGCGCGGCACCGCGGTCAACCAGGTCCGCGACGTTTCCCACGTCCTGGTCACCGCCGGCACCGGCGTCCCCACCAGCGCCCTCATCCTCGCCGCCCCCTAACCCGCGAGTCGGGCTTTCGCCGCGCGCGAGTTCGGCTTTCACGCCGTCGTGAGCACCGCGTCCGACAGCGCCGGAGCGTCACGTTCCACAGTGGACGTCCGGACCAGCAGGCGCGAACCGTCCTGCCACACCTGGGTCCGCAGCGTCTCGCCCGGCAGCACGATGCCCGCGAACCGCGCCGAGAACGACTTCACCCGCGTGACGTCGGCGTCGAGCATCGCGTCGGTCACGGCCTTCGCCACAATGCCGTAGGTGCACAGGCCGTGCAGGATCGGCACGTCGAACCCGGCGGCGCGGGCGAACTCCGGGTCGGCGTGCAGCGGGTTCCGGTCACCGCACAGCCGGTAGAGCAGTGCCTGCTGCGGCAGCGTCGCCGTGATGATCGTCTCGTCCGGCTCGCGGCCGGGCAGCTCGATCTTGTCGGAGGTGCCGCGCTTGCCGCCGAAGCCGCCTTCACCGCGGGCGAAGATGCTCGACTGCGCTGTCCACAGTGGATTACCATCGGCGTCGTGCACCGTTGTCTCGTTGAGGACGACGGCCGCCTTGCCCTTGTCTTGCACGTCCACGATACGGGTGCGGGCGACAGCCTTGCCTTCGACCGGGATCGGCCGGTGCACGGTGACGGCCTGCGTGCCGTGTACGACCTTCGCCAGGTCGATGTCGACGCCCGGCATCCTGACGGCCGGCGGCTCGAAGGTCCGCAGGTTCGCCGCGACGGTCGCGAAGGTCGGCAGGACCCGCAGCTCCCGCTCGTAGGCGTAGCGCAGCTCCTTCGGGTCCACCGGGTTCGAGCCGGCGCCGAGCGCGAGGTGGTACAGGAGCACATCGGACGGTGTCCAGGCGAAGGTCACCTCGCCGAGGTCGGCGCCGATGGCGCGTTCGGGGTCGATGGGCACGCGGGGCTCCTACTCGTAGCTGACCGACACGTCGTCGGTCAGCGGAACGGACTGGCAGGCCAGCACGATACCTTCGGCGATGTCGTCCGAGTCCAGGATCTCGTTGTTCAGCATCTTCACCTCGCCGGAGACGATCCGGCACGCGCAAGCGCTGCACTGGCCCTCGCGACAGGAATAGGGCGCGTCGAGGCCCTTGTCCAGCAGGAAGTCGAGAAGTTTCTGCTGGCGAGGCCAGGCGAACTCGTGTTGCTCGCCGTCCAGGTCGACGCGCAGTCCGGTGGTCTCGCCGCAGTCTGGTTCGGGCGGTGCGGTGGCGAACGGGTTGCCGCCGAGCGAGACGAACTTCTCCAGGTGGAGCCGCTTCCTGCTCCAGCCGAGATCCTTGAGCGCACCCTTCGTGGTCGACATGAACGGCGCCGGTCCACAGACGAAGGCCTCGAACCCGGTGAACGGCCTGGCCAGCGTCTGGAGTTGGTCCTGGCTGGGCAGGCCTTGCACGGATTCGAGCCAGTGCAGCACCACGAGCCGTTCTGGGCGCTCCTTCGCGAGCGCGGCCAGTTCCTCGCGGAAGATCACCGACCGTTCGTCGCGGTTGGCGTAGATCAGCACGATTCGTCCGCCTCCCTGGCGCAGGGCGGTTTTCAGGATCGACATGACCGGGGTGATCCCGCTGCCGCCCGCGAACAGCAGCAGGTTCTCGTCGAAATCCGCCGGGGTGAAGATCCCGGCGGGCGGGAGGACGTCCACGGTCGCCCCGGACCGGATGTTGTCGCAGATCCAGTTCGACCCGTAGCCGCCTTCGGTCCGCTTCACCGTGACCTTGAGCCGGGTGCCCTCGTGCGGTGCGCTCGACAGCGAGTAGCACCGGGCCGCCGTGCCGATCCGCAGCGTGAGGAACTGCCCCGGGCGGTAACGGAAGGCCTCGGCCTGCTCCGGCTTCAGTTCGAACACGACCGAGCGGGCGTCGGCGGTTTCGGCGATGACCTCGGCGACGGTCAGGGTGTGGATCTCAGGCATCCAGTACCCCGAAATCCCCGTCGCGCACCGATTCGGCGATGCTCACGTCCAGCTTTTCGCACGTGTCGAGCAGCGCCGTGCTCTCGCCGGCCCCGACCTGCTCGGCGAACACCGGGCAGCTCGCGGCGGCGGCGGTGGTCCACTGGATGCTCGTGTGCTTCCAGCTGTTCTTCTTGACCAGGACGCGGTTCCCGCAGGCCGAGCAGGTGTGCGGGCGCAGGCCGCCGGAGAGGAACTCGGTGCGCTCGGTGGTCGTCACGTCGACACCTCTTCCTGCTGGCGGGCCAGGTTCTCGGCCACCTCCTGCGCCCACGCCTCGTTCGCCTTCGTGGTGTCCACTTCGAACTCGAAGCGGCGCGTCATGTCGTCGGTGACGTCCTCGACGTCCACATAGAACTGGTCGTACCAGCGGCGCAGCTGGTACACGGGCCCGTCTTCCTCGCACAGCAAGGGATTGTCGATGCGCGTCTTGTTCTTCCAGATCTCCACGTCCTGCCGGAACCCGACGCCGACGCCTTTGGCGAACTTCGCGGCGATCTTGTCCGCGTGCTCGTCGCTGACCCCGGGCGGCTTCTTGACGCTGACGCCCCACTGCAGCACGAACGAGTTCGGCGTGACCGGGTAGTGGCAGTTGATCAGCACGTCCTCGATCTCGAAGCCCTTGAACGTCTGGACATGCTTGTTGATCATGTACGACGGTCCGAAGTACGAGGCCTCGGAACGCAGCAGATTCTCTTCGCCGCCGTAGTTCGAGGCGACGCCCATGTCGGGGCGGCCCTTGGTGTTGAGGTACTGCGTCGCGATATGGCCCTCGAACACGTTCTTGAAGTAGGTCGGGAACGCGTAGTGGATATAGAAGAAATGGGCCATGTCGACCATATTGTCGATGATCTCGCGGCAGTTCGAGCCCTCGATGAGCACCGAATCCCAGGTCCAGTTGCTCCACTCGCCGGTGAAGACCGCGTCGATCCGCGGGATCACGACGTTCTCGGGCGGCGGGTTGCCCTGCGGATCGTGCCACACGAACAGCTGCTTGTTCTCTTCGAGCGTGCGCCATGAGCGGGTCCGCGCGCGGAGCGGAACCCTTTTGGCGTAAGGGATCGAGACGCACTTGCCGTTGCCGCCCCAGCGCCAGTCGTGGAACGGGCAGGCGATCTCGTTGCCCTTGACGGTGCCCTGGGTCAGGTCGCCGCCCATATGCCGGCAGTAGCCGTCGAGGACGCTGAGCGTGCCGTCCTCACCCTGGAACACGACGAGTTTGGTGCCGAAGGCGTTGACGGCATGCGGTTTGCCGTCCTTGAACGAGTCGGCGAGGCCCAGGCAGTGCCAGCCACGGGCGAAGCGTTCGGGCGGGGCTCCCGCGTCGATCGTGCGGACTTCTGTCATCGTCGACCTCCGGTGCGATTCTGGGCGGCCAGGTGGGTGGCCGCAAGGTAGCCGAAGACCATCGCCGGCCCGATCGTGGCGCCCGGGCCGGCGTAGGTGTGGCCCATCACCGCCGCGCTCGTGTTCCCGGCGGCGTAAAGCCCGGCGATCACGGAACCGTCCTCGCGCAGGACGCGGGCGTGCGTGTCGATGCGCAGGCCGCCCTTCGTGCCCAGGTCGCCGGGCACGATCTTGACCGCGTAGAACGGGGCGCGGTCCAGTGGGCCGAGGCTCGGGTTGGGCCGGTTGCGCGGGTCGCCGTAGTAGTGGTCGTACGCGCTCTGCCCGCGCTGAAAGTCCTCGTCGACGCCCGCCCGCGCGAAGCCGTTGAACCGGTCGACAGTCTTCTCGAGCGCTTCGGCCGGCACGCCGATGCGCTCCGCGAGCTTGCCGAGGCTCCCGGCCTTGGCGGCGATCCCGGCCTTGAACCAGCGTCCGGGCAGCGGCTGGCGAGGGCCGATCCCGGTGAACATGTAGCGGTTGCGGTAGCGCTGGTCGAACACCAGCCAGGTGGGGATGTGCTCGCCCGGTCCGTCGCCGGGGCCGTACATCGCGTGCACCGCCTCGACGTAGGGCGCGGACTCGTTGACGAACCGCTCGCCCCGCCCGTCGACCATCAGGCATCCGGGCCGCGACCGCTCGGCGAGGGCGAACCAGGGGCCGCCGGTGAGCGGGATCGTCGGGCCCCACCAGGCGTCGTCCATCAGATCGACGGCGGCGCCGAGTTTCATCCCGGCGGTGATGCCGTCGCCGGTGTTGGCCGCCGCGCCCACGGTCCAGGCGGTGCCGATGGGCTGGCGCTGGTACTTGGTGCGCATCTCCTCGTTGCGCTCGAAGCCGCCGGCGGCGAGGATCACCCCTCGCCTCGCGTGGATGACTTCGCCGTTCGTGGTGACCACGCCCGTGACCCGGTCGTTCTCGGTGACGAGGTCGACGAGTGGCGTGTCCAGCCGGACGGTGACCCCGGCCTGCTGGAGACCGGCGCGCAGCCCCGCCGCGAGGGCCTGCCCCATGGCGAGCAGGTGCTTGCCCGTGAGCCGCCCCGCGAGCCACCGCGTGCCGAGGCCGAACAGGCGGGCGACGCCCCGCGGATGCCGCGCGATGAGGCTCAGCCAGCGGTAGTCGGCCTGCGTGATGGGCACGCCCAGGGGCGAGGCGCTGTACGGCGGTTCGAGGCGGGCGAGTTCGTCCCCGAGAACATGCCCGTCGAACGGCTTGGGCTCCATCGAGCGGCCGGCCGCGCGCCCACCGGGCGCCTCGGGGTGGTAGTCCGAGTAGCCCGGCACCCACTGGAAGCGCAGCGGCGTCTCATGCTGGACGAAGGCGACGACCTCCGGGCCGTAGTCGAGGAACGCGTCCCGCAGTTCGGCGGGAACGACGTCGCCGACGATGGCCTCGAGGTACGCACGAGCCTGCTCGGGCGTGTCGCCGTCGTCGGGCAGGGCTTCGTTGCCGGGGATCCAGACACCGCCGCCCGACCGGGCCGTCGACCCGCCGAACTTGGCCGCCTTCTCGAGCACGACGACCCGCAGCCCGAGCCGCCTCGCCGCGAGGGCGGCGGTCATGCCGGCGGCCCCGCTCCCCACGACGACGACGTCGTGGGCCTCGTCCGTGGCGCTCACTGTTCCGCCCGTTTCGCCGGGCGTGCGTTCGCCGCGTTCGCCGGTCATGTCACCTCCGGAGTGAAACGCGTTGCACTCGAACGCGTGCCTGCTCGAAGCCTCCGTGGTCACCATAGACGAGAACGTGTTTCAGTTCTAGGGTGGGCAAGGTGGGCGCACCTGTGGATGTCATTGTGATCGGTTTCGGCGCGGCCGGCGCGTGCGCGGCGATCGAGGCCGCCGACGCGGGCGCCTCCGTGCTCGTACTCGACCGGTTCGCGGGCGGCGGGGCGAGCGCGCTGAGCGGAGGCGTCGTCTACGCGGGCGGCGGCACCGAGCACCAGCGGGCGGCCGGGGTGGACGACTCCGTGGACGCGATGTACGACTACCTGCGCCTCGAGGTCGGCGATGCCGTGTCCGAGGAGACGCTTCGCCGGTTCTGCGAGGGCAGTTCGGACATGATCGGCTGGCTCGAGCACAACGGTGTGCCCTTCGAGGGCAGTCTGTGCCCATACAAGACGTCGTATCCAAACGACGACTACTACCTGTATCACTCGGGCAGTGAGACGGCCGGTGGCTTCCGTGAGATCGCGAAGCCGGCCGCGCGCGGGCACCGGGTACGTGGTCCCGGGACATCGGGCAAGCTGCTGTTCGCGCGCCTGTCCGTGGCCGCGCGCCGCAGGGGCGTGCAGGTGCTGCCCGGAACGCGGGCGACCGAGTTGATCACGGACGCGACGGGCGCGATCGCCGGGGTGCGGGTGCGGACGCTGCGCGACGCGCCGAAGTGGGTCCGCCGGACGCATAGGCTGCTGGGGCGCTACTCGGCGAAGCCGGGAATCTACGTGCCCATGGTGCGCAAAACGTTGTACCGCCAGGCGGAGCGACTCGAACGGCGCTACGCCCGTGAGGCGGAGTTCGTCGCCCGCAACGGAGTGGTGATCTCGGCAGGTGGTTTCATCGCGAACCGTCCGATGGTCCGTGAGCATGCGCCTGCCTATCGTGGCGGCCTCGCTCTCGGTACCTCCGCCGACGACGGTTCGGGTATCCGCCTCGGTGTGGCCGCCGGCGGGGCGACAGGTTTCCTGGACCGGGTGACCGCCTGGCGTTTCGTGACCCCGCCCAGCGCTTTCGTCCGGGGCCTGATCGTCGACGGCAACGGAGGGCGTGTCATCGATGAGTCGCGCTACGGCGCTGCCGTCGGCGAAGCATTGATCCTCCGCCACGACGCCAAAGGCTGGCTGCTGGTCGACGAGGAGATCGTCGCCACAGCGAAACGATCCGCCCGCGGGGAAGCCCAGTGGTTCCAATGGCTCCAAGCGCTGTACATGCTGCGACGCGGTCGCGTCACCGGATCCTCGCTTGCCGAGGTGGCGAAACGGGTCGGCATGGACCCGGCGGGGCTTCAGGCGACCGTTGACGCCTACAACGCCGCTGCGGCTTCCGGCGCCGCGGATCCCGCCGGAAAGCCGAGCGAATACGTGCAGGCACTTCGCACGCCGCCGTATTCGCTGCTGGACATTTCGATCAAACCCAGCCTGAGTTTCCCGTGCCCGATGCTCACGCTCGGCGGGCTTGCCGTCGACGAGGCGACCGGTCAGGTGCGCGGCGAGGACGGCGGCCTGGTTCCCGGTCTCTACGCCGCCGGCCGCTCCGCGGTGGGAATCTGTTCCAGTTCCTACGTCAGTGGCCTCTCCTTGGCTGATTGTGTGTTCTCAGGGCGACGAGCGGGTGTCTCGGTCGGGCGGAATGATGACAAAAACGAGAACGTGTTCTAGTCTTGGCGACGAGAACGCAGGTCTGACGAGGACGGGGCAACGCCGATGAGCGAGCGGGACGCGCAAGGAGTGATCGCCGGAGTCGCTGAACTCCTGCCGGTTCTGCGGGAGCGGGCTCAGGAAACCGAAGACACCCGCCGTATCCCCGACGAGTCGATCAAATCGTTGCAGGAAACGGGATTCTTCAAGCTTCTGCAGCCCAGGACCTACGGTGGGTACGAAGCCGACCCGGTGACCTTCTACACCGCGGTCAAGATGATCGCGAGCGCATGCGGCTCGACCGGCTGGGTCGCCTCGATCCTGGGGGTGCACCCGTGGCATCTGGCGCTGTTCGAGGCGCAGGCACAGGAAGACGTCTGGAGTGAGGACTTCGACGTCCGCATCTCCTCGTCTTATGCCCCCATGGGCAAGGCCACGGTCGTGGACGGCGGCTACCGGCTTTCGGGGCGCTGGAGCTTCTCGTCCGGGTGTGATCACGCCACCTGGGTGCTGCTCGGCGCACCGGCTTTCGCCGGTGACAAGCCCGTCGACTTCTGCACCTACCTCCTTCCCATCGCGGACTACCGGATCATCGACGTGTGGGACACGGTCGGTTTGCGGGGTACCGGGAGCAACGACATCCTCGTCGAGGATGTCTTCGTTCCCCAGCACCGCGCGCTGAGCTTCCAGCTGACCTCGAAATGCAGGACTCCGGGTCAAGAGGTCAACCCTGGGCCGCTGTACAGGCTCCCGTACGGTTCGGTACATCCGTCGACGATCACCGCGCCGATCATCGGGATGGCCCAGGGCGCCTACGAAGCCCACGTCGAGCATCAGCGCCGGCGCGTCCGCGCCGCCTACGCCGGCGAACAGTCCAAAGAGGACCCGTTCACGAGGGTGCGCATCGCCGAGGCGTCCAGCGAGATCGACGCGGCCTGGCTCCAGCTGACCCACAACATCGATGAGCTCTATCAGCTCGCGTGTCAGGGCGAGAAGCTCCCGCTGGCCACCCGGCTGCGAGTGCGGCGAGACCAGGTTCGCGGCACCGAGCGGGCGATCGCGGCCGTCGACCGGCTCTTCGAGAACTCGGGCGGCCGAGCGCTCAAAGTGGGCACACCGATCCAGCGGTTCTGGCGTGACGCCCATGCGGGGCGTGTGCACGCCGCCAACGATCCCGAGCGCGCCTACACCATGTTCGGCACGGGCGAGTTCGGCCTGCCGGTCGAAAACGCGATGGTGTGATGACATGACCGAGGGCAAGTACATCGAGGTCCGCGAGGGACTGCGGCTGCACTACCACGAGTCCGGCGCCGACCATTCCGAGACGGTCGTGCTGCTGCACGGCGGCGGCCCCGGTGCCTCCGCGTGGAGCAACTTCGCGCGCAACATCCCCGTGTTCGCCAAGACATACCGCACGATCGCCGTTGACCAGCCCGGGTTCGGCCGGTCGGACAAGCCGACGGAACATCCCCAGTACTTCACGCACAGCGCGCGGGCGGTGGTCGGCCTGCTGGACCGCCTCGACATCGAGAAGGCGCACCTGGTAGGGAACTCACTCGGCGGCGGCACCGCCGTGCGACTCGCCCTGGACCATCCGGGCCGAGCCGGCCGGCTCGTGCTCATGGGCCCCGGAGGCCTCAGCGTCAACGTGTTCGCGCCCGATCCGACCGAAGGCGTCAAGAACCTCGGCAGGTTCGCCGCCCCGCCCGGGCCCAGCAAGGAAAAGCTCGAGGCCTTCCTGCGCGTGATGGTCCACGACCAGTCGCTGATCACCGAAGAACTCGTCGAAGAGCGGTTCGCCGCGGCCAGCACCCCGGATTCGTTGGCCGCGATGCGTGCGATGGGCACTTCGTTCATGCACCCGGACACGTTCGAACAGGGCATGTTGTGGCGGGACGCCCATCGCCTGCGCCAGCGCGTGCTCCTGGTCTGGGGCCGAGAGGACCGGGTGAATCCACTCGACGGCGCCCTCGTCGCGCTGAAGATGATCCCGCGCGCGCAGCTGCACGTGTTCGGCCAGTGTGGACACTGGGCCCAGCTGGAGAAGTTCGACGAGTTCAATCGGCTGACCCTCGATTTCCTCGGGAGCTCATGATGGGTATCAGGTCATTGGGATACCTCCGGATCGAAGCCACTGACATGGACAAGTGGCGGGAGTACGGGCTGAAAGTGCTCGGCATGGTCGAGGGGAAGGGGGCCGACCCCAACGCCCTGTATCTCCGCATGGACGACTTCCCGGCCCGTCTGGTGATCGTCCCCGGCGAGGCCGACCGGCTGGCCCAGGCGGGCTGGGAGGTCGCCAACGCCGCGGAGCTGGCCGAAGTGCGGGCCAGCCTCGAGTCGCATGAAGTGCCCTACAAGGAGGGCACGGCCGAACAGCTGGCCGACCGTCTGGTCGCAGAGTTGATCATCTTCGAGGATCCGTCGGGGAACACTCTCGAGGTGTTCCACGGCGTCGCTCTCGAGCACCGTCGCGTGGTGAGCCCTTACGGGCACAAGTTCGTCACGGAGGAACAGGGCCTCGGCCACGTCGTGCTGTCCACTCACGACGATGACGCTTCCCTGCGTTTCTACCGGGACGTGCTCGGCTTCCGGTTGCGTGATTCGATGCGTCTCCCTCCGCAGATGGTCGGCCGCCCGGCCGACGGCTCGCCTGCATGGTTGCGTTTCTTCGGGTGCAACCCCCGGCATCACAGCCTCGCCTTCCTGCCGATGCCGACACCCAGCGGCATCGTGCACCTGATGGTCGAGGTCGAGAACAGCGACGATGTGGGGCTGTGCCTGGACCGCGCGAAGCGCCGCAAGGTGCCCATGTCAGCGACGCTCGGGCGGCACGTCAACGATCTGATGCTGTCGTTCTACATGAAGACTCCTGGTGGGTTCGACGTGGAATTCGGTTGTGAAGGCCGCCAGGTCGACGACGGCCGCTGGGTCGCGCGCGAGAGCACGGCGGTCAGCCTCTGGGGTCACGATTTCAGCGTGGGCATGCAGTGACCGTCGAGGCGGTCGACCATGCGCGGTTCCGTACCGTGCTCGGGCATTTCTGTACCGGCATCACGGTCGTGACCGCGCACGACGGCGTGAATCCCGCTGGCTTCGCGTGCCAGTCGTTCGCCGCGCTGTCGCTGGACCCGCCACTGGTCCTGTTCTGCCCCGGCAAGCATTCGAGGACCTGGCCGGTCATCCGGGAGGCCGGCCGGTTCGCCGTGAACGTCCTCGCCGAGGAACAGCGCGAGGTGTGCGCGACTTTCGGCGCCCGCGGCGCCGAAAAGTTCGGCTCCGTGGACTGGACCCATGCCCCTTCCGGCTCGCCCGTCCTGGCCGGCGCGCTGACGTGGATCGACTGTGAGCTGGAAGCGGTGCACGAGGCGGGTGACCACTTCATGGCCGTGGGCCGGGTGACCGCGCTGGGCGAACCCTCGACCGCCCGCCCGCTTCTGTTCTATCAAGGCCGTTACGCCGCAACCGAACCCTTGCGAGCGGATCTCGGCGGACTGCTCACGTGGGCCGACCCTGACGACTGGCTCTGATCACCATAGCGCGTCCGGCGGGATCGGTAAATAACCAATTCGGGAGATGCGCGGGAACGTCCGTTCGATTACAGTGGTGGCATGTGCGGGGCGCCGAGATCGGCGATCTTCCCCGAAAATCCCGGTGCACCAACGAATTCTGTGATCCTGAGTGGAGGACTCATGATATCCGCATCTGTTGTCGCCATGGTCGGCGCGGCTCGCGACGGGCTCGAACCAGCCGCGGGCGGCGGAAGAGCCCGCAGCAAGAACGATTGCGGGCCGCCAGGGCGGCTGACGCGTGCCCGTGGACGCGCGGCACTCGTGCGCTGAACCCGGGCTGGCCTGGCCCGGCGTCTTCTCGCAGCACCTCGTGCACAAGGTGAAGCACGTCAACACTTCCCGATTGCGCGCGCGGGGACGTGTTTTCGGGCTTGCTGAGTGTGGTGCCGCGTGTGTACCCGTCGCGCCGACGTCAGGTCGTGTTCGGTGCCCCACATGCTGGCCGTGGCCGGCATGACCCGCCGAGTTCGCGGCGAAGGCGACCCGTCGCGCCGTTCGCTTGTGGACAAACGCCGGATGGGGAAGCGCCGTCTGAACGAGCTTCGGAACGACATGGAGGTGGTGTGATTGACCTAAGAGCTGGGCCGTGCCGTGCGCCCGTGGGCGCGGGCGAGAGTCCACTGTCGACAGAACCGCTGGCGCGCCACTCCATCCGGGTGCCGCGTGCCATCTCGAGGAGTCCATGCGAGTTCTGCTAGCCGGCTGTCGGCGAGGCCGCGACAGCAGACGAGCTGCAGCCGCATGGTCCCCGGCCTCGAGAATGGCATCGGTAACGGGTGCGGCGGAGCCGGGGAATTGGTCAGGAGCGAGTGCCCGGCCGATTCCCCGGCCACCCGCCGACACCGGAGCGCGGCGTGGCGTGGCGCGGGGCGGCGCGGCGCGGGTCTGGGCGGGGCTGGGCGGCACAGCGCTGGGCTGGGCTGGGCTGGTCCGCACGATCACCGGTCGGCCATGAGCCTGGGCAACACCGGCGCCCAGAAGTCCAGCGGGACATGGGAACGGGCATGCCCGGACTCGTCGAGGAGCGCGCCCATCAGTTTGACCGTGCGCAGGGTGACCGCGCGGTCGATGATGTCGACCCAGGGCAGCTTCGTGACCAGTGAGCTCTCCAGTGCGACCCCGTCCGCAGGTCCGCGTACCCAGCCGACCACGAGAAGGTTGGCCGGCCCGCTGATCGCCGCGCACATGCGGACCTCGGGCAGCGTCGCGAGCGAACGGGCAGTGGACTCCAGCCGGTCCGGTGGCACGCGCAACCACATCGTGGTGGTCACCGGGGCGGGAGAAAGCGACCGGGCGAGCTCGCACCGCAGCCGCACCGCGCCGCCCGCGAGCGCGGCGTCCACCCTGCGCCGGGCCGTGCTCGTGCTGACGCCCAGCCGCGAGGCGATCGTCGAGCAGGACATTCGCCCGTCCTCACCGAGCAGCAGGATCAAATGGCGGTCCAGTTCGTCGAAGCGCACTGGTGCGGGCGGCTGTTTCGCCCGTACTGCGAGAGTTTCCCGTTGGCGCGGCGAGATCGCATGTACCTGCCAGCGACTGCCCTCGCTGAACATCCGCGCGGAGACGAGCGTTCGCGTGCCCGCGACACCGGGCAGGGCCGCGAGCCGGTGCACCACGTAGTCCGTCAGCCCGCGCAGATCGGGCGCGACGACATGGACGAGCAGATCGCACGGGCCGGCGACGTAGTCGACCGTGGGAATGTGGGGGTCGGCCGCGAGCGCCGCGCCCACTTCGAGCGGTTTGCCCGGTGCGCAGTCGATCTGCACGAACGCGATCGCGAGGCGGGAGGCGACGCTGCCGGCCGGATAGGCCGAAAGCCAGGCCTTGCCGTCGCTGACCAGTTGTGCCCAGCGCCGGGCCGCGGTCACCGGGCCGATGCCGAGCGTCTCGCCGACGAGCGACCACGGGGCGCGCGGGCCGACCTGCAACACGTTCACCAAACTGAGGTCGGTTTCGGTCAGCATGATCGATCTCTCGTCTCAGTCGCCGTTTGATGACGGAATCCTCGCATCCGCCGTGTTGCGGTGCCCGGTTACCGCAATATCGGAGCTCAAGCCTACGGGAGGAGACGGATGGATCTGCGGGAAGAGGCCACGGCCCTCGCCGGCGACCTGATACAGCTGCGCAGGGAACTGCACCAGATTCCCGAAGTCGGCCTGCAGCTGCCGCGGACGCAGGAGAAGGTGCTCGAAGCGCTCGACGGGCTGCCGCTCGAGGTCTCGACCGGCAAGGATCTGACGTCGGTCACCGCCGTGCTGCGCGGTCAGGGCGGGAACGGCGAGGTCGTGTTGCTGCGCGGCGACATGGACGCACTGCCGGTCACCGAGGCGACCGGCGTGGACTACACGTCGCGGCACGAGGGCATGATGCACGCATGCGGCCACGACCTGCACACCGCCGGACTCGCCGGGGCGGCGCGCCTGCTGTCGCGGCACCGCGACCGCCTGGCGGGCGATGTCGTGTTCATGTTCCAGCCCGGCGAAGAAGGCTGGGACGGGGCGGGCCACATGATCGAAGAAGGCGTGCTCGAAGCCGCGGGCCGGCCGGTCGACGCGGCGTTCGGCATCCACGTCACGTCGTCGACGATCCCCAACGGCATGTTCACCTCCCGCCCCGGGCCGCTGATGGCGGCCTCCGACGGCCTGTTCGTGCGTGTCGTCGGCGCGGGCGGGCACGGCTCGCGCCCGTCCCAGGCACTCGATCCGGTGCCCGTGGCGTGCGAGATGGTGACCGCGCTGCAGACCCTGGTCACGCGACGGTTCGACGTGTTCGACCCGGTCGTGGTCACCGTCGGCGTGTTTCACGCGGGCACGCGGCGCAACATCATCCCGGACGACGCCACCTTCGAGGCGACGATCCGGAGCTTCTCGCCCGAGGCACGGGACAGGATGGCGAAGCTGTCCGTGCGGCTATGCCAGGAGATCGCCGCTTCGCACGGGCTCGAGGCGGAAGTCAGCTATCAGCCGGAATATCCGGTCACCGTCAACGACGCTTCGGCCCATGAGTTCGCCGCCGAAACGGTCCGCGAGGTCTTCGGCGAGGAGCGGTTCCAGCCGCTGGCCGATCCGATGACCGGTTCGGAAGACTTCTCGCGCGTGCTCGGCCACGTTCCGGGCGCGTTCGTGTTCCTCGGCGCGACCCTCGCCGAGGATCCGGCCACCGCCGCCTACAACCACTCACCCCGGGCGGCGTTCGACGACAACGTGGTCGCGGACGCCGCCACCCTGCTGGCCGAGCTCGCGGTGCGGCGGCTCGCACCCTGAAAGAAACCGTGGAGGCACCCGTTGCGTTCGTACTACCTCGTGCCCTTGATCCCCGCGCTGGCGCTGGCGATCATGCCGTTCCTGCCGTTCGTCAACACGACCGGACTGTGGTTCGGGCTGCCGAGAATGATCGTCTGGGGTGCGGTGTGGTGCGTGCTGTGCACCCCGGCGCTGCTCATCGCCGAGCGCATGATGGCCAAGCGGGGTGAGGACGAATGACCGTCACCCTGATCTTCACCTTCGCCGGCATCGTGCTGATCGGTGTACTCGGCTTCGTCGGCCGGCGCAAACCCGCACCGGACCTGTCGGAATGGGCGGTCGGCGGCCGGAAGTTCGGCTCCATCACGATGTGGTTCCTGCAGGCCGGCGAAGTGTTCACCACGTTCACCTTCCTCGGTATGGCGGGCCTCGCCTTCAGCGGCGGCGTCGCCGCGATGTACGCGTTGCCCTACATCCCGATCGGCTACATGGTGCTGTTCTTCCTGGCCAAACGCTTGTGGTCGCTGGGAAAGGAACGCGGATACCTGACGCAGGGCGACTTCCTCACCGATCGCTTCGGCAGTCCGGCCCTCGGCGCGCTCTCGGCCGTCCTCGGCGTGCTGTTCGTACTCCCGTATCTCCAGCTGCAGATCACCGGCCTCGGTCTCATCGTCAAGCTGGTGACCGGGAACGCGGTGTCCTCGACCTTGTCGATGGTGGTGGGCTGCGCGCTCGTGGTGGCGTTCGTGCTGTGGGCGGGGCTGCGTGGCGTGGCGACGACCTCCTACTTCAAGGACGTCGTGATGCTGATCGTGCTGGTGGTGCTGCTGGTCGCGGTGCCGACGCATTTCGCGGGCGGCGTCTCCGGGGTGTTCCACCGGATCGAGCAACTGCACCCGCAGGCGCTGACCGTGCACGCGGGGACGAACGACCACACCTGGTTCATCACGAGCATGGTGGTCAGCGCGATCGGGGTGGCGCTGATGTGCCTGCCGCATACGTGGCCCGCGCTGATGTCGGCGCGGAATCCGAAGGTGCTGCGCCGCAACTACACCTGGATGCCGATCTACGAGCTGTGCCTGCTGCTGCCGATGATCATCGGATTCGCCGCGATCCTGGTGGTACCCAAGGGAACAGACTCCAACGGCGTGCTGTTGAGCCTGAGCAAGGGCGTGCTGCCGAGCTGGGCGACGGGCCTGGTCGTAGTGGCCGCGATCGCGACCGCGATGGTGCCCGCGGCCGGCATCCTGATCGGTATCTCCTCGCTCGTCGCCCGCAACATAGTGCGGGTACGCGGCCAGCGCACCCAGTTCTGGGTGAACCACGGCACGGTGGTGCTCGCGTGCGGGCTGGCGTTGCTGCTCGGCATCTTCCGGCCCGACCTGCTGGCGAACATGCTGCTGCTCACCTTCAGCGGTTCGGTGCAACTGGCCCCGGCGAACGTGATCGGCTTCACCCGGCGCGTCCCCGTCGGCAAGGTGCCCGTGCTGGCCGGGCTGATCGTCGGCGAGATCGTGGTCATCTGGTTGACGTTCATCGACAAGCACCTGGCGGGGCATGTCAACGTCGGGCTGGTCGGGCTCGCGGCGAACGTGGTGGTGCTGCTGGCGGGCGCGCTGATCGAGCGTGCCGTCGCTCGCACACCTGAACGGGAAGCGGAGGCGGTGCGCGCGTGAGCCGGGTTCCTCTTCACGGGAGGACAGGTTTTCGACGGCACGGGAAGCGACCGGGCCGCCGGTAACGTGGTGGTGGAAGAAGTCGGGTCGTCGAGGTCGGCACCCGGCTCGACGGCGATGTGGCCGTCGATTGCCCGGGATTGACCGTCCTGCCCGGCTTCTTCGACCGTCACGGGCGCGTGGCGCTATCGAGGATCGACGTGCTCAGACAGCTCCATCGCCGTTCTCGTACCAGTTCTACGATATGTCGAACAAAGCCATGAACTGACGTTCGAAACAACGGTGAAAAACTCCCGAAGTGCGACCCGGGGACCCTGGCCTGGTTGGTTAATCGCTCACCGGGGTCTGAACGGTGCTCATCTTCAGTTTCCGTTCGCCTCGGAACGGGCACCGAAAGGTCTCGATACGGACACTCCGGTCAATCAGGTTGCGCCATTCGAGGTATTGTCCACCCGCTCGCTGCGCAGGGGCGGCGCCGGGCGTATCTGGAATACCCCGACGTTCTGGAGTTTTTCGCAATGACCCTCATGCGAGGCAGGCCGCTGCGCGCGGTCTTCACTGTGGCCGTGCTGGCCCTCGGCGTCGTTCTCGGCGGCGTGGCGACCGCACAGGCCGCGAGCGAGGACCCACGCGCCGCCGTCAAAGAAGGCAACGTCACGACGTGTGAAGGCGCGGGTCTGGCCGGTGACATCCTCAGCGCGCCCGCTGACTACACCTACACGCGCGGCAAGGACAATGTGGACCAATACGTCGACATCCTGACCGTGACCCCGGGAATCACCGTGACCGGCATCGTCGTCAAGGGCGGCGACGCGTACAACCTGTACGTGCCGGGCGAGCAGGGCCTCGCGGCGACGCCGCCGTGGACGGCTCTGCGCTCACCCTTGGTGGCGGGCAAGAACATCCCGCAGATCAGCCACTGGTTCGTCTGTGGCACGAAGACCACCACGACCACCATCGCGAGGAGTGGGGGTTCGACGACGACCACGGCGACGAGCGAGACCTCGACGGCCAAATCGTCCTCGTCGGGCGGCGTGACCACAACCTCCAGCCCCGCGGCCTCCTCCAGTTCGTCCGCGGCGGGTGTGGTCGTGACCGGCACCACCGGTCCGGGCGCGACGGCCGCGAACGCCTCGAAGCTCGCTTACACGGGCTTCAACAGCGGCTGGCTGGTCGGCCTCGGCGCCGCGTTGCTGCTGGGCGGTGCCGCACTTCTCTTCCTGGTGCGTATGCGCCGCAAGGCCTGACGCCGTAGGACGGTGGGGGCGCCGCCCGGCGCCTCCACCGTCCTAAGAGGACGAGGTAGCATCGGAGCCGGGAGGAGGCTCTGATGCGCGCGTTCGTGGTCACCGCTCCGGGAGAGGCGGGCGTGCTCGAGGTCGAGCCTCCGGTCGCCGCCCCGGGAGAGGTCGTCGTCGACGTCGAGCGGGCCGGTGTGTGCGGCACCGACATCGAGTTCTTCACCGGCGAGATGCAATACCTCCACGACGGGCACGCCCACTTCCCGATGCGGCTCGGCCACGAGTGGGCGGGCACCGTGAGCGCAGTCGGTGCGGGGGTCGATCCGGGCTGGCTCGGGCGCCGGGTCACCGGCGACACGATGCTCGGCTGCGGGAACTGCCGCCGCTGCCGCACCGGACGCCAGCACGTGTGCGAGTTCCGCGCCGAGATCGGGGTCCGCGGCGGACGTCCGGGTGCGCTGGCCGAGCAGCTGCCGGTACCGGTCAGGGCACTGCATCCATTACCCGCCACCGTCGACGCCGTGAGCGGGGCGCTCGTCGAGCCCGGCGGCAACGCCCTGCGCGCCGTGCGCGCGGCGAACCTCGAAGCCGGTGACCGGCTGCTCGTCCTCGGCCCGGGCACGATCGGGCTCCTCGCGGCGATGTTCGCCCGTGCCGCCGGTGCCGACGTGCACCTGCTCGGCCTGCCCGGCTCGCGGGATTTCGCGCGTTCGCTCGGTTTCGACCAGGCGTGGACCGAGGATTCGTTGCCACGGCTACCGTTCGACGCGGTGATCGACGCGTCGAACGCGCCATCCCTGCCTGCGAAGGCGATCGAGCTGGTCGAGCCGGGCAAGCGAGTTGTCTACATAGGACTGTCCGGCAGCCCGAGCCTCATCGACAGCCGCTCGCTCGCGCTCAAGGACCTGACCGCAGTCGGCGTGCTCAGCGCCTCGCCGGGGCTCGCCGGAGCGATCGAGCAGTACGCTCGCGGCGCGGTGGATCCCCGGCCGCTCGTCGCGGCGACCGTGGGTCTCGGTGAAGTCGCGGCCGTGCTCGCCGGCCGGCGCGCCGGGCCGGGGCCGAAGGTCCACGTCGACCCGAGGCTGACCGATCGTCCGGAAATCGTGTGGCGGAACGGGGGACCGTGCTAATTTCGCCGGGATGTCCAAGCGCATAGTGATCTGTTGTGACGGCACCTGGAACACGCTGAAGCAGCCCAACACGACCAACGTGGTCAAGATGGCCGAGGCGGTCGCGAAACAGGACGACCAGCTGGTCTTCTACCACCCGGGCGTCGGCACCAGGCCGTTCGAGCGCATTCTCGGCGGTGCGTTCGGGTTCGGCCTGTCCCGCGACGTCCGGTCGGCGTACCGGTTCGTCGTCGAGCATTACGAGCCGGGGGACGAGCTGTTCTTCTTCGGGTTCAGCCGTGGCGCGTACACCGCGCGCAGCACGGTCGGGTTCATCCGGAACTGCGGGGTCCTCCGGCGCGAAGAGGTGGCTCGCGTGAACGAGGCCTACCGGCTCTACCGCGACCGCCGTCCGGGCACGCACCCCGCGCGGGACCAGTCGGCCCGGTTCCGCAAGGCGCATGCGTGGGAGGACGTGACGCCGATCCGGTTCATCGGCGTCTGGGACACCGTGGGCTCGCTGGGCATCCCGCTCAGCGGGTTCCGGCTGGTCAACCTCGTCAACCGGCGCTGGCGGTTCCACGACACGAGGCTGACCAAGACCGTGTCCTCGGCGTTCCAGGCACTGGCCATCGACGAGCGGCGCGGCCCGTTCCGCCCGGCGATCTGGGCGCCCGACCACGCGCCCGAGCAGGAACGCGAGCAGGTGTGGTTCGCCGGGGTGCATTCCGACGTCGGCGGCGGCTACGCGGACCCTACGCTCGCGCGGATCACGTTGCTGTGGATGGCCGAACGCGCCCAGCGGTGCGGGCTCGCGTTCACCCCGCACGCGTTCCCCGAACTCGATGCCGGTGCGGTACTCGACCCGGCGCACGATTCGCGGACCTTCTTCTACAAGCTGCTGCGCCCGTATGTCCGGAAGCTCGGCGTGACCGACACTGCCCACGAGTTCGTGTCGGCCAAGACGATGGAGCGCAACAAGCTCGACCCCGCCTACGCACCCGCCAACCTGCTCGAGTACCTGGCCGCGGAGCCGCAGTTCAGGTAAGCCACGTTGCGCGAGTTACTTGACTGAGTTATTTTCTACTCATGCAAGTGGAAGTGGACCTGCAGCCCGAACTCGGCCTGAGCGTCACGGAGGCGGCGCGGCGCGCGCAGATCGTCTCCGTGACGATCGCGGCGATCGCCGAACTGGGGTACCGCAAGACGACGTTCGCGCGGATCAAGGAGCGGGCCGGCCTGTCCAGCACGCGGATCATCGGGTACCACTTCGGCACGAAGGCCGGCCTCCTGCAGGCCGTCGTGACGACCATCCTCGGCATCAAGGAGAAGTTCCTCGAGGAACGTGCGGCGGGCACCAGGGACCGCGGCGAGATGCTGCGCGCGCATATCGAGACCGAGGTCGCGTTCCTGCGCGACTGCCCGGAGTGCGTGCGCGTGCTGCGCGAGGTCGCGGCCAACGCCGACGACCCGGACGGCTGGGCGGTCGCCGGCCCGATGCTGAAGGACCTGCAGACCGGGCAGGTCGAGCGGTTGCTGCGGCAGGGGCAGCGTGAGCGCGCCTTCGGTGAGTTCGCGCCGGACGTGCTGGCCCGGACGATCACGCACGCGATCGACGGCGCCGCCGACGCGTTCGCGGCGGACCCGTCGCTCGACCTGGACGCCTACGCGAGCGAACTGGTCACGACGTTCCGGCGGGCCACCGCCTGAGTCCACAATGGCCGGTCAGGAGCAGCCCAGCCGGCCGGTCAGCTCCGTCAACGCCTTGCCCAGCGGGAGATCCACCCGGACCTGGGCGTGCGCGTCGCCGCGGGTCTGGCCCTTGTTGACGATCAGCACGGGTTTGCCGGACCTGGCCGCGTGCCGGACGAAACGCAGGCCCGACATCACGGTCAACGACGAACCCAGCACCAGCAGCGCGCGACCTTCGTCCACCGTGCGGTAGCACCGCTCGACCCGGTCCCGTGGCACGTTCTCGCCGAAGAAGACGACGTCCGGTTTCAGCACGCCCGACCCGCACGCGACGCACGAGACCAGCCGGAACTCCCGGACCATCTCGTCGGCCAGATCGACGTCGCCGTCCGGGTTGATCCGCGTGGTGGCCGCGGCGAACGACGGGTTCGCCGCGCGCAACCGCCGGTCGAGCGCCTCGCGCGCGCTCGTGCGCCGGCAGCCCAGGCACACCACGCGATCCAGGCTGCCGTGCAGGTCGATCACCGGGGCCGTGCCCGCGGACTGGTGCAGCCCGTCGACGTTCTGCGTGATCACCCCGGAGACGAACCCGTGCGCCCGCAGCGCCGCCACCGCGCGATGCCCGGCGTTCGGCCGGGCCCTCGCGATCGTCCGCCAGCCGAGATGGCTGCGCGCCCAGTACCGGCGGCGGCCCTCCTCACTGGTGACGAACTCCTGGTACGTCATGGGGGTGTGCCGCCGCAGGCTGCCCTCCTCGCCGCGGTAATCCGGAATGCCCGACTCGGTGGACAACCCGGCGCCGCTGAGGACCACGACATCACCCTCGGAGAGGACACGCTCGACCTCGGCCAGATCGGTGGTCCGCGGCGCGGGTTCGCCCTCGGGCGTCCAGGTCAGGGTCGGTTTGGTCCGCACCGGACCAGCTTACGGCCGGTCGCGGCAGCGGCGCGGGAAAGATCGCGGGCCGGTTCTTCACCGTGCGGCCTGCCGCGGTTGGGGTGACAATTTTCGCCATGGCAGGTGGGGAGCAATCAGCGCAGGAACCCACGCCCGTCTTCGACGCGGTGGTGGCCAGCGTGCGAGCGGCCGCTCAGGCGCAGCCGGAGCCTGAGGGGGAAGAACAGGGCAGCGCCAGCGAGGCGGTCGCCGCGGTGTGAGCCGTCCGGTTCACCGGCAGCCGCGGATGCTCGCCAGTACGGCGGTCAGGCTCGGCAGCCAGCGCTGATGCGTGTCCGGCGGGACGATCCAGTGGGTCAGCGCATGGGGGCTGCGGTCGCCGGGCAGCGGGATCGTCGTGCCGGCGGTGAGCACACGCACGCCGTCGGGCAGTGAACCTGGGGCGAGCACATCGGCCTCGACCAGCAGCATCACGACGGCGCCGTGCTTGGTGGGCACGGATACCGCGGGGCCCGCACAGCCCTGCCGCGCGACGCCGGCCAGCACGGGTTCCGCCATGGCACGGGGCACGGCGACCGCGCCGATGCCGGAGCCGGTTTCCAGGGTCAGGGCGCCGCCGTGCCAGTGGACCGGCCAGCCGAAGACGCGCCGGTAGTCGAGAGTCTCCGGACCCGCAGTCTCCTGAACGGTCATCGCCCATCCCTCCGGCCAGCGTCGTCGGTTCGCCTGCTCACACTCTAACGGCACTGAGTGCCCTTAGCAATGGGCCCTGCTAGCTTCGATGGCATGTCCGTCGAATCCCGGCAGCAGCCGCGTCCCCGTGCCGGCCGCACCACGGCCGGGCGCCGCCGGCTCCGGCACGCGCTCACCGTCGCGGCGATCGACCTGTTCCTCGCTCGCGGCTACGACACCACGACGGTAGACGAGATCGCCGCGGCCGCGGGCGTTGGCCGGCGCACCTTCTTCAGGTACTTCCGGTCGAAGGAGGACGCGATCTTCCCCGACCACGAGGAGGTGCTCGCCGAGGTCGAGCGCTCGCTCGCCACCGCGGTGCCCGCGCAGGACCCGGTCGCGGTCGCGTGCACGGCCGTGCGCCTCGTCCTCGAGCACTACCTCGCCGATCCCGACGTGTCGGTGAAACGCTTCGACCTCACCAGGACCGTCCCGTCCCTGCGTGATCGCGAAGTCGCCATGGTCGACCGCTACCAGCGCGTGTTCGCCCGCTACCTGCGGGGGCGGTTCGAGGAGGTGGGCGACCCGATGCCCGATCTGCGCGCGTCCGTCGCGGCGGCCGCGGTCGCGGCGGCGCACAACCACGTGCTGCGGAGGTGGCTGCGCAGTGGTGGCAAGGAGGACGTCCAGGCCAACGCGACGGCGGCGTTCCGGCTCGTGACCGGCGCGTTCTCGGCGCCGGTCGACCCGCGCGGCGAGGGGCGGACCGTGGTCGCGGTGATGGAGGCGTCGGCGCCGATGGCCGAGGTCATGCGCCAGATCTCGGCGGCCCTCCGCGAGAACTGAATGGCACTGCGTGCCGTTAGCTCCAATACTGGACCGGCGGCTGCTTGCGGGCGTACGGTGCTATGAGAGTTTTCGAGGCCGTACCAGCCGATCGGTGGAATCTGGGGATTCGGGGTCACGGCACTCATCCAGCAGGGCACGTGGCGCCCGGGACCGCCGTTCGACGATGCCTGCGGGCGTCGAGGAGGAAACCGGGTGTTCGCACAGATTTCCCGGCTCGCGGCCGAGGTTCCGCCGACAGCGGACTTCGCGGGGGTCGACCGGTTGTACGCGCAGACCGGCGAGCTCGCGCGTGCGCATCCCGGAACCGCCGTGGTGCGCCGGATCGGCACGTCGCGGCTCGGTGAGCCGCTGTGGTGCCTGACTGTCCAAGGTGGACCGGAGCAGGTCGTGGTCGTCGCCGCGGTGCACCCGAACGAGCCGGTCGGCGGGCTCAGTTCGGTGCGGCTGGCCCGTGTCCTGCTCGCCGACGCGGGCCTTCGCGAGGAGCTGGGCTGCACCTGGCATATCGTGCCGTGCATCGACCCCGACGGCACCCGGCTCAACGAGCCGTGGTTCACCGGGCCGATGACGCTCGAGTCCTACGGCCGCTCGTTCTACCGGCCCGCCCCGGATGAGCAGGTCGAATGGAGCTTCCCCCTTTCGTACCAGGGGATCTTCTTCGATCGCGTGCTGCCGGAGACGGTCGCGCTGATGCGGCTGATCGACGAGACGAAGCCGATGCTGCTCTGCTCGCTCCACAATGGAGAGTACGGCGGGGTCTTCTACTACCTCAGCCGGACCACGCGCGCGCTCGACGCGCAGCTCGCCGCGCTCCCCGTGGGCCTCGGCCTGCCCTTGCACACCGGCGAAGCCGAGGCACCGTTCATCGAGCAGATCGCGCCCGCGGTCTTCCGGAACTTCACCGCGGAGCAGGAGCTCGATTTCATGCTGGAGCTGGGCCTCGACCCGGCGCGGCGGACGGCGGGCGCGTCCAGCGGGGCGTACGCCGCTCGGTACGGGACCGCTTACCTGGCAACGGAAGTACCCTACTGGGCCGACGCGAGAGCGGACGATCACGCGCCCATCGAGATGTCGTACGCGACCGTGCTCGCCAAACGGGGCGAGTGCGCGCACGGGACGGTGGACAGGCTGTCCGGGATACTCGGCTCCGTGCGGGCGGAACTCACCGTGCGCACGCCGTTTCTTCGTGCGACGGAAGCGTTCCTGCCGTACCTGGCGGACGCGGCGGAAGCAGATCTGGCCAGGGCCGAGCGGCCCGGAACCGAGCGGCCCGCGGTCGTCGCCGAGCGGTTCCACTCCATATCCGGCGTCCAGTCCGCCCGCATCCGCCTCGGCGGCATGCTGCTGCGGGCGCTGGCCGCGGAGATCGCCGTCGGGCACGGGACCCCGGCCGTCCGTGCCGGGCACGGACGGCTCACCGAGACCTACGCCGGCTGGCTCGCCGAAGCCGAGATGCCCCAGCCGATCCCGCTCGCCAAGCTCGCCGGGGTCCAGCTTGGCGCGATCCTGTCCACGGCCGTGGCGATCCGCTACGCCGCGCGGTGACCGGGCCGCCACGGCACCTGCGCCGAGGTGCGGCGCTGGTACTCGGCGTACTCCGGGTACCGGCTCAGGCTGATGCTCTCGGTGAACCGGGTCGAACCGACGAACAGCAGGGTGAGCAGCACCGCGCCGGCCACGGTCCACTGCCACGGTGAGCCCGCGGCCGCCGTGCCGAAGCCGAACACCACCCACCACTGGGTCTGCTCGCAGAAGAAGTTCGGGTGCCGGGAGTAGCGGAACAGCCCGGTCTGCACGAACCGCGCGGCGGGTTCGCGGCCCGCGTCCAGTTCGGCGCGCTTGTGCTGCTGGAACCGCCACTGCTGCTCGTCGGCCACCGTCTCGCCGGTGAGGAAGGCCAAGAACAGCACGGCCAGCACGGCGTCCCAGGCGCCGAACGGCGTGCGATGCTCCAGCGCCGTGTACGCGGGCAGCGTGATCAGCAGCAGGATCACGTTCTGGTACAGCGAGATGAAGAAGAAGTTGAACAGCTGGAACTGCCACGGCTTCAGGCGCGCCCGCAGCACGGCCCAGCGGTAGTCCTCACCGCCGCGCGCGTAGCCACGCTTGCGGGCGAAGTTGAAGGTCAGCCGCGCACCCCACAACGCGACGAGCGCGAGCAGCACGTCCAGCCGGGCGTCGGCGAACCCGGCGCCGGCGGCGAACACGGCGACGTACCCGATCGGGATCAGTGACCAGATCCGGTCGACCCACGAATACTCCCTCGTCACGAGCGAGAGCAACCAGGTGCCGAGCACCGCCCCGGCGAAGATGTACAGGCAGATCAGGAGCACGCTGGGAGGCTACTCCGGTACGCGCTTCGTGAAGGCCAGGACGAGCCGGGTGAACCGGCGCGGGTCTTCGAAATGGAAGTTGTGCCCGCTGCCGACCTTGTGGAACTCGACGTCGCGCAGGAGCGAGCGGGCCCGCTCGGCGTCCTCCCCGCTCATCGCGGCCAGCAGGATGCCGTCGGCGTCGTAGCTCCAGTTGGTGTGGATCAGCAGGGCCGGGACGGTGATCCGCGACAGCACCGCGGCGTGGTCGAAGTCCCGGTGGAAGCTGTTGTCGTAGAAGGCGTCGCCGAACCGGGGATCGTAACAGTCCATGGCGCGGAACAACTCGTTGAAGGCGGGCGGCAGGTAGCACAGCTCGACCGGTTTGCCGGGATGTTTCCGCCGGTAGGACAGAGCGCTCTTTCTGATCTTCTCCCCGAAGGAGTCCAGCATCTTGCCATGCTGGAGGTAGTAGGCCGTGAAGTCCCGCTCGCCGCTGTGGAGGTACTCGTGGGCCGGGGTGGCGAGGTCGACGTCGTTGAAGGTCTTCTCCGCGCGTGGCAGCACCGAGGAGAAAAACGGCGGATCTTCCAGGACGACTCTCGACACGAGGGCGGGTGCGTCGGCGGCCAGACTCGCCGCGATCAGCCCGCCAGAGGAGTGGCCGGCGACGATCGCTGGCCCGCCCACCACCTGGGTCAGGAACTCCCGCAGGTCGGCGGCCAGTGCCGTGGCGCGGTACTTCTCCGGCACGCGGGCGGATCGGCCGTGGCCGTAGCAGTCGACCGCGAACACGTGGTGCCGGCGGGACAGCTCCGGCAGCACGCGGTTCCAGCCGCGCCAGTCCATCACCTGACCGTGGATGAGCAGCAGCGCCGCTCCGGTGTCCGGGCCCTCGGCGTAGTTGAGCTCGGAACCGGCGATCGTGGCCTGCTTCTGGATGAACCCGGCCTCGGCCACCGCCTCCTTCTCACGGTCGGAGTAGGTCAGGTTGTTCCACACGTACCAGCCGGCCGCGACCGCCGGGACGGCGCCGCCCACGGACAGCAGCGCGACGCGGGTCCATGGTGCGCACTGTTCGTCCCCATGTCGGTTCCCCCACGGTCGGCGGTCGCCGCGCGGGTGCGGCAGGGAGAACGATGCCACCGGCCAGGACCTTCGTCCCCGGCACGAGAATCCTAAGATCGGCTCCCATGGACAATCTGCCGCTGCTCCGGCGCGGGGTCGACGTGTTCTTCGCGATCGCGTTCGCGGCGTTCACGGTGACCTCGCTCATCAGCGATCTGCTGCCCACGGTCGGCGTCGACTTCTCGCATCCGTCGTCGAACTTCTTCGTGAACTCGAACTACTGGTACGCGCACGACACCGACCCGCTGTTCATGGATCCGCCGACGTGGATGCGGATCGTGACCGGGTTGTCCGCGTTCGGGTACATGCCGTTCTACGTGGTCTTCGTATACGCGCTGATCACCGGCCGCAACTGGATCCAGCTCCCGGCGGTGATCTACGCGACGATGATCGTCACGCTCACCGGGATCGTGGTGTTCGGCGTCGAGTTCTTCGGCGAACCGCAGTGGCGCACCCCGAACCCGGCGAAGTTCCTGGCGTTCAACTCCCCGTATGTGCTCGTGCCGCTGGTGCTGCTCGTCCGCATGCGCAAACCGGCGCCGTTCACCCGGCGGTTCTGATCCGGCGCAGGCGGAAAGCGGTTTTGAGCGCCACGAGCAGGAGGGTGCCGAGGATCAGCGGCTGGCCGAGCACGAGCTGCACGGTCAGCGGCATCGCCTTGAGCGTGGCCGCGGGGATGAACAAGCCGCCGATCGCCGTGATGAACGGGATCCCGGCGAGCATGATGTTCTCCTGATGCCACTCGGCGTGCGAGAGCACCTCGACGGCGCTGGCGAACAGGACACCGAACAGCACCGTGCCGGCGGCCGCGAGCACCGGCAGCGGGACGGCCTGCAACAGCCGGTCGAACGGTCCGAGACCGCCGAGCACCAGCAGGATCACCCCGGTCGCGAGCGTGACGTAGCGAGAGCCGACGCGGGTCGTGCGCAGCAGGCCGATGTTGTCCGGGTAGGCCAAAGTGGACAGACCACCGAACGCGGCGCCGATGGTGCTGCCCACCACTTCGCCGAACACGCCCTGCGAGACTCGGTACGGGGTGAGCTCCTGCCCGCCCCAGCCGGCCACGATGTCGTAGGTGGCGATGCTTTCCGCGACCGCGGGCAGCAGGGTGATGAAGAAGATCACCACCAGTTCACCGCGTACCCCGAAACCGAACGGGAACGGTCTCGGCACGGTGATCGTCGCGTGCCGGCCGATTTCGCCGAACGTGGTGGGCTCGAACACGGCGAACACGAGGGTGCCGGCGACGATCGCGACCAGCACGGCGCCGCGGCGGAGCGTCCTGCTCCACCGTTTGCGCCGGGGCAGCAGCGTCAGCACGAGCACCAGCACGCCCGCGATCGCGCCCGCGCCGAGGTTCATCCCGGGGAAGCCGGGGCGGCCCGGCGTGCCGAGCCAGTTGGGCAGCGCGGTGCTGGTGAGCTGGGTGGCCAGGATCAGCACGATGACGCCGGGGATGACCGGGTCACGCACGAACTTCCCGAGGCGCCCGATGAGGCTGAACCGCCTGATCGGCAGCGCGAGCACGCACCAGACCGCGCCGGCGACGACCATCGAGCCGAACGCGGTGCCGAGCCCGGCCTCGTGCCCGACCGCGAGCAGCGCGGCGAGGGCACCCGCGTACGGGCCCTGCACGATGGGCAGGCGCAGCAGGAACACCGACTGCAGGATCACCACGAGGCCCGAGGTCATGAACGTGATCCCGTACAGGTAGGCGGTGTCCTGCGCGGGCAGGTGGAACGCGGAACCGATCAGCGCCGGGAAGATGAGCAGCCCGGCCATCCCGAGGATGTTCTGCACCCCGAGCCCCACCGCCGTCGGGATCGGGACCCGTTCGTCGATGCCGACGTCGAAGACGCCGGTGACCTCGGACTTGGTGGCGGAGGTGGTGGCAGTCATCGTCGGCTCCAGTGGGTTCAGCGGGCGTCGGCCACCGCGTCGGAGACTCTCGGCGGGGTCACGGGTGCGCGGTCGATCCGGGCGCGCAACGGCCGCAGCGCGTCCTCGACCGCGTTGGCGATCGCGGCCGGGGCGGGGATCGTGCCGCCTTCCCCGGCTCCCTTGGCGCCCAACGGGTTCAGCGGGCTCGGGGTGTGCAGGTGGAACAGTTCGACTGGCGGTACCTCTGTCGACGAGACGAGCGCGTAGTCCAGATAGGACGCTGCCTGCGGCTGGCCCTCGTCGTCGTAGAACGGCTCTTCGTACATGGCGTTGCCGATGCCGTGCGCGAAACCGCCGAGCACCTGCCCGTCGACGAGGCGCGGGTTGATGACGTTGCCGCAGTCGTGCCCGATCACGTAGTCCAGCACGTCCATCGCGCCGGTTTCCGGGTCCACCTCGACGACGGCGGCGTGCGCACCGCTGGCGTACGCGGCGCGTTCGGGCGCGAAGTAGCTGACCGTCTCGATGCCCGGTTTGATGCCCGCGGGCAGCGTGATGCCGTGCTTGCCGATGTTCGCCACCCGCGCGATGTCCAAAAGCGACATCGACTTCTCGGGGTCGCCGTCCAGCGTCGCGCGGTCGCCGTCGAAGACGACGTCCGCCGGGTCGCAGCCGAGTAGCTGTGCTGCCGTGTCGGCGAGCCGTTCGCGCATCTGCAGCGCCGCGTCGAACACCGCGGGCCCGGCCGTCGCGGTGATGCGGGAGGCGAAAGTGCCCTGCCCGAACGGGATCCGGCTGGTGTCGCCGGTGACGACCTCGACGTAGGCCATGTCGATGCCGAGCGCTTCCGCGGCGATCTGGGCGTACACCGTCTCGTATCCCTGGCCCTGCGGGGCCGCGGCGAGTGTCACAAGCAGCTTGCCCTCGTTGGTGAGCCGCACTTTCGCGCCCTCGTACGGTCCGAGACCGCAGCCCTCGACATACACGGCGATGCCGATGCCGACGTAGCGGCCTTCGGCGCGCGCACGCTCCTGCATCGCACGCGCCTGCTCGTAACCGAGGCGGTCGAGGGTTCCTTCCAGCAACGCGGGGAAATCGCCGCTGTCGTAGGTGAGCGGGCTGCCGTCGCGGAACATGATCCCGACGCGGTACGGGAACTCGTCGGCCTGAACCAGATTGCGGCGGCGTACCTCGGCCGGGTCGAGGCCGAGGTATTCGGCGACGCGGTCCATCATCCGTTCCATCGCGAACACCGCCTGCGGCCGGCCGGCGCCGCGCACCGACGAGGTCGGCACCATGTTCGTGTAGCACGCGTACAGTTCGGTGTGGATGTTCGGGATCCGGTACGGTCCCGGCACGGTGCTGGTGGTGATCGACGGCACCTGCAGGCCCGCGCAGTACGCGCCCTGGTCGTGTTCGATGCGGTCGCGTACGGCCAGCAGCTTCCCGTCTCCGTCGAAGCCGACGTCGATCCGGTGGGTCTGCGAGCGCTCCATCATCGTGGCGACGAAGTTCTCCTGCCGGTCCTCGACCCATTTCACGGTGCGGCCGAGTTTGATCGCGATCCAGGGCACCACGACTTCTTCGCCGTAGAACTGTGCTTTGGGCCCGAACCCGCCGCCGACGTCTGCCGGCGCGATCACTCGGATGTCGTCCTCGGCCATCTCGTAGATCAGCGAAAGCTGTTGCCGCGCATAGTGCGGTGACTGGGTCGTGTCCCAGATCGTGACCTGCCCGGTCGCCGGTTCGAACCGGGCGGCGACCGCGCGTGGCTCCATCGAATGCCCGCCGCCGCGTGTCACGAAGAACTCGCCGGAAAGCGTATGGGGCGCCGACTTCAGCGCTTCGTCGGTGTTGCCCGAACGCTGGACGAGGGTGACGGCGAGGTTGTCCTCGGCCCCGGAATGCGCGAGCGCGTCCTTGGCCAGCGCCGCCGCGGTGGACGCGACCGCGGGCAGGATCTCGTAGTCGACCTCGATCAGTTCCAGCGCGTCCTCGGCGAGGTAGCGGGACTCGGCGACGACGACCGCGACCGGTTCGCCGACGTAGTGCACCTCCTCGGGAGGCATCGGCAGCCGGGGGAGGTCCTTCAGCTTGGGATGCATCACCTTGGGCGCCAAGGGTTTCTGGATCTCGGGGAGATCGGCGCCGCTGAACACGGCCACCACGCCGGGCGCCTGGCGGGCGGCCGAGGCGTCCACGCCGAGGATCCGGGCGTGGGCGTGCGGTGAACGCAGGAACGCCGCGTGCAGGGCACCGGTCAGTTCGAGGTCGTCGAGATAACGGCCCTTGCCGGTGAGCAGCCGATCGTCCTCGCGCCGCGTGACGCCTTCGCCGATCATTTGGCCGCCCCCGCATCAAGCACCGCCTGCACGAGACCCGCGTAACCCGTGCAGCGGCAGATGTTGCCGCTCAACACATCCCGGGCCTGTGCGGCGTCGGTGATCGGGCCCTCGCGCAGCGCGGCGGTGACGCTCATCAGGAAACCGGGCGTGCAGAATCCACATTGGAGCGCGTAGTTCTTCTTGAACGCCTCCTGCAGCGGGTTGAGCGCACCCTCGCTCGCGAGGCTTTCCACGGTTTCGACCTCGGCCCCGTCGGCCTGTGCGGCCAGCATCAGGCACGCCCGCACGGCCGCGCCGTCGACGATCACCGTGCACGCCCCGCACACGCCGTGCTCGCAGCCGAGATGCGTGCCGGTCAGCCGCAGGCGCTCACGCAGGAAGTCGGCCAGCGTCAAGCGGTCGTCGACCTCTTCGGTGTAAGCGGTTCCGTTGACGGTCAGGGAAATCTCAGGCATGCGCGGCCTCCTGCTGGGCTCGGGCGTCGGCGAGGGCGCGGTGCACCAGCACCCCGGTCAGCCGCTTGCGGTAGGCGGAGCCGGCGTGGATGTCGCCGGTGGGTTCGACCGATTCGCGGGCGGCGGTGCGGGCTTCGGCGAGGACGGCGGTGTCGAGGCTTGAACCCGTGACGAGCGCCTCGACGTCGGTAAGCCGCCGCGGCGTCGGCGCGACCCCGGCGGCGGCGATGCGGCATCCGGCCACCCGGTCGCCCTCGAACCGGACGGCGGCGGCGATCGCCGCGAGGGCGAAATCGCCGCGGCGGGTGGCGAACTCGTGGAACACCGTGACGGTGCCCGGCGCCGGGCGGCGGATCCTCACGTCGAGGAGCAGTTCGTCCGGTTCCAGCGCGGTGGTGAGGTGGAACTGGAAGAAGTCCGCGACCTCGACCGTGCGTATCCCGCGTGCCGAGGCGATGGTGAACGTGGTGTCCAAAACGGACATCACGGTGGGCAGTTCGGCCGCCGGATCCGCATGGGCCAGGCTCCCGCACAGCGTGCCGCGGTTGCGGACCTGCGGGTGGGCGACCTGCCGCAGCGCCTGCCCGAGCAGCGGCAGTGCTTCGGCCAGCGCCGCCGAGCGTTCGGCCTGCCGCTGCCGGACGAGCGCGGGCAGCCGGATCGTGTCCCCTTCGCCGATGGTGCCGAACTCCTCGCCGATCCGGTTGATGTCGACGAGGTGCCCGATCTGGGCGAGCCGGAAGTTCAGCAGTGGCATGAGGCTTTGCCCGCCGGCGAGGATCTTCGACTCGTCCCCGTGCTCGGCCAGCAGCGCGAGCGCCTCGTCGAGGCTCCGCGGGGCGTGGTAGGTGAACCGGCCGGGTTTCATACGTTCTCCAGGAAACGACGGATCATGGTGACCAGTCCGGGCCGTTCGACGAGCGACAGGTGCCTCAGGCCGGGCAGGATCTCCAGCGTGGCCCCGGGAATCGCGTTCGCCAGGTCCCCAGCCATCGACGGCGGGGTGGCGTAGTCGTGCTCACCGGCGAGGACGAGGGTGTTCGCGCTGATCGAAGGCAGCAGCGGCCGGGCGTCGAGAGCGCCCATCGCGACCGACGCGGCGGCGTGCACACGGGAGTCGGTGTGGAGGAAGATCTCGCAAACGCGATCCACCTCGTCCGGACCGGATTCGCGGAACCCGGGGGAGAACCACCGGTCGAGCTGGAAGGGCAACTGGTCGGGGCGTGCGGTTTCGGCGGCCTTCCCGGCCCGCTCGGCCCAGGCCGTGGCCGCGTTTTCGCCGTACCAGGCGGTGGTGTCGGCGAGCACGAGCGAACGCACGCGGTCCGGGTACTTTCCCGCGAAGGTCATCGCGACGCTCCCGCCCATGGACATGCCCAGCAGCGAGATCTCGTCCAGGCCCAGCACGTCGAGGGTGCCGGCGAGATCGGCCGCCATGTCCTCGATGGAGAACGGCTCGCCGTCCCACTCGCTTTCGCCGTGGCCGCGCAGGTCCACGGTGAGCACGTCGAACCGGTCGAGCCGCGCGGCCAGCGGCCGCCACAGTTCCCCGGCGAGCGCGAGCGGGTGCAGCAGCACGAACGGCGCGCCGGAGCCGCCGCGCAGCAGGGAAAGGGTTCCGGCGTGGGTGCGGTTCACGAGTTCCTCCAGAACATCGCCGCTGCGTTGTCGTGCAGGATCGGGGCCGGGTCGAGCCCGGTGGTCTCGACCGTGAGGACGGGCTCCGGGTCGCCGAGGGCGAACGGGTAGTCGCTGCCGAGCAGCACGCGCTCGGAACCGGCGAGCCCGGCGAGGAAGGAGATGGCGGGCGCCGACATCGCCACGGTGTCGTAGTAGAAGTCCGGCAGGTAGGCGGACGGGCGGCCGCGTTCGAGTTCGACCGCGAAGCTTTCCCTGGTGCGGTACCCGCCGTCGAGCCGCGAGGCCTGGTACGGCAGGAATCCGCCGCCGTGCACGAGCAGCAGCCGCAGGCGAGGGTGGCGATCGAGGAGGCCGTGCAGGATCAGTTCGGTGACGGCGAGGGTGTTGTCGACGAGGCGGCCGTGCACGTTGCCCATCGAGCCCAGCGTCGGCAGCGCGTTCGACGGCCCGCAGGTCGGCGGGTGCAGCACGACCGGGATCCGCTCGCGTTCCGCGACAGTCCACAGTGGATCGAACGACGGATCGTGCAGCGGGGTGCCGCCGGGGTTGGTGTTCAGGATCAGCCCGGCGAGTTCGGGCTGCGCCCAGGCCTTCTCCAGATCGGCCGCGGCCTGCTCGCCGTCCGCGGTGTCCACGCTGGCCAGCGCGACCGTGTCCAGTTCCGCCGCGGCCGAGCACATGGCGTCATTGAGCCTGCGCACCCAGTCGCGGGTCCCGTCCGTCTGGATGTCCATCCACGGGGACAGCACCTGCCGCGCGATCCCGTGCTCGGCGAGCCACGCGCGGCGCGGCCCCGGTTCGGTCATGCGCGGCCGGATCGGGCGGGTGTCGCCGGTGCCGGGCATCGTGACCACCCAGCCCTGCTCGGTCCGGCGCGCCCCGGGCAGTTCGCGCAGCAACGGCAGGGGCACGATATGGGCGTGCGCGTCGATCACTTCACCGTGGATCACGCCTCGACGCTAGGCAGCGGCTGGCGAGGCGACCAGCGCGCTTTACTGGCGGGCGCGGTTAGCAGGGCTAACAGCGCCCGCCTTGCTCTATTCTCGGCGGATGCTCGAGATACGGCGGCTGCAGATCTTCGCCGCGGTGGCGGAGCGGGGCTCGTTCACCGCCGCGGCCGAGGCGCTGTACATGACGCATTCGGCGGTGTCGCAGCAGATGGCCTTGCTGGAACGGCAGCTCGGGGTGCCGCTGGTGATCCGCGGCCCACGCGGGGTCGAGCTGACCGAGTCCGGAAAGCTGCTCGCCGAGCGCAGCACGGGGCTGCTGGGCACGATCGCGAGCATCGAGCAGGAGCTCATCGACCTCAAGGCCCGGCACGCGAGCGTCCGCCTCGGCGCGTTCCCCACGGCCGCCGCGGATCTGATCCCGCGCGTGCTGCGCGAGTACCAGAGCCGTTACCCCGAGACGAAGGTGACGCTGCACTCGGCGCATGCCGCCGACATACCGTCCGTGCTGCGCGAAGGCGCGATCCATCTCGGGCTGGTGTGGGACTACGACTTCCTGCCGCGCACGGTGCCGCCGGACATCGAATGGCTCCGGCTGGCCGACGACCCGCTGTTCGTGCTCCTGCCGGCGGACCATCCGCTCGCCCGGGAGTCCGAAGTGGACCTGCTGGAGTTCGCGGGGGAGAACTGGGTGATCCGCGGGCACAACCCGCCCTACGACGAGGCCTTCACGACGATGTGCCGGCTGGCCGGGTTCGAACCGCAGATCGGGTTCGTCACCGAGGACTACCTGTCGGCCCAGGGACTCGTCGCGGCCGGGATCGGGGTGAGCGCCGCGCCGCGGCTGGCGCTGGTCGCGCAGCGAGCGGACGTGGTCGCGGTGCCGATCGCGGGCAACGCGCCGTGCCGCCGGATCGCGGCCGTCCGGCTCCGCGCCGCCACCCGGCACGAAGGGGCCGAGCAGATGCTCGAAGTGCTGCGGAAGGTCGCGACGGGGTGACCGGAACCGTGCCGCGCGGCTGACCGTTGGGACAGGCATGGCGACGGTGTTCGAGTGGAGCCTCCCTGGCGGGGTCCTCCTACTGGTGGCTACCGCGGTCTACGAGACGCTGCGCCACCGGCACCGCAGGAAGCGGAAGACCCCGCTGGCCACGACGTACGTCAACGAGTTCACCGCGATGTTCTACGGCACCAAGCGGATGGAACTCGACCACCGCGAGTCGATGTCGATGATGCGCGACGAGGACGCCCAGGGCGCGCCGCCGGACCACGGCGTCGATCTGAACCGCGGCGTCGCCCGGCTGAACCGGCCGGACGGGCCGTAGCGCGCGGCCGGCGCTGTTAGCCCTCCTAACCGGCGCCGACAGTAATGCCCGCTTCCCGGCCCGCCGGGCAGTGCCTAGCGTCGAGGCGCGAGTCACGACGGGAGGCACCGATGCCTGCACCTGACATCTGCCTGGAGGCGCGCCGGCTGCGGCTGGGTCACCAGGCCCGCCGCGGAGGATTCACCCTGGCGTGCGAAAACCTCGACCTCACCGTGGCCGAACACGAGTTCGTCGTCATCGTCGGACCCAGTGGCTGCGGCAAGACCACGTTCCTCGAAGCCGTCGCCGGGCTGGTGCCCGTCGCGGGCGGGGCGCTGGAGCTGCACGGGCGCCCCATCGACGGTCCGGGACCCGAGCGGTCCCTGGTCTTCCAGCACGCGTCGCTGTTCCCCTGGCGCACGGTGCTGGCGAACGTCCAATTCGGTCCGCAGGTCCAGGGCCGGCTCGACGACGCCGCCCGGGCACGCGCGGAGCGGTTGCTCGAGACGGCCGGGCTCGCCCACGCCGCCGGCAAGTACCCGCACGAGCTGTCCGGCGGCATGCGCCAGCGCGTCAACCTGGCCCGCGCGCTCGCCACCGACCCGGCCCTGCTCCTGCTCGACGAGCCGTTCGGCGCGCTGGACGCCCAGACCCGCGAGAACCTGCAGGACGAGCTGCTGCGGATCTGGCAGGCCGACGGCGTGGGCAACGGCAAGACCGCGCTGTTCGTGACACACGACGTCAACGAAGCGGTCCTGCTCGCGGATCGCGTGCTCGTGTTCTCCCCGTCCCCGGCCCATATCGCACTCGAGGTGAGCATCGACGCCCCGCGCCCGCGTGACGCCGCCTGGCGCCGCAGCGCCGAGTTCCTGGCCTACGGCGACAAGATCCTCGACGCCCTCCACCCCACCCGAAACCAAGCGAGGAACGATGACGACGACGTCAGCCCCGCCCCTCACGACGGCTCCGCGAACTCGCTCGGCGCTGCCGGGTTGGGCGCGCCGGCGCAGTAGCCTCCTGCTCGGCATCGCCGGCGTGGTGATCGTGCTCGTCTGCTGGCAGATCGCCGCGAACATCGGCCTCGTCGATGCCAGCTTCTCCAGCGACCCGCTGCGCATCGCCACCGCCGAGGCGAAACTGTTCGGCAGCGGCGAGATCTTCCCGGCGCTCGGCGCCACGGCCTACGAACTGCTGTGGGGCCTGGTGATCACGTTCGCCGCCGGTATCCCGATCGGTCTCGTGCTCGGCCGCAGCCGGATCCTGCACGACATGACCGAGCCGATCATCAACGTGCTCTACTCGGTGCCGTACGTGATGTTCCTGCCGGTCATCATCTTCTGGTTCGGGATCAACAACACCTCGCGCGTGCTGATCATCATCTGGGCCGGCATCCTGCCGCTGGTCATCAACATCACCGCGGGCGTGCGGAACCTCGACCGTGACTACCTGCGTGTGGCGACGGTGTTCTGCACGCCGAGGCTCAAGTTCTTCTACACCGTCGCGCTCCCCGCGACCCTGCCCTACATCCTCGCCGGCATCCGCCTCGCCGTCGGGCGCGCGCTCGTCGGCGCCATCGTCGCCGAACTCTTCCTCGCCAGCCAGGGGCTCGGCTATTTCGTGCAGACCAAGACCTCGAACTTCGACATGGACTCGGCGATGGCCGGGATCGTCCTTCTCGCCGCGTTCGCGCTGCTGCTCAACTGGGTCGTGCGGCTGATCGAGCGGCGCTTCACCCACTGGGCAGGTGCGCGATGAACTGGAAGAAAGCAGCGGCCATGGTGCTGGCGGCGGGAGTTTCCCTGTCGCTCGCGGCTTGTTCGGGCGCCGGCGGCAAGGTGTCCGCCGACTCGAACGGGCTGCTCCCGGTCAAGATCGGCTACACCGCGCCCGGCGCGGGGTACTCGGACCTGTATGTCGCGGCCGACGACGGCATCTTCGCCAAGCACGGGCTCAAAGTCGAGCTGGTGCAGCTTCACGACAGCTCGCAGCTCGTCGCGGGCCTGTCCAGCAACAGCGTGCAGATCGGGGTCGGGGTCGCGGGGGACAGCGCGTCCGCGATCCTGAAGGGCGCGGACCTGAAGTACGTCGCGATGTCCGAGCCGCACTACAACCTGGAAATGTGGGCGAGCCCGGAGAACAAGTCGGTCAAGGATCTCAAGGGCAAGAAGGTCGCGATCACCTCGCCCGGTTCGGAGAGCGACTACGGGCTCACCGACCTGCTGCGGGCCAACGGGCTCCAGCGAAGCGACGTCACCGCGGTGTTCGTCAAGAGCGTGCCCGCTGAGGTCTCGGCGCTGGAAAGCGGTGCGGTGTCGGCGATCCTCACCCAGCCGCCGAACGGGACGCAGAGCCGGGAGAAGGGCGCCGTCCGGCTCGCCGAACTGTCCAATCTCGACTTCCCGCTGGGCGCCTACACGGTGCAGTCGCGTTACCTGCAGAACAACCGCGAGGTGCTCAAACGCTTCTACGCCGCGGAGGCGGATTCCCTGCAGTATCTCCGCTCGCACGAGCGGGAAACCGAGACCGCGATCAAGAAGCACACCGGGGTGGACTCCGACAGCCTGGCCAAGTACGCCTACGACTTCTTCGTCCGGGTGTGGGCGCAGACCCCGGTCGTGGACGCGAACCTGATCAAGCAGGCGTTCACCGAAGCCGCGCAGAAGGCGGGCAGCACACCACCCGCGGACGTCTCGAAGTACATCGACAACACCCTGGCGGCGACTCCGTGACGGATCTGCGGCAGTGGCTGCGGCAGGCGTCGGAAGCCGGTGAGCTGCAGCGGATCGACGGCGCCTCGTGGCATCTCGAGATCGGCGCGCTGTCCCAGGTCAACTACCGGCGCCCGGCCCCGAAGGCGCTGCTGTTCGACGCGATCAAGGACTACGGGCAGGGGCCGCGAGTGCTGTCGGGCAGCGTCAGCAACCCGCGGCTGCTCGGCTCGGTGCTCGGGCTCGGCTGGGACTGCACCGACGATTCGCTGATGGAAGCGCTGGCGGTGAAGCCGGGCGAATGGGCCACGCGAGCCGGCGAGTTCGCCGCGCGGGAGGTGCCCGACGGGCCGCTACTGTCCACTGTGGTCAGCAAGCCGGAGGTGAACCTGCTCGCGTTTCCCGTGCCGCGCTGGCACGAAGGCGACGGCGGGCGTTACATCGGCACCGGTTGCGCGGTCGTCACGCGAGACTACGACACCGGGCGGATCAACCTTGGCGCGTACCGCATGCAGGTCCAGGACGAGGGCGCGTCGGCGAGCGTGAACATCGAAGCGGGCAAGCACGGTGCCCAGCATCTGCGCCGGTGGTTCGAGGCCGAGGGCCGCGCGCCGATCGCGGCCTCGCTCGGGCACCATCCGGCCTTCCTGGTCGCGGCCGGGGTCGAGGTGCCCGCGGATGTGCCCGAGTACGACTACATCGGCGCCATGTTCGGCGAACCGGTCCGGACCGTCGCGGGGCGGGTAACCGGCCTGCCGCTGCCCCATGACGCCGAACTCGCCATCGAAGGCTGGGTACGGCCGGAGGACACGCGGCCTGAAGGCCCGTTCGGGGAGTGGACCGGCTACTACTCGGGTTCACGGGAGCCGATCCTGACGATCGACATCGAACGCGTGTACCACCGCGAGAATCCGATTCTGCTCGGCGCGCCGCCCGGAAAGCCGCCGCACGACTACTCGTATATGCGCACGGTGATGAAGTCCGCGATCATCACCGACGGGCTGCGCAAGGCGGGCCTGCCCGGGCTGCGCGGGGTGTGGGCGCACGAGGCCGGCGGTGGGCGTTCCCTGCTGATCGTCTCGATCGACCAGCGCTATCCGGGGCACGCCCGCCAGGCGGCGTACCTGGCCGCGCAGTTCCCGAACTCCGCGTACATGAACAGGTTCACGGTGGTGGTCGACTCCGACGTCAACCCCCGCGACCTCGACGAGGTCGTCTGGGCGATGTGCGGGCGGTGCGATCCGGGGCAGGACATCGAGATCATGAAACGGACCTGGGGCAGCCGCGTCGACCCGCTGACCCAGCCGGGCGCGCTCGCGTTCAACAGCCGCGCGGTCATCGACGCCTGCCGCCCGTTCGAACTGCTCGGCGACTTCCCGGAGGTGGCCGAGTCCAGCGACGACCTCGTCGCCGCGGTGACCCGGCGCTGGCCCGAGATCCTCGGGTAACCGGCCGGACTGGACTTAGCTTAGTCTAGTTGATAGACTTGCGCGGTGACCGTCAACGTCAACATTCACGAGGCGAAGACCCACTTGTCGCGTCTGCTGGAGCAGGTAGCGGCAGGCGAGCACGTCGTGATTTCGAAGGCGGGCAAACCCGTCGCCGACCTTGTCCCGCACCAGGCGGCCCCGGTGCGGTTCGGCGGTCTCAAAGGTGAACTCGCCTACGACGACGATGCGTTCGCCGGCGTGGACCCGGACATTCAGGAGATGTTCTACGGGCGGGATGATGCTGCTTCTTGACAGTCAGGTCGCGCTCTGGGTCCTTGACGACAACCCCCGGCTCAGTACGCGCGCGAGGGCGCTGATCGCCGATGCCACCCAGGTCCACGTCTCGGCGGCAACCGTCTGGGAGCTCACCGTCAAAGCGATGCTGGGCAAGCTGACCGTGCCGGACAACCTGGCCGACCGGATCACGCGGCAGGGCCTGACCCTGCTGAACATCACCGCCGAACACGCCGAAGCGCTGCGCTCGTTCCGGGAACTGACTCGGCACGACCCGTTCAACCGGTTGATCGTGGCGCAAGCCGAACGGGCCGGCCTGCGCTTACTCACCGCCGACAAGGTCCTGATCGCGCTGGATCGCGGCTTCATCATCGATGCCACGGCATAGCCCTTTGCCCTGCCCACGCGCCTGACGGGCTTGCCCGGCACCTTCCCTGGTCATATTGTTGCTTAGGCTAAGGAACGGAGGCCGTGTGGGCGGGGCGGGCGTGCGTGGTGAGCGGTACAAATGGGTGGCGTTGACCAACACGACGATCGGCGTCCTGCTCGCGACGATCGACTCGTCGATCATGCTGATCGCGATGCCCGATATCTTCCGCGGGATCCAGCTCGATCCACTGCTGCCGGAGAACAGCTTCTACCTGCTCTGGATGATCGTCGGCTACCTCGTGACCAGCAGCGTGCTGGTGGTCAGCGTCGGCAGGCTGGGGGATCTGTACGGCCGCGTGCGCATGTACAACCTCGGGTTCGTCATCTACACGTTCGCCTCGCTCGTGCTGACCATCGACTGGATGACCGGGCATCCCGGTGCGATCTGGCTGGTCGTGTGGCGGATCGTGCAGGGGGTCGGTGGCGCCTTCCTGGTCGGCAACTCGGGCGCCATCCTCACCGACGCGTTCCCCGCGCACCAGCGCGGGCTCGCGCTCGGCATCAACAACGTCGCCGGGATCAGCGGCACGTTCATCGGGCTCGTGCTGGGCGGGCTGCTCGCGCCGATCAGCTGGCGGCTGGTGTTCCTCATCTCCGTGCCCTGCGGGGTTTTCGGCGCGGTGTGGGCGTACCTGCGGCTGCACGATCTGTCCCGCCGCTCGGGCGAACCGATCGACTGGCTCGGCAACGTCACGTTCGCACTCGGGCTGATCCTGGTGATGATCGGGATCACCCACGTCATCCAGCCCTACGGCGCGCACACGATGGGCTGGACCAGCCCGGTCGTCCTCGGCTGCCTGGTGGGCGGGGTCGCGCTGCTGGCCGCGTTCGGCGTCATCGAAACCCGGGTGAAGTTCCCGATGTTCCGGTTGCCGTTGTTCAAGATCCGCGCCTTCACGTTCGGCACGCTGTCGACGTTCCTGTCCGCGCTCGGCCGCGGCGGGCTGATGTTCATCATGATCATCTGGCTGCAGGGGATCTGGTTGCCGCTGCACGGGTACAGCTTCGAGTCGACACCCCTGTGGGCGGGTATCTACATGCTGCCGCTGACGATCGGTTTCCTCGTGGCGGGGCCGGTTTCGGGGTATCTGTCCGACCGCTTCGGGGCGCGGCCGTTCGCGACCGCGGGCATGCTCGCCGCGGCGCTGACGTTCGTGCTGCTGGAACTGCTGCCGATCGACTTCCCGTACCCGGCATTCGCGGCGATCCTGCTGCTGAACGGGCTCGCGATGGGCTGTTTCGCGTCGCCGAACCGGGCGGCGGTGATGAACAGCCTGCCGGCGAACCACCGCGGCGCCGGTGGCGGGATGAACTCGACCTTCCAGAACTCGGCACAGGTGTTCTCGATCGGGATCTTCTTCTCGCTGATGATCGCCGGTCTCGCCGCGACCCTGCCCACGGCGCTCACCCAGGCGCTGACCGCCCACCATGTGCCGCCCGCGGCGACCGCGGCGCTGGCCACCAGCCCGCCGGTCTCGGTGCTGTTCGCGGCGTTCCTCGGCTACAACCCGATGCAGCACCTGCTGGGGAACACCGTGATCGCCCAGCTCCCGCCCGCGGACGCGGCCGCGCTGACCGGGCATTCGTTCTTCCCGCAGCTGATCTCCGGTCCGTTCCAGGCGGGGCTGCACATCGCGTTCGGCTTCGCCATCGCCGCCTGCCTGATCGCCGCGGGAGCGAGCGCCTTCCGCGGCAGCCGGTACGTGGCGGAGCTCGAGACCCCGGTGCTGTCCTCGGGCAAAGCGTCCTGAGCCCCGCCCGTCAGGCCTGCTGCTCGGCGGGCGGTTGCCGGCTCCCGGCGGCGGGATCCGGGTGCCCGGCGCGCCACTGCTCGTCCGACTGCTGCCAGGCGGCTTCGGCCTGCGTCTGGATGTCGGTGAGCTGCCGGTCCACCTGCACGATGTCCTTGCCTGCCCAGCCGGCCCAGTTCTTGCTGCTCTTGAGGTCCGACATGGCCTTCACGAGCGGGTAGCTGTCCGGCGCGTTCTTCTTGACCCAGTCGTCGAAGAACTTGACCTTCTCCAGGTACGGCTTGCCGTTCCTGTCCGTGAACTTCTTCAGCCAGTCCTCGTGCTTCTTCAGCAGCTTGATGTCCTGCGGCCGCAACAGGGACTGCGGGGCCGGGGGCCGCTGCTGCGTGCCGCCGGCGGGCGGGTTCTGCTCGTGCGGGGACGGCGGCGTCTGGTCGTGCGGGGTGTTGCCGCTGGGCGTCGTCTCGTCGTGCGGGGACGGCGGGGGCGTCTCGTCGTGTGGCGTAGGCGGCCTGCTGTCGTGCGGGCCGTTGAAGTGCTGATCGGCCGCCAACCAGGTGTCGAACGGCTCGTTGTCCTCGTGCGGGGTGCTGGGCGTGTCCTCGTGCGACGTGCCTGGCGGTGTCTCGTCGTGCGGCGTGCCAGGCGTGCTGTCGTGCGGTGTGTTGAGCGTGGGCCCGTCGTGCACCGGCGTGCCCGAGCCGGTGTGCGGTGGCACCAGGGTCATCTCGTGCGAGCTGCCCGGCCGCGGCGCGGTGCCCTTGCCCAGTTTCGACAGATCCCCCAGCCGCTTGGCGGTCCGGCTCGCGAACGCGGTCACCTTGGCCACTTTGGCGGCTATCGCGGCGGCCTGCACCGTAGCCGTCACCACGCATTTGGTCACCCCGGCCACGACCGACGCGCCGAACGTGATGGCCGCCATCGCGAGCGCGACCAGCATGGTGGCGATGATGTCACCGAGGACCGTGGTGATGACGTCGCGGATGAGCGAGCGCACCGCGGCGATCAGGGCACCAGTGGTCTTGACCACGTAGCCGGCGATGTCGACCGAGTGGCCCGCCTCGTCGATTTGCCCGCGGTGACCGTCCATCCGGGACTTGAAGCTGTCGTAGCCTTCGCCCCGCCACTGGGTGATCTGCGCCTGCAGCGCGGAATCCATGTCCCTGGCGGCGTTGCGGAGGTCTTCGGCGATCTTGTGCAGCTCCTCGGCGAGCTTGTTGACCTCCGCCGGGTCCCCGGCGAGCTGATCGAGTGGCTCCTTGAGGAACGAGACGTGCTCGATCAGCCAGCCCAGTCCCGCGGCGATCAGCTTGGCGAGGGGATCGAGTGCCAACGCGACGGTGTCAAGCACCGCGCTGGCGACGTTGATGCCGAGCTCGACGCCGATCGCGGCCGCGTCGGCGCCGTGCGCGTTCTTGATCTCGTCGGCCGAGATCGCCACCTGATGCCAGCTGTCGATCGCCCCGGCGCCGGTCGTCGAACTCGACGACGTGATCGGCTCCATTACACTCACTGCCCCAGCTCCTTGGCGAAGTCACCCAGTCCGGACAACGCGGCCTCGTCCTGGTTCCGGTAGGCCTCGGCGGCCTTGACGGTGCTCTCGGCGACCTGCGTGATGTCCTGCGACGCCTTGTCGACGTTGCCCGCGACCGCGGCCAGCGCGATTCGCGCCGGTATCGCGAGGATCTGCGCGAGGATGACGCCGAACGCCTGGTCGTCGAAGCCGTTGGCCGCGTGCACCCCGCTCGCGGACTGCTGTACGGCCGGCGCGGTGGTCCGGGAGAGGTAGTCCCCGAACTTGTGCAGCTCCGCGGGATCGACCTTGAAGCCGTCTCCTGCCACGGTTTTCGCTCCTACCAGGGATTGTTGTCCTCGTCCTCGTCGTCTTCCGCGGGCCGGGACGGCCGGCCGGGCGGTCGCTGCTGCTGGCGGGGCGGGGCCGGCGGGGGAGGGGGCGTGCCTTCCTCGTCTTCGTCCTCAGCACTTACGGGCAGGAACTCCCGCAGCACCTCCATGGCAGGGGAGCCCTCGCCGACGAGATCGCCGAACGCGCCGGAAACCTCGGCGGAGACCTGTTTCCGCGCGGTGGCGACGAGCCCCATCACGAGCTCGGAAAGGGCTTCCGGAGGCCGCCGGTAGGCCGCGGGCGTGAACGTGATTCCTTGCAGGACACCGCTTGCGTTGACGGTGACGGAAACAGCCCCGTCCGGGGCGCGCACGGTCGCCGAAGCGGTGCGGAGTCTTTCCTGGGCTTCTTCGGCCCTGGCCTTGATCTGCTGGAGCCGGGCGTCGAACGCGGCGAGCGGGTCGCCGCCGTTGCCTGCGAACTGAGTCAATTTTTCCCTTGTCACAAGGAGAAGTCAGAGTGTGACAAAGTAGATCAGGCACGCCTGAACTCCCGGGGACACCGAGTTGAACACCAGCTGTCACCGCTCGGCTCTCCGCCGTAGCAGCGGGCTGATCCGGTAGTCGACCAGTTCGCGCATCACGAGCGCCGTGCTGGTCCGCTCCACGCCGTCGATCGCGAGGATCTGCCCCGCGATCCGGTAGAGGTCGTCGGCGTCGGCGGCCACCACGTGCACGAGCAGATCGGTCGGCCCGCTGATGCCCTGGACCTGGAGCACCTCGGGGATGTCCGCGAGCGCGGCGGCGACCTCGTCGAGCAGGCGCTGCCGCACCTGCGTCGTGACGAACGCGGTCAGCGGGTACCCGAGCAGTTTCGGCGGCACCCGCCGCTCGAACGAGTCGAGCCGCTCTTCGAGCCGGGCGAGCCTGCTTTGCACGGTATTGCGGGAAATTCCCGTCCGTTCGGCGAGCGCGATCGTCGTTGCCCGCGGGTCCTCGCTCAGCGCGAGCAGGAGCCGGGCGTCGGTGGCGTCGGTGCGGTCAGGGTTGGGCATGATGCTCGCTTTCGTCCGTCCGAGTCCCGTGGTTTCTGGGCATTTTGCTTAGCTGATTGTCCCCGCATTGTGCAGCACGCCCCAAGGTGCTGTCATGTTTGGAGATTCTGCTCAGACAGGCGAGGTAGTGAGATGACCAGCGTGCTCCCGGCGCGCCCGTGGGAGGGCGAAGCCGGCCGGTTCGACGTGCTGCGGGAGATCGAGCGGCGCGTGCTGTGGCTGTCGACTTCGATCATCCAGCACGCGAACCGGGTCCGGCCCAACCACTCCGGGCTCAAGGTGGGCGGTCACCAGGCGTCGAGCGCGTCGCTGGTGTCGATCATGACCTCACTGTGGTTCCGGCACCTGCGCCCGCAGGACCGGGTTTCGGTCAAACCGCATGCCTCGCCCGTGCTGCACGCGATCAACTACCTGCTCGGCGAGCTGGACGAGCGGTACCTGACCACGCTGCGGGAGTTCGGCGGGCTGCAGAGCTATCCCAGCCGTGCCAAGGATCCCGATCCGGTCGACTATTCGACGGGTTCGGTCGGGATCGGCGCGACGGCGCCGATCTGGGGCGCCGTCGCGCGACGCTACGTCGAGAACGCCGTCGGCGGCGCGGGCACCGGGCGCCAGTACTCGCTGCTCGGTGACGCCGAACTGGACGAGGGCGCGGTGTGGGAGGCGATCCTCGATCCGGGCGTGGCCGAACTGGGCGAGCTGGTCTGGATCGTCGACCTCAACCGCCAGTCGCTGGACCGGGTCGTGCCGGACATCGCCGCGGGGCGCCTGCAGAGCATGTTCGCCGCGGCCGGCTGGCAGGTGCTCACGCTCAAGTACGGGCACCTGCTGGAGGAGCTGTTCGCGCGGCCCGGCGGGGCGGCGCTGCGGGCGCGCATCGACGACATGCCCAACCCCGAGTACCAGCGGCTCCTGCGCTGTGACGCCGCTGAGCTGCGCGACCGGTTACCGGGCGCAGATGCCGGGGTCGGGCGTCTTCTGTCCGATGTGGACGACGAGACGCTGCTGGCCGCGCTCCGCAACCTCGGCGGCCACGATCTCGCCGCGCTCGACGGCGCTCTCGAGTCCATCGAGGACACCAGGCCGACCGTCATCTTCGCCTACACCATCAAGGGCCGCGGCCTGCCGACGCAGGGTCATCCCCAGAATCACTCCTCGCTGCTGACCGGCGAGCAGTGGCGCACGCTCGCGGCTGAACTGGGCGAGGACGCCGAGAGGCCGTGGCGCCGCTTCAGCGAGGGCCCCGCCGCGAGCCTGTGCACCGAAACCGCGATCCGGCTGCGCCGTCCCGGATATCCCGCCACCGAGCCGCCCGCGTTGCCGGTCGACATCGGCCGCACGCCCACCGGCACCACGACCAGCCAGGCCGCCCTCGGCCGCGTCCTGCTGGACCTGACCCGCGAAGCGCCGGAGGCGGCCAGGCGCGTGGTCACCGTGAGCCCCGACGTCAGCTCCACCACGAACCTCGGCGGCTGGGTGAACAAGGTCGGCGTGTGGTCGGTCCGCGAGCGCGTCGACTGGTTCGCCGACGACGCCGAAACCATCCTGCACTGGCGGGAGAAACCGACCGGGCAGCACATCGAACTCGGCATCGCGGAGACGAACCTGGTCGGGCTGCTCGGTGAGCTCGGCGCGACCTGGAGCCGCTGGGGGCAGCCGCTGCTGCCGATCGGCGTGCTCTACGACCCGTTCATCGAGCGGGCGCTGGAACCGTGGTCGTTCGGGATCTACGCCGGTGGTCAGTCCATTGTGGTCGGTACGCCGTCGGGGGTGACGCTCGCCCCGGAAGGCGGTGCGCACCAGTCGATCACGACCCCGTCGCTGGGCCTCGAACAGCCCGGCTGCGTGAGCTATGAACCCGCGTTCGCGATCGACGTCGAGTGGACGTTGCTGGCGAGCCTCGCGCGGCTCGGCAGGCCGGACGGCGGTTCGGCGTACCTGCGGCTGTCCACCCGCCCGGTCGACCAGACCCTGGCCGCCGTCCCGGCCGATCCCGCGGCGAGGCAGCGGCGGCGGGAGCAGGCCGTCGCGGGCGCGTATCCCCTGCGGCGCACGGAAAAGCCGAAGGTGACCATCGCGGCGATGGGCGCGCTGGTGCCGGAGGCGCTGGCCGCGGCCGAGCGGCTGGAGGCGTTGGGAATGCCGGCGGACGTGGTGTGCGTGACGAGCCCGGGGCTGCTGTTCGACGCGATCGCGGCCCGGCACGGCCGGGCGGACGCGCCCAGCTGGATTCTCGACCAGGTGTTCCCGGCGGCCAGGGCGACCCCGCTGGTCACGGTGCTCGACGGCCATCCGCATACGCTCGCGTTCCTGGGGACCGTCAACCGGGTGCCGCAGATCGCGCTCGGGGTGACCCGGTTCGGCCAGTCGGGTTCGATCGAGGACGTCTACCGCTACCACGGCATCGACACGGACAGCATCGTGCGGGCCGCGCTCGACGCGGGGGATCTGCGGTAACGGCCCGGTGCCTGAAGGTCGTCAGCGCATGTCCAAACGCGACGGTCCTACCGGCGCGGGGTCAGCGGCGACGGCCGTAGTTTCCGTGCCGCGCCTCGGCCGCCGGATCGCTGCCTGTCAGGATCACCTGCACCATCACGGGTCCTTCTGGTGTCGGGTGACGTCGGCGAGCATCGCGTATCCGCAGGCGAGCGCGATCACCAGGAAGAACGCCGCCGCGGCCCACGCCCACCACACGGTCGCGGTGACCGCGAGGTAGACCTGGATCCCGGCGGTGACGGCGAAGAGCAGCGCGCACAGCAGCCACCAGCGGCGGTAGCGTGCGCCCGTGGCGCCGGATTCGACGTGCACGACGCATCACCTCGGCCGTTTGGGGGTTGTGCAGGGACTATCGCCATGGGCGCCCGGTCGTTACCTGCCGGTACGGCGGGCAGGGCCGAAAGTCCCCCGCTCCCGGGGCCGAATGCCAGCGGCGCCGGGAGCGGCGCCTCTCCTACCGTCATCGTGGGGGAGGATCCGGAAGGCGGGCGACCATGGCTCAGGCAGCGGCCGGCGGGCCGATCGTGGTGGGCGTGGACGGATCGGGGGCGGCGATGCGGGCGGTGCGCTGGGCCGCGGAGGCGGCCGTGCGGCGCTCGGCCCCGGTGCGGATCGTGCACGCTGTGGCGCCGGTTACCGTGCGCGCGCCCGGGGCCGCGCGAGTGGCGGTGCACGCGCGGGACGCGGCGAAGCGGCTGGTGGAGCAAGTGGCCGCGGAAGCCGCGATGGCGGCGCCCGGGCTTGTCGTGACCACCGTCGTCCCGATGCGCCCGGCGTTCGAGGCGCTGCTCGCGGAGTCCGGGACCGCGTCGATGCTGGTTGTCGGCCCGACCGGGCTGGGCGCGTTGCCCGGGGTCCTGGCCGGTTCGCTGCCCGCGAAGCTCGCGGCACACTCCGGCTGCCCGGTCGCGGTGGTGCGGGGAAGCGGTGAACGGCGACGCGGACCGGTGGTCGCGGGCCTCGACGGCGGCCCGCTGTCGGAGGCGGTGATCGCCGCCGCGTTCGAGGAGGCCGCGAACCGCGAGGTGCCGCTGATCGCGGTGCACGCCTGGAGCGATGCCGATTTCGCCGGCCTGTTGCCCGAGTCGCGGCGCTACCTCGGCTGGGAGCCGATCGAGGAGGCCGAACGCCGCGTGCTGGGCGAGAGCCTCGTGCCGTGGCAGGAGAAGTACCCCGAGGTGGCGCTGAACCGCCTCGCCGTGCGCGACCGGCCGCGGCACGTGCTGCTCGAATGGAGCCGGCGGGCGCAGCTTCTCGTCATCGGCCACCGGGGCCGCGGCGGGTTCGACGGTCTCGCCTTGGGGTCGGTCGGCCACGCGCTCGTGCACCACGCGCAGAGCCCGGTGCTGGTGATCAGGCCGCCGGCTCGCTAGTCCGTTGTGGACAGTGCACGAACGACCGCGCGGCCGCGGCGCCGGTGGTGGTTGAGATCGGTGCGCGCGCCGGTGACGATCGCGGGTTCGGGCAGCGTCACCGCTGATGTTGCTGACCGACGCCCGGCGCCCCGCGCGGACGGGAGAGGGCGGGGAGCTGATCCCGCTGGCCGAGCAGGACCGCGGCCGGTGGGACGCGGCCTCGATCGAGGAGGGCGTCGCGCTCGTTTCGGATTCGCTCGCGCGCTCGGAGCTGGGGCCCTACCAGCTGCAGGCCGCGATCGCCGCGGTGCACGCGGAAGCACCGTCCATGGTGGACACCGACTGGCCGCAGATCCTTGTGCTGTACCAGATCCTGGAGCGTGTCGCGCCGAATCCGATGGTGACCCTCAACCGCGCGGTCGCCGTCGCGATGGTGGACGGGCCGCGTGCGGGGCTCGCCGTGCTGGACACAGTGACCCTGGCACGGCACCACCGGCTGGACGCCACGCGGGCCCATCTGCTGGAGATGGCCGGGGACGTCGAGGAAGCACGCGAGTACTACCGACGCGCCGCGCGGGCGACGGCGAGCATCCCGGAACGCCGCTACCTGGAGGGCAAGATGCGGGCGCGGTGAACCGCCTCTTGACATCGCCGGGGATCGCAAGGCAGTGTTCTGGCCCACTGAGCTAGTGGACTAGTGGATGAGCCAATGGAGGCGAGATGCCGCGAACCTCGGATGCTGCCCGCACGGACCGCCGCAGGGCCGTCGTCGCCAGTACGGTCGGCACGACGATCGAGTGGTACGACTTCTTCCTGTACGGCACGATCGCCGCGCTCGTGTTCCCCAAGCTGTTCTTCCCCACCGGTTCGGCGAGCGCGGGGGTGCTCGAATCGTTCGCGACGCTGTTCGTCGGCTTCGCGGCGCGGCCGGTCGGTGCGGCGATCTTCGGCCACTACGGCGACCGGGTCGGGCGCAAGGCCACGCTCGTCACGACGCTGCTGCTGATGGGTATCGCCACGGTCCTCGTCGGGGTGCTGCCCGGTTACTCGCTCATCGGCCCGGCCGCGCCGATCCTGCTGACCTTGCTGCGAGTCGTGCAGGGTATCGGCGTCGGCGGGGAATGGGGCGGCTCGGTGCTGATGTCCATGGAATGGGGCAGCGCGCGCCGGCGCGGTTTCCTCGCGAGCCTGCCGCAACTCGGTGTACCGCTCGGCCTGCTGCTGTCGACGGCCGTGGTCTCCGCGTGCACCGCGCTCAGCGGCGACGGGTTCGAGACGTGGGGCTGGCGGATTCCGTTCCTGCTCAGCGCGGTGCTGATCGGGATCGGGCTGTGGGTGCGGCTGAAGGTCGCCGAAAGCCCGGACTTCGCCGAGGTGAAACGCACCGCGGGCCTCGAACGGCGGCCCGTGCTCGCGGTGATTCGCCACCACCCCAGGGAGATCCTCACCTCCGCCCTCGTGCGGCTGTCCGAGCAGGCACCGTTCTACCTGTTCATCACGTTCGTGCTCACCTACGGCACGAAGGCACTGTCGCTCCCCCGGACCCAGCTCCTCACCGACACCATGGTCGCCGCCGGGATCGGGCTGATCAGCGTGCCGCTGTTCGGGCACCTGTCCGACCGGTTCGGCCGCCGGCTCGTCTACGGCGTGGGCATCGTGTGCACGGGCCTGTACGCCTTCCCGTACTTCGGCCTCCTCGACACCGGTTCGGCCGGGCTGGTGCTGGTGGCCATCGTCGTCTCGCTGATCGTGCACGACGTGCAGTACGGGCCTCAGGCCGCGATGATCGCCGAAAGCTTCGGCACCAACGTCCGCTACAGCGGCGCGGGGATCGGGTACCAGCTCGCGTCGGTGATCGCCGGTGGTCCCGCCCCGCTGATCGCCGCGGCCATCCTGCAGCACACCGGGTCGAGCACCGGGATCAGCTGGTACATCGTCGGCTGCGCCGTGGTGTCGCTGGCCGCGCTGGTGCTGATGCCACGGCGGGCCGCCGCCGGGTCCGAGGTCACGAAAACGTCCCGAACCGGAATGGTCGGCCAGCCGTGATGGTTTCGTGCTGGAAGAACGAAGACGGCGGCTGGCCGCCCTGCTACGCCCCGAACTGCCCGGGCTCGTCGACGAGGTGACCCGCGAGATCCGCCACGCCGTGCCCGAATACGGCCGGCGGTTCGAGGAGGCGCATCCGGGGCTCCTGCGGGACCGGGTGCGGTACGGGGTCACGCTGTTCGCGGACCTGATCGAGTGCCCGCACCAGGCCTTCCGCGAAGCCGAGCGCCGCTTCCGCGGGATCGGCCGCGCCGAAGCCCATTCGGGCCGCACGCTCGACCAGTTGAACGCGGCGCTGAGGATCGGCGGCCGGGTCGCGTGGCGGCGGGTGGCGAGGGCGGAGCGGCAGCGCACGCTCCCGGCGTCCGACGTGTCCTGGCTCGCGGACCGGCTGTTCGGGTTCCTCGACGAACTGGCCGCGCTCGCGACGCGCGGATACCGCGAGGTACACCAGCATGCCGACGACGGCGGGCTCGGCGTCCGGCGCAGGTTGCTGCAGATGGTGCTCGCCCGGCCCGCCGCCGAACCGGCGGCGATCGCCGACCTCGCCCGCACGATCGGCTGGCCGCTGCCGGAGCAGTGCGCCCTGATCGCCGTCGAGCCCGTGCGCCCGGAGCCCGCGCTGGGCGCCGACGTGCTCGCCGACCTGCGCGAGCCCGAACCGTACCTGCTGGTGCCCGGCCCGGTGACGGGCGAGCGGCTGCAGCGGCTGTCGGCCGCGGTGAGCGGCACGCGCCTGGCCGTGGGCCCGACCGTGCCGCTCGCCGAGGCGCCGTCGTCGCTGCGCTGGGCGCGGCAGGCGTTGCGGCTGGTCTTAGACGGGGTGCTGCCCGATCTGCCGGTCACCGCATGCGCCGAGCACTGGTCCACGCTGTGGCTGCTGGGCGATCCGGCCTTGCTCAACCAGGTCGCGAAACGCCGGCTCGCCCCATTGAGCGCGTTCGCGCCGAAGCAGCGTGCGCGCCTGGCCGGCACGCTGTTCGCGTGGCTGCGGGCACAGGGCAACGTCCAGGAGACGGCGGCGAACCTGCGGGTGCACCCGCGCACGGTGCGGTACCGGATGCGGCAGATCGAGGACGCCTTCGCCGGCGACCTGCACGAACCGACCGCGCGGTTCGAGATCGAGGCCGCGCTGCGCGGGCTCGATCTGCTGGGAATCCCACACTCCTGAGCTGTTGACGGCGATGTCGCCCTCGATCGAGACTCGCTGGAGCCGGGAAACAGGGAGTGGCGTTGGACTTCGAGCGGATGGTGGCGGCGCGTGCTCTGCTGTTCGTGCCCGGGCATCGCGCCGACCGGTTCGACAAGGCGGTCGCCTCCGGCGCCGACGCGGTGATCCTCGATCTCGAGGACGCCGTCGCGGCCGCCGACAAGGACGCCGCGCGTTCGCATGTGGACGAATGGCTTTCCGGCGGCGGCACCGCCCTGGTGCGGATCAACGGCAGTGACACGCCGGAGTTCGAACCGGACCTGGAACTCGTCGCGAAGCACGGGTGCCCGGTCATGCTGCCCAAGGCCGAGGACCCGCGGGTGCTTGCCCGGATCGAGGCGCCGCTGTTGCCGATCATCGAGACCGCGCGGGGGATCGAGGCGGCGACGGCGTTGTGCGCGGTCGAGAACGTGGCGCGGGTCGCGTTCGGCAGTGTCGATCTGGCGACCCAGCTCGGGGTGCGGCACGACGACGAGCTGGCCCTCGGCTACGCGCGCTCGCGCCTGGTTCTCGCGAGCGCCGCGAACGGGATCGCGCCGCCCATCGACGGCGTCACCACCGACCTCACCGGAGAAAGCGCTCTCACCGCGGACGTCCGGCATGCCCGCCGGCTCGGGTTCGGCGGCAAGCTGTGCATCCATCCCAGGCAGGTTCCGCTGGTGCGCGAAGGTTTCGCGCCGACGGAGGAGGAACTGAGCTGGGCGCGGCGGGTGCTGGCGGCCGGCGATTCGGTGTCCGCTGTGGACGGTCAGATGGTGGACCGCCCGGTGCTGGAACGGGCGCGGCGGTTGCTCGCGCGACAGTAGGAGGTGTGGTGGAAGCCGACGAGTTCACCGCGGTGCTCGGTGCGGTCCGGGATCTGGTGCGCAAGGACGTGGTGCCGCGCGAGGAGGAGATCGAGCAGCGGGACGAGATCCCGGCCGATCTCCGCCGCAAGGCCGCGGACATGGGGCTGTTCGGCTGGGCGCTCCCGCCGGAGTACGGCGGGCTCGGCCTGTCGATGAGCGAGGACGTCCGGCTCGCGTTCGAGCTGGGCTGGACCACGCCCGCATTCCGGTCGATGTTCGGCACCAACAACGGGATCGCGGGCCAGGTGCTGGTCGGCTTCGGTACCGAGGAACAGCGGGCGAAGTGGTTGCCGCGCCTGGCTTCCGGGGAGACGGTCGCGTCCTTCGCGCTCACCGAAGCCGAAGCCGGATCCGACCCCGGCGGCATGACTGCCACGGCCCGGCGCGAGGGCGGGGACTACGTCATCAACGGGACGAAACGGTTCATCACGAACGCGCCGATCGCCGAGCTGTTCGTCGTGTTCGCGCGCACCGATCCCACCGCGTCCGGCACCAGCGGGATTTCGGCCCTGCTGGTGGAATCCGGCACTCCCGGGCTCACCGTCGGCCCGCGTGACCACAAGATGGGCCAGGCCGGCGCGTGGACCGCGGAAGTGTTCTTCGACGACGTGCGCGTGGCGGCGTCGGCCCTCGTCGGCGGTAAGGAGGAGGAAGGCTTCCACGCGGCGATGGCCTCGCTCGCACGAGGCCGCCTGCACATCGCGGCGATCTGCGTCGGGCTCGCCGAGCGCGCGCTCGAGGAGATGGTGAGCTACGCCGCGAACGCGCGCCAGGGCGGGCATCCGATCGGCGACCACCAGTTGGTGCAGGCGCATCTGGCCGAGTCGAAGGCCGAATGCGCGGCCGGGCGCGCGCTGGTGCTCGACGCGGCGGCGAAGTACGACTCGGGCGAGGACACCAAGGTCGGCCCCTCCTGCGCGAAGCTGTTCTGCAGCGAGATGGTCGGCCGGGTCACCGATCGCGCGGTGCAGGTGCACGGCGGCGCCGGCTACATCCGCGGGGTCACGGCCGAACGGCTCTACCGCGACGCGCGGCTGTTCCGGATCTACGAGGGCACGAGCGAGGTGCAGAAGCTGGTCATCGCGCGGCAACTGCTCAAGGCGGCGCGATGACGCTGCCGCTGGAGGGGTGCACCGTCGTCAGCCTCGAACAGGCCGTAGCCGCGCCGCTCGCGACGCGGCATCTGGCGGATATGGGCGCCCGCGTGCTCAAGATCGAACGGGTGGACGGCGGGGATTTCGCTCGTGCCTATGACAGTTCGGTGCGCGGGATGGGCTCGCATTTCGTCTGGCTCAACCGGGGCAAGGAATCCGTCGCGCTGGACGTGAAGAGCGAGGACGGCCTCGCGGTGCTGCGCGCGCTGATCGGCCGGGCGGACGTGTTCCTGCAGAACCTGGCGCCCGGGGCAGCGGCGCGGCTCGGGCTGTCGGCACCGGACCTGCGGGCCGGGCATCCCGGGCTGATCGTTGTCGACATGTCGGGATACGGCGCCTCGGGCCCGTACCGGGACAAGCGCGCGTATGACCTGCTCGTGCAGGCCGAGGGCGGGCTGGTGTCGATCACCGGCACGCCGGAGGCACCGGCGAAGACCGGCATCCCGACGGCCGACATCGCCGCCGGTATGTACGCGTATTCCGGGGTGCTCGCGGCGCTCGTGCGGCGCGGGCGGACCGGGGAGGGCGCGCAGATCGAAGTGTCCATGTTGGACGCCGTCGCGGAGTGGATGGGCCATCCGCTCTACCTCGCGGCGCACACCGGCGAGCAGCCGCCGCGGGCCGGGCTCAGCCATCCGGTGATCGCGCCGTACGACGCGTACCCGGCGGCGGACGGCTCCGAGGTCCTGATCGGCATCCAGAACGACCGTGGCTGGGTGCGGCTGGTGACCGAGGTGCTCGGCCGTCCCGAGCTCGCCGACGATCCGGAGTTCGCGACCAACGTGGCCCGCGTCCGCAACCGTGAGCGGGTCGACGCGGCGGTCGCGGAAGGCACGAAAGCACTTTCCGCCGAGGACCTGATCCGCCGCCTGGACGCGGCCGGGATCGCGGCCGCGCGCCTGAACACGGTGCGGCAGCTGATCGAGCACCCCCAACTGTCCGAACGCGACAGATGGCGCACCGTGCCGACCCCGGTCGGCCCCATCGAGGCGATCCTGCCCCCGGCGACCTTCGCGGACGTGGAGTCGCGGATGGGCGCGGTGCCGGCGCACGGCGAACACACCGCCGCCGTCCTCGCGGAACTGGGCTACGGGGAAGCGGATATCGCGGCCCTGGGCAAGCGGGGCGCGATCTTCGCGCCTTGATCCTCGTCAGCATATGTTGACGCGTGCCCGGATGTCAGCATATGCTGACATCATGGAACCGACACTGGCACTCGCGGAAAGCGCCACCAGCGAAGACCCCGATACGGGCCTGCGCGCGGTGGCCGCGTTACGAGCACTCACCGAACGGCTGGAGATCCTCCAGGTCGAGCGGGCACGCAAGCTCGGGTGGTCCTGGCAGGACATCGCGGAGCGGCTCGGCGTCACGAAACAGACCGTGCACCGCAAGTACGGCCGGCGAGTCGGGGGGCGATGATGTTCGAGCGCTTCACCCCGGACGCCCGCGCCGTCGTCGTCGAGGCGCAGGAGCATGCTCGCCGGCTCGGGCACCGCTATCTCGGCTGCGAACATCTGCTGCTCGCCGTGGCCGGCACCGGCGAGCCCGCGAGCGCTGTCCTGCGCGAGTACGGGATCATCCCGGACCACGTCGAGGAGGAAATCGTCCGCCGTACCGGTCTCGGTGGCGGGGCCGGCCTGTTCAGCGACCTCGACGCGAACGCGCTTTCGGCCATCGGGATCGATCTCGACGCCGTGCGCGCCCGTATCGAGGCGTCCTTCGGAGCCGACGCCCTCACCCGGGCCGCCGAAGCCATGGACTCTCGCCCGCGTCGTGTCTTCCGGCGGGGACTGCTCAGCCGTCGGCGCCGCCGTGCCGTCCTCGCCGCGTCGGCGCCCCGCCCGGCGGTGGCCGGCCGCTACCAGAGCGCGGGCCCCGTTCCGCGCGGGCACCTGCCGTTCACCACGCGCGCCAAGAAGAGCCTCGAAAACAGTGTCCACGAGGCGATCGCCGGGCACGATCAGCACATCGGCGTCGAGCACCTCGCGCTCGCCCTGATCGGGATGAGGGCCGGGCTGGTGCCCCCGATCCTGGAGGCGCTCGGCGCGTCGGCCCCGGCGGTGCGCGCGGCGATCCTCGACCGCCACCGGCGAGCCGGCTGATCAGCGGTCGTAGTACTGAGAGCCGTAGGTCCGCGTCTGGCCCCATTCGCGGGTGTTCGCGCGTTTCAGGGCGCTGCCGGCGGTGCTGATCAGCAGCAGCGTGATCACCAGCCCGATCACCAGGTTCAGCACGCCGGTCGCGATCTTGGTCTCGAGCTTCACCGACAGGCTGAGCGGCAGCACGACGCCGATGAGGGTCACCAGGACCATGATCCAGCCGAAGAACGTCGTCGGGGCCGGGGTGGCGACGGTCAGCAGGTGGAGCAGGCCCGTGGCCGCGAGCGCGACGATCGCGGAGACGATGGCGTACGTGGCGGTGTTCGCGTTGCCCCAGAGCCCGGAGCCCTTCGGCGCGAGGATGGCGGCCCCGGCGAGGCCGCGCGCGATCAGGGTGCCCACGATCGCCACCAGCGCCGCGACGAGTGCGGTCGCGGCGCCCCCTGCCCACAGCCGCCCCGGATCGGGCCGGGCCTGCCGACCGTAGTCGCCCATACCGTGCGGTTACCCCACCGCTGTTGCCCCAAACCGGCCTATCGGGTGGCGAGGAGTAACTGCAGGTGACACACCAGCCGTTCCCGTGGGTCGTCCAGGCGCAGCCCGCCGATCGCCTTCGCGCGGCGGAGTCGGTGGCGCAGCGTGTTGGGGTGGATGTGCAGACCGGTCGCGGCGGCGCGGACGTCGCCGAGGGCGTCGAGGTACGCCAGCAGGGAGGTCACCAGCTCGGTCCCGTGCTCGGCGTCGTGTGCGACCAGCGTGCCGACCGCGGGGTCGCGCAGGTCCGGATTCTCCTCCAGCAGCGAGAGTGTCTCGTCGAGCAGGATCTCCGCGCGCAGGTCGGAAATCGTGGCCACGTGCCGGTCCGGCGTGCGCGCCATCGCGTCGAGCACCCGGTCCGCCTCGCCTCGGGAGGTCGACACCTCCCCGAGCGCCGGGACCGCCGACCCTATTCCTGCCTGCACGCGCGTCCCCGCTCGCGCGAGGACCGTCACCACGTGATCGGCCACCGTGGGCAGCGAAGCATCGGCATCCGGCAAAACCGCGTACACCCGCGAGCCGACCGTCGCGACGAGCGCGCCCCGCCGGTACGAGGTCGCGTGCACGGAGACCACGTTGCTGATCTCCAACCGGTGCAACTCGTGTTCCGACCGGTCGCGCTCGACCTCTCGCGCGGTGATGGCCAGTACGGTCGCCGGGGCCGACGGGTCGAGCCCGAGGTGCCCCGCCACGAGGTCGGCGCTGACCCGGCCTTCCAGAAGTCCCTCGACGAGATCCTCTCGCGGGCGGACGCTCGGCGACCGCCGCCGCAGCAACTGCACCGCGGCGAGCCGGGCGGCGCCCAGTAGGGCGCTTTCGGCGCGCTCCGCGAACGGCTGCGCGCCTTCTTGTACCCAGATCGTGCCGAGATGCTGCGTGCCGGCCCGGATGCCGACCGCAAGCCGCCGCCGGATGCCCAGTTCCGGCCGCTCCTCGACGCGCACGACCTCCTCGCCGGAGCGCAGCCGCTGGTACACACCCCATTCGCGCAGCAGCGCCAGGTACTGCTCGGGTCCTTCCCAGCCGAGGATCGACAGCCGGCGCAGCTCGTCGATCTCGTCGTCCGACCGCGAATAGGCGAGTACCCGGTTGCCCGCGTCCTCGATCGTGACACTGCCCGCGGTCAGTACCGCGACCGTTTGCGCGAGGGCGAACAGGTCGCCACTGTCGGCCGTGGAGGCCGCAGCGAGGCTCGCCGCCTCCAGCACCTCGCGCAACAGCGTCTGCAGCTGGTCCCACCGCATCCGCGGCCCGACGGTCAGCAGCGCCGTCCCGCTGTCCTCCGCGGCGGCGCGCAGGTCGTCGAGCCCGCCGCCGTGCTTGACCACGACGGCCACCGCGCCCGCCCTCGCCGCCGCCCGCACCGACCGGACCGCGCCGCGCCCGCGGACGCCGACCAGCAGCACCAGTTCGCCGGCGAAGCTGCCCGTCTCGTCGTCGGGGTCGAAGATGCCGACACCCTGCACGAGTGCGTCGAGGCTGCCTGCCGCCGGTTCCAGGAGCGGCTCTCCGACGGCCAGGAGCAGCTGCCGCAACGGTAGGCCGCTCGTTGTTCGATCGGACAAGCTCACCTTTTCAAGATTAGCCGATCAGCCAGTCCGGCGAGCCGGTCCGCTGCCTAGCCTTGGCGCATGGACGCGCTCACCCACCCGCCCGCGCCGCGCAACGAAGCGGCCCGCGACTACGCCCCCGGTTCGCCGGAACGCGCGAGCCTGACCGCGAAACTCGCCGAGTTCACCGGGCAGCGGTTCGAGTTGACGGCCACCATCGACGGCGAGCAGCGGATGGGCGGCGGCGCGCCGATCGACGTCGTGCAGCCGCACGACCACGCGCGTGTGCTCGGCACGATGCGCAACTCGACGCACGAGGACGCGAAGGCCGCGGTCGCCGCGGCCGTGCGCGCCGCCCCGGCCTGGCGCGCGCTCCCCTTCGACGAGCGGGCGGCCGTCCTGCTCCGTGCCGCCGACCTGCTGTCCGGACCGTGGCGCGACACGCTGAACGCCGCGACGATGCTCGGTCAGTCGAAAACGGTTGTGCAGGCGGAAATCGACTCCGCCTGCGAGCTGGCCGACTTCTGGCGGTTCAACGTGCACTTCGCGCGGCAGATCCACGCCGGGCAGCCGCAGAGCAGCCCGGGTGTGTGGAACCGCACCGACTACCGGCCGCTGGAGGGGTTCGTCTACGCGATCACCCCGTTCAACTTCACCGCGATCGCCGGGAACCTGCCGACGGCGCCCGCGCTGATGGGCAACACGGTGATCTGGAAGCCTTCGCCGACCCAGAGCCTGGCCGCGCACCTGACGATGCGGCTGCTCGAAGAGGCCGGCCTGCCGCCGGGCGTGATCAACCTGCTGCCGGGTGACGGGCTGGCCGTGTCCGACGTCGTGCTCGCCGACCCCGCACTCGCCGGGATCCACTTCACCGGGTCCACGAAGACCTTCCAGCACCTGTGGTCGACGGTCGGGGCGAACCTCGCGAACTACCGCACGTACCCGAGGCTGGTGGGGGAGACCGGCGGCAAGGACTTCGTGGTGGCACACGCTTCCGCGGACGTCGACGTGCTGCGGACCGCGCTCGTGCGGGGCGCTTTCGAATACCAGGGCCAGAAGTGCTCGGCAGCGTCGCGGGCGTTCGTGCCGCGTTCGGTGTGGGCCCGGCTCAAGGATGATCTGGTGTCCGAAGTGGACTCTTTGCCGATGGGCGAGGTCACCGACTTCGGTAACTTCCTGGGCGCGGTGATCGACCGTCGCGCGTTCGCCCGGCTCGACGGTGTGCTGAAGAAGGCGCACGCGGCGCCCGATCTGGACGTCGTCGCCGGCGGGACGGCGGATGATTCGGCGGGCTTCTTCGTGCGCCCCACGGTGATCGTGGGCGAGGACCCGGCGAACGAGGTCTTCCGCACCGAGTTCTTCGGCCCGGTCCTCGCCGTGCACGTCTATGAGGACGGCGACTACGAGCGCGTGCTGCGGACCGTCGACGAGGGGGCGCCGTACGGGCTGACCGGTTCGGTGATCGCGACCGACCGTGCCGCCGTGCGGCAGGCGAGCGAGGCGCTGCGCTTCGCCGCCGGCAACTTCTACGTCAACGACAAGCCGACCGGCGCCGTCGTGGGGCAGCAGCCGTTCGGCGGTGCGCGGGCCTCGGGCACGAACGACAAGGCGGGTTCGGTCTACAACCTGCAGCGCTGGGTGAGCCCGCGGTCGATCAAGGAGAACCTGCTTCCGCCGAAGACCAGCGGGTATCCGCACCAGGGCTGAAAAGGAGGCAGGACATGCTCCGCTCCGCGTTGCTCGCCGCGTCCCGGTCGCCCAGGTGCCGGTCGGTCGTCGAGCGCACGTCGACGATGCGCCCGATCGTCGACCGGTTCGTCGCCGGATCCACTGTGGACGATGCCGTCCGGGTGGCGCACGAGCTTGCCGGCGACCGGCTGGTCTCGCTCGACCGGCTGGGCGAGGACACCCTGGACCGCGCGCAGGCGGAGCAGACCGCCGAGGCCTATCGCGCCCTGCTGGCACGACTGGATGCCGAAGGGCTCGGTGCCGCGGCCGAGGTGTCGGTCAAGCTGTCCGCGCTGGGGCAGGCGCTGCCCGTGGACGGGGAGAAGATCGCGCTGGAGAGCACACGGCGCATCTGCGAGGCGGCGGCCGCGGCCGGCACGACCGTCACGGTGGACATGGAAGATCACACGACCACCGACTCGACGCTGGAGATCGTGCGGGCGCTGCGGGCGGATTTCCCCGATACGGGCACCGTTCTGCAGGCCTATCTCAAGCGGACCGCGGCCGACTGCGCGGATTTCGCCGGTCCGGGTTCACGGATCCGGCTGTGCAAGGGCGCCTACGACGAGCCGGCGTCGGTCGCGTATCGCGGAAAGTCCGAAGTGGACGGTTCCTACGTCCGGTGCCTCGAAGTGCTGATGAACGGGCAGGGCTACCCGATGGTCGCGACGCACGACCCGCGGCTGACCGGGATCGCGGAGCGGCTCGCCGCGCGGGCGGGCCGGGCGCGGGACCGGTACGAGTTCCAGATGCTCTACGGCGTGCGGCCGCAGGCGCAGCGGGAGATCGCGGGGCGCGGGCTGCGGATGCGCGTCTATGTCCCGTACGGCGCCGAGTGGTACCCGTATTTCATGCGCCGCCTCGGCGAGCGCCCGGCAAACCTGGCCTTCTTCCTCCGCGCCCTGACCCACCGCCGCTAACCGCACCGGCCCCCCGCCGGGTCACGTTGGTGCGGAGGTTAGCTACGGCGGGGACTGAGACTAGCCGCGCAAAACAGACATTGTTCGCAAAGGGACCGGCAGAGGCCGCGGTTTCTCTTTGCCTGCCGCCGGAAGTCTAGACAGCGCCGCCCGAGAAGCGTATTCATGATAGGCAGCCACATACGGTATACAGCCTACAGTGTCCACATTCGCAGTGCCGGTCGGCGCGCGGGGCGCACTGCTGCTGCCGGGTGGACGGAAGGAACCAGTGGCCAGGGAAGCCGGCTTCAGCGTCGAAAGAGGCTCTCATGGAAAAAAGCCCCGCAGGCTATTCCGAAATAACGGATGAAAACGGACGAACCTACCGCGTGGGTGAATCGCCGCACGAACTTCTCGGCAGGTCCCGGGTCTGGATGATGTGGCTGCCGTGGGTGGCCATGTTCGCGGTGAGCTCCTTCGAATACGGCTGGGGGGCCGTCGAGAAGACACTGGAAAAGCAGTACGGCTGGACGCTGACCGAGGCGTTCTGGCTGGCCAGCGTCTGGGCCGTCTTTCAGGCCGGGGTGGCGTTCCCGGCCGGCCGGTTGCGAGAGAAAGGCGCCTTCTCCGCGCGCACCGCCATGCTGATCGGCGCGATCTTCTGCGGGATCGGGTATTTCACGCTCGCGCACGTGGGAAACCTGGTGATCGCATTCCTCGGGTACTCGGTGCTCGGCGGTATCGGCGCCGGATTGGTCTATGCCACAGCGATCAACATGGTCAGCAAATGGTACCCGGAGAAGCGCGGGGCGCGCGTGGGCTTCGTCAACGGTGCCTTCGCCTACGGCAGCGTGCCGCTGATCTACGTGTTCTCGTACGCGATGACCCCGCACAACTTCGGGCTGCTGCTCGACATCGTCGGTGCCTACATGCTGGTCGCGCTGCTCATCTGCGGCCTGATGTTCCGTGACCCGCCGAAGAACTGGTGGCCCGCGCACGTCGACCCGCTGCGCTGGTCGGCAGGCGGCCGCAGCGCCGCGGTGCGCAGCCTCGTGAAGAACCCGCCCGCGGTAAGGCAGTTCTCGCCGATGGAGGCGATGCGCAGCGGGATGCTGCCGCTGATGTGGTGCTGCATGGTCGTCATCGGTGCGGTGTCGCTGTTCGGGATCAACTTCGAGGTGCCGTTCGCGAAGGAGAGCGGGTTCGGCCCGTTCGTCGTCGCGTCCTCGGCGGGTGTGCTCTCGATCGTCAACGGCACCGGGCGCGCGCTCGTGGGCTGGGCGTCGGACCTGATCGGCCGGCGGCAGACACTCACGATCGTGCTGGTGATCGCCGCGATCGCGCAGTTCGGCGTGATGTACGCGGGGAACACGCGCAACCTCTGGTTGTTCATGATCGCCGCCTTCCTGACCGGGTTCGGCAGCGGCGCGTTCTACCCGCTGTTCGCCACCCTCGTGCCGGACTACTTCGGGGAGAACCACAACGCCACGAACTACGGCATCGTCTACAGCTCCAAGCTCGTCGGCGGCATCGGCGGAGGCGGCCTCGCCGCTGGCGTCGTCGTGGCCTGGGGCTACACCGGGGCGTATCTGCTCGCGGGTGGGTGTGCGCTGCTCGCCGCGCTGCTCAGCCTTTTCCTCCGTCAGCCGGGCAGGCGGAGCGGGCACACCGCATCGGTCGCCGAGGAGATCGGCGGCACGGCGGTCGCCGGCTAGCGGATCCGTCCCCGAACCGGGCGCTGCGCATCCCGTCAGGTGCGCAGCGCCCGGTTCAGCATGAACGTCGCCGAGACCAGCAGCACCACCGCAAACCCGGCGAGCACGGCCAGTTGCATCCCGATGCCGGCGATGCCTTCGCCGCGCGCGAGCAGCCTGGTCCAGGCGTCCACGGCCCACGCGTGCGGCGCGATGTGCCCGATCTCGCGCACCACGGGCGGCACGATCTCCAGCGGCCACATGCACCCCCCGAGCATGCCCAGCCCGATGCCGATCGCCGGACCGATCGCGGAAGCCTGCTCAGGGGTGCGGAACAGGCTGCCGCTGAGCATGCCCGCTCCGGCGCCGACCAGCGCCCAGACGGCGATCAGCACGGCCGCGGCGAGCGGATCTCCCCAGCGGACACCGAAGAACCCCGCGCCGATCCCGACGATGAACAGCGACTGGGCGAGCGCGAGCCCGAAGTAGCACGCGGTCTCACCGAGCACGATGTCCCGGGCACGCACCGGACTGGCCAGCGCGCGGGTGTAGATCCCGAGCTTGCGGGTCTGCGCCAGCGCGGCGCCGCCGGCGACGGCGTTGATGAACACGAACAGCACGAGCATCGTCGGTGCGCTGTAGGAGAATCCGGGCGGTAACGTCGTGTCGGCGGTGCCCACCGCCTCGGTGCGCACGCTGACCCGTGGCATCTCGGCCGCGAGGGAACGGGCGAGTGGTAACCGCGTGTCGGTGGTGCCGCCGGCTTCGGCCGCGGCGAACCGCGCGGCCTGCACGGTCGCGGCATGCTGGGCGACGACGGCCGACACGGCGGACCAGACTCCCTGCGCAGCGCTGGTTGATCCCGTGGTCAGCAACGGGATCTCGACATGTGCGCTGTCCATATCGGACGGTATGAGCACGGCGGCGTCGATCTCGGCGCGCCGCAGCGCGGCCCTGGCCGAATCCTCGTCCGGATAGGACCTGGTGTCCAATGTGGATGCCGAGCCGAGGTCGGTGCTCAGCTGTTCGGCGGCCGGTCCGGCGCCGGTTACGACGCCCACCCGGAAGTCCGGCTGCCCGCGCACGGCCGCGCCGATGATCAGGATCACCACCACCGGCAGGAGCACCATGAAGAACAGGGAGATCCGGTCGCGGGCGAGACGTCGCATCCAGGCGAGGGCGATGGCGGTCATCGGGTCACCGTCCGGTGTGCCAGTACGGCCGTGATCGCCGAGACGACGGCGCAGAAGGCGAGGATCGCCAGCACCGGCACCACCACGCTGGTCCAGCCCGCGCCGCCGGCCAGATCCGTGAACGCCCGCAGCGCCCAGCCGTTCGGCGTGCCGAGCGCGAGCGTCCGCAGGAACTGCGGGGCGGCGCCGAGGAAGATGAAGTTCCCGCCGAGCAGGACGAGCGAGAACGTGACGATCGCGGCGACGCCGTCGGCCTGCCGTTCGTTGCGCGACAAGGCGATTACGAGCGCGGTCAGGCAGACCAGGACGAGCGCCATCGCGAGGACCACCAGGATCACCGGTAGCGGCGGGCCCCAGTCGACCCCGAAGGCCAGGGCCGTCACGCCGACGACGGTGCCGAGACTGGCCGCCCCGTAGACGAAGGTCGCCAGCGCCTTCCCCATCAGGGCGGCGCCGGGCCGGACCGGTGCGGCCGCGATGCGGTCGAGCATCCCGTCCTGCCGTTCCAGGAAGTAGCTCCGCGCGACGAAACCGATCGAGAACAGCATGAAGAAGATGCCCATCGCGGGCGCGTAGTAGCCGATGCCGCCCACCGCACGCGTGCCGGCCGCGCGCTGGACGACCTCCTCCGGCAGGCGCAGTGCCGCGGCCCGATCGGCGAGCCCGGCCTCGGGCGCACCGGCCGCGAGCGCGGTCGCCACGGACAGCCGGTTCGCGTTCAGCTGTGCGACGAAGGATTCGGCGATGGACCGGCCGACCTGTGCCGCGAGCGGCGAGTCCACCGAGGACAGAACGGTGACGGGTGGGACCGCTCTGCCGTGTGCCGCGGCGGAGAAGCCCGGCGGTATCACGAAAGCGGCACCGACCTGGCCCGCTGCCACCTGATCGCGTGCCTCGATCTCACTGGCCACCGGACGGACCGTGAGCAGGTCCCGCAGTTCCGGCCCGGACACGAAACCGGTGAACGCGGTCGCGAGCGCGCCGTGGTCGGAGTCGACGAGAGCGACGTCGGCGTGGAACGTGTCGGTGCCACGGAAGGCGAAGCTCATGAGCGTCGCGACCGCCAGCGGTGCCAGCAGGCCGAGCACCCACGCGGACCGGTCGCGCAGTCGCTGCCGCAGGTCCTTTCCGGCGATGAGCAGGGCGGCAGTCACGGCTACTCCCGCAGCGCGGTGCCGGTCAGGTGGAGGAAGACCGCCTCCAGGTCGGGCTCGGTGACCTCCGCCGAGCGGACCCCGACGCCCGCGTGATCCGCGGCGTCGAGGACTCTCGGCAGCAGTTGCCGCCCCTCGTCCACGATCAGGTGCACCTCGCCGTCGGCGGTGTCGGCGCCCTCGACACCGGGCAGGGCACGGCATTTCGCGGTGAACGCGGCGAGATCTCCTTGCGCGGAAAGGGTTATCCGGTCACGCTGGCCCAGGCGCGCGACCAGTTCGCGGCGGGTGCCTTCGGCGACGAGCCTGCCGTGGTCGATGATCCCGACCCGGTCGCACAGCCGCTCCGCCTCCTCCATGTAGTGCGTGGTGTAGAGCACGGCCATCCCGGCGGCACCGAAGGACTGCACGCTTTCCAGGATCGCGTGCCGGCTCTGCGGATCGACGCCGACGGTCGGCTCGTCGAGCACGAGCAGCGTCGGCCGGTGCAGCAGCCCGGCGCCGATGTTGAGGCGCCTTTTCATCCCGCCGGAGAAGGACTCGACCTTGTCCTTGGCGCGGTCGCTGAGCCCGATGAGTTCGAGAATCTCGCCGGTGCGCTGTTCGAGCAGCCGCCCGCGCAGGTGATACAGGCGGCCGAAGAAGTACAGGTTCTCCCGCGCGGTGAGATCGGGGTAAAGCGCGACCTCCTGCGGCACATACCCGATGAGCGCCTTGCCCCGGACGGCCGAACGTGTCATCCGCCGGCCCGCGACGAAGATCTCCCCGGCATCCGGGGTCAGCAGCCCGCATACGAGCCGGATGGTCGTCGTCTTTCCGGCGCCGTTGGGCCCGAGCAGGCCGTAGGTTTCCCCGGCCCGCACGCCGAAGCTCACGTCCTCGACGGCGACCCGGTCGCCGAAGCGTTTGCCCAGCCCCCTCGCGGTCAGCACTTCCTGGCTCATGCCGACCACCCTCCGCAGGCGGCGCCACCCGCCGACAGGGGCGAAGGTCCCGCGTTTCGTGATCTACTCGAAGGGTGAAGGTGTGGGCGATGCTCATCCTGGTCCTGGTGCTGGCAGGTTGTTCGGGCGGGCCGGGCGCGGGGGAGACCGAGGATTTCGACGGTTCGTCGCTGGATCCGGCGCGCTGGGTCGCCTACGACGGCTTCAACCGGGCCTCGGCGGAGACGTGGCGGGCGTCGCAGTGCACAGTGTCCGGCGGTGTGCTGCGCCTGCGGGCGGATGCTTCCGGCATCTGCGGCGTCGCGTCCCGGATCCAGACGACGTACGCGAAGGCGGAGGTCCGTGCCCGGTTCTCGGCTCCCGCCGGGCAGGGGCTGGCACCGGTTTTCCTGTTCTGGCCACAAAACGACAATGATTGGCCGCAGGCGGGGGAAATCGACTGGCTGGAATGCTACGACACGAGCCGCCGCTCGTTCGGTTCGTGGATCCACTACGCCGGGCGCGGCGGCAACGACGAATCCGACTACGGGGGCGATTTCCGCGTCGACATGAGCCAATGGCACACCTACGGCGTCGAATGGACCTCGTCGCAGGTGCGGGTATCGGTCGACGGGCAGGTCTGGCACACCTACACACGGCACATCCCGAGCGGGCCGATGCACCTGGCCTTCCAGATCAACCGGATCGGGCCGGTCACCGGCGTGGCCGAGGTGGAGATCGACTGGGTGCACGTCGACGGTTGAGCGACACTGGAGGTATGGCGCACCGACGGAAGCCGCGGATCGCCCGGTGGCCGGTGTCCTCGTCGGTGATCAAGGCGGTCGGCTACGACCCCGGGCGCCGCATCCTCGACGTCGAGTTCGTGGGCGGGCGGGTGTATCGCTACACCGGCGTGGACGGCGCCGTGTACAAGGACTTCATGGCCGCCGAGAGCAAGGGCCGGTTCTTCAACCAGCACATCCAGTACGGCTACGAGTTCGAACAGTTGACCTGACGCTCCTCCAGCCACCGCGTGTGCACCGGGCCGTCGGCGAGTTCTCCCAGTAGCTCCGCGTGCAACCCGGCCGTGGACGCCACGCCCTCGATGCGCAGTTCCGCGAGCGCCTGCCGCGCCCGGGACAGCGCCTCCGCCCGGGTGGCGCCCCAGCAGATCAGCTTCGCGATCATCGAGTCATAGAACGGACTGATCTGATCGCCCGCCGCGAAACCCGTGTCCACCCGGACGCCGGGGCCGCCGGGCAGGTCGAACCGCGTCAGCTCGCCGGGCGCCGGGCGGAAGTCCAGCGCGGGGTCCTCGGCGTTGATCCGCAGCTCGACGGCGGCGCCGGTCAGCTCGGCCTCGGTGACCGAAAGCGGTGCGCCGCATGCGATCCGCAGCTGTTCGGCCACCAGGTCCAGCCCGGTCACGCATTCGCTGACCGGATGCTCGACCTGGATCCGCGTGTTCATCTCGATGAAGAAGAACTCGTCGCCGGCCACCAGGAATTCCACCGTGCCCGCGTTGCGGTAGCCGACGTGCCGGGAAAGCCGGACCGCCGCCTCGGTGATCGCCTCGCGCAGTCCGGGGGCGAGCCCCGGCGCGGGGGCTTCCTCGATGAGCTTCTGGCGGCGCCGCTGCACGGAACAGTCCCGTTCGAAGGCGTGCGTCACGTTCCCGTGGTCGTCCGCGAGCACCTGCACCTCGATATGGCGCGCCCGCTCGATGAGCCGCTCGAGGTACACCGTGCCGTCCCCGAACGTGGCGGCCGCCTCGGCACGCGCGGTCGCCACGACCTCGGCGAGTTCGGCGGCGGACGCCACCGGCCGGATACCACGACCGCCGCCGCCCGCGGAAGCCTTGACCAGCAACGGAAAGCCGACCTCACGGGCGGCGGCTTCGGCGGCGCCCGCGCCGCTGAGCGGGTCGCTGCCCGGGACGACCGGCACTCCGGCTTCCGCGGCCATCCGCCGTGCGGTCGCCTTGTCACCCATCTTCTCGATGACCTCGGCGGGCGGCCCGATGAAGGTCAGCCCGGCTTCGGCCACGCGCCGCGCGAACGCCGCGTTCTCCGCCAGGAACCCGTAGCCGGGATGGATCGCGTCCGCGCCCGAGTGCTTGGCCGCGTCGAGCACGGCGTCGGCGTTCAGGTACGACTTGGCGGCGGGCGAACCGCCGAGGTACACCGCGTCGTCGGCGAGTTCGACCCAGCGGGACTCCTTGTCCGCGTTGGAGTACGCCGCGACGGCTTCGAATCCGGCCTGGTGGCAGGCGCGGATGAGCCGCAGCGCGATCTCGCCCCGGTTCGCGACGAGCACTCGCCTCATCCGTCGACCTCGGCGATGTCCTGCCCCATCGAAACCTCGTCGCCGTCGTCGATGAGGAACCGCGTGATCCGGCCCGCGTCTTCCGCCTTGAGCTCGTTGAACGTCTTCATCACCTCGATGAGCGCGATGGTCTGCCCCGGGGTGAAGCTGCCGCCCTCCTCGACGTACGGGTCGGCGTCGGGCGAAGGACGGCGGTAGAACACGCCGGGCATGGTCGCCTTGATCGTTGCCACTTGTCTCCTCCTCGGTGTCTGTTGGCCTACGCGCTACCTTCGGATGGCGCGTGTGCGACGTGCCTTGGTCACCAGGCACACCCGATCATTTGCAGGCTCAGCGGATGCGGTCCAGCCGCGACCGGCGGTCGCGCCGCGCGGCCAGCGCCGCGTCGAGATCGACGGGGACGAACGACACCAGATCGCCGGTCTTGGCCTGCGCGAGCCGGTCCCGGTCGGCCGACACCACGGTGCCGATCGTGGCGTACCCGCCGCCGGTGACCGCGTCGTTGAGCAGCACGATCGGCTCGTCGCCGCCGGGCACCTGGATCGACCCGACGGGGTAGCCGAGATCGACGACGTTCGCCGGGTCGCTGCCCGCGCCGAACGGCTGCTCGCGCTCGACGAAGTCCAGCTTCCCGCCGCGCAGGCGGTAGCCGACCCGGTCCGCGTCCTTGGTGATCTTCCATTCCGTGCCGAGGAACGAGGCCAGCCCGCCCTCGGTGAGCCGGTACGAGCACAGCCCGACGACCGTCCTAAGTGGAGTGACGGCGGGGAATTCCGGCCGCAGCCCCTCGGGCACGCGTACCCCGGCCCGGGCACCATTCGGCTCGCCGAGCGGAAGCCGGTCGCCGTCGGCGAGCTTCCGGCCGTCGAGACCACCAAGCCCGGTGAGCGTGTACGTCGAACGCGAGCCGAGGTACTCGGGCACCGCGATCCCGCCGCTCACCGCGACATACGGCCGCGCACCCGCGGTGATCATCGCGAACGACAGGACGTCTCCGGCCTTGACGGGGAAGGACTCCCACATCGGCACCGGCTCGCCGTTGAGGCTCAGCGGCGCCTCCGCACCGGTTACGGCGACCACGCGCGAGTCGGTGAACTCCAGCTTCGGCCCGATGTAGGTGGCTTCTAGCGTCGCCGCGCCCTCGGGGTTGCCGACCAGGATGTTGGCCGCACGATGGGAAAACTGGTCCATCGCGCCGGACGGCGGCATGCCGATCTCGTAGAACCCGTCCCGCCCGGCGTCCTGCACGGTGGTGGACAGGCCAGGGGAGTGCACGATCAGTTCGCTCACCGGTACAGCACCTCCAGCAGCTCACTGTTGACCGAGTCGGGATCGGCGAGGAACTCCGCCGGGCTGAAGGCGAACTCGCGGATGCGGTAGCCGAACGTGCCGGCCTCGACCTCGGCCCGCACCTGGTCGAACTCGGCCTGGTCGATCGCGCGGTAGCGGAAGATGTCGCCCGCGCGCGGGAACACGCTGCGCTCGCGGAAGTCCGGCAGTGTCTGGGAAACGTCGAGCACGGGCGCCGGCGCGATCCCGAACAGCTGGTAGCCGCCCGCGCCGCGCACGGGGTAGACCACGCCGAACGCGCCGCCGTAGCCGAACGCGCGTTCCGGGGTGTCGGTGCGCGGGCGGACGTACTTGGGCACCTCGATCTGCCGTTCGCGCGGCACCATCTGGTAGCAGAACGGCAGGCCGGGCACGAACCCCAGCATGGTCACGAGGTACGGCGCGCCGGAGAGCGCGTCGATCAGCTGGGGGACGCCCGCGTAGCCGTTGATACGGGCCGCGTATTCGAGATCGGTCGCTTCGGGATCCTGATGACGGTCGCGGAAGCGCAGGAGCGTCTCGCGCGTCCACGGATCGTCGTAGAGCACCGGCACGTCCACGACGCGGGCCGGCAGCACCTGGTCGGCGGTCAGCTCGGTCGCCGACTCCTCCAGCGCGCGCAGCTGTTTCACCAGTTCGGCGGGATGCAGCAGGTCCGGGTCGAGGCGGATGAGGTAGGAGGCGTTGGACGGGCAGATGTCGAGCACGCCGGGCACGTCCCGCTCGCGCAGGGCGGTGGTGATGGTCATGGCCTTCAGGTTCGCCTCCAGGCTCATGGCCTGGTCGATCTCGACGAACACGAACTCGTCGCCGCCGTACTCGTAGCGCGCCGGCGGCAGCCGAAGGTCGGTCGTGGTCACGGCATCCTCCTCTCGGGTTCCGCCCACCTTCGCCGCCCGGCGCCCGCGGCGCTATTGGACATCCGGGACAGGTACTAGCGCGGGCATTGGCCAACCTGGCGAATTGCCGCCGCGAGGCGCGGCTTCCACGCTGGGGACATGAAGACGCTGATCGACCTCAACGCCGACGCCGGGGAGAGCTTCGGGAGGTGGCGCCTCGGCGACGACGAGCGGCTGCTCCCGCTGGTCAGCTCGGTCAACGTGGCCTGCGGCTGGCACGCCGGAGACCCGGCGACGATGCGGCGTTCGGTCGAGCTGGCGCGCGCGTCGGGCACCGCGCTGGGCGCGCATCCCGGCTTGGCGGACCTGGCGGGTTTCGGCCGGCGATCGATGGCGCTGTCCCCGGCGGACGCCGCCGACGCATGCCTGTACCAGTACGGTGCCCTGCGCGGGTTCGCCGACGCGCTGGGCGTGCCGGTCGTGCACGTCAAGCCACACGGCGCCTTCTACGGGCTGACGATGCGGGATCCGGCGATAACCGGTGCGATCGCCGAAGCATGCGCTTCGGTGTCGCCGGAGCTGATCGTCGTGCTGCTGGCGGGGGAACCGGCCACGCAAGCGGAAGCGGCCGGGGCGCGGGTGGCCCGGGAGGCGTTCGCCGATCTGGACTACGACGACGACGGGCACATCATCATCGAGCCGCGGCCGGCCGCGAAGGACCCCGCGGCGTGCGCCGGCCGTGTCATGTCTATTTTGGACGGATACGTGACCACCGTGAGCGGGAAGCGGGTCGAGGTGGACGCGGACACCGTTTGCCTGCACGGGGACCGCCCGAACGCGGTCGACATCGCGGCCGCGATCCGGGAACGGCTGGACGACGCGGGCGTGCGCGTGGCGCCTATCGCGGAGGTGCTCGCGGTGCGAAGCTGAGCTGGACGTTGACAACGCTGGTGTTCGAGGCACTAAAGTCGGCGTGATGACGGGGTCTGGGGGCGTTCGGCAGCCGAGGATGCCTTTGTCGGCCGAGGTTCTTCGCGAGGCCGCCAATCGTCCGTATGCGCCGCCGCGGCTGTTGCGCGCCGCCGACGCGGTGCTGGAAGGGAAGTTCACCTGGGAGGACGTGGCCAAAGGGCAGTGCGATCATCCGTTCGCCCGGTCCTTGTTCACGCCGAAGGCGGAGCGGACGCTGTGGCCGTTTCTCCAGCAGGTCGCCGACGAGCCCCGGCAGCAGCCCGAACGGCATCCCGTCCGGGCCGGCGGCCCGGACGAGGAAGAGGAGGACTTCAGCCTCCGCACGTACGGGGAAGACGTGTCCGTTCCGCCCGAATCGGGCGGCGGCAACTAAAGGGTGGACCGCCATGAATGAACCGGGGCCCGGCTACCAGGTGAATCCGGACGCCGTGCACAGGATCGCGAACGATCTCACCGATGCCGCGGCCCAGATGCACCGGATCACCAACGAGATGCACACCGCGATGTTCCCGAGCACGACAAGGCTTGACAGCCCGACGACGGTGTTCGGCAACCAGACGCCGGGCGGGCCCTACCTCGGGCAGAGACTCAACGACCTGGTCTGGGCGCTGGCGAACTACGGCTATTCGCTCGGTACCACGATGAGCGACGCGGCCGGGCAGCTGCACAAGGCGGGCGACATCTACGCGCGAACGGACAACGAGGTGGCCCAGAAAGGCATTCCTCACTAAAGAGGTCATCATGACGGATTTCCCCGAACCTCCTCACCTGGCGAAGGACCTGGATTCCACCTTCTTCGGACGGTGCTACGACGTGCTGGCGAAGAAGGTCGACGACGAGACGCCGATGCCGTACAAGCCCAACCCCGGTAAGGAGAGCTGGTCCCAACCCATCCCTCAACCGGAAGTGCGGCAGCAGGAGGTCGCCGCGGCGATGGTGGATCTGTCCCATTGGCGAAGCTACGCGCTCGATGGCGATGTGAGCACGATTCCGGCCCAGCCGGACGGTCCATGGTCCGTGCTGCAGGACAAGGCAGCGGACCTGGGGGATGCCAAGGACCTCATGGACGGTGCCGTTCGCGACATGCCGCGGCAATGGGACGGCCGGGGAAGCGATCACGCTCAGGGCTACCTGACGGCGACGAGAGACCTCGTCGACACGTACTGCCGCGGCGGGCAGCCCGCGAGCTGCGGCAACGTCTACCAGGTGGCCTATCTGGTGCAGGCGGCCTACGCGGCGGCGGTCGCGTTCAAGCACGATCTGTACAACCTGGCCAGGCAGGCGTCGGACGAACTCGACAAGCTGGAGCAGGGTGGATCACTCGATCCCACCTCCATCGGGCTGGTCATCGTCGCGGTGGCCTCGGCGGCAGGCTCGATCGCCGGGCCGGCGGGCGCCCTCGTCGCGGCCGAGAGCGCGAGCTTGGCGACCTCCGCGGCCTTCGCGGGTGGCGTGCTCTCGGCGCTCGGAACGCTGACGAGCGCCGCGATCAACAAACCGGCCTCGAACTCGCATCCCGTCGGTGGCAGGGATCCTCGAGAGATCATGCGATCCCTGGCGGCCGCGACCGACCAGGCGGCCAGCAAGTATTCGGAGGCGGCCAGCCGGCTGGGCCAGCACATGTCGCGCGTCTGGGACGATCTCGAAACGCAGGTCCATCACCGGATGAAGCGTCCGCGCTAGATCCGCTCCAGCTGCGCCGGTTCGAGCACGAACTCGGTGTGCGCCGCCAGCGAATCGGCCTCCTCGGGGCTCACTTCCCGGAACCGCACCGTGTCCTGCCCCGGCCGTAGCTGCCCGACCTTCCACAACGCGGCGTGCACGACGGTCGCGATCACGGTGAACCCGCCCGAACTCGGACCGTCCGGGCCGAGGATCGTGGGCACGTCGCCGTTGACGATGACGCCGCCGAGCGGGTAGCTCGCGTCCAGCACGTTGGACGGATGGTCCCCGGCCAGGCCGCCGTCCTCGCGTGCCCAGCCGAAATCGTGCGGGTTCAGCAGTACGCCGAGCCGGTCCGAGTTGAGGTTGACCCGCCAGCGGGCCGACGTGAACTCCCGCCAGTCCGCCGCGGTGAGGAACTCCGGATCCGCCTGCGGCCCGCGCACGACTTCGATCTCCCAATCGTGGTGGTACACCGGGCGCAACGACTGCGGCACCCGCAGCCTGCGCTCCCGCGCCGGGCCGACCGGCAGCAGATCGCCGCGGATGAGTGCCCGGCCGTCGAGACCGCCGATGCCGCCCATCGTGTGCAGGGACCGCGAGCCGAGCACCGGCGGCACGTCGATCCCGCCGGAAACCGCCAGATAGAGCCGGAAACCGGGACCGGCGGCCGTCGAGGCCAGCACGTCTCCCGGTGAAACCTCGACCGCCTCCCACCGCGGCACCGCGGCGCCGTTCACCGCGGGGCTTCCGGCGCCGCAGAACGCCACCACCCCCGCGAACCGGGCCCGCGCCGCGAACCGGCCCATCGCGATCTCCAGCCCCGCCGCCCCGGGTTCGTTCCCCACCAGCACATTCGCCAGCCGGAACGCGAGATGGTCGACCGGGCCCGCCGGGAACAGCCCGCGCCACTGCAGTCCGGCGCGCCCTGGGTAGTCCTGGATCGTCGTCTGCGGTCCTGGCTCGATGATCTCCAGCATCACAGGTAGCCCGCCACGGCGAAGGGTTCCTCGACGACGTCGTAGCGGTACCGGTTTTCCAGCACCTGCCGGCGGATCTCGGTCAGCTCGTGCTCGCTGACCCGGAAGAACCGCAACCGGTCACCGGCCCGGACGAGGAACGGCGACTCGGCGAACACGTCATTGCGCGCCAGGGCATCGAAGATCGGGACGGTGCGGCCGACAAGCTGGTAGCTGCCCAGAGAGTCCACCGGGAACACGGCGAGGCACGGCCCGCCCATACCCACCGCGCCTTCGGGCGTCCAGGCGCGCGTCGGGTTGTACTTCGGCACCGACAGTTCCGTCGGCGCCCGCAGCGAGAACGTGAACGGCAGCCCGGGGGCGAACCCGGTGAACGCGGTCCACCACTCGGTGCCGAGAAGCTTGGCGTACAGGGATTCCCGGTCCGGCAGCCCGTTCTGCGCGACGATGTAGTCGATGTTGCTGCCGCCTTCGGTGTACGGCGCCGCGCGGATCGTCGCCGCGTACAGCTTCACCGCGCGCCGGGTCGCGGAGTCGTCGAACGCGATCGGCAGCGAGATCCGCCGGCTCGGCAGCACGAGCGACGAGACCTCCGGCTGCCTCTCGTGCACCGCGGCGAGGTGGTCCAGCAGGGCGGCGCGGCTCGTGCGCGCCGGGTCGAAGTGCACGAGGATGGAGCGGAAACCCGGTGCCGCCTCGACGAATCCGGGCGGCGGGTCGGCGGTCAGCCCGGTGAACGCCCGCACGACGAAGAAGTTCAGGCGCAGGTCCAGTTCGGCCTCGCCGTATTCGACGAGGACGTACCGGTCACCGGCGGGGCGGTAGGAGACCTTCAACGCTCGGCCTCCCGCAACCGCAGGGCGAGCCACAGTTCGGCGCGCGCGGTCGGATCGTCGAGGTCGCTGCCGAGCAGTTCGACGATCCGCCCGAGCCGGTAGCGCAGGGTGTGCCGGTGGATGCCGAGTGCGGCGGCCGAAGCGTCGACGTGCCCGTTGTGCGCCAGGAACACCCGCAGGGTCGAGATGAGGTCCAGTTTGGAGCGGGTGGCGTGGCGTTCGAGCGGTTCGAGCAGCGCGTCCGCCCAGCCGAGCGCACCCGGGCCGGTCAGCTGGGCCAGCAGCCCCGCCGTCGCGACATCCTTCGCCAGCATCAGCCGCTCTCCCTTGGGCGTGCCGAAGAAGACCGAACGCGCGCGCCGGAGCGCGTCGGGCAGGTCGGCGAACCCGACGCCTTCGGTCACTACGCCCCGCGATCCCGGTACACGATGGAGCACCTCCTCCAGCGCCTGGAGATCGCCTTCGGCGACCGGCAGCACGACGACCACCGTGTGCTGCTCATGCGGTACGACGAGCCCGTTGACCTGGGCGAGCGCCTGGTGTTCCTCGGCCGCGCGAAGCACCCCGGCGCTGTCGGTGCCCGCGCCGAGCACGGCGACCCGGATCGGCGGGGCCGGCAACGGGACTTCGAGGGTGTCCGCGATCGACCGGGCCAGCGACGGGTGCTCGCCGGTCGCGATCCGCAGGACGGCGCGGCGGGCGGCGCGGTGCGCGCCCGCGAGTTCGCGCTGCGCGGCGAGGTCGAGCGAAAGCACCCCGGCCGCGCTGGTGAGCAGGGCATGTTCGGCGGCGCTGAGCGGTTCGTCCCGCCCGGCGGCGAGGAATCCGCCGCCGGGCGAGATCGGGAGCAGGGCGACCTTGTCCAGCGAAGCGGCTCCCACAGGCGAACCCAGGCGGGCGAGATCCAGGCTCAGCAGTTCGGCATGCCGCCGCGCTCCGGCGGGCGAGGCATGCCGGGCGGAGCCGCGCTCGTCGAGGATGAGGCACCAGCAGTTCAGGGCCTTCGCGAGCGCGTCGAGCACCGCGCGTGGCCCGTGGAGCGCCGCGCCGAGGAGCGAGCGCATCGCGTCCGTGCGCTCGGCGGTGCCGGAGATGGCTGCCGCGACGAGCTCGCTGATCGCGATGAAGGGCGTGGCCTGCGGCACCTCCAGCACCGGCAGATCGTGCTTGCGCGCGGCGGCGAGCAGTTCCCCGGGCACCTCGTCGTGCCCGAACCCGAGTCCGAAGCCCAGACCCGCGAGCCCGAGCTTCGCCAGCCGCCGTACGTAGGAGGTCCATCCGCCGGCGAGCCCGACGGTCAGCAGCAGCTCACCACCGGACAGGAACGGGGCCGGATCGGCGAGCTCGCTCACGTGCACCCAGCGGATCGGCCGGTCGAGGTCGGTGTCCACGAGCGACCGCAGGCCCAGCTCCCGCCGGCCGAGCAGCCAAGCCGTGGTCGGCCTCATCACTCGCCTCCTCGGTCACGGGTGATCAACGATAACCGGGCGGGCGGCCCGAAGGTGGCGCAGAATCCTCAATTATGACCGGCTGGAGACCGGAGTCGGGCGGCCCGCTGGACGGGATGCGGGTCGCGGTGTACGGCGCTGGCGCGGCGGTGCGGCAGGCCGCGCGGCTGCTCGCTTCGCTCGGCGCGGCCGCCGATTTCGGTGAGGACGACACGTGGCATGAGGCCGACGGAGTCATCGATGCCGCCGGCATGCTGCCCTCGACCGCCGACGTGCCCGCGGTCCGCACAGTGGACACCACGGCACTGGAGGACTGGGCCTCCTCAGGTGCGATGATGCTCACCGGCCGGTGCGAAGGGCCGCCGCTGCGCTGCCCCGGGCAGCCCGCGAGCGCCGCCTGGGGCGCGTTGCTCGCGACGGAACTGCTGGCACGGATCGGTGGCCGGGACGCGGTACTGCCCGGGCCGCGGGTGCTCGGCGAACGCGCGGCGACCTCCGGTTTCCACCGCAGGGCCCCGTGGTCCGCGAACGGCCGCTTCCGGGCCGGCTCAGTGCGGCGGACCGCGGACGAACCCGGCTGGCCGTTCGTCCTCAACGGAGTGACCCACCGCGCCGTCGCGAGCGACCGGCCGGTCCGTACCGCGCGGAAACGCTGGCGGCTACCGGAAATCCTGGTCGCGGATCTGTCCTCCGGCTGGGCCGGGCCGCTGTGCGGGCACCTGCTGACCCTGCTCGGGGCGCGTGTGGTCAAGATCGAGGATCCGGCCAGACCGGACCCCGCGCGCTCGGGCCCGCGCGAGTTCTTCGATCTGCTCCACAGTGGCCAGGAGTCGGTCGCGCTCGCTCCCGCCGACGCCACGCGGCTGATCGGGCTGGCCGACGTGGTGATCGACGAGGGCCTGGTCGAACGGGTCGAGGCGAAGGACCAATGCTGGGTGCGCATCAGGGGCGGCCCGGGTGACGCGGAGGCGTTCGCCGCAGGCCTGGTCGCCTATGACGCGGACGCGGGCGTGCCTGCGCCGTGTGGCGACGCCATCGCCGAGCCGCTGGCCGGGGTCAACGCCGCGCTGGCCGCGCTCGCCTGCTGCCTGTCCGGTGGTCATTGGCGCGCAGACCTGACGTTGCGCGCCCAGGCGGCCGCCGCCCTCACCGGTTCCCTCGGCCAGGGCCCCACGCCGGAACCGGCGCCTCCCGTGGCGCGCGAACCGGCCGGGCGGGCGCCCGCGCTGGGCGCGGACACCGAACGCGTGCTCAGCCGGCTGTCCTGACCAGTTCGACCCGCCGTGGCATCAGCAACAGCGCGGCGGCGCCGACGACACCCAGCACGATCAGCCCCAGGAACACGTGATGGGTCGCCACCTGCAGCGACGAGCGGACGTACTCCGCGACGTCCGGGCGCTCGGACGGCCCGCCGAGCACCAGGCTCGTCGCGTCGGCGTCCCGTGGCAGCCCACCCGAAACCGACGCGGGCGGATGGGCGAACCGCGCCGCGAGGGTCGCGTTGGCGACCGCGCCGAACACCGCCGCGCCGACCGCACTGCCCAGTGACCGGCTGAACATGTTCGTCCCGGTCACGACCCCGCGCTGGGCCCAGCCGACCACCGACTGCGAGGCCACGAGCGTCGGGCTCGCGGACAGGCCCAGCCCGATCCCGAGCACGAAGGCCACCCCGGCGGCCGTCCACACCGACGTGTGCTCGCGCAGCAGCGTGGCCGCCAGCACCGAGCCCGCGATCACGAACAGGGCGCCCAGCAGCGCCGTGTCCCGGAACCCGATCCGCAGGTAGAGGCGGCCGGACAGGCCCGCGGCGAGCGGCCAGCCGACCGTCAGCGCCGCCACCGCGAACCCGGCCACCACCGGTCCGGTGCCCAGCACCCCTTGCGCGTAGGTGGGCAGGAAGGAACTGAGCCCGATCAGCACCGCGCCGGCGACCAGCGCGATGACGCTGCCGCTCACGAGGACCCGGTGCCTGAGCACCCACAGCGGCAGCACCGGTTCCGCGGCGCGGCGTTCGATCGGCACGAACGCGACGAGCAGCGCCACCCCGAGCGCGAAGATCACCAGCGTCGGTGCCGACAGCCACGGCCAGGCCACGCCGCCCTCCAGCAGCCCAAGGATGATCAGGGTGAACCCGCCGGTCAGCGTCGCGGCGCCGGCGAAGTCGATGCGGTGCGAGCGGCGCTCGACGGACTCGGCGAAATGCCGCACGAGCATCCAGATCGCGACCGCGCCCAGCGGCAGGTTGACGAAGAAGATCAGCCGCCACGACAGGTACTCGGCGAACAGCCCGCCCAGCGTCGGCCCCAGCACCGAGGCGATGCCCCAGACACTCGCCACGTAACCCTGGACGCGGGCGCGTTCCTCGACCGTGTACAGATCGCCGACGACGGTCATGCTGATCGGCTGCACCGCGCCCGCGCCGATGCCCTGCACGGCCCGCGCGATGATCAGCGCCGGCATGCTCCACGCCGCCCCGCACAGCACCGAGCCGAGCAGGAACACGCCGATCCCGAAGAACAGCACCGGTTTCCGGCCGAGCGAGTCGGCGAACTTGCCGTAGAGCGGCACGGTCACCGCCTGCGCCAGCAGATACACCGAGAACAGCCAGGGAAACTGCGAGAACCCACCGAGATCGCGCACGACGGAGGGCACCGCGGTGGCGATGATCGTCGAGTCGAGCGCGACCAGACCGGTGCTGACCATCACCGCCACCAGAACCGGTCCCCGCTCCGACCGCAGCCCGACACCGCTCAGCGCCATCCCACACCCCTTTCAGCCGGAACGGGACAACAGGCCGGGCAACCACGGCATTCCCGATCAGGGCGAAACGGGCACACTTTCGCGTTTCACCGCCGCCACTTCCTTGAGCAGCGCGGCCGCCGCCGCGCTCGCCGGTGCCCGGCTGACGCTGACGGTCTGCCACCGCGGCGGGCGCCCATCGAGCGCGATGAACCGCGCCTGGTCGGTCTTGGCGGAGAACGACCGCGGCACCAGCGCGATCCCGAGCCCGCAGGCGACGAGGTCGAGCAACGAGTGCACGTCGGTGACTTCGAGTGCGACCCGTCGGTGCACTCCCGCGCCGGCCAGCACCTCGTCGGCGTGGTCCCGCGCGCCCCAGCCGGCCGGGAAGTCGACGAATCTTTCCTTTGCCAGGCACGACAAGGCAACCGGGGACTCACCGGCCAGCGGGTGTTCGGGGGCGCACGCGAGGACGAGGGGCTCCGTCGCGAGCGGATCGGCGACGAGCCCTTCGGGCACCCGGGCCGTGCCGGACACGAACGCGACATCGAGTTGCCCGCCGCGCACCTGCTCGACCAGTTCGCTCGAACCGCCGTGCCGCAGCTGGAGATCGAGTCCCGGATGGCCCTGCAGGAACCCGGCGAGAAGCTGCGGCAGATGCAGCACGTGCAGGCACTGCAGCGAGCCGACGGCGAGGCTGCCGCGCAACAGGCCCTGGACGGCGGACACGGCTTCACGCGCGGCGTCGGTCGCCGAAAGCGCGCGGCGCGCTTCGCCGAGGAAGGCCTGCCCGGCGGCGGTCAGCTCGACCTGCCGCGTGTTGCGCAGGAACAGCGAAGCACCCAGCTCACGCTCCAAAGCCCGGATCGAGGCGGACAACCCCGACTGCGCGACGCGCATCCGCTGGGCGGCCCTGGTGAAATGGCTCTCCTCCGCCACGGCGACGAAGTATTCGAGCTGCCGAAGTTCCACTATTCATCACCCAGACTGCTCAACCCGATCAGAATCTGCTGTTGGACAGCTTAATCGGGGCGGGTAAGAGTGGATGGCGTAGTCAGGAGAAAGGGAACCACATCATGCGCACTCGCCGTCTCGGCGATGTCGAGGTCAGTGCGATCGGGCTCGGCGGTATGCCGATGTCCATCGAGGGCAGGCCCGACGAGGAGCGTTCCATCGCGACCATCCATGCCGCGCTGGACGCCGGCATCACCTTCATCGACACGGCCGACGCCTACCACCGTGACGCGGGTGAGGTCGGCCACAACGAGTCGCTGATCGCCCGCGCGCTCGCGAGCTACGGCGGCGACACGTCGGGCGTGCTCGTCGCGACCAAGGGCGGTCACCTGCGCCCGGGCGACGGTTCGTGGACGCTCGACGGTTCGCCCGAGTATCTGAAGAGGGCGTGCGATGCGTCACTCAAGCGGCTCGGGGTCGACGCGATCGGTCTCTACCAGTTCCACCGGCCCGATCCCAAGGTGCCCTATGCGGAGTCGGTCGGGGCGATCCGCGACCTGCTCGACGCCGGGAAGATCCGGTTCGCCGGGATCTCGAACGCGACGGTCTCCCAGATCCGCGACGCCAACGGCATCCTCGGCGGCCGGCTGGTGAGCGTGCAGAACCAGTTCTCGCCCGCGTTCCGCTCCAGCGAGTCCGAATTGGACTTCTGCGCCGAGCGCGAGTTCGCGTTCCTGCCGTGGAGCCCGCTCGGCGGGATCGCCAAGGCCGGTGAGCTGGGCTCCCGGTTCGCCGCGTTCGCCGAGGTCGGGCGCGCGCACGGGGTCAGCCCGCAGCAGGTCTGCCTCGCCTGGGAGCTGGCGAAGGCACCGGTGGTCATCCCGATTCCCGGCGCCAGCCGGCCCGAGACGATCCGCGACTCCGCGGCGGCGGCCGAGCTGACCTTGTCGCCGGAGGAACTGACCCGCCTGGACGCGGTCTGATGTCCTAAGTGGACTGCTGGCCTGGCCTGGAGCGCGACCTCGCCGGCTGTGTCACAGCGTGCCGGGAGGTGGCGGGAACGCGTAGAACCGCACCGCCACCTCACGTTCCCCGGGCACCGGATGGCGGTGCGCCTGGCAGTGCCGGGTGAGCAGGTCGCGATAGTCGTCCGCGAACCTGCGCAGTTCGGGCTCGGTGAGCCGGGCGGCGGCCCGGTGCGCCCGGCCCCAGGGCCCGAACTCCGCACGGTGTCCCGCCGCCCAGGCCAGCAGGCGCAGTTCCCGGTCGTACTTCTCGTCGAGATACCGCGCCACGCGGGCACGGTCGGGCTCGTCGATCTCGTCGAGCTTCGGTTCCCGGAAGTACTGCGGGAGCGCGCTCCACTTCCCGTCTCGGCCCTTGCGGGCGTACCCGTCCGCCGCCAGTGCGCCGAGGCGCGTCGCGATTTCGCTCCCGGCCTGGCCGGTGAGCCGAGCCAGATCGTCCACTGTGGAGGGAAGCGCGGCGAGCAACCGCCCTGCCAGCGGGTCGGTGTGCACCTCGATGTCCCGGACCGTGAACGTCCGCTCTCGGGGCCGGTCGACGAGCAGCCGGTTCGCCGCGACCAGCAGCACCGCGGCGATCGGCACCTCGGCACACGCCGCGAGCGCGACGCTGGTCCACCGGTCCGGCGAGGTCCAGTCCAGCAGCACGTCGAACCACGCGTCGCAGCACAGCAGCGTGGCCGTGGCCACGAGCAGCGGCACCGCGGCCCGGCGCCGGCGCAACCCGAGCCAGGCCGCGCCCGCGAAACAGCACAGCAACGCGACGTCGAACCCGACCCAGGCGGTGCGCCACTGGCCGGTGTCGAACCGTTGCGGCAGCGTATGCGCGAGGTACACGATCCACGGCGCCAGGCACACCGCCGCCCCGCCGAGGAACACGATCAGCATCTTCCGGATCACGGCCTCGACGCTAGAGAGAGCCGGGCGGGGCGGCATCCGGGATTTTCCCCCGGTTTCCCGGCGCCGGCGTCTCGCCGGTGGGCGGGTCGCTGGATCCTGGCACGTCACCCCGCATAGTCTTTGTCCCATGGGTTCACCGCAGCTCGGTCCCGCAGGCGGAACCGAGCCGTACGAAATCGTCGCGGTCGCGTCTTCGGCCGGCGGCATCGTTGCGCTCGGGCGCGTGCTAGGCGGGCTGCCGGAGGGGTTCGCGGTTCCCGTCGTGGTCGTCCAGCACCTCGATCCCCGGCATGAAACCGTGATCGCCGAGGTGCTCGGTCGCCGGTGCAAGCTGACCGTGAAACTGGCCGAGAACGAGGAGCGGGTCGAACCGGGCCGGATCTACGTCGCCCCGCCGAACCATCACCTGCTGGCGGGCCATGGGGGCGTGCTGACCCTGTCCAGCAGCGAGCTCGTGCACTTTCTGCGCCCTTCCGCCGATCTGCTCTTCGAGTCGGTCGCCGGCGCCTACGGCCCCAGGGCCATCGCGTGCGTGCTCACGGGCACCGGCAGCGATGGCGCGATGGGCGTCCGCGCGGTGAAGGACCGAGGCGGGACCGTGATCGTCGAGGATCCCGAGTCGGCCGAGTTCAGGGGAATGCCGGACGCGGCGGTCGCCACCGGTGCGGTCGATTTCGTGCTGCCCCTCGGCGAGATCAGCACGGTGATCAGCGGCCTGGTCGAGGCGAGGAGCGCATGATGGCGACCGATCCCGACGGAAAAGTCGACAGTGACCTGGAAACGTTGCTCGGCTTCATCCGTGACGCGCGGGGCTTCGACTTCACCGGGTACAAGAGGTCTTCACTCGCGCGCCGGATCCGCAAGCGCATGCAGGACGTCGCCGCCACCGAGTACTCCGACTACCGCGATCTGCTCGAGACCAGCGCCGAGGAGTTCGATTTCCTCTTCAACTCGATCCTGATCAACGTCACCAGCTTCTTCCGGGACACCGAAGCGTGGTCCTACCTGCAACGCGACATCCTGCCCGAGCTGCTGACGCGGACGGGCAAGGAGATCCGCGTCTGGAGCGCGGGCTGTTCGAGCGGGGAGGAGGCATACTCGCTGGCGATCGCCTTCTCCGAGGCGCTCGGCGTCGAGGAGTGCATCGAACGGGTGAAGATCTACGGCACCGACGTCGACGAGGAAGCCCTCCAGGAGGCGAGGAGCGGGGTCTACCCGGCGAAGTCGCTGGAGCCGCTCACGACGGAGCTGCGGGATCGGTACTTCGAGCCGTCCGGCACCAGGTTCGTCTTCCGTCCCGACCTCCGTCGCCGGGTGATCTTCGGGCGGCACGACATCACCAGGGACGCGCCGATCTCCCGCCTCGACCTGCTGGTGTGCCGCAACACGCTGATGTACTTCAACGTCGAGACCCAGAACCAGATCATCGACCGTTTCCACTTCGCCCTGCGCGAGGGCGGCTACCTGTTCCTCGGCAAGGCGGAGATGCTGCTGTCTGACAGCGGGCGGTTCGACGTCGTCAGCATGCGCCGGCGCATCTTCAGGCGCCGGGGTGGCCGGGCCATGACGACCAATCCGGCACCGGTCAAGCTCGACATCAGCGCGGGGACGGAGGTACGGGAGGCATCCCGCCGCCGCTTGCTGCGTGACCTCGTGCTGGACGCCGCCCCGAATGCCCAGATCGTGCTCGACGACTCCGAGTCCGTCTTCCTGATCAACAGCCAGGCGCGGGGACAGTTCGGCCTCACCTCCCAGGACGTCGGCCGCCCGTTCCGGGACCTCGAGGTGTCCTACCGGCCCACGGAGCTGCGTTCCCTGGTCGAGCAGGCCAGGACCGAGCGGCGGACGATCCGCCTGACCTCGGTGGAGCGCGGGCGCGGCGACGACGTCCAGTACTTCGAGGTGCTGATCCAGCCACTGTGGAACACGAACAGCCTGTGGATCGGCACGAGCATCACCTTCGTCGAGACCACCTTCGTGACCCGGCTGCAACAGGACCTCAAACGCCACCGGGAAGATCTCGAGACCGCGTATGAGGAGCTCCAGTCGACCAACGAGGAGCTGGAGACCACCAACGAAGAGCTCCAGTCCAGCATCGAGGAACTGGAGACCACCAACGAAGAACTCCAGTCCGGTAACGAGGAACTGGAGACGATGAACGAGGAGATGCGGGTCCGCAGCTCCGAACTGGAGGAGACGCGGACCTTCCTGGAGGGCGTGCTGGCCAGCGTCGCCGCCGGCGTGGTGGTGCTCGACGGGGACCTGCGGATCCGCAGCTGGAACCGGGAAGCGCAGGAACTCTGGGGGCTGCGCGCGGACGAGGTGTACCAGCAGGGGTTCTTCGCCCTCGACATCGGCCTGCCGACCGAGCAGCTTCGTGGTTCCATCGAACGGTGCGTCACGACGAAGGAACCGAGCGGGTCCATACATGTCGACGCGGTGAACCGTAGAGGGCGGGCCATCACCTGCTTGGTGAGCTGCTCGCCGCTCGACGGGCAGACCAACGGCGTGGTTCTGCTCATGGAGGAGGTTCAGCGGGATTGAGTATGCTCGACGCCGTGGAACCGCCCGGAGGAACCGGGGACAGTGTCGCGGCGGCGTGGAAGCGCGCGGACGACGAGCGGCAGCGGGCCGCCCGGGCGGCCGCCGTCGCCGCACGTCATGAAGAGCAGATCACCCGTGGTCCGGCTGCGATGCGCTCGTTTCACGAGAACATGGTGCGGCTCCACCGGGTGATGGAGAACCGTCACCGTGCCGCGTTCGAGATCCACGCGGCGTACGCCCGGCGCCTGGAGAAGTGGCGGGACAACTGGTCCGGCGACGGACCGCCCCCGTTCATGACGACCGTGGCGGAGATCAGCGGTTCACCCAGCGCGCTGGTCACCCTGGTGGGCGACCACCGGTCAGAGGCGCTGGTGGCCGCCTCGGACCAGGTGGCCAGGACCGCGCACGACCTCGAGTCCACTTTGGGTGAGGGCCCGGCGCGCGACGCCACGGCAGGGCGCAGCCCGGTCGCGGTCATGGACGCGGCGCTCGACGAGCGGTGGCCGCTCTACGGACCCGCGATGCGGCGGCTCGGCATACGGTCGGTCGCCGCCGCCCCGCTGCGCACGGAAAACCACTGCTTCGGTGCTCTGGCCGTGTTCCGTCGCCGTCCGTTCACCCGGCACGAGGGGGTCCCGGAGCTCGGCGCCGTCGCGGACGCGCTGACGCGCAGCGTGTTGCTCGCCGACGAACTGCCGTTGCTCGCGGACACCGACCGCCAGCCCGTCGTGAACCAGGCGACCGGGTCGGTCTCGGTCCAGTGCGCCTGTTCCCTCACCGACGCGTTGGCGCTCATCCAGGCCCACGCCTTCGCCGAGGGCGAGCCGATCGAAACCGTCGCGGCGCGGGTGATGAGCGGTCAGCTCCGCTTCAGGTAGCGCTCGGAAGCCACCGGGCCCGGACCGGGAAGGTCGAACCGGCCGCTGACGACCTCACGTGCCAGGTCGTGCAGGCGGCGGTTGTGCCTGCGGGCGTAGGCGCGCAGCGCGGCGAAGGCCTGATCCGGGGTCATACGGTGGCGCGCGGCGAGGATGCCCTTGGCCTGTTCGATGTCGACGCGGCTGGACAGCGCGCCCTCCAGCTGCGCCGACAACCGTTTCTGCTGGTCCAGGTCCCGGGTGAGCGACAGCAGGGTGGCGGCATGGATGCCGAGGCTGCGGGCGGTAGCGTCCTGCTCGGCGGTGAGCGGCCCCGGCCGGCTGCGGAACACGATCAGCCCGCCTTCGATGATGTCGTTGCAGTGCAACGGGATCGCGTCGACGGAGGTGAACCCGCCCGCGAGGGCGGCGGCGGTGAACGCCGGCCACCGCGGCGCGCTGGCGGACACGTCCGCAAGCCGGACCGGACGACCGGACTGCCGGCTGTGCAGCGCCGGCCCCTCTTTGGGGAGCAGGTGGAGCAGCCGGCGCATGGCCGGGCCGTCGGGAACGCCACCGGCGCCGTCGTCGAGCAGTACGGCGGCGGCGTCGACCTCGAGCAGGTCCTTGGCATGCCCGGCGACGAGTTCCGCCCGCCGCACGGGCTCGTCATCGAGCACGATGTTCTCCGCCAGCGCCGCCATGGCCTCGACGAACCTGATCGGCAATCGTGCGGTGTCGCTCACCACGCACCTCCCTGCCCCAGGTTCGCCACGCGCGGATTCCCCGGCCACGCCATCTTACGGCCGGCGGGGTCGTGGTCGCCGGGTCGTACGCGCTTTTGAAGATTCGGAAGCACAAGGCGAGCATCGAGACCGAGGAAGCGACGAAGAACGCCTTCGTGATGCCCTTTATCAGCACCGTCCTCGGCTACGACGTGTTCAATCCCGCCGAGGTCATCCCGGAATTCACGGCCGACGTCGGGACCAAGAGAGGCGAGAAGATCGACTACGCGATCGCCCACGACCGGCAGGTGCAGGTGCTCGTCGAGGTCAAGAAGATCAACGACGCGCTGAAGATCGAAGGTCGGTGATCAGCGCCGCCGGTGAGCTCAAGTACATCGGGCAGCTCAAACGGATCCTCGCCGCCCAGTTCAAGCAGCCTGAGGACGAGTGGGTCCGGTTCCTGAACCCAACGGGTACGCGCAAAGCGCTACCGGGTCGTACGCGCGATCGCGTGCGGCGAAGTGCCGGTGGCCCGCGTTTTCGGTCGAGACACGAAGACCTATTTCGGCGTCCTCCTCGACGACAACAACCGCAAGCCGATCGCGCGGCTTTGGTTCAACCGGGCCAGGAAGTATCTGGGCGTGTTCGACGAGGACAAGGTGGAAACCCGGATCCCGCTCGAGCACGTCGAGGACATCTACCAGCACGCCGAGCGCATCCGGCGGACCGTGCGCCGCTACCTGGACGCGGCCGGCACGCCCGCGTTTGCCGATCGGCTCAGCTCTGCCACCCTGGACGGAGGAGCCGACAAGGAGCTGAGTTGAAGCCGTTCGAAGGACGGGTCGCGCTGATCACCGGGGCCTCGGGAGGGATCGGGACCGCGCTGGCCGCCCGGCTCGCGGAAGCCGGGGCCGACCTGGCCCTCGCCTACGCCGGCCACCGCGAGGACGCGGCCCGCGCCGCGGCCGAAGTCGATGTGAAAACCCTGCTGCTGCAAGGGGATCTGGCCGATCCGGCGGTGCCGGAGCGGCTCGTCGAGCGGACACGTGACGAGCTGGGCGCGGTCGACATCGTGATCGCCAATGCGGGCATCGGGAAGCAGCTGAACTGGGACGAGGTCGACACCGGCACGTGGGACGCCACGATGGCGGTCAACACCCGCGCCCCCTTCCTGCTCGCGCGCGCCGCGCTGCCGGCGATGGTCGAGCGCGGCTGGGGGCGGCTCCTCTTCGTCTCCTCGATCGCGGCGCTCAACGGCGGCCTCGTGGGCCCGCACTACGCGGCGAGCAAGGCGGCGCTGCACGGCTTGACCCATCACCTCGCGCCGCGCGTGGCGGGCAACGGGGTCACGTGAACGCGATCGCGCCCGCGCTCATCAGCGGCACCCGCATGCTGCCGAAGGGCGATCTCCCCGTGCGGATCCCCGTCGGCCGGCTCGGCGAACCCGACGAGGTCGCGAGCATGGCGCTGTCGATGCTGACCAACGCCTACCTGACGAACAAGGTGATCGCCGTGGACGGCGGGCTGTTCGCCTACTGATCGCTGCGGCGCTCGCGTCGAGATCACCGGCGGCCAGATGATCGGCGATCGCGGTGTGCTGGTCGATCAGCGCCGCGACCGGGCTGACCATCCCCGCGCGCTGTGCTTCCAGGACCTGCCGGAGCCCGTCCAGCGTCCCGGCGTCGAGCCGCTCGACCGCGTCACGGAGTGTTGCACGGCGCGTAGCCGCGGCGCATGTCCCGATGAGCGGCCCGCCATGCGCCGGCCCCGCCGGCACATGGTCCACGTCGGCGGTGGCGGTGGAGCGCGCGTTCGAGTACTGGCGTGACCTGATCTGCGAGACGTTCGTCCAGCTCGCGGCGGCACCGACGAGGCCGGGCAGGTTCGTCGGCAGCCTTACTTCGCGCTCATCGCCATCGCCAAGTCCGCCGCGGACCCGGTGGGGCACTACTCGCGGCCGGATGTGTTCCGCCTGCGGGTGAACCTCGCCGCGAACCCGCGCATCGTCCACAATGGATCCGAGGAGCCGGAGCCCGAGGACGTTGAACTGGTCACCGCGGACGACGTGTGAGCCGTCCCGCGATCGCGTCGTCCAGCAGGCCGCTCACCGTCTCCCGCGCGCAGGTCCGGTTCGCCCCGATCCCGCCGGACGGTCCGCGTTTGATCCAGCCGGTGACGTACGTCCCGGGTCGCACGCGCCCGCCGGTGTGCGGGATGGTGCCGGTCGTCTCGTCGAAGGGGAGGCCGGGTAGCGGTGTGCCGCGGTAGCCGATCGCGCGCACGACCTGCCCGGCCGCGATCTCCACGCCGTCGGCCAGGCGGACGCCGCGGACCTGGTTGTCGCCGAGGATCTCCACCGGGGTGGAGTGGAAGCGCAGGACGATACGGCGGCCTTCGGCAGGCGGCGCGGACCAGTCGAACGGTGGATCGACGAGCAGGTCGGCATCGGGGCGCCGGGTGAGCGCCAGCAGTTCCGGCTGGGTACAGGCGGCGTGCTCCTGGCCGCGTCGCCCCAGCACGACGACCTCGCGCACCTTGCTCGATTCCAGCCGTGCCAACGCTTCCGGCGCGATCGACGTACCGCGCAAACCGGCCGGGTCCGCGGTCAGGATCCGCGCCACGTCCAGCGCGACGTTGCCGTTGCCCACCACGACCACGCGCTCGGCTGACAGGTCGATCGCGTCCGGCGGCACGTCCGGATGCCCGTTGTACCACGCGACGAGCGTTGTCGCGGCGACGCTTCCCGGCAGGTCTTCGCCGGGGATCCCGAGCTTCCGGGCGGAGGACGCACCCACCGCGTAGATCACCGCGTCGTGCCGGGCAGCGAGTTCCTCGACGGTGACGTCCCGCCCGACCTCGACGCCGAGCTTCAGGCGCAGCCGCGGATGGCGGTGGAACCGGGCGAACACCTCGCCGATCTTCTTCGTCGACGGGTGGTCCGGCGCGACGCCGAACCGCACCAGCCCGCCGGCGACCGGCAGGCGGTCGATCAGCGTGACGCGGGAACTGGTGTGCAGCAACAGGTCCTCGACCGCGTACATCGCCGCCGGGCCGGTGCCCACGACCGCGACGTCGAGCGGGGCGAAATCGCTCGGCAGGATCCGGCTGAACGACGGCGGGCCCCACGCGTGGAAGTTGGGGGACACGGCCGTGGGCAGGCCGGAGTCCGCGTAGTGGGCGGCGTTGATCTCCGAGTACGCCTCGAGCGCCCCGGTGAGCGCGTCCGCCGGGAAGATCGCGTCGACGGGGCAGGCGTCCGCGCAGGCGCCGCAGTCGATGCAGGTGCGCGGGTCGATGTAGAGCATCTCGGTGGTGCCGAAGTCGGGTTCGCCCGGCGCCGGGTGGATGCAGTTGACCGGGCACACCGACACGCACGACGCGTCGTTGCAGCAGGTCTGGGTGATCGCGAACGCCATGGCTTCAGATCAGGTTCGCGCGCTGGTAGAACCACATCGCGGCGCGCGTGAGCAGCCCGGCGGAGCCGAGGAACTCCATCAGGCCCGCGCAGCTCGAGCGCAGCATCGACTTGTGGTGCTCGTTCGCCTTCGCCTCACGGATCGCGCGTTCGGCGTCGAGACCCGCGTTGGCGTACACCTCGCGGCTGACCATGCTGGTCACGATGAAGTAGGAGGCGACGGCCACGGCCAGGCCGTTGATCTGCTTGCGCAGCCGGCCGGCGCCCTTGAGCCGCTCGCGGGTCTCCTCGCGGGCGAACTGCATGTGCCGGGACTCCTCGACCACGTGGATGTTGTTGATGGTGCGGACGAACGGCGCCACCCGCTCGTCACGCATCCAGTCGCGCTGCATGACGTCGAGGACCTCCTCGGCGACCAGGATCGCGGCGTAGGCGGCCTCACCGGAGGCGATCGTCTTGAACGCGCGCCCGAGTTCGACCACGAGGCGCCGGGGCCGGTAGGCGGGGGCGCCGAGCTTCGCCGCGCCCCGCGCGAACATGATCGAATGCCGGCACTCGTCGGCGATCTCGGTGAGCGCCCACTGGAACGCCGGGTCGGTCGGGTCCTTCGCGTAGAAGTCCCGCAGCACCATCTGCTGCAGGATCATCTCGAACCAGATCCCGGTGCTCGCGACGGAGGCCGCCTCGTGGCGGGTCAGCTCGCGCTGCTGCCCTGGCGTCATTTCGGCCCAGTACGCGGTGCCGTAGAGCGTGCTCCACTCGGGGCTCGCCCCGTGGTGGCCGGTGTCGAGCGGGGTGTCCCAGTCGACCTCGCGGGCCGGGTCGTAGGACAGCGTGTGCGCGGAGTCCAGCAGCCGGCGCGCTACGTCCTCACGCCCGCGGGTCTGCTTGTCGACGCTGGTCATATGGGTCTCCCGAACCTGTTACCGCGATTTACTGTTACCCAAGGTAACACGAACGGGCTGGCTTGCCAACCGTCAGCGGTTCACCCCGCCACCAGCCGGCGGAGGCGATGACGGATCCCTCAAGGTGCTCGGCGGCCACTCACCCGCCAGCCGCATTCCTAACCTCCAAGGTCGGTACGGCTGGCCCGTGGCCGGGTCGTCGTGCCGCGGACGATCAGCTTGGGTTGCACGACGTGGTCGGCGGGCGCGTGGTCCGGGTTTTCGAGGCGGGTGACCACGGCGCGGACGGCGAGGTCGGCCTGCCGGTCCGGTGCCTGCGCCACGGTCGTCAGGTCGATATGCGACAGCTGGGCGAGCCTGCTGTCGTCGAAGCCGGCGACCGAGACCTCGTCCGGGACCGGCACCCCGGCCCGGTTCATCGCGTCGAGGAACCCGACGGCGCACCGGTCGTTGCTGGCGAACACCGCGGTCGGCATGCCGGCCCGGTCGGCGAGCAGCGCCTCGGCCACCTGCGCGCCCGACTCCTCCGTCTGGTCTCCGGGCAGCACCCGCGCCGCCGTTTCCAGGCCGTGCCGCCGCAGCGCGGCCCGGTAGGCCTTGCGCCGTTCCGCGGATCCCGGCCGGTTGCCGCCGTCGATGTGGGCGATCTCCGTATGGCCCAGTTCGACCAGGTAATCGACGACCTCGCGAGCCCCGCGCGCTTCGGCTGTGTGCACGGTGTCGACCCCCGCGCCGGCGACGCTGCGGCCGACGACGACCGCCGGGACGCGCCGCCCGAGGTCGGCCACGTAGTCCGCGTCGAGGTTCGGGCCGAGCAGGATCAGGCCCTCGCACCGGTGGCTCAACAGCGCCTCGACGGCTGCCCGCTCGTCACGTGTCGGTACGGCCGCCGCCAGCAGGATGTCGTAGCCGAGTTCCTCGGCGACGGGGTAGATGCCCTCGACGAGGTCGGCGTGGAACGGGTTGCGCACCGTCATCATCACGCCGAGCACCTTGCTGCGGGACCGGGCCAGCAGCTGTGCCGCGCTGTCGGGCCGGTAGCCGAGCTCCCGCGCCGCGGCGAACACCCGGTCCCGCGTCTCGTCGCTCGGGCCCCGTTCGTTGCGGAAGACCAGCGACACCAGCGCGCGCGAAACGCCGACGCGCGCCGCGACGTCGGCCATCGTCGGGCGGCCGCGCGGACCGGCGGTGCCCTGGGTTCCCTTGCTCATCGTCCCCTCGGCAGGTCTTGACAGGCTGCGGTGGCTGAGCCCATAGTACCGGGTGTTAGAGCGCGCTAGTAGAGCGCGCTAGGCCCGCCCCGGCACAGGGAGGTGTGTGGGTGACCAGCGCGTTCGACGTCGTCACGATGGGCCGGATCGGGGTGGACATCTACCCGCTGCAGACGGGCGTGGTCCTGGAGGACGTCACGTCCTTCGGCAAGTACCTCGGGGGCAGCGCGACCAATGTGGCCGCGGCCGCGGCGCGGTACGGCCGCCGGTGCGCGGTGATCACGAAGACAGGCGCCGATCCGTTCGGCCGGTTCATCCACCGTGCCCTGTGTGGTTACGGCGTGGACGACCGGTTCGTCGGCACGTCGCCGCAGCTGCCGACCCCGGTGACGTTCTGCGAGATCTTCCCGCCGGACGATTTCCCGCTCTACTTCTACCGTTTCCCGAAGGCGCCCGATCTGGACATCGTGGCCGGAAACCTGGACTTCGGCCCGATCCGCGCGGCGAAGATCTTCTGGGTCACCTGCGGACCGGGCACGGGCGGTGAACGACCTGGCGCCCCAGCCCGCGGGCTGGGGCTATTCCAGGCTACGGGCGCTCGATGGCAGCCATCGTGTGTCCACTGGGGACAGTGCCACCCGGGTTCGCCTCGGTCGGTTCGCTGTCGGAATCGCTGTGCTCGCAACGGTCCGGCGCGCGGTTCCAAGGCGTACGAGACCTATGCGGCCACCAAACGAGCCCAGCGCCATTACCTGTAGGAGCAGCGTGAAAACCATCGAACACTGGATCAACGGCGCCGGCCGCACACCGAGCCGCCCTCACGAGCTAGGAGCAGTATGACCACCGCACCGACGCGCGCCGTCATCGGCAACCTGTGCCTGGGCACCGCGCCCGACTCGTGGGGCGTCTGGTTCCCCCACGACGAGCGGCAGGTGCCCTACACTCGGTTCCTCGACGAGCTGGTCGAGGCCGGGTACAAGTGGCTCGAACTCGGCCCGCCCGGGTACCTGCCGACCGATCCGGAACGGCTGGCCGACGAGGTCGGCTCGCGCGGCCTCCGGGTCTCTGGCGGCACCATCTTCGGTGCCCTGCACCGCCCGCACGAGTGGGCCGAGATGGTGGCCGCCACCCGCAAGGTCGCCGAGCTGACCGCCGCGGCCGGGGCTCACCACCTGGTCTACCTCCCGCCGATGTACCGCGACGAGAAGACCGGCGGCTTCACCGAGTCCCCCGAGCTGACCGCCGAGCAGTGGAACGCGTTCGGCCGCCGTGCCGGCGAGCTGGGCAAGATCCTGCTGGAGGAGTACGACGTGCGGCTCGTGCTGCACCCGCACGCGGACAGCCATATCCAGACCCAGCCGGAGATCGAGCGCTACCTCAACGAAAGCGACTCCCGCTATGCGAACCTGTGCCTGGACACCGGGCACGTCGCGTACGGCCGCGGCGACGCCGTCGAGCTGATCCGCCGCTACGCCGAGCGCATCGGGTATGTCCACATCAAACAGATGGACCCCGCGGTCCTCGACCGCGTCTGGGCGGAGAACCTGGGCTTCGGCGAGGCCGTCAAGCTCGGGGTCTGCGTCGAGCCGCCGGCCGGGGTGCCGAACCCGGCCGAGGTGATCGACGAACTGTCCACACTGGACGCGGAGGTCTTCGTGATCGTGGAACAGGATCTGTACCCGTGCGAACCGGACGTGCCGCTGCCCATCGCGACGCGCACCCGGCGGTACCTGAACTCGCGTGGCCTGCGGGGTGACGTATGACGGTCCACATCGGAGTCATCGGGACCGGGATGATCGGCCAGGACCATATCCGGCGGCTGACCGGCGTGGTCACCGGTGCCGAGGTGACCGCGGTTACCGACGTCGACGCGCGGCGTGCGAAAGAGGTCGCCGCCGGGGTGGGCGCCCGGGCACTGCCCACCGGGCAGGACGTGATCGTCGACGCGCTCGTCGACGCGGTCGTGGTCACTTCGTGGGGCCCCACGCACGCCGAGTACGTGCTGGCCGCGATCGAAGCCGGCAAGTACGTGTTCTGCGAGAAACCACTGGCCACCACGGCCGAGGACGCCCTTCGCATCGTCGAGGCCGAGGAGGCGGCCGGGCGCCGGCTGGTGCAGGTCGGCTTCATGCGCCGCTACGACCAGGGGTACCGCGCGATGAAGCGGGTCATCGGTGAAGGCGGGATCGGTTCGCCGCTGCTCATGCACTGCGCGCACCGCAACCCGGCCGCGCCCGAGTCCTACCACTCGGAGATGGCCACGCAGGACACCGCGATCCACGAGATCGACACGATCCGGTGGCTGCTGGACGACGAGATCGTTTCGGCGCAGGTGCTCAGACCTCGCAGCACCTCGAAGAGGTTCGAGCACCTGCAGGACCCGCAGATCATGCTGTTCGAGACCGCGAGCGGGGTGCGGATCGACCTCGAAGTGTTCGTGAACTGCCAGTACGGGTACGACATCCAGTGCGAGACCGTCGGCGAGACCGGTACCGTCCGGCTGCCCGATCCGGCCGATGTCTGGCTGCGCACCGCGGGACAACTGCGGACCGAAGTAGCGCAAGGCTGGAAAGAACGCTTCGCCGCGGCCTTCGACCGGGAACTCGCCGAATGGGTGGCGTCCATTCAGGACGGCAGGCTGGCGGGGCCCGGCTCCTGGGACGGCTACGCCGCCGCGGTGATCAGCGACGCGACGGTGGACGCGCTGCACAGCGGCCGTGTCGTGCCGGTGCGGCTGAAGGACCGGCCCGCCTTCTACGGAGGCCGGCCATGAAGATCGCCATCGACCCGACCATGTTCCGCATGCTGCCGATCGCGGAAACCCTGCGCACCGTGGCCGATATCGGCTACGAGTACCTCGAGTTCTCACCACGCGAGGATTTCATGCCGTTCTTCCTCCGGCCGCGGTTCGACGACGAGAAGGTCGCCGAACTGAAGAAGGCGCTCCGCGAGACGGGCGTGAAGATCGCCAGCGTGCTGCCGCTGTACAAATGGTCCAGCACGGACGAAGACGAGCGGCAGGCCGCGGTGCGAAACTGGAAGCGGATGATCGAGGTGACAGCCGAACTCGGCTGCCCGCTGATGAACTCCGAGTTCAACGGGCGCCCGGAGAAGGCGGCGCAAAGCGAAGCCGCGTTCTGGCGCTCGATCGAGGAACTGCTGCCGGTCTTCGAACGCGAAGGTATCGCGCTGAACCTCGAGGCGCACCCCGACGATTTCTGCGAGCTCAACAATCCCGCGGTGGACCTGGTCCGTGCCGTCAACAAACCCTGGGTGAACTACCTGTACTGCGCGCCGCACACCTTCCACCTCTCCGACGGCGCGGGCGACGTCGCCGAGATGATGCGCTACGCCGGTCCCAAGCTGCGGCACGTGCACATCGCGGATTCCTTCAACCACAAGGCGTCCTCCGGCCTGCGGTACATCCTGAACCCGCCCGGCACCCCGGCGCGGATTCACCAGCACCTCGACATCGGGCAGGGCGAAGTGAACTGGGACGCATTCTTCGCCACCCTGCGCGACCTCGACTTCGACGGCGTGGCGACGGTCTGCGTGTTCGCCTGGGAAGACCGCGCCGTCGAATCCAGCCGGTTCATGCTCGACCGCGTGACCCAGGAATTGGCCGCCTAGTGTCGTGTGATCCTGTCCGGTTTACGTTGCCGTGTTTGCCCATAGGGTCGGTGGGTTTGTCCGCTGCGGTGTCGAGTTGGCTGGTCCGGTCGCTGACTTTGCCCCCGGCGACAGCGGCCGGCCAACTCGATAACGCCCCGAGCCAACTCAGCGACGCCAAGGGCCAACTCAGCACCCTGGCAAACAAACACACCCGCGCGCAAAGACAACAAGATCACGAAACGCTAGAGGAAAGTCACCCCGCGGCGGCAAACACGCCTGGCTAGAGGAACGACCAGGCGCCTTCGGGGTGGTGCCGTGCCACGAAGGCGGCGAGATCCTGGGGTCGTGGCGCGCTGGTCGCGCCGCCGAGGCCGGTGACGGAGATGGCGGCGCTCAGCGTGGCGAAGCGGAGCCGGGTGCGCAGGTCCCACTCGTGGCGGGCCGAAGCCATGAACGTCGCGACGAAGACGTCGCCGGCACCGGTCGGGTCCCGGACGTCCACCGGGACGGCAGGCAGTTCGATGAGCGTGCCGGAGGTGGAGTCGACCGCGACGACGCCGTCCGCGCCGCGCGTGACGACGACCAGCGGAACGCGTTCGGCCAGTGCCTTCGCGGCGGACACCGCGTCGCCGGTGCGGGTGTAGCGCATGGCTTCGACGTCGTTCGGCACGAACACGTCGATCTCGGCGAGCCGGTCGAGCACCTCCGGTGACCAGGCGCCGGTCTCGTCCCAGCCGACGCCGCCGAAGATCTTCGTGCCGGCCGCGCGGAGCCGGGACACCCACGGCGGGATACCGCGCGCGATGCCGATATGGGTCGCGCCGATCGGGCCGAGGTTCCCGGGCAGCCGCAGGTGGCCGAGCCGCCGCTGATACGTGATGAAGCTCCGGTCCCGCGCGCCGGTCAGCGACACCGTGACGGGGCTCTGATACCCGGGCACGCGTTCCAGCAGGCTCGTGTCGAGGCCGGGTTCCGCGGCGAGCACCGCGCGAACATGCGCGCCGAGCGGGTCGTCGCCGAGCCGCGAGACGAGCTTCGTGCGCGCGCCTGCCCTCGCGGCCGCCACGGCCCGGGTCGCCACCCCGCCCGGGCTGATCCGGAAGCCGTCGGCGAAGACCTCGGTGCCGGCGGAAGGTGCGTCGACACCGGTGAAGATGACATCGCAGAAGATGTCGCCGGCGAACAGCAGTTCGGCGCCCGGGGGTGGTGCGGTCACAGGCTTCTCCTCCGGCTGCTCGACTTTGCACGAGTTTGCTCGACTTCGCGCATCTGATGGATACGATACGGGCATGATCCTGCGGGACCGGCAGAATCGCATCGTCAGCACGCTTCGTGCCGACGGCGCCGCGTCGGTCCGCGAGCTCGCCGAGGCCCTGTCCGTCAGCGAGTCCACCATCCGGCGCGATCTCGAGATTCTCGACCGCAACGGCGAGCTCACCCGCACCTACGGCGGCGCGGTGCGGAAGCCGGGCGTGGCCGTAGGAAAGCATGTCATGCGTGACGCCGGCCTGACCTCCCGCGTCGCCGACGCGGCCGCCGAGATGGTGACCGGTGGCACCGTGGTGATCCTCGACCTCGGTCCCACGACCCCGCTCGTGGCGCGGCGGTTGCACGGCCACGACATCACCGTAGTCACCCCGAACCTCGCGGTGTTCGACGAGCTTCGTGACGACGAGGCCGTTCGCCTGGTGCTGCTCGGGGGTGTCGTCCGCCGTGGCTCCCGCGGCCTGGTCGGTTCCCTGGCGGAGCTCGCGCTCGGCCAGGTGAACGCCGACCTCGTGTTCCTGTCCTGCACCGGGGTGCGGGCCAACGGGCAGGTGGTCGACGACCTGGCGGTCGAGGCGCCCAGCAAACAGTCGATGATCGCCGCGTCCGACCGGGTGGTGCTGCTGGCGCCGGAGACGAACTTCCCGGGCACCGGCGCGCTGCGCCTGTGCTCGCTCGCCGACATCGACGTGCTCGTCACGACGCCGGGCGCGCCCGGAGCAACGCTCGCACTGTGCCGGAACGCCGGGGGAGAGGTCGTTGCCGTATGAAGCTCTGCGTCCTTGGTGGTGGCGGATTCCGCACGCCCCACGTCTACCAGGCGCTGCTGCGCGACACCGCGTCTCCGCGGGTCGAGGAGGTCGCGCTCTACGACGTCGACGAGGTCCGCCTGCGCGTGATGGTCGCGGTCCTCACCGAACTGGCCGCGGGCTTCCCCGACGCGCCACGGCTGACCGCGACCACGAACTTGCCCGAGGCGGTCGAAGGCAGCGACTACGTCTTCGCCGCGCTGCGCGTCGGTGGCCTCGAAGGGCGGCGCTGCGACGAGCATGTCGCGCTCGACCTCGACGTCCTCGGGCAGGAAACCACCGGGCCCGGCGGGCTCGCGTACGCGATTCGCACGATTCCGGTGATGGTCGAGGCGGCTCGCACCATCAAGAAACTCGCGCCGGGCGCGTTCGTCATGAACTTCACCAACCCGGCCGGCATCATCACCGAGGCCATGCAGACGGTGCTGGGCGATCGCGTGCTCGGCATCTGTGACACCCCGTCCGGCCTCGGCCGCCGCGTGGCGGGGCTGCTCGGGCTCGAGCCCGACCGCGTGCACATGGACTACGTGGGGCTCAACCACCTCGGCTGGATGCGCCGCGTCCTTTACGACGGCCGCGACGTGCTGCCCGGGCTTCTGGCCGACGACGACCGGCTCGGCGCGATGGAGGAGGGTCAGGTCTTCGGCCTGGACTGGATCCGCGCGCTCGGCGCGATCCCGAACGAGTACCTGTATTACTACTACTTCAACCGGGACGCGGTGCGGTCGATCGTCGCTTCGGGCGAGACGCGCGGCGACTTCCTCGCGCGGACCCAGACGGAGTTCTACGAGCGCGCCGCCGCGGCCGTGGACGGCGTCGCCGAGTTGTGGCGCGCGACGGTTGCGCGGCGCAGTGCCTCGTACATGGCCGAGGCGAAGGGCGGCACGCAGGACCGGCCGGGGCGGGCCGAGGAGAGCGGCCCGGATCCGGCGGACGAGGGTTATGCGGGGGTCGCGCTCGGCGTGATGGCGGCCATCAGCCGCAACGAGCGCCAGGCGATGATCCTCAACGTGCGCAACCGCGGCACCATCGCGGCCCTGCCGGAGGACGCGGTTGTCGAGGTGCCGACGATGATCGACGCGAACGGGGTGCACCCGCTCACCGCCGATCAGCCGGATCTGCATCAGACCGGGCTCATGGCCCAGGTCAAGCAGGTCGAGCGGCATACCGTTGCCGCGGCGCTGACCGGCTCGAAAACCGAAGCGCTGCAAGCGTTCGCGTTGCATCCGCTGGTGGACAGCGTGACCGTGGCGAAGGATCTGCTGGCCGGCTACCTCGACCGGATCCCCGAAGTGGCGGCCGTGCTCACCCGCTAATGCCGGCCCAGCAAGGAATCCGCGACGTGGTCGAGGTGCCGCCGCATCTTCTCGCCCGCGCCAAGCGGGTCGCGATCGCAGAGCGCTTCGACGATTTCGGTGTGCTCACGGTGATAGCAGCGGCGTAGCTCGGGCGTGGAGGTGCGCCGCTTGAGGCTGCCCCACACCGGCAGGGATCTGGCCGTGTTCATCACGTCGAACATGCTCATCAGCAGGCCGTTGTGCGCGGCGGTCGCGATGGAGCGGTGCAGCCTCGCGTCCCAGCGCTCGAAACCGTCGAAGTCCTCGGCGGATCCGCCCGCGGTCAGGCATTCGCGGATCCGGTCGAGATCGGCCTGGGTGGCCACGCGGGCGGCGAAGGTGGCGACCTGCGGTTCGAGCAGCTGCCTGACCTGCATGATCTCGGCCGGGCTGGTGTCGGCCGGCGCACCATCGAGGCGGCGCAGCGCATTGTCGGTGAGGAACGTGCCGCGGCCGACGTGCCGGCTGACGACGCCTTCGCGTTCCAGCACTTCCAGCGCCCGGCGGACCGCGCTGCGCGGTGCGCCGAGCCGCTCGACGAGATCGCGTTCGGTGGGCAGCTTCGTCCCGGGCGAGAGCGTGCCCTCCTCGGCGGCCGCGCTCAGCAAGGCCCGCAGCGACTGTTCGACGGTCGTCACCGGATCACTCTACCGTGCTGACCAATTGAAACCAATAATCCCATCGCATCCAGGGTATGGACGTAACTCCTCTCGTAGTCGTAAGGTCGACGGGTGTCAGATTGGTTCTTATTGGTTCAGATTGGTTCTGCATGAAGCTGGTGACCTTCTCCGCCGGGGCCGGCACGCTGGTCGGCGCCGCCGAGCCCGAGGCGGGGCTGGTGCGGGATGTCAGCGCGCTGCTGCCGCCGGACACCGGCCTGCTCGCCGTGATCGAGCGCTGGGCCGAGTTCGGTCCGGTACTCGCCGGGCAGGCCGCGGGGCAACCGGCGGTGCCGTTGGACTCCGTGCGGCTGCACGCGCCGATTCCCGTGCCACGGCGCGATATCTACTGCGTCGGCAAGAACTACCGCGAGCACGCGGCGGAGTTCGGCCGCAGCGGTTACGACTCGCCGAGCCGGTCGGAGGAGCTGCCGGACAAGCCGATCATCTTCTCGAAGGCCACCACGGCGGTGACGGGCCCGTACGACGACATCGATCCGCACCACGGCGTCACGAACGAGCTCGACTACGAAGGTGAACTCGCGGTGATCATCGGCCGCGGCGGCCGCGGGATCAGCCGGGAAAGCGCTTACGAACACGTCTGGGGCTACACGATGCTCAACGACGTGACCGCGCGGGATCTGCAGCGTGACCACAAGCAGTGGCTGCTCGGCAAATCCCTCGACACCCACTGCCCGATGGGCCCGTACGCCGTCACCGCCGACGAGGTGCCCGACATCGCGGGGCTCGAGCTGGAGACCACCGTCAACGGGGAGAACCGGCAGCTGGCGCTGGTCAAGGACCTGATCTTCGACATCCCCGACCTGATCGCGACCCTTTCGGCGGGGATGACCCTGCTGCCCGGGGACATCATCGCGACCGGGACGCCCGCGGGTGTCGGGATCGGCTTCACCCCACCGAAATTCCTGGTCAGCGGCGACGTCGTGGAAGTCGCCGTCACCGGTCTCGGCGTACTGCGCAACCGGGTCGCCTGAAACGAAAGGAGAGCAATGCTCGTCAACGGCAAGGAACTGGCGGTCGAGATCGAGGGCGAGGGCCCCGCGGTCCTGTTCGTCCACGGGCTGGGCGGGACGTCGAACTTCTACCAGGTGCAGGCCGGCGCGCTCGCCGGCACGCATCAGGTGATCCGGGTCGACTCGGCCGGGGCCGGGCGTTCCGGGCTCGCGGACGGGATCAGTATCGCCTCGCATGCCGACGATCTGGCCGCGGTGCTCGACGGCCTCGGCATCGAGTCGGCGGCGGTCGTGGCCCACTCGATGGGCACGCTCGTCGCGCGGGTGTTCGCGGCCGAGTACCCGCGCATGGTCACCGCGCTCGCGCTGCTCGGGGCCGTGCGCGAACCGGCCGAGGCGGGCCGTCAGGCGCAGCGTGACCGCGCCGCGGTCCTGCGCGAGAAAGGCACGGCCGCCGTCGCACCGGGCGTGGTCGCGAATGCGCTTTCCGAGACCACCCGGCGCGAAAAGCCGGAAGTCGCCGCGTTCGTGCGTGAGCTGGTGATGCGCCAGGACGCCGAAGGCTATGCCCGCAACTGCGAAGCCCTTGCGGGCGCGACTGATCCCGGTCCCGTCGACCCGGCGTTGCCGCTGCTGCTGCTCACCGGCGACGAGGACAAGGTCGGCCCGCCGGAGGTCAGCCATGAACTCGCCCACGGAAACTCCACTGTGGACATCCTGCCGGGCGTCGGGCACTGGACCGCGCTCGAAGCCGCCACGGCCGTCACCGAACATCTGCGCAAGTTCCTGTAATCGCCTCAACGAGGAGGAGGGCAACGATGCCCGCGACCACGAGCAAGATCCTGTTCCGAGACGTCCGCATCCTCGATTCCACGGGCGCCGACCCGTACCCGGGGGACGTGCTGATCGAGGACGACCGGATCGCCGCCGTCGGTTCCATCGACTCCGCCCGTGCCGAAGGCGCGCGGGTGGTCGAAGGGCGCGCCCGCACACTGATGTCCGGTCTGTGCGACGCGCATACGCACCTTTCCTGGAACAACTCGGCGGATCTGGAGGGGCTGGGGAACACCCCGGTCGAGGAACATCTGCTGTTCTGCCTGGAATCCGCCCGGACCTACCTCGACTCCGGCTACACGATGTGCCTCGGCGCCGCGTCCGCGAAGGAGCGGCTCGACGTGGTCACCCGTGACGCGATCAACGCGGGGCGGGTGCCGGGGCCGCGGTATCTGGCCAACGGCCCGGAGATCGCGGTGACCGGCGGCGCGATCGTCAAGTCCATCACCAAGTTCGCGGACGGCCCGGAGGAGATGCGCAAGGCCGTGCGGGAACTGGTCAACATCGGGGTCGACCAGATCAAGCTGTCCATGACCGGTGAGGAGTTCACCGGCGACCTGCACGCGAGCGACACGTTCTTCTCGGCGGAGGAGGTCGCCGCGGCGGCGGCCGAGGCACACCGCTTCAACAAGCGGGTGTGCGCGCACGCGCGGAGCGCGGAGAGCGTGAAGATGTGCGTGCGCAACAAGGTGGAGATCATCTACCACGCCAGCTTCACCGACGCCGAGGGCATGGACATGCTGGAGTCGAACAAGGACTGGGTGTTCGTGGCGCCGGCGATCAACTGGCTCATCGCGACGTTATACGAGGCGGAGTCCTTCGGCTATCCGCAGGAGGCCGCGGAAGCCGCCGGGTACAAACTGGAGCTGGACACGGCGATCGAAGGGCTGCGGGAGATGCACCGGCGCGGGATCCGGGTCCTGCCGGGCGGGGACTACGGCTTCGCCTGGACCCCGCACGGGACGTACGCGCGGGATCTGGCGCATTTCGTCGACCTGCTCGGGTTCACGCCGATGGAGGCCATCCTCGCGGCGACCGCGCAGGGCGGGGAAATCATGATGCGCCCGCACGAGCTCGGCAAGGTCCAGCCCGGCTACCTCGCCGATGTGCTGCTGGTCGACGGTGATCCGCTGGCGGACATCACGATCCTGCAGGACCACACCCGCCTGCACGCCATCATGAAAGACGGCAAGTTCCACAAACCCCCCGCCTAGTCCCCACTCCCGCCGAGATCTACGTTCAGGACGCCGAGTTCGACGTTGGGGACGCCGAGTTCGACAATGGGGGCCGGACTCGGTGGGCCTACGGCGAACTCGCGGCCGTGAGTGTCGGACTCGCTGTCCTGATTCTCGCGGGTTGTCGGGCGCGGTTAACCTGCGGGGGACGGGTCGCGGCGTTCGGTTGGCGAGCGCATTCCGACAGGGCTGTTGCCGGCGAGTTCAGTGGTGCCGCGGCAGCCACGGCGACGGTAACACTCCGCTCAGCGCGGTGATCACGTCCGAGACCGCCGGCGCCTCGCTCTGGTCGTGGGTGACGTACGGCGTCGTGATCCCGGGCTGGCCTACGACGAGGAAGCGGCGGAGACCTACCGCATCCGCTCGGACGATCCGTTGTCGGCGAGCGCGGAGTCGCACTGGCGGATCCGCTTGCGCCGCGAGGGCCGGGGACGCGGAGATCGAGGCCGGCACCGAGCTGCGCGCGACCGCCACGGCGTTCATTGTGGACAGTCAAGTCGGCCTGATCCCGGGTCAGCCAAGGGTGACTGTTGCTCCGATCAGGGTGACGTAGTCGGGCCCGTCGGTGAAGCCCGGTCCGGTCTCCGGCCCGAGGTAGACATCGAGACGATCGCTCCCCCCGAGGCCGGGGGTGAACTCGTCCCGGATCCGCCAGCTTGCCCGCGACAGCCGGCCGCAGGTCGCGGCCGGTACGGGCGAGCCGTCGTCGAGGGTGCCGCAGCCGGTGATACGAACGGGGGTTCCGTCCGCGACGCCGTCGGCCGCCGCGGAGACGAACGGTTCGAGCGGCCTGCCCTCGCTGTCGCGCGGCGCCGCCTTGGCCGGGTCGGTCACGGTGGTGGTCAGCAGGCCTGACGGGGCGGCGAGCGCGCTGCGCTGGAGTGCGACGCCCTGGTACGTCACGGTCGGGATGGCCGAGAAGTCGAACTGGGTCCACGTCCAGCCGTACCGGCTCGCGAAGTCACCGGCCCTGGCCGTGAGCTGCCAGATGTTGTCCGCCGTCCACACTCGATGTACGAGACTACCCAGCGGTGGATGATCGCGCGTCAACTGGTGGACCCGGACGGGGTGCGGCAGGCAACCTTCGAGGATGTCGCACTCACCTGAGCATCGCCGGTGGTGCGGGTGAACCTGGACCTGTTCCAGTTGCTGGTGTTCGTCACGGTGGTCGAGCGCAACGGCTACTCGGCGGCGGCCCGCGGTCTACCGGGCCGCGGTCACGATGCTGACCGAACAGGACCGGCTCCGGGCGACGCTGGACGGCCTGTATCACGGCGGCCGGGGCCGCGTGCGGGTCGGCGTCAGCATGGCGTTCGAGCAACGGCATTTTCGTTGGTCAGGCGATCGCGCCGTTCTGCCACGCACACCGGGGAACGCTGCTTTCGATGCGGTTCGGCCACAGCCGGCGCGAGGCGCAGGCCGTCCTGGCCGCCCGTGACCATCCCCTGGCGGGCGGCGATCTGGTTTCCGACCCGAACGCCGCGACCTCCGAGCTGGCCGCCTGGCTTCGTGGCCACGCGTCCGGTTGACGGCCGCCACGGCGGCGGTGGCGGTGGAGGACGGACGGGTGCCGTCTGCCACGGCACCCGGCCGACCTGGTTTCTCAGACGGCCAGCAACTTCGATTTGGCTTGCTGGTACTCGGCTTCGGTGATGTCACCGTGGTTGCGCAGGCCGGCCAGCCGCTCGAGCTCACCGACCCGGTCCTGCCCGCCGTTGGGCGGCCCGGGTTCACGCGCCGCGTCCCGCACGTACGAGCGGAACGCCTGCTCCTGCCGCTGTGCGCGCTCACGCTCACGCTCGCCCATACCATGCCCCCGGGCGATGAGGTACACGAAGATTCCGAGGAACGGCAGGATGCAGACGAAGATCGTCCAGCCGGCCTTCGCCCAGCCGCCCAGGTGATCGTCGCGGAAGATATCGGCGATCACGTGGAACAGGAGCATGAACCACATGATCCACAGGAAGAACCACAGCATGGTCAGGAACAGGTTGAGCAAGGGATAGTTCGACACCGGATACCTCCGATCACCGGTCTGCTGTCCGGCGGCCCGGAAGCCGCCGCTGGTCACGCTCGGCCGCATCGGGCCCAGGCGCACCACCTGGAACGGATGAGGCGTGGCTGTCCGCGCTCATGGCCCGGCCGGTGCGCGTTCCCACGTCCGGATGCCGAAAGCGAGCACGATGTCGGCGACGCCCTTGGTCAGCGCGGTCAACCCGACCCACAGCACGAGCAGCGTCGCCGACCGCGATGGGACACCGGCCGCCCAGAACGCGACCACGATCTCGACCGCACCGAGCCCCAGCAGCAACCACCACAGCGCACCCGACCCGTATAGGAGCAGTGCGACGACGATGTTCGCGCACCCCTTGAACAGCAGGAGCCACGCGATGAGCCGCGCCAGGGCGAGGAACGTCGGATCCGGCCAGACCAGCGCGATCAGGCCGCCGGTGAACAAGATCCCGGCCAGCACGGCGTGCACCACCCGGTGCCCGCGGGCCGCCGCGACATCGGCGAGCTGGCTGAACGCGGCGACGATCAGCATCAGCCCGGTGACCAGCGCGATCGAGCGCGCCGACGTCAGGTCGAACTGCAGGACCATCATGCCGAACACGAGCCAGGCGATCCCGATGGTGAGCAGAACCCACCAGCGGACCGTGGCGGTCGCGGTCAGGATCGGCGATCTGGTGCGGCCGGTCGCCGGATCGGCGTAGGTCATCGCGGACTCCCGGTGGGGTTAGGTGGCGCTCGTCGGCTGGTCCGCTCGCTCCGCGGGCGGCTGGTCCAGGAACTGGATCACGCCGAGGCAGCCGAGCAGGACGAGGGCGATCACCAGCGCGGCGAGACCGCTGGGCGGGCTGAGGAAGATGAACACCAGAACGGCCAGGCCGACGGCCACGACCCGCAGTACCGTGCGATGGTCGTGCACCCAGCCGCCGACCTTCCCGGTCCGCAGCCCGGCCTTCGCGCCGCCTCGCCGCAGCCACGCGATCAGCCGCGACGCCCCGGCACGCAGGCGCACCGCGGTGACCGACGGGCCGGCCAGGAACGCGCCGATGCCGATGAGCAGGCCGACCACGAACGCCAGCCGGAGCCCGTCCCGCAGGAACCGCACGATGAGGTCGTAGGAGTCGGCCGCCGGCGCCGCGGAGCGGCTCGGCACGTTGCTGATCAGCACGCCCCGCACCACGAACAGCGCGACGGCGATCACCACCATGCCGGCCGCGATCCCGAATCCGGTGTTCAGCAGGGCACGCCGGTGGTTACGGGCGAGGTACACGCCCGCGGCGAGCAACACGAGAGTGACCCATGGCAGCCAGGTCGCGACCGTATCCAGCGTGTTGTACGCGGACCTGGCCTTGATCAGGGTCGCCGCGTCGCCGACCGCGAGGGTGGGATGCACATCGGGCACCGCGTTCACGGCGGTGAACCCGTTCGCGGCAAGCCGTTGCTTGGCCGCCGTGATGAGCGGACCGAGGTCCAGCTGCACCTTGTCCCCGGCGATACCGATCGCCGACGCGTTACCCGACATGACGGCGTTGAGCTGTTCGTGGCCGCCTCGCAGGGCCTGGTCCCAGACCGCGCGCACCTGCGGGCTCGCGACGAGGGTGCTGACCTGGTCATGCACGAACCCCTGCAAGCTCGACGCCAGCGGTCCGGTCAGCGAGTGCAGCCGGTCCGCGAGTACTGGGGAAAGTCCTTGCGCGGCAAGGGCATCCACCGCCTGGTTCGCGTACGCCTGCACGTCGACGTAGCCGAAGATCGTGCCGGTAACGCGATCGGTCACCGCGGCCTGCACAGATGGCTGCTCGATCAGCGGGCTCATCGTGGCGACGAACCGGTCGGTGTTCGAGACCTGGTTGTGCACCCAGACCGTGAGCAGCGACAACGGCGCGAGGAGGCAGCCCAAGGTGATCAGGACCGCGGCCCCGGCGGCGCGCCAGTTCGGTGTCCGGCGACGGCGAGGCGGTGCCTTGCGCAGCGCCGCGACCTCCTCACGCAGCCGGAGCAGCTCGGCACGCTCGTCGTCGTGCAAGGGCACCATGACGGCGGTCTCGGTCTTGCCTGCGGTCGACTCGGACACGTCGGCCTCCAATCAGGGCAGCTCCGGTATGCGGTTCATCGACACGACTTGCAGGCGGAGGTTGGCGAGCAACGTGAGGATTCCCTGCAGGTGCGCCTCGTCGGTGACGGCGACGTAGATGACGGTCTCGGCCGGGGCCGACACGATCCGCATTTCTTCGTAGTCACGGAAAGCCCGCTGCGCGCGCTCCGACAGCCGCCCGGCGACTCGCACCTCGTACTGAAGGTCAGCCACGACGGTCGCCCTCGTCATTCCTCCGCCTCGGTACCCGCCGTGATGACGGCCCAGATCACGAGGACGTCGAGCGCGATCACGACGATGGACCACAGCGGATAGGCGGAGAGGAAGGCGAGACTCGCGAGCGCGTTGAACCCGGCCAGCAGGACCGTGATCACGCGCGCCCAGGTGGCCCCGGTGAACAGGACGCCGCCCGTGACGGCCACGAGGGCGCCGAGGATGAGGTGCAGCCAGCCCCAACCACTGAGGTTCAGCACCAGCAGTCCCGAGGGGCCCACGACGTAGTAGTGGCTGTTGAACAGCGCGACGACGCCGATTATCACATTGAACAGCCCCGCGACGATCATCATCACGCCGCCGAACACGAGCTTGCCGGTCCACCGGGTCCCGGTTTCGACCGGCCTGGTGCGCGATTCCGGCACGTCGCGGGCATTTGCCGTGCCGGGACGCGGGTAGGCGTGCTGAGTCATTTTCGGTTCCCACTTTCAGGGTCGACGGTTTGCTTCGCACGACGGCCAACGCTGGATCGCCGGCATGGGCGACCACTTCGCCCGCAGCGGATGAGATGCCGGTCAATGCGCGCGTTCCCGCGCGTGTGAGGCACGCCAGGCCGTGTACCGCGCGGTGCCGAGAGGTGCCGTCACGCCATGGGCGAGCACCGAGAAGGCGACCGTCCAGGTGACTACGGTCAGGATCAGTTCGCGCTCGGCCAGTCTCGTCTGCTCGACCAGGATCAGCACGAATACGATCGACGCGAGGCCGCGGGGGCCGAACCAGCCCACGAACGCGACGGTCGGCGCGCGCGCGCCGGTGCCGAGCAGGGCCAGTGCCACCGGACCCATACGCGCCACCGTCAGGCAGGCGACCGCGTAGCAGGCCACCCGCCAGTCGAGCGCCGACAGCGCGGGGCCGAGCAGCACCGCCCCGAACGCCAGGAAGGTCAGCGCGTTGAGCAGTTCACCCGTCCGCTCCGTCAGCTCCGTGCTGGCCGCCACCCCGCGCCCGGCGACCGTACGGTAAACACTTCCGGCGACGAAGGCCGCGATGAACCCGCTGCCACCGAGCGCCGCGGCAGCACTGTAGGCCAGCAGCGGGGTGACGACGGCGTTGATCTGCTGCCAGGCCGGGTTCATCCAACCCTTTGCGGTGCACCGGCTGAGCACCCAGCCGGCGAGCGCGCCGGCCGCGACTCCGGCCGCGAGGCCGTAACCGATCTCGGTGACGACCACCCGCACCGGTCCGGCCTGCGCGACCCCCTCGCCCGACTCCGCGACGGTCAGGAAGATGATGAGCAGCGGGACGCAGATCCCGTCGTTGAGTCCGCTCTCGACATTGAGGCCCTGGCGGATGCCGCGCGGTACCCGAGGGTCCTCGATCACCGGCAGGCTGAGCGCGGCGTCGGTGGGTGCCAGCACGGTCGCCAGAGCGGCGGCGACCCACGGGTCGAGGCCAGGGAAGATCGCCACGGCGGCCAACGTCCCGGCACCGACGCTCAGCGGGAGACCGATGCCGAGCAGGCGCGCCGGCAGCGCGCGTTCGCGCCACAGGCCGCCCATCGAAACGGCGGACGCGTCGGTGAACAGCACCACCGCGAGCGTGGCTTCGGCGAGCACCCGGACACTTTCGTTCGCCGCGCCGTCGGGCACGAAATCGCCTGCCTGGCCGAGCAGCGCGCCGGCGGCGACGAAGACGATCGCGCGTGAGACCACAGTGGACCGCAGGCGCGCGGACAGCGCGCCATAGCCGATCAGCACCAGCGCGGCAATGGGGAAGACCCAAGCGTTCATCGCCCCTCCTGGCCGCATCGCAGCACCGGGCGGCCGGGGAGAGCTCACCTTCCGCAGATGAGGCCGTGCCGCAACCGGGCCCGGATGCTCGCGGCGAGCGGCGTCCCACGCCGCGGAGAACGGAGGCAACCTATGACGATCGGACCTGTACAGCTCGTCGTGCTGGGATTCCCCGACCCGGACTTCCACGGCGCGATCATCGAGGAACTGGAGCGCCTGCGGGAGACCAACACGATCCGGGTGATCGACGCACTGGCGGTGCACAAGGACGTCGACGGCGCGATCGAGGTCGCGCACCTGAGCAACATCAGCGACGAGGAAGCCATCGAACTCGGCAGCAAGATCGGCGCGCTGATCGGGCTCGGCATCGAGGGCGAGGAAGGCATGGCGGCCGGCGCGGTCGCGGGCGCGGAGGCGGCCGCGGACGGTATCGAGGCCTTCTCCGACGAGGACGCCTGGGACGTGCTGGCTGACATCCCGGACGGCACGGCCGCCGCCCTGCTCCTGCTGGAGCACCGGTGGGCCATCCCGCTGCGCGATGCCGTCGCGGCGACCGGCGGCTTCCGCCTCGCCGACAGTTTCATCAGCCCGCTGGACCTGATCGCCATCGGTCTGGTCACCGCGGACGAAGCCGAACAGCTGCACGCGCTGGAAACACCCACACCTAGTCACACCTGAGTGAGGAGGCAGGACGATGTTCGGGTCTCGCAGGGTTTCCCGCCGCACGTCGCGGCGGACCGCGCGGCGTCTCGTGCGCAGGCGGCGCTGAACGTGGCGGGCCGCGGGTACGGCGTGGGCGCTCTGGGCGCGCCGGCCGGAGCACATGCGGCCGCGCGCCCGGCCCTGCCGCGGCGCGCGGCCGCCGCGGTCGCCTTGCTCTGCCTGCCCGCGGCCCTTGCCGTGGTGGTGTGGAGTCTGATCCGCAGCCCGCTCCAGCTCGTACTCGGGCTGGTCTTGATCCTGCTGGCCGTGACCGCGGCCTGGACCGCGCTGGTGCATCACGGCGTCTCCCGGCTACTGGCGGCGATCGCGGCGCTGGTGGCTCTCGCGGCCACCGTCGCGTTGCCGGACATACGGGTGGTCGCGGTGATCGCGGTCCTCACCGGCTTGACCGTTCTTTCCGCCGCCACGGCCGAACTCGCGATCGCCCACGACCTCACGCCTGCCACCACAACGCGGGCCGTCGGCCCCGCTCGCCACGGTGCGCTGTTGATGAACCCGTGGTCGGGTGGCGGGAAGGTGGCACGCTTCGAACTCGAAGACAAGGCTCGCGAGCTGGGCGTCACCCCGATCGTCCTGCGGCGCGGGCAAGATCTGCGGAAGCTGGCCGAACAGGCGGTGGCCGACGGCGCCGACGTGCTGGGCATGGCGGGTGGGGACGGGTCGCAGGCACTGGTCGCCGACGTCGCTCGGCGGCATGGCGTCGCGTTCGTGTGCGTACCGGCCGGGACCCGCAACCACTTCGCACTCGATCTCGGTCTGGACCGCGACGACGTGCCGGCGGCGCTCGCCGCTTTCGGGGACGCGCTCGAACGACGAGTCGATCTCGCCCTGCTCGGCGACCTCGTGTTCGTCAACAACGTTTCGCTCGGCGTGTACGCGACGGTCGTGCAGTCCGGGGCGTACCGGGACGCCAAGCTGACGACCACGACCCAGCTACTGCCCGACCTGCTCGGCCCGCAGGCACCGGGCTTCGACCTGCGCTTCACCCGCCCCGACGGTTCCGCCGCGCAGGCAGCGGACATCGTTTTGGTGTCGAACGGCGCGTATCACCTCGAGAGCCTCCGCGGGTTCGGCACCCGCGGCAGCCTCGACGCGGGGGTGCTGGGTGTGGTGACGGTGACCGTGGACCGCGCCCGGGACGTCACGGCCCTCCTGTCCGCCGAGGCCGCCGGAACCCTCAGGCATTTCCGCGGCTACCGCGACTGGACCGCGCGCGAGTTCGAGATCGACTCCGGGCAGCCGCTGCTCGATGTCGGTGTGGACGGCGAAGCGCTGCGGTTGCCACCGCCGCTGCGTTTCCGGTCCCTGCCCGGTGCGCTGCGAGTGCGCGTCCCCGCCGGACTGGCCGGCGGCGCGGCACCGCCTACCCGTCCGGCGGAGGGGTTCACCGCCCTGTGGCAGGTCCTGTGGGGCCGTCCAGCGCGTCGTCGAGCGTGAGGGCGGCGTCGATCAGCGAAAGGTGCGTGAACGCCTGCGGGAAGTTGCCGATCTGCTCCCCGGTCAGCGCGATCTCCTCCGAGTACAGGCCGACGTGGTTGGCGTAGGTGAGCATCTTCTCGAACACCTGCCGCGCGTGTTCGAGCCGGCCGGCCCGCGCGAGTGCCGAGATGTAGGCGAAGGTGCACAGGGAGAATGTGCCCTCCTGCCCGCGCAGTCCGTCCGGTGAGGCCTCGGGGTTGTAGCGGTAGACCAGGCTGTCGGTCACGAGCTCGGCGTCCATTGCGTCCAATGTGGACAGCCAGCGGGGGTCGCGGGGTGCGACGAAGCCGACCGTCGGCATCCGCAGCAGGGCTGCGTCCAGTACCTCCGTGTGGTAGTGCTGGACGAACGCCTGCCGGTCCTCGTTCCAGCCCTGGCGCATGACCTGCTCGTAGATCGCGTCGCGTTCGCGTGTCCACCGCTCCAGCGGCGCCGGGCGTCCGTGCGCCATCGCCAGTCGGATGCCGCGATCCAGCGCGACCCAGGACATCAACCTGCCGTAGGTGAAGGGCCGGCGCCCGCCCCGGGTCTCCCAGATGCCTTCCTCCGGCTGGTCCCAGCGCTCGGCGAGCCAGTCGAGGACCTCCCGGATGGCGAGCCAGCCGCGGTAGGGTATCTCGAGCCCGGCCCGGTCGCCGACGAACACGCTGTCGAGCGCCTCGCCGTAGATGTCGAGCTGGAGCTGCGCCGCGGCGCCGTTGCCGAGCCGGACCGGACGCGACCCGCGATAGCCCGACCAATGGTCGAGGATCTCCTCTTTGAGATCGGTGGAACCGTCGACGCGGTACATGATGTTGAGCGGTCCGCCTGCTCCGCCGGCGCGCTCCCGGATCCGGTCGCCGAGCCATACCCCGAACCGCTCGGCCTCCCCGGAGAAACCGAGCGCCAGCAGCGCGTACACCGAGAACGACGCGTCGCGGACCCATGTGTAGCGGTAGTCCCAGTTCCGTTCGCCACCCACCTGTTCGGGCAGCGCCATGGTGGGTGCGGCGACCAGCCCACCGGTCGGGGCGTAGGTCATCAGCTTCAGCGTGATCGCGGACCGCGCCACGACCTGCCGCCACCGCCCGAGGTAGGTGCACCGCGCGAGCCACGACCGCCAGTAACGCACCGTTTCGTCGAACAGGCGCTGGAAGTCCGCCACGCGCACCTCGCGGGGCGGGCCGTCGGCGCCCGATTCGAGGATCATGCCGCGCACCTGCCCGGCCACCAGGTCGAGTCCCGCGCGCATGTCGCCGTCCTCGACACGGACGCGAGCGAGCCGCTCGTCCTCCGGCTCACGCACGGTGTGCAACGTGAGCGCGAGCTGGCCGGCGGAGAAGACCGCGCCGGACTCGGTGACGTCGGTGGTGTGCGCGCGACGGCCGTAGTCGAACCTCGGCGCCACCTCGATGCCGAAGCTCATCCGCCCCCGCACGCAGCGGAGCATGCGCACGAGGCGATGGCGGCCGGTGGCGATCTCGCCGGCCGGTGGCATGAAGTCGACGACCTCGCCCACGCCCTGTTCGGCATGGAACCGCGTGATCAGGACAGCGGAATCGGGGTAGTACATCTGTCTTGTGGTGTAGGCCGTTCCGGTGGGACAAACGCGGAACCGCCCGCCGCGGTGCTCGTCGAGCAGTGCGCCGAACACACTCGGCGAATCGAAGCGCGGGCAGCAGTACCAATCGATCGAACCGTCGGTGCCGACGAGCGCGGACGTCTGCAGATCCCCGATCAGCCCGTGCTCGGCGATAGCGGTCTCGGTCATCCCTACCTCCACAATGGACGTTCCAGGGTCCGGCCCGGGGCAGCGTCGCCCGTGCGGCGCCGTGGCGCATCACCCCTGCCGGACGAGGCGGTGCCGAGACGTCATGTCCGGCAGGTGAGGCCGTGCGTGCTCACCGGGACGTCGAGGGCCCACCACACACCCGGCGGAAGCCGGCGATCATGAAGCGATCGATGATGTCTTCCTCGCGGTGTGGCCCGGGCTGGACGCCCGGCATGCGGCTTCTCACCTGTGACAGGCGAAGGAAACCACCGGCCTGCCAAGCAATCCTGTCCCGACAGCTGCCACGGCCGGCGGCAGCCTGGCGTCTGGAGCAAAGGATGAGCGAGCCACTGCGCCCCGGAGCCGAACGGGGCGGCGTCGCGGCGCTTCGCAAGTACCTCGCGACTGGGCTGGTCTGGCTGTGCCCCACCGCCTTGCTGATCGCCGAGGTGGTGCTGGCCGGGCACGTCCGGCCGTTCACCGTCCTGGTGTCGCTGGCCGCCGCGTTCGCGCTGTTCAGCAGGTCGCAGGGGGGACGGGTCGCGGCCGCCCTGCTGGCGCTGGCCGACGCGCTCGCGCACGCGGTGCTGGTTCCGGCCGACTCCCGGTGGCTGGTGCTCGTCGGGTTCGATCTCGCCGTGGTCACCGCCGTCGCCCTGTCCGGCCGGTCGAGCGGATGAGTGAGACGTGGTGGCACTAGTGGTCCGTCTGGGTTTTGATCTGGTGCGCGGCCGCGTTGGGCCTTCGCGATGATGTCCTCCGCAGTCGCCTTCCACACGAACGGTTTCGGGTCGGTGTTCCAGTGCTGCGCCCATACCGTGATCGCCTGCTTGAGGTCCTCAACGCTGGTGAACACGGCACGACGAAGCCGTTTGTCGGTCAGCTCCTTAAACCCGCCAGCGGCGCACGGCATCGGAGTCCACGCCGGATCGGCGGGCGATTTCCTCGTTAGCCACGTCATCCCCGGCCCACAGCAAGGCCCGTGCCTGCATCACCAGGCGGTGCGGCAACGTCGACGAAGCCGCCGTGCGACTCAGATCGGCACGCTGCTCACCGGTCATCGGCAAGGCTGCCGCAACCACAACCAACATCCTACAAACCACCACGACAAATCACAGACACACCACTAGGAGGTGGCATGGTGGCGGAGGGGACCTACGAGTTCAGGGTCAGCGGTGAGATTTCCGAGCGGATACGCGATGTCGTGGGCGAGTTCAGCGAGATGCGTATCGTCGCGGCGGGGCCGGCGACGCTCATCTACAGCAGCGTGCCCGACGCGATGCATCTGCACGGGATCCTGAAGCTGTGCGAGGACCTCGGCCTGCACGTCGTGTCGGTGCAACGGCTGCCTGATCCGCAACGGGCGCCCTAGCGGTCCCCGTCAGCGACCGGAGGTCGAGACCGTCCGGCAGCTCGCCGCGGCGGCGCGGAGCGCGGCCACCAGGTCGTTCGCCGCGGCCCGCATTCCCGCCAGGTCCGGCGGTTGCGCCCCGGCCGCGTCGACGATGCGCCCGAGCGCGGCCTTGGCATCGTCCAGGTGCGCATTGGCTTCCGCACCGACGGTCTGCCGCGCGGAGTCGATCGCGCTCGACAGCTGGCCGGCGGCCGCGCGCACCTGTTCCCGGGAAGCGGTTCCCTGGACCAGTTGGCCCACGGTGGCCGCGAGTGCCTGCCCGCTGGCGACGAGGTCCGCGCATTCCGGGCGGGTCAAGGCCGACGGGCTCGCGGGCGCGGTCGTCGGCGACGGGGTGGTCGCCCCGCCGCCGGACTGGCAGCCGGCCACCACGGCGGCCACGACAGCGGCCAGCACCGCCGCCGTCATCCGCCGTCCGTCGAGAACCACCGCGGTCACTCCCCTCCACCTTGCCCGATCACGGTCCCCGGCGGGCCGCCGCCGCACCTCGCACGTTTGGGGTGACGTGTGGGCACGCTCCGGGCCGCACAGTGGGGCGGCCCCGATCCGTGCGACAGGAGGTGCCCGTTGTCCGCGCAGCCACAGCGAACCGGTACGGGCCGGATCGTCCTCGTCGCGCTGGCCACCCAGCAGTTGCTGATGGCCTACGACTCGACGGCGATGAACGTCGCGCTGTCCGCGATCGTGGCCGACCTGCACACGACGCTCACCGGGGTGCAGAGTGCGATCTCGGTGTACGCGCTCGTGATGGCGTGCCTCATGATCACCGGCAGCAAACTGGGCATGCGCCGCGGGCACACGAGGGTGTTCCTTGCCGGCACGGCCATCTACGGCACCGGTGCGGTGGTGACCGCGCTGAGCCCGAATCTCGCGGTCATGCTCGTCGGCTGGTCACTACTGGAGGGCGTCGGCGCGTCACTGGTGTTCCCCGCGATCTTCTCGATCGCCACGATGGCCTTCTCGGGCGCGGCGCGGACGAAGACGCTGTCCCTCATCGGTGCGATGGCGGGGGTCGGGGCGGCGCTCGGCCCGATCATCGGCGGGCTGATCACCACGTTCCTGACCTGGCGCGTGTCGTTCCTGATGGAGTCGGCCGTCACCGTCACGGTGATGCTGCTCGCCCGCCGCATTGTCGAGCCGAAGCACGAGCGTCCGAAGCACTCGTTCGATGTGGGGGGCGTCGTGCTGTCCGCGCTGGGCTTCGGCCTCGTGGTGATGGGCACGCTGCTCGCCAGCCGCTACGGCCTGTTCGTTGCACGCGAGAACTTCGTCCTGTTCGGCAAGACGATCCTCGCCAAGGGCGCGGTCTCACCCACCGTCGTGCTCGTCGCGGCCGGCGTGTGCGTCCTGGTCGCCTTCGGCTGGTGGGAGGTGCGCCGGGTCAAGCGCGGCCAGGACCCGCTGGTGCGGCTCGACGTGCTGCGCCACCGCGCCACCTCCGTCGGCTCCGGCGCGATGGGCCTGCAGTACCTCGGCATGGCGGGCGGCCTGTTCCTCATCCCGGTGTTCCTGCAGACGACGCTGAACTACAACGCGCTGGAGAGCGGGGTCACCCTGCTGCCGTCCACGGTCATGCTCATCGTGCTCGCCGCACTGGCCGCGCGTGCCGCCGGATCCGCCCGGGTGTCGCGCAAGCTGATCATCGCGACCGGGTTCGGGCTGATGGCGGCCGGCTCGGCGCTCATCGCGGTGATGATCCAGCCCAGTAGCAGCGGGTGGTCGCTGCTGCCCGGGCTGGCGGTGCTCGGTGCCGGGCTGGGCGCGTGCTCGATCCTGCCCGACCTCGTCCAGTCCTCCGCGGCCGGCAACCGGGTCAGCGACGTCGCCGGGTTGTCCCGCAGCGCGTCCTATCTCGGCCAGTCGCTCGGCGTCGCGCTGGCCGGCGCGGTGATGCTCGGCGTCCTCGTTTCGTCCTTCACCAAGGGTGTCGAGAGCAGCCAGGTCCTCACCGAACAGCAGCAGACCCAGGTCGTGCAGAAGATCGACAGTGGTGTGCAGGCGGCGGCACTGAGCGATGCGCAGGCCGCGGCGTCGGTGGCGCAGGCTGGGATCAGCGGACCCGAGGCCACCGCGCTGGTGCAGATCAACGGCGACGCCCGGGTGCAGGGCCTGCGGGTGGCCGTCATCGTGATCGGTGCGACCGCGTTGCTCGGCCTCGGGCTGGCCACCGCGTTGCCCGGCCGGTCCCGGGCGCGCCCGGCGGCTGCGGCGTCACAGCAGACGTGACCGCGGGCTCCAGTCGTAGACCACGGACGTGCGCAGCACCAGGTCCGCCAGCGACCTGCGCGCGGGGCCGGCAGCCAGCACCAGGCCGATCGGGAACACCAGGCAGCACAGCGCGCGCAGCAACGCGATCAGCGGGTGCGGGCTGCCGCCTTCGCGGCTCAGCACGCGCAGTCCCAGTGCCTGGTCGCCGATCGTGCGACCGGTCGCCGTCCACGACCCGGTCAGGTAGGCGATCGCGAGCGCGGCCGCCGTCACCTCGACCACCGTCTGCGAGGGCAGCGGGAACGCGAACCGCGCCGGCGCGGCCGCGAAGACCACGCCGGTCACCGTGAGGTAGCCGGCGCCGAGCGCGAGCGCCAGCACAACGAGGTCGACCACCGCCGCCAGTACGCGGCTGACCACGCCGGCACGGCGTCCCTGGGCGGCCCGGACCCGGTCCGGCGCCGCGCCGGACCAGCCCTGACCGGCGATGCGGTCGTCAGTCGGCAACCGGCCCCGCCGTCGGCTCCGTGCCGGAACGCCGTCCGAGGATCCGGCCGACCCACCGGGATACCGCCTCGTCCGCGGTCATCGTCCGGACGCGGAGGTCGCGCACGGTCTCGGTCGCCATGGATCCGGTGGACAGCCGTACGAGCTCGGGAAGATCACTCGCCTCGACGACGTCCCGTACCACGCCCGACAGATCGAGCCGGGCCACGATGTCCTGGACGATCGCGGGCGCGGCCACGTGGTACCAACCGAGCAGCTGCGCGGCGGCGTCCTGCCGGAGCGCGCAACCGGTTTCGGCCAGTGCCCGCAAGGGGCCGGGCCAGTACTCGGGCCGCAACAGCGGGCGGGCAGGCGCGAACACCTTCGCGCCGGCGCCGAACGCCAAGGCGGCGAGCGCGATGACCGCGTCCCCGGCGACGGGCCGCGGCGGGCTCACCGCCCGCCCGCCCGCACCGAGTCGAGCAGCGCCGCGTGATCGCGCTCGTTCTGATCGGCGTACACACGCGCGAACTCGCCGATCGCCGCATCGAACGAGGTCCCGGAGCCCAGGTACGAGCCGATCGCGATCGCGTCCCCGGTGCGCGCGTGGGCGCGCGCGAGGGTCCACCCGCACAACCGGCCGTAGACGAGCATGCCCGCGGGTTCCATGGTGTCGATATCCGCCGACCCCTTCCAGTCCCGTAGCTGCCGGAGATAGAAGTCCCGGGTCCGCCCGTCCAGGCCGGTGACCCGTACCCAGCCGAGGAAGATGTCACTGACCGCCTGCATGAGGCGCTGTCCCACGACGACCCGCTGACCGCAGTTGCCGAACTCGCTGGGGCCGAGATAATCCTCGAGCACCGAGGGGCCCGCTTCCTTCGCCTGGAGGAACAGCGGATCCTGGTCGTCCTTGCCGAGCAGGAGCAGCATCCAGCAGCGGGTGCCCACGCTGCCGACACCGACGACCTTCCTGGCGAAGTCCGCCATCCGGTACCGGTCCAGCAGGAGCCGCCGGTCCGGTTCGAGCGTCTCCCGGTACGCCGCCACCACACCCTGCAGCTCGTCGATCAGCTGGACCGCCCGCTCCTTGCGAACGCCGAGCTCCTCCACCCGGACGATGAGCGGGGGATCCGACGCGATCCGCGGTACGCCGTCGGCGATCCTGGTGAACTTGCGCAGCGCGCCCAGGTGGTCCCGAGCGCGCGCCTTCTCGGTGGTCCGCGACAGCTTCCTCCGGCGGGCAGCGCTGAACCGGCCCGCGTAGGTCGACTCCACCGTTTCCACGTCAGCATGGGCGTACCACACCCGCAGCACGGTCCACCGCGAGAACTCTCGCATCGCACGGCGATACTCGGCGACCGCGGCGGTCACGATCTCGTGCCGCCGTTTGCGTGGATAGCCGTTGTCGCGCCCGGCGATCTCGAGGCTGGCCGCGAGCCGCTTCACGTCCCATTCCCACGGCCCGGGCAACGTTTCGTCGAAGTCGTTGATGTCGAACACCAGGCGCCGCTCGGGCGAGGCGAACAACCCGAAGTTCGACAGATGCGCGTCGCCGCAGGCTTGTACGGTCAACCCGGTCCGCGGGGTACCGACGAGGTCGCTCGCCATCGGCAGGGCCGCGCCGCGGAAGTAGCTGAACGGCGACAGGGCCATCCGCTCGTACCGGATCGGCAGCAGCTCCGGCACCCGGTGCTCGTCCTGACCCGCCAGCAGTGCCAGCGGAGGCGGCGCCTTCGGATCGCGGGCGAACTCGGCGTGCCGCGAACGTGGCACGACCGATCGCGCCGCCTTGCCCACTGCGGCCCGTTCGGCGGCCGTCAGCCCGTTGCGCCCGGCAGTGCCGGTCGTGGGTTCGCGAATCGCCGCGACCACGGACTCAGTCCTCGTGCCCCGGCGCGGCCCACTTCAACTCGACCTCCATTTCGATCTCGTCACCGTCGACCTCGAGCTCGATTTCGCAGCGGACGTGGTCCGGCACATGCACCTTCACCGTGCTGCCGCCCAAGGGAACCAGGACCTTCTCACCGTCGGCGAGCGCGGCCGCCAGCGTCGACAACCGGCGTGCCGCCTCCTCGCGAGTCAGCAACTCTTCACGCGTTACTTCCAATGTGGACATGCTCCCGAGCACACGCCGGCGCCCGCCCGCTCGCCTCACCCGCCCTGGATGAAACGCGCCGAGTTCACCCCGGACGGGTGGGCGCCGGCGAGCCCTGGGCGATCACCATGCGCGTGTGGATGTGGCATCGGCACACGAGCTATCTCAGCGGTACCTGGCACGCGGGTTGCCGGGGCGCTGGGCGCACGTACGAGCCACGGCCGCCGTGGCCACCCGGATCGGTCCGCTGCTGCTGGCACCCGATGAGCGGGATCTGCTTGTCGCCGCATCAGTCCTGCACGACATCGGCTATGCCAGGCCGCTGGTGCTCTCCGGCTTCCATCCTCTCGACGGCGCGCGATTCCTTCGCCGTGCCGGCGCGCCCATGCGGCTTTGCGCCTTGGTCGCGAATCACAGCGCGGCCGCGGGCGTGGCCCGGTTACGGGGTCTCGCCGGCGAGCTCGCCGAGTTCCCCGACGAAGCGACGACCTTGCGTGACGCCTTGTGGTACTGCGACATGTCGGTCGGCGTATCCGGTGAGCCGACCACCTTCGACCGGCGTATCGCCGACATCCGGATGCGGCACGTACCGGACTCGTTCGTGGTGCGAGCGCTCGACTCGGGCGGGCTCGAAGCACGAGCGGCCGCCTTCCAGCGCGTGCGGCTGCTGCTGGTTCCCGGCGCGGCACGACCTGCCCCGGCGGGCTGCTGATGAAGCCGCGGCAGGCCGCGCCGTCCCGGCGCCCCGTGCACGCGGGAGATCTGCGGATCGACGCGTGGGCGGGGACACGCGAGGCCTGTATCGCCGAGGCGGTCGACGCACTGGTGGGCAGCTTCCTCGGTCCCCGGCGGCCGGCGCCGACATCACGGTCGTCGTTCCGGGTCACCGGCAGCACCGATGCCGAACTGCTGCGAGCGGTGCTGCGACAGGTCATCTCGGACGTGCTGGACCGGCAGGAGGTACCGGTCGCCACCGCGGTGACGGCCACGGCGAACGGGCTGGGGGTGACGTGTCGTACCGTCAGCGCCGGCTCGATCGTGCCCGCCGGCGCGCTGCCGAAGAGTCTTTCGCGCGACGGTGCGCTGTGCGTGCGATTTCCCAGCGGCTGGTGGTGCACCGCCCGGATCGACGTGTGAACGCGTCAGTCCTCGGGGAGCGTCATCTCCCGCCCGTGCGCCACGATCGCGTAGATCACGATGACGTCCAGCGCGATGACGAGGATCGACCACACCGGGTACGCCGCGACGAAACCCAGGTTCACGATCGCCGAGATGCCGGCGAGAATCACGCCGCCCACACGCGCGGCTGTGTTTCCCGTCAGCAGTCCGATGCCCACGATGACGGTCAGGACGCCCAGCGCGAGATGCACCCAGCCCCATACGGTGTAGTCCACGTTGACCACCAGCCCCGAGGAACCGACCAGGTAGTAACCGTCGTCGAACACGGATACGAGGCCTTCCACCGCGTGGAACAGGCCGAGCAGGACCAGCATGATCCCGCCGAACGCGACCCAGCCGGTCCAGCCGGTCCGCCGGGACCCCGCGGCCGCCTTGTCGTGATATGTGCCGTCTGCCATGACATCCTCCCTGCGATGGGTGGCGTTCGCCGATCGTCACCGTCGCCCTGCGCCGGCCGCTCATCCCGCCGAGATGAGATTCCGCCGCACGAGCCATCACCTCCGGGTGGTGCGACGCCGGCGTGCCACAGCGAAGCTGGCGCCGAAGTGAAGGGAGCCACCGAGATGGCACGCGGATCGGCGAGCTGGATGCTCCGGCAGTTGCGCCTGCTGCGCCCCGGGCGCAGCGCACTGGCCCGGTGCTGGGACCGGATCGAAGCTGTGCTCGCCCTGCTGGCGATCGGGCTGTGCCTGGCCGTGATCCCGGTGGCCGTGACGATCGGCCTGGATGTCTACAATGGACTTTCGGTGGCGGCTCGGCAGGAGAAGGCGGAACGGCATCAGGCGATCGCGATCACCAAGGCGGACGCACCACCGGCCGAGACGGCCGTGACCGGCGAACAGGCCGGAGTTCCGGCGGTCTGGTCCGGTGTGGACGGTGCCGGGCACACCGGGCGGATCCCGGTGGATCCCGCGACGCCCGCGGGCACCGCGGAGCCGATCTGGCTCGACCGGAACGACGAGCCGACCATCGCGCCCCTCGATGGGTCGGCGGTGGTCAGCTCCGCGGTGGCTGCCGGGCTGTTCGCGTGGATCTGCGGTGTCCTTGCAGTGGCGGGCGGCCTGGCGGGCGGGCGGATGCTGCTCGACAACCGGCGCGCCGCGGCGTGGACGCGTGAATGGGCCCGGTTCAGCGGCCGGCCGAGCCGGCCGTGAGCGTTCCCGTCCGGACTCATCACCCGTGGATGAGGTGAGTGCGGCGGTGCGGGGTCAAGCTGGCGGAAGAACGGGCTCAGGGAGGATGAGATGACCCAGACATCGGCCGGCGGCCAGACAACGCCGAGGACCAAGCGGGCCAGCGCGTGGACGGGCTGGGTCGCCTTCGGCGGCGTGATGCTGGTGCTGCTCGGACTCTTCCATGTGGTGCAAGGCATCGTCGCGGTGTTCGACGAGGGCTACTACCTGGTCACCGCCTCCGGTCTGGTGGTGAATGTCGACTACACCGTGTGGGGGTGGGTGCACGTCGCACTGGGTATCGTGGCCGTCGCGGCGGGCGTCGGTGTCCTGCTCGGCAACAGGATCGCGGGTGTGGCGGCCGTGGTCATCGCCGCTCTCAGCGCGCTCGTCAACCTCGGCTTCGTCGCGGCCTACCCGGTGTGGTCGATGGTGGTCATCGCGCTGGACGTGATCGTGATCTACGCGATCGTGACACACGGGCGGGACCTACGGCTCGTCCGTTGACAGGTGCAGTAGCACCGCGACCCATCGCGCCCCGGGATCCATGTCGAGCAGGACACACCGCACGAGCAGGGTCACCGGGATCGCGAGGATCGCACCGAGCGGGCCGAGTACCCACGCCCAGAACACTAGCGCCACGAACGTGACCAGCGCCGACAGGCCCACGGAGTCACCGACGTAGTAGGGCTGGATCAGGGACTGGATCACCAGGTTGACCAGGCAGTAGACGCCGATCACCGCCACCATCGGGCGCCAGCCTCCGTCGAGGAGCGCGAGCAGTGCGGGCGGCACCAGGCCGAGTACGAAGCCGACGTTCGGGATGTAGTTCGTCACGAACGAAAGCAGTCCCCACAGCAGGGCCAGCGGTACGGCGATGATCGCGAGCGCGATCGTGTCGAGCACGGCGACGATGAAGCCGAACAACGTGGTCACCACAAGGTAGCGCCGGGTGCGGGCGGCGAATCGGGTCAGCGCGGTGCCGGCCGCGGACCGGCCACGCGCGAGCGTCGCCATCCGCTCACCGAACCCACCCGACTCCACGCTGAGGAAGAACAGCAACGTCAGCACGAACACCACGTTGGTCAGCAGACCGGTCACGCCGCTCAGTAGCGAGCCGAGGTAGGGCAGCACCTTGCCGAGGTCCAGCGAGCCCGCGACCTCACGCACCTGATCGGCGCCGACGCCGGCTCGTTCGAGCGCGCCGACGGCATCGGAGACGAGCTCGTCGAACCGGGCCGCGTACCGCGGCAGCAGCGTGACCAGCTTCGCCACCGACACGAACACCACCAGGCCGAAGCCGATGAGCACGGCATAGACGAGCAGCAGGAGCACAACCGTCGCCGCCCACCCCGGGAATCCGTGCCGCCGCAGCCCGCGCCGCACCGGGGCGATCGCGATCACGATGACCAGGGCGAGCAGGACCGGTGCCAGCAGCCAGGCGACCGCGCGCATCCCCGCCACGGTGACCGTCGCCGCCGCGAAGCCGAGGAGGATGACCACGGTGCGCGGCAGGGGCCACCCGGCACGCACGTCGGCGTCGGTGAAGGTGTGGACCCTGAGGTGGCGGTCCGTCATCGCGGCGACACTAACCACGGTGGCGGCGCGGCGCCTCACCCCGCGAAGGCGAGGCGGTCACGCGAGACCGCGTGAGCGGGCGGTCAGCACAGCCGCCCGCCTGTTGTTCACACCGAGCTTGGCGTAGATCGCGCGGACGTGAGTCTTGATCGTGTTGACCGACACCGACAAATCGGTGGCGACCTCGTCCAGCGACCGCTGGGCGCCGAGCCGGGACAGGACCACGTGTTCGCGCTCGGTCAGCAACCCGTCGTGGTTCCCGCTGGAGGCGACGAGGGCACGCCGTACCCCGGCGGCGAAGGCGTCGGCGGCACCGAAACTCCCGATCTGATCGACGAGCAGCTGCCGCACCAGCGGGTCGGCCCACTGGAAAGGCCGGACCAGCCCCGCCGCCTCCGCGCCCCGTACGGCCTGTTCCAGTTCCTCGCGCGCCCGGGTGCGTTGTCCCGAATGGATGGCTACGGCACTGCGCAGCAGGTGGCCTTCCGCTACGGTTTCCGTGAGCAGTGCAGCACCGCCATCTTCGAGCGTGCACACCGCACACCCCAGGTCACCGCGGGCGACCTGGGCCCAGGCGGTCATCAGCGCCACCTCGGCCGTGTTCCCGGCGCGCCGCTGCGCCCACCGCAGTACCTCGCGCGCCGTCGCGTCGCGCCCCAGCAGCAGCGCGCACCGGTACTCGACCAGCGCACCGGCAACGGCGAGCTCCGGCAGGAGTGAGTGCTGGGCGAGGGCGCGCCGGGCGTGGCCGAGCTTCTCGAGCGCGCTCCGCCGCTCGCCCAGATCGAACCGGGCGCCGCATTCGACGACCGCGGCCAGGTAGGAAAGCCGGGGCGCCGACTCGCCGCCGATCGCACCTTTGGCGGTATCGATCTCTGCGACCGCGGCCTCCGGATCGAAGTGCGCCAGGTGGGCGAAACCCAGCATCACTCGCCCGGTGGCGGCCCAGGGTGACGGCTGCCAGCCGTTCCGCTCGGCGATCGCGACGGCCTCGGCGGCCGCAGCCCGCAGACCGGCCAGGTCGCCCTCAAGACCCGCCACCGTGCCACGGGCGAGCAGCACGTGCATGACGAGGTAGTCCAGGCCCAGACCCCGGCTGATCTGGTGCGCCACGTCGAACTCCTGACGGGCGAGGTCACGGCGGCCGGTGCACAGCGAGGCCCAGCCCGCGTTCAGCCGCGCCCAGATTTCCAGCCCCGGCCGGTCGTGTCCGGCCACGACGGCGTGCCAGTCGAGCGACACCAGCCGCCGGGGCCGGCCGCGTGCCAGGTCGTAGGTCCCCATGACGAGCCGCCACAACGACCCCAGTTCCGTCCCGGCGTCTGGGTCCGTCTCCTCGGCGTGCGCGAGGTGGGTGCCGGCGATATCGAGCTCACCTCGTTCCAGGTGTGTGGCTGCCGCGAGGAGCGTCAGCCACGGGTCGGCATCGACCACGGCGTGCCCCACCGCGAACAGTGTCTGCGCGACTATCTCGTGGTCGCCGCCCAGGAGCAGGGCCACGGCATGGTCACGAAGCAGCCTCATCACCGTTTCCGTCTCTTCTGCCCTGGCGGCGTGATCGAGCGCCTCGCGCGGCAGTTGTTCGGCCGCGAACCAGGTCGCCGCCGCGTGGTTGAGCTCCATGGCCCGGTCCGGCAGCCTCCGGTCCAACTCTCCCCGAAGGTAGGACCGCAGCAGGGGATGCACGCGGTACCACCGGCGCTCCCGCCCGATGGCCATCACGAGCGAGCATTCCCGCTCCAGCTGGTCGAGGATCACGCCGGCGTCCTCCCGGCTGGAGAGCTCGGTGGCCAGCGACGGGGCGACTTCGTCGCACACGCTGACCGTGGCGAGCAAGTCCTTGGTCTCTTCCGGGAGGCCGGCCAGCACCTCGCCCACGAGGTAGTCGGCGACGGCCCGGTCGTCGCTCGTGAACTCGTCGAGGAACGCGTTCCGGTCCGCCGCCTGACGCAGGGGGCGGGCCGCGAGCCGGAGCCCCGCGGCCCATCCGTCGGTCTGCTCGACGAGCCGGTGCAGCTGCTGGCTGGTGAGCCGGATGCCACACGTCTCGAGCAATGCCGCCGCGTCCGGCTCGGAGAAACGAAGATCGCTCGCGCGCAGCGAGCGAAGCCGTTCCTGCAGCCGCAGGCGCGCGAGCGGCAGGGGCGGGTCGAGCCTGCTGGACAGGACCAGCCGCACCGGTTCGGGCTGTTGCCGCAGCAGAGTGGCGATCCCTCGCAAGGTCTCGGTGTCCACGATCTCATGGAAATCGTCGAGCACGAGCCAGAACGGACCGGGCAGCTCGTCCAGCCCGTCGGTGAATTCGGCGAGAAAGCCCACGATATCCCCGGATCTGGGCACAAGGGTCCGGAGTGGACTGTGCTCGGGCAGGATGCCGTGTTCGCCAAGTGCGTGCAGCGTCGCGGTCCAGAACTGGTCCGGGGTGTTGTCGGTGCTGTCCAGCGACAGCCATGCCATGTTGGCCGTGTCAGACGCGGTGAACCAGTCCGCCAGCAACAGGGTCTTCCCGTAGCCGGCCGGGGCGCACACCATGGCGACCGGCGCCTCGGCTGCCTCCTTGAGGCGGTCCAGCAACGATTCCCGCCGGACGAACCCTTCGGGCACATGCGGAACGGCCATCTTCGGATGGGGTATCCGATCTGCGCTACGCCGGACGGACTCGTGGTTCCGGCCCGTTTGTCCCATACCTGGTAAGACTAAGCGGTCGCATCAGCCCGGCCCAGGGCCATTGGTCCCTTGGCCCGCGTTTCCGAGTAATCCGCGTTTCATCGCGACGGTGACCGCGTCACGGCGTTTTCGGACACCGAGTTTGTGATAAATGGAACGGACATGTGTCTTCACGGTGTTCGGGGAAATCGTCAGATCGTTCGCTATCTCTTCGAACGAGCGCAAGGTCGGCAGCAGACTGAGTACCGTGCGTTCTCTTCGGGTCAGTGGCAGGGAGATCACCGGGATCCGAAGCGCTCGCCGGATTTCGAGCACCTTCATGGCCACGCCGTGCGCGGCGCCCAGCTTGCCGAGCCCGCTGACCACAAGTTCGGTGACCGCCGGCGTGGAGAAAACGAGCGGGTACAAGGCATCCAGGTGCTCGGCAAGGGAAAGTGCCTTGCGCAGTGCCCGATGAGCGCCGGTCTCGTCCTCGGCGAACATTGCGACCTCGGCATCGAGGAGCCACGCGTCGATCATCGTCCATGGCAGCAGGACGGTGTGGGAACCGTCGAGCAGCGGCCGGATCAGCGTGCCCGTGGCGACCGGGCGGCCCAGCGCGAGCCGCGTTCGCGCGCGCATCAGTATCAGCTCTCCGCATTCGGGCGCGGCGGCACTGGCCCAGTTCAGGGCTTCACGTGCGGCGTCCGGCCAGCCGAAGCGGCCCGCCGCGCGGTGCTCCAGCACGGCGCAAAGCACCACCTGTTCGGCGGACAGGTGGACATCGCGGGCGTCCGCCCTGGCCAGGGCGAGCCGTCCGAGGCCCTCTGTCCACTGCCCGAGTTCGAAGCCGGCGGTGCCCGCCAAGGCGTTGAGCAGGACGGACAAGCCGCGGTTGGCCGGGGGAGCACCGTCGCCGACCAGCATGCCGGCGCGTTTGGTGTGATCCAGGCACTCGGCCGGCCGCGCGAGCAGCAACGCCCGGTATGCGAGCAGCACCGAAGCCGTGGCCCCGGCCACGGTGTACTGCCAGCCTCTGTCCTCGGCCTCGCGGAGGGCGTCCCCGGCGAGCGTACCCATCGACCGGTAGTCCCCGGTGGTCGCGGCGACCCCGCCGAGAATGGCCAGGCATTGCGTGGCCAGGTAGTCCTGCTCCTGCTCTCGCGCGCTGTCGAGGGCGGCTTCCAGCTGGTGCCGTGCCGCGGTCGCCCGGCCCGCGACGAGCAACGCCGTGCCTCGTTGCAGCATCGTCATCGCGTCGAGGGTGTGCCGCTCGCCGCCCGGCTCGAGGCGGTCGGTGTTGCGCAACATGTCGTCGACGTCGCCCGTGAGCTCCGTGAGCCCGGCCTGGACCAGAAGACGCAGCTGTTCCAGCTCGGCCGGGGCGGGGAGTACCCAGGCCGCTTCGGCGTGCGCCAGGGCCACTTCCGCGCTCGTCGCGTCGCCTTCTTCGAGGTGCAGCAACGCCGAGACGAGCGCGAGCTGGCTGTCGGCCGTGATTACGCCCTCGCCGACGACCGCCAGGGCACGCGCCAGCAGATCGTGCTCACCCGACAGCGCCAGTGTCAGCGCCAAGTGCCGCAACGAGGCTACGACGTGGTCGGCGTCGCGGGTCTGGATAAGTTGCGCGAGCGCCGGCACCGGCCGCCCGTGCTCGGCGAACCATTCGGCGGCGTGCCGGTGCAATACGGCCGCTCGCCCGGGCAGGTGGCGGTCGAGCCGGGCGAGCAGGTAGGACCTGACCAGCGCGTGCACCCGGTACTGCCGGCCGTGGGCGCCGACCCGCATGACCAGCGAGGTGGCCCGCTCCAGGGTGTCGAGCATGACGCCCGCGTCGGCACGCCCCGAGAGGGTGCGAGCCAGCCCCGCGGAAACCTCGTCGCATACGCAGATCGCGCGCAGGAACTCCAGCAGCTCGGGCGACAGATGGGACAGCACCTCGTCGAGCAGGTAGTCCGCGACGGCCTGGTCGTTCTCGGCGAACTCGGCCAGGAACCGGCCGGGGTCCTCCGTCTCGCGCAGCGACACCGTCGCCAGCCGCAGCCCGGCCGCCCAGCCCTCGGTGCGCCGCACGAGCTCCGCGAGCTGGTCCGGGCTGAGCTCCACGCCGGCGGCGGTGAGCAAGGTGTGCGCCTCCGGCCCGGAGAACCGCAGGTCATGGGCACGGATCTCGGTGAGCTGGTCGGCGAGCCGGAGTTTGGCCAGTGAGAGGGGCGGGTCGTATCGGGTGCTCAACACCAGCCGGAGGGCCCTCAAGTGCTGCCGCAGCAAGGTCTCCAGGCCCTGCAGCGGAGCACCGGCGATCTCGTGCAGATCGTCCAGCACCAGCCACACCGGCCGCGGCAACTTGTCCAGGTGATTGATCAGCGCGCCGGTGAACCCGAGATCACGGCTCGGGTGCGCGGGCACGGCGAGCCGGCGGAGCGGGCTGCCCGGTGGGACGGCCGGGCACTCCTCGAGTGCTTTGAGAATCGCCGACCAGAACCGGCGATCGTCATTCTCGTCCGGGCCGAGCGAGACCCATGCCGTTTCACCTGGATGGCGCGCCCGCACCCATTCCGCGAGCAACAGCGTCTTGCCGGACCCGGCCGGTGCGCTCACCACGATCGCGGTGGCGGCTTGTGCTTGATCCAAAGCGGACAGTAAGCGCGGGCGGGAGACGTAATCGGGGGGAACGCCGGGCACCACGACCTTGGCCCTCGGTACTCGTCGTCTCGCCTCGCCTCGAATCCCCTGGTGCATTCGCGCGCTCCTGATCCCTGCCCGCGTCCACTGTCGCATCAGGGCGGCTTCGCCGACAGCGACTTCGTGGCATCTCATCAGCGACGGGCGAGTGAAATCCGGCATCGCTGTGCCCCCGGCCGCGGCGTTTCAGAACCTCCATTGGAGCGGAACGACGACCACGGTGGCTCACGCCATTGGCGAACGGGCTGATCACCGCCGAGACGACGAAGATCCCGGCCAGCACGGCAAATCAGCGTCGCCGCGGCAGGCCCGTCACGTCAGGCACCCTCCCTTGCTCGCCAGCCCAGATGTATGACCGGGTGGGCGGGCCTGCCACCGAAGCCGCACCCGGGCCGGCCGCGCGGCGAGGTCAGGCGAGGGCGGCGGCCACGGCCTCGGCGGGCGCCGGAGGCTGCGGCGGTTTGGGGGCGTCCGCCATCTGGTCGGCCAGAGACCGGACCGGCGGGGTGCCGTAGGCGAAGTAGGTCTCCCACGGCAGTTTGGTGCCGCCGACGGCGAGGCCGGTGTCGATGTCCGACATCTGCCAGGTTCGGGTCTCGTAGTCGGGTTCCAGTTGAAGGATCCCGGGCCCCCGAACAGCTCGATCCGGTTACCGCCGGGTTCGAACACGTACAGGAACGCGCCCTGAGTAATGCCGTGGCGATCGGGGCCCGCCTCGATGGTGATGTCGTACTCGCGGAACATCTCGGCGGCGTCGATGTTGTGCTGCTGGATGCCGTAGAAGAACGCGGCATGGTGCAAGCGTCCGTGGGCACCGAGGTTGTCGCGCATGATCGCGACCTCGTGGCCGAGGATGTTCGTGCTCAGCCAGGCGCCGAACTCGACATCGCCCTCGACGACGCGCTCGCGGGTCTCGAAGCCCAGGTACCGTTCGAGCGATTCCTTGACCGGCGTCACGTCGTTCGCCAGCAGGTTGAGGTGGTCGATTCGCTTGACCGGGATGCCTTTGAGCGGCTTCTTCGACGGGCGCGTGAGGATCTTGCTCCGCAGTTCCGGTGGGGCCTGGTATTTCTCGGCCTCCCACAGCAGCCGCAGATCGTGCCCGTCGGGTGAGGTGAACCGGAGGGTCTTGCCGTAGCCGTGGTCGCCGTCCAGCCACTGGTGGTCGAGGTTGCCGTCCTTGATCGCCCGGTACCGGCGTTCCAGGGCTTCCGGCGAGGATGCGCGCAGGGCGGCGTGCCCCAGCCGCGGCTGCGGCCCCTCGGTGACCTTGAGGCTCCACGGGTACGGGTCCTCGTAGCCCCGCAGGTACACGGACTGTGCCTCCCGGGAGGTCTCGTACATGCCGAGGAGTTCCTTGAAGAACCACAGCGTGCCGTCGGGGTCCGGGGTCACCAACTCGACCCGGGCAAGGTGCGCGATCTCGTGCCGGATGTTGTGCTCAGTCACTGGTGTCTCCTTCGCTGCCTGATACCGGCCATGGTGACCACCTCCGCCGCCACCGGCAGCGGCCGTTCGTCCATCCGGGACACCGGGTCGCGCCGGGGGACCGGTCCGTTCGGCGATGCCGAATCGCCGTTGTCGAGCACCCCTTTGTCACGGAAGCGTGACCGGCGGACTCCTCGCAGCGGAAGGTTGAGCACATATGGCGCCACGTGTGGAGGCGGCGATCGTCGGCTCGGGAAACATCGGTACGGACCTGCTGTACAAGCTCCGCCGGTCGAAGCTGATCGAGCCGCGCTACCTCGTCGGTATCGACCCGGACAGCGAGGGCCTGCGGCGAGCGCGCGGCCTGGGGCTCGAAGTCTCGGCCGGCGGGGTGGACTGGCTGCTTTCGCGGCCCGAACCGCCCGCGCTGGTCTTCGAAGCGACGTCCGCGAAGGTGCACGCCGCCGCGGCCGCGCGCTACCGCGAGGCGGGGATCACCGCCATCGACCTGACGCCCGCCTCGGTCGGGCCGTACGTGGTTCCGGCGGTCAACCTCGACGAACACCTCGGCGCGCCGAACGGATCGAGCGGGCCGTCCGGGACATGGTGGCCAGGGTCCAGGAGTACGTGCCCGGGTACCGGCTCCGCTTCGTCGAGATCGACGGCGACCTGGCCACCGTCATGCTCGACGTGGCGGGCGCTGGCGACTTCCTGCCCGCCTACGCGGGCAATCTCGACATCATCACCGCCGCGGCCGTTCAGGTGGGCGAGGCCATGGCCGGCCGGACGATGGGAGTGGCGGCATGAGCGAGGTCCAGCGGATCGAACTGGTGGACACCAGCTTGCGGGACGGGATGAGCAGCGTCTCGCACCAGTTCACTACCGAGCAGGTCGCGGCCGTCGCGCGCGGGCTGGACCGGGCCGGCGTCCGCACGATCGAGGTCGCGCACGGGATCGGGCTCGGCGCCTCGTCCATCCAGTACGGTTTCGCCGCCGCCACCGACCCGGAGTACGTGCGGGTCGCGGTCGAGGTGGTCGAGACCGCCGCCATCGCGGTGCTCTACGTCCCCGGCATCGCCACACTGTCCGAATTGGACGCCGCCAGGGAGGCGGGTGCCACCACGGTCCGGGGGGCGGTGCACTGCACGGAGGCCGACTGCGCGGAGCAGCCCATCGTGTACGCCCGCGAGAGCGGGATGCGGGTGATGAGCTTCCTGATGATGAGCCACAAGCTGTCCCCGGCGCTGCTCGCCGAGCAGGCCGCCAAGCTGGACTCCTATGGCGCGCGACGACTCACCGCTGGCCGACGTCGCGCGGGGCACCGCGAAGGACGCCGTGCGGGCGATCGGGGCCGCCCGCACGGCGTTCGACGAGGGGCCGTGGCCGCGGATGCCGGCCAGGGAGCGGGCGAAGATCCTGCACGCCGTCGCCGACGCGGTGGAGGCGCACACCGGCGAACTGGCCGAGCTCGAGACCCGGGACGCGGGCAAGAACATCCGCCACCTCGAGCACGCCGAGATCCCGCGTGTCGCGCACAACTTCCGGTTCTTCGCCGATTACGTGGCGCTGGCGGGCAACGAGGCCTACCAGGACGGCGACCTGCTGTCGTACACGCTGTATCCGCCCGCGGGCGTGGTCACCGCGATCAGCCCGTGGAACGCGCCGCTGATGCTGGCCACCTGGAAGATCGCGCCGGCACTGGCGTTCGGCAATACCGCGGTCCTCAAGCCCGCGCCGCAGACGCCGCTGACAGCGGACCGCTTCGGGCGGCTCGCCCTCGAGGCGGGCCTGCCCGCGGGAGTGCTCAACATCGTGCACGGTTTCGGCGGTGAAGAGGTGGCCGGCCCGCTGACGGCCGATCCCCGCGTCGACCGGATCACCTTCACCGGTTCGACCGCGACCGGTGCGCGGCCTGCCCCGGTCGAGCTCGCACACGCTGCTCGCCAGCCTGACCCAGATCGGACTGCTCCAGTGCCGGGCCCGGGGGCGTTACCGCATCGGCTGGCGTGTGGTCGAACTCGGCGAAGCCCTCCGCGGCACGATCGACGTCCGGTCCTGTGCCGCGCCGATCCTCGACCGGCTGGTGGAACGCTACGGCGAAACCGCCCACCTGGCCGTGATGGACCGGTGGCGGGTGCTCTATGTGGACAAGGTGGTGGGCACCCACAACCTGTCCGTCCACGGGGCACGCGTGGGCACCCGCCCGGACGCGCACTGCACGGCGGTCGGCAAGGTGTTGCTGGCGCGGTGCGGGGAGATCGAGCTCCGCCGCTATCTCGCCGGGCGCGGCCTCAAGCGGTACACCGGGGCGACGATCACGTCGCCCGCCGAACTGCTTGCCGCGCTGGAACGCGTGCGCTCCGCCGGTTTCGCCCTCGACCTGGGCGAGGCCGTGTCCGATGTGCGCTGCGTGGCCGCGCCGGTTCGCGACGATCTGGGGACGGTGGTGGCCGCGCTGAGCATGAGCGTCCCGGTGAGCCGTTTCGGTCCCGCGCAGTCCGAGTACGCCGGCGTCGTTGTCGCGGCCGCGCACGAGGTCTCGCGGGCGATTGCCGAATCGGCCGGCCCCGTGGACGGTGCCACGGTCGCCTGGCGGCGCGCGTCGTGAGCGAGGCGGTCGTGGTTTCCGTGTGCTCGGACACCGGGCACCGGACGCCCACTCGCCGTTCCACCATCCCGAAAAGCGCGGCCGGCGTGAGCCGGCGCGCGCCATCCTCGGGGTGCACCTGATCACCGACGGCTCACGCCCACGGCGGCCGTCCCGTTTGGACGAGGAAACGATGACCACATCCCCGGCTCTGGAAGTGCCAGCCTCCGCGGCCAACGACGTTCGTCCGATGACCGGCGCGGAATACCTCGACTCCCTTCGTGACGGACGCGAGGTGTACTTCCGCGGCGAACGCGTCGACGACGTCACCACCCACCCAGCCTTCCGCAACTCGGCTCGGTCCATCGCGGGTCTCTACGACGCGCTGCACGCGCCGGAGGACAAGGGGGTGCTGACCGTGCCGACCGACACCGGCAACGGCGGCTTCACGCATCCCTTCTTCCGCACCGCGCGATCGTCGGATGATCTCGTGCAGGCGCGGGACGCCGTCGCCGCCTGGCAGCGCCAGGTGTACGGCTGGATGGGGCGCAGCCCCGACTACAAGGCGGCGTTCCTCGGCACCCTCGGCGCGAACGCGGACTTCTACGGCCCCTACCGGGAAAACGCGCTCCGCTGGTACAAGGAAACGCAGGAACGCGTGCTGTATCTCAACCACGCCATCGTGAATCCGCCGATCGACCGCGACAAGCCGGCGGACGAAACCGCCGACGTATGCGTCCACGTGGTGGAGGAGACCGGCGCGGGCGTGATCGTGTCCGGCGCCAAGGTCGTCGCCACCGGATCGGCGCTCACCAATGCGAACTTCATCGCGCATTACGGCCTTCCGTTGCGCAAGAAGGAGTTCGGCCTGGTGTTCACCGTGCCGATGAACGCGCCGGGGCTGAAGCTGTTCTGCCGCACCTCCTACGAGATGAACGCGGCGGTGATGGGTACCCCGTTCGACTACCCGCTGTCGAGCCGGTTCGACGAGAACGACGCGATCATGGTGTTCGATCGCGTGCTGGTGCCGTGGGAGAACATCTTCATGTACGACGCCGCGGCCGCGAGCAGCTTCGTGATGGGCTCGGGCTTCATCCCGCGCTTCACCTTCCACGGGTGCACCCGGCTCGCGGTCAAGCTCGACTTCATCGCCGGCTGCGTGCTGAAGGCGGTGGACCTGACCGGATCGGCCGGTTTCCGCGGTGTGCAGATGCAGGTCGGGGAGATCCTCAACTGGCGCGACCTGTTCTGGGGCCTGACCGACGCGATGGCGAAGTCGCCGCAGGAGTGGGTCGGTGACGCCGTGCAGCCGAACCTCAACTACGGCCTGGCCTACCGCACGTTCATGGGCATCGGCTACCCGAGGATCAAGGAAATCATCCAGCAGACCCTCGGCAGCGGGCTGATCTACCTGAACTCGCACGCGGAAGACTGGAAGAACCCCGACATCCGCCCGTACCTCGACCAGTACGTGCGCGGGTCCAACGGGGTCGAGGCGATCGACCGGGTCAAACTGCTCAAACTGCTCTGGGACGCCGTCGGCACCGAGTTCGGCGGCAGGCACGAGCTGTACGAACGCAACTACGCGGGCAACAACGAGGCCGTACGCTTCGAGACCCTGTTCGCCTACCAGGCATCGGGGCAGGACGTCGCGCTCAAGGGTTTCGCCGAGCAGTGCATGGCGGAGTACGACGTGGACGGCTGGACCCGACCCGATCTGCTGAACAACGACGATCTCGCCATCGTCAGGAGGTGAGCACCGTGCCGACGTCGGCGCCCGAGGGTGACGCGAGCCTGACAATTTCCCCGTCGCGGATGCGCAAGGCGCTCGGCCGGTTCGCCAGCGGCGTCACCATCGTCACGACGGCAGGCGCCGAGGACGCGGAGTCCGTGCACGGCATGACGGCGAACGCCTTCACCTCGGTGTCGCTGGATCCCCCGCTGGTGCTCGTGTCCATCGCGACGAAGGCCAAAATGGACAGTCGGATCCGCGCCACCGGCAAGTACGGTGTCTCGATCCTGGCCGGGGACCAGGAGCCGTTGTCTCTGCACTTCGCCGGTGCGCTGCACGCGCCGGAAACCGTGCGGTTCGTGTGGCGGAACGGCTTGCCCTTGCTGGAAGGCTCTCTCGTCCATCTCGCGTGCACGGTCGAGGCGTCCTATCCGGCGGGTGACCATTCGCTGCACGTCGGCCGCGTCGGGCACCTGTGGTACGACGACGGTCATCTCCTGGTGTTCTACACCGGCAGCTTCCGGTCCCTTCAGGTCGCCGGACACGACGACCCGTGGGGTTTCTGAACCGCGATCACCGGCCGCCGCTACCTCGGCGCGCTGCCTCTGGTGTGCATCGCGCTCGGTGCTCTCCTGCTCGGCGAACGGCCGAGGCCTCACCGCGCGCACTCCCGTCTGGTCCCTCATGGCACGATGAACGGTGAGGGGCCAAGATCGGGCGGAGGAGGTCGCGGTGGCCGGCACGGACGGGGACTGGCTCCCGGGTGTCGCGCGCGAGCGGTTGGCGCGGTACCGCGAGCGCGGCCTGAAGACTTCCCTGCTGCCGGTGGCCGGCGCGGTCGGAGTGGAGTCCGTGGGCCTGCGTCCGGTCGGCGAGGTGATGGGCTGCATCGTGCAGAACATCGGCTGGACCGGTGGGCTCGGCTACGGAATGGGCGGTTTCGCCGGTTCGGTCAGTTTCCAGCCGTATGTCGACGCGCTGTATCACGGGTACGACGCCGCGCTGGCCCGGATGACGACGGAGGCCAAGGGCATGAACGCCGACGGCATCGTCGCTGTCCGGCTGACCCGCGGCCGGCTGGGGGAGAACGGCCAGGAGTTCCTGGCGCTCGGCACCGCGGTGCGGGCGGATTCGGCGCACCGGCCGAAAAGCCTGTTCACCACGGACCTGCCGGGCCAGGACGTGGCGAAGCTGATGCAGGCCGGCTGGGTGCCGGCGCGGATCGCGATCGGGATCGCGGTGGAGAGCCAGTTCCTGGACTGGCAGAGCCGCGCGCAGATGTCAGTGATGGCCGGCAATTCCGAGGTGGACGCCTACACCCAGTTGATCACCCGCACGCGCGCCCGGTCACGGCAGAGCTTCGCCGGGCACGCGCGCGATTCGGGTGGTGACGGCGCGATCGTGGCCAGCATGAGCCTGCGTTCGTGGCACCAGGACGCCGGCAACACGCCGCTGCTGTGCGCCGAGGCCACCGTGTTCGGCACGACGATCAGCCGCTTTCACCGCGACCACAAGGCGAGGACGAAGGCGCTGACGATCATGCCCCTGCGGGACCCGCGATGACCGACCGGACGGATGAGATGGAGACGCGATGAGCGCGGAGGTCGAAGGGCAGCACATCCCCGAGGATGCGATGCGCCGGCTCGCCGAGATGCGGCCGGGGCAGAAGACCACGCTGTTCACCTCGGATCTGTCGGTCAACGAGTTCCTTCTGGTCCGGGAGGCGGGTTTCCGGCCGCTGGGCCTGGTGCTCGGCTCGAGCATCTACCACGTCGGCTTCCAGGTCGGCCGGTGGAGCAAGAACCAGGAACTGGGCACGCTGTCCCAGGCCATGTACCACGCGCGCGAACTGGCGATGTCGCGGATGGAGGCCGAAGCGGACGTGCTCGGCGCGGACGGGATCGTCGGCGTCCGGCTGGAGATCGAGTTCAAGGAGTTCGGCAACGACCTGGCCGAGTTCGTCGCGGTCGGCACGGCGGTCAAAGCGGATGAACCGGGCAACTGGCGCAACAACACCGGCCAGCCCTTCACCTCGGACCTGAACGGCCAGGACTTCTGGACGCTGGTGCAGGCCGGCTACGCGCCGCTGGGCATGGTGATGGGTTCGTGCGTCTACCACATCGCGCATCAGCGGTTCTGGCAGGCGGTCGGCAATATCGGCCAGAACGTCGAGGTCCCGCAGTTCACCGAGGCGCTCTACGACGCCCGTGAGCTCGCCATGTCCCGGATGCAGGCGGAAGCCGAGGCGCTCGAGGCCGAGGGCATCGTCGGCGTGCAGTTGCTGTCGCTACCGCATCACTGGGGCGGTCACACGACGGAGTTCTTCGCGATCGGCACGGCGATCCGCCCGCTGCGCGAGGACCACATCATCAGCAAACCGCAACTCGTCCTGCCCCTGGTGGATTCATGACCGGGGAGCCCGGTCCCGGCTGGGACATGCACGTGGTGATCGCCTCGCTGCGGGCGGACCGGTCGGATGTCGAGTCCTACGCCCGGGTGCTCACCCACACCCTCCGCGAGGCGCTGCCCGAAGGCATGGTGGAGATCGACTACCGCCGGTCGGTGGCCGACCGCATGGCGGGCCGGCCCGGCCAGCCGCTCGCGCTGCGGGTGCGCGGCGACGACCGGGAACTGGAACTGCGCCAGGGCAAACGTGGTGTGGACGCCGAAGTCCGCACCGTGGTCCGGGACGTGGTGATCAGCCGCAAGACGATCACCGTCGACGACTGGCTCTCCCTCCTCGCGGAGGAACTCGGCAGACTTGCCGAACGCGACGCCACGGCACGGGCGGCGCTGGCCCGCCTGCTGGGCGGATAGGGCGATGTGTCTCAGATTGAGACCGCAGCGAGGCTCCGGGCGCGCTATTCCTGATACATGACGGAGCAGGGCGGCACCCGACCGGGCGAGTCACGGGAAGCGCACGTGACCTGCCTGGACCGCGCGCGCCACGCGCTGATCCGTGCCGGCTGGCGGCTCGACGACGTCATCACCGGGGACCCGCGCGTCAGGATACCCGGACGGTCCGATATGGACAGTCTGCGGACCGGCGCACTCGCGGGAGCTGGAGACAAACGGGGGATACCCGCCGGTGACGCTCTCGCCACCCGTTTGCCCGGATCCGGCTGCCTTCACCGACCGCCATGACGGGTCGGCGCCTCTTGGTTATCCGGCGGTGCACCACTTGACCAGCGACCAGCTCGGGCCGGCCGCGCTCCGTCGCCTGGAGGAAACCGGTGACGCGGGCAGGGAAGGCTGACCGTCACGTTCGCCGACGCCGCCACGTACTGGTGGCCCGAGGCCGTCGTGTTCGCGGGCCGGGAGCTCGGCCCTCGGCACGGGGCTGGGCCTCAAGGTTGCCGATGGTGAGAGACTGTGCGGCGTGGCGACCTTCGTTCTCATCCACGGCGGCTGGAGCGGCGCACACGGGTGGCGAGCCGTTCGCAAGGTGCTCGCGGCCGGCGGGCATGAGGTGTTCACCCCGAGCCTGACCGGGATCGGGGAACGTGTCCACCTCGCCGGCCCGATGGTCGATCTCACCACCCACGTGCATGACGTCGTCAACCACGTCGTGTTCGAGGATCTGCGGGACATCGTCGCGGTGGGGTATTCCTACGGCGGCGCCGTCGTCACGGGCGCGCTGGCGCATATCCACGACCGCATCCGCGAACTCGTGTACCTCGACGCGTTCGTGCCCGCGGACGGGGAGAGCGTGTCAGGCCAGGCTGGTCCCTCGCTGGTCGGGCTCGGCGACCAATGGCTCGTGCCGCCCGCTGACCGTCAGTACGACGACCCGGACGAGGGCGCGTGGCAGTCGGCCCGGCGCGTACCGCATCCGGTGCGCTGCTTCACCGAGCCGGTCCGCCTCCCGCGGCCGGTCGAGGAATACGACTTCGGTCTGACCTACATCAAGGCCACTGTGGACCCGGTCGGAGGCAACCCGTTCTGGGTGGCCGCCGAGCACGCCAGGGCGTCGAACCACTGAAAATACCACGAGATCGCGACGAACCACATGGTGGCCAGCAACCGTCCCCACGAGCTGGCCGGGCTGCTCACGACGATCAGCGAGGCACGATAGCGGGGCAGCACGCTCAGGATGGCGGCTTCGGGCCCACCAGGACCCGCAACTGTTCGAGCAGATCGTCGCGGGACTCGCAGCTGAACCGCTGCCGCATCCGGGCTACGTGGTACTCGACGGTCTTCGCCGAGATGAACAGGCGCCGGCCGATTTCCTTGTAGGTGACCCCGGCGACGACCAGTTCGGCCACCTCGCGTTCCCGTTCGCTGAGCGCGTCCGCGGTACCGGCCGGCGCTTCCGCCCGCGGTGCCCGGCCGGCGCCTTCGGCACCCTGCAGCGCGCGGGCGCAGTCGAGCAGGCGGAGCATCGCCCTGCGGTCGGTGGTGCGGATCGCGGCCTGCCCGGCCAGCCGCGGACCGTCCCACCGCAGACCGGCTTCGGTCAGGCCGCGGGCCGCCGACTCGATCCGGTCGGGATCGATGGTTCCGGACAGCACGTCGAGCCAGCCACGGGCGGCCGTGGCCAAGGCCGCGAAGTACGGGTGCTGGTCCGCCACCGCCGCCAGCGCGGCGGCATGGGGTTCGGCGGCGTCCGGGTGTTCGCCGACGACCGCGGCGTACATCCGGTGCCACCGCAAGGTCGCCTCCCACAACGGAGGATTGCCCAGCTTCCCGAGCAGGACGCCGGCCTCCTTCAGTTGCGGCGCGAGCCGGCCTGCCGCACCGAGCCGGGTGGCGGCCACCGTCAGTTCTCCCAATGGCAGCAGCGAAAACAGGTCGACCGGATGGCGCACGGCCAGCTCCCTCGCCTGGTCCCAGATGTTCCGCACCGCGCCGAGATCGCTTTCCCGGCGGGCGATCCCGACCTCCAGCGCCGAAGCCATCAGCGCATCGCGAAGCTCCGGTGTGCCGGGTTCCCGGCCGGCCTCGGCCAGTTTCGCCCTGGCAGCGGCCGTGTCTCCGCGCAGCATGGCGCCCCACGCTTGCAGCAGCCGGTGCCGGCGGGCGGCGAGCGTGCCGCCCATTCTCGCGTCGATCGCACGCTCCAGCACCAGGTCGGCGACCATGAACTCGCCGCAGTGCAGCGCCACCAGCGCGGCCAGCGCGGCCGGGGTGTCAGGCAGCAGTTCCGTGCGCCCCACCGGTTCCAGCATCGACGAGGCGCGGGTCAGGGTGGCGAGCGCGCCGGCGCCGTCGCGCACCGACTGGTGGACACCGTGCGCCAGCTGTGCGGCGGCGCTGGCCGCCAGCACCGGTGGACCGCTGTGGCGATGCTCGGCAAGCAGCCGCTCGGCTTCGGTCAGGTGCCCCGTCCCGATCAGGCCGATCACCGCGAACGACGACCCGGACCACCGGTACAGCTCGGCACTGGACCCGAGCAGGCCCCGGTAGGCGAGTGCGGTGCCCGCGACGTTGGCGGCGTGGGCCCGGTCCGCTTCGCCGGCGTCGGCCAGCATGCCGTCGGCCAGCCGCAAGGCGGTGTCGAAATCGCCTGCCTGGGCGGCGGCCTGCGCCCGGCGGCCCGCCACAGCGGCGGCCGGCGTCCCGGCGGCGATCGCGGCGGCATAGAGTTCGCCGGCCAGTTCCGGCGATTCGGCGAGCGCCTCGTCCCCGGCCTGCTCGAACCCCGCGGCGACGCTCCGGCCACTCGCCCCGGTTCCCAGCAGGGGACGAACCAGGTCGAGCACGGGGCCGCCGCGCTCCCGCTGTGCCTCGACGAGTTGCTGCTGCACCAACAGTTTGCGTTCGCCCGGGCTGAGCGCGGTGATGGCCAGCCGGGCGACAGGCAGCAGCGCACCGCCGCCGTCCAGCATTCCCGTCGCGCGGGCGCCGCCCGTCACCTCGCATGCGGTGTCCACGTCGAGGCCGAGCAACGTGGTCAGCGTCTCGGCGGGCAGGCCGGGCGAGAGCGCCTTGCCGAGCAGCAGCCGGTGCACCCCTGGGTCGAGCCGGTCGAACTCGGGCTGGAACCCCGCGATGGCCGCCCGCGGCACCTGGAACGGCGCGTTCGCATCGCGTAAGGCGTGCAGCACCCGATCGACGTACCGCGGCACGCCGCCCGTTTGGCTCTCCAGCAGATCGACGAGACCGGCCGGCGGGTCCGCGCCGAGCAGCGCGGTGGCCCGCTGGGCGATGCCCGCGCGGTCCAGTGGCTCGAGCAGCAACGGCGGCGCGCTGCGTTCCAGGAGGCCGGCGAGTTCGGCCAGCGCGGGCGATCGCGGCCACGGCCGGTAGGCGACCATCAGCCGCGCGTGCTCGGCCACCGCGACCTTGACCAGGAATTCCATCTGGTCGTGCGGCAGCCGATGGGCGTCGTCGACCACGATCACGGCTCGCCGTGTCTCGTCAGCGAGCGCTTCGCCGAGGCTCAGCACGGGTACATCGGCGTCCCGCAGCAGGCGGCGCAACTCGTCGAGCAGCGTGCTCTTGCCGTACCCGCCGGGTGCGACGATCGCGGCGCGTACCGGCGCGAGCGGATCGGCGCCGAGCGCACCTGCCAGTTTCCGGACTTCAGCACTGGCGACCAACACGTCCGGCATGGTCGTGATAACCCCCCGTCACTGACCGTATAGGCCTAGTGACCCTAGTCGGTGGGCCATTTGGACCCCTAGTGGGGTCGGCCGGGGACTCGGAGTGACCCCCGATGACGCTCGGACACGACAGGACTACCCTCCTCGCGAGGCAAGGTGACTTGATCTCAAATCGTACTGCTCATCCAGTGGCTATTTTTCGAGGGAAGACGACTATGGGGCCGGTGCAGACACTGCACGAATTCGTAATGAACCTCCTGAGCGACAACCAGGCTCTGGCGGGCTTCGACACCAACCCGCAGGCGATGCTGAACGCCGCCGGGCTGCCTGACGTCACCCCGGCGGACGTGCACGAGATCATTCCGCTCGTCATGGACACCGCGCCCGCCTCCGTGGCGGCACCGCTGAGCTCCTTCGCCGCCGGCGGCGACGTCGCGCCCACGTTGGACAACGCGGTGGCGACCGTCGGCGGCGCCGCGTCCCCGCTGCTGAGCGACGTCACCCACGTCGCCGCCGGCGCGCTGGGCAGCCTGCCGGACCTGAGCGGCGTGTTCGGCACGGCCAGCGATCTGGCGGGCGCGACCGGCGTGAACACCGTCGCGGACACCGCCCTCCACACCGCCTCGGGCATCGTGCACGAGGTCGCGGGCGCGGTCGGCGGCGTGCCGGTGGTCGGGCCGCTGGTGGACGCCGAAGACGTGGACCTGCAGAACACCGCTGCCGCAGTACACGAGCACGTGGCCGACGGCAAGCTCGTCGGTTCGGTGGTCGACGCGGCGACGAACCACCTCGGCGACGCCCAGTTGACGCATGCCGCGATCAACACCGTGAGCTCGCTGCCGGGTGTCGGCGGCCCGCTCGGCGACCTGGCCGGCCAGGTCCGGTTCGACGGCGGCGCGGCGCTCGGCATCGGCAACGAGACCCTCGGGTCCACGCCGGTCGGCGTGCCGAGCGGGCAGGCCCTCGCGAGTCAGTTCCTCGGCGGCGACTTCGGCCCGAACGGCGACCTGTCCAGCACGCTGGACCACGCCGCGGCCACCCTCCCCGCGGCGCCTGCCGTTCCGGCACTCCCGGCCGTGCCCGCCCTGCCGGCGGTCCCCGCGGTTCCCGCGGTGCACGCGCTCCCGGCCGTGCCGGCGGTTCCCGCCGTGCCCGCGGTGCCGAACCCGAGCGACGCCGTCAGCACGGTGACCGGCACCGCGAGCGGTCTCGCCGCGCACGCGCCTGTCGCGGGCCCCGTCGTGGACCACGCCCTGAGCTCGTTCGGTGGCTCCGGCGTCACCGACCTGCATCACGACGTGAGCGCGGTGCAGGATCACGTCAGCAGCATCGCTCCGCACACCGACGCGCTGGACCTGCACAGCGCGGAGACCCCGCTGCACGACCTCGGCCTCGGGCTCTGATCGTCGGCACCACGGGCCCGGACCTTCCCCGCGGAGGTCCGGGCCCGTCGCTGTTCAGCGCCAGCCGAGTTCCGGTGCCACGTAGGTGAGGATGTTCTCGAGCAGGTGGGCGTTGTAGTCGACCCCGAGCTGGTTCGGGATCGTCAGCAGCAGCGTGTCCGCGGCCTGGATGGCCTCGTCTTCCTTGAGCTGGGTGACCAGCACGTCGGGCTCGGCGGCGTAGGAACGTCCGAAGATCGCCCGCGTGGTTTCGTCGATCATGCCGATCTGGTCGTGCGAGTCGCCGTCGTGGCCGAAGTAGGCCCGGTCGGTGTCGGTGGTCAGGGCGAAAATGCTGCGGCTGACCGACACTCGCGGCTCTCGCGCGTGACCGGCCTTTCGCCACGCTTCGCGGTAGGCCTCGATCTGCTTGCGCTGCTGGACGTGCAGCGGCTCGCCGCCTTCGTCGTTCTTGAGCGTGGAGCTCTGCAGGTTCATGCCCAGTTTGGCGGCCCAGACACCGGTCGCGTTCGAACCGGAGCCCCACCAGATGCGCTCCCGCAGTCCTTCGGAGTACGGCTCGATCCGCAGCAGGCCCGGCGGGTTGGCGAACATCGGCCGCGGGTTCGGCCGCGCGAAGCCCTCGCCCTCGATCACCTTGAGGAAGACCTCGGTGTGCCGGCGGGCCATATCCGCGTCGGACTCACCGTCGGCCGGGGCGAAACCGAAGTAACGCCAGCCCTCGATGACCTGCTCGGGGGAGCCCCGGCTGATGCCGAGCTGGAGCCGGCCGCCGGAGATGAGGTCGGCGGCGCCCGCGTCCTCGGCCATGTACATCGGGTTCTCGTAGCGCATGTCGATCACGCCGGTGCCGATCTCGATCTTCGAGGTGCGCGCCCCGATCGCCGAAAGCAGCGGGAACGGGCTGGCCGCCTGGCGGGCGAAGTGGTGCACGCGGAAGTACGCGCCGTCGGCACCGAGCTCCTCGGCGGCGACCGCCAGATCGATCGACTGATGCAGGAAGTCGGCGCCGGACCGGGTCTGCGAGTGCGGGCTCGACGACCAGTGACCGAACGAGAGGAATCCGATCTTTTTCACGCCACCTCACAGCGCCCGGCGGCCGGGTTTGATTCCCGCGTGCCGCCACAGTGTGAGCAGGACGTGAGATCGCCAGCCGGCATTTCACCCTTGCCGGTGGCGGAAGGCACTTCAGCGTAGGCCACTCGCCACACCAGGCTCCTTCCGCGTCCGGCGTGCCTCAGTGCCTAGTGTCGTGTGATCCTGTCCGGTTTACGTTGCCGTGTTTGCCCGTAGGGTCGTTGGGTTTGTCCGCTGCGGTGTCGAGTTGGCTGGTCCGGTCGCTGACTGTGCCCCCGGCGACAGCGGCCGGCCAACTCGATAACGCCCCGAGCCAACTCTGCGACGCCAAGGGCCAACTCAGTAGCCTGGCAAACAAACACACCCGCGCGCAAAGACAACAAGATCACGAAACACTAGACGAGATCCTTCGGCACAGTATCGATCGTGGGTGGCGCGAAGGTGGCCGGTATCGGCCGGGGCGCGGTGTTCTACCCGCCGGACGCGCGGTCCACGGGCGTCAGCTGGGCACTCGTCGTCGGCCGGGACGGCGGCATCCTCGGCCCGCTCGTGGCCGGTGCCGCGCTCGGCGCCGGCTGGGCTGGGATGCACGCACAGCGTTCCTCATGCTCGCGGTCCCGGTGGTGGCTTCGGCGATCACGGTGCGCTACCTCGGCCGCCGGTCTCGCCGCACCGCGGTCACGCGGGCCGCGAGGCGAGCAATCGTCGGCGGGCTGAGGGGTACGTCAAGTCAGCCAGCCGCGCCTCCGCAGTTCGCCGAGGAACCGTTGGTAGGACTCGGCAAGCGCATCGGACTCACGCGGATCCGGGTCGATCACCGTCCCGCCCCGGGGCAGCCGGGCACTCGCTTCCGCCAGCCCACCCGGTGCGACCGCGGCCGCGGCCAGCAGCGCGGCACCGTAGGCTGTCTCCGCGTGCGGGGAGACGCGAAGGCTGAGCCCGGTGACGGTCGCCCGGATCCTCGTCCACAGTGGACTTCTACTGCCCCCGCCCGCGGCGAGCAGCGGGCCGCGCACCTCGATGCCGAGTGAATGCAGGTGCTCCAGCGCGAGCCGTTCGACGAAGGCGACCCCTTCCAGCCGTGCCCGGTGCAGTTCCCCTTCGCCGGCCGGGGTGCCGAGCACGAAACCACGCGCGTCGGGCGCGACGAAGGGGAAACGCTCGCCGGCCCGGGCCAGCGGGTAAGCCACGATCCGCGCCGGGCCCCGGCCGGCCAGCGCGTCAAGGGCCGCCAGATCCTCGCCGCGGAGGCCTTCCCCGCCGGTGTTGGACGCACCGCCCGGCAGCCACCAGCCCTCGGGATGCCGGTGGCTGTACATGGCGCCGCCCGGATCGGGTACGAGCCGCTCGGTCACTCCTTTGAGGACATAGGTGGTACCGAGGATTCCCGCGAACGTGCCCGGCAGCACCGCACCCGTGGCCAGTTGCCCGGCGCAGCCGTCGGTCATCCCCGCCACGACCAGACATCCCTTGGGCAGCCCGGCGACCGGCCGCTCGACCTCACCCAGCACCGATACGGGGGCGACGACCTCGGGCAGCCATCCACGCGGCACCCCCAGCGCGTCGAGCACCTCCCGCGCCCACTCGCCGGCCAGCGGGTCGTAACCGCTCTTCAAGGCGTGCGACCAGTCCGTCGCGACCGGCCCCCCGGTCAGCTTCGCGCAGATCAGGTCCGGGGTGTGCCGGACACCTGCCGCCTCCGGGAAGGCCGAGTGCAGCCACGAGATCCGGCCGAGTGCGGCGGTCGGTGACACCGACATGCCGAGTGCGTGCCACCGTTCCGCGCCGAGTTCGGCGGCTTTGGCGTTGTCCTGGGCGCCGCGCCGGTCGTCGTACATCAGCGCGGGGGACACCGGTTCCCCCACACCGTCGACCGCGACGACGGTGCCCGACGTGGCCGAAACCGCGACCGCCTCGACCGTCAGGCCCTCGCTCACCTCACGCACCGCGGATTCGACGGCGGGCCACCACGCCCGCGCGTCCTGTTCGCTGCGCCCGCCTTCGGCCCGCACCGGCCCGGGCAGCGACCGCGCCGCCCGAGCCAGGACTCGGCCGTCGTCGGCCACCGCGAAGGCGCGAACCCCCGCGGTGGCGACATCGATCCCGATGACGGTCAATGGACCACCGCCGAGACATCCTGCAGGTTGGCGTCCTTGGCAATCGCCCGCTCGGTGGCCTCCGGCAGCTTCAGGAACCGCACGATCACGGCCGCGACCAGGTACAGCGCGGCGAAGATGATCACCACTCCGGCCGCGCCGGCAGGGCCGAGGAACAGGCTTACGATCGCGGGCCCGACGAACGCCGCGGCACCGGCGCCCAGGTTGAGCAGCGCCATCGCGCCGCCCTTGTTCTCCGGGGCGAGCGAGGGCAGCAGCGCCGAGATCGGCACGAATCCCGCGAGCGTGGCACCGTAGAGCGCCCCGACGATCAGCGCGAGCCAGTAGTAGTTCGCGCCCATCGCGGTCGGGACGAAGTACAGCAGCAGGATCGAGATCGCGCAGCCGATCGCGCCGAACCAGAAGATCGTGGTGCGCCAGCCGATCCGGTCCGAGGCCAGGCCGAAGATCAGGTTGAAGAAGATGTTCGTGCCGTAGATGACCGATACCAGCAGCAGCCACCGTTCCTCGCCGAAGCCGATCTTGTCGGAGAAGATCGTCGGGAAGAACACCAGCATGCCGAACTCGGGGGCGGTGTTGATCACGCGGGCGATCATGCCGAGGCCCACCCGCGGCTTCTGCCACGCGATCGACACGCTGGAGACGAGGCTCTGCACGGGTTTCACCTCCGGCGGTGCCAGGCGCTGGTAACCGACGCGCTCCCGCACGCCCACTACGGCGATCAGGCCGCCGACTGCCAGGATGCCGACGGACAGCCACAACGTGCCGTAGTGGCCGAAGATCGGGTTGGTGATACTCGCGACGAGCGAGCCGAGCGTGGGCAGGCCGCCGGTGAACGCGAAGTAGAACCAGCCGACCGCGGCACCGAGCCGCGCGACCGGCGCGACCGCGGTGATCCAGACCAGGAAGCCGAACGCGAACATCGGGTACCCGAAGCCGCGGATGCCGTAGAAGATCAGCATCAGCGGATAGTTGTGGCCGCCCACCGCGAGCGCGAGGAACAGCACGTCGAAGACCACCCAGACGCCCAGCCCGACCAGCATCACCCGCCGAGGGCCCCACAGTTCCGACAATGCGCCCGACAGCCACGACGCGAGCATGACGGCGACGCCGTACACGGTGATCACATAGGACGCGTGGATCTCACTGCCCGCGCCGTTGCCGGCCATATACGGCGCGATGAAGCCGGACTCGACGCCGTCGCCGACCATGAACAGGAGCAGGCCGGCATATCCGAACAGCAGGGGCGCCGGAAGCCCCCACCTGTTGAGGAGCCCGGCGAATCCGCTGCCGGGCTCGGACAACCTCGATGTTGTCATCGCACTCATCACGCCTCCATGGGTGTCGATACCCGAAGTATCATGACCCATGTGAAGTTCACATGCAAGATGTGAATTGAGTCAGAGGGGCGCGACCTCCACCTCGGTCCGGCCGCGCAGCTCCTCGACCAGCACTTTCGGGGCCTTGTCGTCCACGATCAGCCGGTGGTACTCGGTGACGGGTGCGAGCCGGTGCAGCGCGGTGCGCGGCATCTTGCTGGAGTCCATCAGCAGGACCCGGGTCTGCGCGGCGGCCAGCATCGCTCGCTTGACCATCACGATCTCCGGTTCCTGGTGGTAGGTCATCTCGGCGTTCATCGCGGAGGTGGACACGAACACCACGTCGACGGTGATCCGCTCGATCGCCTCCAGGCACGGCATGCCGAGGAACGAGTCGTGCGTCGACGAGTAGTCGCCGCCGATGCAGATCAGCCGCACGTTCTCGATCTCCTTGAGCACGTCGATGGCCTGGAGGTAGTTGGTCGCGACGGTGAGCGGCGCGTACTGGGTCAGCAGCAGCCTCGCGAGCGCGAGCGCGGTCGTCGAGTCGTCGAGCATGACCGACATCCCCGGTTCGACGTGGTCGAGCGCCTTCCGCGCGATCGCCGCCTTCGCCTCGACATGGGCGTTGAGGCGGTACTCGGAGTTGCTCTCGAACACCGTCGAGGGCTGCGCCGTCACGCCGCCGCGGAACTTGCGCAGCAGCCCGCGCCGGGCCAGTTCGTCCAGGTCCCGGTGCACCGTCATCAGGCTCACGCCGGTCAGTTCGGCCAGTTCGGCGGCCGACGCGGATCCCCTGTCGACCACGTAGTCGGTGATGCGCTGCTGCCGGAGGCTCCGCGAGCGCGCGCTGCCTGACGAGTCGTTCATGGGCGCAAGGATCTCACTCCACGGGTGCATTGAGGCGCCGCAGGCTCGTGGTGTCGCCGTCGATCCAGATCTCGGTGATCGCCCCGTTGTCCAGGCGCGGGAACACCGTGCGGTAGGCGCCTACCGGGATGCCGAGCAGCCGGCACAGCGTCACCCGTAGCAGCGTGTTGTGCGCAACCACCAGCACAAGTCGCCCGTTCTCGCGTTCGGCGATACCGCGCAACGCGGCGGCTCCTCGCGCGGCGGCCTCGTCCGGTGGCTCGGCACCGGGAAAGGCTCCGGCGATGGGGTCGGCGCGGAAACGTTCGGCCAGGTCGGCGGGCAGTTCGCGGAGCAGCCGGCCCTCGGCGATGCCGAAGCCGGTCTCCCGCAGCGCGTCGACCGTCTCGATGGTCAGGTCCAGCGCCTTCGCCGACGGTTCGGCCGTGCGCCTGGCGCGGCTGAGCGGTGAACAGTACAGCGCGGTGGGGCGCTCGGGCCGGGCCGACAGGTAGTCGGCCAGCTGCTCGGCCTGGCGGAGACCGGATTCGGTCAGCTCCACGTCGCTGGTACCGGCGTAGCGGTTTTCGGCGTGCCATTCGGTCTCGCCGTGCCGGACCAGCAGAAGCCGGGTTCGCATCAATCCTCCCATGACAGATCTCGCGGTCTGTGTTAATTTAACACCAATGACGTGAAAGGGGAGTCTTCATGGGGTTTGCCGCGGTGGTGTTCGACCTCGACGGGGTGCTGGTGGAAAGTGAGCACCTCTGGGAGGAGAACTGGGCCGCCTACTCGGCGCGCCACGGCGTCGAGTGGACAACCGGGGACACCGCGACGGTACAGGGCATGAGTGCGCCGGAATGGGCCTCCTACCTGGCCCGTCGCAGCGGTACCCCGGAGACCCCCGAGCAGGTGGAACGCGCCGTGGTGGACGGGATGATCGCCTCGATCGAGGCGGGCGAGGCCCCGCTGCTGTCCGGCGCCAGGGCGATGGTGCGCGACGTGAGTGCCCGCGTGCCGGTCGCGCTCGCGTCGTCGGCGGCCCGGCGCGTCATCGACGCGGTGCTCGCCACCCACGGTCTCACCGGAGAGTTCACCGCGACGGTGTCCAGCGCCGAGGTGCCGCGCGGCAAACCGAGCCCGGACGTCTACGCGGAGGCGGCCGCGCGCCTGGGGTTCCGTGGCGAGCAATGTCTCGGCGTCGAGGACTCGAGTAACGGTATCCGCGCCGCCGCGGCGGCGGGGCTGACCGTGATCGCGCTGCCGAACCCGGCGTACCCGCCCAAGCCCGACGCGCTCGAACTCGCCGCGGAGGTCGCGGCGAGTAACGACGACGTCCGCAGGACGCTGCTCGCCTACCTCACCGGGGAGCTGGTGCGATCATGACCGTTCTTGGCGCAGCCGAGACGTTCAAACGCGACTGGCTGGACGGTTTCGTCACCGCCTACGGGCGCGAGGTCCGCAAGGTGCCGGAGGCGTACGGGGTGGTCGGCCGGCACGTACCGCGCCGGGGCAAGGTCGCCGTCGTCATCGGCGGTGGTTGCGGGCACTATCCGGCGTTCGCGGGACTCGTCGGCCCCGGCCTCGCGGACGGCGCCGTGGTGGGTGACGTGTTCACCAGTCCCAGCGCGGAGCAGGTCTACCGCACGGCACGCGCGGCCGACGGCGGGGCGGGTGTGCTGTTCGGCTACGGCAACTACCAGGGCGATGTGCTGCATTTCGGGCTCGCGGCGCGAAGGCTCGCCGCGGAGGGCATCGACAGCAGGACGATCCTGGTCACCGACGACATCGCGAGCGGGTCCGCGGACAAGCCCGAGGACCGCCGTGGCGTGGCGGGCGGCTTCCTGGTGTTCAAGGTCGCGGGTGCGGCCGCGGAACGGGGGGACGACCTCGACGGCGTATACGCGGCCGCGGTGAAGGCGAACGCGAACACGCGCACGTTCGGCGCGGCCTTCGGCGGGTGCACGCTGCCGGGCGCGGGTGGACCGCTGTTCACCGTCTCCGACGCCGAGATGGAGCTGGGGCTGGGCATCCACGGCGAGCCGGGAGTGCGGACGGTCGGCCGCCTCGGCGCCGCCGGCCTGGCCGACGAGTTGGTCGACGGCATCCTGCCGGAGCTGCCCGCCGGCGACGGCCGGGTCGCGGTAGTGCTCAACGGGCTGGGGCGCACGAAGTACGAGGAGATGTTCGTGGCCTACAAGCGGGTGCACGAACGTCTCGTCGCCGCCGGGCTCGATCCGGTGCACATCGAGGTGGGAGAGTTCGTCACCTCGCTGGACATGGCGGGCGTGTCCCTGTCGGTGATGGCGCTCGACGACGAGCTGGCGGAGCTGTACGGGGCACCGTGCTCCTCGCCGGCGTACCGCGGCGGCGGGCTGCGGCTGGAATCCGTGCCCTTGTCGTCCACAGTGGACGACACGCTGGCCAGGCCCGATGGCGACGGCAGGGAGGTCGCCGATCGGCTGCTCACCGCGGCCATGCGCACGATCGAGCAGAACGAGGCCGAGCTGGGCAGGCTCGACGCCGTGGCCGCCGACGGTGACCACGGGCTGGGCATGACGCGCGGTATGCGGGCGGCCGTGGCGGCGGCGCGGCTGGTCGACGGGCAGTCCATTGCGGACAGTCTGCTCGCGGCGGGCACAGCGTTCGCGGACGCGGCTGGTGGCGCCTCCGGCGCGCTGTACGGGGTGTTGTTCGCGGAGACCGGAGCGGGGCTGCGTGGGGAGATCACTGCGCACACGCTGGCGGGCGCGGTCGATGGAGCGGTCCGTGCCTTCGTGGAGCTGGGCAAGGCCAGGCCGGGGGACAAGACGATGCTCGACGCCATCGAGCCGTTTCGTGTCGCGCTGCGGGAGCACGCCGGTTCGGGCGTCGCCGAAGCGTGGCGCAAGGCCGCGCAGGAAGCCGTCGTGGCCGCACAGGCGACGGCGAACCTGGTGCCTGCCAAGGGCCGCGCGGCCCGGCTGGCGCAGCGAAGCCGGGGGCATGCCGACCCGGGAGCCACGTCGTTCGCGCTGATCGTCACGGCGATCGGCGAAGTGCTGGGAAGGGAAGACCGATGCGGGTAGTGGTGGCCGCCGACAACGCGGGTGTGCTGCTCAAGAACGAAGTTCGCGACCTGCTGAAGAACGACGAGCGGGTGTCCGAGGTGATCGACGTGGGTGTCGAGAGCCTCGACGACGACCGCGCGTATCCGGTGCTGGGGCTCGCGGCGGCGGAGAAGATCGCGAATGGCGAGGCGGACCGCGGGGTGCTGGTGTGCGGCACCGGGATCGGGGTGGCGATTTCGGCGAACAAGGTGCCCGGCGTGCGGGCCACGGTCGCGCACGACTCGTACTCGGCGGAGCGCTCGATCAGGTCGAACAACTGTCAGGTCATCACGTTCGGCGCGCGGGTGATCGGGCCCGAGCTGGCGAAGAAGATCGTCACCGAATGGCTCGGCTACGAGTTCGATCCGGCCTCGGCGAGCGCGGCGAAGGTCGCGCACATCACCGAATACGAAGAGGTCCACGCCGCGAGCTGAGCTCGTGAAACAGTGAGAGGACAATGACGTTGCTGGTACTCGCTGCGGGAGACGAGTTCGTCGGGACGGAGCTTCTGGTCGGCGCGGTCCGGGCCGAGGTCGCCGAAGCGGAGTTCGCCCGGCTGTCGTCGCGGTGGCCGGTCGAACCGTTCGGTCCGGTCGGCGGCGTACAGGAGGCGAGCGGCACCGAGGAGCAGGTGATCGAGGCGCTCGGCGGAGCCGAAGTCGCGGTCACCCAGATGGCGCCCTTCACCAAGACGGTATTCGCCGCGGCGCCGCGGCTGCGCATGGTGTCGGTTTCGCGCGGCGGGCCGGTGAACGTGGACCTCACGGCCGCGACGGAGGCCGGGGTCGCGGTCACCTTCGCGCCGGGCCGCAACGCCGCCGCGGCGGCCGAGTTCGCGGTCGGTCTGATCCTCGCGGCCATGCGCCGCATCCCGACCGCGTCCGCCGAACTGCTGGGCGGCCAATGGCGCGGTGACTACTACGCCTACGCGAACGCGGGTCTCGAACTCGAGGGCAGCACCGTCGGTCTGGTCGGCTACGGCGCGATCGGGTCCCGCGTGGCCAGGGTGCTGCTGGCCTTCGGTGCGCACGTGCTGGTGGCGGACCCGTTCGCCGATCCCGCCCGCATCGCCGCCGACGGCGCGGAGCTGGTCGAACTGGACGAGCTTCTGCGCCGGAGCCCGGTGGTCAGCCTCCATGCGAGGCTCACGGAGCAGACCCGCCATCTGGTCGACGCCGAGAAGCTCGCGCTGTTGCCCGAAGGCGCGGTGCTGGTCAACTCCGCGCGCGGGGGCCTGCTTGACTATGCCCCGCTCGCGGGCATGCTGCGCAGCGGCAGGCTCGGCGCGCTCGCGCTCGACGTGTACGACGTGGAGCCCCCGCCGGCCGACTGGGCCCTGCGCGATGCGCCGAACGTGATCGCCACCCCGCATCTCGCCGGCTGCAGCAGGCAGACGGCGGAGCGCGCGGCGCGTATCGTCGCGGCCGAGGTCGGCCGCTACGCCCGCGGAGAAAAGCTCCTCAACGTCGCGAATCCGGACGTGCTGCGATGATTCCCGGCCCGCGTTCGCGATCCGCGACTCGCCGTGAAGACAAGACCGTCAATGTTGCCGGATCGGAGTGCAGTAGTGATCATCGGCGTCGACATCGGGACATCACTGACGAAGGCCGTGGTCTTCGACGCGTCGGGGGTGTCCATCGCCCAGGCCAGCACCCCCTCGGAGATCCGCCAGGTGCCGGGCGGGCGGGTCGAACAGGATCTCGATCAGGTCGTCGGCACGGTGGCAACCGTGGTCCGCGAGGTCGCGGGCGCGATCGACGGGCCGGTGACCGCGCTCGCGCTGACCGGGCAGGGCGACGGCGTCTGGCTCCGTGACGAGGACGGCAACGCGGTCCGGCCAGCCATCTCCTGGCTCGACGGCCGCGCCAACGCACTGCTGGAGAAATGGCAGGCGGCCGGGGTCACGCGCGAGGTGTTCCGCCGCACGGGCTCCGGGATGTTCCCTGGCTGCGCCGCCACCATTCTGTCCTATCTGGACGAATGTGAGCCCGGTGTGCTCGACCGCGCCGCCGTCGCCGGGTACTGCGTGGATGCGGTCGTGCAGCGGCTGACCGGCGAGATCACGGTCGACGTGTCGGATGCCTCGCTGCCGTTCCTCGATCCCGCCACGCGCCGCTACGACGAGCAGGCGATCGCGGCTTGCGGGCTGTCGCACCGGCGTGGCCTGCTCGCCGAGCCTGCGGCACCGAACGCCGTGTTCCACCTCAACGCGTGCGGCGCCGATCTGCTCGGCCTGCCCGCGGGGCTGCCGGTCACGGCGGGCCCGTTCGACCTGCCCGCGAGTGCGATCGGTGCGGGGGTGCGCGACCCGGGCGACGGGATCCTGACCGCGGGCACCACGCTGGCCTGCCAGGTGCTCACGGACAATGCGGCCTTCGACGCCGAAGGCGAGCCGGCCGGCATGTTCCTGTCCACACCGAGAGCCGGCGAGTTCCTGCGCGCGATGCCCGCGATGGTCGGCACGGCGAGCATCGACTGGGCGTGCAAACTGGTGGGTATCGAGGTCGAGCAGGTCGGCGGGCTGCTCGCGTCGAGCCCACCCGGCGCGAACGGTGTGCGGGCGCTGCCGTTCCTGTCGGCGTCGGGGGAGCGCGCGCCGTTCGTAGACGCCGCCGCCCGGGCGCAGTTCTCGGGGCTGAGCCTGGAGCACGGGCGGGGTGACGTGGTGCGCGCGTTGTGCGAGTCGATCGCTTACGCCGCAAGGCACTGCTTCGAAGCGGCTGGATTGTCGGGCCGGTTGTACGCGTGTGGCGGCGGGATGCGCTCGGCCGAGTGGACCCAGATCTTCGCCGACGTGCTCGGTCACTCGATCGTGATCCCGAGCGATCCGGGAGTGGGGGCGCGGGGCGCCGTGCTGGTCGCGGCCGAATCACTCGGCACACCGTTCGATGTGGAGGCGTGGGCGAGCAATTCGCGTACGGTGGAGTTCGTGCCGGAGAACGTCGACCTGTACCAGCCGGGGTACGCCGACTACCAGGCTTCGCTTTCGGCGGCGAGGGGGTTGTGGCGGCTGTGATCCTGGCGGAAGAACGGGCCGCGGTCTGCGAGTACGCGCGGCGGCTGGCGGCGGACGGGCTCGTCGTCGGCACGTCCGGCAACATCTCGGTGCGCTCGGACGACCTCGTGGCGGTCACGCCGACGGGCGTCGACTACGCGAACATGCGCGGTGAGGACGTGCCGGTGGTGTCGCTCGAAGGGGCCATCGTGGAGGGTGCGCTGCGCCCGACGAGTGAGCTGCCGATGCACCTGAGCGTGTACGGCGAGGCCGCCGATCCCGACGGGGCACCGGTGAACGCGGTGGTGCACACGCATTCGGTGTACGCCACGGCAGTGTCCACTTTGGTCGATGAGGTCCCGCCCGTTCACTACATGCTGGCCGCGATCGGCCCCAGCGCGCGGGTCGCGAAGTACGCCACCTACGGCACGCTCGAACTCGCGGACGCGATGCTGGCCGCCCTCGACGGCCGCCGTGGTTGCCTGCTCGCCAACCACGGCACGATCGCGTACGGCGAAAGCCTTGCGGTGGCGTACAACCGGGTGCAGCAACTGGAATGGGTGTGCCAGGTGTGGCTCATCGCCCGGTCGGCCGGTGCGCCGGCCCTGCTGCCTGGGGACGAGATCCGGCACGTCATGGAGAAGTTGAAGGGGTACGGGCAGGCGAGGTAACGCGGATACCGCCAGCGGCGCTGGCGCCGACGTCCATCCGGTAGGGGTTGCGGGTGCAGCCTGAGGTGGGTTGCGGGTGGGTGGCTGCGAGGGGCCATCGGTGGGGGTTGAGGTGGGTTGCGGAAGGCGGCTGCGATGGGTCACCGGCGGTGGCTGAGTCGGATTGCGGGTGGGTGGCTGCGAGGGGTCAGCGGTGGTGGTCGAGGCGGGTCGCGGGCGGGTGGCTGCGACGGGTCACCGGTGGGGGTCGAGCCTGCGGGGGCGGCGAGATCGGGCTCGGTGATCCGGGTCGAGCCCCCGCAGCAGGTCTGGCCGCGCGACCAGCGCCGGGGTCGGCCAGACCCGACGGTTGTTGACCTTGGTGGCGCTGGTCAGCGGCGCGGTCCGCCAGCGCGGGTTCGCGTGGTAGCCGACCGCGGCCAGCCACAGCAGGGGTGCTCTGCGGGATTTCGCCCGCCCCGGCGCCGATCGGCACGCTGAACGTACAGTCGCCTTCGGCGTCGGGCACGCGGGTGGTGTCCGGGGTCGCGGAAGTTGAGCCGTCGGGTCCGGCTGTGGCGTCCGCGGGCCGCGTGCGGAACAGCCCGTATGTCGCGCCCGCGAGCGGTTCGATGGTCGTGGCGCTCGCGCGCTGGTTGCCGATGCGCACGCGCCAGTACCGGGCTCGGGGATCGCGGCCCGTGCGGGGGCCCGGGGATCAGTGCGTTGCGCCCCAGGCTCGATGGATCCGGATTGTGCGCATGAGCCGCTGTCCGCTCTCGTCGGGTCACGGTCATGTCGCGACCCGCATGTCGCGGACCCGGGCGCTTTCCGCGCCGGGCGCGGGCACCTTGCCCGCCCGCCCGTCGCGCAGCATCCTGGTGGGAGCGGCGACGGTGACGCGGAGGTGATCGGAATGGCGGGCGGGCCCACCCTGATCGGTTCGGTACAACGTGCGCTGCATCTGCTCGACGCGGTGGGCGCCAGCGAGCGGCCGGTCACCGCGAAGGCGCTCGCGCGAGCAGTCGGCCTCCCGCTGCCGACGACCTACCACCTCCTGCGCACCCTGGTGCACGAGGGTTACCTGTGCCGGCTCGACGACGGCTACGTACTGGGCGAGCAGGTCACGGGGCTGCGGCGGCGCAACGGCCGGCAGGCGCTGCTGCCGAGGATCCGCCCGGTACTGCGTGCGTTGCGGGACGAACTCCACGCCGCCGCCTACCTCTCGCTCTACTCGGGCGGCGAGATCCGGCTGATCGACGTCGTCGACGGCCCGGCCACCCCGTCGGTGGACCTGTGGGTGGGCGTGCACGAGGCCGCGCACGCCACCGCGTTCGGCAAATGCATCCTGTCCTGCCTGGACGCCGAGGGCCGGCGTGCCTATCTCGCGCAGGCCCGGCTCGCGGACCTCACGCCCAACACCATCACCGACGCCCGGGTCCTCGAACAGCGCCTCGCCGAAAGCGGCGACGTCTTCAACGACCGTGAGGAGTACCTGCTCGGCACGGCCTGCCTCGCGACACCGGTACGAGCGCCCGGCGTGATCGGCGCGATCGCGATCTCGCTGCCCGCGCGGCGGCTCCGCTCCGCTCAGCCGCTGTCACTCCGCCGGGCGTCTGCGCGGGTGTCGCGCACCTTTGCCATGACGCCCTGACCTGCGTGAACCCGCGCTTTATCACCATCTGAAATCCGCGGCGTTGTCCGCCGCCGCGGGCGCCGCGAAAGTGACTTCCACAGCCGCAGGGAGGTCAGATGGAACCGGAGCGCAGGCTCGAGGCGTACCGCACGATGGTCCTCATCCGCACCTACGAGGAGGCCATCCTCCGCGAGTACCACGCGGACAAGAAACCGGTCTTCGACATCGGCGCCGGGCTCGTCCCGGGGGAGATGCACCTGTCGGCGGGGCAGGAGCCCGTGGCCGCGGGCGTATGCGCCCATCTGACGACCGAGGACGCGGTCACCGCGACGCACCGGCCGCACCATTTCGCCATCGCGCACGGGGTGAACCTCGAGAAGATGACCGCCGAGATCTTCGGCCGGGCGACCGGTCTCGGCAGGGGCCGCGGTGGGCATATGCACCTGTTCGACCCGGAGACGCACTTCTCGTGCTCCGGCATCATCGCCGAGGGCTACCCGCCCGCCCTGGGGCAGGCGCTGGCGTTCCAGCGGCGCGGCACCGACCGGGTCGCGGTCGCGGTCACCGGTGAAGGCGCCGCCAACCAGGGCGCCTTCCACGAGTCGCTCAACCTGGCGGCGCTGTGGCGGCTGCCCGTCGTGTTCGTCGTCGAGGACAACGACTGGGGCATCTCGGTTCCGCGCAGCGCTTCGACCTCCGTCACCTCGAACGCGGTCAGGGCAGCCGGATACGGCATCCCGGGCGAACGGGTGAAGGACAACTCGGTGGAGGAGGTGCACCGGGCGGCGGGCCAGGCGGTCGCGCGGGCGCGCGCCGGTGAGGGACCGAGCCTCATCGAGGTGCACACGCTGCGCCTGTGGGGGCACTTCGAGGGCGACGCCCAGGGGTACCGGTCCGACTTGGACAGTGTGCCGAGCCGGGACCCGTTGCCCGCTTACGAACAGCAGTTGCGTGCCGACGGGATCCTCGACGATGCCCTGGTGTCGGGCATCTCCGCGGAGGCCGGTGAGCGCGTCGAGGCGGCGATCGCCTTCGCCAAGCAGAGCCCGGAACCGGATCCGGCCACCGCTGCCGACTTCGTCTTCGCCTCCGCCTGACCCACCATCGACGAGGAGATGCAGTAATGACGCTCACCGACGCGGCCACCCCGGTACGCCGGAAGCTCAGCACCGCGAAGGCGATGGTCGAGGCCATCGCCCAGGAGATGGAGCGCGACGAGAACGTCTTCGTCCTCGGCGAGGACGTCGGCGCCTACGGCGGCATCTTCAGCTCCACCACGGGGCTGCTCGAGAGGTTCGGGCCGAAGCGCGTGATCGACACCCCCATCTCGGAGACCGCGTTCATCGGCACCGCGATCGGGGCCGCGGTCGAGGGACTGCGCCCGATCGCCGAGTTGATGTTCGTGGACTTCTTCGGCGTGTGCATGGACCAGATCTACAACCATATGGCGAAGATCCACTACGAGTCCGGCGGCAACGTCAAGGTGCCGATGGTGCTGACCTCGGCCGTGGGCGGCGGGTACTCCGACGGCGCCCAGCATTCCCAGTGCCTGTGGGGCACCTTCGCGCATCTGCCCGGGATGAAGGTGGTCGTGCCGAGCAACCCGGCCGACGCCAAGGGCCTGATGACCGCCGCGATCCGCGACGACAACCCCGTGGTCTACCTGTTCCACAAGGGAGTCATGGGCCTGCCGTGGATGGTCAAGAACCCCCGGTCCATCGCACCGGTGCCGGAAGGGGACTACGAGGTGCCGATCGGGAAGGCGGCCGTCGCGCGGCCCGGCACCGACGTCACCGTGGTCACCCTGTCCCTGTCGGTGCATCACGCGCTCGACGTGGCCGAAGAGCTTGCCCCGCAAGGAATCGAGTGCGAGGTCGTGGACCTGCGCAGCCTCGTCCCGCTCGACACGGACACGATCGTGGAGTCCGTCGCCCGCACCGGCCGGCTGCTCGTGGTGGACGAGGACTACCTCTCGTTCGGGGTCTCCGGCGAGGTCATCGCCCGCGTCGCCGAGCGCGACCCCAGCCTGCTCCGCGCGCCCGCGGCGCGGGTCGCGGTACCCGACGTGCCCATCCCGTACGCCCGCCCGCTGGAGTACGCGGTCCTGCCGACCGCGGACCGCATCCGCCGGGCCGTCCTCGGCCTGGTGAACGCATGACGGAGATCGCCTTCCCCGTCCTCTCCGAGACCGACCCCGATGCCGAAGGCGTGCTCGCGACCTGGTTCTTCGGCGACGGCGACAGCGTGGCCGAAGGCGATCTGATCGCCGAGGTCGCGGTCGACAAGGTCGACATGGAGATACCCGCCCCGGCCCCGGGGGTGCTGCGCCTGCTGGTCAAGGAGGGAGACGTCGTCAAGCAGGGCGCCGTGATCGCCCGGATCGAGTGAACGCCGGGTGCTCGTCAGGAACGCTTACCCTGCCCGAGCACGATCATCGCGATGCCGATGATCACCACGACGCCGATCGAGAGCGCGCCGATGCCTCCGGTGGCGACGGTGAACAGGACGCTCGCGGCGAGTAGGGCGACCCAGGTGAACGCGGCGGCCGAGTGACCGCGACGCGGGCCGGTGCTGGTTTGCCGAGGGGCGGTCATGACGCCCTCCTCTGGTCGGAATCTCCGGTACAACTCGGCATACTCCGGCACCTCCTGGCGGCTCGCGACGGCCGTTGGTCAGCGTTCCGGGTGCCACTGGTCATGTGCCTGGCACTGCCGTTCCCAGGAACGCGGGGTACTGGCTGGTGCCCGCGGTCGCGCGGACGATCGAGGACGGGAAGGCAGCCACCGGAAGGGAACCCGTCATGAGCAAGCTCGCACTCGTCACCGGCGCCACGTCGGGCATCGGCAAAGCGTTCGCCGGGCGGCTGGCGGCCGGCGGCTACGACCTCGTCGTCGTGGGCCGCGACGAGGACCGGCTCAAGGACCTGGTCGGCGCGCACCCGCGGGTTTCGGTTCGTCCCGTCGCCGCGGACCTGGCCACCGAGGCCGGTATCGGCGCCGTCGCGGACATCGCCGCGGCCGAACCGCTGGACCTGCTGGTCAACAACGCCGGGGTCGCCCACTACATGCCGCTCGCCGACCTGCCCGCGGACAAGGCGCGCGAACTGGTGCACGTCAAGGTCGTCGCCCCGACAATGCTCACGCGGGCCGTGGTGGGCGGTATGCAGGAGCGTGGTGCGGGCGTCATCATCAACGTCGCCGGGATGATCGCGTTCTCCGGACCCGCCCCGAGTTCGGTGATGCCGCGCCGCGCCGTCTACGCCGGTGCCCTCGCGAATCTGGTCGCCATGTCCCAGGCACTGGCCGCGGAACTGGAAGGCACCGGCGTGCGGGTCCAGGCCCTCGTGCCGGGTGTGGTCGCCACCGAATTCCACTCGCGTCAGGGCATGGATCTCAGCGCCGTGCCGCGGATGAGCGCCGAGGACGTGGTCACCGCGAGCCTGCGGGGGCTGGAGCTCGGGGAGGTCGTCGTCGCCCCGGGCGTGGACGACGCGAGCCTCCTCGACGCGGTCTTCGACGCGGACCTGGCGGCGTTCGGCGCCCAGCGCCCCGAACTCGCCGCCCGGTACCGCGGCTGACCGGCGCGGCTTACCGGGCCCGCACCCATTCCCGGTGCGATCCGTCCGGGGTCAGATGGTCCCGCTCGCCGGGCTGATGATGGATCGGCACGAACGTGCGGCTGCCGGCCTCGCCGAATTCCCCGAGGGCGCTCAGCGTCGCGGACTCGGTCCACTTCGCGGCCTGGTCCGGCGAATCCCAGTGCGTCAGCAGGAGGTACCGGGCCGGTGCGAGCTCCGGTGCCTCCTGCAGCGGGCCCACGAACTGGTACGGCTGCGGCTCGAACCGGCCGATCAGCGTTTCGAAGGGGCGCGGGCTGTAGGAAGGCAGCGCTTCGTCCACTATGGCCAGTGCTGAGGCCAGCTCGGCCTCCGCCAGGGGCTGCGGGCGGCCCAGCGACGTTTCCACGAGGACCCGGCCGGTCACCGCCTCGCCCTCCTCCGGAAGGCGCCATTTGCGGATGTAGTACGAATCGAACCAGGTCTCGTGTGCCTTGTCCTGCACCGTGCGGTGCTTCCGGCTGTGGTGCCAGTCGTCCATGTCCGCGGGGGTCGCGAAGATCCCGCCGAAGTACAGCCAGGACGAGTTCGCGATCGGACCGCCGAGCACGCCCCGGAAACCGGGAGCGGCGGCGGCGATCGGCCCGAACCGGTCCTGGGCGGGCCAGAACTCGCCCTCCACACCGGGAGCGAGCGTGAAGCAGGCCTCCATCATGGTCAGTGTCTGAGGTATCCGGGCCGGTGCTGACATGGCGCACCCCTCTCCTGGATGTTCCGGGGCTCGAAGCGTATCGCGTTCATGTGACGACCGTCAACACAAAGGAATGGGCGACCACGTCCCAGGCACGGGCGCGTTACTGGCCGCGCCTTCTTGTCCGAACATATCGACGGTTGTTAGATTGTTCAGGTGAGTGACGACCGGTGTGAACTGCTGTGCCTCGACCTCGACCGTGCCGAGGCGTTGCGGGTGGCGCTGCCCCAAGGCGATCTGGTGGCGCGGCGCGCGGAGCGCCTGCGGGCGCTCGGTGACCCGACGCGGTTGCGGATCGCGCACGCTCTGCATGTGGGGGACGAGCTGTGCGTGTGCGATCTGGCCTGGATCGTCGGCTCCTCGCAGGGGCTGGTGTCGCACCATCTGCGGCAGCTGCGCTCGGCCGGGCTGGTCGCTTCGCGCCGGGACGGGAAGCTGGTCATGTACCGGCTCAACGCCGCCGGTCACCGGTTGCTGACCACGATCACCGAGCCCGCGACGGAGGTGGACCCGGTATGAGCGACGCCTGCTGCGGCACGGGCGAGAAGCCCGAAGAGACGGCGGAAAGCCAAGCGCCGCAACAGATCTGGCAGGTACGGGAGATCCGGTTCGCCGGCGTGGCCGGGGTGTTCCTGCTCGCCGGGTTCGTGGCGTTGTGGCTCGGTTCGCGGCCCGCGGGTACCGGGCTGCACCTGGCCGCCGCGGTGGCGGGCGGGTGGACGTTCGTGCCGGGCACGGTGCGGGCGTTGTGGCGGCGCCGGATCGGCGTCGGCACCTTGATGACGATCGCACTGTTCGGTTCGTCACTGCTGGGACAGTTCGCCGAGGCGGCGATGCTGGCGTTCCTGTTCTCCATCAGTGAGGCGCTGGAGGACTATTCGCTGTCGCGGACCCGCCGCGGGCTGCGGGCGCTGCTGGCGCTGGTGCCGGAGAAGGTCACCCTGATGCGCGGCGGTGCCGAGGAGACGGTGGCGCCCGGGGAGCTGCGCGCCGGGGATCTCATGCTCGTGCGAGCGGGAGCGCGCGTCGCCAGTGACGGCGTGGTCCGTAGTGGACGGTCCAGTCTGGACAATTCGGCGATCACCGGCGAGTCCGTGCCGGTCGAGACCGGGCCCGGCGGCGAGGTGTTCGCCGGCGCGATCAACGGCACCGGGGTGCTCACCGTCGAGGCCACCGCCACGGTCGCGGACAACTCGCTCGCCAAGGTCGTGCGCGTGGTGGAGGAGGCGCAGCAGCGCAAGGGCGCGCGCCAGCGGCTCGCCGACCGGATCGCGCGGCCGCTGGTGCCGGCGGTGATGGTGCTGGCCGTGCTGATCGGTGGCGTGGGGGCGCTGCTCGGCGATCCGGCGACGTGGCTCGAGCGGGCGCTGGTCGTGCTGGTCGCCGCCGCGCCCTGCGCGCTGGCGATCTCGGTGCCGGTGACCGTGATCGCCGCGGTCGGCGCGGCCGGCAGGCTCGGCGTGCTGGTCAAGGGCGGCGCCGCGCTGGAGACCCTCGGCGCCGTGCGCACGGTCGCGCTGGACAAGACCGGCACGCTGACCCGCAATGCCCCGGCTGTCACCGAGATCGTCCCCGCCGGCGATGGCGGCGCCGCGCGGGTGCTCGCGGTCGCCGCGGCGCTCGAGGCGCGCAGTGAGCACCCGCTCGCGGCGGCGATTCTGGCCGCCGCGCCCGAACCCGTCCCGGCCGGCTCGGTGGCGGTGGTGCCAGGCGCGGGCTTGGCGGGTGTTGTCGAGGGCACGCCGGCGCGGCTGGGGAAGCCCGGCTGGATCGACCCGGGCCCGCTGGCCGCCGATGTCGTGCGGTTGCAGGAAAGCGGCACGACGGTCGCGGTCGTCGAACACGGTGGCGTGGTGCTGGGACTGGTCGGCGTCCGTGACGAGTTGCGTCCCGAAGCGGCCGAGACGGTCACCGAACTGCGCGGCGCCGGGATGACCGTGGCGATGCTGACCGGTGACAACGCGCGCACCGCCGGGGCGCTCGCCGCGCGGGCCGGGATCGGTGACGTGCACGCCGAGCTCACCCCGGCCGGCAAGGCCGGTGCCGTCCGCCGGTTGCAGGACGGCGGGCGGGTGGCGATGATCGGTGACGGGGTCAACGACGCCCCCGCCCTGGCCACCGCCGACATCGGCATCGCGATGGGCGCCATGGGCAGCGACGTGGCGATCGAGACCGCCGACGTCGCCTTCATGGGCAGCGACCTGCGTCATCTGCCCCAAGCCCTGCGGCACGCCCGCCGCGCCCGGGTGATCATGCTGCAGAACATCGGGCTCTCCGCCGCGATCGTGCTCACCCTCGTCCCGCTGGCGGCGCTCGGGGTGCTCGGGCTGGCCACGGTCGTGTTCATCCACGAACTCGCCGAGGTCTTCGTCATCGGCAACGGCGTCCGCGCCGGGCGACTACGCCCACTGCGCGGCGTGGCCGGCCCGGAACCCGTTCCCCCGCAACGTGTATCGCTCGCCGCGTCCGTGCGCGTGCCGAGCACGCCGGAGCGGTCCGGCCGGTAGCCGCCGGGTGTCGCCGCGCTCCCGCTACTCCGGGCGCGCCAGGTTCGCGCGCGCCCACGTGGCGGTTCGGCGAGTGATCTTCTCGACCACTCCCGGCATGAGGCGCTGCATCAACCACTGCAGCCTGGCCGAGCTTGGCGCGATGATCACCGCTCGGTTGCGCTCCACCGCCCGCAGCACGTCGAGCGCGAACCGGTCGGCCGGGTACGGCCGTCCCACCCGGGTGACCAGTTCGCGTGATCCGCCGGCCAGCATCCCGGACGCCAGCGGCGGCAGATCCGGCGGGTTGCCTTTGTCCAGGATGGGCGTCTCGATCACGCCCGGGCAGATCACGCTGACCCGCACGCCCCGCGCCGCTGCCTCCCCGCGCAGGCTCAGGCGGCCACCGCGGTGCCGGCGAACCCCGCGAGCTGCCCGGTGACGCGCGCGAGCCGTGCGCTGTCATTGTCGGCGAGGATCACCGTGTGACCACGCCGGCACAACTCGCTCGACAACGCCTGACCGATTCCCGAGGCCGCACCCGTTACCAGTGCCACCTGCCCCGTTTGACTGACCATAGGCGCCAAGGTAAACCCGGCCGGGGTTCCCGAGATCTACAGCGGTAGCCACTCGGCAGATTCGGTCACCGCGTCAAGGGCTCCGGGGAGCGGTCGCACCCCGAGACCCGGCCCGCCGGGCACGGCGAGGGTTCCGTCGTCCAGGACGAACGGCTCGGTGATGTCGGTGCGGTAGTACCGGTCGGACGCCGACGTATCGCCGGGCAGGGTGCAGCCGGGCAGCGCGGCGAGCGCGAGATTCGCCGCCCGGCCGAGTCCCGTTTCCAGCATCCCGCCGCACCAGGCCGGCACGCCGTGCGCGAGGCACACGTCGTGGACGCGGCGTGCCTCCAGGTAACCGCCGACCCGGCCGGGCTTGATGTTCACCACCTCGCAGGCGCCCAGTGTGATCGCGGCGGCGGCGGACCGCGCCGACGTGATCGATTCGTCGAGGCAGATCGGCGTCCGCACGAGTTTCGCCAGTTCGGCGTGCCCGAGCACGTCTTCCTCCGGCAGCGGCTGTTCGAGCAGCAGCAGGTCGAACGGGTCGAGCCGGGCCAGCAGCCGCGCGTCCGCCGGCGTGTAGGCGGTGTTCGCGTCCACCTGCAGCAGGATGTCGCCGAAGCGCTCACGGACCGCGCGCACGGGTTCGACGTCCCAGCCCGGTTCGATCTTGAGCTTGATCCTTCGGTAGCCCTCGCCGAGGTACGAGCCGACCGCGTCCAGCAGCGCGCCGATCGAGTCCATGATGCCGACCGAAACCCCGCACGGCACCCGGTCCCTTGTCGCGCCGAGTTCACGCGCCAGCGGCACCCCGCGCGAGCGCAGTTCGGCGTCGAGCACCGCCATCTCCAGCGCCGCCTTCGCCATCCGGTGCCCCTGGAACGGTGCGAGCGCGGGTGCGACCGCGTGCGCGTCCAAGCGTTCCGCGGCCGCGACCGCGGGGATGAGGAAGCGGCGCAGCACGTCGGCGGCGCCGTCGACGTACTCCGCGGAGTAGCGCGGTTCGGCCAGCGCGGCACATTCGCCCCAGCCTTCACCGTCGGCGGTGACCACGCGCAGCAGCAGGGCCGGCCGCGTGGTCTGCGTCCCGAACGAGGTGCGGAACGGGGACACCAGCGGCAGCGCCACCCGTCGCAGCTCGATCCCGGTCAGGTTCACTGTTTCTCCTCCGTCTGGGCAGCCGCCCGATTGTCACCGCGGCCGTCCCGGTCGCACTTCCTCGAATCGGAGGAACGAGGGGCCGATCGCTCGTGCGAACCGACGATGCGGTGGCCGCTTCCGCGCGCTTAGCAGCTCCGAAACACCGACAGCCAGGAGGAGCAGTGACCGGAGCGAACGAGCTGACCGACCGGCTGCGAGCGCTGACCGCGAAGCACGGGGTACCCGCCGCGCAGGCCGCGGTGCTCGCGGGCGGCGAGGTGACCGACGCCGCCGTGGGCACGCTCAGCCTCGCGACCGGCGTCGAGGCGACCACGGACTCGGTGTTCCAGGTCGGCTCGATCACCAAGGTGTGGACGGCCACGCTCGTCCTGCAACTGGTGGACGAGGGCCTCGTCGAGCTCGACTCCCCGGTCTCGGAATACCTCGACGGGTTCGGTCTGGCAGGCGGGACGATCACCGTCCGGCAGCTGCTCAACCACACCGCCGGCTTCGAGGGCGACCTGTTCCACGACACCGGCAGCGGTGAGGACGCGGTCGCGAAGTTCCTCGACACGATCAGCGAGGCGCCCCAGCTGTTCGACCCCGGGGAGCGGTTCTCCTACTGCAATGCCGGATACGTCGTCCTCGGCCGGCTTGCGGAAGTCCTGCGCGGCAAGCCCTTCGCGCAGGTGCTGCGGGAACGGCTGGCGCAGCCGCTCGGCCTGACCCACCTGGCCACCTCGGCGGGTGAGGCGATCCTGTTCCGTGTCGCGGTCGGCCATCTCGACCTGCCCGGTGCGCCGGGCCTGGTCCCGGCGCCCGTGTGGTCCCTGCCGCCTGCCATCGCCCCGGCGGGCTCGAGACCGCCGACCGGTTGCCGACATCATTCACGCCGCCGACCTGGTCGCCGAAGACCTCTACCCACCTTCCGGCGCGGTCGTGCGTTCCGGCTGGCAGTACACCGCGAGCGCGGTGCGCGCTCGTGGTCGGCTGGGACAACGTGATCATCGGACTCCGGCAGGACATCAGCGTGGAGATCTTCAACTCCGGCGTGATCACCGACGAGACGCTACCTGCTCGTCCACCCGGTCACCGACAACACCATCGTGACACGGTTTGCGTGCCCGGCGACTCCCTGCCCGCGCCGCGTGGGAGGGGAGGGGTGACCCCGAAGGCCGCCGATGGCGACACCGTCAGGCCCTGTGGCGGCACCACGATTGCGTATAGCCGTCAGTTACTTCCAAGCGTCAGGTTCACCGTCTGGTGCGCCTCAGACGCTGACACCACCCGGGTCCCTCGATGCGATACCGTCACCGAATACGACGCTAAACCATCTGGAACGTCCGGCACGTCGAACGGCATCGTGCACGATGTCATCACGTTCGCTGCGGAAATCCCGACCAGAGGTGCGGACATCGTCTGATACGTCGGCTGCCCATCGAGGAGTTGGCCGGTTGCGATCGTCTGTCCTCGTGCGTCTTGGACGATTACGGCGGTTCCTGGGGTCATATCGCTATAGCCACGGACGCCACGGCATCCGGATCCGGCCGCCTCGTACGACGGGTCGGGGTAGCTCAGGGACATGGTGATGGACCCATGCATTGTGAACGCGCTGGGTGCTGCGGGGCCGTTCGGGCTGGAATTGCCGGTGACGGAGACGGCCACCGCCACGGCCGCACCTGCGACCGCAACCGCAACCGCAACGATCCACGGCCACCGCTTGCGCCTGTTGACCGGATCTTGGCTAGGCGGCAGCGCGGCCGGAGTACTCATGACAAGTGTTTCCCTCAAGATCGGGTGCCCCCGTGGACGCACTCGCCACCATCTTCGGCTCGATCTTGAGCCTCGTTACCGGCCTCGGCAAAGACAGGCCGAGAGACCCTATGCTCTGTGGCCAAACGGCCCACGCTTGCGCAACCACGCGACGCGACAGGCAAGCCGGGACTACCCGTCGTCGCGGGCTTCGCGCAGCCGCAGCGCGGGCGAGTTCTCCAGATGCAGCATCTCGACGGCGAGGCTGTTGATCTCGCACCCGTTCGCGATGGAATGCTGAATGCCGTTGTACATCAGGTCCCAGATGCGCCGATCCGGGTGCAGTTCGGTCCTGGTGCGGTCGATGCCCCGGCCGTCCTCGTCCACGATCCGCACGTACAGGACGGCCCCGGCGCCGTAGCCTTCGATCTTGGTCAGGCGGTAGATCTTGAGGAACGTTCCCCGGTCTCGGCGCCGCTGGTACCACTTCGGCCGCCGCTTCCACTGCACCCAATCAGCACCCGCTGAAATCGTCTGACGAGCCAGAGGGTCCGACATCAGATAGGCGCCAACGATGATGATAAGCCAGATCTGCCAAGATAAGAACCAGTCAAATTCGTGGTATTGGAGGAAAACCACGATTGTGATGCCCACGATGAGGATCGCGAGCGCCCAAAAATAGCCTCGGACTCCTTCTTTCGCTCCGTATTGTCGCCATGCGAGCGCTGGCCCCATTCCGTCGGGTGGGTTAGCCTGGCGTGGCGGCGCACCCGTCATAGGCTTTCTTTCTTGACCTCCGGGTAGATCAGGCCCCGTGTAGTGGGGAGCCTCGGGAGGGAAAGGTTCTCCGGTTTGGGAGTTGGGCTCCGGCGGCAGCTCCGCGAATGACTCGTTTGACAAGCGGTCCGGCTCGCGCCGGTGTTTGCCGCCACCGGTCGAGTTGTTCATTTCGCGCTCACCGCGTTTGAGAAGCCTTGCACGATGTCGGTTGCGAACTTGGCGCCACCGAATCCACCCAGGACGCCTAGGATCAAAGTCCCACCTGGACCGAATGCGGAACCCGCGACCGCCCCGGTGAGCGCGCCACCGAGCGCGCCACCTGCGATGGCCGCGCCAGTATCAGCCGCAGCCCTGCCCCACGACTGCTCGCCCTTCCAAGCTCCGAATGCTTCGCTGCCGGCCGTCAGAATTGAACCGACGTACGGCAATGATCGTGCGATGCGCGCCGCACCAGCAGGCAATTTCACATCAGATGAGTGCTCAGTCAGGTTCTCGGAAGCTGAGCGGCCAGGATAAGCCGTGAGCTGCTTCCGAACATCTTCCGGCACCGTCTTGACCCATTGCTCGAATTGTTGAGCGCGGGTTTCGAGTTTCCCGCCGTCGTCCGCCATCTTGGCGGAGCGCTCAAGCAGAGCTTTCGCCCAGTCGGGGTCGTCGACCTGCTTCCCGAGGGCGAAATTCCGATAGAATTCGGCCTGGGTCTTGAGCCGATCCGCCTGGCTCTGGGCAAGGCGCCGGGTGTTTTCCATCGTGCCCACGAAGCCGCGCGCCTGGGATGCGGTGGTGAACGCGATCTTGGTCATGTCGTTCTGCACCGCTTTGGCGGCCGCGCCCACAGCCTGCTCCAACGCGTTGTGCGCGTTGGCCTCCATCGTGCGGGCGTCGGTGACGATCGCTTTCGCCTCGTTGTGGACCGCGACCTTTGCGTTGTAGTCCGCGATGACCTGGTTGTGTTGGGCGATGGCCTGCTGGTTCTGGTCCATGATCCGCTGCGCCTGGGCGGTGCCGCACGGGCCGGTGGGCAGGATCGGCGCCGGTCCTGGCGGGGTGGGGGAGACGATGAACGGCCCGTCCACCTCCAGCCCGCCCTCCTTCGCCCCTGCCAGCGCGTTGCCCACGCGCGCGAGGATGGCTTCCAGCGAGTCGGCGAAGTCGTTCAAGGCCCACTGCACCTTGAACGCCCGATCCGACAGCGCGTCGATCTCCGGACGCACCCCGTTGACCTGATCGGCGAACGCATCGTGCGCCGGACCGTGCCAGGTCGCATCCGCCGTCGTCAGCGCGCTTCGGAACTCAGTTCCCGCCTGATACGCCGCGTCGTAGAGCTGCCCGAGGACCGTGGCGGTCTCCCGGCAGGTGCCCGCCGAGCCGTTCACGGTGGTGTTCAACGCCTGCCCCGTCATCGCGTCCCCTCGCTCACAGCGGGCCGTTGTAGTTCTGCATGATCTCGTCGTAAGGCGCCATGCCCTTCTGCGTCTCGCGCATCGTGGCCCCGGCCTCGTTATTCTCGAACGCCCCGTACGCGCCGTTCGCGGTGTTGACGTCCGCCCCGGTCTGCTCCGCGACCGACGCCGCGCCCACGGCCGCGCCAATCAGGTCCGAGATCGCCTGGGCCACCACATCGGAGGATGCACCTGCGTCCGGTGCGGTGATCTGCGTATCGGCCGCCCCGGTGAGGTGGTCGCAGGCGGTGGTCAGGTGGCCCGCCACCTGCGTGAGCCCGTTCGGGTCGTAGCTGTATCCGCCATCCGGCATGTCGGTCCCCTCAGTCGCGCTTCTCGCTCGTCACGCCATCCCGCCAGTCCCGCACCGGGGCAGTGTGCCGGGACTCCGCAGCCAGGATCGGATTGAACAGCACACCGTCCGCCCCTGAGCGCGCTACAGCCTCCCCGACCAGATTGGAGGGAATGGCCACCCACGCCTGGTGCGGGCCGCACCAGGCCACCAGCTCCTCCTCCGAGGTGTAGGCGAGCACCATCAACCGGCCGCGCTTGTCCGGCTGGAGTTCCAATTGGACAAGATCGGTCCAGGAGCGCATCGGGCGGGACGCGACATACAGCAACTGACGCTCCACCGGCTCCCAAGGTTCCAGATCCGGCACCTCGGCCACCTCCGGCTCCGGGTAACGGTGACCCTCCGGCGGCGCCACGTCCAACCCCACCAGGGTCACGCCCAGTTCGGCGCACACCTCGGCCAGCACCTCGCGTGACATCGGCACCCACGGCTGACCGGCCCCACACGCCCCCACCAGGCTCTGGATGGCGGAGAACGCGAGCACCGCCCGCTCGCCGCGCGCGGTCCGCCACACCTCAACCCCACCGCCGCGCCCATCATCAGCCGGCAGCACCAACATGAACAGGCCGTCCGGCAGCCGCTCGGACAGGTCATCGACCAGCACCAACCCGGCCGCCGAAGTAGCCACCGGCCGCTGACTCATCGAACCCCGCCCCGACTACTCGGCTCACTCTCCCGAATGCTGACTGTAGCGTCATCCGAGGCTTAACACACTACGTTCGGCGAAAACCCGCAGCTCAGGGACCAGGAACCTTGGTAAACCACGAGGTTGCGAGGATCGGGTTTAGAGTGTCGAAAACCACCCCTTGCTGAGGGAACGAGTTCTGCGTCCTGGCCCCAAGACAGCTGGCGGGATGGCCACCTGTGGCTACGGGGGCGAACGCGCGCGCGACGGGGTCAGGCGGGCAGCAGTTGGGTGGTGAGGGCGTCGGCGACCCAGTGTTCCCAGCGTTCGGGACTCCAGCCGCGGCGTGCGGTGAGGAACTGGTAGGTCTCGGGGGTTTGCAGCGCGAGGGCGATGTCTACGGCCGTGGTGGTATCCATGCCGGCGCGCAGCGTGGTCTTGCCGGCCAACGCTTCGATCAGGTGGTTCTGAACCGTGGCCCGCTGGGCGTTGTTGGTCTCCCAGAGTTCGGCGATCTCCGGGTCGGCGCTCGCGGCTCCACGCATGACAGCGAGCACGGGCGCGACACGTTCGTAGATTTCGCGGGCGGCGCGGGCTTGGAGCCGGAGTTGCTCGACAGGTTCGGCGGCGAGCGCACGGGCGACCCAAGGACGTTCAAGAGTCGGGACGGGATCGTCATCTCCGGCCACCGCGGTATCGAGGATCTCGGTGAGCAGCGCGCGTTTGGTGCCGAAGGTGAAATACAGCGTCTGCACCGCTACTCCCGCGCGCCGGGCGATGGCCTGCATCGAAGAGGCCACATACCCCTGCTCGACGAACAGGTCCAGGGCGGCCCGGCGCATCCGCACACGGGTGGCTCGCGCCTTCTGCGCCCGGATCCCGGTACCGACCGTCGCCATGCGGTCCAGGCTAACACTTGACTAGAGTTCTCCACTAGTGCATTACTAGAGTGAAACTCTAGTCAAAGTGGAGGGTGCCGTCGTGACGCAGCGATTCGGGCGGGTCTGGGCGCCGTTGCTGTTGCTGACCAGCGTCGAGCTGATGGTGTTCCTGGACACCACGGTGGTGAACGTGGCGCTGCCCTCGATCGGCCACGGTCTCGGGCTGGGCGAGTCCGGCCTGGCCTGGGTGGTCGGTGCCTATCAGTTGACTTTCGGTGGTTTCCAGCTGGTCGGGGGGAGAGCGGCCGATCTGCTCGGTCGGCGCCGGCTCTTCCTGGCCGGCGTGCTGGTGTTCACCGCGGCGTCGCTGGCGGCGGGGTTGGCGCCGAGTGCGGCGGTGTTGCTGGCGGCCCGCGCGGCCCAGGGGGTCGGGGCGGCGCTGGTGGTGCCAGCGGAGATCTCGCTGCTAGCGGTCACCTTTCCGGACTCGCGAGACTATGCGCGGGCGTTCGGCGTGTGGTCGGCGATGGGCGCGGCCGGGGCCGCCGCGGGTACGGCCTTGGGTGGCATTCTCACCCAGGGGCTGGGGTGGCCGTCGATCTTTCTGATCAACCTGCCGATCGGTGCTGCGGCCGTGGCGTTGACTCGGCGGCTGCTCCCGGCCGACGCGGCGGGCGTGGGCGGGCGGCACCCATGGCGGCGGCTGGACCTGCCAGGCGCGGCGTTGGGGACCGGCGGTCTCGTCCTGGTCGTGTATGCGATCACCGCGTCCGCCGGCCGCGGCCTGGATGTGGCCACGATGACCACGTGCGCGCTGGGGCTCCTGCTGCTGGCAGGGTTCAGCTGGCACGAGACGCATGCGGTCCGACCGCTGATGCCGCTGCGGCTGTACCGGGTCCGCAACGTCACCGGCTCCACGCTGGTGAACTTCCTCGTCGGGGCCGCCCATGTGCCGGCGTTCGTGCTGTTGGCGCTGTATCTGCAGCATGTGGCTGGGTACAGCCCGATGACCTCCGGTTTCGCCGTGCTGCCTGTCGCCGTGGTCAACATGGCCGTCGCCCGCACCGTGCTGCCCGCCGCGCTGGCACGTTTTGGCGCCCGCGTTGTCCTCACCGGCGGGATGGTCCTGCTGGCGATCGGGCTGGGTGGGCTGGCCCGTGTGCCGGTACACGGCTCGTATCTGCTCGACGTGCTCCCGGCCGGCCTCGTGTTCGGGGTGGGGCTGCCAGCTGCGTTCGCCGGGGTCACGATCCCCGCCGTCACGTCCGTGGCCGAGGTCGATACCGGCATCACTGCCGGCATCGTGCAGACCGCGCAACGCGTCGGCGCGGCCCTCGGCGCGACCGCCGCCACAGCGCTGGCCGCCGCCTGGACCGCAGGCCACACCGGCCCGCCCCTGCAAACGTATACCGGCGGACTCCGCGTCGCGTTCGCCGCCGCCGCGGGCACAGCCGCGCTCGGTGCTGTCCTCGCCGCGACCATCATTCGTTCGCCTGGCACGCCACGCGTTGAACACGACAATCACGACGCCTCGTTCGATGAGCAAGCACCGTCACGGCAGGAGCGGTGACCCGGTCACGGGTCGAGCACGCCGCTGCGGGAGATCGTGTTCCGCTGCACGCCTTTTCGATGGGGCCAGGTCTTGACAGGTATCTTGTCCTTATCGTCAAATAGTCGTCGTCGATGTAAAACCGAGCCGGGAGGGCCGGATGCAGCTACGTCGTGCCGCGGTGCTGGGTGGGGGGCCTGGCGGGCTCTACGCCGCGCGCCTGCTCAAGCTGGCCTATCCCGCCTGCGACGTCGTCGTTCACGAGCAGGGGGACCCGGACACGACGTTCGGCTTCGGCGTCGGGCTCGCCGCGGGGACGCAGCGCAAGCTCGCCGCCGCGGATCCTGACACGCTGCGGGATCTCGTCGCGGCGGGGCGCCGGCACGACATGACGATGCGGGTCGGCGGGCGCGTCGCCCGGGTGCGCAACGACCGCCTCATCGGCATCGCTCGCACGGAGCTGCTCGCCGTGTTGCGGCAGCACGCGGAGAAAGCCGGGGTGCGGCTGGAGTTCGGCGCGCGCCGGACCGCCGACGAGTTGGACGCCGACATCGTGCTCGCCGCGGACGGGGTGAGCAGCGCGACGCGGGAGTCCGGGCCGTTCGGCGGCCGGATCGAGAGCGGCCGCGGCCTGTATCTGTGGTGTGGCACCGATTTCGCGCTGACCGACGCCGTGTTCGCGCCGGTGCGCACCGAGCACGGCGTCTTCGTCACGCACGCCTACCCGTATTCGGGCGGGCGCAGCACCTTCCTGATCGAGACCGACGAGGACACCTGGCGTCGTGCCGGTTTCGACTCCTCGACCGAGGCTACGCCGGTCGACGCGTCCGACGAGAAGTCGTTGCGGTACCTGGAAAACGTCTTCGCCGAGCAGCTGCGGGGCCGCCGGTTGATCGGCAACCGCACGCGCTGGCTGCGGTTCCGGACCGTGCGGTGCGACACCTGGTCGGCAGGGCGCACGGTGCTACTCGGGGACGCCGCGCACACCGCGCACTTCTCGATCGGCTCCGGCACCAAGCTGGCGATGGAGGACGCGATCGGCCTCGTCGAGGCGCTACGGGAGGAACCGGATCGCGCCGCCGCTTTCGCGCGCTACGAGACCGTCCGCCGCCCCGCCGTCGAGCGCCTGCAGGAACTCGCACGCCGCAGCCGGCTGTGGTGGGAGTCGTTCCCGTCGCGCCTGCACCTGCCGGTCGAGCGGCTGATGGTCGCCTACATGTCCCGCGCGGGCAACGTGCCGCTCGACCGGTTCGCCGCCACCAGCCCCGATGTCGTCGGAGCCGCGCTCGAGCAGTTCGCCGGCGGCCCCGGTCCCGCCGACCCGGCCGCCGTCACCGACTGGGTCCTGCGGCACGGGACCGGCCGCGGCGGCGGGAACCTCGTCACCATCGATGAGGCGCCGACCGACCCGTGGGACGGGACGGGGGACGCCGTGGTGGCGCGGGCGCGGCGCGCGTTCGACGACGGAGCCGAAGGGTTCCTGTTCACCGGGCCGCCGGGCCGGTCGGCCCTGCTGACACGGCTGGACCTCGCCGAACGGGTCCGCACCGAGGTCGGCGGCCCTGTCGTGGTGGAGGGGCCGGCCGCGCTTCGTGACGACCTCGCCGCCGGGCTGGTCAGCGGCCGTACCGACCTGGTGACGCTCGTCAACGACCCGGCCGGAAACCCTGGAAGGAACTCATGACCTCGCACCGGATCGGGCTCGTCGTGCCCAGCTCGAACGTGACCGTCGAGACCGAGATCCCGGCGCTGCTCGCGCGCCACGCCGAGGCCACGTTTTCGTTCCACTCCAGCCGGATGCGCATGCACCAGGTCTCGGCCGAAGAGCTGCGCGCGATGAACGCGCAGCGGGAGCGCTGTGTGGACGAGCTGGCCGACGCCGGCGTGGACGCGCTGCTCTACGCGTGCCTTGTCGCGTTGATGGCGCAGGGGCCCGGCGAGCACCGGCGCACCGAGGCCGCGGTGGCGCGGCAGCTGGCCGGGCGGAAGACGGCGGTCCTGTCGAGCGCGGGCGCGCTGGTCGAGGGTCTTACTGCTCTCGGTGCGCGGCGCATCGCACTCGTCACCCCGTACCTGCGCCCGCTGGCGAAGCAGGTCGTCGGCTACCTCGAGGCCGAAGGGTTCGAGGTGCTGGGCTGGGCGGCTCTCGAGGTCGGGGACAACGCCGAGGTCGGTTGCATTCCCGGTGACCGGGTCATGGCGGCCGCTCGCGGGCTGAACCTCGACGGGGCCGACGCGCTGGTGATCTCCGCGTGCGTGCAGATGCCCTCGCTCGACCTCGTCGCGCCCGCTGAAGCGGAGTTCGGGCTGCCCGTGCTGTCGGCGGCGACCGCCGGCGCCTATGCGCTGCTCCGCAGTCTCGGCCTGCCGCCGCGGCTTCCCGGTGCCGGGCGATTGCTCGCCGCACCTTTACCATCGCAGCTATGAGCGGCAAGAAGGCGGCGCGTGACACCGAGGCCAAGCCCGCGCGGATGAGCACGGCGCGGCGCGAGCTGGTGGAGAACGAGCTGTACGAGCACGCCACCCGGCTGTTCGCCGAACGCGGTTTCGCCGGCACGAGCCTGCAGGACATCGCCGACGCGCTCGGCATCACGCGGCCGGCGCTCTACTACTACGTCAAAAGCAAGGACGAGCTGCTGGCCAAGCTGGTCACGGAGGTGACCAACGGGCCGCTGGACGAGCTTCGCGCACTGGTCGCGCGCAAGGAGCTGGACGCGGTCGCGAAGCTGCGCGGGGTCGTCGAGGTGATCGTGGCACGCCGCACGAACCAGCCCGCCCGCTTCCGGTTGCTGATCCGCTCCGAGGCCGAACTGCCTGAGGAGCTGACCGCGGCCTACGACGACAGCCGCCGCGCGGTGCTCAAGACCATCGCCGGTGTGATCGAGGAAGGCGTGCGAGCGGGCCAGTTCCGGCCGGTGGACTCCCGCGTCGCGGCGCTGGGCGTGCTCGGCATGTGCAACTGGGTCGCGTGGTGGTTCCATCCCGGCGGGCGCGACACCGCCGAAGCCGTCATCGAGCAGCTCGCTGACATGGCCGTCGGCGCATTGCAGCGCCCGGACGGCCACGTTCTCGACGGGGGCGGGCCCACCGCGGCGCTGAAGATGCTGCGCCAGGACCTCGACCACCTGGAGCGCATCCTCGACATTTGAGCACATTCGTCAAACTGTTGACTCAAACGTTGAATCGGGCGTACGGTCGAAGTGTCCGCACGACCCGACGTCGAGGAGGCAGGAAATGACCGAGCTGGAGCACCGGGTGCGGGGCGTCGACCATGTCGCGTTCCCGACCTTCGACCCGGCCGCCACGGTCCGCTTCTACCGGGACGTGCTGGGTTTCCCGGTCGTGCACTCGATCTGCGCGGCGGGCTGGGGGCCGGAGGACCATCCGGACTTCATCCACTTCTTCTTCGATATCGGCAACGAAGACCGGATCGCGTTCTTCTACTACTTCGGCACGAGCGCGGAGATCGGTGGCGCGCCCGGCGCGAAGGGCGATGCCTACGCGCGTTTCGGGCCGGAGGTCCCGGAGTTCTTCGTCCGGTCGCGCCATCTGGCGATCCATGTCGAGGACGAGGCGGACCTGCTGGAGTACCGGCGCCGGCTCGACGCCAGTGACTGGCCGGTCGAGATGCAGATCCAGCACGAGACCATCGAGTCGATCTACACCCACGACCCGAACGGCTATATGTTCGAGATCACCCGCGCGATGCGGCCGGTGACCCCGCAGGAGGATCTCGACGCGAACCTCACGATCGACGCGCTGCTCGACGTGGTCGCCGGAGCGGAGCCGACCTTCGGCAAGCTCCTGGCGCGTAAGGCAGAACTGATCGTGGAGCGCGCGGCCGAATGGGAGCCGGCGCGATGACCGTGCTCTACGTTCTCGACGTCCCGGAGAACACCGCGGTCGCGAAGGTCGCCGCGGCGGATCCGGCGGTGACCGTCGGGAAGATCGGCCCGTACTTCGAGATCAGCGCGGCCGGCCCGATCGTGGTCGACCGGCGCGCGACCGGCTGCCGGCACGCCGTGTGGTACTCCGCGGTCGGCGGGGTCGCCCGCGACAGCCGGATCACCCAGCACGACAAGGACGCGCTGCGAGTGGAGCCGGCGTGACCGCGAGCGCCGCCCGCCTCGGCGCCGGCCGCTACCTCGCCGCCGGAGAACGTCCCGCGCAGGCTGCGGCGTCCGTGCACGAACTGACCACTTCGGACGGTGCCACGGTCCGCGGCGTGCTGTCGATGGCCCCGGGTGCCCGGACGGTCGTGTGCCTGATGCACCCGCGCCAGGACGTGACCCACCATCCGCTCGTCCCGCCGCTGCTGTGGGCCGGGGCGGCGGTGTGGACGCAGCACACGCGCTCGGTCAACAACGACCTGACGCTGGTGCACGAGCAGGCACTGCTGGACGTCGCCGCGGGCCTGGACTTCCTGCGGGAGCGTGGTTTCGACTCGATTGTCCTTCTTGGACACTCCGGTGGTGGCACACTCTACGCGTTCTACCTCGAGCAGGCCGGGCTCGCCCCGGCCGAGCGGGTCGCGACGACTCCCGGCGGTCGCCCGGTGCGGCTCGCGGAGGCGTCGATGCCGGGTGCGGACGGTGTGGTCTTCCTCGCCCCGCATCCCGGTCAGGGCAAGCTGCTGCTCGCCTGCATCGACCCGTCCGTCGCCGACGAGTCCGACCCGTTGTCGGTCGTACCCGAGCTGGATCCGTTCGACCCCGCCAACGGTTTCGCGGAGCCGCCGGGAAGTTCTTCCTACGGCGAAGAGTTCCTCCGGCGCTACCGGGCGGCGCAGCGCGACCGCGTCAGCCGCATCGACGCAGTGGCGCGCGAGTACCTCGGGCGGGCCGCGGAAGCCCGCGCCGCGTTCAAGGCTTCCGGTCACGCTTCGGACCGGCGGCGCTCGCTCGCGCCCCGGATCATCACGGTGTTCCGCACCGACGCCGATCCGCGCACCGTGGACCTTTCGCTGGACCCGAGTGAGCGGCCGTCCGGTTCGCTGTTCGGCAGGCGGCCCGATCTGATCAACTACGGGCTGACCGGGTTCGGGCGGCTCACCACCCCCGAGGCGTGGTTGTCGACCTGGTCGGGGCTCAGCTCCAACGCCGACTTCGAGCGCTGCGCCCCGGGGGTCACGGTGCCGGGCCTGTTCGTCGAACTGACCGGCGACCAGGCCGCCTTCCCCGCCGATTCGCGCCGCATGATCGAGGCTCTCGGAACGCGGGACCTCACCACGGCGAGAGTGCGCGGGCTGCATTTCGGCGCGCCCATCGCCGAAGGCGAGCCCTCGGGCAACGACCTCGCGGCGGCGGAGATCGCCGGCTGGCTGGCTGAGCGCTACGAACTGGCGCCGCCCGGCTGACGGCGCCGGAGTGTGGCGGCCGGGTTCGTCCCGTACTGGGTGCGGTAATGCCGTGCGAAACGTCCGTAGTTCGTGAAACCCCACCGGTGCGCCACGGCTTCGATGGTGGTGTGCGAGTGGTCGCCGCGTAGCAGGTCTTCGTGCGCGCGGCGCAGCCGCACCGAACGCAGGTGGGCCGCCGGGGTCGTGCCCAGTTCGGTCCGGAACACCTCCTGCAGCGTGCGGACGCTCACCGCGGCCGCCTTCGCCAGGTCCGGAATGGACGGTACGGCCTGGGCTTCCGCCGCGGCCAGCGCACGCCGCAGGATCCGGCTTTTCGCCGGGGACGGCACCGCCGTGTCGCGTCCCACCGCGCTGAGCACGCTGCCCAGCGCGAACCCCGAGAGGTGATCTGCCACGGGCCCGCTGGTCAGCGCGCCGCTCGGCCGCTGCATTTCCGCGGTGAGCAGGTGCATCACCCAGGCCAGCGCCCGCGCGCCGTCGTCGCGCAGGTCCACCGGGAGCGGCCCGGCGGACTCGTGCAGGACGTGCTCCGCCTCCAGCGGATGGTGCGCGGACACCACGGCGTTGTCGATGCGGAGTGTGGTCAGCCGGGTGTCCGGACCCCATTCCTCATACCGGAGGAAGGGACCGGGCGGCAAGAAGACCAGCGCGCCCGGGGACACCCGGAGCGTCTCGCGGCCGGCGCAGCTGATCGTGACCCCGCCCCGCACCGGGCGGAGCACCACGCAGCAGGTCCGTGGCGACGGGGCTTCCAGCCGGATGTCACCGCTGATCCGGACCGCGCCGACATCGGCGTGCGGCAGGCGCGTGGTCGCCAGCCGGAGTTCGAGCCGTGCCGCTCGTCCCATCATGGTGAGCGAGTTGGGTGCGTAGGCCGCCTCCAGGATCGAACTGGCCTCGCCGGGATCGGTGATCGCGTGGCCCGGTCCTCGCGCGTCGAGGTGACCCATTTCACTACAGTGTAGGATTGTCTACCGTTCTGTCAACCCGTTCAGGCGAGTACCACCCGCAGGCTCGCCGGCCGCCGCATCATCGGCGCGCGGACCTTCTCCCAGCGGTAGGACTCCGCCAAGCGCAGCGAGGGATACACGCCGAGCAACGCGTCGATGGCGCACACGCTCTCCAGCCGGGCCAGCGGTGCGCCGATACACGTGTGGATACCGCGTCCGAAGGCCAGATGCGCCGAGGCGGCGTCGCGATCCAGCCGGAACTCCGCGGCGTCCGCACCCCAGGTCCGCTCGTCCCGGTTGGCCGACTGCAGGCTCACGAGCACCTTCGTCTCGGCGGGGATGACGGTGCCGCCGACGGAGTCGGCCCGGTTGGTGGTGCGCAGCACGAACTGCAGGGGGGTGTCGTGCCGGAGGCTTTCCTCCACGGCGTTCGGCACCTTGCTCCGGTCCCGCGCCAGCGCCTGCCATTGATCCGTGGCGAGCAAGGAGTGGACCGTGTTCAGGATCAGGCTTCGGGTGGTGGCGGTCGCCGCGAGAACCAGTTGCATGAGGTGCGTGACGGCCTCCACCTCGCTGAGTTCCGCCTCGCCGTCCTGCGGATGCAGCAACCCGTCGATGGCGTCCCGCCGGGCCGGAGGCTCGGCGCGGCGTCGCTTCACCACCTCGGTGAGGGCCGCGATCATCTTCCCCATCTCCGGAAGGTCGATCAGCGGCTCGGGCATCCGCTCGGTGATCACGTCCGTACAGTTCTGCAGGTCCTGCCACACCGGTTCGGGCAGCCCCAGGAACGCGAACACCACCGACGACGGGATCGAGCGCGCGTACGACTCGTACAGGTCCACCTCACCGGTGGGCGGTAACCCGGCCAGCGCCTTCGCCACAATGCGTTCCACCTCGGGCCGCAGCGCCCGCAACCGGGCCGGGGCGAACCAGCGCAGCAACCGGCGGCGCAGTTCGGTGTGCTCTGGCGGGTCGATCATCGTGATCAGTTGGGCGGGCAGTTCCAGTTCACCGTCGATCGCGAAGTTGCCGCGGTTCGAGTAGGTCTCGGGATGACCCAGCACGTGCTGGACGTCGTCGTCGGTGACGACGCAGGCCAGGCCGGGGCGCGGGAACGACACCGGGCATCGCGCCCTGGCGGCGCCCAGCGGCCCGTCGGGATCGTCGAGGTGCGCGGGGTCGAGCGGGTTGAACGGCGCGTGCTGGTCAGACATGACTGGTCTCCTCTGCTCGATCGTCGAGAGCGCGGCGGAGCCGCCGCAGGGGGATGGGGTGGTTGATCGCGGCGGTCGCCCCCGTCCAGGCCACGACCGCGGCGGCGCTGTCGAGGTCGCCGTCGATGACGCGGAGGCCGCCGCGCACGGGCAGCGCACCGAGGACCCGCACCGAAAGCCCGAACACCTCCGTCCAGAAGTAGCCGGGCGCGGGCGCCGGGGCGGGCATACCCAGGAGCGTGCGGGCCGCTCGCCGCCCGTCCGCGATCGCGGCCGACCAGTACGGGGTGCGGCTGGTCGACATGCGGACGTCCCCGGCCGCCACGACGTGCTCACCAACGCGTCCCGACCGGTCCGAGAGGACACTTCCGTTGGTATGCAAGGGAATTCCGGAACCGCGCAACCATTCGGCGGCGGGCTCGTCGCCGACGGCCTCGATGAGGAGATCGGCGGGGAGACGCCGTCCCGAACGCAGCCGGAACCCCCGCGCGGCGTCCTGATCTTCGGCGATACCGCCCGGTTCCAGAACGAATGTCGCCCCCGCCTCGGCGAGTCGGCGGGAGACCAGCGCCGAAATCTCCTGTCCCAGCAGGCGCCGCAGCGGCGGCTCCCGGTCGATCACGGTCACGGCCGCCCCGTGCCGCACCGCCGCGGTGGCGAGTTCGAGGCCCAGAAAACCCGCGCCCACCACGACGACCTGGATGTCCGGGCGCAGCGCCGACGCGAGCGCGGTGGCGTCCTCGATCGTGCGGACCGTGAGCGCGCCGAACGCCGGTGGCAGGATGCGGCGTGGACGGCATCCGGTGGCGACGACCAGCCCGGCGTAGCGCAACGACGCGGTCGCGCCCGTGGTGTCGCGAAAGGTCACGGTGCGGCGCCGAAGGTCCACCGCGGTCGCGGTAGTCCCAGGCCGGAACTCCACGCCCGCAGGCAGATCCGGGAGCGAGACCGCTCGCGCGTCGCCCGCGAGGAACTGTTTGGACAGGGCGGGACGGCTGTACGGCGGATGCGGCTCGGCCCCGAGCAGCACGACGCGCCCTTCGTGCCCGAGCGCGACCAGTTCTTCGACGGCGCTCGTCCCGGCGGCTGACGCGCCGACCACCACGATCGGGCTCATGAGCCGGATCGCGGTTCGAGACGCAGCGCCGCCACCGGGCATACGCGCACGGCCGCCCGCACGCCGGGCAATTCGTCGCCGGTCACCACGTCCTCGGTGATCGCCACGAGGTCGTCGTCCATGCGCAGGTGGCCGGGGGCCTCCTCGACGCACAGGCCGTGACCTTCGCAGCGCGCGAAATCCGCGGTCACCGTCCACATCCGGTCACCCATGGGGCCTCCTTGCCCGTCGTTCGGCGAACAAGGCTACGAACTCGCGGCGCCCGGGGGCGGACCGTTCGCGCAGAGTTCCGGACGGATCGCGCACCGGCCCGCTTCGGGTCTCCGGTCCGTCCGGGCTAACGTGGCTTACGACCAGTCGAGAAGGGTGAGGTTCGTCGTGACGGGTGGTGCCTCGCGCCGGCAGTTGGTGGAGAACGAGCTGCTCGACCGTGCCGCGGCGCTGTTCGCCGAGCGGGGTTTCGAGGGCACGACGCTCAAGGACATCGCCGAAGCCATCGGCATCACCCGCCCGTCCCTTTACCACTACATCAAGAGCAAGGACGATCTGCTCGGCATGCTCGTGGCTGGCTTGACCGAGACCGCGGCCGCCGAGCTGGCCGAGATGGAAGCGAGTGACCTGAGCTGGTCGGAGCGGCTGTCCCGGGCCGTGCGGTCGGTGACCCTGCGGATCTGCGCGCATCCGTCCCGGTTCCGGTTGCTCGATCGCAGTGAGCACATCCTGCCCGAGTCCTTCCAGCGCAGGCATCAGGCGGGGAAGCGGGAGATCCTCACCCATCTGAGTGCGATCATCGACGGTGGCGTCAAAAGCGGTGAGTTCTGGCCGACGGACGTGCGCGTCGCGGCGTTTTCGATCCTGGGCTCCTGTAACTGGGTGGCCTGGTGGTTCCGTCCCGACGCCCGTGGCGCGGACCCGCAGGCAGTGGCGGACCAGTTGGCCGTGATGGCGCTGCGCTCGGTGGCGCGCACCGATCGGGCGTCCTCTCCGGCCGGGCCGAGGGCCGCGCTCGCGGCCATTCGCGCCGACCTCGAGTACGTCGAGCGGCATCTGCCGGCCGAAGACAGCTCTTCCTGATCCGCACGCCCTGATTCACGCGACCCGGCCGGGTCGCGCCTTTCGTGCTGCGCCTTGACAGCCGGAGCAGGCGTTATCTACAGTCCCGACTCAACAGTTGATTAAACGACTCAAGAGTCGGAGGCGCGATGGACAAGGTTGTCCCGCTCGGCGAGATGGCAGCCGCCGTCGAGCCGCACTCCCTGGTCTCCTTCGGGGGCGGGGGAATGCTGCGCAAGCCGATGGCGGCCGTCGCGGCGCTCGCGCTGCGGCGGACACCGGTGCGGCTGGCGGTTTTCCTCGGTGGTCCCGATGTAGACCTGATGCTGGGCGCGGGCGCGGTCGAGCAGCTGCAGTTCGCCTACGTCGGTTTCGACGCGCTTGGCCTGTCGCCGAACTTTCGCCGGGCACGGGAGTCCGAGGGGCTGCCGGTCGTCGAGTGGACCGAAGCCATGTTCATCGCCGGGGTCGAGGCCGCGACCCGGCGGGTTCCGTTCATGCCGACGGTGAGCGGTCCCGGGGTGGACGTGATGGACGTGCCGGGAACCCCGTTCCGGCGGTTCGCCTGCCCGCTCACCGGCGAAGAGCTGACGGCCGTTCCGGCGATCAGGCCGGACGTGCTTTTCCTGCACGCAGGCGAAGCCGACCGCGAAGGCAACGTCCGCATCACCGGTGACGGTTTCCTCGATCCTCAGCTCGCGCGAGCGGCATCCACGGTCTTCGTGACCGCCGACCGGGTCGTCGACCAGCTCGGCGAAACCATCACCGAGCACGAGACGACCATTTCCGCCTGTGGGTCACCGGTGTCGCCGAGGTTCCGCGCGGGTGCGGGTTCACCGCGTCCTTTCCGGACTGGCCGCTCGACTACGCCGCCGCTACCGACTACGCAAGCCACTGCCGTGACCGCGACTGGCTGCGCGAGCACGCGGGAATCCTCGCCCAGGGAGCGGCGCGATGACCGGGTTCACCGTCGAGGAGCAGGTGATCAGCGTGCTGGCGCAGATCTACCGCGGCGAGGTCATCGCCGCCGCGGCGACGGTCTCCGCCGATATCGCCGCCCGGCTCGCGAAAGCCTTGTATGCGCCCGAAATCGTGCTGATGGCTGGCGGCAGCATGGCCGGATTCGACTGCGCGCCCACCGCGAAAGGGCTCAACGACGAGTGGATTTCGTCCGCCACCGCGGTCCGCGGGTCGGACTGGATCGAGACGTTCGATCTCATCTCGGCGGGCAAGTACGCGATCTGCATGGGACCGGTGCAGGTCGATCGCACGGGTTCCTGCAATATCTCCGTGCTCGGTGACTGGGAGCGGCCGAAGGTCGCGATGATCGGTTCGCGCGGTATCCCCGACGACCTGGTCCGGCTGTCCGAGCTGACCTTCCACGTGCGCAGGCACACACCGCGTGCGCTGGTCGAACGGGTCGATTTCCGCTGCGGTCTCGGTTTCGGGCCCGATCGCGACCGGCTCGGTCTCACCATGGGCGAACCGCGGATGCTGGTGACGGACCTCGGCGTGTTCGACTTCGACCGCGACGGCGCCGGGATGCGGGTGCGGTCGCTGCACCCCGGAGTGAGCTTCGGGGACGTCGTGAAGGCCACCGGCTTCGAACTGCTACCGCCGCGAGGCGCCGTCCCCGTCACGCCGCCGCCGACCGAGGAGGAGCTGTACTGGATCCGTGAACGCCTCGACCCGCTGGGCGTTCGCCGGCTCGACAGCCCCGAACCGCCGCCCGGGCTGCTCGCCGAACTGGCGGAGCGGGAGCGGTCGCTGTGGACCACGCCTGCCGGAGGCGCGCGATGAGCTGGGACTTCAGCACCGATCCCGAGACGGAAGCCGAGCTTGCCTGGATCCGGGACTTCATCGACACCAAAGCCATCCCGCTGGAGGCCCTCGAGCTGCCGGTCCGAGAGTTCGACCGGGCGGCCGCGCCGCTGATCGACGAGGTGAAGGCGCGCGGTCTGTGGGCCGCCCACCTCGGCCCCGAGCATGGCGGGACGGGCCGCGGACAGCTGCGGCTCGCCCTGATGAACGAGATCGTCGGGCGGTCCCGCGTCGGGCCGACGCTGTTCGGCACCGCGCCGCCGGACTCCGGCAATCTCGAACTGCTCGCCCCCCACGCCACCCCCGCGCAGCGCACCCGGTATTTCCTGCCACTGCTGGAAGGTTCCGTGCGCTCGTCGGTCGCGATGACCGAACCCGGCGCCGGTGCCGACCCGACTTTGCTCAGCACCCGGCTGGAGCGCCACGGGAACGGCTGGGTCCTCAATGGACACAAGTGGTTCGCCACGAATGCGTCACTCGCCGATTTCCTGCTCGTGCTGGCGGTGTCCGATCCGGACGCGCATCCGAAGCACCGGGCAACCGTGGTGATCGTGGACCGGGACGCCCTCGGGGTCGACGTCCGCCGTGACATCCCGTCGATGGAGGACCCCGAGCCCCGCCCGGCGCAGATCGAGAACCATTGCGAGATCACGTTCACCGACGTCGCGCTCCCCGCCGACGCCGTGCTCGGTGAACCGGGCCGGGGGTTCGCGATGATGCAGGAGCGGCTCGGCCCTGCCCGCGTGCACCACTGCATGCGCTGGATCGGGCAGGCCCAGCGGGCGCTCGACATGCTCTGCGAGCGCGCCACCTATCGCTACTCGCACGGGTCCACGCTCGCGGACAAGCAGACCGTGCAGAACTGGATAGCCGATTCGGCCGCCGAGATCGCCGCCGCGCGCCTGCTCACCCTGCACGCGGCGTGGCGGATCGACACGGTCGGGTCGAAGGCGGCGCGCGAGGACATCGCCCTGATCAAGTTCTACGGCGCGAAGGTCCTGCACGACGTCATCGACCGGGCCGTGCAGGCCCACGGGTCGCTCGGCTTCTCGGCCGACCTGCCGCTGGAAGCGATGTACCGCCGGGCCAGGGCGGCCCGGATCTACGACGGGCCCGACGAGGTGCATCGCCAGAGCGCCGCGCGACTGATCCTGCGCGGGTTCACACCGCCCGCGGACGGGATCCCCGCCGAACACCTGCCCACCCGCCGGCAGGCCGCCCGCGAACAGTTCGCCCACCTCCTGTCAGATCGAAAGGTTGCCGATGACGTCATCCGTTCGCTATGAGATCCCCGAACCCGGGATCTGTGTGATCACGTTGGCCCGGCCGGACAAACGCAACGCGCAGGACGTCCGGATGACCTACGAGCTCAACGAAGCCTTCGACCGCGCCGCACGCGACGACACGGTCAAGGTGATCGTGCTGGCCGGTGACGGCCCGCACTTCTCGGCCGGGCACGACCTGAAAGACGTTGTCTGGCACGAGGAATTCGATCAGGTCGGCACGTGGGGCGGGTTCGGCGAGCCGGGCGCCGAGGGCTGGGTCGCCCGCGAAGAGGAGATCTACCTCGAGATGTGCGCCCGGTGGCGCGCCATCCCGAAGCCGACGATCGCCGCGGTGCACGGCAGGACCATCGGCGGCGGGCTGATGCTTGCCTGGGTGTGCGACCTGATCGTCGCGGCGGACGACGCGACGTTCGCCGACCCGGTGGTCTCGATGGGCATCTGCGGTGTCGAATGGTTCGTGCACCCGTGGGAACTCGGGCCGCGCAAAGCCAAGGAACTCCTGTACACGGCCGATTCCTGGACCGCCGACGAGGCCTATCGCCTCGGTATGGTCAACCACGTCGTGCCGCGCGACGGGCTGACCGGGTTCACCCTCGCGCTCGCCCGCAAGATCGCGGCGAAGCCGATGTTCGGCCTGCGGCTGACCAAACAAGCCGTCAACCAGGCTGTTGACGCGCAGGGCCAGCCGACCGCGATCCGGTCCGCGTTCACGCTGCACCAGCTGGCGCACACGCACAACCTCGAGCGTTACGGGATCTGCCTCGACCCGTCGGGCATCCCGCCCGCGCTGCAGGAGTCGTTCCCCTCCACCGAACCAGATGACGAGCTGCGGGTGAAACGACGCGCTGCCCGCGCCGCGACCTCCGACGGAAAGGCGAAATCATGAGCTACGTGATCGGCGTCGACGTCGGCGGAACGTTCACCGACGCGGTCGCCTCCCGCGACGACGGCACGATGATCTCGACGAAGACCCCCTCGACACCCCCGAACTACGCGGACGGCGTGCTGCAGGTGCTCGAGGGACTGGCCGACCGCGCCGGGGTCAGCCTGCCGGAGCTGCTGGCGGACACCTCCTACATCGCGCACGGTACGACCTCGACGCTCAACGCGCTCGTGATCGGGGACGTCGGCAAGGTCGGCTGGCTGACCACCGTCGGCCACCGTGACTCGATCTACATCATGAACGTCGTCGGCCGCTACGCCGGCAACAGCCCGGAGCAGATCCAGGACATCCTCGCCACCCGCAAACCGGCGCCGCTGGTGCCCAAACGCCGGGCGAAGGAGGTCGTCGAGCGGATCGACTACAAGGGCAGCGTCGTGGTACCGCTCGACGAAGACCAGGCGCGGCAAGCAATCCGGGAGCTGCTTGACGAGGATGTCGACGCGATCGCCGTGTCGCTGCTGTGGTCGTTCCGCAACTCCGCCCACGAGCGGCGGCTGCGGGAGCTCATCCACGAGCAGGCGCCCGAGATGTACGTGACGCTGTCCAGCGAGCTCTCGCCGCGGATGCGCGAGTTCTCCCGCAACGCGACCACGATCATGAGCACCCAGGTGGGCCCGACGCTCGCCCGCTACCTGGAGCCGCTGACGGATCGGTTGCGGGACAACGGGTTGCGCGGTCCGCTGCTGATCATGCAGGGGACCGGCGGCACGCTCGCCGCGCACGAGGCGCCGAAGACGGCGATCACGACGGTGGGCTCCGTGCTCACCGGCGGGGTGACCGGGGCGACCCGGCTGGCGGGGCAACTCGGGCATCGCAACGTCATCTGCACCGACGTCGGCGGGACGACCTTCCTCGTCGGGCTCATCGTCGATGGCGAACCGCTGCAGACCACCACCGCGGTGATCAACCAGCACGAGATCGACGTCCCGATGCTCAAGGTGCAGGCGATCGGCAGCGGCGGCGGTGCCATCGCGTGGGTGGACGCCGGCGGCAACCTGCGGATCGGCCCGCGCAGCGCGCAGGCCGTGCCGGGGCCGGCCTGCTACGACAAGGGCGGCACCGAGCCCACCGTCACCGACGCCGATCTGGTGCTGGGCATCCTCAACCCGGACAACTTCCTGGGCGGCCGCACCAAACTCAACGTGGCACGCGCCCGCGAGGCCATCGACAGGCACGTCGCCACCCGGCTGGGACTGAGCATCGAGGACGCCGCCGCCGCGATCTTCGCCGTGCAGAACGCCCAGACCTCGGACCTGGTGCGCAAGGTCGTGGTCGAATCGGGTGAGGACCCGCGCCACTTCGTCGCCTACGCCTTCGGCGGCGCCGGGCCGGTGCACTGCTTCGCCTACGGTGCCGACCTGGGCGTGAAGTCCACCGTCGTGCCACTCGGCCCGTCGGCGGCGGCGTTCTCCGCCTACGGGCTGGCCGCCAGCAACGTGGCCGTCGTCAAGGAGGTCTCCAAGCCCGCCACTTTCCCGGTGCCCGCCGACGAGGTCACGAAGACCTTCGAGGAACTCGAAGCCGAGGCCCGCACGGCACTGGAGCAGCAGGGCGTCGAACTGGTCGACATCGTGCTGCGGCGCGAGGTCGACGTGCGCTACACCATGCAGCTGGCCGAACTGCCGACCCCGGTGCCGTCCGGGACGGTGACGGACGCCGACCTGAAGGGCGTCCTCGGGGAGTTCGAGGCGCGCTATCACCGCACCTTCGGGGAGGGCACCGGCTACGGCGACGCCGGCTTCCAGTTCATCACCTACCGCGTGCACGCGACCGGCGTGCTCCCGTCCCAGGTTGTCCTGCCCGAGGCCGGTCCCGCGGCCGGACAGTCCATTGAGGACGCCCTGACCGGACGGCGGCCGGTCCTGCTCGATCCGGCCCGCGGGTTCGAGGACACCCCCATCTACGACTACCTCCGCCTCGCGCCGGGGCACCGGATCACCGGTCCGGCGATCGTCGAGGTCCCGACCACGACCGTCACGATCTCGCGCCGCGACACCGCCGAGATCGACCGGTTCGGCAACCTCGTTCTGCACCACACCACCAAGGAGGACGCGTGAGCGACAATCGCGCAGCCCCGCTCATGCGGTCCGACCGGGTGCGGGTGTCCCGCAAAACACAGGAGGACGCGTGAGCAGCCCGATTCCCGGAGCCGAGGTCTACCACAGCCGCCCCGTGGACCCGGAACAACTCCGCGTGAGCGTGCCGGCCAGCCTGCGGCTGCACACCGTCGGCCAGGACGCCATCGACAATCTGGACCCGCTCACCTATGAAGTGATCCGGCACCGGCTCTGGTCGATCACCGACGAGATGGGCGAGACGCTCAAGCGCATGTCCGGCTCGGTGGTGGTCACCGAGGCCAACGACTTCGACTTCGCCCTGTGTGACGAGGTCGGCCAGGAGGTGCAGATCGGGCTCTACAACACCTTCCTGTCCGCGTCGCTGGACCTGGCCGTCTACTGGACGCTGCAACATCGCGCGGACAACCCGGGCATCAACGAGGGCGACATGTTCCTCTGCAACGATCCCTGGGTCGGCGGTGGGCTGCACCAGAACGACGCCACCGTGTTCGCGCCGTTCTTCTTCGACGGCGAGCTTTTCGGCTGGTCCTCGGCCGTGGCGCACCAGCTCGACGTCGGCGGTGTCGCGCCCGGTTCCTGGACCCCGCGCGCCCAGGACGTGTTCTGGGAGTCGCTGCCCACCCCGCCCATCAAAGTGGTGCGGGACAACGTGTTGCAGCGCGACGTGGCGGACATGTGGACGCGCCGCTCCCGCACGCCGATGCTGGTCTCGCTCGACCTGCGGGCGAAGGTCGGGGCGAACCACACCGCGCAGGCCCGGCTGCGTCGGTTGCTCGAAACCTACGGGCCCGACACGGTCAAGGCCGTCATGAAGCGGATCATGGACGACGCGGAGCAGCGGCTGCGCGCGAAGCTGCGGGAACTTCCCGACGGCACCTGGCACGCCACCGGCTACCAGGAACACTCCGGCCAGGGCGACCGCGGCCTGTACAAGATCGTGCTGGCGATGACCAAATCCGGCGATCGGCTGACGTTCGATTTCCGCGGTACCGCGGCACAAACCGGCATGATCAACTGTCCCTATTCCGGTGTGCGGGCCGGCATCATGTCCGCGCTGCTGCCGGTGCTGGCCGGCGACATCCCCTGGGCCGGCGGCGGCCTGATGCGCTGCTTCGACATCATCGCCGAAGAGGGCACGATGATCAACGCGTCGTTCCCCGCCGCGGTCGGCAAGGGCCCCGTCGGCCCCGCGTGGGCGGCGGGCAACCTCGTCAACGAGTGCCTCGCCAAGATGCTCGATGCCCGCCCGCATGCCCGCAAGTCCGTGCAGTCGGTGTGCGGCGGCACCTTCGACATGGTCGCCCTCGCGGGCCTCGACCAGCGGCAGTACCCGTTCGTCTCGCTGGTGATGGACGCGATGGCGGGTGGCTACGGCGCCGGGGTCGACCGGGACGGCGTCGACACCGGCGGGGCGTTCGTCATTCCCATGGGCCGTGCGCCCGATGCCGAGATGACCGAGTTCACTTCGCCGGTGCTGCTGTTGTGGCGTCGCGAGGAGACGGACTCCGGGGGCCCCGGCGCCCAGCGGGGCGGTGTCAGCGGGTCCGTTTGCCTTGTCCCGCATGACACACCGGCCCCGCTGGCCGGGGTGTTCTCCGGCACGGGTAAGGCGACAACGCAGAACGCCGGCCTGGCCGGTGGGTATCCGGGCAACACCCAGCTCGACATCGTGCTGCGCGGCAGTGATGTGCTCGGTACGCTCGCCGCCGGCCGGGTTCCCCGCAGCCTCGACGAGATCACGGCCACCCGCGATGTCATGGGCGGTGAGGTCGAAACCTTCATCGGCCTCGAAGACGCGGTGTACGTGCATTGGCAGAGTGGTGGCGGCTACGGCGACCCGCTGCACCGCGACCCGGCCGCCGTGGCCGAGGACGTGCGCGAGGCGAAGGTCTCCGAGCGGGCGGCGCACGAGATCTACGGCGTCGTCCTGAACCCCGACGGCGCCGCGGATGTGGACGCGACTCGGCGCCAGCGGGAACAGCTGTCGGCCGCGCGCCGCAGCGCGGCGGGCATCACGGAGGCCCGTGGGCGCCGTGCGGACGTGACGGGCGCGGAGACCTTGGACGTGAACCAGGCGCTGGTCGACGGGCAGACCGTCGTCTGCCGTCACTGCGGCACCGGACTGGGCACGCTGGGGGAACCGTATCTTGCCGCGCTGCCCCGGATCGAGGCCGAACCGGCCGCCGCGGGGCCGCACGTCTGGCCGGACTCGGCGACCTACATCGACGAGCGGGTCGTCTTCCGGCAGGCGTTCTGCCCCGGCTGCGCGACCGCGCTGCTGAGCCAGGTCGTGCCCGCCGATCACCCGATGCCCGCCGACAGTTTCGGGGCCGGGAGCGGAAATGACCGCTGAGCGGCCGTTTCCGCACCACGCCGAGGCTCTCGCCGCGCGCTACCGGGCGGCCGGCGCCTGGGGCAGGACCACGATCGGCGCGGAGCTGAGCGCCACCGCCACGCGTTTCCCCGAGCGCGTGGCGGTGGTGGACGGCGACCGGCGGATCACCTACGCGCAGCTCGACCGGCAGGCCACCGCCATCGCGTGCGGCCTGCTGGACCGCGGGCTGTGCCCGGGTGACGCCGTGGTCGTGCAGTCCGCCAATGTCGTGGAGACACTCGTCGCGTTCTACGGCCTGCTCAAGGCCGCGCTGGTGCCGGTGTGCTCGTTGCCGCAGCACCGCAGGCGTGAGGTCGGTGACCTCGTCGCGCTCACCGGTGCCCGCGCCCATCTGATCCAGGCGGACTGGCCGCGAGCCGACCTTCCCGCGCTGGCGGCCGATCTCGCCGGGGCTCACGAGAGCCTCCGGCTCACGATCACGACGCGGGGGAGCGCGCGCGGGGGTGTCGCGCTGGACGAACTCCTCGCGCATCCGCCCGGGCCCTTGCCCGAGCCGCACAGCGAAGATCTGGCCGCACTGCAGCTGTCCGGCGGCACCACGGGCACGCCGAAACTCATTCCCCGGCTGCACTGCGACTACCTGTGCAACGCGCGAGCCTGGGCGGACCGGTGGGGCTGGGACGAGCGGACCGTGGCCATGCACGCCCTGCCGGTCATGCACAACGCCGGCGTCGCACTGTGCGTCCTGCCTGCCCTGCTCACGGGCGCGACCGTCGTACTGGCGCCGCGGGCGGACGCCGAAGTCATCGCCGGTTTCGTCGAACGCGAACGGGTCACCGACATGGTCGCCAACGCCACCGTCGCCTACCGGCTGCTCGAATCGGACGCGGCGCGCTCGGCCGATCTGAGTTCGCTGGCCCGCCTGAGCGTCGGTCCGCAAACCCCCGAATACGCGGCCCGGCTGGAAGCAGAGCTCGGCATCCGCGCGCTCGGCGTGTTCGGCATGGGCGAGGGAATGATCATGTGCACCCCGTGGGACGCACCGGCGGACACCCGCCGTACCACGGTCGGCACGCCGATCCACCCGCTCGACGAGGTGCGCATCCTCGACGACGAACTGGCCGAGGTGACCCCGGGCGAGATCGGGGAGCTGGCCTGCCGCGGCCCCTACACCATTCCCGGCTACTACGCCGCGGACGAGCACAACGCGGTCGCGTTCACCCCGGACGGTTTCTTCCGCACGGGAGACCTCGCACGCGCTCACGACATCGACGGCACGATCTTCTACTCGATCGAGGGGCGCATCAAGGACAACGTCAACCGGGGCGGCGAGAAGATCCACGCGGACGAGCTGGAGCGGCTCCTGGTGACCCACCCCGCCGTCGCCGAGGTCGCCGTCGTCGGCATGCCCGACCCGGAGCTGGGCGAGCGGGTCTGCGCCTATGTCGTGCCCCGCGGGGACGCTCCGACACTGGCCGACCTGGCCGATTTCCTTCTCCGGCAAGGGGTCGCGAAGTTCAAGCTCCCCGAGCGGGTCGAAGTGCGCTCGGACCTTCCGGTCACGAGCGTCCGGAAGGTCTCGAAGAAGCACCTGCGCGAGGACATCGCGGCGAAACTCGCTCAGGAGCGGCAATGAGCACGGCGACCCTGCCCGTGGACCGGCTCGCTTCCTGGCTCGAGCCGCGGGTCCCGGATCTCGAGCTGCCGCTCACCTCGACCCTGATCGCGGGTGGCCGGTCCAACCTCACCTACCGGGTCAGCGACGCGGCGGGCCACCGGTTCGCGCTGCGCCGCCCGCCCGGCCTGATCGAGGTCGAAGGCGCACACGACGTCGCCAGGGAGTTCCGGATCCAGCAGGCCCTGTCCCGGCGGTCGGGCGTCCGGGTCGCCGCGCAGATCGCCTTCTGCGAGGACGAAAACGTGATCGGGGCGCCGTTCTCGGTGATGGAGTTCGTCGACGGCAGCATCGTGCGTGACGCCGCGAGCGCGGCGACGCTGGACGAACGCGCCCGGCGCGGGGCGGGCCACGCCCTCGTCGGCGAACTCGTCGAGCTGCACCGCCCCTCGCCCGCCGAGCTGGGGCTCGCCGATCTCGGCCGGCCCGAGGGATATCTGAGCCGGCAGCTGCGCCGGTGGTCGGCCCAGATCCACGGCGAGTCCGCCACCACGACCCTGCTCACCGAGGGGCATCTGCGGCTCACCCACCGGCTGCCGCGCCAGCAGCGCACCGCCTTGCTGCACGGCGACTTCCGGCTCGACAACGTGATCCTCTCCCGTGCCGGTGACGTTCGCGCGGTCCTCGACTGGGAACTGTCCACTCAGGGCGATCCGCTGGCCGACCTCGGGTGGTTGCTGCTCTACTGGCAACCGGAAGACCGGCCGGCCAAGGTCCTGCCACGAGGGAGCGAGCTTCCCGGCTTCCCCACGGCAGCGGAGCTCACCGCGCGTTACGCCACCGGAACCGGGCTCGATCTCACCGAACTGCCTTACTACATCGCGTTCGCGGCCTGGCGCCTGGCGGTCATCACCCTGGGCGTCGCGGCTCGCTATCGCGGCGGCGGGCGGGCCGGTTCCGACCTCGCCGTCGACGAGCTGACCGCCGACGCCGGCGTGCTGGCCGAGCATGCCCTGACCCTGCTGGACGCCTGAGCCGAGGAGGCCCGTCACATGCCCGACGCCGTCATCGTGTCGACCGCCCGTTCGCCGGTCGGTCGTGCGGTCAAGGGATCACTCGCCGCGATGCGCCCGGACGACCTCGCCGCCGCGATGGTCTCCGCGGCCCTGGACAAGGTCCCGGCGCTCGACCCCGCACACATCGACGATCTGCTGCTCGGCTGCGGCTGCCCCGGCGGTGAACAGGGCCACAACATGGCGCGTGCCGTCTCTGTCCTGTTACTAATCCGGCCAAAAGTAGGCGGACACCGAGCACTACGTAACCGTTGCCACGCAAGCCGGATAGCCGTGACTGTGGTCGGATTAGTAACGAACGGCACAGTAGGACTGGACACGGTCCCGGGGGCCACCGTCACCCGCTACTGCGCGTCCAGCCTGCAGACCCTGCGCATGGCCTGTCACGCCGTCAAAGCAGGCGAAGGCTCGGCGTTCGTGGCCGCGGGCGTCGAAACCGTCAGCCGCTACGACAAGGGCAACAGCGATTCCTTGCCGGACACCATGAACCCGAAGTTCGACTACGCTCGCGACCGCACCGCGCGTGCCGCCGACGGCGGTGTCGAATGGCGCGATCCCCGCGAGACCGGCGAACTGCCCGACATCTACATCGCCATGGGGCAGACGGCGGAGAACGTCGCACAGCGCTACGGGGTGAGCCGGGAGGACCAGGACGAGTTCGCCTGCCGCAGCCAGCACCGCGCGCAGGAAGCCATCGCGAGCGGCTTCTGGGAGCGGGAGATCACCCCGGTCCGCACGCCGGACGGTGAGCTGGTGTCCCGCGACGACGGACCCCGACCGAATGTCACCCTCGAGGGACTGGCTGGGCTCAAACCGGTCTTCCGGCCGGACGGCACGGTGACCGCGGGCAACTGCTGCCCGCTCAACGACGGCGCCGCGGCGCTCGTGGTCATGAGCGGCACACGGGCCCGCGAGCTCGGGCTGGCGCCACTGGCCCGCGTGCTCGCCACCGGCGTGTCCGGGCTGAGCCCCGAGATCATGGGCGCCGGCCCGGTCCAGGCCTCGGCGAACGCGCTCGCCCACGCCGGGATGACCATGGCGCAGATCGATCTCGTCGAGATCAACGAAGCCTTCGCCGCGCAGGTCCTCGCGTCACAACGGGAACTCGGGATCGACCTGGAGCGGCTCAACGTCAACGGCGGGGCGATCGCGGTCGGGCATCCGTTCGGGATGACCGGGGCGCGCCTGGTCACCACGATGATCAACTCGTTGCGGTGGCACGACAAGCAGACCGGCCTGGTGACCATGTGCGTCGGCGGGGGACAGGGCATGGCCGTCGTACTGGAGCGGCTGTCGTGAAACTGTTCTCACCCCTGCGGCTACGGGAACTCGAGCTGAAGAACCGGGTGTGGCTGGCGCCGATGTGCCAGTACAGCGTCGAATCCCGCGACGGCGTCCCGGCGGACTGGCACTTGGTGCATCTCGGTGCCCGCGCGGCCGGAGGGTTCGGACTCGTCCTGACCGAAGCCACGGCCGTCCTCCCGGAAGGACGGATCAGCCCGCAGGACACCGGTCTGTGGAACGACGCCCAGCAGTCCGCCTGGGCCCGGATCACCGCCTTCGCCCACAGCCAGCACACCGCGATCGGCGTGCAGCTCGCGCACGCGGGACGCAAGGCGTCCACCTGGGCGCTCGCGCTCCGCCGGGCCGGGACGATCCCCGCGGCCCAAGGCGGCTGGCCCCCGGTGGGCCCGTCGCCGGTGGCTCTCGACGGTCTCGACACTCCCCGCGAGATGACCCGGGACGACATCACCGACACCGTGCGGGCCTTCGCCGCCGCCGCGGCTCGCGCCGACCGTGCGGGCTTCGACGTCGTCGAACTGCATGCGGCACACGGCTATCTGATCCACCAATTCCTTTCGCCGCTGTCGAACTTCCGCACCGACGACTACAGCGGATCGTTCGACAACCGGACCAGGCTGCTGGTCGAGATCGTCGAGGCCGTCCGCAAGGAATGGCCCGGCCACAAACCACTTTTCGTGCGGTTGTCGGCGACCGAATGGGTGGACGGCGGCTGGACGGTCGAGGACACCGCCGAACTCGCCGCACGGATCCAGCCCCTCGGCGTCGATCTGATCGATGTCTCGTCCGGGGGAGTGGTGGCGCCCGGTCGCATCACCGTCGGCCCCGGATACCAGGTTCCGTTCGCGCGGCAGGTGCGTGCCGCTGCCGGGATTCCCACCGGCGCGGTCGGCTTGATCACCGAACCGGAACAAGCGGAGGGCATCCTCGCCGACGGCTCCGCGGACGCGGTCCTGCTGGCTCGCGCGGCGCTGCGCGAGCCCTCATGGCCATTGCGGGCGGCCCACGTCTTCGGCATCGCGCGCGACGAGACGCCCTATCCCACCCAGTACCTGAAGGGGGCGTGGCCGGTGACACGTGCCACGAGAACGGAGGACCGATGACATCAGTCGGAATCGTCTACCACAGCGGCTTCGGCCACACCGCCGCATTGGCGCGTGCGGTCGCCGAAGGAGTCGTAACCGTGCCAGGAACCAGCGCGCGCATGGTCTTCGCGGAGGACGCCGCCGGTGACCCGCACCAGCTTGACGGCTATGACGCGCTCGTACTGGGGTGCCCCACCTATATGGCTGGGCCGTCCGCCGGGTTCAAGGAGTTCATGGACGCGACGTCGGGGATCTGGCTGAAGCAAGGGTGGAAGGACAAACTCGCGGCCGGCTTCACCAACTCCGGTGGGTACAGCGGCGACAAACTCAACACGCTCGTCCAGTTGATGCTGTTCGCGATGCAGCACGGGATGGTGTGGGTCGGTTTGGGTTTGCCAGACGGCGGCAGCACCTCCGCCTCGGCCGGCTTGAATCGATTGGGCTCCTACGCGGGCGCGATGGCGAAATCCGATGTCGATCTCGGAATGGACGGAACGCCGGAAAGCGACGTGGCGACGGCCGAAGCACTTGGCCGCCGGGTCGCACTCGCAGCGCTTCGCTGGCGGGTCTCAGAGAGGGTTGAGAAATGAAGGTCTTGGTAGTCGGTGGGGGGCCGGGTGGGCTCTTTTTCGGGATCCTGCTCAAGCGCGCGAGGCCGGATATCGCGGTGCACGTCGTGGAGCAGAATCCCGCGGACGCGACCTACGGATGGGGAATCGGGCTGACGGACTCCGCGCTCGACGCCCTGCGACCCTCAGCCCCCGAGGTCGTTTCCGATCTGTCCGATGGCGCCGATGTCACCGACGAGATGGAATTCACGCTCGACGGCAAGTCGTTGCGAGTGCACGCGTCCACCTTTTATCGCGTCGCGCGCATCGTCCTGCTGGAAAAGCTCCAGCAGTGGGGACGAGCGGCGGGCGTGACATTCGCGCACAACGAACGAGTCGAAACGAGTGACGAGCTGGCGGGCTGGGACCTCGTCGTCGGCGCGGACGGTGTCAACAGCCGGGTTCGCGAGATGTTTTCCGAGGTGTTCAAGCCGGATATCAGCTATGGGAACAACTGGTTCGCGTGGTACGGGACAGCCCAGCTGTTCGGGACCCCGTCGCTGATTTTCCTGAATCGTCCTGAGGGGGTCTTCGTCGGCCACGCCTCCCAGTACTCGCCCGACCGGAGCAATTTTCTGGTGGAGTTGTCCCCGGAGGCGTACTACGGCGCGCGCTTCGACACTCTCGGCGAAGAGGCATCGCGGCTACGTTGTGAAGAGATCTTCGCCGAGTCCCTGCACGGCGGTCGTCTCTACACCAACAAGTCGCTCTGGTTTCAACCGAAGTTCGTCCGGTGCGCGGGATCGTGGAGCCACGACAACGTGACGTTGCTCGGGGACGCGCTGCACACCGTCCATCCTTCCCTGGGGTCGGGAACACGTTTCGCCATGCGTGATGCCGTATACCTGGTGGACGCTCTCGTCTCCGCCAGCTGGGACGTACCGGCGGCGTTCCGCTCGTACGAGGAGAGCCGCCGTGACGTCGCGGAAGCCTTCCAGCGGGCCGCCGTCCGCAGCATCGGCTGGTACGAACGGCTCCAGGACCGGCCGCCCCGCGATCTCGCCAAGATGACGCTGGAGTACGTCATGCGGACCGGCCGGGTGCGCTACGAGGAGTTCCGGCGCAGGAATCCCGAGATGATGAGCGCATACGAGACGCCGCAGCCCTGACACCCGGCCAGGCACACCGCTTGACATGTTGTCGGTGACGTTTAAGAATCGACGAGTCCGTCAAGTCGGGAGTGGTGACTCCCCTTCGCCCGAGCGCGCACGAAGGAGTGCACTGCCATGGCCTATGTGATCGGAGTCGACGTCGGTGGCACGTTCACCGACGCCGTGCTCGACGACAACGAGGGCACGCTCATCGCGGCCAAGTCGCCGTCTTCACCCCCGGACTACTCCGTCGGCGTCGTCGACGCCCTCGATGCCCTGGCCGGGCAGCTGGACCTCAGCCTGGAGGACATGCTCGCCGACACCCACCACATCGCGCACGGGACGACTTCGTCGCTGAACGCGCTGGTGACCGGCAACGTGCCGGCGGTCGGGTTCCTCACCACGGCGGGCCACCGGGACTCGCTCTACATCATGAACGTCGAGGGGCGCTATCTGGGTCGTTCTCCGGACCAGCTGCAGAACGTGATGGGGCAGACGAAGACACACGCCCTCCTGCCCAAGAAACGCGCGCTCGAAGTGATCGAGCGCATCGACCGGGACGGCAACGTCGTCGTTCCCCTGAACGAGGACGCCGCACGCGACGCGATCCGCGCGCTCGTGGCCGACGGCGTCGCCGCGATCGCGGTCTCGTTGCTGTGGTCGTTCCGCAATCCCGTCCACGAGCGCCGGCTCCGGGAGCTGGTCCACGAGATCGATCCGGTCGTGTTCGTCAGCCTCTCCAGCGAGGTCAGCCCGCGCATCCGGGAGTTCTCGCGCAGTGCCACCACGATCATGAGCGCACAGATCGGCCCCGGCCTGCGCGACTATCTCGGCGAGCTGGAGACCAAGCTGCGCGACCACAAGCTCGCCGGCCCCCTGCTGGTGATGCAGAGCAACGGCGGCGCCATCGCGGCCGCCGAAGCGCCGCGAGGCGCGATCAGCACGGTGGGCTCGGTGCTTACCGGTGGTGTGGTCGGCGCGCTGTCCCTAGGACGGCAACTGGGCCACCGCAACATCATCGCCACGGACGTGGGCGGCACGACGTTCCTCGCCGGACTGATCGTCGACGGCGAGCCGGTGCGCGCCACGACCACCATCATCAATCACCATCCGATCAATGTGCCCAGCCTGGAGGTCCACGCCATCGGATCCGGTGGCGGCGCGATCGCCTGGGTGGACCCCGGTGGAAACCTCCACATCGGACCGCGCAGCGCCCAGGCGGTGCCCGGTCCGGCGTGCTACGGCCAGGGGGGCACCGAACCCACCAACACCGACGCCAATCTGGTTCTGGGCATCCTCCCCGAGAGCGGGCTTCTCGGCGGGAAGAAGAAGCTCTCCATGGAGCTCGCCCGCGAGGCGATCCGGACCCGCATCGCTGAGCCATTGGGGTTGAGCGTGGAGGACGCCGCGTCCGCCATCTACGCCGTGCAGAACGCACAGACCGGTGACCTCCTGCGCAAGACGGTCGTCGAGGCCGGGCACGATCCGCGGAACTTCATCGTGTACGCCTTCGGCGGATCCGGCCCGGCGCACTGTGCCGGCTACGCCGCCGAAGTCGGAGTGAAGCAGGTCGTGGTCCCGCTGGGCCAGGTCGCCTCTGCCTTCTCGGCCTACGGACTCGCTTCCTCCGACGTCGTGCTGGCCACCGAGCTCTCCGTGCCGAGCGCGATCCCGCTGGACCCGGAGAAGGTGCGCAAGAGTTTCGAGGAGCTCGAGGCACAGGTCCGCGAGGCGCTCGCGCGCCAGGGGCTCTCCTTCACCTCGATCGGAATCGAGCGCGAGATCGACATGCGGTTCACCGCCCAGCTGGCCGAGATCGCCGTGCCGGTAGCGGGCGACGCCATGGACCAGCCCGGTCTCGACGCCGCCGCGACCTGGTTCGAGCGCAAGTATGCCGAGCTGTACGGCGAGGGCACGGGCTTCCGCGGCGCGGGCATCCAGGCGATCACGTTCCGGGTGCGCGCCACGGGTGTCCTGCCGTTTTCACCCGAGCTGCCCGGCATCGGCGTCGCGGGCTCGAGCGACGCCTCGGCGGCCCGCACGGGGACGAGGCCGGTCTGCCTTGACGGGGCGACCGGTTACGTCGATACCGGCGTCTACGACTACCGCAAGCTCGCCCGCGGCCACGTCATCCCCGGCCCCGCCATCATCGAGGTCCCCACAACGACCGTCGTCGTGCCGCACGGCGCCACCGGGACGATCGATCACCTCGGCAACCTCACCATCGCCGCCAGCCAGGAGCAGCCACGATGACCATGCACATTCCCGGTTCGGCCGCGTTCGCCAGCCGTCCCATCGACCCGCTCCGGTTCGCCGGCCAGTTGCCGGACTCCCCGCCGCGGCACACCGTGACCGATGAGCAGATCGAGGCACTGGACCCGCTCACCTACGAGGTGATCCGGCACCGCCTGTGGTCGGTCACCGACGAGATGGGCGAAACCCTCAAACGCATGTCCGGCTCGCCGGTCGTCACGGACGCCAACGACTTCGACTTCGCGATCAGCGACGAGCTCGGCCAGGAAGTCCAGGTCGGCCTCTACAACACGATGCTGGCCGGTGCGGTCGATCTGGCGATCTACTGGACCCTGCGGAACCGCACCGTTCGCGAGGGCGACATGTTCCTGTGCAACGACCCGTGGGTCGGCGGGGGTCTGCACCAGAACGACGTCATCGTCTTCCAGCCCATCTTCGTCGACGGGCGGCTCTTCGCGTGGACCAGCGCGGTATGCCATGAGCCCGACCTGGGCGGTGTCGGACTCGGCTCCTTCGACCCCGCGGCACAGGACGTCTTCTCCGAGGCGGTTCCCACCCCGCCGGTGCGTGTCGTCCGCGATTTCGAGCTCCAGGAGGACATCGCCGACCTGTGGATCCGCCGCTCCCGGGTGCCGCTGCTGGTCGGGCTCGACCTGCGCGCCAAGGTCGGCGCGAACACAGTGGGCCGCAACCGGCTCGAGGCGGTCGTCGAACAGTACGGCGCCGACACCGTCAAGGCCGTCATGAAGCGCATGATGAACGACGCCGAACAGCGGCTGCGCGACAAGCTCCGCCGCGTTCCCGACGGCACCTGGCACGCCACCGGCTATCAGGACCAGGCGCGCGAAGGCGACCGCGGAGTCCACAAGATCACCGTCGCGATGACGAAAAAAGGGGACCACCTCACCTTCGACTTCACCGGTACCGATCCGCAAGCCGGCGTCATCAACTGCACCTACGCCGGTATGCGCGGGGGCGCCATGCTCGCGCTCCTGCCCGTGCTCGCGCATGACATCCCGTGGTCCGCCGGTGGCCTGCTGCGCTGCTTCGACATCGTCTCGGAGGAAGGGACGCTCAACAACGCCACCTTCCCCGCCGCGGTCAGCCGGGGCCCGATCGGCCCGGCGTGGCTGACCGGATCGCTGATCGCGGAATGCCTCTCGCAGATGCTCGACCGGACCGTCGAGTTCGGCGACAGCGTTCAGGCCAGCTGCTGCGGCACGCACGACACCGCGGTCCTGGCCGGCGTCGACGCCCGCGGCGGCGAACCGGCCCCCTTCATCAACATCGTGATGGACGTGATGGCCGCCGGTTACGGCGCGCGCCCGCGGCAGGACGGGATGGACACCGGCGGCCTCAACTGCATCCCGATGGGCCGGATCCCCGACGTGGAAATGGTCGAGTACCTCTACCCGCTGATGACGCTGTGGCGCCGCGAGGAACCCGACTCGGGCGGTCCGGGCCGGCATCGCGGTGGCGTCAGCGGCTCCAGCGCCATGATCCCTTACGGCACGGGCACGCCCATGGGGCTGGTCGTGGCCTCCTCCGGCAAGGGGGTCGCCCAGAACAACGGCCTGGCCGGTGGTTACCCCGGCAACACCGCCATCGGGATCGTGGCCCGCGGCTCCAGCGTCAAGGCCGCCTTCCGGTCCGGCATCCTCCCGACCACGTTGGAGATCGTCGCCGGCACCCAGGAGTTGCGCGCCTGCTACGACACCTCCTATCTGGCCCCGGACGACGTCCTCTACCTGAACTGGCAGGGCGGCGGCGGGTATGGCGACCCGGTGCTGCGCGAACCGTCCGCCGTCCTGGCCGACTACCACGCGGGCAAGGTCACGGCGGACGGGTCGGCGGAGACCTACGGCGTCGTACTGTCCGGTGACACCGTCGACGAGGCGGCGACCGGGCGCCGGCGTGCCGAGATCCGCCGGCACCGCGCCACCCAGGCCACCATTCCGGCCGGGGAGCCGCGGACCGTGGATCTCGCTACCGCGGTCCGGCTGGACGACAACCTGGCCGAGGTCAGGGCAGGCGGCGGCCTCGTGGTGGCCTGCCGCCATTGCGGCCGTCAGCTGGGCGATGCGCGCACGGACGCCACCCTGGCGCTGGCCAGGCTCGACGGGCCCGCCCGCGCTGCCGGTCCGCAGGTCACCGCCGACCCGGCCACCTACCTCGATGACGAGGTGGTGTTCCGCCAGCTCTTCTGCCCGGGTTGCTGGACGGCCGTCTACTCCGGCCTGGTGCCCGCCGACCACCCCGACCACGCCCTCGACATCGGCCGGCTGATGCCGAGCAGCGCATCCCGATGAGCCACTCGGACTGGGACGGGCGCCTGGTGAGCGTTCCGGCCGAGCGGGCGGCGCGCTACCGTGCGACCGGCGAGTGGAGCGACGCTCCCACCAGCCGGCGGCTCCACGAGGTCGCAACCCGGTTTCCCCGGCGGCCGGCGGTCATCACCGCCGAGGGCGAGCTCAGCTACGCGGACCTCGACGCGCGCACCGACCAGATCGCCGCCGGGCTGATCGACCTCGGGTTCCGGCGGCTGGACCCGGTGCTGTTCCAGGTGACCAACCGCATGGCGACGGTCCTGGCGTGGTACGGATGCCTCAAGGCCGGGCTGGTGCCGGTCGCCACCTTGGCGGCGCACCGGATGCACGAGATCGGCCACGTCAGCCGGGCGGTGGGGGCGGTCGGCCACCTGGTCGAACGAGGCCTCGGCTTCGACCTCGCCGGATTCGCCCGCGAGGTCGCCGCGGGCCACCCCACACTGCGCCATGTCCTGACCATCGGCGGAGATCCGGAGCCAGGCGCGCCGGCCCGGATCGAGGACGTCGGCGCGTCCATCGACTCCGGCCGCGCCCGTGCCGTGGTCGAGGCCGTGGAACAGGCCACGGATCCGCTGGACGTCGCGGTCTTCCAGCTCTCCGGCGGCACCACCGGGGTGCCCAAGGTGATTCCCCGCATCCACGCCGAGTACTGGAACAACGCCCTGTTCTACGCCCGTCACCTCGGCTGGGACGAGCACAGCCGGGTCGCGCACCTGATCCCGCTGGTCCACAACGCGGGCATCTCGTGCGCCCTGCACGCGGCCCACTCCGTCGGGGCGTGCCTGCTGCTCGCCACACCCGATGCCCGCCGGGCCTTCGCGCTCATGGCCGAGCACGGCGCCACGGAGGCCCTGTTCGGCCACGGCCACTACCAGGCGCTGCTGCGGCCGGAGTTCGACCGGGCACGGCGCGCCTTGCGCCGCTCGGTGCTCTCCGGCGCCAAGGTCAGCCCCGAGCTCTTCGCGCGCGTCGACGACGGGCAGAGCCGGTGGGCCGGCCAGATGTTCGGCATGTCGGAGGGGTTGTTCACGGTCAGCCCCCTGGACTCGCCCGCGGAAGCGCGGCAGACCACCGTCGGCGTACCGATCGCGCCGAGCGACGAAGTGCGGATCCTCGATCTGTCCTCAGAGGACGAATTGCCGGCCGGTGAGGTCGGCGAACTCTGCTGCCGCGGCCCCTACACGATCGCGGGCTACTTCGACGCACCCGCACACAACGCGACCGCGTTCACCTCGGACGGCTTCTACCGGACCGGGGACCTGGCCGCGATCCGCCTTGCCGGAGGGCGCCGTCACGTCGTCATCGAGGGGCGCATCAAGGACCTGATCAATCGCGGCGGCGAGAAGATCAACGCCGAGGAGGTCGAGATGCTGCTGGCGCGCCACGACCGCATCACCGCGGCGGCGGTCGTCGCCATGCCCGACGCACGGCTCGGTGAGAAGACCTGTGCGTATCTCGTCTCCACCGACGAGACCCGGCTCAGCCTCACCGAGATCCAGCATCACCTCGAAGGCCTGGGAGTCGCGAAGTTCAAATGGCCGGAGCGGCTGGAGTGGGTGCCCGCCTTGCCCCGGACCACTGTCGGCAAGGTCGACAAGAAACACCTGCGTGCCGAGGTCGCCGCCAAGGTCACCGAGCGGGCCGCCGGCTGACTGGCGCAGGTACCTCCTGTCTTCACCCTGTACTGGCTGCCCGGAGTCGCGAACCGGGCTCCTCGTGGACGGGGGAACCCGGGTCTGGCCACCGTGTCGTGGACGTTGCAGAGTGAGCGTTACATACAGAGCTGGCGCCAGGCACGCTGTCCACCACGGTCTCATGCGCTGCTTCGAGATCGTCACCGACGAGGACACCATCACCAACGCCTCGTTCCCGGCCGGCGCGCGTCCCGGCGCCACCGGCCTCGGTCACCTCGTCCTGGCCAGTCCCAAGCTCGACGAACTCCGCGAACTCTACGAGTCCGTGCTCGAGTTCCGGCTGACCGACTATCGCGCTCCCGGCCTGTACTTCCTCCGCTGCAACGCGACCCACCACAGCATCGCGCTCGCGCACGCGGAGACACCGTCGATCCACCACCTCGAGATCGAGCACGGTTCGATCGACGATGTCGGACGGGCTCACGACCGGGCCCGGGCCAACGGCGTACCGATCTCCATCAGCCTCGGCCGGCATATGAACGACAAGGCGATTTCTTTCTACGTCAGGAATCCCAGCGGGTTCCACCTCGAGATCGGGTGCGGCGGCATCGAGGTGACCGACGGCTGGGTTCCGCACGATTTCGGGGTATCGGACGTCTGGGGTCATCACCATGCCGAGGCCAATCCCTTCGCTTCCCCCGCATCGTGATGAGCAACCCTTATCCCGGCGCTGCCCGAGGCGCCGAGGAGGAAGCCGAAGATCAGGGGCGAGACGACGCCGGCGAGGCGGGCGAAGCTGCTCGTCAGCGTTTTCCTGGGAAGCCGCCGCCACCGCTCTGACCGGCGAGCCCGCTGCGCGGCGGTGAACTGCTTCACCACCACCATGAGTTGTCCGGCGAGGGTGCCCAGCCAGGTCAGTCCAATCAGGACGGTCAAGCCGTCGAGCCGGAACCACCAGGCCAGTACTGTCGGGGCGCCCGTGAACGTTCAGGGCTGCCTACGCCCTTCTCCCGTCGCACCCCGCCGCTGATCGAGGCCCTGGTTGAGGGACCGGTTTCTGTCGACCTCATCTCTCGGCGGGTATGGCGTCGGGATCGGGAGGTGGGGTCCAGGCGTAGGTGTCCGCACTGGAGCGCAGGTACCGCCGGGCTGGAATGAGGCTCACCAGAGCGTTGCGGAACGCCGCCGCGGCTGGGTGGCTCCACGCCGCTATGCGGCCGATGCGGGCGGACTCGCGTACCAGGCGCTGGGTGCGGGGGCGGCGCGCGTGGTCGTAGCGTCGGAGGGCGGCGTCGATGTCCGGTTCACGGGCGAAGCCGGCGAGGGTGGCCGCGTCCTCAAGTGCCAGGCAGGCGCCCTGACCAAGGTCGGGAGTCATGGCGTGCGCCGCGTCGCCCAGCAGCGCGACCCGGTTGGCGACGTAGGTTGGCAGCGGTTGGCGCAGGTAGTAGATGTCGTGGCGCAGCACCGCAGCCGGCGGGGTGGCGGCGAGCAACTCGGGGATGGGCCGATGCCAGTCCCGGTACCGCGTCTGGAGGCCGGCGAGCTCGTCGTCGGTGTGTGTGCCCGCGGGGGCCGACGCCGCGGCGAACCAGTATGTCCGCCCGTCGGTGAGAGGGACGATGCCGAACCGCTGGCCGCGGCCCCACGTTTCGGTCACCGCGTGCTGTTCCAGAGCTGCTGCTCGTTCGGCGGGGACGATCCCGCGCCAGACGACGTAGCCGGCATAGGCGGGGCCGGGGTAGGCGGGAAGCAGCGTCGTGCGGATGGTGCTGTGGAGACCGTCGGCGGCGACCACCAGGTCGGCTGTCACTTCGGCGGTGGCCGTTGACTCGCCGTCCGGCCGTTCGTACGTCACGGTCGCGCGGCCGTCGGGCCGTTGCGCGATGTTGAGCACCCGGTGCCCGGTCCGCAGCTCGGCGTCCTGCACGGAGTCGGTGAGCAGCTGGTGCAGGTCGGCACGGTGCAAGGCGAACGCCGGGACTCCGAACATGGCCTCCAGGGCGTCAAGGCGGGTGTGCATGATCCATCGCCCGCCTGACACGGATGCCGGCGGCGCCTTGGGCCATCGCGCGGTCGTGAAGCGCACCGCCTAGCCCCAGGGCGTCCAGCGCCCGTACCGCGTTGGGCGCGAGCGTGATTCCCGCGCCCAGCGGGCGGAGTTCGGGCGCCTGTTCGAGCACCTGCACCCCCCACCCCGCCCGGATCAACCCGCGCGCCACCGCGAGTCCGCCGATGCCTCCGCCCACGACCACCGCCGACAGCTGCCCCATCCCTTTCTCCTCACTGCGAATCTCTGTGTCCGTATACGGGGGTCAGGAGGCGAGGCCGCGGCGACCGGAGGCTCCAATCGCCTGGCGGCCGGCTCGTGCCGGTCACCGGGGGAGCAGTTGGTCGATGAGCGTCTGCGTCAGCCAATGCTCGTAGCGCTTCGCTGACCAGCCACGGTCCTCCACGAGGAGCTGGAACACCTCGGGGGACATGAGTGCGTGGATGAGGTCGGCTGCGTCGCGTTCGCGGACTCCCGGTCGCAGCGCGCCGGCGCGGGCAAGGGCACGGGCGATCTGCCGCTGCCCGGCGCCGCGGGATTCCGTCCGCTCCGCGACCAGAGCGGCCGCGTCCCGGTCGGCTGCGGCAGCGCCGACCAGAACGCGGTACAGCGGTGCGGTCCTGACGTTCGTCTCCCGGCAGATCGCGGCGAACCCGGCGAGCTGCTTGGCCGGATCGGGTTCCCGGAGCAGGGCCTGCGCGGCCGGCTGGTCCACCAGCGCGCCCGCACCTGCCGCACCGGTGACGGCGGTGTCGATCAGTGCGGTGAGGATGCCGATCTTGGAGGAGAACAGCCGGTACACGGTCGCCGGGGGAACGTCGGAACGCTCGCTGATCATCTCCACGGTGGTGGCCGGGTAGCCGCGCTCGACGAACAGGGCGCGGGCCGCCTGGACCACCGCCGCGCGTGCCAGCCGGGTTCGGGCCTGCCGCCCTGTTCCCGGCCTGCCGGCGTCGGTCTCTGGTCGCATGGTGATCAGGCCGTCTCGCACTCGGTGGCTACGGCGCCGGGACCGTCCATGCTCGGCTCGGCGATGTTCATACAGATGAGAGTAGCACTCTTGAAATGACAGTGCTACTCTCAAAGAATGCGCAGGTCACTCGCTGCAGTCGTCGCCGTAGGGTGGGGGGTTGCTGTCGGCGGGACGTTCGGGTGCCTGCTGCCATACCTGCTGGGTTACTGGACGGTCCGCTGGTCGGCGCCCTTCGGCCTGATCCCGATCGTCGTCGGCGCGGTCCTGATCGGTCTCGGTGTGGTCCCGATCGTGCAGGCGTTCGTCGCGTTCGTTCGCGCCGGCGGCACTCCAGTACCCGCCGCGTCGCCACCCCGGCTGGTGGTGAGTGGTCTCTACCGGTACGTGCGTAACCCGATCTATGTCGGCTTCCTGGTCGTGCTGCTCGGCGAGGCGTTGCTGTTCGGATCCGTGCGGATCGTCGGATACACCGCCATCGCCTGGTGCGTCAGCGCCGCGGCGGTCCTGTTCTACGAACAGCCTCGGCTGGCCCGCCGGTTCGGCACCGAATACGAGCGGTACCGGCACGCGGTGCCGGCCTGGTTGCCCCGGCTTCGTCGCTTGACCCTCCCGGAACACGCCGTCACGTCGCGCAGGGTCAGCGATCGGTAAACCGCATACGGAGAGGAGTGGTCATGGCCCGCATCACACCGGTCTCGTCGGCGGACGCGAGACTGAGCATCAAGATCGTCTACTGGTTTGTCAGGCGCGGCTTGGCCAAGGCCGCCGGCAGGAACGTGACGCAGGTGATCCAGCCGCTGCAGATGTACGCACACCTGCCGAAGTTGTTCAAAGGCTACGTCAAGCTGGAACGGGCCACGGCCTCTCTCCACACTCTCAGCCCGCGTCTGCACGCACTGGCCGAGCTCAAGGCCGCCACCGTGACCCAATGTGAATACTGCATCGACCTGGGCTCGGTGATCGCCCACCAGTGGGGGCTCACCGACGCCGAGCTGCTCGCGCTGCCCGAATACCAGTCCAGCCCGCTGTTCTCCGATCAGGACAAGCTCGTCCTCGACTACGCCGTCGCGATGAGCCACACGCCCGTCGAGGTGACCGACGCTCTTTTCGGCCGGCTCCGACAGCACTTCACCGACGCTCAGATCGTGGAACTTACCCACCACATCGCTCTGGAGAGCATGCGCGGACGGTTCAACCTCGCTCTCGGCATCGGCTCCTCCGGGCTCAGCGACGGCATGGTCTGTGCGGTACCGGTGCGGCACTCCGCACCGAACAAGCCCGCGAGCCCGCCGGCCGGCCTGGCCGCGCGCAACGACCCGCATCAATGATCCAGTGGAGGGTGGAAAATCGGATGGACACACACGGGAGAAAGCGGACCGTCGCCGCTCCGCGGCTGACCGCGGCCCTGGGCCTGCTGCTCGCGGTAGGTGTGCTCGCCCAGGGCCTGACCGCCGGCGCGTTCCTGCAGGGTGACGGCCAATGGCACCCATGGCACGAGGCACTGGGCGATGCGCTCGTGCTGCCCCCGCTGATCAGCCTGGTGGTCGCGCTCGCCCTGTTCCGGCGACAACCCGACACGCCGTCGGTTCTCGCGACCCGGATCGTCCTGCTCGCGCTCGTCGTCATCGCGATCGGCGCCGGGCACGCCGGGAAAAGCATGCTAGTCGTGCACATTCCCACCGCTATCGCCGTAGTCGGAATCGCGGTGCGGCAGGCCACCGGCTTCGCGCGAATCGCCGAACCGCAAAGTGGCCAACCGGCACGAAGCGGATACCCGGATCCCGAAGAGCGTTCACCGAGCGAGACCAAGCGCCGCGGCTAGTAGAAGGAGGTGCCAGCGATGGCCGAATCCGTGACCGGGCCCACCGGAGTCGACATGAGGGTTACCTTGATCAACGCCTTCACCGTCCCCGACCTGGAATCTGAACGCTTCCTGCGCCGGTGGCGGGAAAACGCCCGAATCATGGCCGCTCAGCCAGGATTCGTCCGGGCCCGCATGTATCGTGCGCTGGATGACGGGACCGAGTTCCCTTTCGTCAACGTGGCCGAATGGGAGAATCAGGCCGCGTTCGATCGGGCCACGGCGAACCCGGAATGGCTGGCCTCCGTGCAGCGGGCGGTGAACGACCCTGATTTGCACCTGACCTCCCGGCCGGCGGTCTATCGGCTCAGCGTCGACGTCAGCCCCGGTGGCGAATTGTGACCGCGCCGCGCAACGTGGTACGGCACGATCGAAACGGGGGTGTGCTCCGATGAATCCTGACGTCGCCGGTGCGATCGACCTGCACCACCATTTCGTACCCCGCGAGTACGCCGCGGCACTCCACAAGCTCGGCATCTCGGAAGGACTTGGGGTGAAGCTCCCGAAGTGGAGTGCCCGCAAGTCGCTGGACGTAATGGACGCCAACGGAATCGCGACGGCGATCCTGTCGATATCGGCGCCGGGGGTGTATTTCCCGGCCATGGATCCGGACGGCCGGACCGCGCGGCAGCTCGCCCGGGAAATGAACGAGGCGGCCGCGCGGCTGATCCGGGAGCACCCGGGGCGGTTCGGCGGATTCGCCACCCTCCCCGTGCCGGATGTGGACGCCAGCCTCTCCGAGATCGACTACGCCTTCAACGAACTTCGCCTCGACGGTGTGCTCCTCTTGTCGAACTACGCCGGCTACTACCTCCGGTTCAAGGACAACGTCCTCCCGGAAGGCCCAGACCACTTCCTGGGCACCTTCCACTACGACACCGCGCTGTCGGCATCGCCGCACTGCTTCGCCTCCCTGACCACCCTGGTCGACAGCTCCCATATCGTGTTCGGCACCGACTACGTCTTCGCGACTCCCGCGGCGGTCCCGCTCACGGTCACCGGCATCAGCGACTACCCCCACTTCACGGCCGAAGACCGACGGCAAATCGCCTCCGGCAACGCCCGCCGGCTATTCCCCCGCCTGTCAGAGTCCGTTCCTGAACCTACGTCGTGAGTCGGCGGGTGGTGATGCGAATCATGCTCCAGCGGACCATCGCCTCGTGATGTTTGGGTAGGCGTTCGTAGTCACGGACACAGCGACGGTGGCCGGTGATCCAGGCCAGCGTTCGTTCCACTACCCACCGTCGGGGCAGGACCTGAAACCCGATGGTGTCATCGGACCGCTTCACGATCGTGACGGCGATCTTCACGGTGTTTCTCGCCCAGTCCAGTAGCTTTCCGGAGTAGCCGCCGTCGGCCCAGATCAGCCGGACGCGGTGGCAGGAGGCCGCCAGCAAGCTCAACAGTGGGCGAGCACCGTCCCGGTCTTGTACCGATGCCGCAGTCACCAGAACGCAGAGCAGCAAACCGAGGGTGTCCACCGCGATATGCCGTTTCCGGCCATTGATCTTCTTGCCCGCGTCGTAGCCTCGGCTCGACCGCGCGACGGTTTCGGCGGCCTTCACTGACTGGGAATCGATGATTGCCGCCGTAGGTTTGGCTGTGCGACCTTCCGCGAGGCGGACTCGGTCCCGCAACCCATCCAATACGTCTTGAGTCACGCCGACGGCTTCCCAGGCGGCGAAGTAGTTGTAGACCGTGGACCAGGGCGGGAAGTCCGACGGCAGGGCTCGCCATTTGATGCCGTTGTCGACCACGTAGAAGATCGCGTCCACGATGCGGCGGCGGCAATGCGTTTCCCGGCGGCCGCCCTTGCCCGCCAGCCAGGCCGGGTTCGGCAACAACGGATCGATCATTGCCCATTGGGCATCAGTGGTATCCGACGGGTAGCGACGGGCACGGCCCTGATCAGCGGCTTGGTGGAACGGGGCCAGACGGCAACATGCCCCGCCCGGCACGACCTCACCGGGGAGATACGGCACGATAACAACGGAACTCCTGGTGGAACGGCGCTTCAGCACCGCTCGATCTACCAGGAGTTCCTTCATAACCAGCGTCGACACGCCCAGCCAAGATCAGTTCAGGAACAGGCACTCAGAGACGAGCGCACCGCGGTACGACCGAGCGTGATCGAGCAAACCCCATCTTCCCCGGGCCGGACGGAGCGCCGTACTTCCCGGACTTCTTCGAGGCCGAAGTCGGCAGGCTCACCGTCTTCGTCCAAGACTGCCGCACCATTGCCGCTTCCGGGCGGGCCGGCGCGTTCGATCTGCCCGCCGCCGGTACGAGCAGCGATGTCGTAGACGCCGCAGAACACCGGGCTGCGGTGGGGGAACTGGCCGGCCAGAAGCGGCATGACGTCGTCGGATCGGGCTCGTGGCCGACGGGCCGTGCTCCCCGAAATCACCGACGGCCTGCCGATGAAGATCATCGGCAGGCCGTCTGAGCTGGGAAAACACGCTGTGGGCGATACTGGGATCGAACCAGTGACCTCTTCGGTGTGAACGAAGCGCTCTCCCGCTGAGCTAATCGCCCCCGTGCGGTACGAGTAGAAACTCTAGCGGACGTCCTTCCGGCTCTGACAAACGGGTGGTCTTACCCGGGCACGGTCCGCGCACGAGCCCGTACGCTGCGAACAACCGGGTGGTAGCGAGGGCCGTTTCGGGGAGTAGCGAGCCATGTCACCTGCGACATCGAAGACGTAACGCTGTCGTTTCGCGACTGAACCGAGCAGTATGTACGGGTGGACGATCACAGGACCGGACGCGGGGCGCAGGACGAAGGTGAAGATTGACCTAGCCGACCGATGAACTCGTCTGGGTGATGTCGCGTCAAATAGAGAGCGAATCAGGCCGCTGCGGCGTCACACAGGTGTAGACGGCCTGGCGGGCCGTGGAGGGAGACGAAAGGTAAGACCATGCGTAACGATCACGTGACGCTCCGCTCGACGGCGGTGTTCGACCTGCTCGCGCCCCGTACGCCGGCGGTGCCGGTCAAGGTGGAGCTGCGCTACGACACGCGCGACCCGTATGCCGTCGTGGCCGCGTTCCGCACCGGCCGCGCGGGCTGGGTCGAGTGGGTTTACGCGCGCGACCTGCTTGCCGACGGCCTGCTGGCGGACGCCGGCGACGGGGACGTCCGCATCCGGCCGTCGGTCGAGGATCCGGAGTCCGTGCTGATCGAGCTGAACTCGCCGTCGGGGCACGCCATGTTCGAGGCCTCGGCGCAGGAGCTGGCCGATTTCCTCGATCGCACCTACGACGTCGTGCTTCCCGGCAACGAACACCTGTGGGTCGACGTGGACGACGCCCTGACCCACCTGATCCCGAACGATCTGGGCTGATGACGCCCTGCGATCGAAACACCCACCCCCCTGTGACGTGGCATCCCGGGTCCGATATGGTTTTCACACCACGGCGACGGAGGAGCGAATGCTCTCGTCGCGGGCAACGCGGACGTAGCGCAGCTGGTAGCGCATCACCTTGCCAAGGTGAGGGTCGCGGGTTCGAATCCCGTCGTCCGCTCGGAGAGAGGCCTTCTCGGGCCTGTCGCGGTGGAGTGGCCGAGAGGCGAGGCAACGGCCTGCAAAGCCGTGTACACGGGTTCGAATCCCGTCTCCACCTCGCGCGATTAGCTCAGCGGGAGAGCGCTACCTTGACACGGTAGAGGTCACTGGTTCGATCCCAGTATCGCGCACCACGTGTTTTCGCAGGTCAGACAGCCTGTCGGCGATCTTCGTCGGCGGGCTGCTGGTGTGTTCGGGGAGCAGTTTGGGAGCACGGGGTGGTGAACACTTTTCGTTTTCCTAAGTGTTCAGCCCATGTCCAGGTGCCGAACTGCTCCCAGCGGGCTTGTAGGGCGGCCAGCATGGCTTGGGTCATCGCGGGGGTGACGTGCGAGTAGGTGTCGGCGACGTCCTTGCCCTTATGCCCGAGTCGCTGGTACTGCAGTACCCGGTCGACCGTCGGCGTCCCACTTCTGGACACCGCGCCCGACTCTCGGGGCATCAGGCTGACTCCTGTCGGCGAGACCTTCGCCAAGGACGTACTCCCGATCCTGGCCATGCTCGACAGAACCGGCAACGGCGACAATAGTTTCTGAGGCCCGAGGCCATATCGAGCACCACCGCCCGGTGGGCCGTGGACTGTCTGCCGGTTCTGATGGTCGGCACTCACCGGCTCGGTCGGGGTTATTCCGGCTCGGGGTGCCACGCCGACAAGTGGCGGCCTGGCACCCCGAGCGGTGCGTCCACCATTGGTACGGAAGAAATTTCCCGTCGAGCGTGACCACGACACGATCGCCGGCCGGGTCATGGACGCGCTGGACATCCAGCTGGCGCCGCCGCCTGTTGACCTGTTGGCGTTACCATCGCTGGAACACGGCTGGTGTCAGCGCGCAGCGGTGCTACGAGGTCAACAAGATCTTGCCGAAGGCGGTGCCCTTTTCCATGCTGCGGTGCGCGTCGCCGGCTTCGCGGAGTGGAACGGTCTGGCCGATGACCGGCCGGACGCAGCCACGCTCGACGAGCGGCCACAGGTTCTTCTGTACCTCCGCAACGATACGGCCCTTCTCCGGCACCGGTTGGGGTCGCAGCGCGATGGAGGCGATGCCAGCTCGTTTGCGCATCAGCGTGCCGATGTCCAGTTCGCCGGTGAGCCCGCCTTGGAAGCCGATGATCACCAGCCGGCCGCCGGTGGCGAGCGCGTCGAGGTTGCGGTCTAGGTAGGACGCTCCCATGTTGTCCAGGATCACGTTCGCACCGTCGGTTACATTGTGTAGCTCGGTGACGAAGTCCTGGTCGCGATAGTTGATGAGGATGTCGGCGCCGAGTCGCCGACACTGCTCAAGCCGTTCGGCCGATCCGGCGGTGACCGCGATGGTCGCGCCGAGTGCCTTGCCTACCTGGATGGCGTGGGTGCCAATGCCGCCCCCGCCGCCGTGCACCAGCAGCACCTCGCCACCACGCAGGCCCGCGCTCATCACCGCGGTGGCCCACACGGTGCAGGCAGCCTCGGGCAGGGCAGCGGCGGCCACCAGGCCCACACCGTCCGGGACGGGCAGCAGTTGCGGAGCGGGCACCACGACCTGCTCGGCGTAGCCGCCGCCGGCGAGCAACACGCACACCTGGTCGCCGACCTGCCAGCCGTCGACATTCTCGCCGAGTTCGGTGATCGTGCCCGAGCATTCCAGGCCGAGGATCTCACTCGCCCCGGCCGGCGGCGGATAGAGGCCCTGGCGTTGCAGCACATCCGCCCGGTTCACCGCGGTGGCGGTGACGCGGACCAGCACCTCGCCGGCGCCCGGCCGCGGGTCCGGCACCTCGGTCCAGTCCAAAACATCAGGGCCGCCGGATCCGCGGATCGTGATCGCGTGCACGGAATCTCCTTGACTTGACGGGTTTTCGGGTCGAGTCCAGTCCACCCGGAAACGTCGCCCCGACCAAGGCGTGATTCGCGTCCGCTGCGATCAGGAATCGTGATCGCAGGCGCGCAGCAGCTCGTCCAGACACCAGGGCGGGTTGGTCTCGGACACGGCGAGCAGTGTCGTCATGGTTATCGGCGTAACCGTGGCGCGGAACGTCACCCGGGGTGCCACCAGCCGGCGCACCTGCGACTCGTAAACGACGGTCCATATGTCGGTGCTGCTGCCGATCATGGCCAGCGTGTCTTGCAGGCTGGTGGACGGTGGGCCGAACACCGGGGCGAACCCTGCCGATCGGCAGGAGGAGACCATCAGGTCGTACAGCGGCCCGTTACGGGTACGGTCGGCCAGCCGCAACGGCATGTCCGCCAGGTCGGCGAGCGCGACCACGTCAGCCTCGGCCAGCGGATGCTCGGCGGGCAACGCGATGGTGAGTCGGTCCTGCCACAGCGGGATCAACCGCAGTTCGGGGCTGTCCGTCACGCCCCGGACGAACGTGGCGTCCATCGCGTGCACCCGGACCTGGTCCAGCCTCGTCTGAGTGGCGGCCGACACCAACTCCACGCTCACCCGTGGGACGAGGGCGGTCAGCTGGTCCAGTACTCGGTCCAGGTGCTCGCCGAGGCCATTGCTGGTGCCCAGCCGCAGCACGGTGGACCGCTTGGCGACGAGCTTGGCGATCACGGCCCTCGCCCGGTTCTCGGCGGCGAGCACGGCACGCGCGTCGGGCAGGAACAGCTGGCCCGCGGCGGTGAGCCGAACCGTCCGTGGTGAACGGTCGAACAGCTCCACCCCCAGTTCCCGCTCCAGCTTGCGGATCTGCTGGCTCACCGCGGCCTGCACGATGTGCAGCCGCTGCGCGGCCCGCCCGAAGTGCAGTTCCTCCGCGACCGTCACGAAGTACCGCAGTTGACGAAGTTCCATCAGCCCAGTATCCGCCGATCACAATCTCTGATCGCAGCAGGCGCGGACTGCTTCTTGGTCGCGCCGGGATTCTCCTGTGGACTGCACTCGGCCCAAAACCCGTCCAATACAAGGAAGAATGACATGCCGATCGTGACCATTCAGCAAGGACCGCGCGCCGTCGAGCTCAAACGGGAGTTGGTCAAGCAGATCACCGACGCGTTCGTCAACGCGTACGCGATCCCGGCCGAGACCGTGCAGGTGTGGATTCACGAGATCCCCACCGACAGCTGGGGCTCCGCCGGGAAGCTGACCGCGGACAAGTGATCGCGGCCCGTGGCGCCCGCCCCTGCGGCGGGCGCCACGACGGAAGCTGCGAGAAGACAATGCCGCGCCCTGGGATGAGTATCGGCGGTCAGTTCGCCGCGAATTCCGCGAGCCGGTCGAGCGCGGCCTCGAGCACGGGCACGTCGACCGCGTAGCTGAGGCGAATATGGTCAGGCGCGCCGAAGCCGCTGCCGGGTACGAGTCCGACCCCGGTGTCGGCGAGCAGCTGCGCGCAGAATTCGTCCGAGGTCTGGCACTGGTCGCCGAGCAGTTCGGCGACGTTCGGGAAGAGGTAGAACGCACCGGCCGGCACGGCGCAGCGGACCCCGGAGATCGACGCCAGCCGATGGTGGGCGAGGTCACGACGGGGGCGGTAGGACTTGATTTCGGCCCACGGCACGGAGTCCATGGCGCCGATGGCGGCGTACTGTGCGACGATCGAGACGTTCGAGGTCGCCTGGCCCTGGAGGCGCCGGATGAGTTGCGTGATCGCCTGCGGCGCGGCCGTGTAGCCGACTCGCCAGCCGGTCATGGCGCAGCTATTGGACACCCCGTTGACGATGACGGTTCGGTCTTGGAGTTCCGGGCCGAGCGAGGCGATGCTGGGCACGGGGCTGTCGCCGTAGTGGAAGTACTCGTAGATCAGGTCCTCGACCACGTACAGATCGTGTCGGAGCACCACTTCGGCGAGAGCTTCCAGTTCCGGCTTGCTGTAGGTGGCGCCGGTCGGGTTCGCCGGGCTGTTCAGCACGACCGCTTTCGTCTGCGGGGTCACCACGGTCTCCAGCAGGTCGGCGGTCAGCGTGAAGCCTTCGCCGGTGGGCGCGATGACGGGCTCGGCACCGGTGAGACGTACCTGTTCCGGGTAGGTCACCCAGTACGGCGCGGGCACGATCACCTCGTCCCGTTCACCGCACAGGGCCAGGAAGGCGTTGAAGAGGGCGTGCTTGGCACCGTTCGCCACCACGATGTCGCCAGGGGCGTAGTCCAGATCGTTGTCCTCGGCCAGTTTGCGCTGGATCCGTTCCCGGAGCTCAGGGATGCCGGTGACATCGGTGTAGCGGTTACGTCCTTCCTCGATCGTTTTGCGCGCGTACTCGCGAGCCAGTTCGGGCATCGGGAAGTCGGGTTCACCGACGGAGAGGTTCAGCACTTCCTCACCTGCCACCTTGCGGGCGCCGAGCTGCGCGTTGAGCGAGAGGGTCGGCGAGGGGCGGGTCGCTGCGGCCCGAGCGAAAGGGGTTTCATGTCAGTGGCTTTCCCTTGGTCTCAGGGGTCAAGAGCGTGGTGATCAGGCCGATGGCGACCAGCAAGACGAGGTAAACGGAGAACAGCCAGTCCAGCTGGTGCGCATGCAGCCAGGTCAGCACGTAGGGGGCGGTGCCGCCGAAGATCGCGACCATCACCGAGTACGGGACGCCGACCCCGGAGGCGCGTACCTCGGTGGGGAACAGTTCGGCGAAGTAGGCGGGCATGATCCCGACGAACGCGCCGAGGAAGAAGAGCGCGACGCCCATGAGCAGGCCCAGCCTGAGCGCCGAATCGTTGATCAGCGCCATCAACGGGAATGACAGCACCAGGAACGCGATGCCGTAGGCGATGAAGATCGGTTTGCGGCCGAACCGGTCAGACAGCTTGCCCCACAACGGCAACGTGATCATGAAGAACGCGTTCGCCGCCACGGTGGCCCACAGCCCAGAGGTCGCGTCGACACCCTTGGCGCTGATGGCGAAACCGGAAATTCCGACCGCCCAGATGTAGTAGACGACCGTGACACCCGCGGTGAGCCCGAGGATACGGACCAAGCTCGTCTTGTTGCGCCCCAAGGCACGCAGCAAATCGCGCGTGCTGCGGGTGCTCGTGCCTTCGGTGTAGACGTCAGTCTCCTTCAGCGTGCGCCGCAGGTACAGACCGACCAGTCCGAGCCCACCGCCGATCAGGAATGGCACCCGCCAGGCCCAGTCCCGCAGCGCCTGTTCGCCGAACAGGCTGGATCCGGCCGCGCCGATCAGCGACGCCAGAACGATTCCAGCGGTGACCGAAATGTACAGGCTGGTTGACCACAGACCCCGGCGCGCGGTCGGTGCGATCTCCGCGACATAGGTGTAGGAGGCGGCGATCTCCCCACCGTGCGCGAGACCTTGCAGCAGACGGGCCAGCAGGAGAATGATGGCGGCGCCCACGCCGATCGCGGCGTGGGTCGGGGTGACGGCGATGACGAGACTCCCTGCCGCCATTGTGACCATGGACGTGGTGAGGGAGAACCGGCGGCCTCGCCGGTCAGCCAGCCAGCCGAAGAAGAAGCCTCCCAGCGGTCGCATCAGGAAACCTACTGCGAATACGGCCAGAGTGGACAGCAGCGCGCTGGTGGCATTGCCGCCGACGAAGAACTGCTTGGCGAAGAACGGCGCGAAGATGGCGTAGACGCTCCAGTCGTACCACTCGAGCGTGTTGCCGATCCCCGCCCCGAACAAGGTGCGGATCGTGCCGGGCGCGGTGCCCGCTGGCGCCGTCACTGGCGCCTGGTTGGGAGCCGTCATGGGTCCTCCAGAAAACGGTCAGGCCGTGGCGGCCGCGATGCCGGCCACGCGCCCGAACACCATGCCCCGCAACACGGACGTGCCGCCGGGATACTTGTCGTAGTAGATACCGGTGCACTCGCCCGCCGCGTACAAACCGGGGATCGGAGCGCCCTGTTCACTGATCACCCGGGCTTCCGGGTCGGTCTCCAGGCCACCGAAGGTGAACACGATTGCGCACGCAACCGGGTAGGCCAGCAGCGGCGCCTCGTCGATCGGCAAAGCCCAGTTGCTCTTCGGCGGCGTGAGCCCCTCGGTGTGCTTGCCATCAGGCCGGCGCCAGTCGAACTCACCATCCACAACGGACTTGTTGTACGCGGTGATGGTCTCGGCCAGCCGGTCCGCCGGCAGCCCGAGTGCCGAAGCGAGCTCAGCCAGACTGCCGGCGGTGATGGGCTTGCGGCTGGTCAGCACGCCTCGCTCGCGGTCGGCCACCCGCTCGAACTTGCGGTCGGTGATGAAGTAGGCGGTGCCACCCGGTTGCGACCACACTGCCCGTGCGGTGCTTTCGTAGGTTTCGTCGACGGTGCCGCGACCCTCGTCGATGAACCGTTCCCCGTCCTTGTTGACCAGGATGCCGTAGGGAAACACCATGACTAGCGCTTCGGGATTGTCGGCGCGCGGGTCGACCGGTTCGGCGTGAAAGCTGTCCCACTGCCCGCTACGCCGGGCACCGGCTTGCAGCGCCATGCGGATACCCTCGCCCTTGTTTAGGGCGACACCGGGTGCGATCGGGATGAGCGTGCTGACGTCTCCCGGCAGCTCGTCAGCCAGCGCCGCCGGGTCGCCCTCGAACCCGCCGGACGCGAGGACCACCGCCCGTGCGGGCAGCACCTGCTCGCCGTCGGGACCAGTAACGACCACTCCCGTGACCCGGCCGTCCGCAGCGGTCACCAGACTCCGCGCGGTCGTGTGATAGCGAAACTCGACCCCGAGTTTCTCCGCGACCGGACGGAGAGTGTTCAACAGTGCTTCGCCACCGCCATGTGGCTGCAGCCGCGGCCGGTTGCTGTTGACGAAATAGGTCGGGAAGCGCCGGAAGCGTACGCCGTGGCGCTGAATCCACTCCATTGTCTCGGGCAACCGATCGACAAGTGTCTCGATGTACTCCTTGGAAGTGCGATCGCCGGAGAATCCGACGACCTCCTCCACGAACGACTCGCTGGGCTCGTACACGTCGTCCAGGCGCAGGTACGCCGAGGTCCATTTGGTGTTGCCGCCCGCATCCAGCGGACCGGCCCGGTCCACCAGTACGACGGAGCCGCCTTGCTCGGCGGCCGAGACGGCAGCCGACAGGCCCGCGATACCCGCTCCAACCACCACGACGGGACTCGGCGACGATGCCGATGTTGTCATGCTCTTCTCCTTGGACGGCGCGTCAGGCGCGGGGGTTGAAGGGGTCCTTGACGCCCTGGCCGGTGTCCACCCAGACGCTCTTTTCCTCGGTGTACTCGCGCAGCGCATCGGCGCCGTTCTCGCGGCCAAGACCGCTTTGCTTGTAGCCGCCGAATGGGGTGGCGTATGAGGTCTTGCGGTAGTTGTTGATCCACACCGTGCCAGCGCGCAGCCGACTCGCGACCCGGTGGGCCCGCTGCACGTTTCCAGTCCATATTCCGGCGGCCAGACCGAACTGGGTCTCGTTGGCGATGCGCACGGCCTCGTCCTCGTCGTGGAACCGGATGAGTGAGGCGATGGGACCGAAGACCTCCTCCTGCGCGATCCGCATGTCGTTGGTGACATCGGCGAACACGGTGGGCCGGACGAACAGGCCATCGGGGAAACCGTCTACCTCCGCCCGCGTACCTCCGGCGACCAGCCGCGCCCCGTCGGACTTGGCGATGTCGATGTAGGAGAGCACCTTCTCGAACTGCGGGCGGCACGCGACTGTGCCCATCTCGCTGGCCGGGTTCTGCGGGTCACCGACCTTGATCGCCTCGGCGCGCCGCACGAACTCCTCCACCACCTGGTCGTACATGGTGTCCTGCACCAGGATGCGGGAGCCGGCCATGCAGGTTTGGCCGCTGGCGCCGAAGATCCCCGCGACCAGGCCGTTGATTGCGCTGGTGAGGTCGGCGTCGCTGAAGACGATGTTGGGCGACTTGCCACCCAGCTCCAGCGACACCCGCTTGAGCGTCTTGCCGGCCTGGGAAGCGATCGCCTGCCCCGTGGCGGTCGAGCCGGTGAAGGCGATCTTGTCCACGCCAGGGTGCCCGGTCAGTGCGCTGCCCGAGGGGCTGCCCAGGCCGGTGACGACGTTGAACACGCCCGGTGGCAGCCCGGCCTCGGCTGCAAGCTCGGCGAAGCGGATCGCCGACACCGGAGTCACCTCCGACGGCTTCGCGATCACGGTGTTGCCCGCGGCAAGGGCCGGACCGAGCTTCCACACCAGCAGCAGCAGCGGCGAGTTCCACGGAGTGATCGCAGCGACCACACCAAGCGGCTCTCGCACGGTGTAGTTGAGCATTTGCTTGACGTGCAACGGATTGGTGCTGCCGGTCGGCATCTGCGCCAGCCCGGCATAGTAGTTGAAGTACTCGGGCATGAGCTTGGCCTGCCCGACCATCTCACGGATCAGCTTGCCGTTCTCGTTGACCTGTAGCTGGGCGATTTCCTCGGCGTTGTCGGCGATCGCCTCGCCGAAGCGGATCAGGAATTTCGCGCGGTCGGCCGCGCGGTAGCCGAGCCAGTCACCTTCCTCGAACGCCGAGCGGGCGGACTCCACCGCCATGTCGACATCCTTCACCGACGCGTTCGGCACCTGGGCCCAAACCTTGCCGGTCGCGGGATTCACGACGTCGAGATACTCGCCGTCCACCGGGGCGATCTGCTGATTGCCGATGAACAGGCCATAGCGAGTGACACCGGCCACGGAGGTGCCCGGCAGCGACTGGGACATGGTGCGCCTTTCTCGTCGTCGATGACGGCGCTGACGATAGATTATTGTCCCACAATATGTCAATCCGAATGTATTGACCTGCATATATGTCCAAACGGAGCTAAGATCTCGGCATCGGTTTTTGACCTACAATCGGGCAACAAGTAGGCTAGCGCCGTGAAGGTGATCCATGCGGCGGCCCCGGTCCGTGCCCAGACGGTCGACACCATCCGGGCCGAGATCATCAGCGGTGCGCTCAAACCCGGACAGCGGCTCGTCGAACGCGAACTGTGCGAGCAACTGGACGTGTCACGCAACACCATCCGTGAGGCCTGCCGCCAGCTGGAAGCCGAGGGTTTCCTCGTCATCCCGCCCCATAAAGGCCCGACCGTCGCTCAGCTCAGCGACGATGAAGCTCGCGCGATCTACGAGGTGCGCGAAGCCTTGGAATGCTTCGCCGTGCGACTGTTCGTCGAACGGGCTTCCGACGAGATGCTGAACCGGCTAAAGGACACGCTCGCCAAGCTCAAGGCAGCGCACCAATCCGGCCGGGTCTCGCGCATGCTCAGCACGAAGAACAGGTTCTACGACGCGCTGTACTCCGGGGCCGGAAACGACGTTTTGCACGCACAGGCCCGGCTCCTGCACGGCAGGCTAGCCCAGCTGCGCGCCCGTTCACTGGAACATCAGGGCCGTCCGCAGTCCAGCATCGAGGAGATCGAGGAAGTCGTGGAACACATCGCCGCACGGGACGCGGACAGAGCGAGCGAGCTATGGCGGGACCACATCCGCAACGCTGCGGCCACAGCGCTGGCCCCGATCTGACCGAACGTCCTATCGGGACACAGGAAGTCTCGGACTTCAAGACAACAGCGGCGCAAGCGCGCCGAGCAGTACCAACGTTGTGCCGCCGCACCAGTCCGCGTCCGCATCGGGCACAGGGAATACCGGGTTGAGGGCCGTGAACAACTCATCGAACCGGTCTCTGCTGGAGGTCGCCGGCGACGACTGCGAATCACCGGTCATGTTCAGGGAAGGCACCCAGTCGACGAGCGAGTCGACCCGGCGGCGGAGGCGTGTCGACGCTCACGATTTTCATGGGCGCCGACACAAGCATCTCCCGACGACGAAACGTCAAACAAGTCCTGAGACCACACAGCACGCTTTCCGTGATGGGCCCCGGGTCTTGCGTGCCCGGCCGGGTGGTTGATCATGTCCGCGGTGTGTTGATCTTGATCTTGTTTCGGTGCTGTGGCCGCATCTGGCTCGGGTACGGATCGAGGCGGTGTCGGCTGCTGGCGGTGCGGTGCAGATCCGGGCCAGGACCAGGAGCGCTTCGGCGGCGTGTTCAGGGTGCGGGTCGGTGTCCGAGCGGGTGCACAGTCGCTACGAGCGCCGCCTGTCCGACACCGCGTCGGCGGGCCGTGAGGTGCTGATTCGGCTGACTGTCCGCCGGTTGTTCTGCGACAACGCCGACTGCGCGAAGACGACCTTCGCCGAGCAGGTGCCCGGCCTGGCCGCGCGCTATGCCCGGCGCACCACGGTTTTGGAGCGAGTGCTGTGCGCGGTCGGGTTGGCGTTGGGCGGTCGGGCTGGGGCACGGTTGACCTGGCACCTGGCGGCGTCGGTGAGCCGGATGACCTTGGTGCGCATGGTGCGGGCGCAATCGGATCCCGACCGGCCGACGCCGCGCGTGCTGGGGGTGGATGACTTCGCCCTGCGCCGCGGCCACCGCTTCGGGGTCAGCCCCCCGCAAAACGATCGTGCCGGATCCATGCACCACCACAACCTCGCCGGTTGTCGACCGACACCCATCCGGAAAGCACGCTGTTCGCGGCCACCACAGTGGTATCGACTACCCCTTTGGTCACCCCGGTCGAGTCCGGACCGAGCAGCACCCTGATAGTTGTACTGAAACATGATTGTAAGCATAATTAGATACCTGTGCAGACGCGGGGGTCTGCCCAGGAGCGGGATTGACGGCTACCGATGACGATAGTGAGGGTTTCTTGTGAAGCTGGTGTGTTATACCTCGGAGGCGGGTGCACCGCGTCTGGGTGTCGTCATCGACGACGAGGTTCACGATGCCTCGCGGCTGCTCGGTGGTCAGGTGATCCGGGACGTGCAGGAGCTGCTGGAGCTCGGGGACAAGGCTGACCGCCTGCGTGACGTCGTCTCGTCCGACCGAGCCCGCCGTGCGTCGGCTCCGGTGGCCGAGCCGATGTTGATGTCACCGGTGCTCAGGCCGCCGAACATCCGCGACCACATCGCCTTCGAAGAGCACGCGACCAGGAACTTCACCCGTGAGCTTGCCCCGGTCTGGTACCGGCGGCCGATTCACTACTACAGCAACACTGCCCGATTGGTCGGGCATGACGGGCCTGTGGTGACCCCCGCGACGGAGCGGCTGGACTACGAGCTCGAGATCGCCGCGGTCATCGGGCGTGAAGTCTCCGACGCCACCGCCGATGACGCCCTTTCCGCCATCTTCGGCTTCACCATCTTCAACGACTGGAGCGCACGGGACCTGCAGCCCGACGAAATGGCTTACGGTCTGGGCCCGTCGAAGGGCAAGGACTTCGCGAGTTCTGTCGGGCCGGCCGTGGTGACCGCCGACGAGCTGGCAGCGCACCTGCGTGAAGGCGTGCTGCACCTGACGTGCGTGGTGCGTGTCAACGGGCAGACCTGGGCTGAGAGCAACTCGAAGAATCAGTACCACTCGTGGACCACCATGATCGTCCACGCTTCGCAGGACAGCCGGCTGCTTCCGGGAGATCTGCTGGCCAGCGGCACTGTGGGCGGATGCTCGATCGGTGAAGCCATCCGGCTCGGCAAACCGGCGCACTACCTCGAGCCAGGCGACGTCGTGGAGCTGGAGGTGGAGGGAATCGGCGTGCTCCGCAACACTATTCGGGAGCCGGTAGCACCCGTCGCACGCCGGCCGTTCAGGGCGCACGAGCTGCCCCCGATGCCGCAGCCGATCAAGCACGACGCCTGATCGCCGGATGGCGCGGCCGCGATGCTCCGAGCATCGCGGCCGCGCCATCCCGAGATCGCGGCTACGGCTTGAGGTCGGCTTCGAACTGCGCTTCCTCGAGCCGCTTCCGCACGACGGTGAGGAACCGGCCAGCGGCATGCCGATCGACCCGCCGCGCGTGTGCGATCAGAGAAATGGTGCTCACCGAGCTGATCGTGATGGTGTCCTCGCCTCGCGGCCCCTCGACGATCCTTGGCCGTTTCACGACCGCGCCCATACCGAGACTCGCGGTTTGGTCCTCGCGCAACGCGGGTGTGTCGACGAGCACCCCTGCGTCCCCTTCGACCGCCGCTATCGAGAACGTCGCGGCCGCGGTCGTGGTCGCTCCCGAGCCTGTTGCCGCCGCCCGGGCCAGCCCCGCGACGTTGAGCCGGTCGGCGTACTCGACCACGACGCCGTCAGTATGGCCATCCGTGGCGATGCCCAGGTTGATCGGCCCCGATGCGGCCGGGGCAAGCGCGGGCACTTTCCGCACGGCATCGACGACCGCCTGGGCCAGGAACGCGAGAATGGTCAGATCCACGCTTTCCCTCGCGGCGAAGCCCGGCCCGAACCGGTCGCGGAGTGATACCAGCCTCGTGACGTCGACTTCCTGCTGGAGGATGATCACCGACCCGGCCACCGAGGTCGGCGCGGGTGGCGGTTGCCCGGCGCCGGTGACCGTTTGCCGTGCGGCCGGCGCTTGCCGGACGCCGGTGGGCACCGCCCGCGGAGCGTGCGCCGGTTTGCTCAGTGGACCGGGCTGCCAGGGCTCGGCCCCCGCGGCCGCGAGGACGTCCTGTTTCCGGATCCGGCCGCCCGGCCCGCCTCCCCGCAACATGTGCAGCGCGATACCGTGTTCTCGCGCCAAGGCCCGCACCTCGGGCGTTGCGAGCACGACGGTCCCGCTGTTGCCGGCTGCCGGTCGTGTCGGTTGCGGGGGCGGCGCCGCCTGTTCGACAGCGCAGGCTCCCTCGGCGACGACGGCGAGGTCGCCGCCGACCGCGACGGTTTCGTCCTGACCGGCGATGATCTTCTCGATGACGCCCGTAACCGGGCTGGGGATCTCGGTGTCGACCTTGTCTGTCGCGACCTCGAGCAACGGCTCGCCTTCTTCGACGAGGTCACCCTCCTTCTTGAGCCACTGCAAGATCGTGCCTTGGGTGACACTCTCGCCGAGGGCAGGCATCTGAACCTGGACAGACATGGGTCGTTCGTGCTCCTTCGCTAGGGTCGTCGCCCATGGACGCCGGGCCCGTGCCGGAGCCGGAGTCCGGTGATCGATGAACAACCAGGCAACCCTGTTGCGGAACGAGACGACGCGGGCCGTACCGGACGCCGTGCTCCGTTGGACCCCATCGCTCCGCCCCGCTGATGCTCGCCTTGCTCCAGAAGATTATGAACAGGTGAGTCTTGTGTCAACTGACGCGCTTGACGAATGCAGAGGTTTATCAACAGTTGCGAGGCCGGCCCTTCTGGTGTTTCTATTATGTTTCTCGTTTCACGGCTGCTCGGTACCGGTCACCGCCAGAAGGGACGAAGCATGACATCGTCGTCGGAACTGGCGCCGGGGACGCGCCGCCGCGCACTGGCTGCCGGTGCGATCGGCAATTTCGTCGAGTGGCACGACTTCGTCGTCTACGGTTCGCTTGCCAGTGCGATCGCGTTCGCGCTGCGGCCGGTTGGTGGTTCATCTTCGGGCAGGCGATCCTCGGGGTGTTCGTCGGGGCGAGCAACGCGCCGCTCGCGGTGCTCTGCATCGAGTTGTTCGCTGCCAGAGTCCGGTTTGCTACCGGTGCGATCGGCCAGGCCCTCGACGCCGGGCTCATCGGTGGTTCGAGGCCTCTGGTGGCCACCGCCCTGATCGCCGCGACCGGCCTGGCGCTCGCGCCGGCCTACTACCTCGTCGTTTTCGTTGTGCTCGCGCTGATCATCATGGCCGCACTGGTTCCCGAGACCAGGGGCGCCGATCTGGCGAGCGGCGAGGTCGCGCTCGGCGCCAGCAAGATCACTCGTAATACTGTTGCCTGAAATTGGGAGGAAATGACGTGGGCTCGCTGGACGGGAAGGTCGCGTTCATCACCGGCGCTGCTCGGGGCCAGGGCCGTAGTCACGCCGTGCGGCTCGCCGCGGAAGGGGCTGACATCCTCGCCGTCGACATCTGCGCCCAGCTGGATTCCGTGCCTTATCCGATGGCCACGCCGGAAGACCTGGAGACGACAGCCTTGGAGGTCGAAGCTCTGGGACGGCGGGTCTGGACCGCGATCGCGGACGTGCGCGACTTCGACGCCCTCGGCAAGGCGATGGCCGAGGGGCTCGACCGGCTCGGATCGGTCGACATCGTGCTGGTCAACGCGGGGATCGCGCCGATGTCGGTCAACGATCACCAGGATGCGTGGCAGGACGTCATCGACGTCAACCTGACCGGCGTGCAGAACACCCTTCGCTTGGTCGCGCCCGTGCTGGTCGCCCAGGGACGCGGTGGCGCGATCGTCATTACCAGCTCGACGATGGGCCTCGCGGGCGTGGGCACCGACAAGCCGGGCGCGCTGGCCTACACCGCATCCAAGCACGGCGTCGTCGGTCTGATGCGGGCGTACGCCAACTTCCTCGCCCCGCACAGTATCCGGGTCAACACGGTGCATCCGGCCGGAGTCGGCACCACGATGGTGCTCAACCCCGCCATGGAGGAGTACCTGCAGTCCGTCGGCACGCGATCCGGCGGCGGAAACGCACTGCCGGTCGACATGGTCGAGCCGATCGACGTCTCGAGCGCCGTGGCCTGGCTGGTTTCCGACGCGGCGCGCTACGTCACGGGGGTCACGCTGCCGGTCGACGCCGGGTACCTCAACCGCCGCTAGGGCCTGTTTCATAAGTTGATCAAGGTTTGAGATGATCTTGATCCGTGGCGCGTGGTGATCTGACCAACGAGCAGTGGGCGAAGCCGGAACCGTTGCTGCCCGAGGGTAAGAAGTCTGGCAGGCCGCCGAAGCATGCGAAACGGACGCTGATTGACGGGATCCGGTTTCGGGTTCGGACTGGGGTGCCGTGGCGGGATCTGCCGGAGCGTTATGGCCCGTGGGAGACGGTGTATGGCCTGTTCCGGCGCTGGCAGCGGGATGGCACGTGGAAGAGGATTCTGACTGCGTTGCAGGCGGACGCGGACGCTGCGGGCCTGATCACCTGGGATGTCAGCGTGGACTACACGGTCGCTCGTGCGCATCAGCACGCCGCCGGTGCGCGTCAAAAGGGGATCTCCAGAAGGAATCTCCAGGCGGGGTCGAGGTCGAACCGGACAATCACGGGCTGGGCCGCTCCCGCGGAGGATTGACGACCAAGACTCACCTGGCGGTCGAGCAGGGGCAGAAGCCCTTGTCGATCGTGATCACCGCTGGCCAACGAGGTGACTCGCCCCAGTTTCAGGTGGTGCTCGACCGTATCCGGGTGCCCCGGCCCGGTCGCGGCCGACCGCGATTCCGCCCGGACCGGGTGCTCGGCGACAAAGCTTACGGGTCCCGCGCCAACCGAGCCTACCTGCGCAGGCACGGTATCCGTTGCACCATCCCGGACAAGGCCGACCAGGTCCGCCACCGCAAGAAGAAGGGATCACGCGGAGGACGGCCACCTGCATTCGACAAAGAGATCTACAAGCAACGGCACGCTGTCGAGTGCGGAATCAACCGCCTCAAACGCAACCGAGCCGTCGCCACCAGATACGACAAGCTCGCCGTCCGCTACGAAGCCACGGTCACCATCGCAGCGATCAACGAGTGGCTCCCAAAACTTTCGAAACAGACCCTAGCAGGCCGGGCCCGGCTGTTCGGCGCTTGTCACGCCGGCGGTTTCATCATCGCGGTCACCTCGGCCTCGGCACGGGCAAGTGCGGCATCGCGGCTCAGGTCCTCGGTGGCCGACTTGATGAGCCGGGTCGTTCCCCGGGTCAGGTCGTCGCGGTAGCGCTCGTCGGTGATGTCGTAGTTGAGGTTCTTGACGTAGACCCGCAGCCGTTCGCGCAGCTCCGGGTCCTGGTCGCCCGAATCGAGCACCTGCGGCAGAAACGTGGCGCGCACGAGGAGCCCGTGCGCGACCTTGCGGGCGCGCTCACCGCGCAGGCCGATCAGGGTCTCGCGCGGCGAGCAACGGATGAGATGGTCCTTCCACCAGTCGAACACGTTCGGCGGTTCGACGGTCGCCACCTCGACATACGGGCGTTCAAGGACTCGGGCGAGCGTTTCGACTGCCAGCTCGAGATAGGAGGTTCGTTCCTTGCGGGCGAGTTGCTCGACGAAATTGCTGAGCTCGTACCGGGCCCGGTCCATCGAGAAGCAGTAGCGGCGGATCCCGTGGATCGAGTCGTCGAACAACCCGTACTCGAAGTTGAAGATCCGGAACGGGCTCTTCGCCGAGCGGTGCAGCGCGGAGCGCACGGCCTCGGAGCCCTTCTCGAACTGCCATGGTGGTACCGCATGGCGGTGTCCGGCGAGCAGCTCGGACAGGACCGGCCCGCCGTGATAGCTCTGCGGGAGCACGGCGCCGGGAGACGCGGCGTAGGTGATGCTGACGCCATCGGCCTGTGCCTGCCGCATGAACCGGTTGCACCCCAGGTAGACCAATGGTGCCGTGTACCGGGTGACGGCGGGGGAGACGAGCTCGTCGGCGTGGAACGCGGCGTCGAACAGGCGCCGCACCCAGTCTTCCCCCCACACCTCCTCGGCGCAGCGGGCGATCTGCTCGCCGTACCGGGATTCCTCACGTTGGATCCGGGCGCCGACCGTGGCGGCGCCGAGCAGGCCGAGAATCGCGGCGGAGGCCGTGTCGAACCCGGCGCTCCCGTCACTGGAGCGGATGAGCAGCTCCATGCCGTCCAGCAAGTGCCCGAACCCGTGGTCGGTGTCGACCGCCACGGCGGGGCGCAGGCCGGCCAGCATCTGCACGCCGGCGCGGGTGAACTCCTGCTGGCGACCTTCCGTGCCCATCGCGGCGACCAGGAACTCGCGCAGTACCCGCGCCGCGTCCTCGTCGTGCCGCGGCCCCGGACCTTCCTCGATCGCGGCCGAGATCGCTTCGGCTGTCTCCGCCAGCTCGGGGGTCTCGCGAAGCAGTTCGAGGAAGCTCGCCAGCTGCGGCCGGAACCCGGTGGAGACGGGTTCGGCCCGCCACCGGTTGGCGGCGACGGAGATTTCCGCGAGCGAAACCAGTGGTGCGCGCCGGCCGTTGCCCTCGGTCGCGGGATACGGGCTGAGTACGCCCTTTCGCACCCACTGGTTGACGGCCTGCCTGCTGACGCCGACCGAGCGTGCGGCCTCGGCCTGCGACACGAGGTCGGTGGGTTTCTCCGCGTGTGCCGTGCCCATCCGCAACCGCTCCGCAGCCCGTTCGAGCGCCCGGATCAGGTCACCGCGCGGAACCGCGCCGGCTTCTCCCAGCGCGAGCGCGAGCTGCTCGAGCGACAGTGAGATGGACAGTTCGGAGTTCCCAGTCATCACAACCTCTCGTCAAGTAAGTCACTTGACGGCGTCTACTTGTGTTAGTCGAATCTACCGCACGCCGGCGGCGACGCACCCCCAGTGGTTGGGACCATGGCCCGTGCAGGCATGGAACCTCCCGTCCACTCCGGCGTGGGGGCGGAGTGCTCTCACCGTGCGCCCAAAATAGCTTTTCGTCAAGTGTGTCACTTGACGAAATGTGATGACGGATCTACGGTCTTGCTTGCCGCACCCCACACGTTCCGAACTCCAACGGGGGAGTCATGGTCGTTGCCGACGTTCACGCCGCCGTACAGCTTGCTCGTGATGTCGCCGAGCTCATACCCGCCCCGCCAAGTTCGCTCCGCGACGACGAGGCCAGTCACCAGATATGGGCTGAGGTCATGGTGAACGCGGCGAATGGCCTGGCCGCCGCCTATCGAGAGCGCCCGCACGTGCTGGAGGCCGCCATCGGGCCGGCGCTCGAAGTCGGTGTCAACCCGCCGTGGCGGGTGCTGTTGATCCTCGCGCTGACACGGCTCGGCGGGGTCACGCACGAGCTGACCCCGCTCGCCAGGCGGTCGCGGAAGCGGGCCATCGGCTGATGACCTCCCCGGATTCCGGCCGTGGCACAGCAGAATGGGAAGGTTGAGATGAACGAGGGAAACGGCGCCGGATCGATGCCGGCCGATCCGCGCGCCATCTACGAGACGATGGCCACGATCTCCGTGGGCGAGGCGGCGACGGTGGGTGCCGTCCGCGCTGGGCGCCTCAACGCGGCTGTGTACCCGGTGCGCGGACTGGAGGGCGTCTGTGCGGCGCTGGGCGACGTGCTCGAGCCGACCGACTACCTGGTCTCGACGTACCGGAACCTCGGGGACGCCGTGGCCAAGGGCGTCGAGCTGCGCCGCGTCATCGCGGAATCCTACGGGCGCAAGCTCGGGACCAGCAAAGGCAAGGGCGGTCCGATGCATCTTGTGGACGTCCACGCCGGGCTGATGGCGACCAGCGGGATCGTCGGCGGTGGGGTACCCATCGCGGTCGGCCTGGCCCTCGCGGCGCAGCTCGACGGTGAGGGGCAGATCGCCGCCACCACGTTCGGCGACGGCGCCACCTCCATCGGCGCTTACCACGAGGCGATGAACCTCGCGGCGCTCTGGAACCTGCCGATCGTGTTCGTGTGCCAGAACAACCAGTGGGGCGAGCACACCGCGCTCGTCGACTACGCCGGCAACCCCGATCTGTCGGAACGGGCCCGTAGCTACGGTATGCACAGCGTGGCGGTCGACGGCTTCGATGTGCCGGCGACGTGGCGCGCGCTCCGGGATGCGGCGGACCACGCGCGTTCCGGTGCGGGACCCGCGTTCGTGGAGGCCATCACCTACCGGCTCGGTCCGCACTCGGCAGCGTCCGACCGGGGATACATGCCCAAGCAGGACTTCGACGCCGCGATGGAGCGCGACCCCACGCCGGCGTTCCGCAAGCAGCTCCTCGAGTCCGGCACGGCGACCGCCGGGGAACTGGACCGCATCGACGCGCGCGTCCACACGCTGGTCGAGGACGCGATGCAGGCGGCGATCGACTCGCCACCACAGACCGACGACGAGCTGTTCACCGACGTGTTCGCCGATCCCGCCGCCATCCCCGCCACGAAATGGAAGGCCCGCGCATGACCGCCGCCCAGCTGGTCGCCGGCACATCCGCCACGACCGAGGAGATGAACTGCCAGCAAGCGGTGCGCTCCGCGATGGGGCTGGCGCTCGAAGCCGACCCGCGGGTGCTGGTCCTCGGCGAGGACGTCGCCGATCCCCCCGGCGGCGTCATCGGTACCACCAAAGGGCTCTCGACGCGGTTCGGGCCGAACCGGGTGCGTGCGACGCCGATCGCCGAACAGGCGATCATCGGCGCCGCCATCGGCGCCTCACTCGCGGGCTACCGGCCCATCGCCGAGATCATGTTCTGCGACTTCCTGGCGGTCTGCGCGGACCAGATCGCGAACCACGCGGCGAAGTTGCGGTACATGTCCGGCGGCGAGACGAACGTGCCCATCACGATCACGACCTTCGTGGCGGGCGGCCGGTTCGGCGCCCAGCACACGCAGTCGCTCGAGGCTTGGTTCATGCACACGCCGGGCATGAAGGTCGTCATGCCGTCGAACCCGATGGATGCCAAGGGGTTGCTCGCCAGCTGTATCGCCGACGATGATCCCTGCCTGTTCGTGCAGCCGCTGGCGTTGATGTTCGCGCCGAAGCAGGAAGTGCCGGTCGGCGAGTACGCCGTGCCACTCGGCAAGGCGTCCGTCGTGCGGCAGGGAAACGACGTCACGATCGTGTCATACGGGGTGCAGGTCCCGCAGGCCCTCGCCGCGGCGGAGGAGCTGAAGGCCGAGGGAGTCAGCGCGGAGGTGATCGATCTGCGCAGCCTGGTCCCGCTGGACATGCCGACGGTGCTGGAGTCGGTCGCACGAACCCGCCGGGTCGTGATCACTCATGGCGCCACGGAGTTCTGCGGCCCTGGCGCCGAGATCGCCACCCAGATCTACGACGAGCTGTTCGGCGAACTCGCCGCGCCCGTCGCGCGGGTGGCCGCGCCGTACGCGCCCATGCCGTTCGCCCCCGACATGAGCTATTTGCCGATGGGGGCGGACATCGCGTCGTCGGCGCGGGCCCTGTTCGCGAAGTAGCAGGCGGAGGCGATCGGATGAGCGCGCTCGAGGGCCAGGTGAGGGGGCTCGATGACGTCCGCGCCGTGCGGCGGGTACTCAGCGGCGAGGACGACGCGCGATGACAGCCGATCCGGCCACGACGACGGAGCCAGGCGTCGACCAGGCGCCGCGGTGCGCCGGCTGGTCGACGAGCAGCAGATCCTCGCGCCGCTGACCCGCTACACGCATCTCTGCGACGCGCGCGACGGCACCGCCTGGGAGATCTTCAGCGAGGACGGCACCGACGATCACAACCTGTTCGGGCAGGCCATCCACGGCTGGGACGCGATCGAGTCGATGTTCGCGCGGTCGTCGGAGAACCTGGAGGCCACCGCGCATTTCATCAGCAACACCGAGATCGAAGTGGACGGCGACCGGGCCAAGACCAGGACGTACGCGCAATGCTGGACGTGGCTTCGTTTCTCGGGGGACAAGGGCGCGGTCCGGCCGTGCGACTACGTGTTCGTCGGCGTGTACAACGACGATCTGGTGCGGACGGCGGACGGCTGGCGCATCTCTTACCGGCGGACGACCCCGCTCGGCACGGGCGCACTGGGCCTTGGCGAAGGGAACGAGACCTACTTTGCGGCCTACGCCGCCGGGGTCGCGCGGGCGTTGTGACGAGCGGCCCAATAATGTTGATAGCCGAGCTAATAATGATATTCTGAACACTACTGGACGTCCGGCCACGGTACGAGGAGCCTTTCCATGCAGCCAGCAGATCCGGTACTGGTCGAGACCACCGGCGGTGTCGGTGTGCTCACGCTCAACGAACCGGATCGGCGGAACCCGCTCAGTCCGGCGGTCGTCGACGCCCTCACCCAGTCGCTGCGCCGGCTCGCCGACGACGGCACGTGCCGGGCGGTCGTCCTCCGGGGCGCGGGGCGCGGGTTCTGTGCCGGCGCCGACCTCACCCGGATGCGAGCGGCATCGGCGCTCGAGGACCGGGACGAGTACAACGCCATCCTCATGTTGAACAAGACCTTGTGGGGGTACCGGAAACCGACGGTCGCCGCGGTGCACGGCTTCGCCCTCGGCGCGGGCTGCAACCTCATGAACTGGTGTGACGTGGCCATCGTGGAGGACGATGTCCGCCTCGGATTCCCCGAGGTGATCGCCGGCGTGCCGTCCGCGACGGTGATCCCGACCCTGCTTCGCACCGTGGGCCGCAAGGCGACGATGGAGTTCGTGCTCTCCGGCGCGAAGATCGATCCCGCCAGGGCCGAGCGGCTGGGCCTGGTCAACCGGGTCGTCGGCCGGGGTGAGGCGTTCGGTGCCGCGATGGAGTTCGCCGGGACCGTGGCCGCGCACGACCCGTCCGCGGTGCAGCTCACCAAGGACATCGTGCGGGCAGTGAGCGACATGAGCTACGAGCAGGGCATCGAGTACGCCAAGGAGGTGCGGGTCGTCGCGCGCATGGCGCCGGACTTCGGCGTGCGGATCCGGCAGGGCGGCACGCCCGACACCGCCGGGGTGAGCCGGCCGTGACCCGCCCACTGCAGGACGTGCGGGTTCTCGACCTCACCACGGTGCTCGCCGGTCCGCTGTGTTCGATGATGCTCGGCGACGCCGGAGCCGACGTGATCAAGGTCGAGCCGCCGGGCGGCGACCCGTCCCGCCGGATGGGGCCGCCGTTCTGGGGGGGCGAGGGCGCCGAGTTCCTGGCGCTCAACCGCAACAAGCGTTCGATGGTGCTGAACCTCAAGAAGGATGAGGACCGGCGGACCTTTCTCGAGCTGTGCGAGTCCGCGGACGTCCTGGTGGAGAACTACCGCACCGGGGTGACCGCGCGCCTGGGCATCGGCTACGAGGAGATCTCCCGGATCAACCCCCGTATCGTCTACTGCTCGATCTCCGGTTTCGGCCGAACCGGGCCCCGCAGCGACCAGCCCGCGTACGACGCGATCATGCAGGCGTTCACCGGCATGATGGCCAGCACGGGCACGCCAGGCGGAGAGCCGGTCCGCGCGAACGTCTCCATCTGCGACATCGGCGCGGCCATGTACGCCAACCAGGCCATCCTGCTGGCCCTGGCCGCCCGTGCGCGGACCGGACAGGGTCAGTACGTCGAGGCGTCGATGTTCGAGACGCAGATCGCCTGGCTGCTGTATCGGGCGGTCGGCTACTTCGCGACAGGCACGGCGCCGGCGCGGAAACTCGGGTCAGCGGCCCCGCATGTCGTTCCCTACGAGGCGTTCCCGGTCAAGGACGGCTACGTGATCGCCGGGGCCCTCAACGACGGGTTGTTCCGCCGCATGATGGACGCGATGTGCCTTGGCGAGCTGGGGACCGATCCGCGCTTCGCGGAAAACCCGAAGCGGGTCGCGAACCGGCAGGAGCTCAAGGCCCTGCTCGACCGGCGATTCCAGGAGGAGACCACCGAGTACTGGGTCGCCACGTTCACCGAGCACGGCATCCCGCACAGCCCGCTGAACTCCGTCGAGGACGTGCTGAACGATCCGCAGACCGAGGCGAGGCAGATGATCGTGGAGATGGACCACGCGAAGCTGGGCGCGATCAAGATGCCCGGACCGGCGATCACGTTGTCCGGCACCCCCTGCCGCGCCGAACTGCCGCCGCCCGGCCTCGGCGAGCACCAGGCCGCGATCATCGACGCGCTCGGCGAGACCGGGACCTGGCCGGCGCGGACGTACCTCGATCCGGATCTCCTCAGCGCGCACGGGGACGGTGCGCATGGCTGAGCTGGTCAACGTATCGGCGGACGCCGCAACCAGGGTCGGCGTCGTGACGATGTGCGGGGCGCCGAACAACTACCTCAACCGTTCCGTCCTGGACGCGGTGCTCGACGGCCTGCGCACGCTGGACGACGATCCTCGCTGCGACGCGATCGTGCTGGTCGCGGAAGGGAAGCACTTCTGCGCGGGGCGGGACTTCACGGCACCTCGCGGTCCGGGCGACGACTCGGCGAGCGTCTACCGGACTGCCGCGTCGTTGTTCGACATCGCGACGCCGTGGCTCGCGGCCGTGCGGGGAGGTGCGATCGGCGCGGGATTCGGTCTCGCGCTCGCCGCGGATTTCCGGGTCTGCGCCGCCGACGCGTATTTCTGGCCGAACTTCGTCACACTCGGCCTGCACCACGGCTTCGGGACGACGGTGACCCTCCCTCGGCTGGTGGGGCCGCAGCGCGCCGCTCGCATGCTGATGAGCGGGGCGAAGATCGGCGTGGGCACGGAAGCCGCGACGGGTTTGACCGACGCGGTCGTGCCGACGGACGAACTCGTGTCCGCGGCAGTCGCCTTCGCCGAGGAATTCGCCCGGAATCCGGCACCCGCGGTGCGCGCCGTCCGGGCGACGATGCGGGCGGGACTTCGGGACCAGTTCGCCGCTGCGGCCGAGCACGAATCAACCGAGCAGAGCCGGCTCACCAACGCCAAGAAGACCACCACAGAGTCCGGGAATCAGGAGAAGCGGGCATGAGCCGACTACGGATGGGCATCGTCGGTGCCGGAATGGCCGGGTTGTATGCGGCGTACCGGTTGCGCGAGCAGGGCCATGACGTCATGGTCTTCGAGAAGGACTCCGACGTCGGCGGTACCTGGCACGTCAACGACTATCCGGGTCTGCATGTCGACGTCATCACGCGCAGCTACGAGTTCGCCGAGATGCGCAGCAGCGCCTGGTCCCGCCGCTACGCGCCGGGCGTGGAGGTCGGCGCGTACCTGAAGTCGTTCACGCGCGAGAAGGACCTGTATCCGCTGATCCGGCTCGGCACCGAGGTCACCGGCACCACGTGGCGCGGCGACGCCTGGGAGGTCGTCACCGCGGACGGGTCGGCGCACGTGTTCGACGCCGTGCTCGTGGCGACGGGTTTCCTGCGTGTCCCGAAGATGCCGCGCTTCCCGGGCCTGGACGGCTTTCAGGGGCCGGCGTTCCATTCGTCGCGGTGGGATCACTCGGTGTCTCTCGACGGCAAGCGGATCGGCGTGATCGGCACCGGGTCCAGCGGCATCCAGATCGTCAGCGAACTGGGCAAGCGCGGCCACGACGTGGTGCACTTCATCCGCACTCCGCAATGGATTCAGATCAAGGAGAATCCCCCAATCTCCTGGCTGGAGAAGGTGCTGCTGTGTGTTCCGGCGACGGCGAAATACTGGGACCGGCGCATGCAGCGGCTCCGGGTCAGGACCGAGGGCCCCGAGACGTGGCGGCTGGAGCCCGGAGCCGACCGCAACGCGGCGAACCAGCGGTTCCTCGACATGCTGGAGCGGGAGATCCCGGACCCCGTCCTGCGGAAGCGGCTCACCCCGGCGGAACCCCTCGGCTGCAAGCGCATCCCCAAGTCGCCCGACTACTACCAGGTGCTGCAGCGGCCCAACGTGCGGCCGGTGTTCGGCCCGGTCGGCGGCGTCGAGCCCGACGGGATCGTCGATGCGGACGGCACCAAGCACCCCGTTGATGTCCTCGTGCTGGCGACCGGCTTCGACACGCACGCGTACATGCGGCCCCTGCGGATCACCGGTGCGAACGGCGTGACGATCGACGAGCTGTGGCGGGACTCGGTGTTCTCCTACCGCGGGGTCGGCCTTCCGCAGATGCCGAACCTGTTCCTGCTTAACGGTCCGTTCGCACCGATCAACTCATTGGCGATCCCGCTGTGCCTGCGGGACGAGGTCGGCTACCTGCTCAGGCTGCTGGATGTCATCGGGCGCGAGGGCAAGCCGATGGCGCCGACCCGCGCGGCGACCGAGCGTTTCGTACAGACCATCCGCGACCGGCTGCCGAACACCACCTATTCGTTGTGCGACAACTGGTACACCGACGCGAGCGGCACCCAGGTCATCTGGCCGTTCACCCGCGCCGAGCACGGCCGCCAGTACGACGAGCTGAACCTGGACGACTTCGAGACCTTCGGACTGCCAGTCAAGGCGTTGCGCTGAACCGGCACGAGCACAGGGAGGAGACGACGTGGACGACGCGGTGATCTGCGAGCCGTTGCGCACCCCAGTTGGCGGATTCGGCGGGACCCTTCGCGACGTCGCGCCGCATGAGCTGGCCGCGACCGTGATCCGGGCACTGCTCGATCGCACGAACCTGGCCCCGGCAGCGGTCGACGACGTGCTGCTCGGCAACTGCTACCCGACCATGGACGCCCCCGCGATCGGCCGGGTGGCCGCGCTCGACGCGGGGCTGCCGGTGACCGCCTCCGGGCTGCAGATCGACCGCCGGTGCGGGTCCGGGCTGCAGGCCGTGCTGTACGCGGCCATGCAGGTCCAGACCGGCGTCAGCGAGCTCGTGCTGGCCGGCGGCGCGGAATCGATGTCCAACGCGCCCTTCTACTCCACGAGCATGCGCTGGGGGGTGAAATCCGGTCCGGGCGTCCTGCTGCAGGACGCGCTGACGACCGGTCGCCTCACCGCGGGCGGCAAGAACTTTCCCGTCCCGGGCGGCATGCTCGAAACCGCGGAGAACCTACGGCGGGAGTACTCGATCTCGCGCCAGGAGCAGGACGAATACGCGGTACGCAGCCACCACCGGGCCGCTGCCGCCGCGGCGGCCGGGCAGTTCGACGACGAGATCGTGCCGGTGGAGGTCAAGCGCCGCAAGGAAACCGTCGTGGTCGATCGCGACGAGCACATCAGGCCGCACACTTCCGTCGGCTCGCTGGCCCGGCTGCACCCGGTGCTCGGCCGGGACGACCCGGACGCCACGGTGACCGCAGGCAACGCGTCAGGGCAGAACGACGGCGCCGCCGTCTGCGTGGTGACCACTGCCCGCAAGGCGGCCGAGTACGGGCTGCGCCCGCTGGTGCGGGTCGTGTCGTGGGGCGTCGGCGGTGTCCCGCCGCGAACGATGGGCATCGGACCGGTGCCGGCGGTCGCGAAGGCGCTGGACGCGGCCGAGTTGGCGCTGAAGGACATCGATCTGATCGAGCTCAACGAGGCGTTCGCGGCCCAGGTGCTGGCGTGCACCCGCGAGTGGGGATTCACCGTCGGCGACTTCGACCGCCTCAATGTCAGCGGCTCGGGAATCTCGCTGGGCCACCCGGTCGGTGCGACCGGCGGCCGGATCCTGGCGACGCTGGCCCGGGAAATGGTCCGGCGCGACGTCCGCTATGGGGTCGAGACGATGTGCATCGGCGGTGGTCAGGGACTGGCCGCGGTGTTCGAGCGGGTGACGTCCTGAGTCTGGCCCGGTTCTCAACACCGAAAGGAGCACCACTTGACGTCGAACAGTGAAAAGGTCGCCATCGTGACCGGGGCAGCGCAGGGAATCGGTGCCGCGACCGCACGACGCCTGGCGAGCGACGGCTTCGCGGTCGCCGTACTGGACCTCAAGGAGGACACCGCCGAGAAGGTGGCCGCCGATATCGAGTCGAGCGGCGTCCGCGCGATCGGGGTGAGTGCGGACGTCTCCGATGCCGACCAGGTGCGCGCCGCGGTGACCCGAGTGCACGACACACTCGGTGCGCCGGCCGTGCTGGTCAACAACGCCGGCGTGACCCGCGACAACCTGCTCTTCAAGATGGCCGATGCCGATTGGGACGCGGTTCTCGGCGTCCATCTTCGCGGTGCGTTCCTGATGAGCCGGGAGGTCCAGCGGTACATGGTGGCGGCTTCCTGGGGCCGCATCGTGAACCTTTCCAGCACGTCCGCGCTGGGCAACCGCGGCCAGGCGAACTACGCGACGGCGAAGGCGGGCCTACAGGGGTTCACCAAGACCCTCGCGCTCGAACTCGGCAAGTTCGGTGTCACCGTCAACTCGATCGCACCCGGTTTCGTCCAGACCGACATGACCAAGGCGACCGCCCAGCGCATCGGGCAGGACTGGGAAGCCTACGTCGCCGCCAGGGCCGCGCAGATCCCGGTCGGCCGGGCAGGTGTTCCGGACGACATCGCGCACGCGGTGTCCTTCTTCGTGAGTCCCGGGGCGGGTTTCGTCTCCGGGCAGGTGCTGTACGTCGCGGGCGGCCCGCGCGGCTGACCGCCGTGTACCGGCACGAACCCGCCCGTCGCATGTTTGACTAACAAGCTATGTTGTTACTAACATAATTAGAGCGCCCTCTAACAAGGTTGCTCGTGTGGATGGGGTGACGGCCGCCGGCGGCGTCCTCACGGACGTCGCGGCATCCTGCACGTGACCGGATTGGACTGCCAGATGAGCGTTGGTGACGTGGACTCGTTGTCCACGGAGACGTACCCGTGCCAGGAGAAGCTTGTCCCCGGGGTGTTCGCCGTCGTACAGGCCGACGGGGGGTGGGGGCTGAGCAACGCCGGGCTGATCTGTGCCGACGGAGTCTCGGTGCTGGTCGACACCTTCTTCACGGAGAGCCGCAACCGGATCCTGCGGGAGATGGTGACGGCGACGGCTTCGGCACCGCCGGACTTCATCGTCAACACCCACCATCACGGTGATCACGTTTACGGCAACGGATGGTTTCCCGAGGCCACCGTCGTTTCGCACACCAGTACTCGCGACGCGGTACTTCGCATGGACGCCGGAGCGTCGGCCCGCCGCTTCACGACGGTCGACTTCGGCGAGGCTCGCCCCACCCCGGCTGCCCTCACCTATGAGACGAGCGCCCGGATCCATGTCGGGGACATGACCGTCGAGGCCTTCTTTCCCGGCGTGGCGCACTGCGCGGGGAACACGGCGGTGTTCGTGCCCGAACGGTCGGTGTTGTTCGCGGGCGATCTGTTGCTGAGCAACTGCACGCCGACCTTCGTCGGCGGCAGTGCACGCGGCTTCCTCCCGGTTCTCGACCTGCTCCGCAACCTGGACGCCGAACACGTCGTTCCCGGTCACGGTGCGCTTTGCTCGGCCGGCGTCATCGACGAGACAGAGCGCTACGTGCGGTTCGTGCTCGACCTCGCCGCCGACGGACTCGCGAAGGGACGAACCCCGCTGGAAATCGCTCGTGGCGCCTCGCTGGGGGAGTTCGAGAGCTGGCTGGACAACGAGCGCATCGTCGGCAACCTGTATCGCGCTATGCACGAACTCGGCGGCGAGGCCGCCGAGAGTCGGATCGACATGCCGGCGATGTGGCGCGACACGGAGGCGTGGCTGGGCCGTCCAGTGCACAGCCACGCCTGAAACGCGCGCCGTTACCCCAGATACCGCAAGATCCGACTGGAGAAGTGACATGAAAATCGCCGTCGACCTCACCAAGTGCCAGAACCACGGCCAGTGCACCTACTCGGCGTCCGAGGTGTTCTCGTTGGACGACAACGGAGAGCTGTCGTTCCGCGCGGTGGCGAAGGACGAGTACGTGTCCGGCGAGCTTCCTGGCTCCGTCGCCGAGGACGTCGAAGAGGCGATCGACGTGTGCCCCGTTCAGGCGATCCGCCAAGTCGACTGATGACGGACCGAGTTGTCGTCGTCGGTGCGTCGCTCGCCGGACTGCGCGCGGCCGAATCGGTGCGCAGGGCGGGCTTTCCCGGGGAGGTCGTCGTCCTGGGCGCCGAGCGGCATATGCCCTACAACCGCCCGCCCCTGTCCAAGACGCTCGACGGTGCCGACCCGGTCGAGTGGCTGAAGCCGGGCAGGCACGCCGCCGAGGTCGAATGGCGTCTCGGGCAGGCGGTCACCGGCTCGGATCTTTCCGCGCGCACCGTACGACTCGAGTCGGGCGACGTGCTGTCCTGGACCGGGCTCGTCGTCGCGTCCGGTCTGCGCCCGCGCAGGCTCGACCTCCCCGAGCCCGCTGCCGGCCGGTACGTGTTGCGTAGCCTCGAGGACCGCGACAGATTGCTGTCGGCTTTCGATGAGGTGCGGTCGCTGGTCGTCATCGGCGCCGGTTTCATCGGTTGTGAGGTCGCCGCCGCGGCGGCGGCGCGCGGCGTCAAAACCCACGTGGTCGCACCGGAAACCGTGCCGATCGAACGGCCGCTCGGTCCGCTCGTCGGTACCGAGATACGGCGCCGGCTGGAAGCGCTGGGCGTGCTGTTCCACCTCGGCACGGTCCCGGTGGAGTTCCGCGGCGAGGCCAGGGTGCGCAGTGTCGTGCTCGCGGACTGGACGGAGATCGCGGCCGACGCCGTGCTCGAAGCGGTGGGCAGCAGGCCGAACGTCGAATGGCTTAGCGGCAATGGGCTGGACCTGTCCGACGGGGTCCGCTGCGACGAGCACCTCCGGGTCGAGCACCGGCCCGACGTGGTGGCGTGCGGGGACGTCGCCCGGTTCCCGAACGCGCTGTTCGACGAGGTTCCCCGGCGAGTCGAGCATTGGGTCACGGCCGTCGACACGGCCAAACGAGCAGGCCAGGTGCTCGCGGCCCACCTGCGCGGCGCGGGTTGTGGCGATGCTTTCGCGCCGGTGCCTTCGTTCTGGAGCCACCAGGCATCCATCCGGCTGCAAGCGTTCGGGGCACCCGGGCTCGGTGGCGACGACGTGCGAGTCCTGGAAGGTGAGCTGGGCGGCGAGGCCGCCGTCGGCTACCACCGGGAGGGAAGGCTGGTCGGCGTGGTGCTGCTGGGTCTCACCGCGCGCTATGGCTACTACCGCAAGGAGATCGAGCGGTCGTCCGGCGGCCGGCCGGCGGGAAGGTGAGTGGACAAGTGGACATGCCGCTGCGCCGCCTCGGCAGATCCGGCCTCGTGGTGTCCGTCGTCGGGCTGGGCACGAACAACCTCGGCATGAAGCTCGACTTCGACACGAGCCGGGAGGTTGTGCACGCTGCTCTGGATGCGGGGATCACCCTGTTCGACACGGCCGACGTTTATGGCGCGTCGGAGGAACGCCTCGGGGAGATCCTGCGCGGGCACCGGGACAACGTCGTGATCGCCACCAAGTTCGGCAGCGATGTGCGGCGGCTGGGCAACGACAACGGCGATGACTGGAACGCCCGAGGGGCACGGCGCTATGTCCGGCGGGCGGTGGAAGCCTCGCTTCGCCGCCTGAGAACCGACTGGATCGATCTCTACCAGTTGCACCGGCCCGACGCGCTCACCCCGATCGAGGAGACACTGTCCACGCTCGACGACCTTGTGCATGAGGGAAAGGTCCGCTACCTCGGGCATTCGAACTTCACCGGGTGGCAGGTGGCGCACGCCGAGTGGACGGCCAGGCAGCGCGGATTCGAGCATTTCGTCAGTGCGCAGAACGAGTACAACCTGCTGCGCCGCGATATCGAGCAGGATGTGGTGCCCGCGCTTCGTGAGTACGGGATCGGGCTGCTGCCGTACTATCCGCTCGCCAGCGGGCTGCTGACCGGCAAGTATCGCCGTGGTGCGGATGTTCCGGAGGGCAGCCGGATACAGGCGTGGGGCTTGCAGTCCGTCCTTCGTGACGAGACGTTCGACGCGATCGAGGCGCTCGAGGCGTTCGCCGGGCAACGGGAGCTCTCGCTGCTCGACGTCGCGATCGGTGGCCTGGCCGCGCAACAGGCGGTCTCGTCGGTCATCGCGGGTGCGACCAGCGCGGACCAGGTGCGCGCCAACGTGCGTGCGGTGAGGTGGCAGCCCTCCGCCGCCGACCTGGCCGATCTCGACGCACTGACCAGGAAGAGTGCCGGCTAGTTGCCCGAAAAGGGCGTTCCCCGCCCGGGGAACGCCCTTTCTGACGTGGAAGGGGAGCGGAGAGGCTGTCAGGCCTGCTTCGCGACGGGTAGTGGCCTGCCGCCTACCCAGTCGATTAGCTGTGGGTCGGCCCAGGTGAGGTCACCGCGGATGTGGTGTCCACGCCGGTCGAAGTAGCCGATCGTGCCGGCGTCGAGGTCCTCGACCCGGACCAGGCCGTCTGGTTGCTGTTCGAACACCTGGTTGTATAGGGGATGCCTGACCTGCATGGGTCTTCCTCTCATTGTTCCGATCGCCGAAGAAGACGGTCACTGATTGATGTATTCCATCAGGGTCTTGTGGAAATGGCGGATACGCGATTCCTGGTAGCGCGACATCATCAGGCCCCGGCGATAGTGCCGCAAGGCCTTCATGCCTCGCTGGACCTCCGGGATGTTGTTCGCGTCCTGGTTGAGCACCGGGCCCAGCCGGCCGAGTTCCTCGGCGTCGGTCCACTCCTGGTCCTCCCGAAGCCATTTGACCTTGGCGGGTTTCGGGCGTTCGGTGCCGGGGGGATACGGGCTGAGGAACATGACGTCGAGGATGGACGTCTCGTGGTCGTCGCCGTTGGGCCGGAAGCGGTACACCAGTGACGGGCCCGCGGCCATCCACGGCGCGAAGTTCGGGAAGACGGTGTAGGCGATCGGATCCAGGATTTCGCAGTCCGTCGCGGTTTCCGCGGCGTCGTCCCCGAGCAGGGGCTTGAGCTGCGTGCGGAGCTGCTCGGCGATGAACTCACGGGGAGTCTGCCCGTCGGCGACCTTCAGGTCGTCCGCCACCAGGTCGCGGCCCTCCATCGCCCGCCCGTAGTACTGCCGGTTGAGCAGGTAGTTGGCCATGATGGTGTCGTCGTCGGTGCCCTTCATATGCGGGCTGGAGTAGCCCGCGACCGTGATCGCGCGGCTGATGTGGCGCTGGTCGGGCCACACCGTGTACTCCGTGCTCTCGTCCGCCGTGCTGCCCAGCAGCTGCGGGTGGGTCGCGATGAGGTGGAAGGACTCCAGGAACGCCTCGGCGGTCACCTTCCAGTTCGCCGGGATGATCTTGGCGATGTGGATCGAGGTGTACCGGTCTTCCAGCGGGCGGTGCTTGAAGTGGTCGGGCAGGGTCTCCAGGTACACGTCCAGTGGTGCCGCGTTGCGGTCCATGTTGATGAAGACGAAGCCGCCCCAGCTGCCGACCTTCACCTGCGGCAGGCTGAAGCGCTCCGGATCGACCTGCGGGAAGTCCCAGCCGCTCGGGTTCTCGGCGAACGTCCCGTCGATGTTCCAGGTGAACCCGTGGAACGGGCACCGGAAGTTCGGCACGCATCCGCCTTCGGTGCGCAGCCGCCGGCCACGGTGCAGGCAGACGTTGAGGAACGCCTTGATCTCGTGCGGGCCGGTCCGCACGACGAGGAAGGAGTCGTCGACGATGTCGTACACAACGTGGTCGCCGACGTTGGGGATCTGCTCCTCGCGGCAGGCCATCTGCCAGACCTTGCGCCACACCTTCTCGACCTCGAGCTCGTGGAACTCGCGGGAGAGATACCGATCGATGGGGATCGCCTCGACGCCGAGATCGGTCGCGCTCTCGCGGCGCAGGACTTCCGGCACATCCCGGTGTTCCCGCTTCAGCACCTCTTGAACGCGCGGACCGGTTGAGCCGTTGAGATCCTGAGACAAAGTTGATCACCATCCACAGACCGAGTGTGGGAGCCGCTTCACCAGCGTAGCAATGCGCGCCCAATTATGTTAATACATAGAAATCATAACTTGAGCGAAGGGCTGCTCGCAAGCCGGTCAGCGCTGCCGTGTAGTTATGCTTGAAGGTTGGAACCGAGCAAGCTTGGATGAGAAGGTGGCGGTGGCATCGAAGCTGGACGGCAAGGTAGTGCTGATCACCGGCGGCAGCTGGTGGTGGCGCGTTCGTCAACATCAGCTCACCCACCGGCACCGCCTTCCCGGCCCCGGGGATGGCCGCATACGGTGTCGCGAAGGGTGCGCTGGTCGTGTTGACCAGGTACATGGCGCGCGAGTGGGGCGAGTGGAACATCCGTGCGAACGCGATCGCTCCGGGGCTGATCGTGGACGACCGCCACGTGACCGCCGACGCGATCGCGAGCAACCCGGTGTACCGGGCGCTGCTGGACCGGACCTCGCTCAGGAGACCGGGTGTGCCGGCGGACCTCGCCGGTGTGGTCGCGTTCCTCGCGTCCGATGCGGCGCGCTTCGTCAGCGGTGCGCTCATCCCCGTCGACGGGTGCCGTTTCTGAGTTAGTGCACCACAATTCGAGGCCCGCGCAGCTGGCCGTGGGCGATGGAGGAGCGAATGGAAATCGACGGCGCGGTTGCCGTGGTCACCGGTGGTACCGGTGCGATCGGCCAGAGTGTGATCGCCCTGCTGGCCAAGCATGGGGCTCGTCCGGTGGCGTGGGACCTCTACGTCGAGGGCGGCCAGGACGGGGTGATCTCGTGTGATGTCGGTTCCGCGGAATCGGTCGAGGCGGCGATGGAGCAGACAGTCGCCCGGTGGGGTGTCCCCGCGATTCTGGTGACGGTGGCCGCCGTTTCCGGTGGGTTCAGCCCGCTGGCGACGTCGGCCACGGGCACGGAATGGGACGAGGTCTTCACTGCGCCCGAAACATGGGAGCGCGTACTCAGGACCAACGTCGTCGGCGTCGCGAACTGCATGCGGTCCTTCGCGCGGCGCCTCTCCGATGCCCGCCGCCCCGGATCCGTCGTCAACGTCTCGAGCATTTCCTCGGGCCCGGTCGCCGAGCCCGGGCTCGCGGCGTATTCGGCGTCGAAGGCGGCGCTCAACCAGCTGACGCGGGTCGCTGCCGCCGAGTTGGGTCCGCTCGGGATCAGGGTCAACGCGGTCGGCCCCGGACTGATGGAGACCCCGATGCGGGGCCCCAGCCGGCCGAATGCGGGGGTCACGAAGAAGTCCGACGCACGTCCGGCGGAGTTCGCGTCGGAGATCGTCAAGCACGTCCCGATCGAGCAACGCCACGGCCGGGGCGAGGACATCGCACAGGCGGTCGCCGCGATGCTCCAGACGGACTGGGTGACCGGGCAGATCGTCTACGCGGACGGCGGGTTGACGCTGCGCAGTCCCGTGACCACCTGAGGGATGGCGATGACCTTGACTTCCGGACTTGACGAGCTCCGGCGCGAGCTCGCGGAGTTGTGCGCCCTTCGTGACATCGAGGACCTGCTGTCCCGCTATGGCTTCTACAGCGACTGTGGCGCCGTAGCGGCCTGGCTCGATCTGTTCTGCGAGGACGCGTTCATGGACGTCCCGGACTACGAATCGGGCGACCCGGCGGCGACCACGCGCATCGCGGGTCGCGAGCGGCTGCGCACGGAACTCGTCGACAACGGCACCGTGCGTGCCCTCCGCGGTCGCATGCAGCACCACCTGTGTGGACCGCGGACGGTCGAGGTCAGCGAAGGCACCGCGCAGGTCGACTCGTACGCCGTCGTGTTCCGGACGGCAGGCAACGACGACCCGAGCGGGTTCAGCCTGCAGTTCAACAGGTGGACGTTGCGCCAGGTCGAGGGAACCTGGAAGATCGTCGGCTGCGTGCGACGGCCCGTGGATCAGTCGTTGCCGTTTCTGCGCGACATCGCGGATACGGCGGGTTCTCGCGGATCGGCGACCCGGACCCGGTCGCGGGTGTCCGGGGTGAACCACGTCGCGATCAGCGTGTCCGACCTGGCGCGGTCCATCGCTTTCTATACCGAGCGGCTGGGACTGACCGTGGTCGCGACGCAGCCGGCCATCGAAAGCATCGGGGGAATGGCGACCGTCACCGGGTATGACGACGAAGTCCTGCGGGGATCGTGGGCGCTCCTCGCCGCCGGGCCCGACCGGGTCGAGCTCGTGTCCTACCGATCGCCTGCCGGTCAGGTGCCGACGGGGGTCCGCAGGCCGGCGGACATCGGTCTCGCCCATGTCGCTCTGCAGGTCGACGACGTCGACGCGGTGCGCGCAGAACTGACGTCAGCCGGGGTGGTGACCGTGAGTGAACCGGTGGACTTGGGCCGCCACCGCAGCTTCTACGCCTACGGCCCGGACGGCGAGCTCATCGAACTGCTCGAAGAGCGTTCACCCGTGCCGCCCGGTAGCCCATCCCGCTGACCACACGGTCGGCTCGAACTCGAGGAGTTTCCGTATGGCCCGCCTGGCCCAGACAGTCGGCCTCACCGAGGTGCAGGTCGAGATCCTGTCCACCGTCCGTTCGTTCGTGGACAAGGAGATCATTCCGCATGCCCAGGAGTTGGAGCACGCGGACAC